>NZ_JAZFBA010000040.1:0-255 GCF_036352655.1 Serratia sp. C2(1) | reverse complement strand
CACAGGTGGTCAGGTAGAGAATACCAAGGCGCTTGAGAGAACTCGGGTGAAGGAACTAGGCAAAATGGTGCCGTAACTTCGGGAGAAGGCACGCTGGCGCGTAGGTGAAGAGACTTGCTCTCGGAGCCGAAGCCAGTCGCAGATACCAGCTGGCTGCAACTGTTTAATAAAAACACAGCACTGTGCAAACACGAAAGTGGACGTATACGGTGTGACGCCTGCCCGGTGCTGGAAGGTTAATTGATGGGGTCAGCC
>NZ_JAZFBA010000039.1:0-255 GCF_036352655.1 Serratia sp. C2(1) | reverse complement strand
AGGGCGTACTGCACACCACCGGCGGCTATCTGGTGTATGCCGCCATGACGTTCAAGTACGTCTTCGACTACCACGAAGGTGACGTGTACTGGTGTACGGCCGACGTCGGCTGGGTTACAGGTCACAGCTATCTGCTGTACGGCCCGTTGGCCTGCGGTGCCATCACCTTGATGTTCGAAGGCGTGCCAAACTATCCTGGCGTCAACCGCCTGTCACA
The DNA here is from genome assembly GCF_036352655.1 of Serratia sp. C2(1). Lineage (NCBI taxonomy): Bacteria > Pseudomonadati > Pseudomonadota > Gammaproteobacteria > Enterobacterales > Yersiniaceae > Serratia > Serratia sp. C2(1). The sequence continues at coordinate 38 of NZ_JAZFBA010000039.1, read as the reverse complement.
GGTGATTGATAAGCATCAGGTCAATATCTTGTATACCG
>NZ_JAZFBA010000038.1:0-255 GCF_036352655.1 Serratia sp. C2(1) | reverse complement strand
AGGGCGTACTGCACACCACCGGCGGCTATCTGGTGTATGCCGCCATGACGTTCAAGTACGTCTTCGACTACCACGAAGGTGACGTGTACTGGTGTACGGCCGACGTCGGCTGGGTTACAGGTCACAGTTATCTGCTGTACGGCCCGTTGGCCTGCGGTGCCATCACCTTGATGTTCGAAGGCGTGCCAAACTATCCTGGCGTCAACCGCCTGTCACAGGTGATTGATAAGCATCAGGTCAATATCTTGTATACCG
>NZ_JAZFBA010000037.1:0-255 GCF_036352655.1 Serratia sp. C2(1) | reverse complement strand
GGCTGACCCCATCAATTAACCTTCCAGCACCGGGCAGGCGTCACACCGTATACGTCCACTTTCGTGTTTGCACAGTGCTGTGTTTTTATTAAACAGTTGCAGCCAGCTGGTATCTGCGACTGGCTTCAGCTCCGAGAGCAAGTCTCTTCACCTACGCGCCAGCGTGCCTTCTCCCGAAGTTACGGCACCATTTTGCCTAGTTCCTTCACCCGAGTTCTCTCAAGCGCCTTGGTATTCTCTACCTGACCACCTGTG
>NZ_JAZFBA010000036.1:0-255 GCF_036352655.1 Serratia sp. C2(1) | reverse complement strand
TTGAAATACGTGAGCTAAAGAAAAGACTTCAACGCGTTGAAATAGAAAGAGATATATTAAAAAAGGCTACCACGCTCTTGATGTCAGACTCCCTGAACAATTCTCATTAGTTGAGAAACTCAGGGCGCGGTTTCCTGTTGCCGTTGTGTGCAACGTGTTTGGGGTTCATCGCGGCAGTTATAAATACTGGCGGCAGCCCAGGTAGCCTGACGCCACAAGAATGGCATTTTCCCTGATTCAGCACTGACAGGTAAA
>NZ_JAZFBA010000035.1:0-255 GCF_036352655.1 Serratia sp. C2(1) | reverse complement strand
AGCGCGGTATCGTTAAAGTTGGCGAAGAAGTTGAAATCGTGGGTATCAAAGACACCGTTAAGTCTACCTGTACCGGCGTTGAAATGTTCCGCAAACTGCTGGACGAAGGCCGTGCTGGCGAGAACGTAGGTGTTCTGCTGCGTGGTATCAAGCGTGAAGATATCGAACGTGGTCAGGTACTGGCTAAACCAGGTTCAATCAAGCCGCACACCAAGTTTGACTCAGAAGTGTACATCCTGAGCAAAGAAGAAGGTG
>NZ_JAZFBA010000034.1:0-255 GCF_036352655.1 Serratia sp. C2(1) | reverse complement strand
AGCGCGGTATCGTTAAAGTTGGCGAAGAAGTTGAAATCGTGGGTATCAAAGACACCGTTAAGTCTACCTGTACCGGCGTTGAAATGTTCCGCAAACTGCTGGACGAAGGCCGTGCTGGCGAGAACGTGGGTGTTCTGCTGCGTGGTATCAAGCGTGAAGATATCGAACGTGGTCAGGTACTGGCTAAACCAGGTTCAATCAAGCCGCACACCAAGTTTGACTCAGAAGTGTACATCCTGAGCAAAGAAGAAGGTG
>NZ_JAZFBA010000033.1:0-255 GCF_036352655.1 Serratia sp. C2(1) | reverse complement strand
CGTTTTTCCAGAACAATCTTTCTGATTCATTCGGCGTCAAACCACCATTATATTGATGGGGTCTGAGCTGGCTGTAATATTCTGTGATGTAATTCGTTATTGTCGTGCTGGCTTGGCTAAAATTCGCATAGCCATTATCCGGTACCCACTCTGTTTTCAGGCTTCTGAAGAACCGTTCCATTGGGCTGTTATCCCAGCAATTTCCCCGGCGACTCAGGCTTTGCTTTATCTGATATCTCCACAGTAACTGCCTGA
>NZ_JAZFBA010000032.1:0-261 GCF_036352655.1 Serratia sp. C2(1) | reverse complement strand
AGCTTGACACTGAACATTGAGCCTTGATGTGTAGGATAGGTGGGAGGCTTTGAAGCGTGGACGCCAGTCTGCGTGGAGCCAACCTTGAAATACCACCCTTTAATGTTTGATGTTCTAACTCGGCCCCATAATCTGGGGTGAGGACAGTGTCTGGTGGGTAGTTTGACTGGGGCGGTCTCCTCCCAAAGAGTAACGGAGGAGCACGAAGGTTAGCTAATCACGGTCGGACATCGTGAGGTTAGTGCAAAGGCATAAGCTAGC
>NZ_JAZFBA010000031.1:0-261 GCF_036352655.1 Serratia sp. C2(1) | reverse complement strand
AGCTTGACACTGAACATTGAGCCTTGATGTGTAGGATAGGTGGGAGGCTTTGAAGCGTGGACGCCAGTCTGCGTGGAGCCAACCTTGAAATACCACCCTTTAATGTTTGATGTTCTAACTCGGCCCCGTGATCCGGGGTGAGGACAGTGTCTGGTGGGTAGTTTGACTGGGGCGGTCTCCTCCCAAAGAGTAACGGAGGAGCACGAAGGTTAGCTAATCACGGTCGGACATCGTGAGGTTAGTGCAAAGGCATAAGCTAGC
>NZ_JAZFBA010000030.1:0-383 GCF_036352655.1 Serratia sp. C2(1) | reverse complement strand
TGAATTTGGCCACCTAAATAGAGGTGATATCATCACCTCACAGTCAAAACAGGTGACATTATGACCGGTCGTAACAGACGCAATTTTAGCCCCGAGTTTCGCCTCGAAGCTGCCCAGCTTGTACTCGATCAGCACTACACCGTCGCTGCTACTGCGATGAATGTCGGCAAATCCACGATGGACAAATGGGTTCGACAACTGAAAGAAGAGCGAGCGGGAAAATCACCCACTGCTTCACCCATGACACCTGAGCAGATTGAAATACGTGAGCTAAAGAAAAGACTTCAACGCGTTGAAATAGAAAGAGATATATTAAAAAAGGCTACCACGCTCTTGATGTCAGACTCCCTGAACAATTCTCATTAGTTGAGAAACTCAGGGCG
>NZ_JAZFBA010000029.1:0-387 GCF_036352655.1 Serratia sp. C2(1) | reverse complement strand
GGAAAAGATAAGCGCTGAAAGCATCTAAGCGCGAAACTTGCCTCGAGATGAGTCTTCCCTGGGCCTTTAAGGTCCCTGAAGGAACGTTTAAGACTAAGACGTTGATAGGCTGGGTGTGTAAGTGCAGTGATGCATTGAGCTAACCAGTACTAATGCTCCGTGAGGCTTAACCTTACAACACCGAAGGTGTTTTAGAGGGATGGTTTTGATTTTCAGTGAAGTTCCGAGATTGGTTCTGGTGGCTACGTGAGTGGCGGTTGGAATGAAACAGAATTTGCCTGGCGGCAATAGCGCGGTGGTCCCACCTGACCCCATGCCGAACTCAGAAGTGAAACGCCGTAGCGCCGATGGTAGTGTGGGGTCTCCCCATGCGAGAGTAGGACACTG
>NZ_JAZFBA010000028.1:0-397 GCF_036352655.1 Serratia sp. C2(1) | reverse complement strand
TGGTTATCACCGCTGACGAAGGCCTGCGCGCCGGGCGTGCCGTGCCGCTGAAAAAGAACGTCGACGACGCGCTGAAAAACCCTGGCGTGAAAAGCATCACCAACGTGGTCGTTTTCCAACGTACCGGCAAGCCGGGTTATTGGCAGGAAGGCCGTGATTTATGGTGGCATGAGCTGATCAACGGCGTTTCCGCCGACTGCCCGCCGGAAGAGATGAATGCGGAAGACCCGTTGTTTATCCTTTATACCTCCGGTTCGACCGGCAAACCCAAGGGCGTACTGCACACCACCGGCGGCTATCTGGTGTATGCCGCCATGACGTTCAAGTACGTCTTCGACTACCACGAAGGTGACGTGTACTGGTGTACGGCCGACGTCGGCTGGGTTACAGGTCACAG
>NZ_JAZFBA010000027.1:0-403 GCF_036352655.1 Serratia sp. C2(1) | reverse complement strand
GGAAAAGATAAGCGCTGAAAGCATCTAAGCGCGAAACTTGCCTCGAGATGAGTCTTCCCTGGGCCTTTAAGGTCCCTGAAGGAACGTTTAAGACTAAGACGTTGATAGGCTGGGTGTGTAAGTGCAGCGATGCATTGAGCTAACCAGTACTAATGATCCGTGAGGCTTAACCTTACAACACCGAAGGTGTTTTAGAGAGTGTTTTTGATTTTCAGCGAAGTTCTTAGATTGGTTCTGGTGGTTACGCAAGTAACGGCCGAGAATGAAACAGAATTTGCCTGGCGGCAATAGCGCGGTGGTCCCACCTGACCCCATGCCGAACTCAGAAGTGAAACGCCGTAGCGCCGATGGTAGTGTGGGGTCTCCCCATGCGAGAGTAGGACACTGCCAGGCATCAAATAAA
>NZ_JAZFBA010000026.1:0-407 GCF_036352655.1 Serratia sp. C2(1) | reverse complement strand
CACCAAACAAGGAGCCTGAAGCAGTTCGACAGTAATTTCACGAGCAGATCGATGGATTGCGCCCGTCAGCGCAATGGCCTGTACCGCGAAAGCGGCGCCCGGCACCGACCGTAAGCGAGGCACGAAACTTAACCGCTCGATAGGCCACCCGGCCGGTCTGCCGTGATCCCCCTGCATGCCTTCCGCACAACTTCCCGCGGAAGGAGGGGGATATCCCGTCGTCGCAAGGCGGCGGGGGCAGCCGACCGGGTGGCAATCAGTGAAATTTCAGAAAGGAAATGGAACACAAGCGGAGGTGCGAGATGGGAACACGGATTGATAACTTCGCCAGGGCAGCCAGGGAGGGCACAGGCCGAGGTTCACACGCAACGCGTGAAGCGCGTCTGAGTCAATTTAAAGACCTTTCG
>NZ_JAZFBA010000025.1:0-468 GCF_036352655.1 Serratia sp. C2(1) | reverse complement strand
GGGGCCGAGTTAGAACATCAAACATTAAAGGGTGGTATTTCAAGGTTGGCTCCACGCAGACTGGCGTCCACGCTTCAAAGCCTCCCACCTATCCTACACATCAAGGCTCAATGTTCAGTGTCAAGCTATAGTAAAGGTTCACGGGGTCTTTCCGTCTTGCCGCGGGTACACTGCATCTTCACAGCGAGTTCAATTTCACTGAGTCTCGGGTGGAGACAGCCTGGCCATCATTACGCCATTCGTGCAGGTCGGAACTTACCCGACAAGGAATTTCGCTACCTTAGGACCGTTATAGTTACGGCCGCCGTTTACTGGGGCTTCGATCAAGAGCTTCGCCTTGCGGCTGACCCCATCAATTAACCTTCCAGCACCGGGCAGGCGTCACACCGTATACGTCCACTTTCGTGTTTGCACAGTGCTGTGTTTTTATTAAACAGTTGCAGCCAGCTGGTATCTGCGACTGGCTTC
>NZ_JAZFBA010000024.1:0-486 GCF_036352655.1 Serratia sp. C2(1) | reverse complement strand
CGTACGCGCCTGGCCTGGCCAGGAATCGGTGATCACCAAATTGCCTTCGCAGGCACCTTCCTGAGGTGTACCTAGGTTATCGACCAACGCAGGCTGCACGCCGAAGAACGGCCGTGTGGCAGAGCCGGCTTTCAGCTCGATGGCACCGGGCAGCGGGGTGATCATAAAGCCGCCGGTTTCGGTCTGCCACCAGGTGTCGACGATCGGGCATTTGCCGTTACCGATTTTGTTGTAATACCACTCCCAGGCTTCCGGGTTGATCGGCTCCCCGACCGAACCCATGATACGCAGTGAATCGCGTTTGGTGCCCTCGATCGCTTTATCGCCTTCGGCCATCAGCGCACGAATGGCGGTGGGGGCGGTATACAAGATATTGACCTGATGCTTATCAATCACCTGTGACAGGCGGTTGACGCCAGGATAGTTTGGCACGCCTTCGAACATCAAGGTGATGGCACCGCAGGCCAACGGGCCGTACAGCAGATA
>NZ_JAZFBA010000023.1:0-498 GCF_036352655.1 Serratia sp. C2(1) | reverse complement strand
CCTCTGTTTATTGACAGCTTCCCCATTCCTGATGTTATCCTTAAACCTTAGAGTCACTATTGTATAATTTAGACAAAGGAAAAAAACATGCAAAAACGCTACTCAAAAGAATTTAAAGAAACCCTTATCGCCTTCTATCATTCTGGTCAATCCGTCACCCAGCTGTCTAAAGAATACGACGTGGCCCCTGCAACAATTTATAAATGGATAGACCTCTACTCTAAATCTAATGAAAGCTCCGTCTCTAAAGCTGATTTTCTAGAATTAAAAAGACAACTGGCTAAAGTTAAGGAAGAACGAGACATCTTAAAAAAAGTATTGACCATATTCGCCGAGAAAAAGAAGTGAGTGCTGCGGATATGGCTCAAACCATACAAACTTTAGCACTCAATGTCAGACTAAGCTGTCAACTCCTTGATGTTCCTGAATCAAGTTATTATGAACGGATTAACCGACATCCATCTAAAACTCAATTAAGGAGACAATACCTGTAGAACT
>NZ_JAZFBA010000022.1:0-503 GCF_036352655.1 Serratia sp. C2(1) | reverse complement strand
ATGTATGGCAAAAAGTTAGCTACGGGTGTGTAGATATAGAAAATGGTCAAATTCGGGTGGTTCGGATGCTCCAAACCGGAGATATGGGTCGGCGTACCCAATATGGGCGACCATGGTCAAGAACTGGCCATATGGTAAAGTGTCAATAACTTTGGCCACATATGTCCGATCGATGCGAAATTCGGTACAGAAGTAGATCTCAACGATACCTAACTACGGTCCATACACAGCAAAGCAGTCAAATGCAGCGAAAACGGAGTTCTGGGGCTCCCAAAGGTACACACGATGTATGGACCAATATGAACTGGGGACTTGGTTGGGTGTCCCATACTTTGACCTCTAATAACTTTCTGGGTTGAAGAGATCGAGAAGCAATATGTATGGCAAAAAGTTAGCTACGGGTGTGTAGATATAGAAAATGGTCAAATTCGGGTGGTTCGGATGCTCCAAACCGGAGATATGGGTCGGCGTACCCAATATGGGCGACCATGGTCAAGAACTGG
>NZ_JAZFBA010000021.1:0-626 GCF_036352655.1 Serratia sp. C2(1) | reverse complement strand
TTGAAATACGTGAGCTAAAGAAAAGACTTCAACGCGTTGAAATAGAAAGAGATATATTAAAAAAGGCTACCACGCTCTTGATGTCAGACTCCCTGAACAATTCTCATTAGTTGAGAAACTCAGGGCGTGGTTTCCTGTTGCCGTTGTGTGCAACGTGTTTGGGGTTCATCGCGGCAGTTATAAATACTGGCGGCAGCCCAGGTAGCCTGACGCCACAAGAATGGCATTTTCCCTGATTCAGCACTGACAGGTAAAGCCCTGTCGATGGCCTGGGAAGCACAGGGAAACCGGTTAATTTACTGTATCACTCGGATCAAGGCAGTCACTATACCAGCAGGAATTTCAGGCAGTTACTGTGGAGATATCAGATAAAGCAAAGCCTGAGTCGCCGGGGAAATTGCTGGGATAACAGCCCAATGGAACGGTTCTTCAGAAGCCTGAAAACAGAGTGGGTACCGGATAATGGCTACGCGAATTTTAGCCAAGCCAGCACGACAATAACGAATTACATCACAGAATATTACAGCCAGCTCAGACCCCATCAATATAATGGTGGTTTGACGCCGAATGAATCAGAAAGATTGTTCTGGAAAAACGCTAAAGCCGTGGCCAGTTTTTGTTGACCA
>NZ_JAZFBA010000020.1:0-640 GCF_036352655.1 Serratia sp. C2(1) | reverse complement strand
ATCACCTTACCGACACTTTTCGCAGATTAGCACGCCCTTCATCGCCTCTGACTGCCTAGGCATCCACCGTGTACGCTTAGTCACTTAACCTCACAACCCGAAGGTGTCTTTGTAAACAAAGAAGCACATTCGCGCTGCTACATTTGAGAGACTCTCTGACAGGTTACTCCTTACCCCAATACCTCTACGGAGGGATAAGTTTCAGCTGTCATGTTTCAATTTTCAGCTTGTTCCAGATTGTTAAAGAGCAATATCTTAAACACGACTCGTAAGAGTCATCTTTAAGATGTTTTCGGTTATGACTAACCGGTGATAATGTCTTTCACTCATTATCGGATTGGCGTCCCCAAGGGGATTCGAACCCCTGTTACAGCCGTGAAAGGGCAGTGTCCTAGGCCTCTAGACGATGGGGACACGAAAACCCGATTAAACTGAACGTCTTAATCGGTTCGTATCAGCATGAGTCAGAGACTCATTACATCAACAGGTAGCGCTTTTGCTCATTACTTTTCTATCAGACAATCTGTGTGAGCACGCCACTCGAATCAATATCATTAGGTAAGGAGGTGATCCAACCGCAGGTTCCCCTACGGTTACCTTGTTACGACTTCACCCCAGTCATGAATCACAAAGTGGTAAG
>NZ_JAZFBA010000019.1:0-642 GCF_036352655.1 Serratia sp. C2(1) | reverse complement strand
CTGCACTTACACACCCAGCCTATCAACGTCTTAGTCTTAAACGTTCCTTCAGGGACCTTAAAGGCCCAGGGAAGACTCATCTCGAGGCAAGTTTCGCGCTTAGATGCTTTCAGCGCTTATCTTTTCCGCACTTAGCTACCGGGCAGTGCCATTGGCATGACAACCCGAACACCAGTGGTGCGTTCACTCCGGTCCTCTCGTACTAGGAGCAACCCCTCTCAATCTTCCAACGCCCACGGCAGATAGGGACCGAACTGTCTCACGACGTTCTAAACCCAGCTCGCGTACCACTTTAAATGGCGAACAGCCATACCCTTGGGACCTACTTCAGCCCCAGGATGTGATGAGCCGACATCGAGGTGCCAAACACCGCCGTCGATATGAACTCTTGGGCGGTATCAGCCTGTTATCCCCGGAGTACCTTTTATCCGTTGAGCGATGGCCCTTCCATTCAGAACCACCGGATCACTAAGACCTACTTTCGTACCTGCTCGAGCCGTCACTCTCGCAGTCAAGCTAGCTTATGCCTTTGCACTAACCTCACGATGTCCGACCGTGATTAGCTAACCTTCGTGCTCCTCCGTTACTCTTTGGGAGGAGACCGCCCCAGTCAAACTACCCACCAGACACTGTCCTCACCCC
>NZ_JAZFBA010000018.1:0-666 GCF_036352655.1 Serratia sp. C2(1) | reverse complement strand
AATCATCAAATCCCACTGTTGCTGTTCGTCCATTGCGCGCCACCAGCGCAAAACTTTCATGCTTCCACGCAAGTATTTCGCGGCGACTTTGGAAACCGAGGTGTTGCCCTCGGCGGCAATTTCTTCAATGACCTGGATCGTTTCCGGGTCAAGCGTGACTGCGATTCGCGGGTTTGCTGCTGGCATGTCGTTCTCCGTGTGCTGACTATGCCTCTATAGTGCCACACTCTGCGACAGAGTGCAACACTTTTAGCCTGTTATGCAGTCCTGATCTGGCACAAGCTGGCCCGGTTTGGCATGAGCTGGCCCGGTTTGGCATTTCCGTGCCACATCCGTGCGACATCCGCGCAATACTAGTGCCACACCGCGTCACATTCGCGCCTTTTCTACGTGCTACGTGCCACATTCGCGCGACATTTGCGCAATATGGGGTCACTCCGCTCCTTCGAGAGATGGCGAGAGAGGGCAGGATAGGTGTTTGCTATACCGCCGCAAGCGTCGGTACAGCAAACACGCCAACTTACTCGCCCCGGGGGGCTCGACGATCCTGCTCTCCGAGGGGCGGGGGGGCCGCTACCGCGGCCAAAAAAAAAGCCGCCCTTCGGGGCGGCTGTTGGTTGTGGTTAGCGGAGATAGACCATGGCGACGTACCGACCTCGGCCATCT
>NZ_JAZFBA010000017.1:0-770 GCF_036352655.1 Serratia sp. C2(1) | reverse complement strand
ATCACCTTACCGACACTTTTCGCAGATTAGCACGCCCTTCATCGCCTCTGACTGCCTAGGCATCCACCGTGTACGCTTAGTCACTTAACCTCACAACCCGAAGGTGTCTTTGTAAACAAAGAAGCACGTTCGCGCTGCTACATTTGAGAGACTCTCTGACAGGTTACTCCTTATCCCAATACGTCTACGGAGGGATAAGTTTCAGCTGTCATGTTTCAATTTTCAGCTTGTTCCAGATTGTTAAAGAGCAAAATACTTCGCAGCATACTGTCGCCAGTACACTCTGAAGTATTGTCAGGACCATATGGTGGAGCTAAGCGGGATCGAACCGCTGACCTCCTGCGTGCAAGGCAGGCGCTCTCCCAGCTGAGCTATAGCCCCATACAGTCACTTGCAGATACCTTTATTTACCACTCGCGGTGAATAACAACCTTTTCTTTTTGAAATGCTGTTAATTCGTGCTTAGGCAAGGCATGCGGAAGGGACGTTTACTTGGTGTAAACGACCGCGCGCATAACGCAGCATAAGTGCGAATTTGGTAGGCCTGAGTGGACTTGAACCACCGACCTCACCCTTATCAGGGGTGCGCTCTAACCACCTGAGCTACAAGCCTATTAAAGGTATTTCTGCTCGTTACTTTTTCATCAGACAATCTGTGTGAGCACGCCACTCGAATCAATATCATTAGGTAAGGAGGTGATCCAACCGCAGGTTCCCCTACGGTTACCTTGTTACGACTTCACCCCAGTCATGAATCACAAAGTGGTAAG
>NZ_JAZFBA010000016.1:0-941 GCF_036352655.1 Serratia sp. C2(1) | reverse complement strand
CCTGGTACGAGGGTTCCCCTTGAGGTTCAAAACCGAAAGAACGTCCATCTCGCAACATCAGATTGCTTAGTTATCGCTTGTTACCTATGGGGCGTACTGCATTTTAGTGAAACGCTTAAAGCTAAGCACCAATTGGCTCAAAGTTTATTTCCTAATTTCCTAGAATATTCTCGCTTTGTCCGCCGTTGTAATGCCCTCTTACCGAGTATCCAAGTCATTCGCCAAGCACTCGTCTTTAAAGAGGTTGAAGGAATGAGTGTATCCATTATTGACAGCTTCCCCATTCCTTTGTGTCAGCCTATTCGTAATTTCAGAAGCAAAGGTCTTGGAGATTATGCAAATGTTGGCTACAATGCTACAAAGGGACAGTACTTCTATGGATGTAAATGTCATGCTTTAGTCAGTGAATCAGGCTATGTCATAGACTACACAATTACTCCTGCTTCAATGGCTGATAGTTCAATGACCGAGGAAGTGTTGAGTCAATTTGGGACACCAACAGTCCTTGGAGATATGGGATATCTAGGTCAGTCACTGCATGATAGGCTGGAATTAAAAGGAATTGATCTAATTACACCTGTCAGGAAGAACATGAAGCAAAAGAAAATCCTTTTCCCTAATTTTTCAAAACGTAGAAAAGTGATTGAGCGAGTTTTCTCTTTTTTGACAAATCTAGGAGCTGAGCGTTGTAAAAGTCGTTCGCCTCAAGGTTTTCAATTGAAATTAGAGATGATACTTTTAGCGTATTCTTTACTGTTAAAATCAGCTAAATCACTGGAACCAGAGACTTTAAGATATTCTATCGGGTATCAAGTCATGGCTAAATAATCAACTAGCAATTCGGGTTTTTTACAGGAGATTTGGAACAAGAAGGAGAAAAAAAGCTTCTACAAAATTATCCCAAATTACAGGTAGATGTGTTAAAAGTGGGGCAAGATGCC
>NZ_JAZFBA010000015.1:0-1451 GCF_036352655.1 Serratia sp. C2(1) | reverse complement strand
AGGTGGAGAAAAAGGCGGTCAAAAGGTGGAGAAAAAGGCGGTTTTATCAGAGTCTTTTTAAAAACTCTCACAATCGGTTGAAAATGGGGTAGAGGGTCGGTATTGTGAGAGTTCTATAGGAGACTCGCACTTAAGGAACGATGGCATGGAAAGAGCAGTGGTATGCAAAGCTAACGCGCTTGTCGAAGCCTCCTACAGGCTGAGCCTTTATGAGCAACGAATTGTCTTGGCGTGCATAGCTCAGGTGCGACGTGACGAGCCGTTGACTGACCAGCACCTCTACACCGTCAAGGTCCAGGAGATCGCAGAGATGGCCGGTGTTGGGCTCAAGACTGCCTACCGGCATTTGAGGGAAGCATCGGAAAGGCTTTTCGAAAGGCGCGTGACGCTCCACGAGACCCCAAACGGCCAGGGTGGGGCTAAAGTGCGGCTCACGCGCTGGGTGCAGACAGTAGAGTATCGGGAGGCTGAGGGTATGGTTTCCCTGCGCTTCGGCACGGACATGGTGCCCTACCTGACGCAGCTCACCGAGCAGTTCACGCGCTACCCGCTTGATGAGGTCGCCCAGCTCAAAAGCCCGCATGCGATCCGTTTTTACGAGTTGCTCTGCCAGTGGCGAAATACGGGCAAGCGCGAAGTGGCTCTGGACTGGTTGCGTGAGGCGCTCCAGCTTGAAGCTCGTTACCAGCGGCTTTCAGATCTCAAGCGCTGGGTAATCGAACCCGCCGTTGAGCAGATCAATGAGCACACGTCGCTGAACGTGAAGTGGGAGCAGCGCAAGACTGGCCGCCGCGTGACGCATTTAGTGTTCATGTTCGGTGAGAAACCCAAGACAAAGAAGAAAGCGCAACAAAAAGCAGCCCCGGCAAAACAGCCGACAGAAAAGAAAAATCCCGGGTTTACTGATGAAGAAATCGCAAAAGCGGCTCGTCCGGGCGAAACCTGGGAACAGACCCAGCAGCGTCTCGAAGAAGAACGGCGGCGGCGCATAGATGCAGCACGTGATGCAGCACGGTCAGTCGTCGGTCTTGCGCGTCACGAGTAGCGCGGGTAAAGTCAGAAGCTACACAACCTTCCCCGGGTATATGGGGCGAGTTCAGGATCTCGTAAAAATCTCGGCTGTGGTCATAGCGTCTTGAGGGACACTATCGCCACACCACCAGGTGCTCAACGCAACCTGCCCCGGCCAAGCCGGGAGAACGACCGCCAAAGAGCGGCACCTTCGGCCCAGGCCGAGTTACCGGCAGCATCCGCCGCCGGCCCCTCCCAAGGTCACTACCGACCTTAAGTCCGCTAGGACGACCCCGCCAAGACGGGGCACCCGGACTGCCGCGCAGCGTGCAGTCCGTGACGGGCACAGCCCGTCCCACGACTCCCCAAGCCCAAGCCCGCCCCGGCGGCATCCACCGGCCCGGGATCGTGTGCGCGTCACTTCGATAAGAGCGAAGCGA
>NZ_JAZFBA010000014.1:0-3575 GCF_036352655.1 Serratia sp. C2(1) | reverse complement strand
CGGCTCTGCCACACGGCCGTTCTTCGGCGTGCAGCCTGCGTTGGTCGATAACCTAGGTACACCTCAGGAAGGTGCCTGCGAAGGCAATTTGGTGATCACCGATTCCTGGCCAGGCCAGGCGCGTACGCTGTTCGGTGACCACGATCGTTTTGAGCAGACCTACTTCTCCACCTTTAAAGGCATGTATTTCAGCGGTGACGGCGCACGCCGTGATGAAGATGGATATTACTGGATCACCGGGCGTGTCGATGACGTACTGAACGTTTCCGGGCACCGTCTGGGCACCGCAGAAATCGAATCTGCGTTGGTCTCGCACCCGAAAATCGCCGAAGCGGCGGTAGTCGGCATTCCGCATAATATTAAAGGCCAGGCAATTTACGCCTATATCACGCTGAATCATGGCGAAGAACCTTCCCCCGAACTCTATACCGAAGTTCGTAACTGGGTACGCAAGGAAATAGGACCGATCGCCACGCCAGACGTGTTGCACTGGACAGATTCGCTGCCCAAAACGCGCTCCGGCAAGATCATGCGCCGCATCCTGCGCAAAATCGCTGCGGGTGACACCAGCAACCTCGGTGACACATCAACCTTGGCGGACCCGGCGGTCGTCGACAAGCTGTTGGAAGAAAAACAATCAATGAAAGTACCGTCGTAATTTCCGCCGTCTCCGGCCGTTCATCAGGAAATCACCCGATGGACGGCTGTCAGCGCGGCGTTCTCGATCAATACCTACTGGAGACGCACTGATGAATGACACCATTTATCAAAGGATTGAGGAAAACCCGCGTTTTAAAGAGCTGGTACGAAAACGCGGCCGTTTCGCCTGGCTGCTTTCGTTGATTACGCTGGTACTTTATGTTGGCTTTATTTTACTGATCGCTTTCGATCCGCAGTGGCTTGGCACGCCGATCGCTGCTGGATCGACCATCACTCGAGGGATCCCGGTGGGTGTGGGCCTGATCGTTATCTCTTTCGTTTTGACCGGGATCTACGTATTCCGCGCTAATGGCGAGTTTGATCGCCTGACTGCAGAAATCCTGCGTGAGGTGAAGAAATGAAGCCTTTATTGTCCGCCATCACCCTGCTGGCTCTACCGGGCCTGGCCTTTGCCGATGCCATTGGCGGCGAAGTACAACGTCAGCCCTTGAATATTCAAGCGATCGTCATGTTCGTGTTGTTTGTCGGCGCCACCTTGTATATCACCTATTGGGCTTCCAAACGCACCCGATCGCGCCAGGACTATTACACTGCTGGGGGAAGAATCACCGGCCTGCAAAACGGTCTGGCTATCGCCGGTGACTTTATGTCGGCGGCCTCTTTCCTCGGCATTTCCGCGCTGGTATATACCTCTGGTTATGACGGGCTGATTTACTCTATCGGTTTTTTGATCGGTTGGCCGATCATTCTGTTCCTGATTGCCGAACGCCTGCGTAACCTTGGCCGCTATACTTTCGCTGACGTAGCCTCTTACCGTCTGAAGCAAAAACCGATCCGCACGCTTTCCGCCTGCGGTTCCCTGGTGGTGGTCGCGCTGTATCTGATTGCTCAGATGGTCGGGGCCGGCAAGTTGATCCAATTACTGTTCGGTCTGAACTACCACGTGGCGGTAATTTTGGTCGGTATTTTGATGGTGTTATACGTTTTGTTCGGCGGCATGCTGGCCACGACTTGGGTACAGATTATCAAAGCGGTGCTGCTGTTGGCGGGTGCCAGCTTTATGGCGCTGATGGTGATGAAATCGGTCAACTTTGACTTCAACACTCTGTTTGCCGAAGCCGTGAAAGTGCATCCGAAGGGCATCGCCATTATGAGCCCGGGTGGTCTGGTTTCGGATCCTGTTTCCGCGCTTTCCCTGGGGTTGGCACTGATGTTCGGTACTGCCGGTTTGCCGCACATTCTGATGCGCTTCTTCACCGTCAGCGATGCCAAAGAGGCCCGTAAAAGCGTGTTCTATGCCACCGGATTTATCGGTTACTTCTATATCCTGACCTTTATTATCGGCTTCGGCGCAATTTTGTTAGTGGGTCCTAACCCGGCGTTCAAAGACGCTACCGGGGCACTGTTGGGCGGCACCAATATGGCTGCGGTGCATTTGGCCAACGCGGTTGGCGGTAACTTCTTCCTCGGCTTTATCTCGGCAGTCGCCTTTGCCACCATCCTCGCGGTGGTTGCCGGCCTGACGCTGGCAGGGGCATCTGCGGTATCTCACGACTTGTACGCTAGCGTGGTTAAAGATGGCAAAGCGACCGAGCGTGATGAACTGCGGGTTTCCAAGATCACCGTGGTGATCCTGGGGATCGTGGCTATTGCGCTGGGAATTTTGTTTGAGAAGCAGAATATCGCCTTTATGGTGGGGCTGGCCTTCTCTATCGCCGCCAGCTGTAACTTCCCGATCATCATTCTTTCGATGTATTGGTCACGCCTGACGACCCGTGGTGCGATGGTCGGTGGCTGGCTGGGCTTGCTGACCGCTGTGATCCTGATGATCCTGGGCCCGACGATTTGGGTGCAGATCCTTGGCCATGAAAAACCGATCTACCCTTATGAATACCCGGCGCTGTTCTCGATGCTGGTGGCATTTATAGGGACCTGGCTGTTCTCCGTCACCGACAGTTCGCTGGCCGGGCAGCAAGAACGCGAGCGTTTCCGCTCTCAGTTTGTTCGTTCGCAAACCGGGCTGGGCATCTCTCAGGGTAGCTCGCATTAACTGAATAATAAGTGAAAAAAAAGCAAACACCCCCTAATCAAAGGCCCTTCAGGGCCTTTTCTCTTTCTGTCAGTTGTAAATATTCTTTAAAGGTTCATCGCTTCTATCGGGGTTTTTCATTCGGCTGACAGGAATCAAGATAAGTACTCTGAACCATTCAAGAGACAAAATCATGAAACAGCCTACGGCCTTGCTATTGTTGGCTTTTGCCGGCAATACACTGGCAGCCCCACTCATAGAACCATTGCAGTTGATTAGCGACCATACCCTGCCGGTTGCACAGTTGCAGGCGCAAATACTTGCCGCCAAACGCTACGACAGCTTCTGGAATACCGGCGATGAGATGCTGGCAAAACAGGCGCTGGCTCGTGACTTTACCGATATGACCTTGCCCGCTGGCAGAATCCAGGGTATTCGCGGCGCGTTGCAGGCCTCGAGAACCTTCCGCCAGGCCGTCACGGATTTACGTTGCGAGGTAACGCAAATGATTGTCTCTGGCGATCGCGTCGTGGCACATTTGCACTTTAGCGGGCATTTCACCGGTCGTTTTCAGGGTAAGCAAGGAAAGGGACAACCCATTGATTTTATTGCAACTGATATCTATCAGATCAAGCAAGGAGCAATAACCGCCAATTGGCATATTGAGGATAATCTAGCGTTATTACGGCAGTTAGGGAGCGTGAAAATGTAGCAACTGAGGCGCAGCGTAGCTGCGTCCGTTGTTTCCTCGCCCCAAAGCAAAAAGCCCTACGCTTTCACGTAGGGCTTGTTGCTTTATTTGATGCCTGGCAGTGTCCTACTCTCGCATGGGGAGACCCCACACTACCATCGGCGCTACGGCGTTTCACTTCTGAGTTCGGCATGG
>NZ_JAZFBA010000013.1:1852-3634 GCF_036352655.1 Serratia sp. C2(1) | reverse complement strand
GCTCCGAGAGCAAGTCTCTTCACCTACGCGCCAGCGTGCCTTCTCCCGAAGTTACGGCACCATTTTGCCTAGTTCCTTCACCCGAGTTCTCTCAAGCGCCTTGGTATTCTCTACCTGACCACCTGTGTCGGTTTGGGGTACGATTCTGTGTTACCTGATGCTTAGAGGCTTTTCCTGGAAGCTTGGCATCAACTACTTCTGCACCGTAGTGCATCGTCATCACGCCTCAGGGTTGAATAAGAGAACGGATTTACCAATTCTCTCCCCCTACACGCTTAAACCGGGACAACCGTCGCCCGGCTAGCCTAGCCTTCTCCGTCCCCCCTTCGCAGTAACACCGAGTACAGGAATATTAACCTGTTTCCCATCGACTACGCCTTTCGGCCTCGCCTTAGGGGTCGACTCACCCTGCCCCGATTAACGTTGGACAGGAACCCTTGGTCTTCCGGCGAGCGGGTTTTTCACCCGCTTTATCGTTACTTATGTCAGCATTCGCACTTCTGATACCTCCAGCAACCCTCACAGGCCACCTTCAACGGCTTACAGAACGCTCCCCTACCCAACAACGCCTAAGCGTCGCTGCCGCAGCTTCGGTGCATGGTTTAGCCCCGTTACATCTTCCGCGCAGGCCGACTCGACCAGTGAGCTATTACGCTTTCTTTAAATGATGGCTGCTTCTAAGCCAACATCCTGGCTGTCTATGCCTTCCCACATCGTTTCCCACTTAACCATGACTTTGGGACCTTAGCTGGCGGTCTGGGTTGTTTCCCTCTTCACGACGGACGTTAGCACCCGCCGTGTGTCTCCCGTGATAACATTCTTCGGTATTCGGAGTTTGCATCGGTTTGGTAAGCCGGGATGGCCCCCTAGCCGAAACAGTGCTCTACCCCCGAAGATGAGTTCACGAGGCGCTACCTAAATAGCTTTCGGGGAGAACCAGCTATCTCCCGGTTTGATTGGCCTTTCACCCCCAGCCACAAGTCATCCGCTAATTTTTCAACATTAGTCGGTTCGGTCCTCCAGTTAGTGTTACCCAACCTTCAACCTGCCCATGGCTAGATCACCGGGTTTCGGGTCTATACCTTGCAACTATTCGCCCAGTTAAGACTCGGTTTCCCTACGGCTCCCCTATACGGTTAACCTTGCTACAAAATATAAGTCGCTGACCCATTATACAAAAGGTACGCAGTCACCCAACAAAGTAGGCTCCCACTGCTTGTACGTACACGGTTTCAGGTTCTATTTCACTCCCCTCGCCGGGGTTCTTTTCGCCTTTCCCTCACGGTACTGGTTCACTATCGGTCAGTCAGGAGTATTTAGCCTTGGAGGATGGTCCCCCCATATTCAGACAGGATGTCACGTGTCCCGCCCTACTCATCGAACTCACAGAAGGTGCATTTTAGTGTACGGGGCTATCACCCTTTACTGCGCGACTTTCCAGACGCTTCCACTAACACACAAACTGATTCAGGTTCTGGGCTGTTCCCCGTTCGCTCGCCGCTACTGGGGGAATCTCGGTTGATTTCTTTTCCTCGGGGTACTTAGATGTTTCAGTTCCCCCGGTTCGCCTCGTTAAGCTATGTATTCACTTAACGATAGTGCAACGAATTGCACTGGGTTTCCCCATTCGGGTATTGCCGGTTATAACGGTTCATATCACCTTACCGACACTTTTCGCAGATTAGCACGCCCTTCATCGCCTCTGACTGCCTAGGCATCCACCGTGTACGCTTAGTCACTTAACCTCACAACCCGAAGGTGTCTTTGTAAACAAAGAAGCAC
>NZ_JAZFBA010000013.1:0-1752 GCF_036352655.1 Serratia sp. C2(1) | reverse complement strand
ATCAGACAATCTGTGTGAGCACGCCACTCGAATCAATATCATTAGGTAAGGAGGTGATCCAACCGCAGGTTCCCCTACGGTTACCTTGTTACGACTTCACCCCAGTCATGAATCACAAAGTGGTAAGCGCCCTCCCGAAGGTTAAGCTACCTACTTCTTTTGCAACCCACTCCCATGGTGTGACGGGCGGTGTGTACAAGGCCCGGGAACGTATTCACCGTAGCATTCTGATCTACGATTACTAGCGATTCCGACTTCATGGAGTCGAGTTGCAGACTCCAATCCGGACTACGACGTACTTTATGAGGTCCGCTTGCTCTCGCGAGTTCGCTTCTCTTTGTATACGCCATTGTAGCACGTGTGTAGCCCTACTCGTAAGGGCCATGATGACTTGACGTCATCCCCACCTTCCTCCGGTTTATCACCGGCAGTCTCCTTTGAGTTCCCGACCGAATCGCTGGCAACAAAGGATAAGGGTTGCGCTCGTTGCGGGACTTAACCCAACATTTCACAACACGAGCTGACGACAGCCATGCAGCACCTGTCTCAGAGTTCCCGAAGGCACTAAGCTATCTCTAGCGAATTCTCTGGATGTCAAGAGTAGGTAAGGTTCTTCGCGTTGCATCGAATTAAACCACATGCTCCACCGCTTGTGCGGGCCCCCGTCAATTCATTTGAGTTTTAACCTTGCGGCCGTACTCCCCAGGCGGTCGATTTAACGCGTTAGCTCCGGAAGCCACGCCTCAAGGGCACAACCTCCAAATCGACATCGTTTACAGCGTGGACTACCAGGGTATCTAATCCTGTTTGCTCCCCACGCTTTCGCACCTGAGCGTCAGTCTTTGTCCAGGGGGCCGCCTTCGCCACCGGTATTCCTCCAGATCTCTACGCATTTCACCGCTACACCTGGAATTCTACCCCCCTCTACAAGACTCTAGCTTGCCAGTTTCAAATGCAGTTCCCACGTTAAGCGCGGGGATTTCACATCTGACTTAACAAACCGCCTGCGTGCGCTTTACGCCCAGTAATTCCGATTAACGCTTGCACCCTCCGTATTACCGCGGCTGCTGGCACGGAGTTAGCCGGTGCTTCTTCTGCGAGTAACGTCAATGTACAGTGCTATTAACACTGAACCCTTCCTCCTCGCTGAAAGTGCTTTACAACCCTAAGGCCTTCTTCACACACGCGGCATGGCTGCATCAGGCTTGCGCCCATTGTGCAATATTCCCCACTGCTGCCTCCCGTAGGAGTCTGGACCGTGTCTCAGTTCCAGTGTGGCTGGTCATCCTCTCAGACCAGCTAGGGATCGTCGCCTAGGTGAGCCATTACCCCACCTACTAGCTAATCCCATCTGGGCACATCTGATGGCGTGAGGCCCGAAGGTCCCCCACTTTGGTCCGTAGACGTTATGCGGTATTAGCTACCGTTTCCAGTAGTTATCCCCCTCCATCAGGCAGTTTCCCAGACATTACTCACCCGTCCGCCGCTCGTCACCCGGAGAGCAAGCTCTCCTGTGCTACCGCTCGACTTGCATGTGTTAGGCCTGCCGCCAGCGTTCAATCTGAGCCATGATCAAACTCTTCAATTTAAAAGTTCGATTTGCTTCAACTCGTGAAGCGATGCTCAAAGGTTACTAAATGAATTTTACTTCAGTAGTCACTCTTCAAGACTTGATATTTTTTCGTACCCGAAGGTACTGGATATCGTCTTGTGGAGTGCCCACACAGATTGTCTGATAAATTGTTAAAGAGC
>NZ_JAZFBA010000012.1:0-5719 GCF_036352655.1 Serratia sp. C2(1) | reverse complement strand
CTTTTTCTTCTGGCGCGTTATCGATCTGGTCGAAAGCACGTGCAGAACCGCCGTAGGTTTTAGCCAGAACGGTGGTGATTGCTGCAGTCAGGGTAGTTTTACCGTGGTCAACGTGGCCGATAGTACCGACGTTAACGTGCGGTTTTGAACGTTCAAACTTTTCTTTAGACATCGATTGTCCCTCTAAGACACGGATAAATCGGTGGTATCACCACATCAACCAAGCATTTGCCTGTTGAATCCAGAACAGAAAGAAAATCAGGGGGCGAGATAATAAGAAGTGGTGCTGATAGGCAGATTCGAACTGCCGACCTCACCCTTACCAAGGGTGCGCTCTACCAACTGAGCTATATCAGCACATCTTGGAGCGGGCAGTGGGAATCGAACCCACATCATCAGCTTGGAAGGCTGAGGTAATAGCCATTATACGATGCCCGCATCCTGGAACTCGGCTACCTGACTTTTCTGTAGAATTTTTAGGTGGGAGAAGGATTGTTCGTCGCTTAACTCTCACCCTTCGGGCCTGCTGCGCTTTGCGCTGCACAACTCGAACCTTGCTGAAGGCTTTCACCTTCCCCTTCCGCAAATTAACAGCCGCGAATTATTCGCTGGTCAGTCAA
Source organism: Serratia sp. C2(1) (assembly GCF_036352655.1). Classification (NCBI taxonomy): domain Bacteria; kingdom Pseudomonadati; phylum Pseudomonadota; class Gammaproteobacteria; order Enterobacterales; family Yersiniaceae; genus Serratia; species Serratia sp. C2(1). Next base: position 5,099 of record NZ_JAZFBA010000012.1, on the reverse strand, counting down.
CTGCCGAAGGCAAGATTTGGTGGTGGGGGAAGGATTCGAACCTTCGAAGTCTGTGACGGCAGATTTACAGTCTGCTCCCTTTGGCCGCTCGGGAACCCCACCAAATTTTAACTACTGTGACTTGATTGGTGCCGGCTACCGGAATCGAACTGGTGACCTACTGATTACAAGTCAGTTGCTCTACCAACTGAGCTAAGCCGGCATCAAGTGCAGCGCATTCTAGGTAGACCGAGCGGCCTATGCAACAAAAAAATTGCGTTTCGCGTACTTTCGCTCACAAATCACCCAATTATGCATAGTGTCTGGCAATTGACAGCGCGCAGCGGGCAAAGATTCATCAATTGCAGGAATCATTCTCTACAATTTAATCCACTTTTTGCAAATATTGCCCCTTCCTTTCCCCGTGCCCATTTTCTCAAATCCGTAAACCGAAATCAGGAAACTGTGAGCGGGATCGATGCACCAGAAAAGGGAAGAATGCCCCACGTGACGGCATCAACTACAATTATCCCTCACCTCTTTACCGCCGGAGCGCCCTTCGCCGCTCTGGCGCAATTATTGCTTATCTTCATTACCCCCTTCATCCAGGAGGAATGACCGATGAAAATTGTCCTGATTAATGCCGCCACGCTCCCCATTTACCGCAATGAACTGGCTCGTCTGTTGACCGATGCAGTGACGCATGGAGCCTCTGTGGGCTACGATACGCTGATCCCGCATGAAGACGCCGAGAGTTACTTCCACAGCTTGAGGCCGGCCTTGGCCAAAGGGGCGCTATTGCTGTGGATCGCCAGAGACGAGCGCGGTGTCATCGGCACGGTTCAACTCGAGTTGTGTCAGAAACCGAATGGACGCAACCGGGCTGAAGTGCAAAAACTGTTAGTTCACAGCCGCGCACGCCGCAATGGTGTCGGACAAGCCCTGATGAAGGCATTGGAACAGTCGGCGCTGCAGCAACAGCGTGGCCTGCTGTATCTCGACACACAGGCAGCTTCCGCCGCAGAAGCGCTGTATCGCTCGCTGGGCTATCGCTGTCTGGGAGAGTTGCCCGACTATGCCGCCGCACCCGATGGCTACTATCATCCGACGGTCATTTATTACAAACGCCTATTTACGGTTAACCAAGCCTCCTCCGCCATCGCCAGCTAGCCTGAAAGCGGTATCCTTCCCCAGAGATACCGCTTTGCAACACCTCTGCAATCAACTGCGCGCCGCTTCTCACAATTGACATAAACTGCCGCCAATCGATAACTTTTGCGAAAAAAGTCTACGCCAAAAACCAAGCTGTCTATAATATGCAGCTTGTTTATTATCTGGAGTTGGCGTCCGGCGCCTTTCCCAACCTGCGTTAACAGGCAGAATTTGGCTTATGATAAAAAGAGATCAATCTTTAGCGACGCCTTACCTTCAGTTCGATCGTAACCAGTGGGCTGCGTTGCGAGATTCGGTGCCACTGACGCTGTCAGAAGAAGAGATCGTTAAACTAAAAGGGATTAACGAAGACCTCTCTCTGGAAGAGGTAGCACAGATTTATCTGCCGCTATCGCGTCTGCTGAACTTCTATATCAGCTCCAACCTTCGTCGTCAGGCCGTGCTTGAACAATTCCTCGGTACCGATGGCCAGAAAATTCCCTATGTCATCGGCATTGCCGGCAGCGTTGCCGTAGGTAAAAGCACTACTGCGCGTTTGCTGCAGGCATTACTTAGCAGTTGGCCGGAACATCGCAGCGTTGAACTGATCACTACCGACGGTTTCCTGCATCCAAACAAGGTGCTGAACGAACGTGGGCTGATGAAGAAAAAAGGATTCCCGCAGTCCTACGATATGCACAGTCTGGTCAAATTCGTTTCTGAGGTGAAGTCAGGCGCCAAACGCGTGACGGCTCCTGTATATTCTCATCTGATCTATGATGTTGTTCCGGATGGTAATAAAGTTATTGAGCAGCCGGATATTCTCATTCTGGAAGGGCTAAACGTATTACAAAGCGGAATGGATTACCCTCACGATCCTCATCACGTATTTGTTTCCGATTTTGTTGATTTCTCAATATATGTCGATGCCCCTGCCCAGTTATTGCAAACCTGGTATATCAATAGATTTCTGAAATTCCGTCAGGGCGCATTTTCTAATCCTGATTCTTATTTCCACAACTATGCAAAGCTGCCCGAAGCGGAGGCCATCAACATTGCCACCCAGCTTTGGAATGAGATCAATGGCTTGAATTTACAGCAAAATATTCTTCCAACCCGTGAGCGCGCCAGCCTGATAATGACGAAAAGCGCTAATCATGCCGTCGAACACGTACGTTTGAGAAAATAATGCTATAAAACAAATGGGGACAACGTCGGTCCCCTATCAACAATCGTTATTCAGCGCTACGTAGGGATATTTCCCCACCAATAAATGGATTAATCACACCATTCTGCTCGAGCAATAATGCCCCTTGCTGATCAATACCACGTGCAATACCAAAAATTTGTTGCTCACCTATTAGCAGTTTAACCGGCCTATCAATAAAGTTATCCAAAGCGCGCCAACGTGAAATAAAGGGTGCCAGCCCGTCAATTTCAAACTGCTGCAAAGATTGGCGCAACTCATTCAGCAAGGTTGCTGCCAGCTCATTGCGATCTATGCTAATCCCCGCTTCCTGCAGATTTATCCACCCTTGGTTGATAGCATTCGCATTGCTTTCACGCATCGCCAAATTGATACCGGCACCAATCACCAAATGCGCGGCATCACCAGTCTTTCCGGTTAATTCAACTAAAATACCCGCTAGTTTACGATCGTTGAGATACAAGTCATTCGGCCATTTAACCCTGACATCTTCAGCGCCCAAGCGTTGTAACACCTCTGCCATCACTATGCCAATCACCAGACTCAGGCCAATTGCGGCTGCAGGCCCTTGGTCCAGACGCCAAAACATCGAAAGATACAGATTGGCGCCAAACGGCGATATCCATTGCCGTCCGCGGCGGCCACGGCCGGCCTGCTGATACTCAGCGATACAAGCATCACCTGACTGTAACTCAGTGATGCGGTCCAGCAAGTATTGATTGGTGGAGTCTACGACAGGTAATACAGTTACACGCTTATCTACCAGTCGACCAAGAATACTGTCAGCATCCAATAGTTGAATGGGGCCAGGCAGACTGTACCCTTTTCCCGGTACGGTAAATACATCCAGCCCCCACTCACGAATGGTCTGGATATGTTTATTAATCGCTGCGCGACTCATCCCCAGATATTCGCCAAGATGCTCGCCTGAATGAAAACTGCCGTCAGCCAATAGCGCAATTATCTTTAATGGTACTTTAGAGTCTTTCATGCGAGAACTTCCAGGGCATTTCGTTCGCCCGTCGCGCCAATAAAACGGACTTCAGGTTCCAACCATACATCGAACTTCTTCGCTACCGTATCACGCACATGGCGCGCCAAAGCAACTACGTCCTGACTGCTGGCATCATTCAGGTTAACCAGAACGAGCGCCTGTTGACGATGTACCGCTGCACCGCCAATTTGATAGCCCTTCAACTCACATTGGTCGATCAGCCAACCGGCAGCCAACTTCACCTGGCCATCACGTTGCGGATAATGTGGCATACCGGGGTACAAAGCAACCAGCTCAGCGCCCTTCTCCTCGCTGACAAGCGGGTTCTTGAAGAAGCTACCTGCATTACCGGTCACAGCAGGGTCAGGCAACTTGCTACGGCGCATTGCGCATACCGAATCAAATATCTGACGTGCCGTCACCGTTTCCGGATCCATTTTCGTCAGATCGCCATAATTCAGCATCGGGCGCCACTGTTTGCTCAGTCGCAAGCCTACGCCGACAATGATATGGCCGGTCTGAAAATGATGCTTGAAAATACTTTCACGATAACCGAATCCACACTCTGATGTCGGAATACGATCGATGGCTCCTGTATTAAAGTCCAGTAAATCAACGTAGTCGCATACACTTTTTAGTTCGATGCCGTAGGCACCGATATTTTGAATAGGCGCAGAACCGACCAGCCCCGGGATTAGAGCCAGGTTTTCCAACCCGGGAATACCCTTGTCCAGCGTACTGCAGACCAAACCATGCCAGTTTTCGCCGGCACCGACATGAAGGTACCAGGCATCGTTCTCTTCTCTGATATCGATACCTTTGAATTGATTGATCATAACCGTACCGGCAAAGTCCTCAAGAAACAGGACATTACTCCCTTCACCGAGCACCAACAATGGCTCTTGACGCTTTTGCGTTTTCTGCCAGACCTTGATCATTAATTCGATTGTATCTGCAATGACCAGATGCGCTGCGTTGACCGGGAGCGCAAAGGTATTGTGTTTTTTTAAAGACGCACGTTCAGTAGACATAATGTTAAATACCTATACGGAAATAAACTTCTGCCTAGTCTACTCGATTCGGCGCGCTAGGCTAATGTTTGTTTTTATTGATTTTAATTTAGCCTGGTTATCATCCGTGTGAAAAATACTTCTAATTGTTTTATAAGGAAATATTTATACAAATTGATGGGCAATACAATGAAGATAATTGGCGACATGATTAATACAGACATTATCTTAGGTAGAGATTTATAGTCACATAGCAATAACCTACTATATTAGCGCTATTTATATATATCTAATATTACTCATCGTTTTTATACATTGCTCATACTTATGATTATAAATATAACCTCAGTAGCCTTTTATTTATTCAGAACTGTAGCAACTGAGACGTTGGCCACATGCCTGCGTTCGTTGTTTCCTCGCCCCAAAGCAAAAAGCCCCATGCTTTCGCATGAGGCTTTCGACTTTATTTGATGCCTGGCAGTGTCCTGCAATACTCGTCTCATCCTGAGACTCGCCCCTTCGGGGCCGCCGCAAGCGGCGTTAAAGTCCGTTCCCGACGGGCTTTTCGCATGCCCATGCTCGTGTAGAACACCCAAAAATAGATAAAACAAAAAGCCCTACGCTTTCGCATAGGGCTTGTTGCTTTATTTGATGCCTGGCAGTGTCCTACTCTCGCATGGGGAGACCCCACACTACCATCGGCGCTACGGCGTTTCACTTCTGAGTTCGGCATGGGGTCAGGTGGGACCACCGCGCT
>NZ_JAZFBA010000011.1:0-8826 GCF_036352655.1 Serratia sp. C2(1) | reverse complement strand
CTACATTGCGCCCCATCTAATTAATAAAATGAGCTTCCGCTTTTCCATTTGATTACTGTCTATTCAGTTGTCTTTAAACAACTTGTAGTTCTTGCCTTACATGATATTCATGAAATGACTACCAGTATGTCATCCCTCGCTGATATTTATTATGTTTCTGAATGTTCATAATGACTCTCATTGAGAACTGGAGAGGATAAATCACCTCGATTAACTGAGTATGTGATTGATAAAACCAGGATTCTCATGTTGAAAACATTTTCAAGAATCATTGTACTGAACACGGTGCATTTTGAAATGGGTATTTGATGACAATGATTGCGATTTGAAATCCGGTTGCACGTCTGAAAACGCCAGAGAACACTCCGCATGTTCTTTTTATTCTAGAGTCCTGTGGAGATAAATTCATTAAAAATGGAATAAATGAAATGAAAAAAAGTCTGATTGCTTTATCTATGCTGGGTATGGCCGCCATTTCTTCTGCGTATGCGGCTGGTGGCGGCGGTAAAGTTACATTTACGGGTTCTATTATCGATGCGCCGTGCTCGATCGCGCCAGGGTCGCTGGATCAGACAGTGAGCTTGGGTGCTATTTCCAACGTGGCACTGGCCGCAAATGGCAATACCGGCACCTCCACGGCGCAGCGGTTCAATATCGAGCTACAAGACTGCGTAATCGCCACAGTGGGTACCAAAGACAAAGTGACCGTGACCTTTACCGGTGCGCCGTCCTCCTATGATACCGAAAGCCTGGGCTTGATCGGCAGTGCCAGCGGTGCCTATATCCAGCTGACCCAAGCGGATGGCAGCAAGGTGAAGCTGAATACCCCGACTTCAGAACAGACCGTGACCAACGGCAATAACACCCTGGCCTTCGCCGCAAACCTGAAAGGTGGCGGTGCAGCGGCCACGATCGTCCCGGGTGACTTCCAGGTACCCACCAACTTCGTGCTGACTTACAACTGATCATCCTGACCGTCGTATCAACCTGCGGCGCGCCTGCCGCAGGTTTTTTCCAGCAACGATTTGGAGTGCGCCGATGCACCGGAAGTATCCATCCATGCGATACCTGGCCCCTCTGCTTTTGGCCGGCGGCATTTTGGGAACGATAACAAGTTCTTTCGCCGCTTCAGACGCCCTCGGCCGGGTCAATATGAAAGGCGCTATCGTGGAAACGCCTTGCGCGATAGAAGTGGGCGATCGTGACCAGACGCTGATAATGGGCAATGTGCCGATCAGCCAAATACTCCGTGACGGGCGAGGGCCGGAGAAAGCATTCTCAATCCGTTTATTCGACTGCGTGTTGACCTCAATCAACCCGCAGCACCCTGGATGGAAAAGATTCCAGGTCACCTTTGACGGCGACGCCGACAACGACTATTTCAAAACTCGCGGTGAAGCCAACGGCGTTGCGATGATGATCCGCGATCGGCAGGGCAATATTGCCACGCCCGGCGCTGCGCTGCCGGCAGGCAATATCACCCCCGGTGATATGCATTTGCGCTATACGCTAAATTTGGTGGGCAATAAAGAGAACTTACGAGCCGGAGATTTCAGGTCAACGATTCGCTTCAGAATGGATTATAATTAAAGAGGCTCATTTCCATGTTGCGTTATTTTCCGCGTTCTGCGATTTCGATATTTTGCCAAGCAAGTTTAGGCGCATCTGTTTTTCTCTGCACATTGAATAATTCTATAGCGGCTGAAGAAGTGCAGTTCAATACCGATATTCTCGACATTAAAGATCGGGAAAATATCGATCTGAGTCAATTTTCACGCAAGGGATATATTCTGCCCGGCACCTACACGTTGGCGATTAATTTAAACGCCAACGTTCTGCCGGAAAGGCCGATTAATTTTTACACCGCCGAGCACGATGAACATGAGACGGTCGCCTGCCTGACGCCCGAGCTGGTCGATCAGTTGGGCCTGACCGAAAAATCGCTGTCCCAGGTGACCTGGTGGCGCGAAGGGCAATGTCTGAACCTGGCAAGTCTGAAAGGCATGGAGGCGCGCGGCGATCTGGGTAAGTCAACTTTATATCTCAGCATCCCGCAGGCGTATTTAGAATACAGCGCGCCCAATTGGGATCCGCCTTCACGCTGGGAGGACGGCCTACCGGGCTTGCTGTTTGATTACAACATGAACCTGCAAAGCCAGCAGCAAAACGGCAGCGGGAGTGGCAGCGGCACCGATCTGTCCGGCAACGGCACCACGGGTGCCAACCTGGGTGCCTGGCGCCTGCGTGCGGACTGGCAAGCGCGCTATGACCGTCGCAGCGGCAACAACCACGACACGGGCAATCGCAGTTGGGACTGGAGCCGTTACTACGCTTACCGTGCGCTGGGCGGATTGGGTGCCAAGCTGAGCCTGGGAGAAGACTATTTCAACTCGGCGATTTTCGACAGTTTCCGCTTCACCGGCGCCAGCCTGATGACCGACGACAATATGCTGCCACCGAACCTGCGCGGCTATGCGCCAGAGGTGAGCGGCGTCGCCAAAGGCAATGCGAAAGTCATCATCAGCCAGCAAGGGCGGATCATCAAAGAGGTGCAAGTTGCCGCCGGCCCTTATCGCATTCAGGATCTGGACAGCGCCGTCTCCGGCAATTTGGACGTGCGGGTTGAGGAGCAGGACGGCAGCGTTCAGCAATACCAGGTAAATACCGCGACAATCCCGTACCTCACGCGGCCAGGGCAGGTACGTTACAAAGCCGCGCTGGGCAAACCGTCGGATTGGCAGCACCACATGAACGGCCCGCTGTTCGCCTCCGGCGAGTTCTCCTGGGGCGTCAGCAACGGTTGGTCGCTGTACGGCGGCGGCATTGGCGGCGGCGATTATAATGCGCTGTCGGCAGGGGTTGGGCGGGATCTGATGATGCTGGGCGCATTGTCGTTCGACGTGACGCACTCGCAGGCAAAGGTGCCGCGGCAAGAAACGCAGCGTGGCGGCTCGTACCGCCTGAGTTACTCCAAGCGCTTCGACGAAACCGGCAGCCAGGTGACCTTCGCCGGCTACCGTTTCTCCGACAGCGGTTTTAGATCGATGAGCGAATATCTCGATTCGCTGGATAGCGGCATCAACGCCGGGCGCAGCAAGGAGATGTACACCATCTCGCTGAACCAGCAGTTTGAAGCGATCGGTTTGACGGCCTACGTAAACTACAACCATCAAACCTATTGGAACCAGGCGGACAACGATCGTTACGACCTGTCGCTGGCGCGTTATTTCGACATCGGCCGTTTTAGAAACGTCAGCCTGTCGTTAACGGCTTACCGCAACAAGTACAACGACACCAATGACGACGGCATGTATTTGTCGCTGTCGATGCCGTGGGGCGGGTCCGGCACGGTCAGCTATAACGGTTCTTATGCCGCCGGGGACAGCCGCAACAGCGTGGGGTATTACGACCGCGTCGGCGATACCGACAGTTATCAGGTGAATGCCGGCGTGGCGCGCAGCGGCGCCGATCTGAGCGGTTATTATACCCACAAAGGGACACTGGCACAGGTCAATACCTCGGCCAGCTACCGCGAAGGCCAGTACAGCGCTCTCGGCATGTCGCTGCAAGGCGGAGCGACTCTGACGCCGGAAGGCGGCGCACTGCACCGCAGCGGCATCTTGGGTGGCACACGAATGATGATCGACACCGACGGCGTGGCCGGCGTGCCGGTCGGCGGTTACGGCAGCTCGGTGGCGAGCAACCGCTTCGGCAAAGCGGTGGTGACGGATCTCACCAGTTACTACCGCAACAGCGTGCGCATCAATGTCGACAAGCTGGCGGATAACGTGGAGGCCTCACAGTCGGTGCAGCAAGGCACGCTGACGGAAGGGGCAATCGGCTACCGCAGCTTTAAAGTGATTTCCGGTGAAAAAGCCCTGGCGGTGATCCGCTTGGCCGATGGCTCCGCACCGCCGTTTGGTGCCACGGTATTGAATGCCAAACAGCAGGAAACCGGCATCGTCAATGACGACGGCAATGTTTACCTGAGCGGCATTAACGCCGGGGACAAGATGACGGTGCATTGGGGGAATAAACCGCAGTGCCAAATTACGTTCCCGGACACTCTCGCCGCCGGCATGACCACCAATCTGTTATTGCCGTGCGTGAAATCACGACGGCCTGAATAAACCGCACGGGGTGAATAGCCACCTCGCGACAAAATTGAATAAGTGAGTTGAAGATGAATAACAAAACGTTACTCAGCGCGCTGGCGCTGGCCTTCACCGCCACCCTGAGCCATACCGCCTCAGCGGCGATTTCGCTGGACAGAACGCGCGTGATTTTCCCCGGTTCGGAAAAGTCCGTGAGCCTGACGGTGAAAAACCAGAACTCGGAGCTGCCCTATCTGGCGCAGGGCTGGCTGGAAAACGAACGGGGCGACAAGCTGGATAACAGCAGCCCGCTGGCGGTAGTGCCGCCAGTACAGCGTATTGAGCCCAAGGCGGAGAGCCAGGTGAAGATCCAGGCGCTGGCCGCCTCCGAAGCCTTTAAGCGGTTGCCGCAAGACCGTGAATCGCTGTTCTATTTCAACTTGCGCGAGATCCCGCCAAAGAGCGACAAGCCGAACGTGCTGCAAATCGCGCTGCAGACGCGCATCAAGCTGTTCTACCGGCCTGCCGCTCTGGCCGAAGCAGCAGCGGCGCAGCAGGCAGTGCCCTTCCAGGAACAGTTGACGCTGAGCAAGAACGGCGACAAATACCAGGTGAACAACCCGACGCCCTACTACGTGACTCTGATTGGCGCCAGCGCGAAAAAAGGCGGCGAGGTGGTGAAGGGCTTCGAAGCGATGATGGTGCCGCCGAAAGGTAACGCCACCCTGGGCGGTAGCGCAGCGGCGCTGGGCAGCGCGCCAGTGCTGGTTTACGTCAACGACTACGGCGGCCAGCCGGCGCTGACCTTCCGCTGCGCCGGGGTAACCTGCAGCGTAGACGAGTCCAAACGCGACACCCAGCGCTAATCCAGCGTTCCTATTAAAGCAGTGGCGTAAGGAGAAAAACATGCATCATACAACCCGATTCCATACAGGGGCGACATGGGTAACGGCGGCGGGATTGTGCGCGTTGGCCTCGCTTGCACTGTTCTCGCCGGTGACGCTCGCCGGGTTTAACGACGGTCTGGTGGACGGCAACTACGGCGTATTGCGCGTGTACGGCACGCTGACCGAAGGCGCCTGTCGGCTGGAAATGGCCTCGGCGGATCAGTCGGTGAACCTGGGCAACGTCAGCACCGGCAACCTGAAGACGCCGGGTGATCGCGGTGCGCTGGTTCCGGTGGAGCTGCGCCTGCATGACTGCCTGCGCACCTCGTCAGCCAACCGCGACGCGCAGGGCAACCTCACTTGGAGCGCCAGCCAGCCGGCGGTCTCGTTCACCTTTACCGGCGTGCAGGATCCGGCCAACCCGCAATTGATCGCAGCACAGGGAGTGAGCGGCATGGGGCTGCGGCTCAAGGACAGCGAGCGCCACAATGTGATCTTGGGACAGAAAGGCAAACCGCTGTTACTGACCCCAAGCAGCAATCTGGTGACCTATTACATCGCGCCGGAACGCACCCGCGCAGCACTGCTGGCCGGGGCCTATAACGCCAATATCAACTTTAGGCTGAGCTATGAGTAAACCCTCTACAACCCCAAGGAAAGCGCGTTTAAGGCTCGGGTTCGTCACCGGTGTGATACTGAGCCTGTTCTGCTCCGTAGCATACGCTTTTACTCTGAATGTGACGGTCAGCGGTACGGTGATCGATCCGCCCTGCGTGATCAACGGCAACACCCCAATCAACATCGATTTTGGCAATGATATTTTGATTGGCCGCATCGATGGCAATGCCTATGAGCAGCCGATTCTCTATACGCTCGACTGCTCGGCGGCCACGGCACAAACGCTTAAGCTGCAGCTGAAAGGCAACGGCGCAACGTTTGATCCAACAGTGTTGCGCACGAGCAAAGACGCTCTTGGCATTGAGCTAAAAAGCAATGGCAGCAAGCTGGCCGTCAACAGCTGGGAAAACTTTACCGATCCCGCTCGCCCGACGCTAAGCGCGGTGTTGGTTAAAAACGGCGGCGGCACGCTGACCGGCGGTGCCTTCACCGCCACCTCAACGCTGTTGGTCGATTACCAATAAGGAACGGGAAATGAATAGAGATGTTTTGACCCGCAGCACTCTGGCCTGCATAACTACCGGCTTACTTTGTATGCTATCCCCGGCTCAGGCCGTGGACGTTAATTTCAGGGGGCAGTTGGTGGAGTCCATCCCCTGTGAGGTCAACAGCGGCGGGCTGATTGAAGTGAACTTCGACAACGTCATCATCCGGGGCATTGACGGCGTTCAGTATCGGCAACCGGTGCCTTACCTGATTACCTGTACCGGCCTAGGGAGCGTACGGCTTAGAGTGCAGGGCACTGCCGTAGGCTTCGACAACGCAGCGGTGGTGACCGACAAAACCGGGTTGGGCATCCGCATTGAACAAAACGGTACGCCGATGCGCCTCAATCAGCCGATACCGGTCGATCTGGCGACACCGCCCACGCTGACCGCAGTGCCGGTCGCCAACCCGGCCTCTCCGCCGGTGGCGGGCACTTTCGTTGCACGCGCCACGATAGTGGCCGACTACCAATAGGAAGAATGATGAACCGATTGAGCCTGTTTCTTGGCAGCCTTATCGCCTTAAGCGGCGGCGCCCTGTATTCGTCATCCGTGACAGCGGCGGAAAATCTCATTATGCGCGGCACGCTGGTCGATGCGCCCTGCTTATTGCGCCCCGGCGATGAAAATCTGGTGCTGGATTTTGGCGGCGTGATTGACAAGTTACTTTATCGCTACGGCAGAACCCCCAGCAAGCCGTTTGAATTACATCTCGAAGGCTGTGAGGTTAGCGTGTTCAGGAACGTGAAAGTCACGTTCCAGGGCACGGACAATGCACAATTACCCGGCCTGCTGGCGCTGGACGCCGGAAGTATGGCTCAGGGAATTGCGGTCGGCATGGAAAGCAATATCGGAAACGCTTTGCCCATTAATGTCGAGGGACCAACAACCGCCTTGCAAACCGGCAACACGGTGCTGGGATTTCAGGCTTATGTGCAAGGGGAACCTGTTGCGTTGAGTAGCCGTAGGATTGCTTACGGGCCATTTAAAGCAACGGCAACTTTTATCCTGAATTACATTTAGCAGCTTTGTATATTTCTGATGAAATCAAGGAAATTTGGCACGAGCCTATAATTGGTTGTGCAAACAATGATGTAACGCGCCTGTAAGTACCGATGTTTGGCACCTTCGTTTTCATTGGAGGAAACAAGGCCCTGAACTCCTCCTACAGGTTTACGTGACCGTTATCGGTTATAGCCAATACAAACCATTGACAACAAATTCGTTGTCGGATTGGGCTCCACACTTAACTAAATTTTCGGGTCAAGTAGCCTTATCTCATCTCCGAATAGCAACGGAACAGCTCGAGCGGTAAGATCAATCGGACCCATTTAACCTATATAGAGGGTATTTAAGTGAAACATCTCATGCGCATACCTCGCGCTGTTCCAATTGTCGTCTTTTTCGGTGTCATGTCGAGCATAATACCTGTGCATGCAATCCAGTTATATAACGGAGGGCTGACCAATTGGAGTTACAATCCGTCTACGTACACCTATTCAGGTACTGTTCACTGGGCTAGCGATAACAGTCCCGCTCCATCTGGTACCGTGTCTTGCGGTGGATTCTCACGCTGTAGGCTCGGCATAGGCGTCTACTTCAGCTACAGTATTCCGGGGTATTCCAGTGGCTGGTATCTTGAGCCACAACCATATGTACTCGTCCCTGCCGGATCTACGTGGGAGTTCGCTTATGAAAAGTATATATCGACGTACGGGGCATCCGGTCAGAGTCGCTTCACCACCAGTACATTTCGTAACGGCACCTTTCTTCAAGTCTGCTTAATCGCCTCAGGATTAAGTTACTCGAACACGGCTGTTCGAGCGCCTGGATCGACATGCGGGGTCACACCACCCTATGCAAACTCGTGTGACGTTACGTCGGGTTCATCGGTAATAAATCATGGTGCGCTTGCACCAAGCGAGGTGAATGGACACACTGCTCAGACTAGTTTCTCCATATCTTGTAGATCGCGCGCTACAATCCGTGTCAATACGATATCGCCAAAGATCTCTTTAGGTTCCAATGTAAATAGCTCATTACAGGTCAACGGGTTGTCGGCCGGGGGGAGGTTCACAGTTGCGGGTGGTGTCACGACCCACATAGTATCCTCGACGTTAGAAAGTTCGAGGCCTGTCGCTGGTCCGCTGCGCGGAACGGGTGTAATTATCATGACCTATGAATAGTTCATTGTTAGTAGATTGGAGGCCCCATCACATTAACGACGACATACAAGCAGAAATCGCGTTGCCGTTTTTTTAGCAACCAATAGATAAAATTGTTCTACGGGCGACAATCCGTCACTTTGCAGATATTGATATTGCCCTTTACGTATCATGTAAATCAATTCGATGCCAGCAAAGGGTCTGTCTCATTTGTTTGTTGACGTATAACATACTATTTTTATGGTTTAATATGGTGATATCTCTGTTCCAAAAAGCGTTTAAACGCCTGCATTATCCCCGTCGATGTTATCGCTCGGTGTGTCTGCTAGTCTCTGGGGCCCCACCAAGCGGCGTTAGCTGCTCAGCTTCTGGTACGGTAGATATTAATTAATCATGGTGTTTTACCGGCGAAGTTAACGGTGCCGTTGCTGAGACGACATTCGAACCAAGTTGTACCGGGGCAACGTCACTTAATATCTTCGGGTTGTCCGCAATACCTGTAGCCACTGGTGTGTAA
>NZ_JAZFBA010000010.1:0-25759 GCF_036352655.1 Serratia sp. C2(1) | reverse complement strand
GAGGTGGCGTATATTACGCTTTCCTCTTTCAGAGTCAACCCTAATTTTCAGGATTTTTCTCTTCGAACCCCGGAGACTCTGTGAAGTTGTTCACATGTTCCGTGTCGATGGAGGCGCATTATAGGGATCCGAGTTTTTTGCACAACCCCTTTCTTGATCTTTTCTTTCCGTTTGCACACTTTTCAGCCCTTTCGGGTGGATCTTGCGCTAACAGGGGCATTTTTCGCAGGATCCGGCTCTTCCGTTGGTTGTAATTCCACCGCCAACGTCTAGTATTGCCGTTAAATATGATCCCGATTTGAGGCTATTCTCATGTCCGATGCAGTACGTTCTTATCTTCATTACTCTCCTCAACTGGGCCAACGCGTGATGATCGACCCTTCCAGCGTAGTGATCGGCAACGTTGAACTGGCTGATGACGTCAGTATCTGGCCATTGGTTGCCATCCGCGGTGATGTGAACGCCGTAAAGATCGGCGCGCGTAGTAATATTCAGGATGGCAGCGTGCTGCATGTTACCCATAAGTCTGAACATAATCCCGAAGGCTACCCGTTGTTGATTGGTGAAGACGTTACCGTCGGCCATAAAGCGATGTTGCACGGCTGCGCGATCGGGAACAGAGTACTGATAGGGATGGGATCGATCCTGCTGGATGGAGCAGTAATAGAAGATGATGTGATGATTGGTGCCGGAAGCCTGGTAGCTCCTGGCAAACGTCTGGCAAGCGGTTATCTCTATATGGGCAGCCCGGCGCGCCAAGTTCGTCCGCTGAGCGCTGCTGAATTAGAAGGGCTGCTTTACTCTTCAAATAACTATGTACGCTGGAAAGACGAATATCTGTCGGAAGACATCTGAAAGATCCCGTTCCCTTATAAAGGGAACGGGAAGCAACCTATACCGCCAATTCGCTGCGCAGCTGGCGCAGCACCGGTTCGATTTCCGGCATAACACCGTGCCATAACAGGAACGAATGGGCTGCCTGCCCCACCAGCATCCCTAAACCGTCGGCATACTCTTTCGCGCCCTGTTGCTGCGCCCAGGCCAAAAACGGTGTTAACCCCTGTTGATAAAACATGTCATAACAGCGGGTATGCGCGTTAACCGTACCGGCCGGCAATGCCGGGATCTCTCCGCTGATGCCAGACGCCGTGGCGTTGATCACTAAATCAAACTGCCGTTGACCGAGTTTATCCATTGGCAATGCGGATATTTCGCCCAGATGCCGGAATGCTTGCACCAGCAGTTGCGCGCGACTGAAAGTACGGTTGACGATCACTACCTCACAGCCAAAGGACAATAACGGGAGGATCACCCCGCGTGCCGCACCACCAGCCCCCACCAGCAAAATACGATCCTTCGGTTGGATCAACTTCTGACGTTCAAGATCGGTCAGTAAGCCGATCCCATCGGTGTTATCACCCAACAGGCGGCCTTCTGGCAGTACTTTCAGCGTATTTACCGCACCCGCCAACGAAGCTCGCTCGCTCAGCTCCGTGGCAACCTTATAGGCATGCTCTTTAAAGGGGACCGTGACGTTAGCTCCCTGACCGCCCGCCTGGATAAAGGCCTGCAGAGTGGTTTCAAAACCGTCAAGCGGTGCCAGCACTCTACCGTAAGGATGTTCCAATCCGGTCTGAGCGGCAAACAGCGCATGAATACGCGGAGATTTACTGTGGCCGATAGGGTTGCCGAATACCGCAAACTTCTCCATGCATATAACCTCTAGCCCTGACGGATCTGCTTACCGGTCAAGACATCTCTGATTTCGGAAGGATTAAGGCGACCGCCTACGCTGCCGGCTAACACCGGGAACGCGGTGCCAAACTGTTGAGAGACCTCATCGGCGCTACGGCAAGGCTCTTGTCCGCTAAGATTGGCGCTGGTCGACACCAGCGGTTTGCCAAACTGCCGGCACAGTTGTTGCACCAATGGATGGTCGCTGACACGCACCGCCAATGAATTGAAACGGCCGGTCAGCAAACGAGGCGTTTCAGGCCGGGCGGGAATAACCCAGGTCACCGGGCCTGGCCAGGTGGCAAACATCGCAGCGCGCTGCTGTTCGCTCAGAGCCTCATCATCAATATAAGGTGTTAGCTGCACATAATCGGCCGCAATCAGGATCAGTCCTTTTTCCCAGGGACGCTGTTTCAGAGCTAATAAGGCGTTGACCGCCTGCTCACTGTCAGGATCGCACCCCAGGCCAAATACCGCCTCGGTCGGGTAAGCAATGACCTGTTGATTATGCAGCGCGTCAATCATTGGCGTTAAGATAGAAGTGAATTCAGAGCTCATGATGTCATTATTCTGTGGTGACTACGGGTTTTCCGCAAAGTTTGCTGGCGCAGCAAAGGGTTGGCCCTTTTGCCGTGCGTTTTTCCATCAGCAGTGGGTAGTGACAGTATTCGCACTCACCGGCGACAGGTTTAAAATTGAGAACAAACTGGCATTCAGGATAGCGATCGCAGGAATGGAATACCTTGCCGTAGCGTGATTTGCGCTGCAGCAGTTTCCCCTGTTCGCATTGCGGACAGCTGATGCTGGTTTCATCCGGCTTGTCGATGACTTCAGTGTGATCGCACTCCGGGTAGTTGCTGCAGCCGACAAACATGCCGTAGCGTCCCTGGCGCAACGCCAACGTTGCCTGGCATTTCGGGCACTCCTGCCCCTCCAACACCTTGACAATATGGCCATCTGCCTGCGCTTTAAGCGGCCGGATATGTTGGCATTCGGGATAACGAGAACAGCCGAGAAAGGGGCCGTGGCGACCACTGCGGATCACCAACTCGGCCCCGCATTCCGGACAGGGTTCATTTTGCCTGGCGGCAAAAATCGCTGTTTTTGTCATAACATCTTCTATGCGTGTTACCGGCTCAGTGCAGATAACCTTCGTTTACTTCAAACAACAGTTCTTCCATTTGCTGATAGGCGCTTTCATATCCTGGGATATTAAACAGCACCATCAGCACCACCCATTTCAGATCTTCGAGATCGAATTCCGTGTTATCTAAAGCCATAACACGATCGATAACCATTTCACGGGTTTCGAGGTTCAATACTTGAATCTGTTCAAGGAACAGGAGGAAACCACGGCAACTGGCATCCAAACGCACGCCTTCTTCTTCGGTGTAAATCCGCATTGCCAGCGGATCGGCCCCCATAAAATATGGCGCATTTTCGCCTTCCTGCAGGTCAGCGAGTTTTTCAAGCCAATTCAACGCGTTGTAGATATCATCCCGATGAAACCCCGCCTGAGCGAGATCATCGGTCAGTTGATCCTGATCGACGCGCATCTCTGGTTCATTGTGGATATAAGTTTCAAACAAGTACATGAGTACGTCGAACATGGCCTGCCCTCCTTATTCGGACATAGCCGCCGGGTACAGCTGCGATCCACCCTGCTAACTCCAGATCGAGTAACTTGATTACCACTTCTGGCACAGGTTGGCCGGCACGTTCAGCGACGACGTCAACAGGTGTCACCTCATCTCCTACGTTAGCCAACACATCAGCAAATGGCAATTCAACTTCGGCCTCAGACGCACAAATAGTTGTATTTTCGTTCAACGATAGCCAATGCAGGCCGCTTCCCAGCTGTTCAGCGATCTCTTTCGGCCCCGTGACCAGGTAGGCTCCTTGTTGGATCAGCCAATGCGTTCCCTCACTCATCGGGTTGCCCAGAGCACCAGGGAGCGCGAAGACTTCGCGACCTTGTTCCAGCGCATAACGGGCTGTAATCAGCGTTCCGCTACGTAGAGAGGCTTCAATCACCACCACGCCCAGGCTTAGACCGCTAATAATGCGATTACGACGCGGAAAGTGGTCGGCCATTGGCAGGTCGGTAACCAGATATTCCGAAATTACCGCCCCGCCATGTTCGACAATTTGCTCGGCCAAGTGACGATGCCGACGTGGATAGATATTGGCAAGACCGCTCCCCAGCACGGCCACCGTACCTCCTTCCGCCTCCAGCGCCGCGCGGTGACAAATGCCGTCAATACCGATGGCCAACCCGCTGGTGATGGTAAATCCGCAATGCACCAGACCGGTGGAAAAATAACTGCCCCAATGTTCGCCGTAATGACTGAACTGACGACTGCCGACCATGGCGATTTGCGGTTGCAGCAAGGCCTCTGGGTTGCCCTTTACCAACAGCAGTAGCGGGGCATCGTCGATAGGAAGCAATTGTTCGGGGTACCCGGCCTCACCATAGGTCAACATCACGCTGTCGGGTTGATCCAGCCAAGCTAGCGTGGCGGCCAGATAACGCGGCTCCATCTGGCGAAATTGCGTCTGCTGCCGGTCATTCAGCCCCAATGATCCTAACAAACGATAAGGATCGCCCCCCGCAGCGACCATTTGCTTTATCACCTGACTGGCCTGAGCGGCACCCAATCCAGTAACCCCGTGCATCCGTAAGCTAATTTCCTCTGCTTGCATCGCCAGTTCCCTCGCAGAAAACGGTGGTTTTACCAATTCGAGCAATTGGTGCGCAATGCTGTCAATCAGGCCGGGAAATGTCTAGAATAGAAGCTAAACCTCGTTTATCACTCGGAAACAGATCTCAAGATATATGTCAGTATTGCAGGTATTACATTACCCAGACGAGCGGCTACGCAAAATTGCGGCCCCGGTAAAAGAAGTCAACGCGACTATCCAGCGCATCGTGGATGATATGTTTGAAACCATGTACGCAGAGGAAGGCATTGGCCTGGCTGCAACACAGGTGGATATCCATCAGCGGATTATCGTCATTGACGTTTCTGAGAACCGCGATCAGCGCCTCGTGCTGATCAACCCGGAACTGCTGGAAAAAAGCGGTGAAACCGGGATCGAAGAAGGCTGTCTTTCCATTCCTGAGCAGCGTGCATTAGTTCCGCGCGCCGCCAATGTGAAAATCAGAGCGCTGGACCGTGACGGTAAACCTTTTGAGCTCGAAGCCGATGACCTGTTGGCCATCTGTATCCAGCACGAAATGGATCACCTGATGGGCAAGCTGTTCGTCGATTATTTGTCGCCGCTGAAGCGCCAGCGTATCCGTCAGAAACTGGAAAAAATGGCCAAGCTGAACGCACGCGCCTAACCGAGCAGGAAATCAACGTGTCTGACACTTTACGGATTATTTTTGCCGGAACTCCAGACTTTGCAGCGCGTCACCTTGACGCGCTGTTGTCATCTGGGCACCAGATTGTCGGGGTATTTACCCAACCTGATCGTCCGGCAGGCCGAGGTAACAAACTGACGCCCAGCCCGGTTAAATTACTGGCGCAACAGCACCAACTGCCGGTATTTCAACCCAAATCATTGCGCCCGGAAGAGAACCAGCATCTGGTTGCCGATCTCAACGCCGATGTAATGGTGGTGGTGGCCTATGGCCTGATCCTGCCTAAAGCGGTACTGGATATGCCGCGCCTCGGTTGCATCAACGTACACGGTTCACTGTTGCCGCGTTGGCGTGGTGCAGCCCCCATTCAACGTTCACTCTGGGCCGGCGACAGCGAAACCGGCGTCACCATCATGCAGATGGACGTGGGCCTGGACACCGGCGATATGATGCACAAGATCGCTTGTCCAATCGAAACCGATGACACCAGCGCCAGCCTGTACGACAAGCTGGCAAAACTCGGCCCGCAAGGCATGCTGACCACGCTGCAGCAAATGGCCGAAGGCACGGCACGACGTGAAGTGCAAGATGAAGCGCATGTCACTTACGCCGAGAAGCTGAGCAAGGAAGAGGCCCGCCTGGACTGGCGCCTGTCCGCCGCACAGCTTGAACGCTGCATCCGCGCCTTTAATCCATGGCCGGTCAGCTATTTCACCATTGACGATCAACCGGTGAAAGTGTGGCAGGCGACGGTGCTGGCGGAAACGTCTGGCGCAGAGCCAGGCACCATCATCCATGCCGACAAGCACGGTATTCAGGTGGCTACCGCTGACGGGATCCTTAACCTGACGCAGTTGCAACCGGCGGGTAAAAAACCCATGTCGGCGCAAGACCTCTTGAACTCACGTCGCGAATGGTTTACACCGGGTAACCGGTTATAAAGCCCCCACTGCCCGACCGATCACCGTCGGGCTGTTTCTCTCTTAATACCGATCGTTATCAGCTTTAGCCTATGAAAAACAATTACAATCTCCGAAGCCACGCTGCAAAAGCCATCGGCCAGGTGTTGGATCAGGGGCAGTCACTCAGTACTGTCCTGCCGGCACTGCAAAAAACCATTTCTGACAAGGACCGCGCGCTGTTGCAGGAGTTGTGCTTCGGCACCCTGCGTGTGCTGCCGCAGCTTGAATGGTGTATTCAGCAATTAATGGCAAAACCAATGACCGGCAAGCAGCGCACGCTGCATTATTTGCTGATGGTTGGCTTATATCAGCTTCTGTATACCCGTATCCCTGCTCACGCAGTGCTGGCGGAAACGGTGGAAGGCGCAGTGGCACTGAAACGGCCACAGCTTAAAGGCTTGATTAATGGCGTACTGCGCCAGTTTCTGCGCCAGCAGGAGGAATTACTGCAACGCGCCGCCAATAACGACAGCCGCTACCTACACCCAAGCTGGCTATTAAAACGCATCCAACAGGCTTATCCCGCTCAGTGGGAACAGATTATTGATGCCAATAACCAGAAGCCGCCGATGTGGCTGCGCGTCAACCGTCTTCATCACACTCGTGAAGATTACTTGCAACTGATGGAGCAGGCAGGCATTGGCGCCGAACCGCATGCAGAATACCCTGATGCGCTGCGTCTGCTGACACCCTGCGCCGTTACCGATCTGCCTGGTTTTGCCGAAGGTTGGGTCACGGTGCAAGACGCCTCCGCGCAAGGCTGTATCGATCTGCTGGATCCGCAAGACGGGGAACGGATCCTTGATCTGTGTGCGGCTCCAGGCGGTAAAACAACTCACATCCTGGAGGCAGCCCCCAAAGCCCATGTGATGGCGGTCGATATCGATGAACAACGCCTTGGCCGGGTCAAAGAAAACCTGCAGCGCCTGCGTTTACACGCCGAAGTGAAATTGGGTGATGGCCGCGCCCCGCAACAATGGTGTGCTGATAAGCAATTCGATCGCATTTTACTGGACGCTCCCTGCTCTGCAACCGGCGTGATCCGCCGCCATCCAGATATCAAATGGTTGCGCCGAGACAGTGACATCACAGAGCTGGCAAAGTTACAGGCTGAGATCATTGAGGCTATTTGGCCACACCTCAAAAACGGTGGTGTGATGGTGTATGCCACCTGTTCTATCCTGCCGGCGGAGAACGCTGAGCAAATTGCCGCCTTCCTCCAGCGTCATTCCGATGCCAGGTTGGTTGAAACGGGTGACGAACAGCAGCCCGGTCGACAGAATCTTCCGCATCCAGAGGATGGGGATGGCTTCTTTTACGCTAAGCTGATTAAAATGTAGCAATTCAGTGCTCAGGGCGCGCTTGTTGCGCCCTGTCAGATAATATTCAGCGGTTTCAGTGTGAAGCAGAGAACCAAATGAAAATAATTATTCTTGGTGCAGGTCAGGTTGGTGGAACACTGGCAGAAAACCTGGTAGGTGAAAATAACGATATCACCGTCGTGGATACCGATTCAGGCCGCCTGCGTCAGTTACAGGATAAATTTGATCTGCGGGTCGTTCAGGGATACGGCTCCCACCCGCGCGTGTTGCGTGAAGCAGGTGCGGAAGACGCAGATATGTTGGTCGCCGTTACCAACTCTGACGAAACCAATATGGTTGCCTGCCAAATTGCTTACTCGCTGTTTAATACGCCTAACCGCATTGCACGTATCCGAGCACCGGAATACATCCGCGAATCGGAGAAGCTATTTCAGCCGGAAGCCGTACCCATTGATCACCTGATTTCACCGGAACAGCTGGTTATTGATTACATCTATAAATTAATTGAATACCCGGGCGCACTGCAGGTTGTCAATTTTGCTGAAGGCAAGGTCAGCATTGCCGCGGTAAAAGCCTATTACGGTGGTCCGCTGGTAGGTAACGCATTGTCCGCTATGCGCGAGCATATGCCACATATTGATACTCGCGTCGCCGCTATATTCCGCCAGGACCGACCGATTCGTCCGCAGGGTTCTACCATTATCGAAGCCGGGGACGAAGTGTTTTTTGTTGCCGCTTCACAGCACATTCGTGCCGTAATGAGCGAACTGCAGCGGCTGGAAAAACCTTATAAACGTATCATGATTGTCGGTGGCGGCAACGTAGGTGCAGGCTTGGCGCAACGGTTAGAAAAATCTTACAACGTGAAGCTGATTGAACGTAATCAGCAACGTGCGGCAGAGCTGGCCGAGCAATTGCATGACACCATCGTGTTTTATGGCGATGCCTCTGACCAGGAGTTGCTGGCAGAAGAGCACGTTGATCAGGTAGACGTCTTTATTGCCATTACCAATGATGACGAAGCCAATATTATGTCCGCCATGCTAGCCAAACGCATGGGTGCCAAAAAAGTAATGGTGCTGATCCAGCGCCGCGCCTACGTCGATCTGGTGCAAGGCAGTGTAATCGATATTGCTATATCCCCACAGCAGGCGACGATTTCCGCATTGTTAGGCCATGTGCGTAAAGCGGATATCGTCAGCGTTTCATCCCTACGCCGCGGCGTAGCGGAAGCTATCGAAGCCATCGCGCACGGTGACGAAAGTACTTCAAAAGTGGTTGGCCGCATCGTTGAAGATATTAAATTACCACCAGGTACCACTATTGGCGCGATTGTGCGGGGTGATGACGTTATTATTGCCAATGGCAGCAGCAAGATTGAACAGGGCGACCATGTCATTATGTTTATTACTGACAAAAAGTACGTTCCTGACGTTGAGCGCTTGTTCCAGCCAAGCCCATTCTTCCTGTAGAACAAATGTATTAACCGATAGTCTATAATCAGGTAGATATTCGCTGCCATGAGAAGAGATAAAGACTTTTCTCTCCTGATTGTGGCAAAGGGAAATTGCTTTGTTAAACTTGTATTATTAATTTCTTTAAGGGGTGTGCTATGAGTATGTTAAAAGAATTCCGCGAATTTGCCATGCGTGGCAACGTGGTTGATCTTGCAGTGGGTGTGATTATCGGTGCTGCTTTCGGTAAAATTGTATCGTCCTTCGTTGCAGATATCATCATGCCACCGTTAGGTTTACTGATCGGCGGCGTCGATTTCAAACAATTCCATCTGATATTACGTGAAGCCCAAGGTACAGTGCCGGCAGTGGTAATGAACTATGGTTCATTTATCCAGTCCGTTTTTGACTTCGTTATCGTTGCCTTCGCTATTTTCCTGGCCATTAAATTAATGAACAAAATGCGTCGCAAGCAGGCAGAAGAGCCGGCAGCCCCTCCGGCACCGACTGCAGAAGAAAAACTGCTGACCGAAATCCGTGATTTACTGAGCCAACAGCAGCAGCCAAAACTGTAATTCCATTTGTCTTGCACTAATAAAAAGCCATCGTATTCAGATGGCTTTTTTAATGTCTTAAAACCAGAAGGCCAGTGGCAAATTATCGTTAGATAACTTGCCACTGGCCTCCCAGTTACCGCCTTTTCCGTGTTTGTCCTTACGCCGATAGCTGCCCTTCCCTTTACTATTTTTCTCTATCCGTTGGCGAAATAACGGATCATGCAGCAGTGCTTCAATCGCGTTGTCCTGTATCTGGCCTTTAGTATGACGGTATTTAGTCACGGTAATGCTCCTGTTAAAACTAGGGTTATAAAACGAGCCGATAATACTGCCGGACGTATAAAAATTAAAGACCTCCGGATCCTTTTACGTGCCTTTTTTTGCCTTTCCGTCACTGGCCCCCTGTTCCAGCGCCTCCAAAATTGAACAATAGTTGCTGGTATGCGCGGTACCACAGCAGGCATCGCTCAACCGCTTTAACGATTCGCGCATCCGCATCAACTCGGTCAACTTATTCTCTACCTCAGCAAGCCGCGCATCAACGATCGATTTAGACTCCTGGCAGGTATGATGCTCAGGATCAACTCGGATCGATAGCAGTTCGGCAATAGTTTCCAAAGTAAAACCAAGTTGCTTGGCATAGCGGATAAAACGCAGGCGCTGCAAGTCTTGATCGCTGTATAACCGGTAACCGCCCTCAGTACGAACGTTATGGTCCATCATTCCCTGCTTTTCGTAATAGCGCACGGTATCCGGTGTTACGTCAGCAAGCTTTGCCAATTGACCAATCTTAAACATCGCTCTGCTCCTGTGTGAATTTCTCGTTCAATGTCCGCTGATATTCACCGTGTAAAAAATCAGTGCTCATTCCTGCTTGCCGCAAGCGATATTCCAGCAAAACCATGCGTTTGCTGAGGCTGATATAGTCTGGATGCGCGCTGTTAATCTCCTGCAGTAAGCGGGCCACAGTTAATGCCTCTTTACGATCTTCAAGCTCCGCAGGCAAATAGCCGGCGTTTTTAAGTAAGCGGAACCCTGAACGCAGTTCAGCGGGCACAGCGCTGTCATCATCCAACTTAAGCGGCTGTCCTCGTCCCGGCAAATTGTCCAGTTCACCTTTGGCTTGTGCATCACGAATATGGCGCTCCGCCCATTCATCAAGTAACCACATAACAGGATCCCTCAGTTGACCTGATTAATAGCGTTAGCATAGCGGATAGAGGAGGGGATCTTAAGTCTTACGGAGGAAGAGAGTACATTCGTTTAGCTTTGGACGTAAAAAAACCGGGCAAGCCCGGTTTTTTTACGCGTCTACAGATTACTCTGCAGTTGCCACTTCTGCTTGAGACTCAGCACGATCAACCAGCTCGATGTATGCCATCGGCGCGTTGTCGCCTGCGCGGAAGCCACACTTCAGAATGCGAGTGTAACCACCGGCACGGCTCGCAAAACGCGGGCCCAGCTCGTTAAACAGTTTTGCCACGATCTCGTTATCACGAGTACGGGCGAATGCCAGACGACGATTAGCTACGCTGTCGGTCTTGGCAAGAGTAATCAGCGGCTCAACAACGCGACGCAGCTCTTTCGCTTTTGGCAGGGTCGTCTTGATGATCTCATGACGAACCAAAGAGCCGGCCATGTTACGGAACATAGCCTGGCGGTGGCTGCTGTTACGGTTCAGTTGACGACCACTCTTACGATGGCGCATGACCTTATCCTTCTCAGTAAAACCTTAACCTGTGATCCGGTTACTCGTCAGCAATGCTTGCCGGTGGCCAGTTTTCCAGGCGCATGCCCAGTGACAGACCACGTGAAGCCAGCACGTCTTTAATCTCAGTAAGAGATTTTTTACCCAGGTTCGGCGTTTTCAGCAACTCAACCTCGGTACGCTGTACCAGATCACCGATGTAGTGGATAGCTTCTGCCTTAAGGCAGTTAGCAGAGCGGACAGTCAATTCCAGATCGTCAACAGGGCGCAGCAGGATCGGATCGAATTCTGGTTTCTCTTCTTTAACTTCTGGTTGACGAACATCACGTAAGTCAACGAAAGCTTCAAGTTGTTCGGCCAGGATGGTTGCCGCACGGCGGATCGCCTCTTCAGGATCGATCGTGCCATTGGTTTCCATTTCGATAACCAGCTTGTCCAGGTCAGTACGCTGTTCTACACGCGCTGCTTCAACATTGTAGGCAATACGCTCTACAGGGCTATAGCAGGCGTCAACCAACAGACGACCGATCGGGCGCTCATCTTCTTCCGAATGAATTCGGGCAGAAGCCGGCACGTAACCACGACCGCGCTGAACTTTGATACGCATGCTGATAGCAGCGTTCTCATCGGTCAGGTGGCAGATCACATGCTGAGGCTTGACGATTTCGACATCACCATCATGGGTAATGTCGGCAGCGGTCACAGGGCCAATGCCAGATTTATTCAGGGTAAGAATAACTTCGTCTTTGCCTTGAACTCTCACCGCCAGCCCTTTCAGGTTGAGCAGGATCTCCAGGATATCTTCCTGTACGCCTTCTTTGGTGCTGTACTCATGCAGTACACCATCAATCTCAACCTCGGTCACCGCGCAACCCGGCATAGATGAAAGCAGAATACGGCGCAGTGCGTTGCCAAGAGTATGGCCAAAGCCACGCTCTAAAGGCTCAAGGGTCACCTTGGCGTGCGTCGAACTGACTTGCTCGATATCTACCAGGCGCGGTTTTAGAAACTCTGTCACAGAACCCTGCATTGTGTCCTCTCTTTGGTACTAAGCTTTACTTGGAGTAAAGCTCGACGATCAGGTGTTCGTTAATGTCCGCAGACAGATCGGTACGTTCAGGCATACGCTTGAACACGCCTTCCATCTTAGCAGCATCAACTTCCAGCCAAGTCGGCTTTTCACGCTGCTCAGCCAGCTCCAGAGAAGCTTTAACACGAGATTGCTTTTTAGCCTTCTCGCGGATGCTGACTACGTCATTCGGAGATACCTGATAAGAAGCGATGTTAACAACGCGACCATTTACCATAATTGCTTTGTGGCTAACCAACTGACGTGACTCTGCACGAGTAGCGCCGAAGCCCATACGGTAAACAACGTTGTCCAAACGACCTTCCAGCAGTTGCAACAGGTTTGCACCGGTGTTGCCCTTCAGGCGTGCTGCTTCTTTATAATAGTTACGGAATTGACGCTCCAGAACACCGTACATACGGCGAACTTTTTGCTTTTCACGTAACTGTACACCGTAGTCAGACAGACGCGGTTTACGCGCACCGTGTTGACCAGGCGGTTGCTCAATTTTACACTTGGTATCGATCGCGCGAACGCCAGACTTCAGGAACAGGTCTGTGCCCTCACGGCGGCTAAGCTTGAGCTTAGGACCCAAATATCTTGCCATTTTCTTTCTCCAACTAACCTAAAAGCAGCGTTATACGCGGCGCTTTTTCGGCGGACGACAACCGTTGTGAGGGATAGGAGTCACATCAGTAATATTAGTGATGCGGAAACCAGCGGCGTTCAGAGCACGAATTGTTGATTCGCGACCCGGACCCGGTCCCTTAACCATAACTTCCAGGTTCTTGATACCGTATTCTTTTACTGCGTCAGCACAACGTTCTGCTGCAACCTGAGCTGCAAACGGAGTTGACTTACGAGAACCACGGAAACCAGAACCACCGGCAGTTGCCCAACCCAATGCATTACCCTGACGATCGGTAATAGTTACAATGGTGTTGTTGAAAGAAGCATGGACATGAGCCACGCCGTCAGAGACTTGTTTTCTTACACGCTTACGTGTACGAACAGGTGCCTTTGCCATTATTCAATCACCCTGATTATTTCTTGATTGGTTTACGCGGACCCTTACGGGTACGTGCGTTGGTCTTAGTACGCTGACCGCGAACTGGCAGACCACGACGATGACGCAAACCACGGTAAGTACCAAGATCCATCAGACGCTTGATGCTCAGGGTAACTTCACGACGCAAATCACCTTCTACAGTGAATTTGGCGACTGCTTCACGCAGCTGTTCAATTTGCTCTTCAGACAGCTCACTGATCTTAACATTTTCAGCAATGCCCGTAGATGCACAGATAGACTGTGAACGGGTCTTACCGATTCCGAAGATCGACGTTAAGGCGATAACGGTATGTTTATGATCAGGAATGTTAATGCCTGCTATACGGGCCACTATGCACTCCTACTATTTTATACGGCAACACCATTCTGAAAAGCCCGTTTTCAGGATACTCAAATAATGTTGCAGCTACATACAAAAGATTGGCTGGCTAATCTAGCCAGCTCAACCCAACTTTGCAAGAAAAATATGCGAGATAATCAGCCTTGACGCTGTTTATGCTTCGGCTCGGCGCTGCAAATCACACGAACGACACCGTTACGCTTAACGATTTTGCAGTTACGACATAATTTCTTGACGGAAGCACGAACTTTCATTTTTACTCTCCGTAACTTCTCAAACGCGCCTGATTAGCGGTTATAGCCTTTCAGGTTTGCTTTCTTCAATGCAGACTCGTACTGACTTGACATCATCAGAGTTTGCACTTGAGCCATAAAGTCCATGATGACGACAACCACGATCAGTAGCGAGGTACCACCAAAGTAGAATGGTACTTTCATTGCATCACGCATGAACTCCGGGATCAGGCAGATGAAAGTAATGTACATCGCGCCCACCAGGGTTAAACGCGTCATTACTTTATCGATGTACTTCGCCGTTTGCTCTCCCGGACGAATTCCTGGTACGAAGGCACCGGACTTCTTCAGGTTATCTGCTGTTTCACGCGGGTTGAAAACCAACGCCGTGTAAAAGAAACAGAAGAAGATGATTGCAGATGCATAGAGTAACACATAAAGCGGTTGCCCTGGCTGCAAATACAGCGAAATCGTTGTCAGCCAGTTCCAACCGGTACCGCCCCCAAACCATGATGCGATCGTGGCAGGGAACAGAATAATGCTGGAAGCGAAGATTGCCGGGATAACCCCTGCCATGTTCACTTTCAACGGTAAGTGTGTGCTCTGTGCTGCATAAACACGACGCCCTTGTTGACGTTTCGCATAGTTAACGACGATACGACGTTGACCACGTTCGATGAAAACAACGAAGAAGGTTACTGCAAACACTAATACTGCAACCAACAGCAACAGGAGGAAGTGCAGGTCGCCTTGCCGAGCTTGCTCAATGGTATGGGCTACTGCCGGCGGAAGTCCCGCTACAATACCTGCAAAGATAATGATCGAGATACCGTTACCGATACCGCGTTCAGTAATCTGCTCACCCAGCCACATAAGGAACATTGTTCCAGTAACCAAGCTAACTACTGCAGTAAAGTAGAATGCAAAGCCTGGATTTAACACCAGACCCTGCATACCAGGCATATTCGGTAAACCGGTAGCAATACCGATTGACTGGAATATAGCCAACACCAGCGTACCGTAACGGGTGTACTGGCTAATCTTGCGACGGCCAGCCTCCCCTTCTTTCTTAATTTCTGCCAACGCTGGATGTACCACCGTTAACAGCTGGATAATGATCGATGCCGAAATATACGGCATGATCCCCAGAGCAAAGATTGAAGCACGGCTGAGGGCACCACCAGAGAACATGTTAAACATTTCAATGATAGTGCCTCTCTGCTGCTCGAGCAATTTGGCAAGCACAGTGGCATCGATACCAGGAATCGGAATAAAAGAGCCGATACGGAAGACAATCAGCGCGCCGATTACAAACAAAAGTCTGCGCTTCAGCTCGCCGAGTCCGCCTTTAGCACTTTGAAAATCTAATCCTGGTTGCTTAGCCATCTGCTACTTATTCCTCAATTTTACCGCCAGCAGCTTCGATAGCAGCACGAGCGCCTTTGGTGACACGCAGACCACGCAGGGTAACCGGACGAGCGACTTCGCCAGAAAGCATAACTTTCACGAACTCGATCTGGATACCAACAACGTTAGCGGCTTTCAGCGCGTTCAGGTCGATTACGTCGCCTTCAACAAGTGCCAGTTCAGACAGACGAACTTCTGCCGTGATCATAGCTTTGCGAGAGGTAAAGCCGAATTTCGGCAAACGACGATATAAAGGCATCTGACCACCTTCAAACCCACGACGTACGCCACCGCCAGAACGAGAGTTCTGACCTTTGTGACCACGACCGGCGGTTTTACCCAGGCCAGAACCAATACCACGACCTACACGCTTCGGCGCATGCTTGGCACCTTCAGCCGGAGACAGAGTATTTAAACGCATCTGTTACTCCTCAACTTTAACCATGTAGGAAACCAGGTTGATCATACCGCGTACAGCAGGAGTATCCTCGCGCTCTACGGTGTGACCAATACGACGCAGACCCAGACCGAGCAGTGTAGCTTTATGCTTCGGCAGACGGCCAATGGAGCTGCGAACTTGTGTTACTTTGATAGTCTTAGCCATGGTCAATTACCCCAGAATGTCTGCAACGGATTTACCACGCTTGGCAGCGACCATTTCAGGGGACTTCATATTTGCCAAAGCATCAATAGTTGCACGAACCACGTTGATCGGGTTGGTGGAACCATAAGCTTTAGCCAATACGTTGTGCACCCCAGCGACTTCCAGGACGGCGCGCATTGCACCACCGGCAATAATACCGGTACCTTCGGAAGCCGGCTGCATGAACACACGGGAACCCGTATGAGCACCTTTAACAGGGTGCTGCAGGGTGCCGCTGTTCAGCGCGACATTCATCATGTTGCGACGGGCTTTTTCCATCGCTTTCTGGATCGCTGCCGGAACTTCGCGTGCTTTGCCGTAGCCAAAACCAACGCGACCGTTACCATCACCAACGACTGTCAGTGCGGTAAAGCTGAAAATACGGCCACCTTTTACGGTTTTAGATACGCGGTTTACCGCGATCAGCTTTTCCTGCAGTTCGCCAGCTTGTTTTTCGATGTGAGCCATCTTAAACCTCTTCCTTAGAACTGAAGGCCAGCTTCACGGGCAGCATCTGCCAGTGCCTGGACTCGACCATGATATTGGAAACCGGAACGGTCAAAGGATACTTTAGAGATCCCTTTTTCCAACGCGCGCTCAGCCAGAGTTTTACCTACGGCAGCTGCTGCGTCTTTGTTACCGGAATACTTCAGTTGCTCAGTGATAGCTTTTTCTAAAGTAGAAGCTGCTACCAGTACTTCAGAACCATTTGGAGCAATTACCTGTGCGTAAATGTGACGCGGGGTACGATGTACCACCAGGCGGGTTGCACCCAGTTCTTTGAGCTTACGGCGTGCGCGGGTCGCACGACGGATACGAGCAGATTTCTTATCCATAGTGTTACCTTACTTCTTCTTAGCCTCTTTGGTACGCACGACTTCGTCGGCGTAACGGACACCCTTGCCTTTGTAAGGCTCAGGACGGCGGTAGGCACGCAGATCTGCAGCAACCTGGCCAATAACTTGTTTATCAGCGCCTTTCAGCACGATTTCAGTTTGGCTAGGGCATTCAGCAGTAATACCTGCTGGCAGCTGGTGATCGACAGGGTGAGAGAAGCCCAGGGCTAAATTCACCACGTTGCCTTTAACAGCAGCACGATAACCAACACCTACCAGTTGAAGCTTTTTGGTGAAGCCGTCGGTAACACCAACTACCATTGCGTTCAGCAGAGCGCGCGTAGTACCCGCTTGGGCCCATGCATTAGCAAAACCTTCGCGTGGAGCGAAAGTCAGTGCGTTAGCTTCTTGCTTCACTTCAACGGCGTCGTGGACAGTACGAGTCAGCTCGCCGTTCTTACCCTTAATCGAAATAACCTGACCGTTGAGTTTTACCTCTACGCCGGCAGGAATGACGACGGGTGCTTTTGCAACACGAGACATTCTTTCCTCCCGAATTAAGCTACGTAGCAGATAATCTCGCCACCAAGACCAGCTTGGCGAGCTGCACGATCGGTCATAACACCTTTAGAGGTAGAAATAACAGCAATACCCAAACCGGCCATAACTTTAGGCAGCTCATCTTTTTTCTTATAGATGCGCAGACCTGGACGGCTGATTCGCTGAATGCTTTCTACCACTGCCTTTTCCTGGAAGTACTTCAGTACCAGTTCCAGTACAGGCTTGGTGTCGCCTTCGATTTTGAAATCTTCAATAAAACCTTCTTCCTTCAGCACGTTGGCAATTGCCACTTTCAGCTTGGAGGAAGGCATGGTGACCGCAACTTTGTTCGCGGCTTGACCGTTACGGATACGGGTCAGCATATCCGCGATCGGATCTTGCATGCTCATCTGTCTTTACTCCCGTGATTCAATTGGTAATTACCAGCTAGCCTTTTTCAAGCCTGGTACTTCACCGCGCATGGCGGCTTCACGTAGCTTGATACGGCTCAACCCGAATTTGCCCACATAACCATGTGGACGGCCAGTTTGGCGGCAGCGTTTACGCTGACGAGACGGGCTGGAATCACGCGGCAGAGTTTGCAGCTTGAGAACAGCATCCCAACGATCTTCGTCGGATGAGTTCACACCAGAAATGATAGCTTTCAATTCCTCGCGTTTAGCGCGGTACTTGTCAGCCAGTTTCACGCGAACGACTTCGCGTGCTTTCATTGATTGCTTAGCCATCAGTAACCCTGCCTTACTTGCGGAACGGGAAGTTAAAAGCAGCCAACAGTGCACGGCCTTCATCATCAGATTTCGCAGTAGTGGTAATGGTAATATCCAAGCCACGAACACGATCGACTTTGTCATAGTCGATTTCTGGGAAGATGATTTGCTCACGCACACCCATGCTGTAGTTACCACGGCCATCGAATGACTTAGCGGACAAGCCACGGAAGTCACGGATACGTGGAACAGCAATGGAAATCAGACGCTCAAAGAACTCCCACATGCGTTCGCCACGCAGAGTTACTTTACAGCCGATCGGATAGCCCTGGCGGATTTTGAAGCCTGCAACAGATTTGCGTGCTTTGGTGATGAACGGCTTTTGACCGGAGATTGCTGCCAAATCGGCTGCTGCATTATCCAGCAGTTTCTTGTCAGCGATCGCTTCACCAACACCCATATTCAGGGTGATCTTCTCGACCCGAGGGACTTGCATGACAGAGTTGTAATCAAACTGAGACATCAGTTGTTTGACTACCTCGTCTTTGTAGTAATCATGCAGTTTCGCCATCGTATTACTCCAAATTACTTGATAGTTTCGCTGTTAGATTTGAAGAAACGGACTTTTTTGCCGTCTTCGAATCTAAAGCCTACACGGTCAGCCTTACCGGTAGCCGTGTTGAAGAGAGCAATGTTAGAAACCTGAATAGCAGCTTCTTTTTCAACAATGCCACCTGGTTGGTTCAGGGCCGGAACCGGCTTCTGATGTTTCTTAACCAGGTTGATACCTTCAACAATGACCTTGCCAGCAGACAAGACATTTTTTACTTTACCGCGTTTACCTTTGTCTTTCCCGGTAAGCACGATAACTTCGTCATCACGACGGATTTTCGCTGCCATGGTTCGCTCCTTAGAGTACTTCTGGTGCCAGAGAGATAATTTTCATGAACTTCTCATTACGCAGTTCACGAGTTACCGGCCCAAAAATACGCGTACCGATAGGTTGCTCGCTGTTATTGTTTAAAATAACGCATGCATTACCATCGAAGCGAATGACAGAACCGTCCGGGCGACGTACACCCTTCTTGGTGCGCACCACTACCGCCTTCAGCACATCGCCTTTCTTCACCTTACCGCGAGGAATTGCTTCCTTGATGGTAATTTTGATGACGTCGCCGATGCCTGCGTAGCGACGGTGCGAGCCACCTAGAACCTTGATACACATTACGCGACGTGCACCGGAGTTGTCGGCCACGTTCAGCATAGTCTGTTCTTGGATCATGTTAGTGCTCCGCTAATGTCAACTACAACTTTAGGACCTATTACTAGGTCGTTGAAAAGCCCCATAACCGAGGGCGCAGCATTATAACACCGCTTCCAAAGTATGGGTAGAAAAAATAAACGGCTCATTTTCTGAGCCGTTTATTAAGTTAGAGGCCGCTACTCTATTACAGAATCGCTTTCTCTACAACGCGAACCAACGTCCAAGACTTAGTCTTAGACAGTGGACGGCATTCGCGGATTTCTACCACGTCACCGATACCACATTCGTTGTTCTCGTCATGTACGTGCAGCTTGGTCGTACGCTTGATGAATTTCCCGTAAATCGGGTGCTTCACAGTGCGTTCGATAGCAACAACCATGGATTTCTCCATTTTGTCACTAATAACACGACCCTGCAGAGTACGGTTAATATCAGTCATTTACACACCCGCCTTTTCAGTCAGTAAAGTCTTAACGCGTGCGACATTACGACGCACTTGTTTCAACAGGTGAGTTTGTTGCAGCTGGCCACTTGCCGCCTGCATGCGCAAGTTAAATTGCTCACGCAGCAGGTTGAGCAGCTCAGTGTTCAGCTCTTCAACGCTTTTTTCACGCAGCTCTTGTGCTTTCATTACATCACCGTCTTAGTTACAAAGGTGGTTTTGATCGGCAATTTAGCTGCAGCGAGCTTGAATGCCTCACGGGCGACCTCTTCTGGCACACCGTCCATTTCGTACAGGACCTTACCAGGTTGGATCAGGGCAACCCAATACTCTACGTTACCCTTACCTTTACCCATACGCACTTCGAGCGGCTTCTCGGTAATCGGTTTGTCCGGGAATACACGGATCCAGATTTTACCTTGACGCTTAACTGCACGAGTCATTGCACGACGAGCTGCTTCGATTTGACGAGCAGTCAGACGGCCACGGCCAACAGCTTTCAGACCGAAAGTGCCGAAGCTAACATCCGTACCCTGCGCCAGACCACGGTTGCGGCCTTTGTGCATCTTACGGAATTTTGTACGCTTTGGTTGTAACATCAGCGACTCTCCTTACTTGCGGCCTTTACGCTGCTGCTTTTTAGGTTGAGCAGCCGGTTCCGGTTGTTCAACTGCAGCCATACCACCCAGGATCTCACCTTTGAAGATCCATACCTTAACGCCGATTACACCATAAGTGGTGTGCGCTTCAGATGTGTTGTAATCGATATCCGCACGCAGTGTGTGCAACGGAACACGACCTTCACGGTACCATTCGGTACGCGCGATTTCAGCACCGCCAAGGCGGCCGCTTACTTCAACTTTGATACCTTTAGCGCCAAGACGCATTGCGTTCTGTACAGCACGCTTCATAGCACGACGGAACATAACGCGACGTTCCAGCTGGGAAGTGATGCTGTCAGCAACCAATTTAGCGTCAAGTTCCGGTTTACGGACTTCGGCGATGTTAATCTGTGCAGGAACGCCAGCGATATCCGCTACGACCTTACGCAGTTTTTCGACATCTTCACCTTTCTTGCCGATAACGATGCCTGGACGAGCAGTGTGAATAGTCACACGGATGCTCTTCGCAGGACGCTCGATAACGATGCGAGAAACGGAAGCTTTCGCCAGTTCCTTAGTCAGGAATTGACGAACTTTAAAGTCGCTGTCCAGGTTGTCAGCGAATTCTTTGGTATTCGCATACCAAGTAGAGTTCCAAGGTTTGACAATACCCAGGCGAATACCATTAGGATGTACTTTCTGACCCATTGCTAGTCTCCAGAGTCTCAGCGATCGGACACAACCACAGTAATGTGGCTGGTGCGCTTCAGGATGCGATCTGCACGACCTTTTGCACGCGGCATAATGCGCTTCATGCTTGGGCCTTCGTCTACGAAGATTTTCGTGACTTTCAGATCATCGATGTCAGCGCCATCGTTGTGTTCTGCGTTAGCAATGGCAGACTCCAGCACTTTCTTAACCAGACCAGCAGCTTTCTTGTTGGTGTAGTTCAGGGTTTCCAGAGCTTGCGACACTTTCTTACCGCGGATCAGGTCTGCAACAAGGCGAACCTTCTGAGCAGAAGAACGAGCGTGGCGATGTTTAGCGATAGTTTCCATCTCTTCCTCCTACCTTAGCGCTTTTTAGCTTTTTTATCAGCCGCATGGCCGCGATAAGTACGAGTCGGCGCGAATTCACCCAGTTTGTGACCGACCATTTCATCGGAAACGAACACTGGTACGTGCTGACGACCATTATGGACAGCGATGGTCAAACCGATCATGTTAGGAAAGATCGTTGAACGACGGGACCAAGTGCGCAAAGGCTTCTTGTCACCGCTTTCCACCGCTTTCTCTACCTTCTTCAGCAAGTGCAGGTCAATAAAAGGACCTTTCTTGAGAGAACGTGGCATGGCTTATCCTCTAATTATTTTTTGCTACGGCGACGTACGATGAACTTATCAGTACGCTTGTTGCTACGGGTCTTCTTACCTTTGGTCTGAACGCCCCACGGAGTTACCGGGTGCTTACCAAAGTTACGACCTTCACCACCACCGTGCGGGTGATCTACCGGGTTCATCGCCGTACCGCGAACGGTAGGACGAACACCACGCCAACGTGCAGCACCTGCTTTACCCAGAACGCGAAGCATATGTTCAGCGTTACCGACTTCACCCAAGGTGGCGCGGCAATCAACTGGAACTTTACGCATTTCGCCTGAGCGCAGACGCAGAGTTACGTAGGAACCGTCACGAGCAACGATCTGAACGTAGGCACCAGCAGAACGAGCCAACTGGCCGCCTTTACCTGGTTTCATTTCTACGTTGTGAACCGTTGAACCAACCGGGATGTTGCGCATTGGCAGGGTGTTACCCGCTTTGATTGCAGCATCAACACCAGATTGAATCTGGTCACCAGCTTTCAGGCCTTTCGGCGCCAGGATGTAACGGCGTTCGCCGTCTTTGTACAGAACCAGCGCGATGTTCGCGGAACGGTTCGGATCGTACTCCAGACGCTCAACCACAGCAGGAATACCATCTTTGTTGCGTTTGAAGTCAACCAGACGATAATGTTGCTTGTGGCCACCACCGATATGACGGGTGGTGATACGGCCATTGTTGTTACGACCACCGCTTTTGCTCAGTTTCTCAAGCAGCGGGGCATAAGGTTTACCCTTGTGCAGCTCAGGGTTAACCACTTTAACAACGTGGCGACGACCCGGAGATGTAGGTTTACATTTAACAATTGCCATTGTTCTTACTCCTCCGACTTACTCTGCGCCGCCGATGAAGTCCAGATTCTGGCCTTCTTTCAGGGTGACGTAAGCTTTTTTCCAGTCGCTACGACGACCAACACGCTGACCGTGACGTTTCACTTTCCCTTTAACTACCAGGGTGTTCACGTCTTCGACTTCGACTTCAAACAGTTTCTGCACTGCAGCTTTGATTTCTGCTTTGGTCGCGTCTTTGGCAACTTTGAGAACGATGGTGTTGCTTTTCTCCATCGCAGCGGATGCTTTTTCAGATACGTGCGGTGCACGCAGCACTTTCAGCAAACGTTCTTCACGGATCATGCCAGCATCTCCTCAACTTGCTTCACAGCATCAGCAGTCATAACCACTTTGTCGAAGGCGATCAGGCTAACCGGGTCGATGCCAGCTACATCGCGCACGTCAACCTTGTACAGGTTACGAGCTGCCAGGAACAGATTCTCATCCAGTTCACCGGTCACGATCAGCACATCTTCCAGAGCCATATCTTTCAGTTTCTGTGCCAGCAGCTTAGTTTTAGGCGCTTCTACAGAGAACTTCTCGACAACGATCAGACGATCTTGACGTACCAGTTCGGACAGGATGCTTTTCAGCGCGCCGCGGTACATCTTTTTGTTTACTTTCTGACTGTGGTCCTGCGGTTTAGCAGCAAAGGTCACGCCGCCTGAACGCCAGATCGGGCTCTTTACAGAACCTGAACGCGCACGGCCGGTACCTTTCTGGCGCCACGGTTTTTTACCGGAACCAGTCACTTCAGCACGGGTCTTCTGAGCACGGGTACCTTGACGGGCACCTGCTGCATAAGCAACAACAACCTGGTGTACCAGCGCTTCGTTGAAATCACGACCGAAGGTAGTTTCGGAAACAGTCAGCGCGCTTTGCGCGTCTTTCAATACTAATTCCATTGCTATCCCCTTACGCCTTCACAGCTGGTTTAACGATCAGGTTGCCACCGGTTGCGCCCGGTACAGCACCCTTAACCAGCAGCAGGTTGCGCTCAGCGTCAACACGTACTACGTCCAGGCTTTGAACGGTTACACGCTCGTCACCCAGGTGGCCAGCCATTTTCTTGCCTTTGAACACTTTGCCCGGAGTCTGGTTCTGACCGATAGAACCCGGAACGCGGTGAGACAAGGAGTTACCGTGGGTAGCGTCTTGGGTACGGAAGTTCCAGCGCTTTACAGTGCCGGCAAAACCTTTACCTTTAGAAGTACCGGTAACATCGACTTTTTTAACGTCAGCGAAGATTTCTACGCTGATGTTTTGACCTGCAGTGAACTCTTCACCTTCTGCAAGGCGGAATTCCCACAGACCACGGCCAGCTTCAACGCCAGCTTTAGCGAAATGACCCGCTTCCGGTTTGGTCACGCGGTTAGCTTTTTTGCTACCAGTGGTGACCTGAACGGCACGGTATCCGTCGTTAGCCAGGTCTTTAACCTGAGTCACGCGGTTCGCTTCAATTTCAATCACGGTTACAGGGATAGAAACGCCATCTTCAGTGAAGATACGAGTCATACCCACTTTTTTACCGACTAAACCAATCATTGTTTCAACCTCTCAATCGCTCAATGACCTGATTAACCCAGGCTGATCTGCACGTCTACACCGGCAGCCAGATCCAGACGCATCAGAGCATCAACGGTTTTCTCGGTTGGCTCAACGATGTCAACCAGACGCTTGTGAGTGCGAATCTCGTACTGATCACGCGCGTCTTTGTTAACGTGCGGAGAGATCAGAACGGTAAAGCGCTCTTTGCGAGTTGGCAGCGGGATCGGACCACGGACTTGCGCACCAGTGCGCTTGGCAGTCTCGACGATTTCCGCGGTTGATTGATCGATAAGACGATGATCAAACGCTTTCAGGCGGATACGGATTCTTTGGTTCTGCATGAGACCAGAGCTCCAATTATTTATAAACGTAAATAATTACTCCTCACACCCATTTCGATTGATGGGGGAGTGTAATCGTCAACATATAACCCCCATATCGGGAGTATTGTTCGATGAGCAGAAAGTCCTGCCTATCGACTGATTCGCTAAAATCAGGCTTACCAAGATTAGGTAAGCCCGCGCATTATACGCAAAACAGAACGGGAAGCAAGCCACAGATGGAAATATGCTCAGGATATCGACATTTTTTATCGATTTGCGTATTCGACTATGAAAAGCGATTCACGGAGATGGGATTATTCAGGTAGGCGAGCTCTTGCCGCCACTCCCCGTCGGCGTCTGCAAAATAGACGCCGACGGGGAGTGGGAATGATAAGGAGACTAGTCTTTGCGTTCCAATACCTGGGCTTGCGCGTAATTTTGAATACCCAGACGCGCAATCAAATCCAGCTCAGTTTCCAGCCAGTCGATATGCCCTTCTTCATCTGCCAGGATCTCTATCATCAAATCACGGCTGACGTAGTCATGGATCGAGTCGGCATAGGCGATGGCCTCGCGCAGATTCTTGGCGCCATCCAACTCCAGGGCCAAGTCTGAACGCAGCATTTCTTCGATATCTTCGCCAATGTTCAGTTTACCAAGATCTTGTAAATTCGGCAGACCTTCAAGGAATAAAATGCGCTCGATATAGCGATCGGCATGCTTCATTTCGTCGATCGACTCGTGATATTCCTTGTCATTAAGGCGCATTAAGCCCCAGTTTTTGAACATTCGGGCGTGCAGGAAATATTGATTGATGGCAACCAGCTCGTTGCCGAGCAGTTTGTTGAGGTGAGCAATGATCTTTTTATCGCCTTTCATAGGTAACTCCTCCTGGCCAGTTCTGAAAGTGTAGAAGCTGGAGGCCAAGAGTCAAAAAATAACCTTACCTTTAGTTAGGCAACTTCGTGCATAGGGATAATAGTTCCGCGTTCCTCCACCATAATCTGTCTTGCCTGTCGAATGCACTTCCCGCAGTCGGTACCAATCGGCACTAATTCACGCAATTGCTTCATGGTATGAGGGTTGTGCTGACGCACGACTTTACGGATTGCTTTGTCAGTCACGGCATTACATAGGCATACATACATAGAGAGACTCACTTCTTAACCAATCCCATAAGTCTAAATAGGAATGCTTTTTATTTCAATTAAGATTTGAGCGAATTGCATAAAAAAAGGGCACCGAAGTGCCCTCTTTTTGTGTCGAAAAATTATTCGCGATTAAGCGATAACTTTAGCAACAACACCAGCGCCAACAGTACGGCCGCCTTCACGGATTGCGAAACGCAGACCGTCGTCCATCGCGATTGGGTGGATCAGGGTCACAACCATGTTCACGTTGTC
>NZ_JAZFBA010000009.1:0-27803 GCF_036352655.1 Serratia sp. C2(1) | reverse complement strand
AGGTGGCGTATATTACGCTTTCCTCTTTCAGAGTCAACCCTAATTTTCAGGATTTTTCTCTTCGAACCCCGGAGACTCTGTGAAGTTGTTCACATGTTCCGTGTCGATGGAGGCGCATTATAGGGAGTTCCTCGCAGGCCGCAACAGGTATTTTCGACAAAAACGATCGTTTGCTGCATTCCACAGCAAAACCCGTCCTTATACCCTGTTGTGCACAACTTTATCCACAGAACCCATTTGCGCGGAAAATTTACGAGCACCGCGCAAACGTTTTCGCTACAATTCCTCGCGACGAAACGCTCCCTCTTTTATAAGGTCGTTACCTGAATCTGTGCCCGATTGCTCCTCTATAGAGAGAAAATTCTTTCCTTATAGAGAGAAGCAGGTGGAAATTCACGTAACGCTCTTTATTGCGACTCCAAAGCCAAGGGATAAAACCATGCAACAACCTCGTCCAATCCGCCGGGCTCTGCTCAGCGTCTCCGACAAAGCCGGTATCGTTGAATTCGCCGAAGCGCTTTCCCAGCGTGGCGTCGAACTACTCTCCACCGGCGGCACCGCCCGCTTGCTGGCAGATGCCGGCCTGCCTGTTACCGAAGTTTCCGACTACACCGGTTTCCCGGAAATGATGGACGGACGAGTCAAGACCCTGCATCCCAAAGTACACGGCGGCATTCTGGGCCGTCGCGGTCAGGACGATGCGATCATGGGCCAGCACGACATCAAGCCGATCGACATGGTGGTCGTTAACCTTTATCCGTTCGCCCAGACAGTCGCGCGCCCGGATTGCTCGCTGGAAGACGCCGTCGAGAATATCGATATCGGCGGCCCGACCATGGTGCGCTCCGCAGCCAAGAACCATAAAGACGTCGCCATCGTGGTGAAGAGCGGTGACTACGCCGCCATCATTACCGAGATGGATAACAACGATGGCTCGCTGCAATACGCCACCCGTTTCGATCTGGCGATTAAAGCCTTCGAGCATACCGCCGCCTACGACAGCATGATCGCCAACTACTTCGGCGCACTGGTTCCGGCCTATCACGGTGATACCGAACAACCTGCCGGCCGGTTCCCACGCACCCTGAACCTTAACTACATCAAGAAACAGGATATGCGCTACGGCGAAAACAGCCACCAGCAAGCGGCCTTCTATATAGAAGAGAACGTTCAGGAAGCTTCTGTCGCTACCGCTGACCAGCTGCAGGGCAAAGCGCTCTCCTATAACAACATCGCCGATACCGACGCCGCCCTGGAGTGCGTCAAAGAGTTCGCCGAGCCGGCCTGCGTGATCGTCAAGCACGCCAATCCATGCGGTGTCGCAATCGGCGATGATATTCTGGCGGCCTACGAGCGCGCCTATCAGACCGACCCAACTTCGGCTTTCGGCGGTATCATCGCCTTCAACCGTGAACTGGATGCCGCCACCGCGCAAGCCATCATTAGCCGCCAGTTCGTGGAGGTGATCATTGCCCCGAGCATCAGCCAGGAAGCCCGCTCTCTGCTGGCCGCCAAGCAGAACGTTCGCGTTCTGGCCTGCGGTCAATGGCAACAGCGCGTTGCCGCTCTGGACTTCAAACGCGTCAACGGCGGCCTGTTGGTGCAGGATCGCGATCTGGGTATGGTGAACGAAGGCGATCTGCGCGTGGTGTCCGAACGTCAGCCAAGCGCTCAGGAACTGCGTGATGCGCTGTTCTGCTGGAAAGTGGCCAAATTCGTGAAATCCAACGCCATCGTTTATGCACGTGACAACATGACCATCGGCATAGGCGCCGGCCAGATGAGCCGCGTTTACTCCGCCAAAATCGCCGGGATCAAAGCGGCAGACGAAGGGCTTGAGGTGAAAGGTTCCGCCATGGCGTCCGACGCCTTCTTCCCGTTCCGTGACGGCATCGATGCGGCAGCGGCGGTTGGCATCACCTGCGTGATCCAGCCTGGCGGTTCGATCCGCGACGACGAAGTGATTGCCGCCGCCAACGAGCACGGCATTGCGATGATCTTCACCGACATGCGCCACTTCCGCCATTAATCCCTTTTCCTTTTGCCGCGTGCGCTACGGCGCACGCTCTGCATGGAGTACCTGATGAACATTTTAATTATCGGCAACGGCGGGCGTGAACATGCGCTGGCATGGAAAGCCGCTCAGTCACCGCTGGCCGACAAAGTTTACGTCGCACCGGGCAACGCCGGTACTGCGCTGGAACCAAACCTTACAAACATAGCGATCTCCGCTACCGATATTCCGGCGCTGGTTGCCTTTGCACAAAGCCATGACATCGGTCTGACCATCGTTGGGCCGGAAGCGCCGCTGGTGATCGGCGTGGTTGACGCCTTCCAGGCCGCCGGCCTGAAAATCTTTGGCCCGTCTCAGGCAGCCGCTCAGTTGGAAGGCTCTAAAGCCTTTACCAAAGACTTCCTGGCGCGTCATAACATTCCAAGCGCCGAGTACCAGAACTTTACCGAAGTTGAGCCGGCGCTGGCTTATGTACGCAGTAAAGGCGCACCCATCGTCATCAAAGCCGATGGTCTTGCCGCCGGTAAAGGCGTCATCGTTGCCATGACGCTGCAGGAAGCGGAAGACGCAGTGCAGGACATGCTGGCCGGCAACGCTTTTGGTGACGCCGGCCACCGTATCGTGGTGGAAGAGTTCCTAGAGGGTGAAGAAGCCAGTTTTATCGTGATGGTCGACGGCGAGAACGTGGTACCGATGGCCACCAGCCAGGATCACAAACGTGTTGGCGATGGCGATACCGGCCCTAATACCGGCGGCATGGGTGCTTATTCCCCAGCTCCGGTAGTCACTGATGAAATCCACCAGCGAGCCATGGACCAAGTCATTTGGCCAACGGTACGCGGCATGGCCGCGGAAGGGAATACCTACGTCGGTTTCCTGTATGCCGGGCTGATGATCTCTGCAGAGGGTCAACCGAAAGTGATTGAGTTCAACTGCCGCTTTGGCGATCCGGAAACTCAACCCATCATGCTGCGTCTGCGCTCCGATCTGGTTGAACTCTGTCTGGCCGGTGCGGAAGGCAAGTTGAATGAGAAAACTTCCGAGTGGGACGAGCGCCCAGCCTTGGGAGTGGTGCTGGCAGCCGGTGGATATCCGGGCGACTACAGCAACGGTGACGTGATTCAGGGCTTGCCGCAGCAGGAAAGCGCCGACGGCAAAGTGTTCCATGCCGGCACGCGCATGCAGGGGGATGAGGTAGTCACTAACGGTGGCCGCGTGCTGTGCGTGACAGCGCTGGGTACAACGGTGGCGGAAGCGCAACAACGCGCATACCAGTTGGCGAAAGGCATTCAGTGGCAGGGCAGTTTCTGTCGCAACGATATTGGCTATCGGGCAATTGCCCGAGGCAAATGATCTGAACGTCGCACCACAGTCAAACGCAGGGTTCTGTATGCAGAGCCCTTTTTTATAACGTCTCTTCTTTAGGTTCCCAGCGGCAAAAATCGTCGTTCGCCACCAGCAGCAGTTCGCGCCCTTCCGGTGCATCCAACCAGGCTATATTCACCGGCTGGTTGCTGTTGCGGGCCCGCCGCGCGATCCAGGCTTCTGCATTATTATCCAGCCCGGGCTTGATTGATTGCCCATCACAGGTTTGCACCACGCCTTGTTGCCAACGCCCCTGTATTAGCTTCACCTTACCGGCGCGCAACGCATCGCTCAGTTCAAGGACTCGCCGCGCCTGATATTGATACAAAGCGATCTCATCGCCGGTCAGTTGCTCACGTCGCGTCGCCAGTTGGCGCTGCATAAAGCTCACCGTCCCGTCATCGGCAAAGCGTAATTGAATAGAGTCTTGATCGCGATCGGCATCAGTGCGCTTAATTTGGCGCAGTTCGCCGCTCTGGTATTCGTACACTGTGGTGACCGTACCTGGCCCGCGATAGGGGCTATAGACACTCATCAACACCTGTGGACGTTGCTGGTCGTCGTCTTTACGCCACAAACGCATAACGCCTTGGTCAGCCACGTAGCCGCTGGCAGTAAAGGTGGGAGGATCGGAATGACTGCTGCAGGCGCTCAGGCCACCGGCAATGCCAATGGCCAGCAACGCCTGACGGACAAACAAAAGGGGCGCCATCGCCCCCCTGTTTAATCTTTTCACCAACACGCAGTATTACTTAACTGCGTCTTTCAGTGCTTTACCAGAAACGAACGCAGGCACGTTGGCAGCTGCGATTTTGATTTCTTTACCAGTCTGTGGGTTGCGGCCGGTGCGCTCGTTACGATGGTTCACTTTGAAAGTACCGAAACCAACCAATTGTACTGCATCACCTTCTTTCAGAGACTCAGTAATAGCAGCCAGGGTAGATTCCAGAGCCAGTTTAGCTTGTGCTTTGGAAAGGTCAGCCTTGTCCGCGATTACATCAATCAGTTGAGTCTTGTTCATAAGTTATCCTTACAGTGTGTTTATCGTTTGCAAAGCATCGAGTGCGAC
The DNA here is from genome assembly GCF_036352655.1 of Serratia sp. C2(1). Classification (NCBI taxonomy): domain Bacteria; kingdom Pseudomonadati; phylum Pseudomonadota; class Gammaproteobacteria; order Enterobacterales; family Yersiniaceae; genus Serratia; species Serratia sp. C2(1). The sequence goes on along the minus strand of NZ_JAZFBA010000009.1, from coordinate 23,355 downwards.
GGATATGCCGATTGACAGCACCCTCCTGCATACACGCACCGATAGCCACTTTTTTTACGCCCCCCAAATGTAGACCAGACAGGGTGCGGATGTGAAGCCTTAAGGCATGACAAATCAGGCGTTAAATCACGTTTTCTTGCCTTATTGCGTTAAATTTATCCCGATATTACTTACCGCGGCCTCGCGGAGGTCCGAACGCAACCCTTTGATCAGCTCTAAATCGCGCTCTTCACAGTCAGCCAACAGGCGGAAAATCTCCCATTGAATGTCCCATTCTTCCTCTACCGCAGGCAAAACCTTCAACTCATCGTCGGTCATTTCTTTACCGGCCTGAGTCATTTCCAACATCGCCACGGTACGAATTGACGTTTCGCTAATGGCAATGGCGTGCTCCAGCGTCTCCCCGCTGAGCCGCGAATGGATCAGTTCCCCTAATGCGATACAGGCGTCAATCGCCGGGTAAACGCCGTAAAGATCGTAATCTTCTGCCGAAGGTATTGCCTCTTCCAACTTCTCCAGCTGGCTGTCAAAGTTGACCTTGGCATCCTTCACCACCAGAGTTTCCCACACCAAATCCAGAATACGACGGTAAATGGCCGGATCGCCGAACTCGGTCTGCAGGCAGAACATCTGGTAATTCGGATACATACGCTCGCACAAACTGGCCATAAAGGTCAAATGTTGCCAGCTTTCAAGCTTTTCCAGACGTAAATGAATCGGGTTACGTAGCATTGTTCACTCTCTTACGCGTTATCTGCGCCGCAGTGTACCCGAAATCGATCATTGCGACACCTCTGGATGCTGTTGCAGCCAGCGCTGGAAGGCCGGCCGGCGCGAGGCGATGGCATCGGCCCAGCGCGTGGGTTCAGGTAAACGGTAACCCGCCATGCAGCGCTGTACCCAGGCCAAGGCGCTGTCGGCGCTTACACGGTGGCCGGTGGCGATAAACAACGGGTTGCAGCGCGCCTTGCTGCGCCACACCCAGCCAAGCTGTTCGCCTTTATCCTCCAGCGGCGCCAGCGCACCGGCCGCGGCATCCAGAGGAGCGAATTTACCGCACAGACGCTTCTTCGCCACGCCGATGGTCGGCACATTGACCAACAACCCAAAGTGGCTGGCGACGCCCAGACGGCGCGGATGCGAGATGCCATGACCGTCGACAAAAACCAGGTCCGGCTTCTGTTGCAGCCGTTCCCACGCGGCAAGCAACGCGGGATATTCGCGGAATGAAAGAAACCCCGGAATATAGGGCATGGTAGTCGCCACACGGGCAATCTGGTATTCAACCAGTTCCAGCGACGGATACCGCAGGATGGCGATGGCGGCTCGCGTCACCGACCCTTCCTGCTCGAAACCCACATCGGCACCGGCGATAAACGCCGGTGTATCGACCAGAAAATCATCGTGGCGAATGACTTCAGACGCGCGCTGCAACTGCTCTGCGCGCAGGGCTTGGGTATCAATCACATTTCGTCCTTAGCGATGATATTTCGCCGATTGAGCGTGAACGGCCTCCACAAAGACGCCCGCGTTTTCTGGCGGTACGTCCAGATGAATGCCGTGGCCCAGATTGAACACGTGGCCTTCGCCGTGGCCGAAACCGGCAAGAATGGTTTCCACTTCCTGGCCGATGCGTTCAGGCGATGCGTACAGCATGGACGGATCCATATTCCCCTGCAGCGCCACTTTGTCGCCTACGCGACGGCGCGCATCCGCGATATCGGTAGTCCAGTCCAGGCCCAGCGCGTCGCAACCGGTCGCCGCCATCGCTTCCAGCCACTGGCCGCCGCCTTTGGTGAATAACGTGACCGGCACGCGGCGGCCGTCGTTTTCACGCAGCAACCCGTCGACAATCTTGTGCATGTAATGCAGCGAGAATTCGCGATAGTCGCGGCCAGTCAGCACGCCACCCCAGGTATCGAAGATCATCACCGACTGCGCGCCGGCTTTAATCTGGGCGTTAAGATACAAAATGACGCTGTCCGCCAGCTTATCCAGCAGCAAATGCAGCGTGGCCGGCTCGGCGTACATCATTTTTTTCAACTTGGTAAAGGCCTTGCTGCTGCCACCTTCCACCATATAGGTCGCCAGCGTCCACGGGCTGCCGGAGAAGCCAATCAGCGGCACTTCGCCTTTCAGTTCGCGACGGATGGTGCGTACCGCGTTCATCACATAGCCCAGTTCCACTTCCGGATCGAACGCCGGCAGTTTGTCCACGTCGGCACGGCTGGTGATGGGCGAAGAGAAGCGCGGGCCTTCACCGGCTTCGAAATACAGGCCCAGCCCCATGGCATCGGGAATGGTGAGGATATCGGAGAACAGAATGGCGGCATCCAGCGCATAGCGGCGCAGCGGTTGCAGCGTAACCTCACAGGCCAACTCCGCGTTCTTGCACAGCGACATGAAATCGCCGGCTTGAGCGCGGGTGGCTTTGTACTCCGGCAAATAACGACCGGCCTGACGCATCATCCATACGGGGGTCACATCCACCGGCATACGTTGCAGCGCGCGCAGGTAACGATCGTTCTTCAACTCATTCATCATAGGGCTCCCTTATTCATCTGCCGTTATTGTAGCGATTTATTGCTCACGGCATAAGGCTACGGTGTCCTCTATCAGGCGGCGCGCCACGGTGCCGGGTGGCGGCAACAGCGGCAACTGGTCATAACGGTACCATCCGGCGTTCAGCAGCTCTTTCGGATCGTGACGAATCTCACCGCGGTGGTAATCGGCCATAAAGGCCATCATCAGCGAATGCGGGAACGGCCAGGGTTGAGAAGTGACATAACGCAGGTTTTTGATTTCAATATTACTTTCTTCCATCACCTCGCGCGCGGCCGCCTGTTCCAGCGTTTCGCCGACCTCGACAAAACCGGCCAGCACAGTATGAATGCCGCCGCGATGACGCACATGCTGCGCCAGCAGGATCTCATCGTCACGCCGAATAGCGACGATTACGCAGGGTGCAATCTGCGGGTAGTAACGCTCCCGGCAGTGGCCGCACAGGCAGGCGCTCTCGGTACGGCTGAGGTGCATCTCATGGCCGCAATAACCGCAGAAGCGATGAGAGCGGTAAAAGTCGGCCAGTTGCACGCCGCGCCCGGCAAGCTGAAACAACCCGCGATCGAGCTCGAGCAGTTGACGCACCGAGCCCATATCCTGCGGCATCGTCTGACGCACCAGCCACACCGGCAGCCCTTCCCACTCGCCAATGGTGCGCGCCATTCGCCCCTGCAGGGAAAACGCCGCCGCCGAACCGAACGGCAATTCACCGTGCGGTAACCAAAGTTTGCTTTCATGGCTGACGATCCACCAGCCATTTTCATTACCCGTTAATGCAAGTTCCATATCGTTGTTGCACAACCTCAGCTTCACTGGCACTCTACAAATCGGCCTTGTTACATTTTAATAACTTACTGTTACTTTTTATTACTTACGGAGTCAAACATGCTCAACCGTTTGGAAAGCCTGACTCAGCGCGTTGGTGGTAGTAATGAATTAGTTGATCAATGGCTTCAGGCACGCAAGCAGTTGCTTGTCGCCTATTGCACCCTCGTGGGCATCAAACCGAACAAAGAAAAGCATACGCCGCTGAATGAAAAAGCGCTGGAGAACTTTTGCCATAATTTGGTGGATTATCTCTCTGCCGGGCATTTTCATATCTATGACAGAATTATCAAACAAGTGGAAGGCGCACCCAGTCCGAAAATGGCGCTATCGGTGAACATCTACCCCAAACTTTGGGTCAATACCGAGCAGATCATGGCTTTCCACGATCGCTATACCGAAGTAGATATCGATCAGGACGTGTGCATGGAACTCCACCAGGCGCTGTCGGATATCGGCGAAACGCTTGCTGCACGTTTTACCCTGGAAGATAAGTTGATCCAACTGGCGACGGAAGCCTCGCAGCAACCTCTGTCGGATAAAGCACTGGATCAGACGCGTTAGAATTTTGTAGTTTTTTTTATTATCCCTCCTATACTGGAGGGCATCTTGTCGGAGTGCCTAGCGCTGATTTGCTCATCAAATTGGCCAGGCTGAGACCGTTAATTCGGGATCCGCGGAACCTGATCGGGTTAATACCCGCGAAGGGAACAAGAGTAATCTATCGCCACAGGCAGGGCTTCCCGAACGGGGATACCCCCGCCTTGCCGGCCAGCATCATTACTCCCTCCGAGCTCCAGACAAGCAATTTTCCCAACTCATTACACTGGTAGGAATTTGCTATGTCTAACGTTAAAAAACCACGCGCTCGTAAAGAGCAGCGCGAAGAAGCCCAGCAGTTTATCGACACTCTGCAGGGCGTATCCTTTCCCAATTCACACCGCATCTATCTGCAAGGCTCGCGCAGCGATGTGCGGGTCCCGATGCGTGAAATCCAGCTCAGCCCGACGCTGATTGGCGGCGACAAAAACAACCCGCAATACGAGCAGAACGAAGCTATCCCGGTATACGACACCGCCGGCCCGTACGGCGATCCGCAATCCGAACTCGATGTGCACCGCGGCCTGGCGAAACTGCGCGCCGGCTGGATCGAAGAACGTGGCGATACCGAGGCCCTCAAAGGCGTCAGTTCCGGGTTCACCCAGCAGCGCCTGGCGGACGAAGGGCTGGATCATCTGCGCTTCGAGCATCTGCCGCAGCCGCGCAAAGCTCAGACGGGCAAATGCGTCACCCAGTTGCACTACGCGCGCGCCGGCATCGTCACCCCGGAAATGGAATTCATCGCCATCCGCGAAAACATGGGCCGTGAGCGCATCCGTGGTGAAGTGTTGCGCCACCAGCATCCCGGCCAAAGCTGGGGCGCTAACCTGCCGCAAAACATCACGCCGGAATTCGTTCGTCAGGAAGTGGCCGCCGGACGTGCCATCATCCCCGCCAATATCAACCACCCGGAAGCCGAACCGATGATCATCGGCCGTAACTTCCTGGTGAAGGTCAACGCCAATATCGGCAATTCCGCAGTGACTTCGTCGATTGAAGAAGAAGTGGAGAAGCTGGTGTGGTCCACCCGCTGGGGTGCGGACACCGTGATGGATTTGTCCACCGGCCGCTATATCCACGAAACCCGCGAATGGATCCTGCGCAATAGCCCGGTACCGATCGGTACGGTGCCGATCTATCAGGCGTTGGAAAAAGTGAACGGTGTGGCGGAGAATCTGACCTGGGAAATGTTCCGCGATACGCTGCTGGAGCAGGCCGAGCAAGGCGTCGACTACTTCACTATCCATGCCGGTGTGCTGCTGCGTTACGTGCCGATGACCGCCAAACGCCTGACCGGCATCGTCTCCCGTGGCGGTTCGATCATGGCCAAATGGTGCCTGTCGCATCATCAGGAAAACTTCCTGTATCAACACTTCCGCGAAATTTGTGAAATCTGCGCCGCCTATGACGTATCGCTGTCGCTGGGTGACGGCCTGCGCCCCGGCTCGATTCAGGACGCCAACGACGAAGCGCAGTTCGCCGAACTGCACACGCTGGGCGAACTGACAAAAATTGCCTGGGAATATGACGTGCAGGTGATGATCGAGGGCCCTGGCCACGTGCCGATGCAGATGATCCGCCGCAACATGACCGAAGAGCTGGAACACTGCCACGAAGCGCCGTTCTATACCCTGGGCCCGCTGACTACCGATATTGCACCGGGTTATGACCACTTCACCTCCGGCATAGGGGCCGCGATGATCGGCTGGTTCGGCTGCGCCATGCTGTGCTACGTCACGCCGAAGGAACACCTCGGTCTGCCAAACAAAGAAGACGTGAAGCAGGGATTGATCACCTACAAAATTGCCGCCCACGCCGCCGACCTGGCCAAAGGGCATCCGGGCGCGCAAATCCGCGATAACGCCATGTCCAAAGCTCGCTTCGAATTCCGCTGGGAAGATCAATTCAACCTGGCGCTCGATCCCGCCACCGCCCGAGCCTACCACGACGAAACCCTGCCGCAGGAATCCGGAAAAATCGCCCACTTCTGCTCAATGTGCGGGCCGAAGTTCTGCTCGATGAAGATCTCGCAAGAGGTCCGCGACTACGCCGCCGCGCAGGAGGCTGCCAAGCCGATAGAGGTGCAGCTAACCGGCATGGAGAAGATGTCAGCCGAGTTCCGCTCACGGGGTAGCGAGTTGTACCACAGCGCCGATACCCTGCAGGAGGAGATGAACAATGACTGAAATCGCCACGCCTTTCCCCGCCACGCCGCACAGGCTGGGATTATACCCGGTCGTCGACAGCGTTGAATGGATTGCCCGCCTGCTGGAGGCGGGCGTGACCACGATCCAGCTGCGCATCAAGGATTTGCCGGATGAACAGGTCGAGGATGATATCGCCGCCGCCATTGCCCTCGGCAAGCGCTATCACGCCCGGCTATTTATCAACGATTACTGGCAACTGGCGATCAAGCACGGCGCCTATGGCGTGCACCTCGGCCAGGAAGATTTGGATACCACCGATCTGGCGGCAATCCATCGGGCAGGATTACGGCTTGGCGTATCCACTCATGACGATGCCGAATTAGCCCGGGCGATAGCGGTGAAACCTTCCTATATCGCACTGGGGCACATCTTCCCGACCCAGACCAAAGAGATGCCTTCCGAGCCCCAAGGCCTGGCTGAGCTGAAACGCCATGTCGCCGGACTGGGTGACTATCCAACGGTAGCGATCGGCGGGATCGGGATTGATCGCGTGACGGCGGTGCTGGATTGCGGCGTCGGCAGCGTGGCGGTGGTTAGCGCCATCACCAAGGCACCGGACTGGCGTGCGGCCACCGCGCAGCTTTTGCAACTGATCGAAGGCAAGGAGTGATTCGATGCTTAACGATCAAGAATTTCTGCGCTACAGCCGCCAGCTGCTGTTGGAGGACGTAGGTCCGCAAGGCCAGGAAAAGCTTAAGCAGGCATCGGTTTTGCTGGTCGGCCTGGGGGGACTAGGTTCCCCCGCCGCGCTCTACCTGGCCGCTGCCGGCGTCGGTAAGCTGCTGTTGGCCGATGACGATACGCTGCACATCACCAATCTGCAGCGTCAGGTCCTTTACCGCAGCACCGACATTTCCAAAGGCAAAGCCGCTCTGGCACAGCGTCAGTTGCAAGCGTTGAACCCGATGGTCGAATCCATCGCGCTGGAACAGCGTTTACAGGGGGAAAGCTTGCAAGACGCCGTGGGGCGCGCCGATCTGATCCTGGATTGCAGCGATAACATGACAACCCGCCATGCCGTGAACGCCGCCTGTATCGCCGCCGGCAAACCGCTGATCAGCGGCAGCGCGGTGGGTTTCAGCGGCCAGTTGCTGGTGATTGAACCGCCTTATGCCCACGGTTGCTACGCCTGCCTGTACCCAGAACACACCGAGCCGCAACGCAACTGCCGCACCGCAGGCGTACTCGGCCCGGTGGTCGGCGTCATTGGCACCCTGCAGGCGCTGGAGGCGATAAAAATGCTGGCGGGAATGCCTTCATCACTCAGCGGCAAGTTACGGCTGTTCGATGGTAAACAGCAAAGCTGGAGTACGTTGCAGCTCAGCCAGGCCAGCACCTGCCCGGTATGCGGAGGCGCAGCATGAAAGTCCGGCTGAATGACCAACCGCTGGAGCTGGCGCAACCACTGAGCGTCGCCACCCTGCTTGAGCAGTTGGAGCGCCACCAGCCAGGTACCGCACTGGCTATTAACCAAACTATCATCCCGCGTGCCGACTGGGCTAACCACCAGGTACAGGACGGTGATGACATCCTGCTGTTCCAAGCGATTGCCGGAGGCTGACATGCTGCAAATCGCCGATACCACCTTTACTTCACGCCTGTTTACCGGCACCGGCAAATTCGCCACTCCTGCGCTGATGCTGGACGCGCTGCAAGCCTCCGGTTCGCAGTTAGTGACCATGGCAATGAAGCGCGTTGACCTGCGTGGCGGCAATGATGCCATTCTTGCGCCGCTGCAACAGTTGGGCGTGCGCCTGCTGCCCAACACGTCCGGCGCCAAAACTGCCGCTGAAGCGGTGTTTGCCGCCCGCCTGGCACGCGAGGCACTTGGCACCCATTGGGTAAAACTGGAAATCCATCCCGACGTGAAATATCTGCTGCCGGACCCGATTGAAACTCTGAAAGCAGCAGAAACGTTGGTAAAAGAGGGCTTTGTAGTGTTGCCCTACTGCGGTGCCGATCCGGTGCTGTGCAAACGGTTGGAAGAAGTCGGTTGCGCGGCGGTAATGCCGCTTGGCGCGCCGATAGGCTCCAATCGCGGGCTCCGGACCCGCGACTTCCTGGAAATCATTATCGAACAGGCCAAAGTGCCCGTCGTGGTCGATGCCGGCATCGGTGCGCCAAGCCATGCGCTGGAGGCGATGGAGCTGGGCGCCGATGCGGTGCTGGTGAATACCGCCATCGCCGTGTCTCACGACCCGGTACAGATGGCGCGTGCATTCCGTTTGGCGCTGGAAGCCGGTGAGCTGGCGCGCCAGGCCGGGTTGGGCGGCCGCAGCCGCAGCGCGGTAGCCTCCAGCCCGCTGACCGCCTTCCTCACCCAAACCGGGGAGGCATTGTAATGGCAGATGATTTCAGTAGCCGCTGGCAGCAGCTCGATTGGGACGATATCTCGCTGCGCATCAACAGCAAAACCGCGCAGGATGTCGAACGGGCGCTCAAAGCGCAAAAATTGACGCGTGAAGATTTTATGGCGCTGATATCGCCCGCAGCTGCGCCCTACCTGGAACCGCTGGCGCAGCGTGCCCAACGGCTGACGCGCCAGCGCTTTGGCAATGTGGTCGGCTTCTATGTGCCGCTGTATCTGTCCAACCTGTGCGCCAACGACTGCACCTATTGCGGTTTCTCGATGAGCAATCGTATAAAACGTAAAACTCTGGATGCCACCGAGATCGAGCGCGAATGCCTGGCGATTAAGGCATTGGGTTTCGAGCATCTGTTGCTGGTCACCGGCGAGCACCAGACCAAAGTCGGCATGGACTATTTTCGCCGGCATATTCCAGCAATCCGCACCCACTTCAGTTCACTGATGATGGAAGTGCAACCGCTGGCGGAGGAAGAATATGCCGAACTGAAAGTGCTGGGATTGGACGCTGTGCTGGTGTATCAGGAAACCTATCATCCTGCCACTTACCTGCAACATCATTTGCGCGGGCAGAAACAGGATTTTCACTGGCGGCTGGCTACGCCGGATCGGCTCGGCCGTGCCGGGATCGACAAGATCGGCCTCGGCGCGCTGATTGGGCTTTCCAACAGTTGGCGCACCGACTGCTATATGTTGGCCGAACACCTGTTCTACCTGCAACAAACCTACTGGCAGAGCCGTTACTCAATTTCATTCCCACGTCTGCGCCCCTGCGCCGGCGGCATTGAGCCGGCATCTATCATGAGTGAATCGCAGTTAGTGCAGTTAATCTGCGCCTTTCGCCTGTTCGCGCCAGACGTAGAGCTTTCTCTGTCTACGCGCGAGTCGCCGTTCTTCCGTGATCATATGATCCCGCTGGCGATCAACAGCGTCAGCGCCGGCTCCAAGACCCAGCCCGGCGGCTACGCCGACGATGTACCGCCTGAACTGGAACAGTTCGAACCACATGATGGCCGCACACCGCAGCAGGTGTCACAGGCTATCAGTGCAGCCGGGTTGCAACCGGTGTGGAAAGACTGGGACGGATATTTGGGGCGTAGCGCGCAGTAATTTGCAATCTTTGCAGCCCGACAGGAAAAGCCATGGAAGCGCCGCGCAAAGCCTGCCAAGGCTGCTGGTACGGGAAATCAGTGCGGTTATAGTGGCGATGCTGGCTTCCGAATCCGGCACCAGCCGGAGCCGCTATTTTCTCAACGGCTCTGCTTACCAACCCCCGGATCGCGCCGGATGCCCTCCCGCGCGACTCCGGGACCTCCCAATGTCTGAATCCTCTCACATTCATCTCACCGCTCTTTTGACAAAACAAACTGGTTGGACCACATTTAAAATCTGATTGCTGAACCGGTCTGATAACTCTGCGGGATAACCACCATGAATCTGTATCTGCGACTGATCTGGGTTTTACTCTCATCGTGCTGGAAGCCACGCATGTCGATGGACGCTTTGACCAACCAGCTGGCAACCCGCGTGTGGCTCAATGACATCGATCTCAATTTGCATATGAACAACGGCCGCTACATGACGGTATGCGACCTGAACCGGGTCGATTTGTTTATTCGCACCGGCCTGATGGCGTTGATGCTTAAACGACGCTGGTCACCGATCATCAGCCAACACACCATGGATTACAAAAAGGCGCTGCAACCCTTCCAGCGCTATCAGGTCAGCATGAGCATTACCCACTGGGACGAGCGCTATTTCTATGCCACCCACACCTTCAGTATCGGAGAGCGGATCGTCGCTCAGGGTACCTCGCGGGCGGTGATTTTAGGGCGGGAAGGTGTGGTGGCGCCGGATGTGGTGGTAGCAAGCGTTCGGCAATACCAGCAGGCAAAGGGCTTCATCGGCGTGTGATTTGGGCAAAAAAAAACCGCCCCCGAAGGAGCGGTTTATCTGGCAAGGGGCCGGCATACCGGACCCCAGGGCATATCAACGATTATTCGTCGTTACCGCCCAGGTTACCTGCGTTCAGCAATTCAGCCAGGTTAGCAGTCGCTTCTTCCGCGCTGACCTGCGGAACAACCGGTACTTCGCCCTGTGCTTTACGGCGCATACGATCCTGGTGATAAGCGTAACCGGTACCGGCTGGGATCAGACGGCCCACGATGACGTTCTCTTTCAGGCCGCGCAGTTCATCACGCTTACCGGCAACAGCCGCTTCGGTCAGAACGCGCGTCGTTTCCTGGAACGATGCTGCGGAGATGAAGGACTCGGTCGCCAAGGAAGCCTTGGTGATACCCAGCAGATCGCGTGAGAAGGTTGCCTCGATTTTACCTTCAGCAGCAAGCTGACGGTTGGCAATCTTAACGCGAGACACTTCAGCCTGCTCGCCTTCCAGGAACTCGGTGCTACCAGCGCTAACGATGGTGCCTTTGCGCAGCATCTGACGAACGATAACTTCGATGTGTTTATCGTTAATCTTAACGCCTTGCAGACGGTAAACTTCCTGCACTTCGTTGGTGATGTAGCGAGTAACCGCATGCACACCACGCAGACGCAGAATGTCGTGCGGAGACTCTGGGCCGTCAGAAACAACGTCGCCACGTTCCACAATTTCGCCTTCAAACACGTTAAGCTGACGCCATTTCGGAATCATCTCTTCGTAAGCGTCGCTGCCGTCCAGCGGAGAGATTACCAGGCGACGTTTGCCTTTGGTCTCTTTACCGAACGAGATAATCCCGCTGATTTCAGCCAGGATTGCCGGTTCTTTCGGACGACGAGCTTCGAACAGATCCGCAACGCGTGGCAGACCACCGGTAATATCCTTGGTACCGCCGGATTCCTGAGGAATACGCGCCAGGGTATCACCCGCACCGATCTGAATACCGTCTTCCAGCTGTACAATCGCTTTACCTGGCAGGAAGTATTGAGCAGGCATATCAGTACCTGGGATCAATACGTCGTCGCCTTTGGCATCAACGATTTTCAGTGCCGGACGCAGATCTTTACCGCTACCGGTACGCTCTGCGCTGTCCAGTACGACCAGAGAAGACAAACCGGTCAGTTCGTCGGTCTGGCGGGTAATGGTTTGGCCGTCAACCATATCAGCGAAGCGGATGAAACCACTCACCTCGGTGATAACTGGCATGGTGTGCGGATCCCAGTTAGCAACGGTTTCGCCGCCGTTAACTTCTGCACCGTCACCTTTGCCCATCACGGCACCGTAAGGCACTTTGTAGCTTTCTTTGGTACGACCGAATTCGTCGATCAGCTTCAGTTCGGTGTTACGAGAGGTAATCACCAGCTTGCCTGCGGCGTTCATAACGAACTTCACATTGCTCAGCTTCAGCGTACCCTTGTTTTTCACCTGGATGCTGGATTCAGCAGCCGCACGAGATGCCGCACCACCGATGTGGAACGTACGCATCGTCAGCTGTGTACCCGGCTCACCGATTGACTGTGCCGCGATAACGCCGATAGCTTCACCTTTGTTGATGATGTGGCCACGTGCCAGGTCGCGACCATAGCAGTTTGCACACACACCAAAATCGGTTTCACAGCTAACTACAGAGCGGACTTTAACGCTGTCGACAGAGTTCTCTTCCAACAGGTCACAGGTCTTCTCATGCAACAGCGTGTTGCGTGGAACCAGAATGTCCGCCGTACCCGGCTTGATGACATCTTCTGCAGTCACACGACCCAGAACGCGTTCACGCAGCGGCTCTTTAACGTCGCCACCTTCGATAACCGGGGTCATCGTGATGCCGTTGTGAGTGCCACAGTCGTCTTCGGTAACCACCAGATCCTGCGCCACGTCAACCAGACGACGGGTCAGATAACCGGAGTTAGCCGTTTTCAGTGCGGTATCCGCCAAACCTTTACGAGCACCGTGAGTGGAGATGAAGTACTGGAGTACGTTCAGACCTTCACGGAAGTTCGCGGTGATTGGCGTTTCGATGATGGAGCCGTCCGGCTTCGCCATCAGGCCACGCATACCGGCCAGCTGACGAATCTGAGCGGCGGAACCACGTGCACCGGAGTCGGCCATCATAAAGATGCTGTTGAAGGAAACTTGTTGTTCCACAACGCCATCACGGTTAACCACGTCTTCAACCGACAGGTTTTCCATCATCGCTTTAGCAACGCGTTCGTTTGCCGCAGCCCAGATATCGATCACTTTGTTGTAACGTTCGCCGGCGGTGACCAGACCAGACTGGAACTGCTCCTGGATCTCGGCAACTTCGGTTTCCGCTTCTTCGATGATCTCCGCTTTCTTGGCTGGGATAACCATGTCATCGATACCTACTGAAGCACCTGAACGGGCTGCATAGGCAAAACCGGTGTACATGATCTGGTCAGCAAAGATAACGGTCGGCTTCAGGCCCAGGATGCGGTAACAGGTGTTCAGCATCTTGGAGATCGCTTTCTTGCCCAAAGGCTGGTTAACGATCGAGTACGGCAGACCTTTTGGCACGATCATCCACAGGATGGCGCGACCAACGGTAGTGTCGATGATCGAAGTCTGGTGTACAGACTCGCCTTCGGTGTTTTTGATCTCTTCGGTGATACGCACTTTGACACGCGCATGCAGAGAGGCCAGACCGGCGCGGTAAATACGCTCAGCTTCTTTCGGGCCGCTCAGCACCATGCCTTCGCCTTTGGCGTTAACACAGTCACGGGTCATGTAGTACAGACCCAGTACAACGTCCTGAGAAGGAACGATGATTGGCTCGCCGTTCGCAGGTGACAGGATGTTGTTGGTAGACATCATCAACGCACGCGCTTCCAGCTGGGCTTCCAGCGTCAGCGGTACGTGTACAGCCATTTGGTCACCATCGAAGTCGGCGTTGTATGCCGCACAAACCAGCGGGTGCAGCTGGATTGCCTTACCTTCGATAAGAACAGGTTCAAACGCCTGGATACCCAAACGGTGCAGGGTTGGTGCACGGTTCAGCAGTACCGGGTGTTCGCGGATAACTTCGTCGAGGATGTCCCAAACGACAGCTTCTTCGCGCTCAACCATTTTCTTGGCGGCTTTGATGGTGGTGGCCAGGCCACGCAGTTCCAGCTTGCCGTAGATGAACGGTTTGAACAGCTCCAGCGCCATTTTCTTAGGCAGACCGCACTGATGCAGACGCAGGTATGGACCTACGGTGATTACAGAACGACCGGAGTAGTCAACACGTTTACCCAACAGGTTCTGACGGAAACGACCCTGCTTACCTTTGATCATATCGGCCAAAGATTTCAGAGGACGTTTGTTGGAACCGGTGATCGCACGACCGCGACGGCCGTTATCCAGCAGGGCATCTACCGCTTCTTGCAGCATACGCTTTTCGTTGCGCACGATGATGTCAGGCGCGGCCAGATCCAGCAGGCGTTTCAGACGGTTGTTACGGTTGATTACGCGGCGGTACAGATCGTTCAGATCTGAAGTCGCGAAACGACCACCATCCAGCGGAACCAGCGGACGCAGATCCGGTGGCAGTACCGGCAGCACGGTCAGGATCATCCACTCCGGCTTGTTGCCAGACTGTACGAACGCTTCCAGCAGCTTGATACGCTTGGTCAGCTTCTTGCGCTTGGTTTCGGAGTTGGTTTCGTTCAGCTCTTCACGCAGCTGTTCGCATTCCGCTTCCAGATCCATGTTTTTCAACAGGGCCTGAATAGCTTCCGCACCCATCTTGGCGTCGAATTCGTCACCGAACTCTTCCAGCGCATCCAGATACTGTTCTTCAGTCAGGATCTGACGACGCTCGAGGTTGGTCATACCGCCTTCAACAACCACATAGGATTCGAAGTACAGTACGCGTTCGATGTCACGCAGCGGCATATCCAGCAGCAAACCGATGCGCGAAGGCAGCGATTTCAGGAACCAGATATGTGCAGTCGGTGATGCCAGCTCGATGTGGCCCATGCGCTCACGGCGCACTTTGGTCTGGGTCACTTCAACGCCGCACTTCTCACAGATCACGCCACGGTGTTTTAAGCGCTTGTACTTACCGCACAGGCACTCATAGTCTTTTACCGGCCCAAAGATACGGGCGCAGAAAAGGCCGTCACGTTCTGGTTTGAACGTACGGTAGTTAATGGTTTCCGGCTTCTTAACTTCACCGAACGACCACGAACGGATCATATCTGGCGATGCCAGAGCAATCTTGATCGCATCAAACTCTTCGGTCTTAGTTTGCGCTTTCAGAAACTTCAATAAGTCTTTCACGGATTGGCTCCTGTCGGAGTTAAACCTGTTGGGCGCACGCTGACAAATCGCGCGCCCGTGTGACCTGAACAACCACCCTCAGGCTCCCTAAGGCCGGGAGCCTGAGCCGGAAAAACGATTACTCGTCTTCCAGTTCGATGTTGATACCGAGCGAGCGGATTTCTTTCAACAGTACGTTGAAGGACTCCGGCATGCCTGGTTCCATGCGGTGATCGCCATCCACGATGTTTTTGTACATCTTGGTACGGCCGTTAACGTCATCCGACTTAACGGTGAGCATTTCCTGCAAGGTGTAAGCTGCGCCGTATGCTTCCAGTGCCCACACTTCCATCTCACCGAAGCGTTGACCACCGAACTGCGCCTTACCACCCAGCGGTTGCTGAGTAACCAAGCTGTAAGAACCGGTTGAACGGGCGTGCATTTTATCGTCAACCAAGTGGTTCAGTTTCAGCATGTACATATAGCCAACGGTAACCTGGCGCTCGAACTGCTCACCGGTACGGCCATCGAACAGCGTAATCTGACCGGAGGTTGGGATTCCGCCCATTTCCAGCAGTTGCTTGATTTCAGTCTCTTTCGCACCATCGAACACCGGCGTGGCGATTGGCATACCTTTTTTCAGGTTCTCTGCCAGACGCAGTACTTCGTCGTCGGTGAAGGTGTTCAGGTCAACTTTCTGGCAGACATCGTCGCCCAGATCGTAGGCCTTCTGAATGAACTCACGCAGCTTGGCCACTTCCTGATGCTGCTTCAGCATTTGGTTGATCTTCTCACCAATACCTTTCGCAGCCATACCCAGGTGGGTTTCCAGGATCTGACCGATGTTCATACGAGATGGTACGCCCAGCGGGTTCAGTACGATGTCAACCGGCGTGCCGTTTTCATCGTAAGGCATATCTTCGATCGGGTTGATCTTGGAGATAACACCCTTGTTACCGTGGCGGCCTGCCATCTTGTCACCCGGTTGAATCTGACGCTTAACAGCCAGATAAACCTTAACGATTTTCAGCACGCCTGGTGCCAGGTCATCGCCTTGGGTGATCTTACGACGCTTGGCGTCCAGCTTCTTCTCGAAGTCGGATTTCAGTTCGTCGTACTGCTCGGCCAGCTGCTCCAGCTGGTTTTGCTTCTCTTCGTCGGTCAGGCCCAGTTCCAGCCAGCGATCGCGTGGCAGTTTGCTCAGCTTTTCAGCTTCAACGCCACCGGCAACCAACACCGCATGGATACGCGCAAACAGACCGGCTTCCAGGATCTGCAGTTCTTCAGTCAGGTCTTTCTTCGCCTGCTTCAGCTGCATTTCTTCGATTTCCAACGCACGCTTGTCTTTTTCCACGCCATCGCGGGTAAAGACCTGCACGTCGATAACCGTACCGGAAACGCCGTTTGGTACACGCAGAGAAGAGTCTTTAACGTCAGACGCTTTCTCACCGAAGATCGCGCGCAGCAGCTTCTCTTCTGGGGTCAGTTGGGTTTCACCTTTCGGCGTTACCTTACCCACCAGAATGTCGCCACCGGTTACTTCAGCACCGATATACACGATACCGGATTCATCCAGTTTGGAGAGCGCAGCTTCACCCACGTTAGGGATGTCGGCAGTGATCTCTTCAGGCCCCAGCTTGGTGTCGCGAGACACGCACGCCAGTTCCTGGATGTGGATGGTAGTGAAACGATCTTCCTGAACCACACGCTCGGACACCAAGATGGAGTCTTCGAAGTTGTAACCGTTCCATGGCATGAACGCCACGCGCATGTTCTGGCCCAGCGCCAGTTCACCCAGATCCGTGGACGGGCCATCTGCCAGCACGTCGCCGCGCTCGATTGGCTCACCCAGGTTCACACACGGCATCTGGTTGATGCAGGTGTTCTGGTTAGAACGGGTGTACTTGGTCAGGTTATAAATATCGATACCTGCTTCGCCCGCGTGCATCTCGTCTTCGTTAACTTTGATAACGATACGGGAAGCATCCACGTACTGGATCACACCGCCACGTTTGGCTACGGCAGTAACACCGGAGTCAACCGCTACAGCACGTTCCATACCGGTACCTACCAGCGGCTTGTCAGCACGCAGAGTAGGAACCGCCTGACGTTGCATGTTCGCACCCATCAATGCACGGTTGGCGTCATCGTGTTCCAGGAATGGAATCAGTGAAGCACCAACGGAAACAACCTGCTGGGTTGATACGTCCATATAGTCAACCTGATCGCGGCTAAACAGGCTTGATTCGCCTTTGCTACGACAGGTGACCAGGTCTTCTACGAAGCGACCGTCATCATCCAGGTTGGAGTTCGCCTGAGCGATAACGAAGTTGCCTTCTTCAATAGCAGACAGGTAGTTGATTTCATCGGTAACCAGGCCGTCACGCACGCGGCGGTACGGGGTTTCCAGGAAGCCATACTCGTTGGTCTGTGCGTACACGGACAAGGAGTTGATCAGACCGATGTTTGGACCTTCCGGCGTTTCGATTGGGCACACGCGACCGTAGTGAGTCGGGTGTACGTCTCGAACTTCAAAGCCGGCACGTTCACGGGTCAGACCGCCTGGGCCCAATGCAGAGATACGACGTTTGTGCGTAATCTCGGACAACGGGTTGTTCTGGTCCATAAACTGAGACAGCTGGCTGGAGCCGAAGAACTCTTTCACCGCCGCCGAAATCGGCTTGGCGTTGATCATGTCCTGAGGCATCAGGGTGTCCAGATCGCCCAGGGACAGACGTTCTTTAACCGCACGCTCAACACGCACCAGACCTACACGGAACTGGTTCTCAGCCATTTCGCCGACGGAACGGATACGACGGTTGCCCAAGTGGTCGATATCGTCCACTTCGCCTTTACCGTTACGGATATCGATGAGCTTCTTCATCACTTCAATGATGTCGTCTTTGCTCAGGATGCCCGAACCTTCGATCTCGTCACGCAGCAGAGAACGGTTGAACTTCATACGGCCAACCGCAGACAGATCGTAGCGGTCTTCAGAGAAGAACAGGTTCTCGAACAGGCTTTCGGCAGCTTCGCGCGTTGGCGGCTCACCAGGGCGCATCATGCGGTAGATTTCTACCAGTGCGCTCAGACGATCGCTGGTTGGGTCGACACGTAGAGTCTCAGAGATATACGCACCGTGATCCAGATCGTTGGTGAACAGCGTTTCGATACGTTTGTGGCCGGACTGGCTCAGTTTGGCCAGCAGATCCAGCGACAGCTCCATGTTGGCCGCGCAGATCAGCTCACCGGTATTGGTATCGATATAGTCCTTCGCGACCACTTTGCCCGCAATGTACTCAACCGGTACTTCAATACTCTGAATTTCGTCTTTTTCGAGCTGACGGATATGACGAGCGGTGATACGACGGCCTTTCTCAATGTAGATCTTGCCGTTGGCTTCGATATCGAACGAAGCAGTTTCACCACGCAGACGTTCTGGAACCAGCTCCATCTGCAGCTTGTTATCACGGATCTCGAATACAACTTTCGCAAAGAACAGGTCAAGGATCTGCTCAGTGGTGAATTGCAGCGCGCGCAGAATGATGGTCGCAGGCAGTTTGCGGCGACGGTCAATACGCACGAACAGGTTGTCTTTCGGGTCAAACTCGAAATCCAACCATGAACCGCGGTAAGGGATAATACGTGCGTTATAAAGCACTTTACCCGAGGAGTGGGTTTTACCCTTATCGCTGTCAAAGAATACGCCAGGACTACGGTGAAGCTGAGATACGATAACCCTCTCAGTACCGTTGATCACAAAGGTACCGTTTTCGGTCATGAGCGGAATTTCGCCCATATAGACTTCTTGTTCCTTGATGTCTTTGACCGTACCTTCCGGAGCTTCGCGCTCATAGATTACCAGGCGCAGTTTTACGCGCAGCGGTGCAGAATACGTCACACCACGGATCTGGCACTCTTTGACGTCGAACACCGGCTCACCAAGACGGTAGCTAACGTATTGCAGCTCCGAATTGCCACTGTAGCTCTGGATAGGGAAAACAGAACGGAATGCGGCTTCAAGGCCGTACTGCCCTTCTGGATCTTGCTCGATAAACTTCTGGAACGAGTCAAGCTGGATAGAAAGGAGATATGGTATGTCCAGAACTTGTGGACGCTTACCAAAATCCTTACGAATACGTTTTTTCTCGGTATAGGAGTAAACCATAGGGTTCCTCAGCTCGCTGATCAGTGACCCAATCTGTCCGTCCGGATAGAGGACGGTTCATGCAACACCATTTTGTGGATCGGAAAGCGGGAACACTTTCCGCAATACTCGTTTCTATCACGCTTAAATCATTTCATCGCACTGTGCGGCAGATTCGGCTGCAGCAGGGAGGGCAATATATTAAGTCGTCGATAGAAAGAAATATTGGGGTTAGCCAGTAGCCAAACAGTGTGAAACTCTACTGACGCCCTACAGCGCAAAAAGGCTGGCGACCAAAAAGTCACCAGCCATCAGTCTGTTAAGTCAGACTGCACTCTGAGAAGTTAAAATTACTTAACTTCAACAGAAGCGCCAGCTTCTTCCAGAGCTTTTTTCAGTGCTTCAG
This sequence comes from Serratia sp. C2(1), assembly GCF_036352655.1. Classification (NCBI taxonomy): domain Bacteria; kingdom Pseudomonadati; phylum Pseudomonadota; class Gammaproteobacteria; order Enterobacterales; family Yersiniaceae; genus Serratia; species Serratia sp. C2(1). Next base: position 4,044 of record NZ_JAZFBA010000009.1, on the reverse strand, counting down.
CGTCGTCTTTGCTGATGCCTTCTTTCAGTACTGCTGGAGCAGATTCTACCAGGTCTTTGGCTTCTTTCAGGCCCAGACCGGTTGCGCCACGTACTGCTTTGATAACTGCAACCTTGTTGCCGCCGATAGCAGACAGAACAACGTCGAATTCAGTTTTTTCTTCAACAACTTCAGCAGCAGCAGCAGGACCTGCAGCTACAGCAGCAGCAGAAACACCGAACTTCTCTTCCATAGCGGCGATCAGTTCAACGATTTCCATTACAGACAGAGCTGCAACGCCTTCGATAATTTGGTCTTTAGTGATAGACATAACAAAAGTTCCTAAAATTCAGAAATAGTTTAAATACGTAAGCAACGGATAAGAGAGAGGGCTTATGCCGCTTCTTTCTGATCGCGCAGTGCAGCCAGAGTGCGAACCAATTTGCCAGCAGCGGCTTCTTTCATGGTTGCCATCAGGCGTGCGATTGCTTCATCGTAAGTAGGCAGAGTTGCCAAGCGGTCAATTTGTGCCGCAGGGATCATCTCACCTTCAAAGGCCGCAGCTTTAATCTCGAACTTTGCATTCGCTTTCGCGAAATCTTTGAACAGACGAGCAGCAGCGCCCGGGTGTTCATGAGAAAATGCAATCAAGGTAGGACCGACAAACGTGTCTTTCAGGCATTCGAATGGAGTGCCTTCAACTACGCGACGCATCAGGGTGTTACGAACAACACGCATGTAAACGCCAGCTTCACGACCTGCTTTACGCAGTTCAGTCATTTTATCAACGGTAACGCCACGGGAATCCGCAACAACCGCAGACAGCGCGCCTTTGGCTACTTCGTTGACTTCAGCAACAATCGCTTGTTTGTCTTGAAGATTTAATGCCATTAGCTTTTTGCTCCTGGATTTAGCCGGGGGAAATCCCCGGCACTCACATCACTCAACACCTTGTGATAAATCACGCGATGAGAGCGTTCAAACACGGTGAGCAGAATCCAGCAAAGACAATTTAAAATTTTCTTTAGGCTCTGTCACCGTCTACGCAGGAAGGATTAAGTACCTTTCGATACACCTGCGGTCTTGGACGGAGGCCTGGATAGGCCAGGCTCCAACCGAAAAATCTTTGTTCCGCTGATGGCTATTACCAATAGCGAAACCTTGGGGCATAAGATTCTAGACAAATCTTAGCCCCAAGTCAAAGCGATAATCGCAAGGCGATTAGTTCGCTACAGCAGTCAGGCCGCTTTGATCGATAGCAACACCAGCACCCATGGTGGTGGAGAGGCTAACTTTCTTGATGTACACGCCTTTAGCCTGAGATGGTTTTGCCTTTTTCAGCGCAACCAGCAAAGCTTCCAGGTTTTCTTTCAGCTTGTCTGACTCGAAATCAACCTTACCGATAGTGGTATGGATGATGCCGTTTTTGTCGTTACGGTAACGAACCTGGCCTGCTTTAGCGTTTTTCACTGCTTCAGCAACGTTCGGAGTAACGGTACCCACTTTCGGGTTTGGCATCAGGCCACGTGGACCCAGGATCTGGCCCAGTTGACCAACAACGCGCATTGCATCAGGAGAAGCAATAACAACGTCGAAGTTCATTTCGCCTTTCTTGATCAGGTCTGCCAGATCTTCCATACCTACCAGCTCTGCGCCAGCAGCTTTAGCTGCTTCAGCGTTAGGGCCTTGGGCAAATACGGCAACGCGAACGGAACGACCGGTGCCGTTTGGCAGAACGGTAGCGCCACGAACGTTTTGGTCAGATTTACGAGCGTCGATGCCGAGGTTAACAGCAACGTCAACGCTTTCTACGAATTTAGCGGTGGCCAGCTCTTTCAGCAGAGCAACAGCTTCGATGATGTCGTACTGTTTAGTAGCATCAACTTTGTCACGGATCACGCGCATGCGCTTGGTCAGCTTAGCCATTTCTTAATCCTCCACTACCAGGCCCATGGAACGAGCAGTACCTTCGATGGAGCGAGTCATCGCTTCAACGTTAGAACCAGTCATGTCCGCAGCTTTGGTTTCTGCGATTTCACGTACCTGAGCACTAGTCACTTTACCTACTTTGTCTTTGTTCGGCTTGCCTGAACCAGACTTGATACCAGCCGCTTTTTTCAGCAGAACTGCTGCTGGCGGAGTTTTGGTAACGAAAGTGAAGGAACGGTCAGAATAAACAGTAATAACAACCGGAATCGGCAGGCCTTTCTCAACGCTGTCAGTCTTAGCATTGAACGCCTTACAGAATTCCATGATGTTAACGCCTTGCTGACCCAGAGCTGGACCAACTGGCGGACTTGGGTTTGCCATACCGGCTGCAACTTGCAGCTTAACGTAGGCTTGTACTTTCTTGGCCATTTACAATTCCTCGGTTTGGGTAATAACGCCTCATAAGAGGCTCCCCGTGTTTCACCCCGCTCAATGAGCAAGGTCTATAAAAACAAAAGGCGCGAAATTATAGTTCAATTTCGCGCCTATGACAAGCGACAAAAGCCACCTATCGCTGATTAATTGATCAGCCTTTTTCAACCTGAGCAAAGTCCAGTTCCACCGGCGTTGCACGCCCAAAGATGGAGACAGAAACTTTCAGGCGACTCTTCTCGTAGTCCACTTCTTCAACAACACCGTTGAAGTCAGCGAATGGACCGTCGTTAACGCGGACCAGTTCACCCGGTTCGAACAGCGTTTTAGGACGCGGCTTATCACCAACCTGCTGCAGGCGGTTCATGATCGCATCAACTTCTTTATCGCTGATCGGTGCCGGACGGTCAGAGGTGCCACCGATGAAACCCATTACGCGTGGAACGCTGCGTACCAAGTGCCAGCTGGCATCGTTCATCACCATCTGAACCAGCACATAACCCGGGAAGAATTTGCGTTCGCTTTTACGGCGTTGACCACCACGGATTTCAACAACTTCTTCCGTAGGAACCATGACTTCGCCGAACAGTTCTTCCATATCGTGCAGTTTGATGTGCTCACGCAGCGATTGTGCCACGCGACCTTCAAAACCGGAAAACGCCTGAACGACGTACCAACGTTTTTTTGGGGCTTCAGACATTTTAGAACCTCAGGCCAGTAATAAACGATACCAAACGGACCAGAATACCATCCAGCCCCCACAGAATCAGTGACATCACGGCAGTTACCGCAGCAACGATCAACGTGGTATGTAGCGTTTCCTGACGAGTTGGCCAAATCACTTTGCGCACTTCAGTACGCGCTTCGCGCGCAAACGCAACGGTAGCTTTGCCTTTGGTGGTCATCAGCGCCACTGCACCTGCAATGGCAATAACCACTACGACGGCCAGCGCACGTAATGGCAGGCTGAAATCACGGTAGTAATAGTTACCGACAATAGCCACAACCAACAGAATGGCAACAGTCACCCACTTTGCCGCTTCCAGGCCGCGCCCGCTCCCTTGAGCCTCGGTATTCGCACTCATAAACCAACCTGTCACAATGAATTCAGAACAGACAACTTTGCCTCGCACCGCAAGGCAAACCAAACCGATCAGATGCTGCTTCGGCAGTATCCCGGTGTTTTACGCTATGACGCATCTCAGTCAATACGGTTTTAAGAGCCCATCTCACCAATGATTATGACTGCAAAATCGCTGATGAGATAGGTTCTAGTTCACAGCGTAGAAAAAGGGCATCAAATGATGCCCTTTTACCGCGTGTCGCGTCAAATATAATCAGCGATTAAGCGATAACTTTAGCAACAACACCAGCGCCAACAGTACGGCCGCCTTCACGGATTGCGAAACGCAGACCGTCGTCCATCGCGATTGGGTGGATCAGGGTCACAACCATGTTCACGTTGTCACCTGGCATTACCATCTCAACGCCTTCTGGCAGTTCGATGGTACCGGTCACGTCAGTTGTACGGAAGTAGAACTGTGGACGGTAGCCTTTGAAGAATGGAGTATGACGACCACCTTCTTCTTTGCTCAGGATGTACACTTCTGAGTCAAACTTGGTGTGCGGCTTGATTGAACCTGGTTTAGCCAGTACCTGACCACGTTCGATATCTTCACGCTTGATACCACGCAGCAGAACACC
>NZ_JAZFBA010000008.1:0-70847 GCF_036352655.1 Serratia sp. C2(1) | reverse complement strand
CCGGTACGTTGGAAAACGACCACGTTGGTGATGCTTTTCACGCCAGGGTTTTTCAGCGCGTCGTCGACGTTCTTTTTCAGCGGCACGGCACGCCCGGCGCGCAGGCCTTCGTCAGCGGTGATAACCAGCTTGGCGTTGGAGTCGATAATACGGCCGGCGACCGCCTCTGGCGAGAAACCGCCAAAAATGACCGAATGCACCGCACCGATACGTGCACAGGCCAGCATGGCGACCGCGGCTTCCGGCACCATGGGCATATAGATAGCCACGACGTCGCCTTTTTTGACGCCCAACTTTTTCAGTACGTTGGCGAACTGGCAGACATCGTGATGCAGTTGTTTGTAGGTGACCTGTTTCGACTGGGTGGGATCGTCACCTTCCCAGATAATGGCGGTCTGGTCACCGCGTTCGGCCAGATGGCGATCGAGGCAGTTGGCCGCCAGGTTGAGGGTGCCGTCTTCGAACCAGCGAATGCTGATATGGCCCGGGTCGAACGAGGTATTTTTTACCCGGCTATAAGGTTTGATCCAGTCCAGAATTTTTCCTTGCTCCCCCCAGAATGCTTCCGGGTCTTGCACCGACTGTTGATAATATTGTTGGTATTGTTCTGGGTTAATCAGGGCGTGTTCTGCAATTGCAGAAGGAATAGCGTGTTTATGCACTTGGCTCATAGCTTTTCTCCTTGAAGTTGTTAATGATATGTCAACTGAAGGTTAAGTATAGTTTGCTATGATTCTTTGTTTCTTTTTTGCGCGGCAGATCACGCAACAAAGATATTGATTTGTAATAGTTCTGTCTTATTTGCGTTGTGTATCTATCTGCTTGGTGGAAAAAATCGGTTAAATAGGGGGTTTTTGTCAGAAAACGCTATCTAAAGAACCAAAAAGAATAACCAATCCCGGACTAAACCTACTTCCTATCGTTCAGAGCGAATATAAAAGCTTGAGTATTAATTTCTGCTCAACCATTTAGACGTATGCGGGCTATTAATATATCTTTCGATATTAGTAGTGGGGTTATTATCACTAATCTTGGTTTAATAAGCCTGCTTGGAATTTGCCGTTTTTGATGAATATTTTTCTGATTATTTATTTTAAATGAATAATTCTCATTTGTGTTTTCAAAGAAAAATATCAACAAAATAATTACCAGACGAAATGTTTTCTTGTTTCATTTTGAAAACTTTTATGCAACATAATATAAACATCATTAGCGGACTAAATATGCAGATTCTGCGAAAAATAACGCATTTTAATTATGGATGAAAATTAAACGATCGGATTAATGTGTGACTTATAGCACACAAAATTATGTTTTTAATAACAAGTAATTATGCTATACGAAGCTGAACTGAATAATCTTTCTGATTCGATTCAGCGCGCAAGCCCGATAAAACAAGGGTTGCAGACAAGGTCGCTCAAATGGTACTCATTTAAGCAGCGTCACATTAAGGGCAGGTGGACGCCTTCTTGTAATGAACATAAGCCTGTATTAAATGATTAATTATTCTTTTCTTCGTGTTGCAATTAAATACGTTGAAAGGAGTCTTTTGAGGACTTTTTGGGTATGAAGAGTGTAAAAATTAGCCTTGCTTGGCAAATCCTGATAGCGCTGGTGCTGGGTATTATCGTCGGTGCGGTACTTCATAATCAGACGGAGTCACGCGAGTGGCTTGTCAGTAATATTCTTAGTCCGGCCGGTGATATCTTTATTCGTTTGATCAAGATGATTGTCGTGCCGATCGTTATTTCTACGTTGGTGGTAGGCATCGCCGGAGTCGGCGATGCGAAAAAGTTAGGCCGCCTCGGATTGAAAACCATTATTTATTTCGAAGTGATTACCACCGTCGCCATCGTGGTAGGGCTGACGTTGGCTAATGTTTTTCAACCCGGTCACGGCATCGATATGTCGACGCTGACGGCGGTCGATATCTCCCAATATGAAAAAACCACCGAGCAAGTGCAAAGCGGCTCGCATAGTCTGGTGGCGACCATTCTGTCGCTGATTCCGTCGAACGTCTTCGCCTCCATGGCCAAAGGCGACATGCTGCCGATCATCTTCTTCTCGGTGCTGTTTGGCCTTGGCCTGTCGTCATTGCCGAAAGAAACCAAAGAACCGCTGCTGAAGGTGTTTAAAGCCGTTTCCGAAAGCATGTTCAAAGTCACCCATATGATCATGCGCTATGCGCCAATTGGGGTATTTGGACTGATCTCCGTGACGGTAGCCAACTTTGGTTTCGCTTCGCTGTTGCCGCTCGCCAAACTGGTGTTATTGGTGTACTTCGCCATCGCCTTTTTCGCCCTGGTGGTGTTGGGCGCGGTGGCACGGATGTGCAATCTGCGTATCTGGACGCTGATTCGTATCCTGAAGGACGAACTGATCCTGGCTTATTCCACCGCCAGTTCGGAAACCGTGTTGCCACGCATCATCGAAAAGATGGAAGCCTACGGCGCACCGAAGGCGATCACCAGCTTTGTGGTACCTACCGGTTACTCCTTTAATCTGGACGGTTCCACGCTGTACCAGAGCATTGCCGCCATCTTTATTGCGCAGCTGTACGGGATTGAGTTGTCTTTAGGCCAGGAAATCGTGCTGGTGGTGACGCTGATGGTCACCTCCAAGGGGATTGCAGGCGTACCCGGCGTTTCTTTCGTGGTGCTGCTGGCAACCTTGGGCAGCGTCGGCATCCCGCTGGAAGGGCTGGCGTTTATTGCCGGCGTTGACCGTATCCTGGATATGGCGCGCACCGCGTTGAACGTAGTGGGTAATGCGCTGGCGGTACTGGTCATTGCCAAATGGGAACATCAGTTCGACAGTAAAAAAGCCCTGGCTTATGAGAAAGAGTTCTTGTCAGGCAATACCAAACAGGCAAGCGAGTCTTAACAGTCTGCTGGTGCAATTATTAGAAAACCCGCCTTATGGCGGGTTTTTTTATGCCTGATTTCTGGCGGGTCAGGCAGTGAATGTAAAGAAGGCTCTTTTTGGAGTTACTTTAGTTTTTTAATAGGCCAGTTTTTATTTATTAACCAATAAAATCAAAATGTTTACTTTTCTTCATTAAAAGTTCCCGGCTGTTTTTCCTTGTCAGATTCGTCGCTGCTTCTATGGTTAATAAGGGCCTTTCCTGATGGAGGAACGGCGCTGTGCGTGTAAAAAATGCCCCATGCCAATGTTGGCTGTGGAATAAAACCATCATTTTGATTCATGTAATTGGCTCCTGGGCGGGTAGGCGAAAGCCTGTTTGTCCCCCAACAGAGAGATGCATGCCGTGACGATACTTAAACCCCTGATAGCCAGAAATCGCAGCTGGGCGCTACAGCAGCGCCAGCGCAACCCGCATTACTTCCGCAAGCATGTCGCCGGTCAGCAGCCGCAGGCGTTGTGGATCGGCTGTTCCGACAGCCGTGTCCCGGCCGAGGTACTGACCGGCGCACACCCTGGTGAGCTTTTCGTTCATCGCAATATCGCCAATATGGTTCTTGAGGATGACGATAGCCTGATGAGCGTATTGCAATATGCGCTGGAATATCTGCACGTCTCCGCCATTGTATTGTGCGGCCATTACGGTTGCGGCGGCGTACAGGCAGCGGTGGCGCTACCGGAAATGCCGCTGGCGCAGGAGGATAGCGCGTTGGCGCGGCGGATGGCGCATTTGCGGTATTCGCTGGAACATAACTTGCAAGATTATCGGCAGGCAGAGGATGACGATGCTACGCGTCTGAACCGGCTTATCGACGCGCACGTGGTGACCCAGTTCACCCATTTGATTGCCAGCGAACCGGTGCGCCGACGCTGGGAGCAGGGCAAGGTGCTGGACGTTTTTGGCTGCGTTTACGATCTGCAAGAAGGGCATTTGAAGGAGCTCGTCCATCAGAACGCTGCGGAGGTGGGTCATGAACTTCAGCACTCTGCGTAATGATATTCCCGCCGGTATAGTGGTGTTTCTGGTGGCATTGCCGCTCAGCCTTGGCATAGCGCAGGCCAGTGGCTTACCGCCTTTTGTCGGGCTGCTGACCGGGGTCATCGGCGGTATCGTGGTCACCTTGCTGAGCCCTTCGCGCTACGCTGTCAGTGGGCCTGCCGCCGGCCTGGTCACCATTGTGACCGGTGCTATGGAAACGCTGGGTTCGTTTTCATTGCTGCTGGTGGCGCTGATGCTGGCGGGGGCGCTGCAGCTTATTTTTGGTTTGCTGCGTGCCGGACGCTGGATCACGCTGGTACCCGGTACGGTGATCCAGGGCATGTTGGTGGCCATCGGTATTTTGCTGATCATGCAGCAGATACCGGTAGCGTTGGGCGTACAGGGGGACGCAAATCTGAAGGCGTTGCTGGCCGACGGTGCCGAGCTGTTGTCGCCCGCCTCGGCGTTGGTTGCCTTGGGTGCTCTGTTGATCATGTGGTTGTGGACCACCGCACCGGTGAAACGGATCCCGTTGACCCGTTATCTCCCCGGCCCGCTGGTGGCGGTACTCTGGGGCAGCCTGGCCGTGGTCTTTGGTGAGCGGTGGATGCCGGAAAGCATCGGTGCCATGCCGCGCATTTCACTGCCTAAATTTAGCAGTGCCGAGGCGTTGGGCGAGCAGCTCAGCCGCCCGGATTGGCAAGGTGCCTGGCGCAACCCGTCGGTTTATCTCATCGCGCTGACGTTGGCGCTGGTGGCTAGCCTGGAAACCCTGCTGAGTCAGGAGGCGCTGAAAAAACTGAAATCCCAAACGCCGGCACCTTCGCCGGACAAGGAAATGCGCGCGCAGGGCGTCGGGAATATGCTGAGTGGTTTTCTCGGCGGCCTGCCGATCACTGCGGTGATTGTCCGCAGCTCGGTGAACGTCAATGCCGGAGCGCGTAGCCGCATGTCGATTCTGCTGCACGGTGTGTTGTTGCTGTTATGCGGCCTGTTCTTCAGCGATGTGCTAAACACCATCCCGTTAGCCAGCCTGGCGGCGGTATTGCTGTATACCGGTTATAAGCTGGCCTCTCCGGCATTGTTTGCCGCCCAGTGGCGCCAGGGGCTACCGCAGTTCATCCCCTTTATTCTCACCGTTTCCGGCATCATTATCTTTGGCATGTTGGCGGGTATTGCTATCGGACTGATGGCGCAGTTGCTGTGCAGTACCTACAAAAGCCACCGTAATGCGCTGCAACTGAGCTGTTACGACGATCATTATGTGGTGCGGTTTCACCAAAACCTGACTTTTCTGCATAATCCGCGCCTGCAAAGCCTGCTGGCGCAGATCCCGGATAACTGCGTGGTGATTGCCGAGCATGATAACGCCGAATATATTGATCCGGACGTCAAAGCCATGTTGGCGGACTTCGGCGCCGGTGCCGCTGACCGGGGCATTCAACTGAATCGCTGGCCGGTTTGACCTTTATCCCTTCCGCCGGTTTTTTGGCGGAAGGGATGCAGGGATTCAGCAGGAAGGGAGGCGTTTTGGATAGGCTGGAAGCGCAGCGGCTGGCGCTTGCGGATTTCACCCTGAATCCTTTGCTTTCCTCTATGGGGTATAATGAAAGGGTCTCTTTCATTACCTCGGTAGCCCCCCCATGTCCGTATTCCCGTCTCGATATGTGCTTCCCGCAGCGGCCTTATTACTTACGGCCCTGCTGATTTATAGCGGCATTCAACCTTATGACAGGATGACCTGGTTGATGGAAGTCATACCGGTTGTCATTGTGTTGCCGTTGCTCTGGTTGACCCGGCGGCGTTACCCGCTAACGCCATTGTTGTACCTGCTTATTTTTTTTCATGCGCTGGTTTTGATTTTCGGTGGTATGTATACCTATGCCCGAGTGCCGATTGGGTTTGGCGTACAGGAGTGGTTCGGGCTGGATCGTAACCCCTACGATAAGCTTGGCCACTTTTTGCAGGGGTTGGTGCCGGCGCTGGTGGCGAGGGAAATTCTGCTGCGTGGCGGCTATGTGCAGGGACGAAAAATGTTGGGGTTCGTGGCGTGTTGTATTGCACTGGCCATCAGCGCCATTTACGAGCTGATTGAATGGTGGGCAGCATTGGCGTTAGGCCAGGGAGCCGATGAGTTTCTGGGCACGCAAGGGGATCCGTGGGATACCCAGTCTGACATGTTCTGTGCGTTGTTGGGCGCGGTATGTGGCCTGATACTGTTTGGGTATCGACAGGATCGGCAAATTGATCGGCTGGCGGTGAAGTAGTCTATCTCTGATCTGAACGTCAACCGGATAGGTGCGTGCTTCAGCGTTAGCCCGCAGGGTGAGGCCTTCGGCCGAATAATCGAACTCGTTCGATGGAGAGTCCATATCCCGAAAAGCAAAAAACCCGCCATAGGCGGGCTCTTCTAAATAGGGCGACCGGACTCGGACAACCGGCGCTTGCGCCGGATTGAACAACGCTTCAGCGTTGGCCCGCAGGGTGAGGCCTTCGGCCGAATAATCGAACTCGTTCGAGGGAGAGTCCATACCCCGAAAAGCAAAAAACCCGCCATAGGCGGGTTCTTCTAAATAGGGCGACCGGACTCGGACAACCGGCGCTTGCGCCGGATTGAACAACGCTTCAGCGTTGGCCCGCAGGGTGAGGCCTTTGGCCGAATAATCGAACTCGTTCGATGGAGAGTCCATATCCCGAAAAGCAAAAAACCCGCCATAGGCGGGTTCTTCTAAATATGGTGCCCGGACTCGGAATCGAACCAAGGACACGGGGATTTTCAATCCCTGTGCTTGTTGTCAAATTGTTAAATGTTAAGTTTTTTAACCCTTTACACGCGAATTAATAAATTCGAGTGTAAAACATGCATACATTAGCTAAATCCACATCTATGGGTGTTAGCCACCCAGCACCTCGTGTTATCCCTATGGTTTCAACCAAAGGGGGCGAAGGTAAATCTACCCAAAGCGCCAACCTTGCCGGCTTCCTTGCCGATGCAGGTAAAAAGACACTCCTCATCGATGGTGACCACTCCCAACCCACCGCAAGCAGCATTTTCTCCCTAGAATATGAGGCCCCCAACGGTTTGTATGAGTTGTTGATGAAGACGGTCGACCTCAATAATCCCGAGCAAATCATTTCCCGTTCTGTTATCCCTAATCTCGATGTCATTGTTTCCAACGATCCCCATGACCGTTTATCTTCTGCCATGCTGCATGCCCCTGATGGCCGTATGCGCCTGAAGAATGTTCTGCAGCACTCTTTGTTCAACGAGTACGATGTCATCATCATTGACTCGAAAGGCGCGGCGTCTGTGATGCTCGAGCTGATTCTGGTTGCCAGTACGGAATTCGCTGTCGGGGTTATCAAGCCTATACTGCCGGACACACGTGAGTTTTTACGCGGAACGCTGGGGTTGATGGAGGGATTACTACCGCTGACCTGCTACGGTATCGCGTTGCCCCGTATCCGTATTCTGACGAACTGTATGGAGTACACTAATCTGGATTGGCAGACACTGGAAAGTCTGCGCAGCATTATCATCAATAACCAATATCTGCGTGCAGATTCTTTCGATGTCTCCCTTCTCGACACCATCATCCCCAAGTTAGAAATTTACAAAATGGGGCATGCCTCCGGCCAACCTGTTCACCGTCTCGAAAAAACCACAACTCGAACGTCTACACCGGCAGCCGCTGACACCATGCATATGCTGGCTTGTGAGCTGTTTCCTCAGTGGAAATCAGACTTTGATGCACTGCTGACCGGGAAGTCGGAGGTGCAACCATGAACCAGGCGACAACCAAAATCCCTTATTCCTCCGATGCTGAGCAGGCAGTTCTTGGCGGCTTGATGTTGGATAACGAGCGGTGGGATGACGTTCTCCCATTAGTTGGAGAGCGTGATTTTCATCTTGCAGCACATCGCCGAATTTTCCAGGCCATGGCTCGCCTGATGGCTGTCCAGCAGCCGATTGATCTGATTACGCTCCATAAATCACTGGAACAAAATGGGGCGCTCGAGCAGGTGGGTGGTTTTGCCTATCTGGCGGAGTTGTCTAAAAACACGCCGAGCGCAGCCAATATCGTCGCCTATGCCGAAATTGTGGCTGAACGCAGTCGTCTGCGCAGCCTGTTGCAACTCGGGCGTGAATTGAGCGCTGATGCCGCTAATCCCCGCGCAGAGTCTGCTGCCCTGACCGAACGGGCAGAACAGCAATTGTTCCAGCTTTCTGAGCAAACCCAGTCGCAGCAGAATGTCAGCCTGACGGATGGGTTGAATGCCGTCGTGACCTATCTGGATACGGTGAATGGCGGTAATGGTATCACCGGCACCCCGACCGGTTTTTCAGAGCTTGATGTGATGACGTGTGGTCTGCAGCCCGGAGATTTGGTGTTACTTGCCGCACGGCCGTCGATGGGTAAAACCGCCTTTGCATTGAGCGCCTACACCGGCGCGCTTCGTGGCACTGAGAAACCTGCGTTCTTCTTCAGCCTGGAAATGCCGCGCGAACAGCTGCTTCAACGCCTTATCGCTGTGGATGGACGGGTTGAACTTTCACGTCTGCGCAGTGGCCAGTTGGAAGATGAAGATTGGGCCCGTATTTCCAAGGCGATGGAGCGGTTGTTGCCATTGGAAAATCGCCTGATTATTGACGATGAATCATATTTGACCCCCGCACTGCTGCGTTCCAGGGCGCGTCGCTACACCCGGTTGTACGGTAAGCCGGGTTTAATCATGGTCGATTATCTGCAGTTGATGCGTTGCCCTGGCCAGGAAAATCGCACCCAAGAAATTGCGGAAATCTCCCGCAGTCTGAAAGCGCTGGCCAAAGAGCTTGATTGTCCCGTCGTCGCGCTGTCTCAGTTGAACCGTCAACTGGAAAGCCGTGCTGACAAACGTCCCTTTAATGGTGACCTGCGAGACTCCGGTGCGCTGGAGCAGGATGCTGATGTGATCGCGTTCATCTACCGTGATGAAGTTTATTACGCTGATTCTGATGATGCCGGCACGGCAGAAATTATCATTGGTAAACAGCGGCAGGGGGCAACGGGTACCGTTCGCGTCAAGTTTGAAGGGCAATTCACCGCGTTCAGCGACCTCCATGACGGTCAGTATGACCAATACTCGGGGAGGGCGTAATCATGGCGCGTCCTAAAACCAAGATCCTCGATCTGAACAGTGCTTTGCTCCAACAGGGCAAAACGGCGGCAGGCACACAGCCTTTAGCCCCCATGGTGGCGGAGACCCCTGTCAGTGAAATGCCGATGGTGTTGACGCTGGATGAGGTCAACCCTAATCCGGATAACCCGCGTACCACCCGTAACCCCAAATATGATGATATTAAAGTGTCAATTCGGGCGCGTGGGTTGGATACGGTGCCGAAAGTAACCCGTGATCCGGAGCGCCCTGAGCTGGGGTATTTCTTCAGTGATGGGGGGAATACGCGTTATTCCATTCTTTCCGAGCTCTGGCAGGAAACGGGAGAAGAACGATTTTATCGCTTCTCTTGCGTGTTCAAACCCTGGCCAGGACGATTATCCTGCGTGATAGGTCACTTGGCTGAAAATGAAGTGCGAGGGGATCTGACATTTATCGAGAAAGCGTTTGGGATCAAGCAGGCACGTACGCTTTTTGAAGAGCAATTGGGTAAAACTGTCTCTTTACGCGAACTTTCAACGCTGCTGGGGGAGTCCGGCTATCCGGTTCATAACTCCAACATCAGCCGTATGGAAGATACGATCCAATATTTATACCCTTATATTCCACGTTTACTCGAGTCAGGTTTAGGACGTCCACAGATTCAACTCTTGTTAGCCTTACGTGGGAATGCTGACAAAACATGGCAGCGTTTTATCATTGATGTTGAAGTAACTTGTACCTTTGATGCAGTCTTCGGAGCAGTTTGCAGTCACTTTGATGACCCTGAAGTCTACTCGCTGGATATGTTCCGTGATGAATTGATTGGGGCACTCATCAACGCGTTGCCGCACCCGTTGCTCAATTATGACCGCTGGTTACTGGAGCTCGATCCCAAAGAACAAAACCGACGCAAGCACCTCGGTGAACCGACGTTAACGCCCGAGTTGTCAGGCAAGGGCAATACTGTCGAGCTGGCGCCAGCACTGCAACAGGAAGATAGCGGTGGGCAGACGGAACCTGAAGTGCTGGGTGGTGGCTCTTCTTTGGCGCTGGACAGCGCGTTAGATGAGTCAACGGGTGATTCTGATGAGGAATCACAGGACTCTCTGGAAGAGGAAATCCCTACAACCCAAACTGAACCACGTGTTGAAACTCAACCTGATTTATACGGCGCTCCTTCGGTGTTATCAGGTGACGTTGAAACGGTTTTAGACGGTGAGAATACTACCGTCAATGAATCCCCTCTGTCTGGCGCTCATGATTCGACCGTCCCTCTCAGCAATACCGATACACAGCCAAAGCAAACTGTAACCCCTGCAGCAGAGGTGCCTTTTGCCGAGGTAGGGCTTGAGCCGGTCTCCTCCATTTGGGCTATTTCTGCCCTGCAAGACGATATTGAGCACCTGCAGGTGATCACCTTTCGGTTGGCATTTGAACTGGCCGAAGTGGCGGGCTGCGAGGCTGAAATCAAAGCCGATAAAGCCGACTTGCAGGCTGCCGGCTACGCATTGACTGCCGAACATCCCTCTCGCTTTACCGCGTTACTCCTGACCCTTGCCGGCAACAACCCGGACGGTGTCTCATCCAGCTCGCTCAATGAAGCCCTTATCGGTTCGGAAAATACGGCTGACTGGCCTTTGCTTGACGATATTCATGCCGTGAAATTGATGCGCCTTATTCGCGTTTTGCGTCGTCTGCGTGAACTGCAGCGTGACTTATCTGCAACAGAGGAGACAGCCTGATGAGCCATTCACAACGACAGACGCGCCTGGTGAAACTGGTGCGCAAACTCCTCGAGCTAGCCCGCAGCAACAGCAACGCGCATGAGGCTGGGCTGGCGTTAGCCCGAGCGCAAAAGCTGATGGAGAAATACGGCATCAGCGAACTGGAGGCCAGCCTTTCTTCTCTTCAGATGGTACCGAGCCAGGGAGCACCTTCCGAAGCGAAACAAAAACTCCCCGAATGGATGTCTGGTTTGGCGTGGGCGACTGCCCGCGCCTTTGGATGCCGTTTGTATTTCTCTTGGCGAGATACGGCTTCAGGCCAGCGGCGCAACGTGACGTTCTACGGCTTTAGTGAGCGGCCGGCCGTTGCGGCTTATGTGTTCGATGTGCTGAGCCGGCAGTTGAAAGATGCGACTGCAGACTACCTGAAAACCCAGAATAAACGCCTGAAAATGAGCACGCGCCGTGCCCGAGCAGAGCAGTTTCGTGCCGGCTGGGTTGCCGGCGTCCGGAGAGTTATCACAACGTTTACCGTTACTGAACAGGAATGCGAGCTGATGGGGACCTGGCTGGAAAGCCAAAAGATGGGGGAGCTGCAAACGCGCGCACCGAAAGCCTGCCGCGGTGATGATATTGCCCGTTTACGTGGATACGAGGCAGGGCAGAACGCCAGGTTGCACCAGGGCGTTCAGGGTGATGGGCCAGTGGCAATCGCACATAGCATTGGGGGGAAATAGGACAATGAGTAATAGCTTATCGCAGGCAACGAACAGTCTGCTCACGCAGCTCGTGATGGAACTTAAATCAGGCTATATCCGCCGTTGTGAGTCCCTGGGGCTGACAACGGAAGAGATGCAGCTGCTGCACGGTTTGACCATTGAAGATCTGCATTACCTGATGAACAGCTCCGTATCGGTGCTGACCTTCCAAATCCATCACGAGAATTTCTCACTGATGTTGCAACACGCGCGTCGCGAGCAGCAGCGTATGCAGCGGATTGACCGTGCACTGGCGTTGGGGGGCTCTATCGAAATGATGCAGCACTATTTTGGCCTCTCTACCGTTGAAGTTGCCGCCCGCCGGCGCATGACCGGTATCAACATTCGCCAGGGGCGTTGTGCGGCACTCAGCGATGACGAGAACGCGGCATTGTGGCGACAGTGGCAAAAAGCCGACATTGATGATGCCTCCAGTGCCGATGGGCTGGACGTCATGATGCTGGCTGCCGAGCAGATGGATGTTTCTTTGACGGCTGTCTGGCACGCCGTCCGCAGCTTCGATGCCCCTCAGACCGCTACCGCCAGAAAAGCCATTCAGGCCGTGCGTACGCCACGCGGTACGCCGGGAGGAAATGCAAGGAGGCTGGCATGAAGCCGGTGATATTAATGCCGGGGTTGCAGGTCCCCCGTTCGGCGCCACCGTCCTGTCAAAAAAAGGCGAAGGAGCAGGTCAGGCGCTTCCGCCGCGGGGAGCGTAACTACAAGAATCTTCATGTCAAAGGCAAGCACGCCCCCGGGCGTGCCTGGATGAAGATTGATATAGGCACCAGCTGGCGTCTGCTGAGTCGCAACAGTGGGGATGACTGGGAGTTGTTGACCCACGAACGCTACAACAACGAGTTGTGGAAGTGATGACATTCACCCTGTACCTGATGTCGGGTACAGGCCTGAGTGCCGTTAGGCCAACAACCGCTTGATGTCTTCGCCCTGTGGGCGGGGGCAGCGTAAAAGGATGCGCAAAATCGATGAGCATAAAAACACCTGATGACAGCCTGATCACCTTTACGCTCGAACAAATGAATGCCCGCCTGGCAGAACGAATAGGTGCCGAAAAGCACGCGGGGGTTCCCGATGTCACGAATCTGCGCAGCGGTCTCTTGTTCATGGGCAATGTGCATGATTCCATCCCCCGCCGGTTGCTCCTGGACACCCGTTTGTCCCCGCTGGATAAAACCGCATGGATAATGATCCGCTTGTACGCGCAACAGAACCAGGGCGCCGTGTTCCCGACCTATGACGAGTTGCAACTGCAGCTCGCCTCGCCGTTTAACGGTAAGGCGTCCCGCGAAACCGTCAGCCGTGTGTTGCTGATGTTACGCCTTACGGGTTGGCTCAGTTTGTGCCGGCGTGTGCGTGACGACAAGGGCAGGGTGAAGGGGAATATCTATGCCCAACACGATGAGCCGCTCTCGGCCCGTGATGCGGAGACATTGGATCCGACCTGGCTTGATACGGTCGCCATGGGCTGCGCACACAAGAACCGCACCATAAGCCAGACGGCCTGGGCGGTACTGTCCGATATTCAAAATGACCCTACAATGCGTCATCAGCATTCCCAGATGGCGGCGATTGCTGAACGGCTGGGTTCACCACAAACCCCGCAACAGATGGCTGTCAGAGTTTCTCAACGGCAGGACCCCCCCCCCAGTTCGGACGCCGAACTCAGTAAAAAATCCCCGGGTTCGGATACCGAACTGAGTCAAATTAAGCCCGGTTCGGATACCGAACTCAGTGTGAAACAGGGGAGCAAAACACCGAGTTCGTTTTCCGAACTCATTCTGGAATCAGCTACTTACGGTGCATCAACCCAACCGAACTGTAACGTACGTTCTTTCACACAGAGTGTGAATAAAACAACGTACGTACCTGAGTTACCCGCCGAACTACAGTCCAGCATGGCAGCGGATGACCAACGACAAGTCGTGGCTCAGCTTCAAGCGTTGCCCGAAGCTTGCGCCCGTCAGGTGCTGGAGAGTCTTGGGCAGGCGATGGCCAAAGGCAGCCTGAATAACCCCACTGGCTGGCTGCTGGCAGTGATCAAGCGCGCTCGGAACGGTGAGCTGTATGCGAGTGCTAAATCCCCAGAGCCTGCCAGGCCTGTTCCGGCACGCGAAATACCTTCCTCTGTGGCACCTGCAAAACCAGCAGGTCCAGTCCGCGAACATCTGGCGTCGCGGGACCATGTGAGTGGTGTCGTGGCCAAATTGCGCCAGCAAATGATGCGGGCAAAAAAATGAGTCGTGAGTGCAAACAACCAGAACTGTTTAAAAAACACACACTGCTGACAGTGTCAGCACTGACCGAAATATAGGCAATTATAGGCTTGGGAATTTTTCCTTTAGAAACCAAAAAGAGTTTTGGATTGCTGCTAATGGTGTCTGCCGAGACTATTTCTAGCCACACACGTTCCCGGAAGGATGCTTCTAATGGCTGAATCAGCAAAGAATAATGAACAAAAACCGGCGGCTGCACGCGCTGGCGCACTAAAATCCACTCTTACCGTAGAGCTTCATACCCTCTATGCCATTCGTTTATGGGAAGGGCGGCGTAGCCAAAACGCTGATCCTGAAACGTCGGGGAAGCGACGCCCTGATATTTATAGTATGCCCCGTTTTATTCTACGAGCAGGGCAGATCAATGAGGCTTCTGGTGAAGATAACCCTTATGCCGATGCTGCGATGGTCGCCCTGGAAGAGACCTTAAATAAAGGTACGCTGTTACTTCAACAGGCTGTTGCCGAGCTGGACAAAACACTGGCAAATATCCCTGCTCAAATTTCTCTTTCAGATGTGGCTTCTGTGTCTCCTTTAAATATTGGTGTATTTAGCCGAACCCCGGTGGGTTATCGCTGCGTTTTCCTCCTGGTTGGTTATGACCAACTGGCGATGAAAGCCTTTCAGGCTTGGCACTACGGGCTCATATCTCGTTCGCAACGTGACACATTATTAGATCGTGGAGGTCACTGGATCCGTAGTGTGTACGGTGTTGTCCAACACTATCGTCCCGTCAATGTGACTCGTAATGATATCCGTCTCGAAACCCCCGCAGGAAAGGATGCGATCACCCGTTTTGGTATGCCTGACGAAGACATTATGTCAGGTGCGACACGTTCCGCTTTTTCACCGCCCCTCAATAAAACTTCTGTGTTAACAGCCTCCGCTTCTTCTAAAAAAGGAGCCAAAGCATGAGCATGAATCGACAGGTAAAGTCTGTTTTGATGCCGGCTGTTCTCTGCACCGCGTTGTTGTTAACGGGGTGTGCAGGCACCGAGCTGGGTGAATGGAACCAAAAAATCAGTGACGCTGCTCATTCGCTGGCAAGCGGTGGCAGTGGTGGTTCCAGCGACGGCGGCATGCCCTGGATGACCCGGGCCGGTATTTCCGGGCCCCGGCAAGATGTGCGTCATACGTATACGCTCCCGGTGGACGTTGATACCGCGGCGGCGCGGCTGAAAAGCCATTATCAGTTTATCTCTTCCGAAGAGCTGGAAAATCTGCGCCAGCGTGATCAGCACGGCGACTGGAGCGCGAGCTCCATTGATGAAGCCCGCCCGGTCTGGTCAGCAAACCAGGGCAGTTATTACAAGATGGGGCAGGAATGGAAAGGCAATGATCGCCTTGAGCTCGAAGTGGTCAAGTCCGGCGCCAGCAGTCTCCTGAAAGTGACGTATAGCTCATCGGATGCGTCGCACCTGACCGATGCTTACCTCGGACGTTTGATGACGCAGCTGCAGCAGGTCGCTAAAGGTCAGCTGGGCTGACGGGGGGTATCTGATGCAACTCTACCTGTGCGAGAAACCCAGCCAGGGTAAAGATATCGGCGCCATTCTCGGGGCGACGCAGCGTAAGCCGGGTTACCTGGCGGGCGCCGGCGTGATAGTCACCTGGGCTATAGGGCATCTGCTGGAACAGGCCCAGCCGGAGACCTACGGTGAGCAGTTCGGCAGTCCCTGGCGGGAGTCCGTGCTTCCTATCGTCCCTACCCAGTGGAAAATGGCGGTAAAAAAAGACACTGCCGACCAGTTCGCTGTCATCCGCGGGCTGCTCAAGCAGGTTGATTCTGTGGTGATTGCGACCGATGCGGACCGCGAGGGGGAAGTGATCGCGCGGGAATTACTGGAACATTGCCACTTTACCGGCCCGGTCCAGCGGCTCTGGTTGTCAGCGCTGGACGAGGCCAGTATTCGGCATGCCCTGGCGAACAAACTCCCTGGCGAGAAGACCGCGCCCCTGTATGAAGCTGGCCTGGCGCGATCACGGGCTGACTGGATGACGGGAATGAATCTGACCCGGCTTTACACGCTCAAAGCCCGCGAACAGGGATACGGCGAAGTGTTGTCGATCGGGCGGGTGCAGACCCCCACGCTGGCGCTGGTCGTGAACCGTGACCGCGACATTGCAAACTTCATCTCAAAACCATACTGGCAAGTCAGGGCCACGCTGCAGAAAGGCGGGATCGACTTCCCGGCAAACTGGGTGCCTGCCGCCAACTACTGTGATGAAGAGAAGCGCTGTATTCAACAGAATGTGGCGCAGGCCGTCGTGCAGCTGTGTCAGCAAACGGCTCATGCCGTTGTGCTTGAGGTGGGGACCGAACGCAAGAAAGAGTCCGCGCCGTTGGCATTTGACCTGGGCACCCTGCAGCAGGCTTGCTCCCGCAAGTGGGGGATGAGCGCCAACCAAGTCTTGAGTATCGCACAGTCACTGTATGAGACGCACAAGGCCACCACGTATCCCCGGACGGATTGCGGCTATCTGCCGACATCGATGCGGGAAGAGGTTGCCGATGTGCTGAGCGCGGTTACCCGCACGGACCCAACGCAGAGTGAAAGCGTGGCTAGGCTCGACAGGACATTCGTATCTCGTATCTGGAACGACAAAAAAATCACGGCGCACCACGGGATTATCCCAACCAAACAGCCGTTCGACCTGAGCAAGCTGTCTGCCGACGAGCTCAAGGTCTATCAGCTGATCCGTCAGCATTACCTGGCACAGTTCCTGCCGTTACATGAAGTGGATGTCACGGAAGCGACATTCAATATCGGCGGGCAACTGTTCCGCACCCGCGGCAAGGTTGAAGCGGTAGCAGGATGGAAAGTGCTGTTCCAGCATGACGCGAGCGAGGCGAAAGAGGAACAGGCTGACACGGATGATGTTCGGCTGCCTGCCCTGGTAAAAGGTGAAACCGTCGCGGTAGCTGGCGCTGAACTCAAAACGCTGCAGACGAAGCCCCCAGGACATTTCACCGACGGGACACTGATCGCCGCCATGAAAAATGCAGCGGCGTTCGTCAGTGACCCGCAACTGAAGAAAGTGTTGAAAGAGAACGCAGGGCTGGGTACTGAAGCGACGCGCGCCGGTATCCTGGAGACGTTGTTTAAACGTGGGTACCTGGAGAAGAAGGGCAAATTTCTACTTTCCACGCCGATCGCCGGCGAACTGATTGATGCGTTACCGACTGCACTGACCAATCCAGGGATGACGGCGTTGTGGGAGCAGGCGCTGGACGAGATTGCCCAGGGGCAGATGACACTCGACACATTCATGAGCCGTCAGGCGCAGTGGACAGGGCATCTGGTGGAGAAAGGAAAGGCGCAAGCCGTGAAGTTTACCGCGCCACCTTCCCCACCTTGCCCGACCTGTAGCGGCACGATGCGCCGGCGTGCCGGGAAGAAAGGTGGTGGCGCCTTCTGGGGCTGCAGTAATTACCCCACTTGCCAGGGCATCATTAACATCGATGCAAAAAGTGGGCGTAAGGCTAAGCGCTATAAAGCAAAATCACCGGCTAAAAATAAAGCAATCGTCTCGGAGTAAGAGATTGTCTGATGTTTATCACAGAAAGTTTTGCTAATGTGGGCGGGCTTTGATGCAGAGCACCCCGTGGCTGCGGATGGCAGGAAAGTTTAATGCATGGACAATTCTGCTTCAGCCCGTATCAATGGCCTCCACACTCAGGTTGATTGATTAAGCGCATGCGACTTCGTGAAAAACGCGCCAGGAGACTACTACCCCTCCTCGAAGTCAGATGAGATCTACTACCAGTTATGGTGCAAACTCCGCGGCG
Organism: Serratia sp. C2(1); assembly: GCF_036352655.1. Lineage (NCBI taxonomy): Bacteria > Pseudomonadati > Pseudomonadota > Gammaproteobacteria > Enterobacterales > Yersiniaceae > Serratia > Serratia sp. C2(1). The sequence goes on along the minus strand of NZ_JAZFBA010000008.1, from coordinate 53,241 downwards.
CAGTCTTTGACTGTGCCGTTTTTGTTTTCTCAATTCACAAAATTGATATTCCAGGTTGACAGCAGCAGCACCTGAATTAAAAATGAACAGGCTTACTTGTTGTCTTCGGACAACCACTAATGCTCAGTGGGTCTGTGATGAGCGCTTTCGGGTGACCCTGCTGTTAATTGACAGCCACTAATGATCCCGTTACCTGTGAGGATCGCCTTCGGGTGGTAACAAAAGAACACTTCCTTAGCCTGAAAGGGAGTACACAGTTTACTGTGTGGTACATCTGCCCGCCTTTGAGAGTAGATATCGTTGATAGTGAACGCGACTTTGCGTAACGATTAAGGCTTATTCAATCTGATCAGACTGTCAGGCAATGGCGTATACCCATACCTGGCTCCCGACGGGAAATACTTTTCCCGTTAGGGAAGGTGTATTTCTCCGTCACCGAATCTACACGCCTGGAGAAAACATCATGTCTAGCCAATCTCAGCAAGCATCCACCAAAACTGAATACTTCAACCTGACTATCAAAGGCATGGGGTACCTCAGTAACATTCGTCAAGTCAATGGCCCGAATGGCACCTTTATCAGCTGTGTCGTCAATGGACTCTCCGGTCCTACCGATAACGCCAGTTATACGCGTTTCGATGTGACGGTAGCCGGTAAAGAAGCCAGCAGCCTGATCAATCGCTGTCAAAAGTCGGTTGATGAAGACAAGAAGGTCCTGATTGGTTTTGTGCTTAGCAATCTAAAAACGGATATCTTCACGCTCAACAGCGGCGAACATGCGGGTGAACAGCGCGTCAGCCTCAAAGCCCGCCTTATCAAGGTCGATTGGATCAAGATCGGTCAGGAGAAGGTCTTCCAGGCTGAGAAATCCGACTCTACGCCGCCTCAGCAAGGTTCCGCACAGCAACAATATGCGGAAAACTCTTTCTGATAACGCCCTCTACGCCTCGATTTATCGGGGCGTTTTCCCATTCTAATTCTATTCCCTATGAGGATTCGATTATGGCGTCTCGCGGCGTAAACAAAGTCATACTTGTCGGTCATCTCGGCCAGGATCCGGAAGTCCGTTACATGCCAAATGGTGGTGCGGTTGCTAACATTACCCTGGCGACCTCAGAGAGTTGGCGCGATAAGGCGACCGGTGAGCAGAAAGAAAAAACTGAATGGCACCGTGTCGTGCTGTTCGGTAAGCTTGCCGAAATTGCCGGTGAATATTTGCGTAAGGGCTCGCAGGTTTACATTGAAGGCTCCCTGCAGACACGCAAATGGACCGATCAGGCCGGTGTCGAAAAGTACACCACTGAAATCGTCGTCAACATAGGCGGCACTCTGCAGATGTTGGGTGGGCGTTCGCAACCAGCCAACGCAGGACAATCAGGCCAGGGCAGTTGGGGGAAACCTCAGCAACCGCAACCTTCGCACAGCGGTACGCCGGCTCAGCAACCCCAGCCAGCTCAATCGGGTGGGAATGCAGCGCCGATGGATTTTGACGATGATATACCTTTCTGAAGAGTACTTTTTTCAGAGTTGTTAACTGAGAACAATAAACCCTGCTCCGGTAGGGTTTATTATAGATAGAGCAGTGGTGCTATTTTTTTATTGGTAGTAAAGTACCCCTCTGTCTATAGACATTTTTATAATTGGAGAGCGTATGGATAAGCCAACCATTTTCTTTAGTCACTCATCTATTGATCGAGAGTATATTTCTGAGTTAAAGGGAATGATAACTGGTCGCACATCTGGAACTGTTAATATTTTTCAATCCAGTGATGGTGAAAGTATTCCGTTCGGTAATAACTGGGTTCATAAGATTGAAGAAAATTTGCATAAAGCAAAAATAATGTTTGTTTTTGTTTCTCCAAAATCAATATCATCTAGTTGGATATATTTTGAGTCGGGGTTTGCATATTCAAAAGGAGTGCGTGTTATTCCAGTGGGCATTAAGGGTGTTGATGTCGGCGCACTCAAACCGCCACTTAACTTGTTGCAAGGTTTCAATGTCTCATCGTCAGAAGGGATGAATAATATAATTAGTGTACTAAATAAAGAGTTTGCATGTAGTTTTGATGCTTCTTTCTCTAATGTTGACTTTGAACGAATTTCCCAGTTTGATGATGGTATCGTTGGTAAAAATAATGAAGCGCTAGAGTTAGTTGACTATGTGCATTTTAATCTCTCTGCACTAGTAGGTAGTGTGACAACACAGGATGAAAATAATATATTTGAAGACGCGATAGAGAGGCTTGAGGGAAAACTCCAAAGATTGAATGTACAGACTGCGCACAGCTATGAAGGTGATCTCCATGCTCATGGTTTATACGCCGTTTCGCACGGTCATTCTCCTGGAGCGCGAAAATCACTATCCATTAAGATAGATCCATATATGTTGATTGTGTATGAGCCTTTAATTTCTGAGTTGTTCTTGAATATGTATGAGAATAATGAGCCAGTGAAGGGATGGTTTAAGGTCTATTTTAAAAGCGCTGTGGAGTTAGAAACGGAGGGGTTCAAAGTATCATCGCGACTATCAAAGGTGGATGTCGGTTTCTCGTCTCGCGGTGGTGATGGTTATAATTATATGGAGTTGGATTTTGCCTTAGATAGGGCGTCCTCTAATCTTGGTAAAAAAGCGGGATTGAGAGTTATTTATAATCAAGGTGATTTTAGACTGAATACATTCTTAGAGTTGCTTACTACTCTAAGGAAAGTAGGGGTTATCCGTTGATTGATTGTTTCTTGGTGGGGTTAGGGACCTCACCAGTCAGTTCAAAGGACAAGTTATTTTTTCGTTTGCAATAAAGAGTTGTTAATTGAGCGTCCCGGGCGGTAACCGCACAGTGACTCCTGTCAATTGTCACTGAACAGGAAACCTTCCGGATGAAAAAAACAATTCTCGTCTCTTCCCTGGCAGCACTCATGCTGACCGGGTGCGTTACTCAACAGCCTCTGCAGCAGCGTGATATTTCCCCTGTTACGTCGTCTGTCACCGTCAACCGCAATGTTCAGTCGGTCAGCCCGGATGCCTACGGGCTGGTGCCGGAGGTGGTGCGCTACGACCGTTATTTATTGGTCAGCACTGACCCGGCGGCCGTTCAGCGTGATCCGCTCTCGCAAATCATCGATATCCGTATTCCGGCGTCAGTAAAACCGACGGTTGCTGATGCGTTGCGCTATGCGCTGCGCCAGTCGGGCTATTCCCTATGCGCGACCGGACCGGCAAACGGCGTGCTGTACCGCCAGGCGTTGCCGGCGGTGCAGTACCAACTGGGGCCGATGCGTTTGCGTACTGCCCTGCAAGTGTTGGCCGGTCCCGCGTGGCAGCTCGAGGTAGACGACGTGCAACGTGTTGTCTGCCACAGCCTGCGTGACGGGTATCAGTTGCCGGCTACGCAGCTGCCGCCGGTGACGGTGGCGTCGGGCAAGGCGGTTTTAGCACCGGTTTCAGCACGTCCTGCTGCAACTGTCATTGCACCTCAAGCCGTTAACGCGGTGCCGGCAACCGGTGGGTGGTTGAAAAAATGACAGAGCATAATGAAGAAATGGTGCCGATGACACCGGCTAAAAAAGGGTTGCTGCGCAGCAAGACCTTCTGGGGGGCAACGGCCGGCGTCGTTGTCATCTTGGTTACTGGCCTCGTCGGTACAGGGGCTATCAACCATGTCGACCAGCGTATTGTCCAGCTTGAGCGGGCACAGAAAGCACTGGCACCGCAGGATGGCATGAACTCTATGGCCGATGTGGTGCAGACGCACGCAAAACAGCTCAAAAGCTTGGCTGAACGCCAGGCCTCGATCACGCGACAGATTGGGGCGCTGACGCTAACCAATGGGTTACCGGAAAAACTTGAGCAACAGCTGCAGGCTCAACAGGTTGAGTTGAATGTGCTGAAAGACAGCATCGAGTCCGTGAAAAAGTCAGCAACTGAAAAGCCGGCATCGACTGTGGCGCCATCAACGTCCGTACCCGCAGCCCCTTCAGCGACAGCCAAAATCACCCCAAAGCACAAACCTACGCCGATTAAATCCTCCCCGCGTAATGCGGTACGCCGTGTGGTGAGCAAAGCACCATTCGTGCTGACCGGGGTGGAGCAGCGTGGGACGTCAGCCTTGGCGGCTGTGGCGCCGCAGGGGTTCAGTGATTTGTCGCAGGTGCGGTTAATCGGGGAAGGGGAGTCAGTCGCTGGCTGGACCCTGGTCAGTGCCGGCTACGGGCAGGCGACGTTTCGTGTGAACGGCCGTCTGCAGACCGTCAGCGCCCAATAAGGAGAGCGTGATGAAACTGAAACACCACATGGTCGCGTTGATGCTACTGAGCCCGTTATCACAGGCGGCGCAGCAGACGGCCATCGAGAACAGCCAGTCTACCCTGAGCCAGCTTCAGCAGAGCCAGGACAACAAGACGGCTGAACAGGGCAAGCAGTGGGGCATCAGTGGGGAAGAGTACCAGCGATACCAGCAGTTGATGGGGGGGCCCCGCGGGACCCAATCCCCCGGGCTTGATCCATTAACCGCTCTTGGCATTGAAGCTCAGAGCGACGCCGAACGTAAAAAGTACGCCGAGCAGTGGGTGAAGCAGGAGTTTGTCCGCACCGAGAAAGAACTCAAGTTCCAACGTGAGGTGGATGCGGCCTGGCAGCGCCTCGGTGTGTTGCCGGTCAACATGGGGAATGCTGCGGGTATCGCGCATGACACCGGCGGGCGACTGGCGCTGTTCGTGAAAGCGAAGGACTGCGGTCAGTGTGATGCTCGACTGGCGGCGGTGCTGGCAGATAACCGGCCGGTCGACATTTACCTGGTCGACAGCAAGGGTAATGACAGCCTGCTGCGTGACTGGGCCCGAGCGCATCACATTCCCATCGACAAGGTACGCGCACGTCAAATCACGCTGAATCATGACGGTGGCCGCTGGATGAAGTTCGGCAACGGCCTGATGCCGGTGGTGCTGCAACAAGGGGAAAACGGATGGACACTCGCCGCGTTCTGACCCAGGGGCTATTTCCCCTGTTTGCCTTCCTCACCTCTGTGGGCGCGGGAGCGGTTCATGCTGCCACCCAGCAGGTACCTTCTGGCTATCGGGAGGTGGCGCTGCGTCACGGGGTTCCTCCGGAGTCCCTGTATTCGGTGGCGTTGGCCGAGACATCGATGGCGCCGAAAAACATCGTCTCGGTGACCCGCGGCGCCGGTCCGGCCCCGGATGTGGAGCGCCCCTGGCCCTGGACCATCAATGTTGCCGGTAAAGGGTATCGCTATGCCAGCCGACTGCAGGCCTGGGAAGCCTTACAGCGTTTTTTGAAAACACATCCCAGAAAACGTATTGATGTCGGAATTGCCCAGGTCAATCTGGGCTGGAACGGCCATCACTTTACGTCGACCTGGGCGGCGTTTGAACCGTACACCAACCTCAACGCCGCCGCGGCCATCCTGCGGGAGTGCTATGACCGCAACCCCGGTAGCTGGCTGGTTGCCGCCGGGTGTTATCACCATCCTGCCGGCGGGGTGCCCGCTGCCCGGTATAAATCCATCGTGAGCGGCAAGCTGGCACGTCTAAACGGCAGGGCGTCCGGCCGGACCCGGTTGGCCAGCACCATGCCGACAGCGTTATCGGCGCAAACGGCGGCGCTGACCTGGATTGAACCACGGAACCAATAATCATGAAAAAAGTGAATTTCTTGCTGTTCGGCCTGAGTCTGATGACCACCGCGGCGCTGGCCAACCTGAATGTGATCGCCGATGTCGGTGGTGAAGATGCTTCGCCGTATTTTGAAGGTATCAACCGCCAGGAGGCGGCGCAATCATCTCCTGTCGTGCCGCCGGTGCTAGCATCGTCCTCTGATGCCGAGGCGGCAGTGTTGCCTGTGGCAACGCCAGAACTGACGCCCGGTGATGTGGCTGACAGATCTCTGCAGTTACCCGGGATTGGTGCGCTGTTCATTGTGGGTGATGACGATGACAGCCATATCTGGTTGAAGGCGAACGCTGAAAACCTCAAATTCCGGCACGCCGCAGGTCTCGTCGTTAACGTCAGCAACCTGCCTGCACTGCAGGCGCTGCGTGAGCTGGCGCCGGGCGTGCCGATGGCGCCCGCATCCGGCAGTGAACTGGCGCGTCGTCTGCAGTTGGCGCATTACCCGGTGTTGATCACCGATACCGGGTTGTCACAACAGGTCTCACCATGATGTCGGCACAGCACATCGTCATAGTCGCTGCGTTGATGGTGAATCCTGTGCTGGCGGCGGTGCTGATTGGGCTGTTTGTTGCTGTTATTGCGGGACTCAACTGCCGTGGACGGGAGACAGCCAGCCGTCGCCGCCACCGCCGTTATCAGGCGACGGCTGCTCGGGTGCTTGAGCGTTTACCCCAATTGGCCGGTGACGCGCAGCGCCTGACTTACCTGCGCAAAATCAATCCCTACGTATTTGAAGAGCTGTTGTTGCTGGCCTGTGAACGCCAGGGACATCCGATCAAACGCAACGCATCCTACAGCGGCGATGGCGGCCTGGACGGTCAGGTCATCATTGATGGCAAAGAATACTTCATCCAGGCCAAACACGATGGCCGAACTATCACTCCCTCACACATCCAAGACTTTGGTGCGCTGCTGTTGAAATCTCGGTGCGAGGGCTTTTTTATTCATACCGGTCGTACTGGCCACCTCAGCTGGGCATTGCTGCAAAACCATACCCACGTTCACCTGGTCAGTGGCCAGCGCCTGCTGGATTTATTGGCCGGTAAACCCTGTTGGTACGAAAAAGGAATCAATCGACCATGAGTAATCGCCACGTTATGGAAGCGTTGCTGCGCCCGGCAGTCGAATTGAATACAGCGATTGTGGCCGGCGCTGCGGCCGCTATTTGTTTTGCCGCTCCCTGGTCGGTGGCATTGGCACCATCAGTGAGTTATGTCACTGCCGGCGGATTTGTGGTGCTGTCTGCGGTACGGGCACGTCAGGGCCTGCGGGTGATCCGTTACCGCCGTAATCTGCGCCGGCTGCCGCGCTATGTCATGACCAGCGCACAGATCCCAGTCAGTCGGCAACGGTTGTTCCTGGGGCGGGGTTTTCGCTGGCAGCAAAAGCACACCCAGCGCCTGATGGATACCCGTCGTCCAGAGGTTGAGAAGTATGTTCAGCCGCCAAAAATGTACCAGATGGCGCGCCGTCTGGAGCTTAAAACCGAATATACCTTGCCGTGGTTGTCTCAGTTGCTCCGCAAGGACTCCGCACTCAATCCAGTCAGGCCTCTGCCGCCAGTTGGTGGCAATCCGGCGATCCACGGCATCGAACCCGACGAGCTCGATGTCTCGATGGCGTTGGGCGAGCGTGTAGGGCACAGCCTGGTGCTGGGCACCACCCGAGTAGGCAAAACGCGTCTCGCCGAGTTGCTGATCACCCAGGATATTCGCCGCGGTGACATCACCATCGTGTTTGATCCGAAAGGCGATGCGGACTTGCTGCGGCGTGTCTGGGCTGAAGCCCACCGTGCCGGCCGCGGTGATGAGCTGTTCATCTTCCATCTGGGTTGGCCGGATATCTCGGCCCGCTATAACGCCGTCGGGCGTTTTGAGCGCGTGTCGGAAGTCGCTGGCCGTATCTCCGGGCAGTTGAGTGGGGAGGGCAACAGTGCGGCATTCCGCGAGTTTGCCTGGCGATTCGTCAACATCGTCGCGCGTGCCCTGGTCGCGTTGGGGCAGCGACCGGACTACACCCTCATCACCCGTTATGTGAACAACATCAGCGAACTGTATGAGACCTATGCAAAAAAGGTCATTGAGGAGCGCATGCCGGCACTGCAGCAGCAGATAGATAACAACCTCAAGGTGCTGACGAAGGAGGATGTGCCGCGCAACATGCAGGGACAGCCGAACGCGGTCAAAATATTCGCGGTAGAAATGGCCCTGAGCTCGGAAGCCGGCAAGCAGCTGTATGATCCTATCCTGGATGGACTGCGCTCAGCCGTGCGCTATGACCGCACCTATTTCGATAAAATTGTCGCCTCCCTGCTGCCTCTGCTGGAAAAACTCACCACCGGCAAGACCGCAGAGCTGCTGGCACCGAACTACATGGACATGAACGACCCCCGGCCGATATTTGACTGGGAACAGGTCATCCGCAAGCGCGGTATCGTTTACGTCGGGCTGGATGCGCTGTCGGACGGTGTGGTCGCCTCTGCCGTCGGTAACAGCATGTTTGCTGATCTGGTGTCAGTGGCTGGCCATATCTATAAACACGGCATGCATGGCGGGTTGCCGACCCGTGCCGACGGCAAACTGCCGATCAACCTGCACTGCGATGAGTTTAACGAACTGATGGGGGACGAATTTATTCCTCTCATCAACAAAGGCGGTGGCGCCGGCATGCAGGTGACGGCTTACACGCAAACCGAGTCGGACATCGAGGCTCGCATAGGCAGTACCGCCAAGGCTGCCCAGGTGACGGGTAACTTTAATACCCTGATCATGCTGCGCGTGCGAGAGAACCGGACCGCACAGCTACTGACAACACAGCTCCCGGAGGTCGATGTCTACACCAAAACTCTGGTGTCGGGGCACGCCGATACGGCAGACGTCGAGAAAGGGCAGGACTTCACGTCCAGTACTCAGGATCGCGTCGGTACGGTAAAAACGCCGCTGTTGATGCCGGCGGATGTGATTAATCTGCCGAAGGGGCAGGCGTTCGCGCTGCTGGAAGGTGGGCAATTATGGAAAATCAGGATGCCTTTACCGAGTGGCGACGGCGATGATGCCTTGATGCCACCCAACCTGCAGAAGATTGCCGAGGAGATGCAACGCAATTACCGGACCAGTGAATCCTGGTGGTCAGCCAGCACGGTAATGCCTGATGCAGTCATAAAAAGGGGGCTGAATGTCACAAGCGGTGAATAATCAGCCTCAGCAGCCCGTACAACCTCGCAAGCATGGGGTGTTTTACAATGTACTGTGGGGCTGGCCATGGATGCTGATCGGGATGTTCTTCGCCTCGTTGTTAGTGAGCCTGGTGATTGAGTATGTCGGGATGGCATTCTTCTGGCCAGAACTTGGTGCGTCGCACAGTGAAGCGGTGATGCATACCGAAATGGGGTATTTGTCATCGGAGTTTACCCGCAGTCTGATGTTGTCTGAGCCGTCAGTCACCGTCACGCGGTGGATTGGCCAGGCGTACCAGTGGACCTTTGTGGACAGCGGTTTTTTGGACTGGATCCAACGTGCCTATGACGCGCAGGTACACAGCCAGAATGCGGTGGCCCGAGAGCTGAATAGTTGGAGTGGCTGGCTGGCCGGTACGCTCAAAGAGTACCTGGTGGCGACGGTATATGTCACCGTCATCACCCTGGTGCGGGTGACCATTCTGGTGCTGTCCATCCCGCTGTTTATCCTGGTGGTCCTGGTTGCGCTGACAGAAGGCCTGGGGCGGCGTGATATCCGTCGTTATGGCGCCGGCTATGAAAGCAGCTTTGTCTACCATCATGCAAAACGTATGGTGAAGCCGGCTATCTATATTCCCTGCATGCTGTATCTGTCCTGGCCGACTGCGGTGTATCCCAACCTGCTGCTGTTGCCGGCAGCTATCCTGCTCGGTATTGCGGTGACAGTGACGACAGCGTCGTTTAAGAAATATTTGTAGGTCTGAAACCCGAGCTGGACGGCGGTGTACAAAACTGGTTTTTGTGCGCTGCCGTCAGCAGACAAGCCCTGAAATGACTCTTTACGGCGCGTCAGTGTTTAGCTTGCTATCAAGATAGCCGTGACTTTACATTTTTCGCAAATGCCTTGAATCGCATCGATGAGCGCTTAAGTTTTATGTACCTTTCTTTGCGTCAGTCTATTCCCAAAAAAGTGAAGCAAAGCGAACCAGGTGTGTTGTGTGTAAAATAGACAGTTGGACACTGGCGTAGGGATAAGCAATAATACTTTAGTCGATGATCATTAAGGAGTTATCATGAGGGACGATCTATTTGTATGGAAGAAGTTCGCAAAAATAGGACTGGTTGGCCTTATCCCATTGATTTTTATATTTGTTTTTTTCAAGGCTTCACCAGGAAATCCTATTTTTTATGATATTTTTAATCTAACGCACTCTATAAAATCGAATATATCTTCAAACAATATTTTGTTAAGTAAACCTCTGGGGCTGTATGTTGGCTTTGCAATTCTATTTTCGGTTTATTTTGTTCTTAAATACGGAAATCTTGTTAAGTTAAAACAAGGTGTGATTACGCCTGCTTTCATTATTATGAAGTTTGTCCCTTTCTCATTGATAGCTTTTATTTACATATACTTTATGGTTTTTTATGACTTGGATGTAACAGAAGGGAATCGGTTGTTGAGGTTTGTTTCATCAAGTGATTTTTTGCTTTTATCTTATTATTTGGTTTCTTTTATTGGTGTTTATTGTTTTTCTATGTTGTTCTTATTGCTTTTGATAAAGTCTTTCTCTGTGGTTAAAAATAATTAATCGCCAACCTTATTCAAGGTTGGCGAGGTATAATTAGAGTTAATGGGCTTGTCTGACAACCTCATTGTTAAAACGTGCAACAAGACCGGCATCAATAAAGGATGCGCCGTATGCGATTGCGATAGAGAACGCTACCGCTAAGGCCACAGCTACAGTCACTGGTAGTGCAAAAGCAGAAAGTACACTGGTGACGAACCCCAGTGCGACTGCTCCAGCCAGGCCACTCAATACCATGGATTCAACCTCATACATCAAGGGTGCCCAGTTGCCGGTTTTATAGCCGTCAATGCTCTTTTCCCGGATTTTTTCGATCTTCATGACAATATCGGCTGCTTTGAAGAATTTGCCAAAATGGCCAAGCCTATTTGCCATATCCTGAGCATTAACACTTCTCATTGCGTTAATAATCGCTTCTTTGTCTCCTTGGTTAACTTTCATCGAAGGATTAGACATGACATTATTAAATGAAGCCAGTGCATCCCTATAACTTCGAATCGAGCGCCCTTGAAAATTTCGGATGTTATTCACAATTTCATCAGCATAGCTCTTAAATTGACCTCCAATATGATTGCTGATTTTTTCTCCGGCATCAGCGATAATGCCACTGGCATCCATGAGGAAATCCTTCTCGTCTTTTACATATTCCCGCACCTGATCACCGGCTTTATTTTTGTCGTAATTACGGGATGACATATTGCCGCTTTCTTTCCCTGATTCGAAAGACACGTAACTGACGTTCCCATTTTTATCAACCAGCACCGAATATGTGGCACTTCCCACCCGTGAGTAATATTTATGTTTATCTTTATTATCTCCCTCTAGTTGACCCCCATCAGCTACGTTTGGATGCCCTGGAGAAGCCTGGTGTGGTCCTTGGTTCGGAGAGTTACTGGTATTTCTTCCCGCAGGAGGTTTATCTCTTAATAATGAATCTAGAATACGCATTGAACCTCCTGAATAATCTACCCATGATGAGTTCCTTTCCGTCATCACGAGCCCATTCATGGTTGCTTGACCTTGGCCATTAATAATCAGTGTTCCCCATGGTGTTTTGATCTTATCTCCAGGGTTCATTGTTGACCAACTTGCTGAATTGCTACCATTTCCATCATTTTTCCCACCTCCGGTGCCGTGAGAACCACCAGAACCGTCTCCGCTTTCAGAACTCCAGCTTGTACCATCGCCTTGATTACCGTAGTTGAAACCACCCATTTTTTGCTTCCTTTTGTATTGGTTAAGAAATTAAATACTGTATATAAACACAGTATTTTGATGCTACGCCCAAATACACATATCGTCAATAGGGGTAATGTGTGCTACTTTTAGTACTTAACTGAATGATATGTTTACTGTTATACAAAGGAGGGCTCATGAGCCTGCGTACTGTCTGGAATGGAACAACAATTGCGTTATCATTGGTACTTATTGCGGGATGTAGTTCTTCTATGAGTAGTCCGGAGCGGCATGCCAAGCATTTTATTTATACGTCCGATGATGGATTTGACCCTAACTTCGCGACGAGAAAGCAGCAATCAGTAAAATTCGCTACTCCATTCTTTGATCAATTTTGGGAAGAGGGGAAAAAAGACAGGGAAAAGGGCCTGACAAAAGAAGATGTTAAGCAGCGGGTTAATTACTTCTCCAGCGACGAGTTTTTTAATTCATTTCAAAACATCAGTATGTTCGCAGGGAAAGCTTATGACCGCACGTCGCGATCCCTAAAATGGCGAAAAGCCATGTCTGAAGCGGCTTCCAGTACTTACCTGGATGGCTACGAAGGACGAAACTGATCTCAGCGTATAGCTTTCAGCCAACCATATTATGGTGGCATCTTACTTGGGTCTACGGTAAAGGTGACCATGATGTGTTTAAGAAAGTGGCTAATTATCAAAAATATATACCCTAACTCCTCTTCCTCTTGTTTTACAGTACATCAGCCAGACTCTTGCATACTGTCTGGCTGCGTTCCTTTCCACTGGTTTAAAATTATCAAAATCCCATAAAGAGTTATCCGCTGACCTGACCCTCTGTATCCCGCACCCTGACAGCACCCTAAATCGTTAAGGAGTGCTTGTGTATGCCTATCTCCGTTGTTCGTGGTCTTGGCGCCGGCTGTTTACTGGGGCTGACTCTGCTGACCGTACTGCCTGCCCAGGCTGCTGAAAAAGACGAGCTAGCATCTGCCCAGCGCATGCTGGTTCAGGTGCAGGCGGCGCTTGAACGCGCGCGCGTTGCCGCCGTTCAGGCCGATCCGTCCGAGCGTGGCCGTTTCTTCTTTGACTATGCCCGTGCCACGTCCGATCTGAAAACCATCAATGCCGGTATTGACCGCTACCTCGAGCCCTCGCGCGCGCAACCGCGTGATGGCAGCGCGGTGGCCGGTAATTACCGCCGGGAGCGTCCCTGATGGCGATGACCGGTGCACAGCAACAGGCCTTCAATGCGGCCAGCGGAGGTGTTGAAGCCAACATCCTGTCGCTGATCTGCATCGGCGGGTTGCTGGCGACGCTGTTTGTCTGGGCGGCCTGGGCGCTGACCGATATCTGGAAAGGGTGGAGCAACCAAAAGATCCGCAACGCGGCGATGGTGCAGTTTGCCGTCAGGCTCGTGCTGCTGCTGGTCGTTGTTACCTGGATGTTTGCCAGCTGAAGACGCTGGATAGTTTTACATGTTGTTAATTTCACACTGCAAAAAGGAATGTTTTATGAATGCTGTAGTTCGTCTTTTCCGTCATTTATCTGCGCGTGTCGCGGTGGCGACTTCCCTGGCCTATGCCGCCAGTCAACCGGCGCATGCTGCCCTGCCGAGCGTTGAGCCTCCGTCTTCCGGCGGTGGCGGTGGCCTGATGGATACGCTGAAAGGCTATCTGCAGGACGGCATTGTGCTGGTCGGCCTGGTGTTGGCCGCGGTGGCATTTATCGTGGTGGCCCAGTCGGCGGTCTCTACATTTCATGAGGTTCGTGAAGGGAAAACCAACTGGGGTAAATTCGGCGCCATTATCGTGGTCGGTATCGTGCTGGTCGTGGCGGTTATCTGGCTGGTCGGCAAGTCCGCTGAAATCCTGTTCTAAGGTCGTTCGCTATGCAGACTATCCGATTTTTGCCTGACCGTCTTAACGCTGAGCCTGTTGTCTTCCGGGGCTTTACCACCCCGGAGATGGGACTGGCGGCGTTGGCCGGTGTGGGACTGGGTCTGCTCGTGTCGTTGCCGTTTTTTCCGCTTGCCGGTTGGGTCGTGATACCCACCGGCATGCTGGTGACCCCTCTCCTCGTTATCTGGTTTGGTGGCAGCCGGCTGACGCGCCTCAAGCGCGGTAAACCGGAGAATTATATCTGGCAGCGCCTCGAGGCACGTAAACGTCGCATGGGGTGGGGAAATCCCACCCTGATTATCGACAAACAGGGCTGGTCGTTGCGTCGCAGCCGCGTTGTTAAGAGGTCCAAATGAGCCGTTTTAGACATGCGGTTAAAAACCGCGACCAGCACATTCTCACGTTGCGCATTGCCTGCGGTGTGCTGGTTGTTTTTCTCCTGGTGGTCAGCATCGGCTGGATGCGGGCACCGGATAACCTGACTATCCATAATCCCCCTGACCTGCGCAGCGGCTCTACCCGCGCCTGGTGGGAGGTTCCCCCCTCCACGGTTTACAGTTTTGGTTTCTACATTTTCCAGCAGCTCAATGCCTGGCCAAAGAACGGTGAGGCGGATTTCCCGGCCAAGATTGCCGCGCTGTCCCCTTATCTGACGGACTCCTGCGCACGCTTCCTGAAGGCGGACGCCAAAAAGCGCAGCGAAAGCGGTGAACTCGCCGGCAGGACGCGCGTGGTGTTCGAAATCCCCGAGCATGGTTACAACGGCCGTTATAACCCGAGTCCGGTGACGGTGAAAGGCCGTGATAACTGGGTGGTGCGCCTTGACCTGGTGGCGGATGAGTCTTTTGCCGGCGAACCGGTGAAGCGCGCACTGACACGCTACCCGCTGAAAGTGGTGCGCGCAGAAGGGGATCCGGAACGTAATGAGTTCGGTCTGGCCCTGGATTGTTACGACAGCATGCCACAACGTCTGGCTGCGGCGCCGGCGGAACCCGCACCCGAGAAGAAAGGAGTATTCCAATGATGAAAGCACGTGTTCTGGCGCTTTCCCTGAGTGTGCTTCCCCTGGCGGCAACGTTCACGGTACCGGTTGCCCAGGCGGAAGAGCTGATGAAATGGGAGCGTATCCCGTTACAAATCCCGCTGGCCGTCGGCAAGGAGCGGGTGCTGTTTGCCGATAAAAATGTCCGCGTCGGCTTCCCGCCGGCACTGAACGGCAAGCTGAGGGTGCAAAGCAGTGGCGGCGCGGTTTACCTGAAAGCCGATGCCGCATTTCCGCCAACGCGTCTGCAACTGCAGGACGTAGAGAACGGGGAGGTTATTCTCCTCGATGTGACGGCATCGGACAAAGGCTCCGCCGAGCCGGTGCGTATTGTCTACAGCGGTGATGTGTCGTCGGTCAGCAGCAGTAATGATACCGCGACCTCGTCAGCCGGGAGCCCTTCGGCAGCGCCTGGGGCGGAAGACGGCACCCAGGCGAAGCGTAAAAAAGTCAGATACAACGCGCCGCTGCCGGTGGTGCTGACACGCTACGCGGCACAGAGCCTGTACGGCCCGGTACGCACCGTTGAAGCGGTGCCGGGCATTCACCCGGTCAACCCGCACCTGCCGAAACGAATCACCACACTGTACCCGTCAGAGCCGGTGGCCATCACGCCGCTGGGCGGCTGGGGTATTGGCAGTCGCAACGTTGTGGCGCTAAAAGTGCAGAACACCGCCAGTCGCAAAATCATCCTGGATCCGCGGGTACTGCAGGGGCAGTTCGTGACGGCCACCTTCCAGCACCGTTATCTGGGGCCGGTGGGTACCCCGGAGGACACCACCACGCTGTACCTGGTCACCGCCGGTCGCCCGGACGGGGCGTTTGTCGCGGAGCCGTCAGTGATTCGCAAAGCGGTGAAGGCAGCGAAGAAGGGGGCAAACCATGGCTGATGTGAAATCTAACATGCTGCCGAAAGTGATTGTGGTCGGCGTGCTGGCTGCGGCCGTGGTTGTTGGGCTAAAAGCCTGCAGCAGCAATAAAACGACGGAAAAAACTCAGCAGACGCATAACGTGCTGGCCAACATGTCACCGGAGGAGTTGCGCGCCCTGGGCGTTGAAGGGGACACCCCGGAAGACACACTGCGTACCCTGGTCGGTACCCTGCGCACTACCCGGACCCAACAGGCCGAGCTGCAAAGCAACATCGACAAGGTGTTGAAAGAAAATGAAGCACTGCGCAAACGCAATACCAATGTCTCCGGCCAGGTCAATGAGGCTGTGGCCGGCTTCCAGAAACAGGCGCAGCAACGCCAGCAGCAGCTCCAGCAGGAGCAGCAGACGCTGATGGGGAAAATCCAGACGCTGACTGACCAGTTGGCCGGGAACAAAGACAAGGCGAAGAGCGACAGTGATATCCCGCTCGGTCTGGGGCTGGATGGCATGGGCGCCGGCGAGGGCAGCGCAGCGCCTGGTCAGGACGGGTTGATGTGGGTCGGACCGAAAGACATGAAAGAACCTGATCCGCGCAATCCGAACAGTGCCAAAGAGGGACCGCAGTTCCCGACCTCCTTCCTGTCTGACAACGCGATCACGCGTCAAAAAGCCAAATATGAACAGCAGGTGAAAGGGCACACCAACGAAAAAGGCGAGGAAGAAGGCGCTGAGCCGGTGTTTACCCTGCCTGAGAACTCCACGCTGGTCGGTAGCCGCGCGATGACGGCGCTGCTGGGCCGGGTACCGATCAACGGCACGGTGACCGACCCCTATCCGTTCAAACTCATGATTGGCAAAGACAACCTGACGGCGAACGGCATCGAGCTGCCGGACGTGGAAGGGGCGATTGTCTCTGGGACCGCCAGTGGCGACTGGACGTTGTCGTGCGTGCGTGGCCAAGTCAACAGCATTACGTTCGTGTTTGCGGACGGTACGGTACGCACCTTGCCGCATCCTGACACCAATATGAAGGCAAACAGCAATAACAATAGCGGCAACAGTGGCAAAGACGTCAGCACCACCGCCGGTATCGGCTGGATCTCCGATGACAACGGCATTCCGTGCATCGGCGGGGAGCGTAAATCCAATGCCTCGACCTACCTGCCGACCATTGCCGCGTTGTCGGCCGCCAGCGCTGCCGGTGAGGGGATCAGCCAGGGGCAATACACCACGCAAAACAATGTCAATGGCATCAGCGCCACCATGACCGGTAATGCCGGCCAGGCGGTGCTGGGCAAAGCCCTGTCCGGCGGAATGAAAGAGACCGCCGATTGGGTACGCGAGCGCTACGGCATGATGTTCGACGCCGTCTACGTCCCTCCGGGCCAGAAACTGGCCGTACACATTACCCGCCAGCTGGCGATCGATTTTGAGACCAAAGGGCGCAAGGTGCGTTACGACTTCAGCCTGCCAGGCGAAGACGGCAGCACCGGCGGACTGGATTAACGCGTCATTCAGAGGAGAAAGGGCATGCTGTGGCTGTGGCGTCAATGCGAAAGGATGAGTCGCCCGCAGGGCTGGGCGTTCATTTTACTGTTCTGCAGCGCGTTTTGGCTGAGTGTGCTGCTTCTGCTGTGTTTGCTTATAAGAGAATGATAATCATGCGGAAAAACCTATTTAACCGAGTCCTGGCCACCGCTGTCATGGTCAGCATCATGGCATTGGCCGGCTGTTCGACGTCGAAAGAGGAAATGCTGCCACCGGGCGACAGCTCGATGCTGGAATTGTGGCAGGGTGATGACGGTGGCGGTTCGGCACGTAATGCGGTGGCGGCCCGAGACAGTCTGCGCCGGCCGCTCACCGACAGCGAAAGTCAGGCGACAGCGGCGGACGATCGCAGCTACAGCCGCACGCAGGAAAGCGAAATCAGCCAGCAGTTCCCGCGGCTGCCGAACCCTGACCTGGTGATGTATGTGTTTCCGCACCTGGCGGACGGCAACGCACCGGTGCCGGGGTACAGCACCGTGTTCCCGTTCTACAGCCAGGTGCAGTATGCGATGCCGGGTGAACGGACGGAGGCCTACTGATGCGATTTTCCCTGTTTGATAAAAAGCGCCTGACGCGCAAGAAGTCGTCGGTACCGGAGGCGGTTGCCCAGGATACATTGACTGCGACCGAGGATGGCGTGCCGTTGTCCGTAGACGGGCGTGAGCCGTTACGGCGGCCCGGCAAGATGACGGTAAAGGATGAGCAGCAGGTGTATCACGCCAACCCGTCCATCGTTGATTACCTGCCCTGGGTGGAATTTCTCGACCGCGAACAGTGTATTTTGCTCGATGACGGTGTGTCCGTCGGGGCTGTTTTTGACATCACGCCGGTAGCGACCGAAGGACGCACGGACGATCGCCTGGAGCAAATGCGCGACACGGTGGAAGACGCACTGCAGGATTCGTTTGACGAGCATGACGAAAACCCCTGGATCGCACAGTTCTTCTGCCAGGACGAGAATAACGTCGAGGCGTATATCGACCGCCTGAGAAATTACGTCAAACCCCATGCTCAGGGCAGCGCGTTCACAGAAGACTGGCTGAAAGAAACCGAACGTCATATGCGCGGTATTGCCCGTCCGGAAGGCCTGTTCAAAGATACGCTGATCACCGACCAGCCGTGGCGCGGGCAGCAACGCCGTACCCGCATGGTTGTGTATCGCTGGATTGGCAAGGGCAATCATGATCCGATGCCACCGGTTGCCATGCTGAATCAGACCTGTGAGCGCGTGACGGGGGCGCTGAATGGGGCTGGCGTGGTGTGTGTGCGGCAAAATGGCGGTCAGGTTCACGACTGGCTGCTGCGTCATTTTAATCCGAGCCCAGAATGGGTGGAAAAAGAGACCCTGTACCGTGACGCCGCCTATTTTGACAGTCGTGACACGCCGGAAGGCGCCATGCCTGTGCAGAATGATTTTGCCGAGACCCTCCTGTTCACCCCGCCCGTGTCCGATCCGGACCAGGGAGTGTGGTGGTTCGATAACCAGGCGCATTGTGCCATTCCCGTGGAGAAGCTACGCCGCCCACCGGAGCCGGGTACCATCACCGGTGAAATGAAACGCGGCGAGAAGAAAATCAATGCGCTGATGGATTTGTTCCCGGAGGGAACGATGCTGTGCATGACCATCGTGGTACAGCCTCAGGACACGCTGGAGAATGATTTTAACAAGCTGTCGAAAAACGCCGTCGGCGAGAATACCGAGTCCGGCCGCGTGCGTCAGGATGTGGCGCAGGTGAAAGAGTATCTGGGGAATCGCCACAAGCTGTACCGTGCCGGCATTACGTTCCTGCTGCGTGCCGGCGACCTGACCACACTCAACCACAAACGTGTCGATCTGACCAACGTGCTGCTGGGCGCCGGCCTGCAGCCGGTACGGCCGGAGTTTGATGTGGCGCCGCTCAATACCTACCTGCGGGCGTTACCGATGTGTTTTAACCCGGAGACCGACAAGAAACACTGGTATACCCGCCTGACCTGGGTACAGCACCTGGCGGGACTGCTGCCGGTGACCGGCCGTGAGACCGGGACCGGTAACCCCGGCATGAGTTTCTTCAACCGCGGCGGGGATACGCTGACGGTTGACCCGCTTAACAAGCATGACCGTAGCCAGAATGCACACATGCTGTATTTTGGCCCGACCGGGGCGGGGAAATCGGCGACGCTGTGTGCGACCTTATCCCAGTTGATGGCGATACACCGGCCGCGGTTGTTTATCGCGGAAGCGGGCAACTCGTTTGGGTTGCTGGCCGATTACTTTGAGAGCCAGGGGCTCAGCGTCAACAAGGTGAGCATCAAGCCAGGCAGTGGCGTCTCGCTGCCGCCGTTCTCCTATGCGCACAAGCTGGTCGAAGACGCATCAACGACGCTGGCCCTGGATGAAAATGACCTGCCGGACATCGATGCCGATGACGACGACGATGACGACAAGCGCGATTACCTGGGTGAAATGGAAATCTCGGCGCGCATGATGATCACTGGCGGTGATGCGAAGGAAGAGCACGAGTTGAAGCGTGCTGACCGGGCGATGATCCGTGAAGCCCTGTTGATGGCGGCGCGTCAGACTTATGACGAAGGGCGGCAGATGTTGCCGGCAGATCTGCAGAAGGCGCTGTACACCCTCTCGAAAGACGAAGGGAGTGATATTCGTAATGAGCAGCGTCGGGCCAAGGCGGCTGAAATGGCCGAGTCGCTCGGGATGTTTACCCAGGTCGGCAGCTTCGAGGCGGAGCTGTTTAACCGCGAGGGTAGCCTGTGGCCAGAAGCGGATGTCACCCTGATTGACCTGGGGCATCTGGCGCGTGAGGGGTATGAGGCGCAGATGGCGCTGACGATGGTGAGCCTGACCAACACCATCAACAACATTGCCGAACGAGACCAGTACTCGGAGCGGGACATCGTGTTTGCGGTGGATGAAGCGCATATCGTGACGGTGAACCCGCTGCTGGCGCCGTACATGACCAAAATCGTCAAGATGTGGCGTAAGCTCGGTGCCTGGCTGTGGCTGGCGACGCAGAACTTAAAAGACTTCCCGGACATTGCCGAGAAGATGCTGAATATGGCGGAGTGGTGGGTCTGTCTGACGATGCCGCCGGAGGAGGTCAACGATATTGCCCGTTTCAAGGCGCTGACCGAGGAGCAAAAAGCGGTGCTGCTGTCGGCCAGCAAGCTGTCCGGTTGCTATACCGAAGGCGTAGTGCTGTCGAAAAAACTCGAGGCGCTGTTCCGTGCGGTACCGCCAAGCCTGTATCTGGCGCTGGGGATGACCGAGAAAGAAGAGAAGGCCGAGCGCCGCGCACTGATGCAGGAGTTTGGTTGCAGTGAGCTCGAGGCGGCCCGCAAGGTGGCGCAAAAGCTTGACCGCCTGCGAGGCCTGGCGGCGAACGGGGAGGCTCGGGCTGCATGATGACCCTGAAATACCCGGAACCTGTTGTACGACCGCACGGCCAGGTCTGTCGTGAACCGTCGTTGTTTACCCTCCCTCCGCAGGGCGTGGCCACCTTAAGCGAAACGGATGCGCTGGCGCTTGAGATGTTCTGTGCGGCTATCCGCGATCGGCTGTGGGGACCGGTCACACTGACCGCCCACCCGCATCGCATCGGGAGCCGTACCAGCGTGGCGTTGCATCTTGAGGGCCGGCTGGGGCGTTGCATCGATGTGCTGATCACGGTGACTGGCAGTACGCTATGGCCCCTGCCGGAAGAGTACGATCACCCGCGCTGGTATGTCACCGTACCGGATGCGGCGGATGTAGTGTATCTGTTGCTCCATCTGAGCGATTTGTGCGAGCGATTTCGGGTTAATTAGTTTGAAGTGCTATTACTCTTTGACCGGCCTTCTGGCCGGTCTGTAAGGTAATCGGCATGATAATTGAAGGCAGCACGCTGGCCAATATTGCAGGTGTCGAGATCTCCCTTGAAGGACACAAAGTAACCTGTGGTTGTCCTGGAGGCTGCAAGTTGGCGGCATCAGCATAGAGGTGCGACGGCGGTAACGGGGTATTGCTGACCGCCTTCCTCACTCTGTTGGACATACAACGCATTCTGTCCAGCGCCCACAAAAAGCCGCTTTCGCGGCTGTCTTCGTGCTTTTATCTTACCGCGCATAGCACTACCGTTACGAGTTCGCCGGTCATAAAAACCTCGATTCATAACTAAAGAAATGCCAGTAATGCTTCCCCAGCTTCTACAATCACATCAAGAATAGACCCTTCTACATTCGCATAAACAGCAAATTCATTTAAAAAAAGTTGGTTCGTTCCTCCAAATAAACTTTCTATAACATCAGCGCCAGTTTGATCAATGGGGATATATGAAAATAACTGAATGATATTGTCAGAAAGTTGTGTTTCCCCTGCCATCATCATATTTGCCAGTTGTTGTACATTAGCTGACTGAGTTGCAGCGTCCGCCCCGGCAAAACTATAGTTAACAAGCGTGCCCTCAGCTGTAACCATCCAGCTCGTTCCATCAAAACCTATTACAACTGATGTCATTTTTCACTCCTAACAATATTTGGATCAATATAAGGATTTATTATCGCTGATATTATTATAGAGCTGTGTGAACAAATAGGGGCTGCGGTTATATAAAGACCTATTAAATCTTCATTCCATCGATACGCACTGCTTTTCGGATCAACTTCTACCCAGTCTATATTTTCAGATCCGGGGTTGTTATCACACATAATAAACCAGTAAGGAGCAGTACCAATACCAAACTCCTGGAAAGGAACATGAATTTTAATTCCAAATCTGGCATTTGTATGATAGGTATCAGAGTATAACCAGGTACACCATATATCAAAGTTACCGGTGAAATACCAATTCAATGTACCATCTGTTGCCAATGTCTGAATCCCAGCCAATGCGGAACAAACTGGCCCAGGACTTTGTGATATAGCATCAGAATCATGGCTATAACCCCATACATCACGTGTAACTGATATTGTTGGGTTAATAATCTCAAATGTCATTGTTGCGGAGCCACCTGGGTCATTCACCTTTACTGTTTCACTCATTATTTTGACCTCAAAAGGTTATGAAGAAAGTACAGGGTTTTTACTTTTCAGCTGATTAACACTTGAATTTGGTAGAACCATCATTTAGGAATAAACTGAATGCAAAGATCTGATTCAAAGTGTAGCGCAATACGAAGTAATTGTTTCTCAAACTTGAACTTATAAGCAGATTATCTGAATTAATGTGATAACCTATTGATAGATATATTGGAATTTCAGGGTGAGGCCACGTCAGCGGCTCTTTTGTCGTTCCATGTTTAAGACCCTACAAGATTGGACGTTCCGGTTATTCTGTCCAGTCGCACCTCCTTAGCTTCGGAATACTCTTTTTACGAGACAAGTTCCAAAAAACGATCCGAGGGCTTTCCAAGCCAAGACATTCCTCTTAACCCTCACTGGCGGTGTACACAGCGCCGTGATGTAAAAACATTATCAGGTGTGCATCTTCTTTTACCGACAAAGAGATGTGAAAACAAAGAAGACGCAAAAATACGAATCATTATTGCCGAACTGAACAAATTACCTGAGTTGGTTGAGTATCCCGTCGAGGTATCAGATCTCACCTGAGAGTTAGTCAATGAACTCCTTGTTGCCCAGACATTTCACTTGGCCTGCCTGGGGCAATGTCAGCCAGCGATTACAAATAAAAGTATCCGGTATTAGGCCAGCAAGCGGCAGATATGCTGATGAAAAGAACCGGACAACGTTTAGAGTCAGTACAAAATGGCAAGTTTTCGTCCAAAGCCTATAACCGTCCCTGGAAGCCGCCCCGTTCGGCCATTAGTTTAGCGCTATGGGGAACTCTTCTTGATAGAGGTGAGGTGATCAGGGGTTTACGGATAAAGTTACCGATTTGATTACATCTTTCAGAAGCACCAATGACTAAAATTATCACAATCCAATAAAGACTTCTTTGCTGCCTTTCTGAACTACCCATAGCACTCTGAACGGATTCAATCCACGCAGGAGTGCAGGCCATGAAAATCAGCACGTTGCTGACGTTGTTCCCTCTGCTGATGCCGGCGTCGGTGCTTGCCGGCACGGTACTCTATACCGATTCCCACCATCCCCCGAGTAACGTTGATGCCTCGGTCTCCGTTATTTATCTTGACGGCCCTGAACAGCTGCAGGCGCAGACGTTTGGAGAGCTGTCGTTGAACCCGGATGAAGCAGAGCGCCAGGCTAAAACCGTGCTGCAGTCACCGCAATGGCAGGCCCATGAACAGGAACTGGCCACGGTCTACCGTGCGGTGGTGCGTGCCTGGGAAATCGGCGTTACAAAAGTGCCAGCCGTCGTGTTTGACGATACGGATGTGGTGTATGGCACGGCTGACGTAGCCCAGGCAATGGCACTGCGCGCCCAGTCACAAGGGGGGCAGTGATATGCAGCGAACCCCTTTGAATGTGATGCCCCCGGAACAACCCCGCCTTACCCTTAAATCCCTCAGTGTGGCCATTATGTTGTCCGCGGCCAGCGTGCCGGCAGCGAACGCTGCGCTCAACAGCGCGCAGATTGTCGCGAGTGCGGTATCGCAGGCCTGCATCAGCTGGCGCGTCAGCGGAATTTGTTATTGGCTGTTGTGCACGCCGTTTGGCTGCAAGGTGCGGACCTCCGTCAAAGTCACCCACTTTATCCCGGAAGCCGTGGTGTCGACGTACAACACGCAGGGGAGTAATCCCTGGAGTGAAATGTCGATGGTAAGTCAGGCTGCCGGCGGGCTGGAAAGCAGTATCACCAGCGCACTGAGTGGCGTGTCTGCCGGCGGCGGCAATAACGAGCTGAAAACCCCCGGGGAACGTAAAACCAACCTCCACTTCAAGTATGCCGACGCCATTGGTCATCCGGCAACGTCCCTGATTGGCGGCAGCATTGCTGGCTATTCGTGCCGCAGCGCGGCGACCCCCTTTGTGCCGTATTTCCTCAGCACGCTGGACAGCCTGGCATGGCGTACCGGTATTCCCGAATCCCTCTACCCGGAGGCATTGGTGCCGGGGATGCGTGAGGTTGGCAGTCAGGCGGCCGCGAATATGTGGGGCAATGTCTATCCCCGCTCGGGGTTTGTGACCCAGGTCGATGACGACAAGGCCGGTGCCCTGGTGGCGCAGCGAGTGGCGGACATCATCACCCGTTCTGGCCAGCCCCACGTCTATCAACCCCTGATGGGCCAGCGCTCTGAGGGGTACTGGCCTCCAGGCGCTGTGACGGAGAACACCGGTACCAACAACCACAAGTGGCAACGTCTGGCGCCGCAGCTCAGCCAGTCTTGCGCCGTGTTCCCGGACGGCGACCATCCGCCGGCAGCGGATGCGAACGCTGCCTTTGCCCTGTGGCAACCCTACAGCTGCTGCCAGCGCCGCGGGCAGCGTTTCCTCTCCAGCACGGACTTTTGAGGCATGAACGATGAATAACACGATGAATAAACGCACTTTCCGAGGCCGGCGCAGCCTGCTGTCTCTGTGGGTTGTCAGCAGTCTGATGCTGGTCGGCATGAACGCGCACGCTGACGACAATGATGATAACGGTACTTTGTTTGGCATTTCGTTGCCCCAGGTGAATGACAGCAATATCGGTTACGGGAAGAGCGCCAGCGGCGCGGTCTCGGACAAGCTGTTTTATTCCCTGGGCGGTGGCTCGGTGATCTCACAGCCGGCGACACGCGGCAACATGCAACGCCTGGGCATGAACCTGGGCTGGAGCTCGGATTTGATGTGCGGCAACTTCGATCTGAAAACGACGATCGGTAATCAGCTTAATGGTGTCACCGACGGCTTCAAGAACCTGATGGGCAGCGTTATCCAGGGCGCCACCGGCGCGGTGGCCAGCCTGCCGGCGATGGCTATCCAGCGTGCCAACCCGGGACTGTATGAAATGCTGACCAACGGGGTGCTACAGGGCGGCGTCGCGTTCGATAAAGCGCAACTGAACTGTCAGAACCTCTCGAAGCGCATGATGGACATGGCGGATACCGGCGGCTGGAGCCAGGCGGCAGCGATGGAGGAAGCCAAGAGTCTGGTCAATAACGGGGACGCGGATGCGGTGCGTTCAATGAACGCGACGGAGAAGGTGACCGGGCAATCGGGGCAGACCTGGATCGGCGGTCAGAAGCGAGGTGGCTCCGGTCAGCCGGCCATCAAACCGACGCACGACCTGGCGGCCGCCGGCTACAACATGATGAATGCGCTGCCCGTCACCAGTACCTCCAGCGTGTCTGGCAGCAACTGCACTGGCGGCGCCTGTGCCAAATATGCCAGTAGCGAAGAAGCGGCAGCAGCAGTAGTGAAGGTGCTGGGCGATACCTCACTGCGTACCTGTAAGGATGCGTCTCAATGTACCAGTGGGGAAGGGAGCGAACAGCCTGGCAGTACCGTGGCCGGCACCGGTTTTGCCCCGATGCTGGAAGAGGCGACAAAAGCAAATAACGAGCAGTTGGCCAAACTGGTCAACGGAGCAGAGAAACCCACCACGGCCAACCTGGCCAAGCTCAAAACGGGCAGCCTGGCGGTGACCGCCGGGGTTATCAAGGCGCTGCAGCGTGACCCGGATAATGCTGCTCTGGTCGGCCGTCTGGCCAGCGAACTGGCGATGGCGGACACCATTGAAACCGCCTTCATTATGCGTCGCATGATCACTACCGGGATGTCCGAGCCCAATGCCTCCGCACAGAAAGTGGCGATGGAAGAGGGCGATCGGCGTATCGAGGCGCTGGATCGCGAGATCACTGCGCTGAAGAATGAAATGGAAATGAAGCGCGAGATTTCCCGCAACGCGGTGCTGACCATCATCGATCGTGAGAACAACCGAGCGGAAACCAACCCGCAGCGTCAATCGGTTGACAGCCCGGACACCAAGTTCAACCAACTGGCCGTACCGGAAACCGACCAGTAATCGTGGGGAGGCATCAATGACTGGAACAGAGAATAAAGGTATGTCGCCCCGCAGGGGCGGCCGGCTCGGTCACCGGGCAAAGCGTGTCCTGCAGATGCTGGGCATGCTTGTGATTGCGATGGTAGTGGCGCTGGGCATGGCCCACTGGGGTGTCAATCACCCAGGAGAGAGTGCCGCGCTGCGTGACTGGGTGCACAGCACTCGTTATGGCTGGCTGAGCTGGCGTCTGGCGCTTTACGCCGTGCTGACCTGGGGATTCTGGAAAATCTGGCACGCGCCGGGCTGCAAACCGGAATACCGGCAGCCCCTCAAGCGCATGGCCATCGCGTGCGCGGTATTTGCCCTGGCATGTGAATACAGCCTCTTTGGCGGAGGGCTGACGTTATGATGACCAACAGCTATCTGGAGTATTTCCTGACGCTGCTCGGCTGGCTGATTAACAACGGCCTGTGGGAGCTGCTGGTCAGTACGGGGCTGTTTGTGCTGCCCTTGCTGTTCAAGGTGGCGGCCATCTGGCTGAAGGTCCGGGAGGAAGGTGAGGATGAGGGCAACAAAGGGATGTTGTCCCTGCCGCGCATCGAGAACCTGCTCTACGGCGCGTTTTTTGTGATGCTTGCCTGCTGCCTGCCGCTAATGAATGTCAGTCTGGACACCATCAAATATGACAGCAGCCGGGCAGCGACCTGCGGTACCTGGACACCCAAAAAACCGGATGAAACGGGTTACGCCAACATCATGTCGAGCATGAACGGCCAGACGGCGAAGGTGCCGGTGTGGTGGTTGGTGGTGCATAAGCTATCGAAGGGGATCACGTCGGCGGCAGTGGCCACCATTCCGTGCCGGCCGGATCTACGGCAGGTCCGTTTTGAGGTCCAGCACAGTCGGGTCAACAACCCAGCACTGGCAAAGGAGCTGCAGGACTTCACCAACGACTGCTACGCGCTGGCGCTGTATACCTGGCAGAACCGCGACCAGGGGCAAACGACCGACAAAACCACGTTGCGTGATATCGAGTGGCTGGGGTCGAAAACCTTCCTGAATGGCGGCTACTACAACAATCTGCAGTCGAAAACGCCGCGCGCCAGTTTCCCGTGGAATGAAGGGCGGGACAGCGGTCGGCCAAACACCGGACGGGGTGGGTACCCGACCTGCAGCGAGTGGTGGTCAGCCGGCGATACGGGCCTGGAGGCCAGGGTAGTGAAGCAGGTCGACCCGGGCGTGATGCTGCGGATGTCCGCTGCGCTGAAGATGATGGGACAATCTGACGCGGACTATAAAGAAGCGGTGGTGCGTCGTCTGGTCAGCCCGGATAACCTGACGGTCTCCCAGGGCGGACGGGCGTATGCCGGCTATGGCGGCAACGCTGACTTCACCCTGGACAACTCGGTTAACCGTATTGCCTCGATGGGCGGGACCGCACTGGGGAGCTTGGCGGCGTATCCGGCATTTGATGCGATGCGTCAGGCGCTGCCGATGGTGCAGGCAGTACTGTTGATGGCGGTGTATATCATGGTGCCACTTATCCTGGCCTTTGCGGCCTACGAGTATAAGACGGTGATCACCATGACGTTCGTGGTGTTTGCGCTGAATTTTCTGACGTTCTGGTGGGAGTTGGCGCGCTGGCTGGACAGCTGGCTACTGGAAGCGCTTTACGGCTCGGACACGCATAGTCGATGGAACGTGGCTGGTTTTCAGAACAGTTCTGACGACTTGATCATGAATCTGGTGATGGGGTGTATGTTCTTGGTGTTGCCAGCAATGTGGCTTGGGGCATTATCATGGGCAGGGATTAGTGTCGGTCAAGCCGTCGGTAGCGCACTAAGAACTGGCGTTTCTAAAGCTCAAGAGACTGGTGGTGATGCAGTTAATACGCTTAAAAAATCGGTAAAATTATAATATCTATGGGTACGGGGGAAGCTGCAAAAATGCTCCCCCTAACTCTTGTTTTTGCTCAGTCTAATCGCTCTGAAGTGAGGTCATCAGAACTAGTGTAGTAGCCGTAACCGTCATTACCATGCCTGATTGATGGCCCAGAACCCCTATCATCAAATACATTCTCATTAGAGGTGTTTATATTCTGAAGAATGATAGCTATAGCCCAAATGAAAAGCAGGCTGCCTGCAATGATGATTCCACCAAACAGGGCTGTGGCGGCTGAACCTAGAAACGCAACAGCAATGGGTACATGCCCAATCCAGCCAGGAAGCTTGTGCTTACGAGCTTTAGACACACAGAATGTATCCCATCTCAAAATCGTGCCTTTAAGACGCTTCCACATACGTGCTACCCAAATGCCCCGTTGATAGGCTTGCTGGTTTCGAGTTTGGCTCATAATGTCACCCTATATCTTGTTAGGCCTTTCCGCCACTATAGCCTAGATAACAACCAGTGGCTATTTGCCAGGCTCTATAGGAGGGGAGTTTTGCTTGACGGCCAGTATCACTATCGATTGGTGTTTTGTCGATGGCACAACTGTGATGAAAAGCTTTAAACACTTTGCAGGAATATATTCAGTTTATCCCCAATTTTGCCTGTTTTTATCTATCGGCTGCTCTCTACCGACCTTTAAGCATCGCCACTGCGTCCGCTTCCGGCATTGAGAATTGCACCCGGTGCCGTGCCGCCACATCCAGCGCAAACACCTTCGTATAGACCTCCGTGGAGCTGAGCGCCTTGAGCCCCATCAGCGACTGCAGCACCTTGAGCGGAATGCCGGCATACAGCATGTGCATCGCGTAGCTGTGACGGAAGGTGTGCGGGGTGATAGGGACCGAGAACGTCACACCATCCTGCGCTGCCGCTTCCACGGCCTCGGCCAGCCAGCTGCGCACCGTTCTGTCAGTGATCGTCCACAGACGTACTTTCTCCATGCGACCGGTTTTGGAATCCCGGCGTTCCAGTGGAATTTTCAGCGTGGCCACCATGGTCTGCAATTGCGCGACGTACTGCGGATCAGATAGCGGCACCAGGCGGTGTGCCGAGCTGCCGGCTGGGAGCCGGCCTGCGGTTCGCGCGCCCTTCTCTGCCCGCTGCTTGAGCGTGGCCAACTGCGCGAACGGGTAGGGCGGTGCCAGCGAAACCCCCCCTTGTCAGCGCCAGCGCTTCGTTAATCCGGGCGCCGGTATTCCACAGCGTAGCCAGCAACATCTTGCGGTGTAGATCCGGCACATAGTGGAGCAGGGCGCTCACCTCCGGAGCCAGCAGGTACTTCGGCAGTTCGTCCTGTACCAGTGCCATCTGGCGCAGCGCCAGCGCAGCCGGGTAGTCGATGGATACAGGCAGTTGAGCTGCAGTTCCTGGATGCTGTCCCAGGGTAACGAGCCCGGTCATCATGAGGCCTCTCCGGCTGGAGGTATGTTCAGTGCTGACGCTATAATTTCCCGGTTTTCCTCATTACGCAAGTTACCGAAATAGGCCACTTCCAGGCGCAGGGACTGGTGTGCCGCCTCTATAAGGTCAGAGACGCTCTGCAGGGCATTCTGTAGCTGCTGCGCGGATATCGTTCTTGGCACATCCTGTTCATCCACGCCGTTACGGTACACCAGGTCGTTTCGCCAGTCTGCGATGATGCCCAGAGGCTTAACCGGCCAGACGGGTGGGATGTGCAGCACGGCGCCGAAATAGCGCTCAATGGTTTCAACGTTATGAAATGTCATTCGGGAAACATAATTCCGAGCCGCTGGCCTGAACAGGTCAATATCCATTGTGCGCGCCGCGAGTTTCTCTTTATTACTTAATTACTTACCCGTGGCGCGGATTTCAGGTAGAACTCATCAAGAAACCGTCTGAGAGGCCAGTCATGTTCCAGCAGGGCCCTGGCGCAGTACATCAGGTACGCCTCCATGACCGTCACGGCATGGACGAACGACATCCTGTACACCAGTTCAGGCTGTTCTTTATCGAGCAGGGCATATAACTTCTTTAGCTCCTGATTTGCGTGCAGGTAACGCTGACGAACATTGTTCAGGGAAGCCACAAACAGCCCGTGTTCATGATCCCACTGAGCCTGATCGGCAAGCGACTCCTGCTCCCAGTAGTACAAGTTCGCGGCATGCTCTCATTCTTCAGAGTCGGGGATAACATTCGGGTAATTTTCCGCAAGCCATTCATCAAATCGTTCAGTTTCAATATCCATCATCAGGTCTTTCATGCTTCCCATAACACCTGTACCTCTCTGTGTGGTTTTATAAATGAGAAATCCCGACGCCGGCGACTGCGCAGACATCGCCGGAGAGAACTCCGGAAGCACTAAACCGCTCACAGAACCGTACGTGAAGCACTCACCTCATACGGCTCCTATTATTCATCCCTTTCTGTTCATGAACTTCCAGTGCGCAAACAGTGCATTATTGCGCTGTTTGATCCGCTACAGTACTTCGCTGGCGCGGCTTCGGTGCCACCGGTATTGCTTATTAACAATATTTGCATGAAATATGTTAAAAAATGCATGGCGCTATTCTAGATAACATTCAGTATAATAAACCCAGTTATCTCAGTAGGTTTTTATTTTCTCATTCATTGGTATTATTATCACTATTAAATCATGTAACAATAAAAGATGTAATCATAACGCACCTAGCCAAAAAACCGAGGAAGAAAATGGAAGTTGGCTTTACCAGCCTTATGCTGATTAAAAGATTCGAAGGGTTATCTCTACAAGCCTATCCGGATCCCGCTACTGGCGGGAAACCATGGACTATTGGATATGGTCATACTACTGACGTAAAACCAGGAGACTTAATCACTGAAGAACTTGCCAATGAATATCTAATGAAAGATCTTCATATTTTCTCATTAACTATTAAAAATCACGTAAATGTACCACTAACTCAGAATCAGTTCGACGCACTACTTTCACTTGCATTTAATATTGGTCATGGAAATTTTGTTAAATCGACCTTGCTGAAAAAGCTAAACCAAATGGATTATGTTTCAGCTGCAGATGAATTCCTACGCTGGAAGTTCGCTGCAGGCAAGCTTTTTCCGGGATTGCTCAACCGCCGCTTGGCTGAGCGTGAGCTATTTCTATCATGATGTGGTTCCTTGTTTATTGGCGAGCAATAGGTTTGACCCTATTATTGGTGAGCATATTTTTAGTTGGAAAGGTTGCGTTATATTACCGAGAAAATTATTTTCAGATATTAAATTTAAAAATAGAGCAAGATAATTCCCTGGCTCAACAGCGAGAATTAATTTCCATCTTGCGGGAGGATGAGATCCGTAATCGAAAAATTATGGCTTATCAACAAGAAAAAGAAAAGTTTTTACATCAGCAAAATGCGATATATCAGAAGGAGCTTCAAGATGCTATCAAGAAAGATGAATGTGCTACTCGCAATGCTACTGTCGCTATTCTTAACATCTTGCGCGCCGCGAATCCCTCCCCCTGAATTGGTCACTCTTTTTCCTCCTGAGTCAGTATTCAAACCCTGCGACATCCCCATTTTAGAGGGAGATACTTGGGGCGATATTAGTAGCTATTCGCTCGCATTGCGAACAGTGTTGTCGCTTTGTGCTAACCAGGTCGCTACACTTATTCAATGGAGAACGCAGCATTGGCTAATTGAATGATTCTATAATCATTCCCGGAAGTAGATTAGCTCATTTATTTTCATATATCTTTTATCTTTGATCCCGTTATTGGTCTGATGTTGCAGATATGCCCCAGCGACACTATTAGGATGCCATTCGTTATGCTGTCCGAAGGCTTCCACAAGATGCTTTACTATCGTTAATCCTTCAAGTTTTTTCATAATCGAGGGAATGAGTAGGTCCACCATTTCTATGGGACAAACCCTCTTCTCAACACCGGATTTACAGAACTATAGCAGCCGGCTGACCTTGACCCCGAATATGATCCAGCCATAATCGGTTTTGACCCTGACCCCGTATGTGATCCATTCATAATCAGGAATAACCGGCTTCATTCTGACTGCATATTCTGGCAACCGGCAGATTTATCGGCGAATTCGGATGGTGTCGTCCAGCCCAGCGCAGAATGAGGATGCCCCTTATTATAGGGTATGCGCCAGGCCTCGATTTTTCACCGGGCATCTTCCAGTTCAGGCACTCCTGCCACAGCCTGTCGTTGAACGACTCACTGTGGCATTATCTGCCCGTGAGAAGTCAATCCAGAGACGACGTTTGTACAATTCTTTCCAGCCTCTCGGCAACTTCTACAGGCCGCTGATTCTGACCCACGCAGCTCCCCAGACACTCACGCGTGTAGAGATCAATGACCGTCTAGCAGACGGAGCCGACGACCGTCAAACAACGCATCATAAAAAAATCCATGCCCCAAATCGGGTTTCGGTGATTCGAAGGGGCAGCGTACTGTCGTCGGCAGTAACAGAGCGGAACCGGAACGAACTGCGGCTAACCTGCAGCGCAAAAAAACTGTCTTTCACCGGCACCGTAGTGGATCTGCAACTAGCGCAGGCGTGTCAGCGTCAGTTCTGTTTTGCTAGTACGTCCTGCAGCATGGCCTTGTCGAGGGTCAGATCGGCAACCAACTTCTTCAGGCAAAGGATTGTTCTCCTCGAGCAACCGCATGTGCTTCAGTTCTAAAGGAGAAATATCACCATACTTTTGCGCCAAGTCGGAAATACCCAGCTTGCGGCATATTTTCGACACGAACGTACCCAGCTAAGTATGCTTCAGGGCAAAGACAATCATTGATTTAATTAATAGTAGTGGTTTGTCAAAAAATGACATGAAATGATGATGTGTATATAAATATAATGTACTATTATATGGCATGTGGTTAATTTCCATTGGTTTATTAATTGCAGTCTAATTTAATAAATATTTCTATGTCATAAATTCTTTGCGAAAAGGTAGGGAGACAAGAATGCATATGGATACTGAGAATATGATTCATGATGCTAGTTTTATGCTGCTAAATAGAGTTGGTGATTATGTTGATTTTTTTGGGTTTATTGATTTTGAAATATTATTAGGCGCTCTAACTGGTTCTGTTATTTTTATTTTTAACTTACCTAAAGATAACGAATTTTCTTGTGCAAAAAATATTTCTTTGTTCTTGTCCTCATTCTCCTTTGGCATTTTTGGCCATGAGTTCATGGCTAGTATAATTGACCTTTCCTTCCCAATGGAAGTAGTTGTACCTGATTCAGTAGGTGCTGTTGCCGCTTCATCAATAGCAACAGGTTTATTGATAAGATTAAGTAGAAATCCAATAAAAACACTTTCATTTATTCGCGTTAAACTTTGGAAAAAATAGCATGTTCTTTACATTCCTTGCCGTTAACAAGAATGATTTAAAAGCTAATTTTCTTACATGAGGAGTTTTTCTTTGTACGAGAGGGGTAGGTGATTACTCGTTTAAAGTCATCCTTCCCCTACTTAGATAAAATAATAGCACTACATCAATTTTTTTTTGTTTGTTCTATTTTTTATGTGGTGGCTTGGCTGTTTTTAAGATAAAGCACGGAGGGTTGAATATGTCATTTAGTTCAAAGAAGTTACTTTATTTCATTAAGGTCATGGAAGAGGGATCTATTTCCAGAGCTGCAGAAAAATTATTTATTACACCATCTCCTTTAAGCAAGAAAATAAGAGAGCTGGAAGGTGAGCTAGGTGTTGATCTATTTTGTAGAATTAATGGGAAGATAACTCCATCAATGGAGGGGTATAAGCTTTACCACAAGGTTGTGGATTTGCACTATAGTTTAGATAAAGTAATGGCCATGCATAATAAAAAATACAGAATTAATGCAGTTGTTTATGGTGCATTATTTCCATACATAGAAGAGCTAATGATCAGAATGAATGAAAAGCTAAGGGGAAATGCTTCAATTAATTTCATGGCTGTTGAATGCGAAAATAATATTAATGAATTTGTTTTATTTTCAGATATTATATTTTCATTAAAAAGAATAAACACTAAAGAAAATATGTTTGAAATAACTAATGATTTATCACCGACAATACTATCAAACAACAAGTGTGATGATATTAAGTCTTTAAATTTCATACAGTGCTCATGTTTTTCAAGAACTGTTTTTTTTATGAGGATATATAACGAGTTAAAAAAAAATGGATTTCATGGGGAGGTTTTTTGCGTTGATAGCAATAATATTAGAGCTGACTTGGTAAAATCAGGTCAAGGGATAACTATAATCCCTGACATCAACTGGCCTGATTTTGAACTATGCAATGAAATTAAGTCTCATCAATCACAAATTAACGGTGGAGGGTTTTATAGTTATTTGTATGTTAATGAAAACTTGAAATTAAATAAGTGCGATTTAAAAGAGATCATAACGGAATTGTCTGGTAAACATTAAAAAAACGGCTATTACATTATAAATCATTATAAGCCGCGCACTAAGTAAGTTGTTTTTTAATGTTTTTGAGTAAAAGACAACAATCTTATTTTATTTTTCCTCGTAACTGACTGATGATATACCAATTTATAAGGAGTTAGTTTTATGCACGAAAGGCAAGAGAAGAATGCAATGTTCATTTCGTTCGATGCCGTCTCGGTCTCGGGGATCACGGTGGAAGCAATGAAGATTGCCAAACGACTGCAAGCCTGTGGATTTCGCTCTTATCTTGATCTGGGATACGACATCAAGATTGATAAGGGAAACTTTAATAAACCCTATCAGCATGAGCATGACATCTACCGCGATGTCTTTACGCTGGTCCGCCTGGACGACATCACGTCGATTCCAGATTACCATCCCGCCTTTCTCGACTACGCGCACGCGGCGTTGATCGGCCAGAAAACGCCCATTGACGAGCAAGAAAAAACCGCTTTGTTGTATACCATCGCGTTGACGGCGCGGCAGCTGGCGGATCGCCTCATCGCCCAATGGGAAGCGCTCGCAGTCAGCCATGTGGTGGTGGAAAACGGCACGCTGCCGGAAAACATCATCTATACCAAAGCGCTGTATCTGGCGATCGAAGATTATGGCCGACGTTATCGACTGACGCGTTTCGTCATCTGGCGCGATCATGACCTGATGTGGAACAGCGAGAAAAAGGCGCTCAAATACGGCCCGCCGCCTTATTCTCACGCCATCAAACCTATCCCTTCAAAATACATTACCTATGTCACGCTCAATCACGATCTGAAGCAAAAGCTGGAGGCCTGGTGCAATCATGATGTCCATGTCGAGGTAAAGAAAAATACCTATGACTTCTCGGACAGTCACGAAAGAACGAATATAAGAAAGCAGATGAATATTCGCGATAATGATCTTCTCATTGCCAGAACCACCCGCATAATCCCTCAGAAAAGATTGGACCGCGATATTGTGCTGATCAGCCGGCTTAACGCTTTATTTATCCGCGACCACAACACTCGACGCGCCTATTTGGCGATCGCCGGCAATGAATATGAAAATCCGTCATGTTATCTGCAACTCGCCAAATTGGCGCAGGAACTGAATGTTCTCCCCTATGTCAAATTCGTCGGCATGCTTCCCCATGTCGATATGCGCTCGGAAAACGATGCGTTTTGCATAGAGGACCTCTATCACTCTTGCGACCTGGTCTCTTTTCTCACCTCGTATGATTATGATAGCTATGGCAATCCTATCGGCGAAGCGATCAGTTGCCGCCGTTGCTATATCACCACTCGCTACGAATATTATCACGAAGTCTACGGCCGGCATGGGTTTGAAGCGCCTGTCATGCCGATCTCCGAGTTACAGGATGGGCCGCCGAACGACGAATTCATCCAGGAAGTCTACCGGTTCATTAATAACAAGGAGAAGATGAAGCGCGTGGCGGAAAAGAATTACGCGCTGGGCAAGCGGATTTTATCCAACAACGTCATGGAGTTCTTAAATATCAGCTAATCATCGAATAACGTGACATTTCATTTTCAGACAAGCCATTTCTAACTGTGGACTTTCATTAGCCCTTGGAGGATCTATGCATGATACTGTTTTTGTGTCTGTCGTACTGCCCGTTTATAATGAAAGCGACCGTATTGAGGCGGTTTTACTTTCGCTGTTCAATCAGCACACCAAGAATGAATTAATCACCCACGACACTTACGAACTGATTGTCGTTGATAACAACTCCACCGATGATTCCGTCGCTAAAATAAACGCGTTTAGTGAAAGGCATCCGGCTATGGCCATTCATGTTATCGCCGAAACGGTGCAGGGTGTCTCCTCGGCCAGAAAACGCGGCATGGACTATGCGTCGCTACGTTCTAAAGCCCGCGACAGCCGGCTGGGAAATAAACGCAAGCACTATATCGTTTCCGCCGATGCCGATTGCACCGTGGATGCATTTTGGCTTTACGAGCTGGTGAATACCATGATCGAGCAACAAGGCGACCTGGGCACCTGCAACTATTACTACTCTCCCGCAGAGTTTGAGCAACGCCCCAATCTGTTCCGCGAGATCCAAAAAACGCTGCGTCTGCGCGAATTTTCGTTCTCCTTGTTCGGCGGTTTCCCCGACGGCAAAGGGTTCGGGGTAGAGCGCAGCCTGTATGACGCGGTAGGCGGCATCGAAATCTTCTACCAGCTCAACCATGGCCGCTTTGTCGAACACCTGTCCGACGACTGGGACTTCGGCATTAAGGTCATCGCCTACGGCGGCAAGCCGGTTTACGCTCGCCATGCTTACGTTGAGATCAACAGCCGCCGGGTGGACACCATTCTCGATGAGGTGATCAACGGTATCGCCTACGGCAAGGACGGCATCATTATCATGAAGGACGTCCGGCCGGACGTTGAGCGGCAAAAAACCGCGCTGGCGGACGCCACGCCGGCGGAGGCGAAACTGGCCTGGGACTACTCGGTCAAGGACTACACGCCAAAGAATATCTTACTGCCGGTGCTGCTCAATCCGTATCTGCTGTTGGAAAACAGCGAAGTGCGCGATTTCTTCTCCGGCCCGCTGGCCGACAGCCTCTACCGCCGCATTCACGAGCTGAAACACGAGATGCGCATCATCGATTTCAAACCGATCCATGCCTACAAAACCCCCGCCTATCGGCTCTACCTCGAATTTCGCGATGCGCTGTTTGCCGCCATGCGGCGCGCCGTCGGTGACGATATCAGCTTCCCGCCCGCATTGCCGGCCTGCTTCGATACGATCAAAGACGAGGATTTCACCCGCTTTGTTTATTACTTCTGTGAAGACCGCGAGTCCGGCGAAGCCCACAACTATTTCGGCAACGGAGGGGTATTCTGATGAACGACGAAGCCTTGCACTCATTGCTGGATATCGATGAAAACTATCCCACGCCGCGGGTGAACGCGTTCCTGGCGCAACCGGAAAACCGGGCCTTTCTGGAGTACGTCCATAAGGATCCGTTCGGCTGTCACGTGTTCCCCGGCGATCTCGTCGACTACCCGCTGGCCGCGTTTTTTGCCGATATGGAGGGCGACATTCGCCAGGCGGGCAAAATCCACCTCTGGGCCTATATCCCGACCTGCCGCTATCGTTGCCATTTTTGTCAGTACCCCACGGTGATCCTCAATCCCAAGGCGCCCGCCTCTCAGGCGGTATTCCGCGATTTGGTCGATTTCAACATCAAGGAGGCGCAAATGTGGCTGGCGCGCGTGCCCAGCCTGGCCGAAGTGGAAATCGGCGAATTCAACGTCTTTGGCGGCACGCCGTCCTTGCTGCCGGAGCCGGAACTGCGCCGCATGATGGCCTTCTACTTCAGCCACTTTAACTTCGCCAACGCCACCCTGCGCTTCGAAGGGGAGCCCGGCACCCTGAACAAAGCCTATCTGGCGCTGCTGAAAGAGCTCGGCTTCAGCAAAATCAGTTTCGGCACCCAATCCTTCAATGACGACATCATCACCGCCTGCGGGCGCATGCACTCGGCCGAAGAGTGCGTGGAGACCATTCATCATGCGCGCGCGCTCGGCATTGATTGGGTCAGCGTGGATCTCATTTACGGCATGCTGGGCCAAAGCGTGGACGACGTGAAATACGACATGGAAAAAACCCTCGAGCTGAATCTGTCGCACGTCGTCTGCACCAAGCTGCACATGGATGAGTTTATTAAAAATCGCACCGGCGTCTCGGGCGAGCGCGAAAGCCTGTGGCAGAAAAAGGGGCTGATCAGCATCAACAACCTGCGCTTCCCTGGCCTGGGCAAACAGTACCAAATGCGCGAGCTGGTCGAGAACTACCTGAATGGCGGCTATACCGAACACCCCACCATGTACTTTCACCGCAATGACCAACAGCCGGAAAAGTGGAAAGCGCTCATCACCGATCTCGATAAGCAGTATCCGGAAGTGGCTATCGGTTTGGGCGGCAGCTCCAAATCGACGCGATCCGAAGCCATCAACATCACCGGTTACAAGAAG
This sequence comes from Serratia sp. C2(1), assembly GCF_036352655.1. Taxonomy (NCBI): domain Bacteria; kingdom Pseudomonadati; phylum Pseudomonadota; class Gammaproteobacteria; order Enterobacterales; family Yersiniaceae; genus Serratia; species Serratia sp. C2(1). The sequence continues at coordinate 15,019 of NZ_JAZFBA010000008.1, read as the reverse complement.
TACAAGGAGGCGCTCAACCAAGACCGCCTGCCCATCGAGGAAAGCCGCGGTTTCTCCCCGATCCAGCGTGAAGTGAACGCCTTCAAAATGGCGCTCTCCACCTTGCTGCCGGTGGACGATCGGGTGTTTAAACGGCGCTTTGACGGCAACAGCCTGTTTGCTAACCCGGTCATCCGCCGCACGTTGAAAACCCTGGTGGATAAAGCGCTGGTCACCGTCGATGGCCCGTGCGTTACGCTCACGCCCATCGGCGTCACGCTGGTCGAAGCCATTATCAATACCCAATTTTCCGCCGCATTCGCCAATCAGGAGTGAAAGATGACGACGACTGTCTCCGATCCCAAACCGGTATTCAGCTTCTATTACATCGGCATCGATACCGAAGCCGGCGTCACGCCACAACAGTTTGAAACCTTCGTGCGCGAACAAGGCGTGCATATCCCCTGTTATCCCGGCTGGCGCTGGACGTTGCTGCGCGGCCTACGCGGCGAACGCGTCGGTCAATACCTGATGCTGTACGAGATTGACAGCGCCGAGCAGCGCGATCGTTACGTCACCGCCACCGGGCAGCGAACGGCGCACGCGCACGAATTCTGGCGGCGGCATGCCGCCGCGCAGGAAATCCTCGCCGAGTGGCGAAAACTGGGCACCTACAGCCTGCTGCCGACGCTGTTCAGCGATTATCGCCTGCTGGCTGAGAACAGAAAAAGCGACGTGCCGCCCGGCCCGCGCTACTGGGAACGACCGGGCGCACCGCCCGAGGCGCGCATTATCGGCATCCACAATCTGGCGCTGCGCGAAGGCGTGACTCCGGCGCAATTCGAACGCTTTATCGCCGAAAATCACCATCGCATTGAGGATTATCCGGGCTGGAAGTTTCACTTGCTGAAGGGAGAGCGCGGCAATCGGCTCGACCAGTACGCGGTGATGATGGAAATCGTCAGCCTGGCGGCGCTGGACGTGTTCTATCCGGAGCCCGATATCGCCACCGCCGAAGCGGCAACCTTCGCCAAAGCGCATCGCGACACCAAGCAAATGTATGAAGAGTGGAAGCAACTAGCGTCATTTTCCGGTTCACCGCAGATTTATACCGATTATCTGTCCGTCGCACAGAGCCGATCGTCATGATGCTGTCTTGGCTAACCGGCGAGGCAGCAGAGAATCATTGCCGGGAAATAGCTATCCGAGCGATAGAATTCAAGTGATATCACTAATGTTTTTACTTGAATGAGGTTAATAATAAAAAACCACCCGCTATGCAGGTGGTTTTTTTATTATATTATAAGAGATGAGTTCTTAATAGAAAGCTATTAATATTAACCTCTCCCGCCACTGATGTGAAATATATTCTTCACTGGGGGGGTTAAAACATTCTCGTATACTGAGCTTGATTGCGAAGCTAATATCCTAATATCATTGTGGATAACGTCACGATTTCGGATGTTTCTTAATGCGTATGTGTTCCAGTCATTCAAAAAAAGCACAAATATATCACTCATCACTAATTCGTAAATATAACTAATACTATCTCCAGTAATTCCAGGAACATTATCACTATCAATGACAGATGCAATGTTTATAATTGGGTAACGCATTGTTTGCGCTACGGCTGATACTCCCGCTGCTTTTTTTAATGCAGGTAAGAGTGGCTGAGTTACAGAGCTTGGCCATCCAAACAATCCTTCTGTTATTCTTTTCCCTTGAAGTTCGTCATACACACCGTTCCCAATTCTCTTATTTGAACCTGTGTTGAAGTTTTTATATACAATGTTTTTTTGTCTTTCATCTGAAATGTTGTAACATGCGTTATATAAATAACGTGATGTCATCTGATATAAATCTTTTCGGCGTTGCCTAAAATCATAAGACTTAACTTCAAGTTTTTCACCAATGGCATAAACTGAAACGCAAAGCAAGAAATAATGTTCAAAATAAGGAACTGTGGTAGAAAAGGAACCGGGATTCATAATATGGGGTGAAAAACCGCTTAATCTATCAGCTAATGCACCAATTCTAATTCTGAACCCGTCTATTTCGTTATTTAATCTCCCGCGGCTATGGCTATTATCGTATTCCTTAAAAAATGAATTTAATTGCGCATCGAATCCATTCAGGTTATTTCGTATTAACATTGCTTCCTGGGCGTTAATTTTCCTGCTGATTAACCTGTTGATTTTACCCTCGAATTCAACCCATGGATCAGGGCTGCCGTCCAACCAATTAAATAATAATCCTGTTAATGGTTTTAGAACGGAACCTGCAATAGGAACTGAGCCAACCAACCCCTGAGCAAGATTTGAAAACAATTGGTGAACATTCACTTTCTCATTTATCATGATGTGTATCCTTTCTAAATTCAAATTATTGATACCTGCCTGGAAAGATTAAGTTATTCGCCTAATTACCCTCCTGAAAAAACCTTAAAGAAATAACTTTAAAAAGCACTATGTCAATAGATTATTTGGTTGGGGTTAACAATGGATTATATACCATTGAATTTTTCTTTAGGATGGAAAGATACTCTGAAGCATCAGAAATATTTAATGAGTACAGATACTCATTAACCGCTTTTTCTCGAGTAACTTCTAAAGCGTTACGCAATTCTTTTTCTTCGTCACTTCCACTATCAACCTCAATGGATAATGGAAAGGCTTTATACTCATCATAAATGAAAGCTCTATCATTCATTGAGCCTGTTAGCTTTATATTTATTTTGTTTGCCCGTGCATCTCCCGCAGATTGCACCACCAAATCGATATATTCAGATATTGAATAATATAAATCCTCCAAGAAATAGTCATCCTCCTTGGAGGATAAAACTCCATTAATTAAAAGATGTAGATTTAACCATCGAGAAAACCAAGGGTAATATTTATAAGGTGCCTTGTCGCCATTAAAAATAGCCTCTTCAATTCTAGATAGTCTGCTATTTATATCCTGTAAAATAATTTCACCACCCTTATTATCATCAGAGAGGTAGTTGTTCACCTCTGATTCAACAAAATCAAAAAGCTCTTCTAAATATTTAAATTCATCAATACATTCAATTCCTTGGGAAGATATTAGGATTGTATTGATGTATTTCCCCCAGTGTTCTTTTTTTGCCCATTGATTAAACCAAGGCCACTCATTGATTTTGTAATTATCAATATTTATTTTTAATACTTGCATTGCCTCGGCAATTATCTTTGCTGATAGTTCATTCTTTTTAATTTTCTCTTTTATCATGAGAGCATACTCCTGATTAATAGTTTTTTGTATTTTGATAATAACCATCTTCTATAGCACTTATATACTATGCTAATTGGCTATTAAAAATAAATGGTATTAAAAGAATCAGCAGTTTCTAAAAATGACATAAACAGGAGTTTTCGCGTTCGGTTTTCTTCACATAATTCCCCATTTTTTCGACGGTATCATGAGCTGCTTGTGGTCACACACCGCCTGAGCTGCCGCGGTGGTAGTCCGTTCCGGAACACTACGCACCGCAGTGGCAACAGGTGAGTATGGTAGAACACCAGCCTCTGAGAGCTTTGATGCATTAACTGGATACTTGCGGAGCCGTCTGAAAATGGAGCATCTGGGGGTAGCAGGTGTGGGGTAAGCGGTGACAGAAGAACTCAACTATCGCGAGTTCCTGTGCAGCGTGCTGCAACAGGAATGGAGCAGTCGCCATCAACGAGGGATGGAGTCCCAATTGAAGCAAGCCCGCCTCCCCAGGGTGAAGACGTTGGAGCAGTTCGACTTCAGCTTCCAGCCGGGTACCGACCATAAAGTGGGGCTCGATGGCGATATAAAACTGAATCGTGCGTTATGGCTGATTACGGATGAATTCAAAAACCGAATGAAGTAATAGGGGGCACCGATAATGACGCCCATCAATACCGGAGCCGAACACTGCTACAGAACATACCGTTAATATAACGCGGACAGTATGAAATAACAGGGGGAAAGATGCAAACGTAAAATTTACAGGTATATTGGCGAAGGTATTTTTATCCCTCACCCTGCGAGTTGCATCGCGGTCTTGGCCTCTGCCAACTCCTCTTTAGCCTCATCCAGCTTCTGAAATTTTTTGTGTATTTTATCGGCTTGCCCACTGAGTTTCGCAGCATCGTACTTGCGTTGTCGCTGCTCTACCTTATAGACTTTCTCTTCGACTTTTTGCCGTCTTTGCTGTACTAACTCGTGCTCATCGCAGTGTTCATCCACTTCCGCTAACGCTTTTTCTAACCCGGAAATACGGTGGGTATTGCCATGAATGCGGGCGTCTTCAATCTGCATGCGGATTGCCATTTTTTTTTCGCTGCATCCTGCCATGTCGGCAAAAGCGGAAGAGATCCACATTGGCATCGTGATTATCCCAACCAATAAGGTTCGTTTTAATCTCATAAACCGGCCCTCTTATTTTTGAATATAACGCTCTCTGGAGCGGCGAAGAAAGCGCCTGGTATATGCACACAGGCGCTCGATGATAGACACAGCATAAGGATTTTAATTTACAATGCTTAATGCAGAGATTTTCTCGTGATTCTGCGGCGATCGAATCGTCTCGCGAAAAATTGCCTCCTATTAACCATTTTGAGATGTTGAATGAAAGAAAAAACACACAGCAACGTCAGAAAAAATAAAATGGAGATTTCCAGACAGGCATTAAAATTCACCAGCTAATTGTTTAACAGAAAGCGTTAAAGCAATAGGGGCAATCCCCCTCATGCTACTTTATTTAGAAGATATAACGCGCACCGAACAAATACTCGTTATTCACCAGACGTGCTCGCAGGTTTTCATCTTGCAGACCGCGTGCGTTCACAAAAGTATTGCGCCCGCTCTCCACGTTGCCCATATCGACGTAGCGATAGCCTGCATAGACTGTAAGTATCCCGCTTAACCGAACCATTCACTTTTAGAGATCTTCCGAAATACTGATTATGTCCCTGAGTAGATCACCATGCGTAAAGCCTGATTTACCGAGCACCAGATCATCACTGCTCTGAAGTCTGTTGAAGCCGGACGTACCGTCAAAGATGTCTGCCAGCGAAGCGGGAATATCTGAGGCTTCATACTATAACTGGAAAGCGAAGTATGGTGGCATGGAAGCCTCTTATATCAAAAAGATGAAGGATCTTGAGGACGAAAACCGCCGTCTCAAACAGATGTTTGCCGACCTGAGTCTGGAAAATCGCGCGTTAAAAGACGTCATTGAAAAAAAGCTATAAAACCAGCGATAAAGCCTGAGTTCGTCAGCTAGTGAAAGAGATGTTTTCGATGAGCGTACGCCAGGTATGCAGGACATTATCGCTGAGCAGGACGGTCTATTTTTACCAGCCCGATACCCGTCGCGATGAGCCGGTGATCCAGGCGCTGACTGAACTGGCGGAGCGCTATCCACGATATGGCTTTAAGAAGCTGTTCCAGTTGTTGCGCAGGCAGGGCAATAGGTGGAACCATAAACGCGTTCACCGAATTTACTGCCTGCTGAAACTGAATTTTCGCCGTAAGGGAAAGCAACGTCTGCCGGTGCGCAATCCGGCGACGCTGGAAGCACTTAATAAAATCAAATGCGTCAATGGCTGTAAGACTTGGATTACAAATTGGCATTGGAGAAGTTTGTATAACCGGCGCCGGTTATGCTGCGCTAGTCTGCGGCGGTTTTTACGCTCTTTTCACCGGTCAGCCAGGGGGACTGCGTACTCCAGAAAATGATATCGGCGTTGAGGTAGTTTTCCGCAAACTGCACGAACTCAACCTTGCTGAATGGGCGGCCCGACTCAGGATTTGTGTAGGTTAGGGTGGGTTCTTGCACGGCCATGGCGATGAGCGGCAGTTTATTGCCGTATTGATGGAAGAAGGGATAGGCGTTCTTCATCTGCGCCTTATGGTTGGGGACAATATCCGGCCCACCCAGACCAATGTTATTTGCGCTGGCGAAGGCGAATAAGCGCCCCATGTAGTTGTGGTTGTTGTTCCATTCGCAGGGCCAAAAATTAACATACTGCACCACATGCGATTTACGGAATGCCTGGCGTGCAAAGACCAGGTTCGCCATTTCACCGGCGAAATACGTATCGCAGGAAAAACCAATAGGCGGTTTTTTCTCGTTGATGTCGATGGCGGTTTCCGGCAGATTCACCCCGTAGATGCGGCCGTCGAAGCGTGCCGCCAGCGCCGCCAACAGCGCCTGATAGCGTTCGCGCACGGCGGGATCCCATTGCCGTGCGACCCAGCCAGAGCCTACGGGCTTCCCTTCCCCCGGGTTATCGAACTGCGGCGCCAAGCCACCTCCATAGCGAAGCTCTTTGAGCAGGTAGTCGGGAACGTAACGGGCATGGGCTTCGAAGAAACGGTCCTGAATCTGAATGAACAGTTTTTTCCCGGAGCCCTCAAGACGAGCCAGGTCGCGTTCAATCTGCGAGAAATCATATTCCCCCTTGGCGGGTTCGAGGGAACGCCAGCTGTAGATGATCTGCGCGCCGCCAATATCCTGGCGCGCTAGGACGCCCGACGCGGCCTCAAGCTCGCCAGAGCTGGTGTACACGAAGTTCTCTGACGTTTTGGCCAGCAGGGCCGGCGAGGCGGTAAAAATGGCGGTGGCAATCAGGGTGTTGACAATCGCATTGTTTTTCATACGCGTTTCCTCTGTAGGGTAGCATGTAGGAAGCCGCCTTAGGCGGCAACGGTGGCAGCCGGCACCGCCCCACTGGGCGGCTCGAAGGCTATCCGTTAACTTCCGCGATAGGTAGAGAAACCGTATTGGCTGACCAGCAGGGGCACATGATAGTGCGTATCGGTTTTCTCAAAGTGAATGATCACCGGTATCTTCGGATAAAATGTACTTTGTTGTCGTTGAGAAAAATATGCTCCCGTTTCGAAAGTGATTTTATAGTCACCTTTTTTAAGCTGCTCCGCGGTGGGATAAAGGCTGGCAATGCGCCCTTGGGCATCGGTCGGTAGGGAAGACAGTCGGACCCAATGGTCCCCTTCTTTTCTATCCAGGGTCACGGTCATCCCCTGTGAGGGCTGGCCGGTTTGCAGGTTCAAAACGTGCACGCTAAGCGGGTTTTTCACCTCCTCCGCCGTAGCGGATAGGGCTAAGGTGCCCAACAGTAAACACAGCGCCAGGTTACAGATTTTCATCGTTAATCTCTCATCAAACGTTATGCGGAAAAGGATTTTGCTAGTGGCCTAATGCACGGCGTGCTTCTGTCAACTCCGCGTTGGCTTCATTAAGCTTTTCCTGTCTCTTGAGTATTTTATCCTGCCGCCCGGTGGCGTTCGCCTCGTCCAGTTCCAGTTGCCGCTGGGCGACTTTATGCTCTTTTTCCCTGACTTTTTTTTGCTGTTCATTCAGCAGGCCGCTCTCAGTGCAATGTTGGTTCACTTCGGCGAGCGCTTTTTCTAGGCCGGCCACCTGCGGGCCATTGCCATGCGTTCTTGCCTGTTCAAGCTGGCTGTGAATGGCGCTCTTTTTTGCCTCGCAGCCGGTCGGCGATGCGCTAGCCTGCAAGGATAAAAAGGGAACAATTAGAGGGATAAGCAGGGGCAGTCGGGAGATTTTCATTTATCGGTTATACCTTAGAAATTTTTCACTGTGGTAAGTGAAAGAAAAGTTTGTGGTATGAATAAAAGGCGCCTGGGAGAGACAGACGCCTGAGGATAGACACAGTATAAGGATTTGGGGTCGATAAGATTAATAGGCTCTTTTTCTTGCTGCCTTGTGCAATGAATATTTGCTGAGGAACAGCTTTCTCCTTCTGTTCAAGGTGACATGTCGATAAAAACTAAAGCAACTTAACGAAAGCAAGAGTAACGCCAGGAATAAAAAAGAAATATGTCCCATGTCTACTGACTATTTTATTTGTCGGTTTAACATTTATGACCGGAAATTCTTTGGCCCCGCAAAGGTATCTGAACACCGCCGTTATTTCCGCTTACAGGGTATAGCGAATACCGACCAGATATTCATTGTTTACCAGACGGGCGCGCAGGTTTTCATCCTGCAGGCCGCGAGCGTTGACGAAGGTATTGCGCCCGCTTTCTACATTGCCCATGTCGACGTAACGGTAGCTGGCGTACAGCGCCAGATTTTCCAGCACCTCATAAGAAACACCGGCGCCGACGGAGTAGGTGAAGTTGGTTTGCGTGCTGTCGGCAAATGAGCGGGTGTCGTTGCCCTGCCAGCCGCCTACGTTAATTTTGGCAATACCGGCGCCGGCCGTGGCGTACACCGCCAGCTTGTCGGTCAGCATGAAGTCACGGTAAACGTTGAGCATCATGCGCTGCGAATCGGTTTTCATATGGTTGAAGCTTGTGGCGAAGGTCGATGAACCACTGGTGTATTCATTGTGTTTTTTGAATACGTATTCACCTTCAGTTCGCCAGCCGTTACCGTACTGATAACCCGCCGCTACAGATCCGTTGAGGAAGTTTTGCTTTTCCGCGCCGGCCACGAACGTACCAATGCCCGGGCGCTCGCTCAGGTCCATATTGCGGGCCTGCTGACGTGTTTCAATTAAATTCAGAGCACCGTAGTAACCGCTTTTCGGCGCTTCGGCGGCGAATGCGGCAGAGGCGCTCAGAGAAATCAGCGGAATCAAAAATGCGTGTGGCAGACGTTTCATGGTCATGTCCTTTAAAGAGCGTGGAGTCAACAGTTATCCATAATCCATTGATTGAATATGGAGCTTAAGCATTTCAATTGAGGGTTCTTTAGAGAACCTGTTTAATGGCATTCAGCGCGCAGGCTTCATCGATATTGCCATTGGGTGCGCCGCCAATGCCGATAGCGCCGATCACTTTATCGTTTTCTTTTACCGGCACACCGCCGGCCAGCAGCAGGAAGCCCGGAATATCCGACAGGTTGCTGGCCGCCGGGTATTTTTGCGAGGTTTCCAGCAGTTGGCTGGTCATCAGCCCGCTGGAGGCCGCGGTGTAAGCTTTTTTATAGCTGGCCTCCAGGGTATGCGGCCCGGCGTTATCCATGCGTTGCACCGCACGGGTTAAGCCGGCGTTATCCACCACGCTGACACTGACGTTATAACCCTTGGCGCTGCAGGATTTGATTGCCGCGCTGGCCAGGCTCGTCGCTTGGTCAAGGGAAATAGACGACTGCGACAGTGATTTGGCGCCGGCGGTGGTGGCCATGCCCGAGAGTAAAATGCAAAGAATGATACGGTTTTTCATATTAAATCGCCTTGATGTCAAAAACCTGAAAAAATAAAATATGACATTCCACCCACCAAGATCAGAGAAAACATCATCATGGCGGTAAGCAAAACGCTTAATGGAAGATCGTAGATAATATATTTCAACATGGGATGCCCTTAAGTGATTTAATTTTTATGCCACATCGATAATGCTGAATTATATCCATTAACAACAATGGGCAAATATCATTACTGGCTGAAAATTTTGTAAGGAAAGGATGATAGTGTTGTCGTCATTTATTTATGTAACGATCGAGTAAAAGGCCTACTCGAATGGGGCGGTAAGCTGCCCGTTTGAAAATGCCACGCGGTATCTGAAGGGAGAGGCAGGATACCACGAGCCGATATCCTGCCGAGAATTCAACCTGTAGCGTTATATTTATTGATGAAAACTAACGCGCCTAATATGGTGCCAAGGTTATTCCGCGAGAAACCGATCAATCGCCTGGTTGAGTTCATCAAGGGTCGCCAGCGCCTGCTGCAACCGTTGAGCAACCTGAGCGTTATCCGGCGATGGCGTATTCTCGCAATATTTCTCCAGCCCACGGCAGTGAGTTTCCGCTTCCGTTGCGCCGATAATTTGTGCCGCACCGGCGAGGCGATGCAGACATCGCGTGAGGGCCTGCCAATTCTCGTCTTCCAGCAGACGCCGGCATTGCTGCATATCGAGCGTATTTTCTTCACGGGTAGCGCGCAGCAACGTGAACAATAAATCGGTATCTTGCTGAGCCAGAACGCTTAACTCCGAAAGGTTGACTAACTCAGCGAGGGTGGTTCTGTTAGCGCCGTTCGGGGTCGGGCGTTGTCGCGGCACTCGCCGTAATAACTGTTCAAGCTGCGATAAACGCAACGGTTTGAATAAGCAGTCATCCATGCCGGCGACCAAACAACGAACCCGTTCTTCAGGCTGCGCATTGGCGGTCAGCCCTAAAATGGTTAATGGCCTTTTTTGTCTCTTCCGCAACTGTTGAGTCAGCGCCAGCCCATCCATAACCGGCATGCTGCAATCGGTGATGACCAGATCGATATCTTGCTCCTGCCAATAGTGTAGGGCTTGCTCCCCGTTTTCAGCCTCGATCACCTGGTGCCCCAATCGGGTAAGTTGACGCGTGAGCAAGAGCCTGTTGGCTGGATGATCGTCAACAGCCAGAATACGCAGCGGTTGGTCCGTACTTACGCATTCGTGCGGCACATTTTCTATGGTCGGCCGATGTTGCCGGTGAGGTACGGGGATACATACGGTTATTCGTGTGCCGCGGCCAAGTTGGCTATGCAGGCTGATGGTGCCATGCATCATGGAAACCAGCTGCGAGCAAATTGCCAGCCCCAGGCCGGTGCCATGCTGATGCTTGCTAGCTTCGGATTGAACATAGGGGATAAACATATCTGCCTGTTCATTTTCTGCGATGCCAATGCCGGTATCGGTAACGGACAATATCAGCACGGCATGTTTAGCGCTTTCTGGCTGGCACTGCAACCGCACATGCACTGAACCCTGCTCGGTGAATTTTATGGCATTGCTGACCAGGTTCGACAATATTTGCCGCAACCGCATTGGGTCCAGATAAATTTCATCAGGGTGCAGAGATTCGACATAATAATCGAGGATCAGGCCCTTTTGTCTGGCTAGACCTTCGAACACCTGGACTACCGGCAGAGCCAGCATGCCTGGCTGCACCCAATCCGGCGACAGTTCTAATTTACCGGATTCGATTTTAGCCAGATCAAGGATATCCCCCACTAACCCCATCAGCGACAGGGATGATTCATAGGCTACGCGAATGGAGTCTTTTTCCGTTTCTCCGCGTTGCGGCTCCGGTGTTGTGACTACCAGCTCCAGTAGGCCAATAATCGCGCTGATAGGCGTGCGTATTTCGTGGCTCATAGTGGCAAGGAAAGTGCTCTTGGTTCTGCTGGCTTGTTCGGCGCGCTCACGAGCTATGGATAACGCGTCCAGCAGTTTTTCATGTTCTGTGATGTCTTGCCAGCTGCCTATTAACCCGGTTATAGCGCCAGTATGATCTCGGTAGGTTACCGCCTGATGGACAATAACCCGTTCTTCGTTGCCGTTGGAGACCCGGTATTGGCGTGGTGGTAACGTTTGATTCTCCCCTCCGAGCAATAACGGCTGTAAATCCTGAAATAGGTTTGCTAAAGGATGCTGAGGAGTATTCAGGGGCTGCCGGCTCAAGGTTAAACTTTCCGATGTGAAAAACGTTAGCCAGGACGAGTTATAATTAATAAGAACACCATTGGTATCTATCACATATACCGGTACCGGGGTTCCATTGAAGAGCGTTTCACGGAATGTCGCCTGCTCCTGCAGTTTGGTCTGTGCCTCTCTACGCAGGCGAATCTCGCGGTGCAGATAATAATTCCAAATTAACGAGGTAATGACCAATACGGCGAAAATACTGGCCAGCCAATAGAACTCCGAGCGATAGACCACCCAGGTATCCAGTTTGACATCCGGCGTTCCCTGCCATTTATTCGCTATCATGGAGATATCACGCGGCGGGATATCGGCCAGGGCCTTGTTGAGTATGCTGTATAACTCAGGCTGGTCGCGCCCAATGGCAAAACCGATTCGGGCGGGCTTATCCCCCAGTCGGGTCGCCACCTTGAGTTCCCCGCGGAAATAGCGGTCAATCAGGTAGCGAGCGCCAATCAGGTTATTCACCGCGCCATCTGCTTTTCCTTCTTTGACCATCTGCATCGCGACACTGGCGTTTTTGGCATCGATCAAGGTCAGTGAAGGGTATTGTTCTTTCAGCCAGGATCTCAATGAATTATCGGGCGTAACCGCCACCGAAAGGTTTTCTGTCAATGCGCTTGGTGCAGTGGGCGTGTCCCGTACCACCAACACGAAGGGCGGTAAAACATAGGGGCGGGTAAACAACAGCTGCTTGTCTCTGCGTTCGCTGTAGCTCATGGCGGCAATAAAATCGCCCTGATGCTGTTGCACCATGTCGAACATGCTGGTGACGTTATCGGCTTCAACCGTTTTAAAATTCAAGCCGGTACGTAGATGGATAAGGCGCAGGATATCCGCGGCGATACCATGAAACTGTTTTTGCGTATTGAACAAGGTGAATGGCGCATACAGCGGATTAATTACCACGCGCAACTCATTATGCTGAGACAACCAACGTTGTTCTCTGTCAGTTAACGGCAGGCGGGATTGAAATAACCACAGGTTTGGCCCCTGGCTCCAATGACGGAAGATGACATTATGTTGGATTGGGGAAATGGCCTTCAACACGGTATTCACCGAGCGTTGCAACACCGCATCCTGCGTACGGAAGGCAAACCGTGGCCCCGTTTCTTCTTTCGGGAAAATATCCGCGACGGACAGGGTGGTGGCGTAATTGCGTTCGATTAAAAAGCTGGCGGTGGTCAGGTTACCGATAAAATAATCGTTTTCGCCAAAGGCGACGGAAGACAAAGCGCTTTGGGGGGAAGCATAGCGGGTAATTTTTGCATTGGGGTAATAGTTTGCTACCCATTCATCGCTGAGATACCCGCGCACCAGCGCAATATGCGCGTCTGGGATCACCGGCAACGGTTTGGACATGGCCGTTTCGCGGGAAATGAGGGCAGGATGGTCCGGCATATAAGGAACGCTGTTGATTATCCCAGGGAGGGGCGTCAAAATTCCGCCATCGTCGTCCAATAATATATCTACCGCGCCCGACTTGATACCCTCAATGGCAAGCGCCCGGCTGGGGTAATGCAAAACCTGGAAGCGTAAACCGAGGTAACGCAATACAAGTAGCGCATAATCTGCCGAAATTCCTTCAAATGTCCCCGATTCAGGTACCAGGCTGTAGGGCGGGTTTGCCGGCGCATAGGTTGCGATCTTGACTTCCTGCTTTTGCCCCAACCATCGCCACTCTTCATCACTTAGCGTAAATTTAACTGGGAGAATGGTTTCTCGGCTAAATAACCGCATATTTTGCGGCGCCTCCGCCCTGCTCCCTCCTGCCAGCAAACACAACAGCAGAAAACAACAGAGCAACACTGTGCGCATAAAAGTACTCAATCCAAATTGTTGCGTTGGGTAAAATCGTATAACTCAAGCATGTTCTGTAGCTCGAGTTTTTGCATCAGCCGCCGTTTATAGGTACTGACGGTTTTATCGCTGATCTGCATCTGCAGGCCAATGTCGATGACTTTGATCCCCTTGGCTAAAAAGTGTAGTACCTGCAGTTCCTTAGCGGAAAGGGAGGCGATCCTCCCCATATCGTCCCCCGGCAAAGCCCCGGCCGCTTCGATGCGTGCCCTGTTCAGCGGAAAGTAGCCGTAGCCGCCTTTGATGGCGCGCACGGCGTCATGTAGCTCGGTCAGATTATTGCGCTTGCTGATAAAACCGTCCGCCCCTGCCGCGGCGCAGCGTTTGACGTAATGGTCGTCGTCTTTACCCGTTAGCACCAGCACCCCGCCGGTGAAGCCATTTCGGCGCAAGCGCTGCACTACCTCGATGCCGTTAAGAGAGGGGATATCGATGTCAACGATAACCAGGTCTGGCATCAGTTGCTTGGTGAGCCGCAGCGCCTCTAAGCCGTCGTCGGTTTCGCCGACCACGCTCAGTTGGTCCTTTTCCAGCAGCATTTTGATGGCCAACCGGGCTACCGGGTGGTCATCTACAATCAAGACTTTGTTCATGCTGAGGCTCCGCTCCTTGCTTTAGGGTTAAACACAACGGGAAAACTTCCCTGAAATTTCACCAAGTGTAATTACTGTCCCGAATGACTGCAATTAATTATTTTGTAGTCCTTAAATTACATCTGCATCGTCTTTTGACTACGCTAACTGTTTTTTTTGCTGATATTTATTTTTATTTTCCCATGCATAATATAAATATCGAATTGGTATGAGTGAGGTTTTATATAGTGTCAGGATGGATAAAATGAAGGAAATAACATCAGCATCGAGCCCGGGAATGAAAATTGAAGAGAAAAAAGTGCTTATCTTTGATAGCTGCCAATATTCCACTCTGGGATTAACGCTGCTATGCGAGCGCCATAGCAATTGGCATATAACAGGTGTCGCGCATTCTTTCCCGAAGTTGATGAAGCTGCTTGCCCTGGGGCGGGCGGACATGTTGTTGTGCGGTATTGGGGCGCTGCAGAGTGAGTTCCCCCGATTGCTAAACCTGCCTGACTATACCAGAGGACGGTGTATTCTGCTCATCGATAAAAACTCGGGAGTCTTACGGAATACCTTTCTGGCGGCAGGGTACACTGCGGTAATCGGAAAAAATGCCGATCTGGAGGTGTTGGACAATCTCCTGTTTTACAACATGCATATGCCACATAGCACGATGAAGGGCGATGACGCCGGAATATACCTGCCTCAGGAGAGAGCGGTGTTAGGTGCATTGCTTAGCGGTAAGCGCCCACTGGATATCGCCACTGATATGGGTATTACCTATCGTGACGTGAGTCGCCATAAACACAATGGCCTGCGACGAGCCGGTGTGCGTAGTATTAATGAGATTATAACGAAAAAATGAAAATAATGTGACAGCCCAAAAGTGAAAGGCCGGTTAAAAGCCATTGATTATTATATTTATCAAGGTAGAGATTAAACCTGCTTACATATTTATTGATTTTGCAAACTACAACGTTGGCGGTTAAGCGCTCAATAACCCCCTTCGCCTATCTCTGATTGTGTAGTGGCACACTGAATTTGGCCACCTAAATAGAGGTGATATCATCACCTCACAGTCAAAACAGGTGACATTATGACCGGTCGTAACAGACGCAATTTTAGCCCCGAGTTTCGCCTCGAAGCTGCCCAGCTTGTACTCG
>NZ_JAZFBA010000007.1:0-125493 GCF_036352655.1 Serratia sp. C2(1) | reverse complement strand
CCTGGCGGCAATAGCGCGGTGGTCCCACCTGACCCCATGCCGAACTCAGAAGTGAAACGCCGTAGCGCCGATGGTAGTGTGGGGTCTCCCCATGCGAGAGTAGGACACTGCCAGGCATCAAATAAAGTCGAAAGCCTCATGCGAAAGCATGGGGCTTTTTGCTTTGGGTTCAGGAAATACCGGACGCAGCTACGCTGCGCCTTTCAACCACTCGACTATGAACTCAGCTATTGTATCGGGCTGGTTTAGATCCAAAGATGTAATCCCAGCAACAGGCCGATCGCTGGCTACCGCAATGACAAACTTATCCAGCATATCCTCCAGCTGTCTGCCTATATTCTCACGATACAAAATGATCTTGCTCACCGGCTCATGTTTAAAGCCTTCCACTAAAATCACATCCACTTTGTTACGGTCAAATCGGCTGGCCAGATAGTGCAGATCAAGTGGCAATTGCTCTGGTGTTTCTGTTATCAGTGCCCATCGGCGATCGCTGGCAACCAGTGTTTGATCGGCGCCAGCCTTACGTAATTCATAACTGTCTTTGCCAGGCGTATCTACATCCATATCATGATGTGTATGTTTAATCAGCCCAACGCGGATTTCCCGCTGTCTCAATAACGGTATTAGCTGCTTAAGCAGCGTGGTTTTACCTGTACCACTATAGGCGGCAATGCCCAGTAAAGGAGGGAGAGGGTTATTCATGGGTGAATCCTTTTTCCTGCTGCCAGCGCTGGCAGTCTTCTCGCGTATTCAGGTTATGGAAAGCCGCTTGTTGACCCGTGAACGGCACCTGGTGTGCGCCTGCTACGTCCAGGAACAGCATCAGTTTTCGATCTCCCCGAGCCAGATAACTCGCCAGCTGAGGCGCGAGGCTGGTATGCATCAGCGCCAAAGTTGGGTGCGCGCGCTTCCCGTCGCTGGCATAGGCGGCCAGTGACTGGCCTTTTTGCTGCCAGAGTTGTTCAACCAGCGTGGTGGGAAAATCGGGCACGTCGCAGGGAACAAATACGACCCATTCAGTGGTGGCATATCTCAGGCCGGCCAGTATGCCGGCCAAAGGGCCGGAAAAGTCTGCCGTTAAATCGCCGATCGTCGGCAGACCACTTTCCTGATAGCGGGCCTGATTACGGTTAGCGCTGATGGCAATCGGGCCTACCTGCGGCCGTAGCCGGGTAAGAACGTGCTTATACAGCGGTATTCCGGCGACCTGAACCAGACCTTTATCCTCCCCTCCCATGCGGGTGGCGCGCCCACCGGCCAGAATAATGCCGGTAATGTCTTCGTGCATATTTCTCATCCTGCATTGTGGCTAACGTCCTGATTGTAGCGCTAAAGCCGGTGTGACATCAGGATTTACCTTTATTGACAAGCAGCTTCTTTCACTGCGTTGGTAAGCCTGTTACTTTGTGTGCTTATTCATTCTATTGGACGATATTGCGATGAAAACGCACCGCGTAAACGAGCTGATTGAGCTGTTACACCCGGCCTGGCAGGAAGATCCGGATCTCAATTTGATTCAGTTTTTGCAAAAACTGGCGCAGGAAGCCGGTTTTCAGGGTGATTTGGCTGAACTGAGTGATGATATTCTGATCTACCACCTGAAAATGCGCGGTAGCGCCGGCACGGAACAAATCCCAGGACTGAAAAAGGATTACGAAGAAGACTTTAAAACGGCCTTGCTGCGCGCCCGTGGCGTTATAAAGGATTAGCATTTGTACGGTAGGGCTGAACCAGTGCTCGTGAAATTTGTCATTAATGCTACTATTTCTCATTCCCGGCACAGTGTTGTCACCCAATGAAACTGAATGTTGTTATGAACAACTCTGCTTTTAATTTTCAAACCTTGTCGCCCGATCTGATCATGGACGCGCTGGAAGGGGTTGGCCTGCGTGTAGATTCCGGGCTAACGGCGCTGAACAGTTATGAAAACCGCGTCTACCAGTTTATGGACGAAGATCGTAAGCGCTACGTGGTGAAGTTTTACCGCCCCGAACGTTGGAGTGCGGCGCAAATTATTGAAGAACACCAGTTCGCCGGGGATCTTGCCCAGGCGGAGATCCCCGCGGTTGCGCCGCTGGTCCTGCAGGGTAATACGCTACATACTCACAGCGGTTTCTTTTTTACCGTATTTCCCAGCGTTGGCGGGCGGCAGTACGAGATCGACAATCTCGATCAACTGGAGTGGGTTGGCCGTTTTCTGGGACGTATTCATCAGGTGGGCAGTGAAAGCCTGTTTGCGGTGCGTCCCACTATGGGGATTGAAGAGTATCTCACCGCGCCGCGTGAGGTGCTGGCTGGCTGTGAATTGTTGCCCAAGGCACAGCGCGATAGCTTCCTGAGCGCGACGGACACTCTGATTGAGGCGATAAAACAACATTGGCATCTGGACTGGTTGCCGCGGCGTTTGCACGGTGACTGCCATCCGGGCAATATCCTGTGGCGTGATGGCCCGCTGTTTGTTGATCTTGACGATGCGCGTAATGGGCCGGCGGTACAGGATCTGTGGATGTTGTTGCACGGTGAGCGCCGTGATCGCCTGATGCAGCTGGACGTTTTGCTGGAGGCTTACTCAGAGTTTGCCGAGTTTGATCAGAGTGAGTTGGCGTTGATCGAGCCGCTGCGTGCCATGCGAATGGTGTACTACCTGGCATGGGTAGCTCGCCGTTGGCAGGATCCCGCATTTTCTAAAAGTTTTCCGTGGATGGCGGAGTCTGATTTCTGGTTATCTCAGACGGCGGCATTTACTGAACAGGTTAAGCTGTTGCAGGAACCCCCTCTGCAGCTGATGCCAATGTATTGAAGCTTTAACATAATGGAGAGTTTAGTCTTATGAAGAAAATATGGTTGGCACTCGTTGGCATGGTAATGGCATTCAGTGCCTCGGCTGCGCAGTTTAGCGATGGTTCTCAGTATGTAACTCTGGACAAACCGGTCACCGGTGAGCCTCAGGTGCTGGAGTTCTTTTCCTTCTATTGCCCGCACTGCTATCAGTTCGAGCAGGTTTATCACGTTTCCGAGAATGTGAAAAAAGCGCTGCCTGTGGGCACCAAAATGACCAAATACCACGTTGAGTTTCTGGGGCCGCTGGGGAAACAGCTGACTCAGGCCTGGGCGGTTGCGATGGCGCTGGGTGTGGAAGATAAAGTGAGCCCGCAGATGTTCGAAGCCGTACAGAAAACTCAGACCGTGCAAACTTCTGATGATATCCGTAACGTGTTTGTCAAAGCGGGCGTGAGTGCTGAAGACTACGATGCAGCCTGGAACAGCTTCGTTGTGAAATCCCTGGTGGTTCAACAGGAAAAAGCTGCGGAAGATCTGCAGCTGCGCGGTGTTCCGGCAGTATTTGTGAACGGTAAGTTTATGGTTAAAAATGATGGCCTGGACACCAGCTCGATGGATGCTTACGTGAAGCAATTCGCCGACGTGGTCAAATTCCTCAGCCAGCAGAAATAACTGAAATTGAAAATGAAAAACGCCGGCTCAGCCGGCGTTTTTTTAACGGTATTGCCGCTTTAACTTATCTAACAGCCTGTCTTTTTCCTGCCATAGCGTATTCAGCCACAGTTGGAAACGCCGTTTAAAGAGCTTGTCGTTAAAGTAATCGCCATGCAGGGTTTCATCGATCGGCAGCAGCTCAATTCTCACCACAATGCGCTTTAACCGGCCGCATAGCATATCCATAAAAGGCCGTTCGCTATTCTCCGGATAAAACAGGGTGACATTTAACACTTTATCGAACTGCTTGCCTAATGCACTGAGCGTAAAAGCAATGCCGGCGGCCTTTGGGGCGAGTAAATTGTGATAAGGGGAGCGGGTTTTAATTTTCTTGGCTTCAGTAAAGCGAGAACCCTCCACAAAATTGACGATAGTGGTCGGGCGTTTACGGAATTTCTCGCAGGAGCGTCGTGTGGTTTCGATATCCCTACCGCATTTTTCCGGATGCTTGAGCAAATAGCCTCGCGAATAGCGCTTCATGAATGGCATATCCAGCGCCCAGCAGGCGAGGCCGACAAAAGGCACCCAGGCTAGCTGTTGCTTGAGAAAGTATTTATTCATGGGAATATGATTACGGAACAGCACGCACAGCACAACAATATCTGACCAGCTTTCATGATTGCTGATAAGCAGATACCAGTTTTTACGTTCCAGCCCCTCCAGCCCTTGAATATCCCAGTGTAGCTGCCGGTTAATACGCAATAGCAGTGCCAATCCCTGACACCAGCACCACATCATAAAATCGGCAAAGGCGGAGATATGTCGCCAGATGGCAGGATAAGGGATCAATAGCTTAACGACACCGGCCAATGCGATGGGGATCGAACACAGCACGGTCACCAAAATGGCAAGCAAGGCAGAAAATATAAAAATAACAGGGGACAGTAGTCTTGGCATGGTTATGGGCTGATGGTAGGTGAGAACCGTGTTATATGCCGGTGCGCATGAACAAAAAAATATTCTAACAGAAACAATAGGAGGAAGGTGCTCGTTACCGGCAACAGTTTTTATAGCTGAAGAAATAATCATTTGCTGCGTTTTCGTGCAACTTGGTCATCTTGTGCTAGGGTAATTGAGGTGCCAAATTTGATTAATGGTGCGATTAAAATCGATCGCAAGTTATATCCACAAATTGTGTAAAAGTCGATAAATACTCCTCGTCAAATTAATGCCATTTAACACCTTGATTTTAATAGGAATTTTATTTCAGATTATAACGATAAACGCATCGTTATAATCTATTTTCTTTTCTATGCACAAAGTTATCCACAGGTAGGATCTTGTGGATCGCTTCGCATAATCACATCATTTTCATCCGCAATGCACGCTAAGGTTCGTCTCAGGCGGCCAGCTATGGCATGCTTACCACTATGTCCGATCACGATAAAGAAACGCTATGGCCCAAATTGCAGAAAACCCATTAATCCTGGTTGACGGTTCCTCTTACCTCTACCGCGCTTATCACGCCTTCCCTCCGCTGACCAATTCCGCGGGCGAACCGACCGGAGCAATGTACGGCGTACTGAATATGCTGCGCAGCCTGCTGTTGCAGTACCAGCCAAGCCATGTTGCGGTGGTGTTTGATGCCAAAGGAAAAACCTTCCGCGATGAGCTGTTCGCAGAGTACAAATCACATCGGCCACCGATGCCGGACGATCTGCGCGCTCAAATCGAGCCACTGCACAAAATGGTCAAGGCCATGGGCCTTCCGCTGTTGGTCACGCCTGGCGTAGAAGCGGATGACGTTATCGGCACGCTGGCTCTGGAAGCCGAAAAGGCCGGCCATGCGGTGTTGATCAGCACGGGCGATAAAGATATGGCGCAGTTGGTCACACCGAACGTTACGCTGATCAACACCATGAATAACACCATTCTTGGTCCGCAAGAAGTGTGCGATAAGTACGGTATTCCGCCGGAGCTGATTATCGACTTCCTGGCGCTGATGGGCGACTCCTCGGATAACATCCCTGGTGTGCCCGGAGTCGGTGAAAAAACCGCACAGGCACTGTTACAGGGGCTTGGCGGGCTGGATGCACTCTATGCCAACCTGGACAACATCGCCACGCTCAGCTTCCGTGGCGCCAAGACCATGGCAGCCAAGCTGGAACAGAACAAAGAGGTGGCGTATCTCTCCTATAAGCTGGCGACCATTAAAACCGATGTAGCGCTGGATCTTTCCTGTGCCGATCTCGAAGTCTCTTCGCAAGACGTCGACACGCTGCAACAGTTGTTCAAACAGTACGAGTTCAAACGTTGGTTGGCGGATGTTGAAGCCGGCATCTGGCTGGAAGGCAAAAAAGGCACCGGCGCGAAAGCGGCCAGTGCGGTGAAACCTGTCGGCGTAGCCGCAGACACCCCAAAAGTTGCTGCGGAAGCGACGCTGTCGCAAGAGGGCTACGTCACTATACTGGACGAGGAGACCTTCGCTGACTGGCTCAAAAAGCTGAAAAAAGCCGAAGTGTTTGCCTTTGATACCGAAACCGACGGTCTGGATACCCTGACGGCCAACCTGATCGGTCTATCCTTTGCCATTGCGCCGGGCGAAGCCGCTTACCTGCCGGTGGCGCATGATTATCTCGATGCGCCGGCGCAGTTGGATCGTGCCTATGTATTGGAAACGCTGAAACCGTTGCTGGAAGACGAGAAAGCGCTGAAGGTCGGTCAGAATCTGAAGTTTGATATGGGTTTGTTGGCGCGTTACGACATCACCCTGCGCGGCATTGCCTTCGACACCATGCTGGAGTCCTATGTGTTGGACAGCGTGGGTGGTCGCCACGACATGGACAGTTTGTCCGATCGCTATCTCGGCCATAAAACCGTGACCTTTGAAGAGATCGCCGGTAAGGGCAAAAAGCAGCTCACCTTCAACCAGATTGCGCTGGAGCAGGCGGCACCTTACACGGCTGAAGATGCCGATGTCACGCTGCAACTGCATTTGGCGATGTGGCCGCAGCTGAAAGAAAGCACCGAGCTGCTGACGGTGTTCAATGAGATTGAAATGCCGCTGCTGCCAGTGCTGTCGCATATCGAACGCACTGGGGTGCTGATTGATCAAAGCATTTTGGCCACCCATTCCATCGAGTTGACCAAGCGTCTGGCCGAGCTGGAAATCCAGGCGCATGAACTGGCGGAAGAGCCTTTTAACCTTGCGTCGACCAAACAGTTGCAGGCGATCCTGTATGAAAAGCAAAAGCTGCCGGTACTGAAGAAAACCCCAGGCGGCGCGCCATCGACCAACGAAGAGGTGCTGGCCGAGTTGGCGCTGGATTATCCGTTGCCGAAGGTGATTCTGGAATACCGTGGGCTGGCGAAGCTAAAAACCACCTATACCGATAAACTCCCGCTGATGATTAACCCGTTCAGCGGGCGGGTGCACACCTCCTACCATCAGGCGGTGACGGCCACCGGGCGTCTCTCCTCCAGCGATCCGAACTTGCAGAACATTCCGGTGCGTAACGAAGAAGGGCGCCGCATCCGGCAGGCATTTATTGCCCCTGAAGGCTACCGCATCGTCGCGGCTGACTACTCGCAGATTGAACTGCGCATCATGGCTCACCTGTCGCAGGACGAGGGGTTGTTGAAGGCTTTTGCTGCCGGTAAAGACATCCACCGGGCTACTGCCGCCGAGGTGTTTGGTCTGCCGCTCGACAAGGTGACGAATGAGCAGCGCCGCAGCGCCAAGGCAATTAACTTTGGCCTGATTTATGGCATGAGCGCATTCGGTCTGGCGCGTCAGTTGGGGATCCCGCGTGGCGAAGCGCAACGCTATATGGATCTTTATTTCGAGCGTTACCCGGGCGTGTTGGAGTATATGGAGCGCACCCGCCAGCAGGCGGCCGAACAGGGGTATGTCAGCACGCTGGATGGTCGTCGCCTGTACCTGCCGGACGTCAGTTCCAGCAATGGCATGCGTCGCAAGGCCGCCGAACGTGCGGCGATCAACGCCCCGATGCAGGGGACGGCAGCCGATATCATCAAGCGTGCGATGATTGAGGTGGACGCCTGGCTGCAAGGTCAGGACGAGCCATTGGTACGTATGATCATGCAGGTACACGATGAACTGGTGTTCGAGGTGCATGAGTCAGCGATTGAGGCGTCCAGTCAGCGCATCCGCGAGTTGATGGAAAACAGCATGACGTTGGCGGTACCGCTGAAAGTGGACGTCGGTGTGGGTGCTAACTGGGATGAAGCCCATTGATAACGTGGTTGCCCACCCGCTAATCCCTCGCCGAGGCGCTAACGGGTGATAACCTGAGCACTTTTCGTAATTTAGCTACAAGATACGGCGATTGTTTCCCCAACCTCGCCGTTATTACGCACTAAGTTGTGTAAGTAAACTACAAAAAATTCTTTTGCACTGCGAAAAAATCATGTAGAGTTACAGGCGTAGGGTACAGAGGTAAGATGTTCTATCTTTCAGACCTTTTACTTCACGTAATCGGATTTGGCTGAATATTTAGCCGCCCCAGTCAGTATTGACTGGGGCGTTTTTTATTGTAAAAACAACACCTACCCATAGTTTTTTCCTATTCTCATCCGCCTGTCATCCGCTGACGAATCCTCTGTTATTGCCCGCCGGTTCCGACGTTGCCGATAAGTCGTCATAAGAAATTATGATGGATTTTTGTCAAAGCTGTAATTAGATAACGAAAATCATTTACTACTATGAATAACAGGCATAAAAAAGCCGATGCGTTTCCACATCGGCTATTGCGGCATCTGCGGCAGGTTACTCGCCGGCAGCGCCGTCGTCTTCCGGTAACACTTCCGGCGGGATCTCGTTAAACCAGGTATTCAGTTTCTGGCTCAGCTTGTCGACACCGATTTTTTTCGGTGAGGAGAAGGCTTCTACCTGGATATCGCCCATAAACGGCACTACCGCTTCGCGCACCATATTGAGCTGCGCTTTACGCGCGCCGGAGGCCAGTTTGTCCGCTTTGGTCAACAGCACCAACACTGGCGTACCGACATCGACTGCCCATTGAATCATCTGCTGGTCGAGATCCTTCAGCGGGTGGCGGATATCCATCAGTACCACCAGGCCTTTCAGGCAGTTGCGCATCTGCAGGTATTCACCCAGCGCTCGCTGCCACTTGCGTTTCATTTCTTCAGGAACTTCGGCGTAGCCATAACCCGGAAGGTCGACCAGGCGGATGCCTTCTTCTACTTCAAACAGGTTGATGAGCTGGGTACGGCCCGGCGTTTTACTGGTACGCGCCAGACCTTTTTGATTGGTCAGGGTATTTAACGCGCTGGATTTACCGGCATTAGAGCGGCCGGCGAAGGCGACTTCAATACCTTCATCCCCCGGAAGATGGCGAATATCGGGCGCACTGGTGACGAAATGGGTCACATGATAATTGTAATTCTTGCTGGTCAAAATTTTTCGTCTCCGCGAGGATGGCTAACTGGTTGGCGATTATAACTGCATCAGCGGCAAAAATGGTGTGTTTCTCTGTTTTTAAGCGCCGGGCCAGCAGGGCGTGGCTGTCACGTCGTCTTGAACGTGTGAGACATTTGCCATTCGAATAGTGGGTAATGTCGCTTTATTCGAAAGTGATTTTTATTCTTTTTATTAAAAAACAAAAAGTTAATATTTCTTCGCGTTATTGATGATAGGCATTCTGCGGCAGATACCTTGAGCCCCCCCCTCAATCGCGTAAAGTAGATTGCAGCACAAGGCTGTGCAGGAGTAAGGAACATCCGGGAAGGGTGACAAACCTCAGGGAACGCACGGGAAGTGCAATGAGTGCCAGGATGACCTCAGCAGGACGCCTTGTTTGCACCTGAATGTGTGAACAACACAAGGATGGTGAAGTTATTGCAATTAGGATGCCCGCAGGAAGCGCGCTCAGGAAGAGTGGATGCGAAAGGATTGCGCGCCATGGACGATTTCCCTTTCAGGATGAAGGACGTAGTAGCAGGGAGTGCGTTTATAGCAGAGGGAAAAACCAGGATGTTGAGTGTGCGCATGGAGTGCGTGGCAGGAATATCCTTCGAAAGAGGGTGAGAAATAGGCGGCAGGTTTAACCTGCCGCCTTTTTTCTTTGTCCGCTTTCTGCTAGATTCCGCCGCAATCGTATAGCATCTCTATACTGAATCTACATACCTAAGAGCGTACGCTATGAACCAGCCATCAAAAGCACCTCGCGCCCCACGCAGCAGCGCGGCGACGTCGAAATCGAAAAAGAAAAGCCGTGTGGAGCTCGATCAGGAAGCCCGCGAACGCAAGCGCTTGAAAAAACGCCGTGGTCTCGCTTCCGGTTCTCGCACCCAGGTTGAGTCTGCTAATCAGAAAAACAAGGCCGAGGCGCAGGTCAAAGATCCGCGTATTGGCAGCAAAGTGCCGGTGGCGCTGGTGGCTGACGCTAAACCAAAAGCCAAACCGCAGCCTAAGCCGAAGGCCGAAGCCAAACCGCGCCTGTCGCCGGAAGAAGAGCTGGCGAAACTGGAAAATGATGAGCGTTTGGATGCGTTGCTGGATCGTATCGACGACGGCGCGACACTGAACGCCGAAGATCAGGCGTACGTTGACCAGACGCTGGATCGCATCGATGCGCTGATGGAGCAATTGGGCATTGAGCTGGGCGACGACGAAGACGATGAAAAAGAAGAAAAGCAGGAAGACATCCTGAAACTGCTGAAAGGCGGTAACCCGAAAGACGTATTTTAACGTGCCATGTGGCCGATCCTGATAATAGCCCTACTCTTGATGTGTTATCTGCTGTGGTTATTCGGTAAACTATGGCAGCTGTCTAAACGCAAAACGCGTTTTCGCAGCGCTTCCGCGGCCAGACAGCGTAGACAACTGCCCATTTCCCGGCCCGGTAGGAAAAAATATCGGAAGGAGTGAGCATGTCAGAGCAGGCAATCGTCTGGGATCTGGCCCTGATCCAGAAATATAACTATTCAGGGCCGCGTTATACCTCATACCCCACGGCGCTGGAGTTTAACCAGGGTTACGACGAAGCGGCGTTTCAACGCGCCGCAGCGCGTTATCCCGAGCGTCCGTTGTCACTGTACGTGCATATTCCGTTCTGCCATAAACTCTGTTATTTCTGCGGCTGCAACAAGCTGGTGACGCGTCAGACGCACAAAGCGGACGAGTATCTGGCGGTGCTGGCGCGTGAAATCGCCCAGCGGGCCCCATTATTTTCCGGGCGTAAGGTTGGCCAGATGCACTGGGGCGGTGGCACACCAACTTACCTCAGTAAGTCGCAAATCAGCAGATTGACGGCGATGCTGCGACAACACTTTGATTTCCTGCCCGATGCGGAAATGTCGATCGAGGTCGATCCGCGCGAGATTGAACTGGACGTACTCGATCATTTACGCAGCGAAGGTTTCAACCGCCTGAGCATGGGGGTGCAGGACTTCAATAAAGAGGTTCAGCGGCTGGTGAACCGCGAGCAGGATGAGGAGTTTATCTTTGCCCTGATCGCTCGCGCCAAGGCACTGGGATTTAATTCCACCAATATCGATTTGATTTACGGGCTGCCAAAACAGACGCCGGAGAGTTTTGCATTCACCCTGGAGCGGGTGGCGGAGCTAAACCCGGATCGCCTCAGCGTATTCAACTATGCGCATTTGCCGAGTCTGTTCGCGGCACAGCGCAAGATCAAGGATGCCGACTTGCCGAGTGCTCAGCAGAAACTGGATATCCTGCAACAGACCATCGCTTCTCTGACGGAGGCCGGTTACCAGTTTATCGGCATGGATCACTTTGCTCGCCCGGAGGATGAGCTGGCGGTAGCCCAGCGCGAAGGCAAGCTGCACCGCAATTTCCAGGGCTATACCACGCAGGGCGACAGCGATCTGCTGGGGTTGGGCGTTTCCGCCATTAGCATGTTAGGCGACAGCTATGCGCAGAACCAGAAAGAGCTGAAGGCCTATTACAGCAGCGTTGAGGCGCAGGGCAATGCGCTGTGGCGTGGCTTGGCGATGACGGAAGACGACTGCCTGCGGCGTGAAGTAATCAAAACGCTGATCTGCAACTTCCAATTGGGCTATCGCGCGATAGAACAGCAGTACGCTATCGACTTCGCCGCTTACTTTGCCGAAGACTTGCAACTGCTGGCACCCTTTGAACGCGATGGGCTGGTGGAGCGTGATGAGCAAGGCATTCGCGTAACGCCACGCGGCCGTTTGCTGATCCGCAATATTTGCATGTGTTTTGATCTCTATCTGCGTCAGCAGGCGCGCATCCAGCAGTTCTCGCGGGTTATTTGATGCATAAAAAAACGGCCGCTGATGCGGCCGCTTTTTCAACTGAAGAAATTAATCAGTGCTGCGCACAGCACCGCAGCAACGGCTGCCTGCGGCGTGTGACTGGCGGAAGAGCCAAGCTCTGCGCCTTGGGAAATAAATACGATGAATGAATCCAACATCCTGAGCCTCCAGAGTGTGCGACTCGATCATACTTCGGCCATGCAGGCTGTAAAGCCTGGGGTAGCCGTTTTTTTGTGCGCTTGATTGTATTTTTTATAATCAATGACGCAAACTATTCCATTCCCAGCTCTTTCAATTTCCGCGTTAAGGTATTGCGCCCCCAGCCCAGTAGCCGGGCGGCTTCTTGCTTATGCCCTTGGGTATGACGTAGCGCGGTGGTGAGCAGCGTACGCTCCATCTCCGGTTGGGCTTCCGACAAGAGGTTTTGATGACCGGAACGCAGGGCGCGATCGGCCCACTGCGCCAGCAGCGTAGCCCAACTGTCCGGCAGGCTGTGGCCGGCGGCTTCCGGTGCGGAGGTTTCAAACAGCTCGCTCGGCAGATCCTGGATCAGCACTTCCTGTCCGGCGGCCATCACGGTCAGCCAGCGGCAGGTATTTTCCAACTGACGCACGTTCCCTGGCCATGGCAGGCGGGTCAGTGCGGTTTCGGTTTCCGGATGCAGATTCTTCGCTTCAACGCCCAGCTCTTTTGCCGCTACCTGCAGGAAGTAGCGCGCCAGACGCGGAATATCCTCACGACGCTCGCGCAGAGGCGGCAGGTGCACGCGGATCACATTCAGGCGGTGGAACAAGTCCTCGCGGAATTTGCCTTCCTGGACCCGCTGCTCCAGGTTTTGGTGCGTGGCGGCGATGATACGTACGTCCACCTTCACCGGCGCATAACCGCCGACCCGGTAGAATTGGCCGTCTGCCAGCACACGCAGCAAGCGGGTTTGAACGTCCAGCGGCATATCGCCGATTTCGTCCAGGAACAACGTGCCGCCGTCGGCCTGCTCAAAACGGCCCTGACGGATTTGATTGGCGCCGGTAAAGG
This sequence comes from Serratia sp. C2(1), assembly GCF_036352655.1. NCBI lineage: Bacteria > Pseudomonadati > Pseudomonadota > Gammaproteobacteria > Enterobacterales > Yersiniaceae > Serratia > Serratia sp. C2(1). The sequence goes on along the minus strand of NZ_JAZFBA010000007.1, from coordinate 112,731 downwards.
CCCCTTTCTCATGGCCGAACAGTTCGGATTCGATCAGGTCTTTGGGGATCGCCGCCATGTTCAGCGCGATAAAAGGCGATTTGGCGCGCGGGCTGTGGCGATGCAAGGCATGGGCCACCAACTCTTTACCGGTCCCTGATTCGCCGTTGATCAGCACGCTGATCGACGAACGCGACAGACGGCCGATGATGCGGAAAACATCCTGCATCGCCGGCGCCTCACCGATAATGTCCGCCGCCGGATCGTTGGCCGGCTGGCTGCGCGCCGGCTGTTGCTGTTCCTGATAGTGGCTGATGGCGCGTTCTACCAGCGCCACCGCTTCATCGATATCAAAGGGTTTGGGCAGATAATCGAACGCCCCTTGCTGGTAGGCGCTGACGGCGGCGTCCAGATCCGAATGTGCGGTCATTATGATGACCGGTAACATAGGGTGGCGCTGTTTGATCTGCTTGAGTAACGCTAAACCATCCATACCCGGCATGCGGATGTCAGACAGCAACACGTCGGGAGTTTGCGTGGCCAATGCTTCCAGCACTGCATTGCCACTGTCGAAGGTGGCGCAGCTCACACCCGCTCCAGTGAGCGCGCGTTCAAGCACCCAGCGGATGGAGCTATCGTCATCGACGATCCAGACTATCCCTCGTTGCATAGAAAACCTCACTGGCGAATAGGCAGGTAAACCGAAAATTCGGTATGTCCTGGCCAACTGTTAAATTCAATTTTTCCGCAATGCTGATCGATAAGATTACGGGCGATGGATAAACCCAGGCCGGTACCGCCTTCGCGGCCGCTGACCATCGGGTAGAACAGGGTGTCCTGTAACTGCGCCGGTACGCCGGGGCCGTCATCTTCTATATCGATACGTGCCGCCAATCGATAGCGAGTGCCGTGCAGGGTTATCTGGAACGCGGTGCGGGTGCGCAGCGTGATAGTGCCACCTTCCTCGCCCAGTGCCTGCAGAGCATTGCGGGTAATGTTCAGTAATACCTGTTCGATCTGGTCCGGATCGTGCGCCATTTCCGGCAGGCTGGGGTCATAGTCGCGCACCAGCGTCACGTTGTCCGGTTTCTCCAGCGACACCAGCTGGCATACTCGTTCCGCCACCTGATGAATGCTCTGGGTAATGTGCTGGCCTGGCCGTTGCGGCCCCAGCAAACGATCGACCAGGTTGCGCAGGCGATCGGCCTGTTCAATGATCACTTTGGTGTATTCGGTCAGCGCCGGGTCGGGGAGTGCCTTGGCCAGCAATTGTGCTGCGCCGCGCAAGCCGCCAAGCGGATTTTTGATTTCGTGCGCCAGGCCGCGTACCAGATCGCGGGCCGCCACCTGCTGGGCGTGTTGCAATTGTTCCTGGCTCAGACGGCGTTGGTTATCCATGGGCGCCAGCTCAACCAGAATAAAGCCTTCAGGCAGCGCCTGAGCGGTCAGGGAGAGGATATGCGCACGGCCGTCAACCACCAGGGTGACTTCGCTATCGGTAAAACCCTGGCCGGCACGCAGGCTCTCACGCATCAGATCGACGTTCAGCGAGAAATAACCCAGCAGGTCGGGCAGTGGTGTACCGAAAAGTTTACGGGAACTTTGCGCCAGCAGTTGTTGTGCCGCCGGATTGGCATAATGAACCGCCAGATCATCATCCAACAGCAGGATGCTGTTGATGAGAGAATTGAGGATCTGCCCAGCATCGGGCAGCTTGCCAGTTGCCATACAGCAGACTCCTGCACCTTTTTAGTGCATCTATGCTACCCCATCCGCGATGCGTGCGGTATGGAATAGTTTTGCAGAAAATACGGTGGAGAAAAAAACCCATCCGAAGATGGGCTGAAAGTTTCCACGGCAACAAAAAAACGACAACTAAAATGTGGTGCGCCATCCGCAGATGGCGCGGTAAGGCTTAAACGCTGTAGTACAGTTCGAACTCAACCGGATGCGGCGTCATGCGAACGCGGTCCATTTCTTCTTTGCGCAGGTCGATGTAAGCGTCGATTGCGTCGTCGGTGAATACGCCACCACGGGTCAGGAACTCACGGTCTTCGCTCAGTGCAGCCAGCGCTTCGTCCAGAGAACCTGCAACTTTTGGAATTTCAGCTTCTTCTTCCGGCGGCAGGTCATACAGGTTTTTGTCCATCGCATCGCCAGGGTGGATTTTGTTAATCACGCCATCCAGGCCTGCCATCAGCAGAGCCGCGAAGCACAGGTATGGGTTAGCCGCTGGATCCGGGAAACGGGCTTCGATACGGCGCGCTTTCGGGCTGGCAACCACTGGGATACGGATGGAAGCGGAACGGTTACGGGCTGAGTAAGCCAGCATGACCGGCGCTTCGTAGCCTGGGACCAGACGCTTGTAAGAGTTGGTGGTCGGGTTGGCCAAGGCATTGATCGCTTTAGCGTGCTTGATGATACCGCCGATGTAGAACAGGGCAGTTTCAGACAGGCCGCCGTATTTGTCGCCAGCGAACAGGTTGGTGCCGTTCTTGGACAGCGACATGTGGCAGTGCATACCTGAGCCGTTATCACCGAACATAGGTTTCGGCATGAAGGTCGCGGTTTTGCCAAATGCGTGAGCCACGTTGTGAACCACGTATTTGTAGATTTGGATTTCGTCGGCTTTCTTGGTCATGGTGTTGAAGCGGGTTGCCACTTCGTTCTGACCCGCGGTTGCCACTTCGTGGTGGTGCGCTTCGACCACCAGACCCATTTCTTCCATGGTCAGACACATGGTAGAACGGATGTCCTGTGAAGAATCGACCGGAGGAACCGGGAAGTAACCGCCTTTTACAGCCGGACGGTGGCCTTTGTTGCCGCCATCGTATTTGGTGCCGGAGTTCCATGCGCCTTCGACATCGTCGATAGCCACGTGAGAACCACGGATGCTGCTGCCGAAACGGATATCGTCGAACAGGAAGAACTCAGGCTCTGGCCCGAACAGTACGGTGTCCGCGATGCCGGAAGAGCGCAGGAAGTCTTCTGCACGCTTGGAAATGGAACGCGGGTCACGGTCGTAGCCCTGCATGGTGCCTGGCTCGAGAATATCGCAGCGAATAATCAGGGTGGATTCTTCGAAGAACGGATCCAGCACCGCAGTACTGGCGTCTGGCATCAGCACCATGTCAGATTCGTTGATGCCTTTCCAACCGCCGATCGAGGAGCCGTCAAACATTTTACCTTCTTCGAAGAAGTCGGCATTCACCTGATGAGCAGGGATGGTGACGTGTTGTTCTTTACCCTTGGTGTCAGTGAAACGCAGGTCTACGAATTTCACTTCATGCTCATTCAGCATCGTCAAAACGTGTTCAGCGGACATACTTAACTCTCCCGGATTTATCATTGTCGTCGTCGTGGAACGAATCTGTGGAACTGGCTGTTTTTGCCTTGAATAGACTAAAGCGAAAACTGTGCCAACTTTGCAAAAGCGCTTTAATGGCCTCCCTGCGCGGGTTTTGCACAGAATCAGTATGCACCATTAGTGATGCATTGCACTTAAATGGTGCAATTAGAGTGGTGTGGGGCACTGCAATGGTGCAAAAGTGCACCAACTGCTGCTTTTTGCACCGTGAAAGGGATCACAAACTGACCTGTACACAGTTGTTTATAAGAGACTGTTGTGATCTTGTTTAGTACCTCGCTTAATACGTGTACAATAGCGCGCTATTTCTAATGCCTGAGGCAAAGCTGTGATCGAAAATTTGCGTAACATCGCCATTATTGCCCACGTTGACCATGGTAAAACCACCCTGGTTGATAAGCTGCTGCAACAATCCGGTACTTTCGGAGAGCGTGTAGAAGCCACCGAACGCGTAATGGACTCCAACGATTTGGAGAAAGAGCGTGGGATTACCATCCTCGCAAAAAACACCGCCATTAATTGGAAAGACTACCGCATCAACATCGTGGATACCCCAGGACACGCCGACTTCGGCGGTGAGGTTGAGCGTGTGATGTCAATGGTTGACTCGGTGCTGCTGGTTGTGGATGCAATGGATGGCCCAATGCCGCAAACCCGCTTCGTGACCAAAAAAGCCTTCGCTAATGGTCTGAAGCCGATCGTGGTAATCAACAAGGTTGACCGTCCGGGCGCACGTCCTGACTGGGTTGTCGATCAGGTCTTTGACCTGTTCGTTAACCTCGACGCGACCGATGAACAGCTCGACTTCCCAATCATCTATGCTTCTGCATTGATGGGTATCGCGGGCACCGACCACAACGAGATGGCGGAAGACATGACTCCGCTGTATCAGGCGATCGTAGACCACGTGTCTGCGCCGCAGGTTGAGCTCGAAGCGCCGTTCCAGATGCAGATCTCTCAGCTGGACTACAACAACTACGTTGGCGTTATCGGTATCGGCCGTATCAAGCGCGGTAAGGTCAAACCTAACCAGCAGATCACTATCATTGATAGCGAAGGCAAAACCCGTAACGGTAAAGTCGCAAAAGTTCTGACCCACATGGGTCTGGAGCGTATCGAAGCGGCCGTGGCTGAAGCTGGCGACATCATCGCTATCACCGGTCTGGGCGAGTTGAACATCTCCGACACCATCTGTGACACCAACGCCGTTGAAGCGCTGCCTGCACTGTCTGTTGATGAACCGACCGTTACCATGTACTTCAACGTCAACACCTCTCCGTTCTGCGGTAAAGAAGGCAAGTACGTGACTTCACGTCAGATCCTCGACCGTCTGAACAAAGAGCTGGTGCACAACGTGGCACTGCGCGTTGAAGAAACCGAAGATGCTGACGCGTTCCGCGTATCGGGCCGTGGTGAGCTTCACCTGTCGGTTCTGATCGAAAACATGCGTCGTGAAGGTTTCGAGCTGGCGGTTTCCCGTCCTAAAGTTATCAACCGTAAAATCGATGGCCGCATGCAAGAGCCATTCGAGAACGTGACGCTGGATATCGAAGAACAGCACCAGGGTTCAGTCATGCAAGCCATGGGTGAGCGCAAAGGTGACGTTAAGGACATGATCCCAGACGGCAAAGGTCGTATTCGCCTGGATTATCTGATCCCTGCGCGTGGCCTGATCGGCTTCCGTACCGAGTTCATGACCATGACTTCCGGTACCGGTCTGCTGTACTCCACCTTCAGCCACTACGACGATGTGCGCCAGGGCGAAATCGGCCAGCGTCAGAACGGCGTGCTGATCTCCAACGGCCAGGGTAAAGCGGTAGCGTTCGCCCTGTTCGGTCTGCAAGATCGCGGCAAGCTGTTCCTGGGCCACGGTGCGGAAGTGTATGAAGGCCAGATCATCGGTATTCACTCACGTTCCAACGACCTGACCGTAAACTGCCTGACCGGCAAGAAGCTGACCAACATGCGTGCTTCCGGTACTGACGAAGCCACTACTCTGGTTCCGGCTATCAAGATGACTCTGGAGCAAGCTCTGGAATTCATCGATGATGACGAACTGGTAGAAGTAACGCCAACGTCCGTACGTATTCGTAAACGTCACCTGACGGAAAACGATCGTAAGCGTGCAAGCCGCGGTCCTAAAGACGCTTAATCGCTGATTTAGTGTTCCATGCTTAGGGCGCAGTTGATTCTTGCGCCCTGAGTTTTTTCCTCTACCTTTCCCCCTTTCTGCCGCGCGCTATGCGCTTTTCCACCTGCTCTCTGTTCAGCTCCTTCTTTTCCCGCTACAGTGAAATCTCACCGGCCCATCAGGAGAGGACTATGCTGTATATCTTTGATTTAGGTAATGTGATTGTCGATATCGATTTCAAACGTGTACTGGGTGTATGGAGCAATTTGAGTGGCACGCCGCTGGCGGTTTTGTCCGAGCGTTTCGCCATGGGCGAGCTGTTCCAGCAACATGAACGCGGTGAAATCAGCGACGAAGATTTCGCCGAACGCCTGAGTGATGAAATGGGCGTCGCCCTCAGTTTTGAGCAGTTCGCCACTGGCTGGCAGGCGGTGTTTGTCGCCCTGCGCCCAGAGGTGATCGACATTATGAAACGCCTGCGCAGCGAAGGTCACCGGGTGGTGGTGTTGTCGAATACCAATCGTCTGCACTGCAACTACTGGCCACAGCACTATCCCGAAGTGGCCGAGGCCGCCGATCATCTGTACCTGTCTCAGGACATCGGCATGCGCAAGCCGGACGCCAACATCTATCTGCACGTTTTAAACGCCGAAAATACGTCGCCGGAAGCCGCTGTGTTCTTTGACGATCATCCGGCCAACGTCGCCGCTGCACAGGCGCTGGGCATCAAAACGGTACACGTGACCGATCGTGACGTGGTGCCGGCTTATTTTGCCCAATGAACGCGAAGGGGTAAGCTTAAGGCGTACAAACTGACATCAAGGAGTGACCATGTCGTTTTTCCGCCGTAAAAAGCTGCCTTCCGCGATCAAGCCCAGCATCACCTTCGGGCGGTTGCTGCTCAAACGCGTCGACAGCGACGGCCTGACCATGCTGGCGGGCCACCTGGCCTATGTTTCCCTGCTGTCGCTGGTGCCGTTGATTACCGTGGTGTTCGCGTTGTTTGCCGCGTTCCCGATGTTTTCCGACATCAGCGTTCAGTTGAAAAGTTTTATCTTCTCTAATTTCATGCCGGCCGCCGGCAACGTGATCCAAAGCTATCTGGAACAGTTTGTCGCCAACTCCAACAAGATGACTGCCGTCGGGACCTGCGGGCTGATTGTCACCGCGTTGCTGCTGATTTCCTCGGTCGATAGCGTGCTGAACACTATCTGGCGCAGCAAGAACAAACGGCCAATCGTATTTTCGTTTGCGGTGTATTGGATGGTGCTGACCCTGGGGCCGTTGTTGGTGGGTGCCAGCATGGCCATCAGCTCTTACCTGCTGTCGCTCAACTGGCTGGCGCAGGCGGGCGTGAACAGCCTGGTGGATCAAGTACTGCGAATTTTCCCGCTGATCCTGTCCTGGATATCGTTCTGGCTGCTGTATTGCATCGTGCCGACGGTGCGCGTACCGCCTAAAGATGCGCTGATTGGCGCGCTGGTGGCCGGGATATTGTTTGAACTGGGCAAGAAGGGCTTTGCGCTGTATATCACCATGTTCCCGTCTTATCAGCTGATTTACGGCGTGCTGGCGGTGATCCCGATTTTATTCCTGTGGGTCTACTGGAGCTGGTGTATCGTGTTACTCGGCGCGGAAATCACCGTTACCCTGGGGGAATACCGTGACTACCGCCGGCAAAAGACGGAGCAAGAGGATCAGACACAAGAAGGGCAGTTATGATTGCGTTAATTCAACGGGTGCTAAACGCCAGCGTCACGGTCAAGGGAGAGACGGTAGGCAAGATTGGCCCCGGTTTGTTAGTGTTATTGGGCGTGGAGCAGGACGATAACGAGCAAAAAGCCGTGCGTCTGTGTGAGCGCGTACTGGGGTACCGCATCTTTGGCGACGAGAACGACAAGATGAATCTTAATGTCCAGCAGGCGGGAGGCAGCCTGTTGGTGGTTTCGCAGTTCACACTGGTGGCCGATACCCAAAAAGGCATGCGCCCAAGTTTCTCACGCGGTGCAGCACCGCAGGAAGCCGATCGGTTGTATCGATATTTTGTTGGTCAGTGCCGCGAACGCGGCATAGAAACCCAGACCGGCGAGTTCGCCGCCGACATGCAAGTGGCGTTGGTGAACGACGGGCCGGTGACGTTTTGGCTTCAAGTCTAAGCATTTTGAGAGAGAAGGCGTCTATGTATCACCTACGAGTACCCGTAACAGAACAAGAGCTGAAGGATTATTACCAGTTTCGTTGGGAAATGCTGCGCAAGCCATTGCACCAACCGGTGGGTTCGGAAAAGGATGCCTACGACGCCATGGCGCACCATCAGATGGTGGTGGATGAGGGCGGTAAAATTGTCGCTATCGGGCGGCTGTATATCAATGCCGACAACGAAGCGGCGATCCGCTTTATGGCGGTAGACCCTACGGTGCAGGACAAAGGTCTCGGCACGCTGGTGGCGATGACGCTGGAATCCGTGGCACGCCAGGAAGGGGTAAAGCGGGTGGTATGTAGCGCCCGTGAGGATGCGGTGGCGTTCTTTGCCAAGCTTGGCTTCGTCAATCAGGGCGAGATCACCGCGCCGCAAACCACCCCGATCCGCCACTTCCTGATGATTAAACCGGTGGCGACGCTGGACGATATTTTGCATCGCCCCGACTGGTGCGGCCAACTGCAGCAGGCTTGGTACGATCATATCCCGCTCAGCGAGAAAATGGGGGTGCGCATCAGCCAGTATACCGGCCAGCGTTTCGTCACCACCATGCCGGAGATTGGCAATCAGAACCCGCATCATACGCTGTTTGCCGGCAGCCTGTTCTCTCTGGCCACGCTGACCGCCTGGGGGCTTATCTGGCTATTGCTGCGTGAGCGCCATCTGGGCGGCACCATTATTCTGGCAGATGCGCATATCCGCTACAGCAAACCGATCACCGGCAGACCGCGGGCGGTGGCGGATCTCAGCTCGCTGAGCGGCGATCTGGCTCGTTTGGCGCGGGGCCGCCGTGCACGCGTGCAGGCTGAGGTGCATTTGTTCGGTGACGACGATAAAGGCGCGGTATTTGAAGGCACTTATATGGTGCTGCCGGCCGAGTCGGACGCGCCCCTGGATCAGGGCGGTTCCGAGGCGATAGAAAGCTGAGTCATCGGCCCTCTTCCCCGGGAAGAGGGCGTGAAAGCCTAGGGTAACTGTTGGTTGACCGTCCGACCATCGCCGGCGGTGGCCTGCAGTTCGCCCTTAAGTGAAGATTTAAACGGCCCATCGCTGTTCAGCAACCCTTTCAACTGCAGCTGCAGATTTCCGTCACCTTCCAGCGGAACCGACTGCCACCCCCATTGCTGCAAGGTATTCACCGGCACCGAGCGGCCGTTCAACGACAGCGTAAACGGTTTGCCCGGCAGCTGTTCGACTGTGGCTTTGGCTTCCAGTAGTCCTTTTGGCATAAAGGCGCTTAGCTCGGTGACGTTGATCTGCCCGTCATTAGCGTTTAGCGCCAGCGATGGGCGCCGAACGTCAATCTTGTTGAAGGTGGCTTCGCTGCCATTCAGGTTCAGCGTGCCGGACCAAATACCCCACTGGTGGTCGCGCGCCAACAGCAGATTGCCGCCGTAGCCGTCCAGCGCAGTGATCTGGAACGGGAAGTTCGGATTGATGTCGATGATCAGGTTGCGATTGGTGGTCAGTTTGTTGATGTACACCTCCGCCAACCAGTGCGGCAGCGGTTGCAGCCACAAGGCGCGCCAGTCTTGCGGCAAGGTGTACTCGAGTGCGGCGACGGCCACTTCGTCCAGTTGCAGGCGGTTGTTGGCGCGTAGCCAACTGCCGGAGGTACGCAGCAGCCCGCCTTCCCAACGGCTGGTGAACTGTTGAATGGCGATACCCGCCGGTGAAAGCCGCATATTCATGATCGGATCGATCAGGTGGAAACCGCCGTTGATCAGATCGCTGGCGTTGAAGTTCAGCGATCCGTCCTCACTGCTCCAGTCGCCTTGTTGGAAGGTCACGTTTTGCAACGACAGATCGAGATCGTTGAACGCCCATTCTTTGCCTTCCAGCCGCGCGTCGATCAGATCAAAACGTTTGAGAGTGACCGGCGGCAGGGCCGTAAAGCGTTGCCAAAACTCAGCCAGCGTCAGCGGGGTTTGCATGCGTACGCCACTCAGCCGCAGGCGTTCCACCTGCCAGCTGCCGTCGGCGGCGCGGCTGGCTACCCCGGTCAGGTCACCCTGCGCCAGATCGGCACCGAAGTTGTTGAGCTTCAACTGGTTCTGTTTAAGTTCACCCTGTACCAGCACCTGTGAAGCCGGGATGCCATTCAGCGTTATCGAGCCGGCGCTGAACTGGAACTGATTATTTTCTCCCAGCAGATGCCCGGCCTTGGGTTGCCAGGGCGTAATGCCGGCATTGACCTGCTGCGCGTTGAGCTGCCAGGTTTCATCGTTGGATTGCAGCGCCATATTGCTCAACTGCAACACATCGGCCTGCACCGGCAATGTCGCGGCTTGCGGCTGAACGGTAAGCATGCCGTCGCGCAGGGTTACGCTGTGAAAATAGCGCGGTTCGGTGATTTGGCGCAGGCTCAGGCCGAGATCTACCCGTTTGGCGATCAACGCCTGCGGCTGATTATTTTTGGCCAGTTGGACGTCTTCCAGGCTGATTTGGCCCGGCTGATTCCATGAGTGCGAGATTTTTGCCACCGACAGGCGGTATTCGCTGTTATCGCTGATCCAACGACTTAACCAGCCCGCTGCCCAGCCGGTTTGCCCCACAACGTACAACAGCACAATGGCAAGCACTACCAGCAGCAGCAACGTCAGCAACAGTTTTCCGATAAATTTCATCGTTTACATCCGCGTCGGTCAAAAAAGATACCCTGTTTATGCCGCAATTGGCCGGGCATCTCAAGTGCAATGGTCTGATAGGCAATAAAAAACGGCCGCAAGCGGCCGTGTGTGGCAGGCAGCGCGGCGGATTATGGCTTCTCGTGTTCGTGCGGGAACACCAGGTTGAGCACGATGGCGGTGATGCCGCCGGCGGCAATGCCTGAAGAGAGCAGTGTTTTCAGCCAGTCGGGCGCGAACTGCAAGATAAGCGGTTGCTGGGAAACGCCCATGCCGACGGCCAGCGACAGCGCCATGATCATGATCGCGCGGCGGTTCAGCCTTTCGCGTGACACGATACGCACGCCGGAGGCGGCGATGGTGCCGAACATCACCAGGGTAGCGCCGCCAAGCACCGGCTCAGGAATATGTTGCACGAAATTGGCCACTGCCGGGAACAAACCCAGCGCGATCAGCATCAGCGCCACCACAAAGCCGACGTAACGGCTGGCAACCCCGGTCAGTTGGATCACGCCGTTGTTCTGACCAAAACAGGAGTTGGGGAAGGTGTTGAACACCGCCGACAGCATCGAGTTCAGACCGTTGGCCAGCACGCCGCCCTTCAGGCGCTTCATATACAGCGGGCCGCTGACCGGCTGTTCCGACACGTCTGAGGTGGCGGTGATGTCGCCGATGGTTTCCAGCGAGGTGACCATAAAGATCAGCATCAGCGGCAGCAGCAGGCTCCAGTCAAAGCCCAGGCCGTAATACAGCGGGATCGGAAGGGTGACAGCCGCCGTTTGCGGAGCCGGCTGGCTTGCCGGCAGCATGTCCATCGCCCAGGCCAGCAGGTAGCCGACCGCCATGGCGATCACCAGCGAGGCGACGCGCAAGTACGGATTGCGCTGGCGATTAAGCAGAATAATCACCGCCAGCACCGCACCGGCCAGCAGCAGATTTTTCGGCGCGCCGAAGCTGCCCCCGTTCATCGCGGCATAACCGCCGCCGATGGAGGTCAGCCCGACCTGAATCAGCGACAAACCGATAATCATCACCACAATGCCGGAGACCAGCGGGGTGATGATACGCCGCGCCAGGTGGAGCACGCGCGACAGGAGGATTTCGGTACAGGAGGCGACCATCAGCGTGCCGAACAGTGCAGCCATCATGGTGGGGACGTCGGCACCGCCGTTTTTCAGCGCCAGCCCGCCCATAATCAGAGGCGAAACAAAGTTAAAACTGGTGCCCTGAATCGACAGCAGGCCCGAACCGACAGGTCCCCAGGTTTTAATTTGCAGAATGGAGGCCAGGCCGGAGGCAAACAGCGACATGCTGATAATGTGCTGAGTATCCTGTGCCGGCAGACCGAGCGCCTGACAGATCAACAGGGCCGGGGTGATCACCGCCACAAACATCGCCAACAGATGCTGACCGGCGGCAAACAGCGTTTGCGGCAGCGGCGGGCGGTCTTCCAGGCGATAAATCAGTTCGCTGGCGTGGGGAGTGACGGCGGCTTTTTGCACTGCATCAAGCTCGGTGGATGGCATGGTCATGATGTGGCATTTCCAGAAACGGCAAAGCAGGCATTTTAATGATCCACCCCGCAAAAGCAAACGGTTGCGCCCTGGTGTTACGTCAGGGGCATCAACGCGCATGTCGCATTTTCGTTCATTTTTTCTTGTTTTATCAGCGTTTTTTACTTCTAATCCCGCATTCATCAAGTTTTAAAAACTAAGCGGTTTTCTATAACTTATTATTTCTTATTGGATCTTTTCCGTTACAGGGAGTACCTGGATGTTTCATCTCGATACTTATGGCACGTTAGTCGCGGCAACGCTGGTTTTGCTCCTTGGGGGCAAATGCGTCAGAAGCATTCCGCTGTTGCGAAAATACACTATTCCCGCACCTGTCGCCGGTGGTTTGCTGGTGGCGCTCCTGTTGTTAGCCTTGAAAAAGTTTGCTAACTGGGAAATCAGCTTCGATATGTCGCTGAAAGACCCGTTGATGCTGGCCTTTTTTGCCACCATCGGCCTGAACGCCAACCTGGCGCGATTGCGCGCGGGCGGCAAAGCGCTAATGGTGTTCCTGTTTGTGGTGCTGGGCCTGTTGGTGGTGCAGAACGCCATCGGCATCGGCATGGCGAAAATACTGGGTCTGGATCCGCTGATGGGCCTGATCGCCGGTTCAATTACGTTATCCGGTGGTCATGGTACCGGCGCAGCCTGGAGCAAGCTGTTCATCGAACGTTATGGGTTTGAAAACGCCACTGAAGTCGCGATGGCCTGCGCGACTTTCGGTCTGGTGCTGGGCGGCCTGATCGGCGGCCCGGTGGCGCGTTACCTGGTGAAACACTCCTCCACGCCGGAAGGCACACCGGAAGATAGCGTGCAACCGAGCGGTTTTGAAAAGCCGGAGAGCGGCCGGCTGATTACCTCGTTGGTGATGATAGAAACTATCGCGATGATCGCCATCTGCTTGAGCCTGGGGCAGTTTATTGCCGGCCTGTTGAATGGCACGGTGTTTGAACTGCCAAACTTTGTCTGCGTGCTGTTTGTCGGGGTGATCCTCAGCAATACGCTGGCGTTCAGCGGTTTTTACACCGTGTTCGAGCGGGCGGTATCGGTGCTGGGGAACGTCAGCCTGTCGCTGTTCCTGGCGATGGCGCTGATGAGCTTGCGCCTGTGGGAACTGGCGTCGCTGGCGCTGCCGATGTTGGCGATTCTGGCGGTGCAGACGCTGGTGATGGCGCTGTATGCGATTTTCGTCACTTACCGGGTGATGGGCAAAAACTACGATGCGGCGGTACTGGCGGCGGGCCACTGTGGTTTTGGCATGGGCGCTACGCCTACGGCGATCGCCAATATGCAGGCGATTACCGATCGCTTCGGTCCATCGCATCTGGCGTTTCTGGTGGTGCCGATGGTGGGGGCGTTCTTTATCGATATCGCCAACGCGATCGTGATTAAGCTGTATCTGTTGTTGCCGGTGTTCCCGGCGGTGGGCTGAATAACGTTCAATATATAAAGCAAGGGCGCCATTGGCGCCCTTGTCTCTGGCAGAAGATCAGGCGTTGGAGTAGCGCGCTTTCTCCGGCAGCCAGCGTTCAATCAGAGCGCGGGCATGTTCCGGGTACTGCTGATGAATATGGCGGGCGACGCGTTGCACTTCCGGTATCATCGCCTGGTCGCGCAGCAAATCGGCCACCTTGAATTCCGCACTGCCAGTCTGGCGCGTGCCGAGCAGCTCGCCTGGGCCTCTGATTTCCAGATCGCGCTGGGCAATCACAAAACCGTCGTTGCTGTCGCGCAGCACCTGCAGACGTTTCTGCGCCGTTTTGCTCAGCGGGGTTTTGTACAACAGCACGCAATGTGACGCCACGGCGCCACGGCCCACGCGGCCGCGCAACTGATGCAGTTGCGCCAACCCAAGCCGTTCCGGGTTTTCGATGATCATCAGGCTGGCGTTCGGTACGTCGACGCCTACTTCGATCACTGTGGTTGCCACCAACAGCTGTAACTCACCCTGTTTAAAGGCCTGCATTACCGCCTGTTTTTCCTGCGCCTTCATGCGGCCGTGAACCAGCGCGACTTTCAGCTCGGGCAGCGCAGTTTTCAACTCTTCCCAGGTAGCCTCCGCCGCCTGCGCTTCCAGCAGCTCCGATTCCTCGATCAGCGTACAGACCCAGTACGCCTGCCGGCCTTCTTCCATACAGGCGCTTTTCACCCGCTGAATAATATCGGCGCGCCGGGTGTCTGGAATGGCGACGGTGGTGACCGGCGTCCTGCCTGGCGGCAGCTCGTCGATCACCGATGTATCGAGATCGGCATAGGCGGTCATTGCCAGCGTGCGTGGGATTGGCGTGGCGGTCATGATCAACTGATGAGCATGGAAGCCTTGCTCCTCGCCCTTTTCCCACAGAGCCAGCCGTTGGTGCACGCCAAACCGGTGCTGTTCGTCGATGATTACTAGCGCCAGCCCGGAAAACTGTACCTGTTCCTGGAAGATGGCGTGCGTACCGACCACCATCGACACTTTTCCGCTGGCGATCGCTTCCTGCTGAGCAATGCGTGCCTTGCCTTTTTGCTTGCCGGCCAGCCAGCCGACTTCAAGCCCCAGCGGTTCAAACCACTGGCGGAAGTTATTGGCGTGTTGTTCGGCCAGCAGTTCGGTGGGCGCCATCAAGGCCACCTGTTTGCCGTGGGCGATGGCGCGTAGCGCCGCCAGCGCCGCCACCAGCGTTTTGCCTGAGCCGACATCACCTTGCACCAGCCGCATCATCGGGAAGCCTTTTTGCATATCGGCTTCGATATCGGCTACCACGCGATCTTGCGCGCCGGTCGGCGAGAATGGCAATTCGGCAAGAAACCGTTTTTTCAGTCGATCATCCGGCATCAGCGGCAGCGCCTGATAACTCTGCGCGCCGGCGCGCACCGCCAACATGCTGAGGTTATGCGCCAGCAGTTCTTCCAGGATCAGGCGTTTTTGCGCCGGATGCTTACCCTGCTCCAAATCTCCCAACTGGATATCCGGCGGTGGGCGGTGCAGGGTGTGCAGCGCCTGCGGCAGGCTCATCAGCCCGCTACTGAGTTCTGGTGGCAGCAGCTCGGCGATGGCGCAGGTGTCCAGCAGCTCCAGCGCCTGATCGGTTAGCTTGCGCAGCGTGGCCTGCCTGATGCCTTCGGTGGTCGGATAGACCGGCGTCAGCGATTCCTGTAGCTCAACCTCGCTGCTTTCCCCCTGAATGCGGTATTCCGGGTGGATGATTTCTGCGCCGTGGTTGCCGCGTTTGATCTCACCGTAAGCGGTTACGCGCCGGCCTGCGGCCAGGCTGTTTTTCATCGCCGCGTTGAAGTTAAAGAAACGCATGGTGAGCAGGCCGGTGCCGTCGCTGATCTGGCAAGTCAGCATGCGCCGACGACCAAAACTGATATCGCTGCGCAGCACTTCGCCTTCCACGGTGGCAAAAATGCCCGGCAGCAGGTCGTTGATCGGATAGAGGCGGGTACGGTCTTCATAACGCAGCGGGAGGTGCAGCAGCAGGTCCTGAATGGTTTCCAGGCCAATTTTTGCCAGTTTGCCCGCCTGGCTGGCACCAACTCCGGAAAGCGTGGTAAGAGGGACAGCGTCCAGCAGGCGGCCTTTCATCGGCGTACCGTTGCCTGCATGGTCGCCCACCATTCGGCGTCGGCGACCACCTGGCCCTGTTGGTCGATCTGCGGACGCGGCAACCCTTTGCGTTTGGCGACGTTGGCCAGAACCGGGTAGCCGCCCTCGAACAGCAGGCGTTGTTGTTCTTCTTCGTCCAGCGCGCTGCGGGTGCGCAGGTACATGCCGGCGTTGTGGCGCTGGCGCTGCGCTTCGTACAGGATCAAGGCCGAGGCGACCGACACGTTGAGGGATTGCACCATGCCGATCATCGGAATGACGATGTCCTGGTCGGCCAGGGCCAGCGCTTCTTCGGTGATACCGGTTTTTTCCTGCCCCAGCAGCACGCAGGTTGGGCGGGTGTAATCCACCTCGCGGAAATCAACCGCGCGGGCGGAAAGGTGGGTCGCCAGAATCTGCATGCCTTGAGCTTTCAGATGGATCACCGCGTCAGAGATGGTGCGGTGGGTTTTTACATTGACCCAGCTGTTGCTGCCGGCAGCGGAGGAAACCAGGGTACGCATGCGTGAAGTCGGCCACACGGCATGGACCTGATGCACGCCGACGGCGTCGGCGGTGCGGATAATGGCGGAGACGTTATGCGGTTTGTGCACCTGTTCCAGGCAGACCGTCAGATCCGGCTGCCGGGTTGCCAGCATTTCACAAATCCGCGCATAGCGTTCAGGGCTCATAGGCGCTAATTTCGGTTACGGTTAACTTTAATCACATCCGGCATGATACGGATTTTACGCATAATATTTGCCAGATGGATGCGATCGCGGGTGGTCAGGCGAATAAAGGCGCTATAAACCCGGCCGTCTTTCTCTTCGGTATTCAGGCTCTGAATATTGGACTCGGCTGCGTTGATGGCCGCCGTCAGGTTGGCCAGCGCACCCTGATGGTTAAACATGTCCACTTTAATCTCGGCGATGAACTCCTGCTCGATATCTTTATCCCACTCTACCGCCATGAATTTCTCAGGCTCTTTCTGGTAACCGCGGATGTTCCGGCAGGATTCATGGTGGATCACCAGCCCTTTGCCTGGGCTGACGTGGGCAATGATCGGGTCGCCCGGAATAGGCCGGCAGCATTTGGCGAAGGTGATCAGCACGCCGTCTGCGCCTTTGATCGCCAGGTTGCGAACCCCGGAGGAGGTGCCCAGGTTGGATTGGTCACCTTGCAGGTTTTTCGCCACCACCACGCTCATGGCATTGCCGAGGCCGATTTCAGCCAGCAAATCATCCAGCGTTGCCAGCTTCATGCGATCCAGTTCGTGCTGGATATTTTCCGGTGGAATCTCTGCCAATTTGCGGCTGCCGCCCAACGCATGGTTCAGCAAGCGGCGGCCGAGACCGACAGAATCATCGCGCTTGAGGTTCTTCAGCATCTGGCGGATTTTGGCGCGCGCTTTCGAGCTGACGACAAAATTCAACCAGGCGGCGTTTGGCCGCGCGCCTGGTGCTGTGATGATTTCGACCGTTTGACCGCTGCTCAGCGACTGCGACAAGGGGTACGGCTGACGGTCGACTCGCGCGCCGACGCAGGCATGACCGATATCGGTATGCACCGCATAGGCGAAGTCGACCGGGGTTGCGCCCGCAGGCAGTTCGACGATGCGGCCTTCCGGGGTGAAAACGTAAATCTCATCCGGGAACAGATCGGATTTTACGCTCTCGATAAATTCAAATGAACTGCCGGCGCTTTGCTGCAACTCCAGCAAGCTTTGCATCCAGCGCTGTGCGCGGATTTGCGCGGTGGTGCCGGTTTCGCCCTGTTCTTTTTCTTTATAAGCCCAGTGCGCGGCCACCCCCATTTCTGCCATCTGATCCATATCTTCGGTACGGATCTGCACTTCAACCGGCACGCCGTGAGGGCCGATCAGGGATGTGTGCAGCGATTGGTAGCCGTTGGCCTTGGGAATGGCGATATAGTCTTTGACCCTGCCCGGGCGTGGTTTATACAGGCTGTGAGCCTGGCCCAGCACGCGGTAACAGGTATCGACTTCCTTCACGATCACCCGGAACGCGTAGATGTCCATAATCGAATGGAAACGCTGCTCTTTCAGGTGCATCTTGAGGTAGATGGAATACAGGTGTTTTTCTCGCCCGCTGACGCGACAAGGAATGCCGGCTTCGTTCAATCGGCCTTCGATCTCGGAGAGAATCTTTTGGATCATCTCCTTACGGTTACCGCGAGCGGCTTTCACCACTTCTTTGATTACACGGTAGCGGTTCGGGTACAACGCCTCGAAACCCAGCTCTTCCAGCTCGGTCTTCAGGTGGTGAATACCCAGGCGATGGGCCAAGGGGCTGTAGATTTCCAGGGTTTCACGCGCGATACGCCGACGTTTGTCAGGACGCAGCGAACCCAGGGTACGCATATTGTGCGTGCGGTCGGCCAGCTTGATCAGCACGACGCGAATATCCTGCACCATCGCCATGATCATTTTGCGGAAGTTTTCCGCCTGAGCTTCTTTTTTATCCTGGAACTTCAGCTTGTCGAGCTTGGATACGCCTTCAACCAGTTCAGCGACGCTCTTGCCGAACAGTTGTTCCATATCCTGGTAGGTGGCCGGGGTGTCTTCGATGACGTCATGCAGCAGCGCCGCCATCAGCGTCTCATGATCGAGACGCATTTCCGCCAGAATGCAGGCCACGGCGACCGGGTGAGTAATGTAGGGCTCACCGCTGGAGCGTGTCTGTCCCTCGTGAGCATCACGTGCAACGAGGTATGCCTGTTTGAGGCGCTTAATCTGCTCCTCAGGCAGGTAACGTTGAATCAGCAGATTCAGGCTTTCAAACAGGTACAAGGCAGACTCGCAGTCTAATTAACGACGACCTTCAGCAATCGCGGTAACCGCTTGAATTTCTGCGGCTTCCTGCTCTTGCTGCTCTTGACGATCACGAACATCGAGGATTTGGCTGGTGATCAGGCCTTCTTCGATTTCGCGCAGAGCGATAACGGTGTACTTGTCGTTTTCTTCCGGAACAAGTGCATCTTTACCGCCGGTCTGGATTTGACGTGCCCGACGAGCAGCGACCAACACCAGGTCAAAACGGTTACCAATTTTCTCTACAGCGTCTTGAACAGTTACGCGTGCCATATTTGTGCTACTCCACAGGTGACGAAAAGACTGGGCATAATACTGAAACTGCCTTCAGTCTGCCAATAGTTTGCTGATTAAAGCGTCATGCCGCAGTAATTGCCGGCCTAAACGCAGGCGCTCGGCGCGAATAATGGTTTTCAGATCGGACAGGGCCAGATCGAAATCATCGTTCACGATTAAATAATCATACTCCGCGTAGTGCGTCATTTCTGCCACGGCTTGCGCCATGCGTTTGGCGATCACCTCTTCAGAGTCTTGCCCGCGGCCACGCAGGCGGCGGCCGAGTTCATCCTTTGACGGCGGCAAAATAAAGATGCTGCGCGCCTGCGGCATTTTAGCGCGGATCTGCTGCGCACCCTGCCAATCGATATCCAGGAAGACGTCTACGCCGGTCGACAGCACCTGCTCAATGGCGGCACGTGAGGTCCCGTAATAGTTGCCGAACACTTCGGCGTGCTCAAGAAACGCATCCTGCTCAATCATCCGGCGGAATTCATCTTTTGAGACGAAGAAATAATGCTCGCCGTGATGTTCACCCGGGCGGCTGTCGCGCGTGGTGTGCGAAACCGAAACCTGCGTGTCGTACAGCGGTTGCGTCTTTAACAAAGCCTGAATCAGACTTGATTTCCCTGCGCCACTGGGTGCAGAGACAATAAAAAGCGTGCCTTGAGCCATGATGATGTTCGTTGATAGCGGTTGATGTGCCAATAACAGCGGATGTGTATTTTCTCCGCACAGTATACACGGCTAACGCGCCAGGTGCAGCGTTAGCTCGCATTTTGCCCGTCGCTTTGTGCTGAAAAAACCTCTAAACGGCGGTTTTGCGCAGCAGATCGGTAAATTTCCGCGGTTTCATGCAACCTATATCTGCCTTTCTCGAGCCGCTCGGCAGATCGGGCAATTGACCGTTGCCGAAGCCTTATCACCCGGTTTTACTGCCGGTTATCAGGGAGGTGCAGTATGCGGAAATGCGGAATGCGGATCGGAATGGCGCTGTTGGGCGGGATGATGTTTTGTGGTGTGCTGCGGGCAGAAAGTTGCCCGACGTGGCGACCGGAGCGGCTGCAACTGGAGATAACCACGTTAAAAAACCAGCTGGAACGCTGGGATGTGGCTTATTACCAACAGGGCGACAGTTTAATTGAAGATGAGGTCTATGACAGCCTGCGGCAAAAACTGCAGTTGTGGCATCGTTGCGCCGGTCTGGAAAGGGCTGAGGAGCCCAGTCCGCTTTTACCTGCGGGTAAAACGCCCCACCCGGTGGCGCATACCGGGCTGCATAAATTGGCGGACTCTGCCGCCGTGGCTCAATGGCTGCGTGGTCGCAGCGATGTCTGGGTTCAGCCTAAGGTGGACGGCGTAGCCGTTACTTTGGTGTATCGCGATGGCGAACTGGCGGCGGCTGTCAGCCGGGGAAATGGGCTAAAGGGGGAAAATTGGCTGGAAAAGGTGCGTGCTATTCCATCGATACCGGCGGCGGTGAAGGGCGCTCCGGCGACGTTGATTCTGCAGGGGGAGCTGTTTTTGATGGTGAACGATCATCAGCAAAAGCTTCATGGCGGCATCAATGCCCGAGCCAGGGTCGCCGGTGCGCTGATGAAAAACCGGCTTTCGCCGATCTTGCAACAGATTGGCCTGTTTGTCTGGGCATGGCCTGATGGCCCACAAGAAATGACGCAGCGTTTACAGCAGCTTGCCGCAATGGGGTTCCCTCTCGCATTGGCTTATTCACAACCCGTGAGTTCACTGGAAGACGTGCGGCAATGGCGCGACCGTTGGCATCGCGAAGCATTGCCCTTCGTCACGGATGGCGTGGTGATTCATCAGGCGCAGTCACCGTCGGGGCATTATTGGCAGGCAAAGCCCGGTGATTGGGCGGTTGCCTGGAAGTATCCGCCAGTGCAGCAGATTGCCAGGGTCAATGATGTCGAGTTCAGCGTAGGCCGCACCGGAAAGATTGCCGTGGTGCTGAAGCTTGATCCCCTCAGGATGGATGATAAATGGGTCTCGCGGGTTAACCTGGGATCGCTGCCCCGTTGGCGGCAGTGGGCGGTTGTGCCCGGTGACCAGGTGGCAATCAGCCTGATGGGGCACGGGATCCCGCGTCTGGATAAAGTGGTCTGGCGGGCCGCAGAAAGAGTAGAGCCTGATGCGCCAACCGCAGATCGTTACCATTCTTTGAGTTGCTTTAGCTGGCTGCCGGAGTGCCGCCAGCAGTTTCTGGCCCGACTGGTGTGGTTGGGCGGCCCACAGGGATTAGGTTTGCACGGCGTCAGTGAATCTACCTGGCAGGTGTTAATTGATCGGGGGCTGGTGCGGCATTTGCTGGATTGGCTGGTGTTGACGCCGGAGCAATTGATGTCAGCGCCCGGCATGGGTGACAAGCGTGGGCGCAGTATCCACCGGCAATTTCAGTTGGCGCGGCAACAACCCTTTGCTCGCTGGTTGATAGCGTTAGGCGCACCGCTTAACCCGCAACAAGCGCGGGCATTGAAAAACTGGCACCAGATACAGCAATTACCGGCCGGAGAGTGGCGTAAAATGACCGGGATAGGCGCAAAAAAGGCTGAGCAGATTACCGGCTTTCTTCAACACCCACCATTTCTGGCGCTGGTCAACACGCTGGAGGAGCAGGAAATAGCGGGTTTTGCCGGAACCCGGTGATGTGTCGTTACTCCGTAGGTTTCTCAGCCAGGGAATTTACGTCGGTTATTCGCGTGTGGGCGATCGGTGAGGGTGAGGCATGACGCAGGAAAATAAAAACGATGCCTGCTGAAATCGCCGTCATTAGCGCCAGAATATACAACAGATTATGAAATGCGGCTTCGTAGCTCTGTTTCAAGGCGGCGGTATCGACGTTCAGCAATGCCGCCGCTTGCTGCAGGTCACCCATTGCCAGCCGATGGGCGCCGGCGGCAGCATTGGCCAGAGGAGAACCCGGCAGATGCTGTTCAACCAAGGCGGCCAGCAGCGCGCCCACCACGGCGAGGGCGATGCCTTCGCCCGCCACGCGGACAGTGCTGAAAATGCCGGTGGCCATGCCTGCGCGATCCTTCGGCACCACGCTGACCGCCAGTCCGTCCATTAATCCCCAGGGCAGGCTGATGCCACTGCCAATGGTCAACAGCGGCAGGATCAATAGCAGGAAGGGTTGCCCAGGCGCATATTGCGCCAGCCATAGCAGGCCGAAGGCGCAGATCAGTAAACCCAGGCTGGAAATGATACCGGCGGAAAACCGGTGCGCCAACATGCCTGCCAGCAGCGGCAATATCAGCATTGGCGCTGAGAGTGCGAACATAACGATACCCGCCTCCAGGGTGCCGTAACCTTCGATGCCAATAAAGCGCAGCGGGAGTAAAACCAGCAGAACCACATAGGAATAGGCTGGGGCAGCAGCCAGAAACTGTACGCCGACGAAACGCGGATAGCGGAATAAAGACAGTTCAAGCATCGGTCTGCGTACGCGTTTCTCGATCAGGATAAATGCTGCCATGGAAAGCAAAGCGCCGCTGAACAGGGCGATGATTTCACTGCTGCCCCAACCGCTGTCGGGGGCTTGCAGTACGGCATAAGTCAGCAACGTAAGCGCCAGCGTAAAGGTGGCCGCGCCGGGCCAGTCGAGTTTGGCCGCTGCAGGATCGCGCGACTCATGCATATAGCGTATACCGGCGAACAGGGCTATGGCGCTGAGCAGCGACACGCTGATAAAAATCGCGTGCCAGCCAAAATGCTGTACCAAAAAACCGGCCAGCAGCGGGCCAAATGCCAGGCCGATGCCAAAGGTGGTTCCCAACAGGCTGAAGGCTTTGGCGCGTTCTGTTCCATCGAATACCTGAGCCAGGCCGGCAGTTCCTCCGGCAAACGCCGCTGCTGCGGCAACACCCTGCAGCGCACGTATCAAATCAAATGCGATGATGTCCTGCACCATCAGCATAACCAATGAGCTTAAGGTAAGCACCGCCAGGCCGCTGATGAACACGCGTTTTCGGCCAAAGCGATCGGCGAGCGCGCCGGCAATCATCAGGCTGCAGCCAAAGGTCAGCATAAAGGCGTTGGTGACCCAGTTGAGGGCGACTACGCTGCCCCCCAGGCTGGCGGCGATAGCGGGTAAAGAGACTGCCGGGCCGGTAAAGTTAATCGGCATGATCAACCCCGCCAGGCAGACGGAAAACAAGATAATCCAGCGCTGCGGATCGGGATCTGGAAGACGGTGAGGATGGTTCATGATGAGCTCCAGCGACAGTATTGTCGGTTGGGATGGATGATAAAGTGGATTTAATTGGCCAGAAATGGGGCTATATTCCACTCTTTAAGGACAATAACGCTCTAATTGGAGATCCTATGGACAGCCTCAGTGGCTTATTGGCTTTTGTACGCGCTGCCGAGCTACGCAGTTTTGTCGCCGCAGGTGAACGGCTGGGCGTATCCGCCTCTGCCGTTGGGAAAAGCGTGGCCAGGCTTGAGGAATCATTGGGGGTCAGGCTGTTTAACCGCAGCACCCGGCGTATCAATCTCACCGATGAGGGCGCGTTGTTTTTTGAACGCTGCCAACGCATCGTCAGCGAAATTGAAAATGCCGAAGCCGAAATGGCGAGGATCTCCGATGCGCCGCGCGGCAAGCTGCGCGTGAGCATGCCGGCTATCGGCTATCGAATGTTGGTACCTCTGCTTGCGGATTTCAGCGCGCTTTATCCCGAGGTTGAGCTGGACATGGACTTCAATGACCGGATGGTGGATCTGATAGCCGAGGGAATTGACGTGGCTGTGCGCAGCGGTGAGCTGGCGGATTCCCGGCTGATGGCCCGGCGGCTGGGGCCGTTTCGGTTGATACTGGCGGGTGCGCCTGAGTATTTACAGCGTCGGGGCGTGCCGCAGCGGCCGGAAGATTTGCTCAACCATGCCTGCCTGCGCTACCGCTATCCGGGGGGACAGCAATTGCAGGAGTGGAGGTTGTTTTCTGATGGAGAGCCGGTTTCCCAACGGATCCCGGTGACGCTGAGCTGCAACAGCATTGAAGCCCTGATCCACGCCACCCTGGAAGGATTGGGTATCGCTTACCTGCCGGATTTTACGCTGTGTTCGGCCATTAACGCCGGGCAACTGGTGGCGGTGTTGGATCAACACACGCAGGAGCAGGGGTTTTTCTCAGCCCTGTGGCCGTCAAGCCGGCATATGCTGCCCAAGGTGAGGGTTTTTGTAGACTACCTGGCGCAGCATATGTTGCCTCTGAGGTGAGCTGTATTAATGGTCTGGATGCTGGTAGTTAAATACCGGCAGCCCCAGACGAAAGCGGAGGGCGATCAAGCGTGCGCTCAGGCCGACGACCAACGTGATGATGACGACCAGATTGTGCGGCAGGCTGAAGTGTTGCAGGCCGATGTACAACCAGGCGGCGGCGAAGGAGATACCGGCATAGATTTCCTTCTGAAAAACCAGAGGGATGCGGTTGCAGAGCATATCGCGCAGCACGCCACCGAATACGCCGGTGATGACAGCCGCAATGGCGGCGATGATAGGGCCGTGGCCCATATCCAAAGCGACCTGAGCCCCGATGATTGAAAATACAATCAGGCCAACGGCATCCAGCACCAGGAACAGGCGGCGCAAGTGGCGCATCAGTGGCGCGACCCAGGTAGTGACAATCGCGGCAATGGCGACAATCACGATATATTCAGGATGTTTGACCCACCCCAACGGAAAGTGTCCGAGCAGCATATCGCGCACCGAGCCGCCGCCAATCGCTGTGGCCGAAGCGATAATAATCACGCCAAACATATCCATCTGGCGGCGGCCGGCGGCCAGTGCGCCGGTCATGGCTTCGGCGGTGATGCCGATGATATAAAGAATGCTCAGTAACATAAGATATTCACAGGGTGGGCGGGAATGAGTGTAAGGCCAAAAGGGTAATCGCCGACGGGACAAGTTGCCACTGAGTTTTTCTAACCAATGTCATTTCGGATTACTTTAATTAATCTTTATTTGCTTTATCTGGCTTGTGGTTAGCCTTTTTTAACCTTTCAATGCTTATGCAAACATTAGATATTTCGTGTTAGTTTCTCTTGCTGACTATGCTTTTTGCATTCTATCTTTACGCCGCGCATCAGCAATGTCTCTAAGGCTGATGACGGGTTTGTTCACCGAGGAATATAAAATGAAAAATACGCCCATGCTGGCGGCGGGCCTGGCGGCAGCCATACTGTTGAGCGGCTGTGTCGCCACGGCGCAGAATGCCGCGCAGCAAAAAACGAAGGTTTGCGGTGTCGGGGAGCCGATGGTCCAGACTACGCTTTATTTTGGTCTGAACCGCCCCACCGGGCCGGTGATTACCGCAGCAGAGTGGCAGGGTTTTGTCGACCGGCAAGTGACGCCGCGCTTTAAAGACGGCCTGTCGGTGTTTGATGCCAAAGGGCAGTGGCTGGGCAATGATGGCAAGCTGGCGCGCGAGAACAGCAAGGCATTGATGCTGATCCATACACCGGGCAAGGGCAGTGAAACCAACATCGAGGCGCTGCGCAGCAGCTATAAGCAGCAGTTTGCGCAGGATTCGGTGATGCGCGTTGATGCGCCGGTGTGCGTCGCGTTCTGAGGTTATCCCGGCCGGAGCCGGGATATTGACTTACAGCACCAACCCGGCGATGGCTGCCGAGAGCAGGCTGACCAGCGTTGAACCGTAGACCAGTTTCAGGCCAAAGCGGGATACCACGTTGCCTTGTCGTTCATTCAGCCCTTTGATCGCCCCGGCGACGATGCCGATAGAAGCAAAGTTGGCAAAGGAGACCAGGAACACGGACAGAATACCCAGGCCACGCGGCGACAGTTCCGCCGCAATTTTCTTCAGCTCGATCATCGCCACAAATTCATTGGCCACCAACTTGGTCGCCATGATGCTGCCGGCCCGCAACGCATCCTGCGCCGGGATGCCGATCAACCAGGCCAGCGGATAAAACACGTAGCCCAGAATTTGCTGGAAGCTGATGCCGAACACGGCGGAGAACAGAGCATTCACCGCAGAGATCAGCGCAATAAAGCCAATCAGCATCGCGGCGATAATCATCGCAATCTTGAAGCCCGCCAGAATGTATTCACCCAGCATTTCAAAGAAACTCTGATCTTCATGCAGCTTGTTCAGCTTCAGCTCAGGTTCATCGTCCAGTTGATAAGGGTTGATGATCGACAGAATGATAAAGGTGCTGAACATATTGAGGATCAGCGCCGCGACCACGTATTGCGCATCGATCATCGACATGTAGGCGCCAACGATGGACATGGAGACTGTCGACATGGCGGTTGCGGCCATGGTGTACATACGGCGCGGCGAAATATCGCCGATAATACCCTTATAGGCGATAAAGTTTTCCGACTGACCGAGCACCAGCGTGCTGACGGCGTTGAAAGACTCCAGCTTGCCCATGCCGTTAACCTTGGACAGCAGGGTGCCGACCAGGCGGATAATCAACGGCAAAATACGAAAGTGCTGCAAAATACCGATTAGCGCGGAAATAAAGATAATCGGGCACAAAACCCCCAGGAAAATGAACGCCAGCCCGTCCTTGCTCATGCCACCGAAAACAAAGTCGGAGCCTTGCGCTGCGTAGGTCAGCAGCGTTTCAAAGAAGCCGGCGACGTGTCTGATTACGCTGAGGCCACTTTCTGAATGCAGGAAGAAATAGGCGAGTGCACCTTCAATGACCAACAGCTGAATAATATAGCGCAGGCGGATTTTCTTGCGATCGTTGCTGACCAGCAACGCCAGGGCGATGATCACCACCAGGGCGAAAATAAATTGCAGAATTTGCGGCATAAAGGGTCCGTACGGCTTGCGGGCATGAAAAAAACACATTTAGCCACAGCTTAGCCCGCCTTTCATTACCTTACGTGATAATTAGAACAAAATACTTCGGGCGGCCGGTATGAGTTATGGATTGTCATTCTCTGCGTGATCGTCGCAGTTTTTCGTAAAAGCATCGCTTTTACGGCGGAGATGCCTGCGGCGAAATCATATTTCCCATAGGCAGAGGAAGAAAAACAGCGGCTGCAGGAGAGCTATGCAGAGGGCGGAACGCTTGAGGCATTGAGCGGCGAATTTGAGCGCACCACTTGGGCCATTGCCGTTCAACTGCAAAAATGGGGTTGATTACCGAGCAGCAGGCGGCCAGGTATGTATAGGGCTAGTTCATAAAAAAACCCGCATAGCGCGGGTTTGGGTTCGTGAAGAATACATCACTCGATATTCTGGATCTGCTCGCGCATTTGTTCGATCAGCACTTTCAGTTCGATAGCGGAAGTGGTGACTTCGGCATTAATCGACTTGGACGCCAGCGTGTTCGATTCGCGGTTAAACTCCTGCATCATAAAGTCGAGGCGGCGGCCCACGGCTTCTTTCTTCTTCAGGATGTTATGCGTTTCTTTTACGTGGGCTTCCAGACGGTCCAGTTCTTCGGCAACGTCAATACGTTGCGCCATCAACACCAGCTCCTGCTCCAGGCGAGTGTTTTCCAACTGCACCTGAGCTTCTTCCAGCTTGCTGACCAGGCGCTCACGCTGCCATTGCAGGATGTTTGGCATCTGGGCGCGCACCTTGATCACTTCGGCGCTGACGCCGTCCAGGCGCTGTTCGATCAGGGCTTTCAGCGCGGTGCCTTCGCTTTCGCGAGCGGTGATGAAATCATCCAGTGCGTCATCCAGAGCCTGCATCAGCTGTGCGCTGATGGCATCCAGATCCTGCTCCTGAGCAGACATCACGCCCGGCCAACGCAAGACGTCGATAGGATCGATTTCCCCTTCATCGCTCTGCATTTTCACCCAGTTGGCGGCTTCAACCAGCTGTTTAGCCAGTTTTTCGTTCAGGATCAGCGAGCTTTGCGCGCTCGGGTCCAGCTCGAAGCGCAGGTTGCATTCCACTTTGCCGCGGGTCAGACGGCCACGGATACGTTCGCGGATCACCGGCTCCAGGCTGCGAAATTGTTCCGGTAAACGGATGTAGGTTTCTAGATAGCGTTGGTTAACGGAACGCAGCTCCCAAGCTGCGCTGCCCCATTCACCCTTGATTTCACTCCGTGCGTAGGCGGTCATGCTGCGGATCATTGATGCGTACCCGTAATAGGAAAAGATGGAACGATTATAACGTTGGACCTCCGGGCAGGATAGGCATTACGTCACGAAGCCCGTATAATGCGCAGCCAATCGTAGATTAGAAGCCGGAGAGAGCCCATGCGTCCTGCAGGCAGAGCACCACAACAAGTTCGCCCACTGACACTGACCCGTCACTATACCAAACACGCTGAAGGCTCAGTGCTGGTTGAGTTTGGCGATACCAAAGTTTTGTGCACCGCCACGGTAGAAGAAGGCGTTCCGCGCTTCCTGAAAGGTCAGGGCCAGGGTTGGATCACCGCAGAGTACGGCATGTTGCCGCGCTCCACCCACAGCCGTAACGCTCGCGAGGCCGCAAAAGGCAAGCAGGGCGGCCGTACGCTGGAAATCCAGCGCCTGATCGCCCGTTCGCTGCGTGCGGCGGTCGATCTGAAAAAACTGGGTGAGTTCACCATCACCCTCGACTGCGATGTGCTGCAGGCCGATGGCGGCACCCGTACCGCCTCCATTTCCGGTGCCTGTGTAGCGCTGGCTGATGCGCTTAATGCGTTGGTTGCTGCGGGCAAACTGAAGGCCAACCCAATGAAAGGGCTGGTGGCTGCGGTGTCTGTCGGTATCGTCAAGGGCGAAGCGCTGTGCGATCTGGAGTACGTCGAGGACTCTGCGGCAGAAACCGATATGAACGTGGTCATGATGGAAGACGGCCGCATGATCGAGGTGCAAGGCACCGCCGAGGGCGAACCCTTCAGCCACGATGAGCTGTTGGCGCTGCTGGCGCTGGCCCGAGGGGGCATCGAAACCATCTTCCAGGCGCAGAAAGCGGCGCTGGCAGAGTAATTTTTAAGGCGACTGAAGAGTCGCCTTTTTTACGCCCGACGGTCGGGCGGCAGTGCAGTAATGACAGATCTAACAGACCCAGACGAGGAGAAGCAGTAATGAAAGCCTATCAGCGCCAGTTTATCGAGTTCGCGCTTAACAAGCA
Organism: Serratia sp. C2(1); assembly: GCF_036352655.1. Lineage (NCBI taxonomy): Bacteria > Pseudomonadati > Pseudomonadota > Gammaproteobacteria > Enterobacterales > Yersiniaceae > Serratia > Serratia sp. C2(1). The sequence goes on along the minus strand of NZ_JAZFBA010000007.1, from coordinate 84,125 downwards.
GGTATTGAAATTCGGTGAGTTCACTCTGAAATCGGGCCGTACCAGCCCGTATTTCTTTAATGCCGGCCTGTTTAATACCGGGCGTGATCTCGCGTTGTTAGGACGCTTCTACGCCGAAGCGCTGATGGACTCCGGCATCGATTTTGATCTGCTGTTTGGCCCGGCATACAAAGGTATCCCGATCGCCACCACCACGGCGGTAGCGCTGGCGGAACACCATGAACGCGACGTGCCTTACTGTTTTAACCGTAAAGAAGCCAAAACCCACGGTGAAGGCGGCACTTTGGTGGGCAGCCCGCTGCAGGGCCGAGTGATGTTGGTGGACGATGTGATCACCGCCGGCACCGCAATCCGCGAATCGATGGAAATCATCGGCGCCAGCGGTGCGACTTTGGCCGGGGTGTTGATCTCTCTGGACCGTCAGGAACGCGGGCGTGCGGAGATTTCAGCTATTCAGGAAGTCGAGCGCGACTATCACTGTAAGGTGATTTCTATCGTGACGCTGAAGGATCTGATTGCTTATCTGGAAGAGAAACCGGAAATGGCGGCGAGTCTGGCGGCGGTGCGCGCCTATCGTGAACAGTACGGGGTTTAACGCGCTATTCACGTTGTCAGGCGCGCCAAAACGCGCCTGACAACGGTTTATTGCAGCTGTGCCGCCAGCAGCGGCCAGCGGCCGTCGAAGTCTTGCGTAGGACGGTAACGGAACTCGGAGCGCACGTAGCGTGACAGCATGCCTTCGCAGAAGGCCAGCAGTTGGCTGGCCAGCAGCGTTTCATCCACGATAAAGCCTTTGCCCTCCCGCAGCTTACGTTCTTTCAGCACCTGCCGCAGTTGCGCCTCTATACGTTCAAACAGCTGGCTGATCCTGCCCTGCAAGCGATCCTGCTCAAACATCAACGCATGGCCGGTCATGATGCGCGTCAGGCCAGGGTTACGTTCGGCAAACCCCAAAATCAGCAACAGAATCAGGCGCAGGCGGTTAAAGGTTTCTTTTTCGTCCTGCAGGATCAGGTTGATGCGCGTTATCAGGCTGTCTTCAATAAATTCGATCAGACTGTCGAACATCCGTGTTTTGCTGGGAAAATGCCGATACAACGCAGCTTCGGAGACACCGACGTTAGCGGCCAGCTTCGCGGTGGTGATACGCTGGCTGCCGTCGCTGGATTCCAGCATCTGGGCTAACGCCTGCAGTATTTCCTCGCGCCGGTTCCTTTTGGTATTTTCTTTTTCTGCCATGTCTGATTAGACCCTTGCTAAAACTGCTTAGACTTTCGGAAACCCGCGCACCGGCCATTGCAGAGAGATCTCTGTGCGGCTTATGTGATAGCTTTTTTTACGATGCTGGGGTCAGCGGCCTTAACGACCTGTGTTCTCCGCGCGACCTGGTGTGCGCTGTAATCGTTGCCGGACAAACCTTGCCATATACCCGTCATGCTTGAAGCTGCATCTGTGTTGGCTGCGTTATTCGGCCCATCTCCGGGCCTCACCCCTGACGGGGCCGCTGCAAGCAGCGTTCAAATCTGCTCCCGGCTGATTTGTCACTCACCCGAATCACTTACCACAGTAAGCTCATTGCTTACGGTCTTGATGCAACGCCAATTATTTTGGGTATAGAAATGTCCTTCTCTCTGGGCGGCAAGGTTTCGGACGACATTTCCCTGCCGGCCATCAAGCCTTGGGCTGCGCTTAGTGGCGACCCGAGTGGCCAAAGCCACCTGCGCCACGTTCGCTGCTGTCGAACTCTTCTACCAGATTGAACTCAGCTTGCACAACAGGCACAAAGACCATTTGCGCGATACGTTCGCCGGGTTCAATGGTGAAGGATTTCTGACCGCGGTTCCAGACGGAAACCATCAGTTGGCCCTGATAATCGGAGTCGATCAGGCCAACCAGGTTGCCCAACACCACGCCGTGCTTATGGCCCAACCCTGAGCGCGGCAAGATCACCGCCGCCAGATCGGTATCGGCAATGTGAATAGCCAGACCGGTAGGCAGCAGCGTGGTTTCACCTGGAGCCAGTTCAATCGCACTGTCCAGGCAGGCACGCAGATCGAGGCCGGCTGAACCTGGAGTGGCGTAGGTCGGTAAAGGGAAATCCTGTCCGATACGCGGGTCGAGGATTTTAACGTCGATTTTTTTCATCATAACGGCTGACTATCTCGTCTATTAAACGTTGGCCAAGGAGTGCCTTATCGCTCAGCGCCAGGCGCTTTTCTCCATCCTGCCAAAAAAGGTGCAAGGCATTGGTGTCACTGTTAAACCCGTGCTCTGCAAGCGATACATCGTTAGCGCAAATTAAATCCAGTTTCTTACGCGCCAGTTTTTGTCGCGCGTATTCTTCCACATTCTGGGTTTCGGCGGCAAACCCCACGACAAAGGGGCGATTTTTAGTCATTGCGGCGACGCCGGCAACGATGTCGGGGTTTTTTACCATTTTGAGGATGATTTCATCACCCTGTTTTTTTATTTTTTCACCGGCGATCTGCCCGGCACGGTAATCGGCTACGGCGGCACAGGAAATGAAAATATCCTGCTGAGCGGCGCGCTGCTGCACAGCCTGCTCCATTTCCAGCGCGCTGACGACGTCTACCCGGGTTACCCACGGCGGCGTCGGCTGGTTGACCGGCCCGGTCACTAACGTGACTTGCGCACCGCGTGCGGCGGCGGCCCGGGCGATAGAGAAGCCCATTTTACCGGAACTGTGGTTGCTGATGAAACGCACCGGGTCCAGCGCTTCACGCGTTGGGCCGGCGGTGATCATAATCTTTAAATGTTGCAGATCTTGCGAAGCGGAGAAATAACCGTTCGCCAGATCGACGATGTCCAACGGATCGAGCATGCGGCCAGGGCCAACGTCACCGCAAGCCTGGCTGCCGCTGTCCGGGCCCCACAGCAACATGCCGCGTGCCTGTAGCGTTTGCAGATTGGCCTGGGTGGCGGTGGCGCGATACATCTGCTGGTTCATGGCGGGTGCTGCGGCTATCGGCGCGTCGGTCGCCAGGCAAAGGGTCGTCAGCAGATCGTTGGCCATGCCGGCGGCGACGCGTGCCAGCAAATCGGCGGTGGCCGGGGCAAGAATCACTAAATCTGCCCATTTGCCGAGCTCTATGTGGCCCATCGCGGCTTCGGCGGCGGGATCCAGCAGATCGTCGGAGACCGGGTAGCCTGAAACTGCCTGCAGCGTCAGCGGCGTGATAAACGCTTTCGCCGCACTGGTCATTACCACACGCACTTCCGCGCCTCTGTCACGCAGGCGGCGCACCAGCTCTGGGCATTTGTACGCGGCGATGCCGCCACTGATGCCAAGCACAATATGTTTGCCGGAAAGTCCCGTCATCATGATTGTCCGATTGAAAACCGAAAGATGCGCCATTTTAGCATAACCGCCCGCCAGGTGAGTGATTCCGCTGCTTCTGCAGCTCGTTACATTACGCTTTGCGTAGCACTTCGCAATGTTATCAAACACCTGTCGTTACCCTTCGCGCTGCGTGGCATGCTTTGACGCTTTCGGGGGGATGATGATGAGCAGTCAGGTAATAACCTTGTGGCCGGGAGCGCTGGCGCCCCGGGAAAAGTTGCTGCGTTACGGGGCGGCGGCGCTGTCCGATGTGGAGTTGCTGGCCATTTTTCTGCGCACCGGGTTCCCCGGTCTGCATGTCATGCAACTGGCGGAGCAACTGTTGGAGCAGTTTGGCTCGTTGTACCACCTGATGTCGGCGGATCATCAGGTTTTCTGCAGCCACAAAGGATTGGGCAATTCGAGTTATGCGCAGCTGCAGGCGATTTCAGAATTGGCGTTTCGCTTCTTTTCCAGCCATCTGGCACAGGAAAACGCCATGCTCAACCCAAAAATAACTCAGCATTATTTGCAAAGCCTGCTGGCGCACCGTGAGCGGGAGGTATTTCTGGTATTATTTTTAGACAATCAGCACCGCGTTATTCGCCATCAGGAGATGTTTGCTGGTACCATCAGCAGCGTCGTCGTGCACCCGAGAGAAATTGTGCGTGAAGCGTTGAAGGCTAATGCGGCCGCCATTATTCTGGCGCATAATCACCCTTCGGGTAAGGCTGAGCCCAGTCACGCTGACCGTTTGATAACAGAGCATGTGGTTAATGCCTGCCTGTTATTGGAGATCCGAGTGCTCGATCATTTGGTGATAGGTCGGGGTGAGTGCGTCTCTTTTGCCGAGCGCGGATGGCTTTAAGCGATTTTTTCGCGATCCTTGAGGGATCTTTAGCTGTTCGGGACTTGAGCACTTACGCCTCAGAGCGTATACTACGCCACCTTTGAGAATCTTGGGTTTGGCGTAAGGGCCTATCTCAGCAGGTTTCTAACCTGATGTGTGGTTTCTGACCTGATGACGGGAGTCTCCTCAGTATGGAGTTTGCTGAGATGGGCTCTAAAAGCCTGACGAGGCGGCCATACCCTATACGAAGCTCGAGCTGATTTGATTTTTGGAGAATAGACATGTCCCGAGTCTGCCAAGTTACTGGCAAGCGCCCGGTGAGCGGTAACAACCGTTCCCACGCAATGAACGCGACCAAGCGCCGTTTTCTGCCGAACCTGCACTCACACCGTTTTTGGGTTGAGGCTGAGAAGCGCTTTGTAACGCTGCGTGTATCTGCTAAAGGTATGCGTGTTATCGATAAGAAGGGTATTGAGACGGTCTTGGCCGATCTGCGTGCCCGTGGTGAGAAGTATTAAGGAACTGCATCATGGCTAAAGGTGTTCGCGAGAAGATCAAGCTGGTTTCTTCTGCTGGTACTGGTCACTTCTATACCACCACGAAGAACAAGCGTACTAAGCCGGAAAAATTGGAACTGAAGAAATTCGATCCAGTTGTCCGTCAACACGTACTGTACAAAGAAGCTAAAATTAAATAATTTTAGTGGATTAATAAAAACCCGGCTTAGGCCGGGTTTTTTGTTTTATAAGGGTAGGAAACCGACGGGAGAGTGCCAGATGCCTGAATTACCAGAAGTTGAGACCAGCCGACGTGGGATTGAACCTTATCTTGTTGGCCATAGCATTCAATATGCTGTGGTGCGCAATGCGCGGCTGCGCTGGCCTGTTTCCGAGCAAATTCTGGCGCTGAGCGACCGGCCGGTACGCAGCGTACAACGCCGCGCCAAGTATCTGCTGATTGAACTGGACCAGGGCTGGATTATCGTCCATTTGGGGATGTCCGGCAGCCTACGCATGCTGGCTGAGGAAACCGAAGCCGGTAAGCACGATCACGTTGATCTGGTGATCAGTAACGGTATGACGCTGCGTTATAGCGATCCCCGCCGTTTTGGCGCCTGGCTGTGGTGTGACGATCTGGCAACCAGCAACGTGCTGGCGCATCTTGGGCCGGAACCGCTGAGTGAAGCCTTTACTGGCGCCTACCTGTACGAAAAATCACGCAACAAGCGTACGTTGATCAAACCCTGGCTGATGGATAACAAGCTGGTCGTGGGGGTTGGCAATATCTACGCCAGCGAATCCCTGTTTACCGCCGGGATCCTGCCCGATCGTCCGGCCGGCTCGCTGAGCAAAACGGAAGCTGAACTGCTGGTGGAAACCATCAAAGCGGTATTGCTACGCTCGATTGAGCAAGGTGGCACCACGCTGCGCGATTTCCTGCAGTCGGACGGCAAACCAGGCTATTTCGCGCAGGAGTTGCAGGTGTATGGCCGGGCGGGTGAACCTTGCCGCGCGTGCGGCACGCCGATTGAATCCGCTAAACACGGGCAGCGCAGCACCTTCTTCTGCCGGCGCTGCCAGCGCTGATTATTGTGCGGCGAGCTTTTCCATCAGTGCCCGGGTGACCACGTCCGGCAGGAAAGGTGCTATATCGCCGCCGTGGCGCGCCACTTCCTTCACCAGAGAGGAAGAGATAAACGACCACTCTTCGGAAGGCATCAGGAACACGCTTTCCAGCGTTGGCATCAGGTGGCGGTTCATGTTCGCCAACTGCAATTCATATTCAAAGTCAGAGACCGCACGCAGGCCGCGCACCAGAATGTTGGCATTTTGATGGGCGGCAAAATGCGCCATCAGTTCACTGAATCCCAACACTTCGACATTATCCAGATGCGATGTCACCTGGGTGGCTAACGCCACGCGTTCTTCCAGCGTGAACAGCGGTTTTTTGCTGGGGCTGGCGGCAATGGCCAGAATGACGTGATCGAACATCAATGACGCGCGCGTCACCAAATCCAGGTGGCCGTTGGTCAGGGGATCGAAAGTACCGGGATAAATGGCTTTACTGGTCATGATTCACTTCTCTGAAGAGTTGCGGCCCAATGCCCACAATGCGGCATATTTATTGAAGGTATATTGCGCGTTGACCACGGCTAACAGCAACCCCTGTTTACCGTCGAGGAAGCCGGCGCGCAGCAGCCAGGTTTTGCAGAAGGCGCCGAGCGTATGGGTCAGTATTGAGGAATAACCGCAGCGCTTGCCGGCCTGATGACGCTGATTGGCCCATTCTTCGGCATAACGCAGCTGTTTGCGCTGGAAGGCGAAAAAGTCGCGACAGGTCAGGTGCAGCAGATCGCCGCTGAGGGGTACCACTTTCGCGGCGCCTATATCGAGCGATTCGTGCACCAGATCGTCGTTATAGCGATAGCGTCGGTTGGCGTACAGCCGGTTGACGCGATCCGGATACCAGCCGCTGTGACGCATAAAACGCCCAAGGAACAGGTTGCGGCGCGCACAGCTGTAGACCTGATTGTCGTCGGGTGCGGCCAACGTCTGTTCAATTGACTGGCGCAGTTCAGGCGTGACGCGCTCATCGGCGTCGAGCATCAGAATATAGTCGTGGCTGGCGTAGCTTTGGGCTCGTTGGCGCTGTTTGCCGAAGCCCTGCCAGTCGGTATGGACGAACACTTTGGCGCCGAGGCTTTCGGCAATGGCGATGCTGTCATCCTGGCTGCCTGAATCGAGAATGACGACTTCATCCGCCCAGGCCACAGAGTGCAGGCAATCCGGCAGCAGCCCGGCTTCGTTCTTGGCGATGATCACCACCGACAGGCTTTTGCGGTGGCTCATTTAATGGCTCCGTGGCGGCAGATGCGGTTCCAGCAGCTGCAGCAGGCGCTGCAGCGCTCCCTGATTCTGATACAGCACCTCCACTGCGTGGCGGCCGTAATAGCGGCGATAGTCTTCGTCGGTGAGCAGGGTGGCGACTTCCTTGACCAGAGAGTCTTCGTCGGTCACGGTGATCAGCCCTTCGGCCTGCGACAGCTTGGCGCAGATATCCTTGAAGTTGAAGATATGCGGCCCCATCAGCACCGGAATTGCGTGTGCTGCGGCCTCCAGCGGATTATGCCCGCCGCGTTCTACCAGGCTGCCGCCGACAAAGGCCAGATCGGCAATGCCGTACAGCAGCATCAGTTCGCCCATGGTATCGCCAATTACCACCTGGGTGCTGCCGGAAGGGATTTCACCGCTGCTGCGCAGGGTGTAGCTGAAACCGGCTTTCTGCACCAGTTCTTTGGCGGTAGGGAAACGCTCAGGATGACGCGGCACCAGAATCAGCAGCAAGTCGGGGTGCTTTTCCAGTAACTTGCGGTGCGCCGCCAGCAGAATGGTTTCTTCACCTTCATGGGTGCTGGTCGCGATCCACACCGGGCGACGCGGTGCCCATTGGCGGCGTAACGTGATCGCGCGCGCAGCCAGCTCGGGAGTGACGGAAATGTCGAATTTCAGGCTGCCGGTCACGGTCAGCTGTGAGCGCTTCAGGCCAAGTTCGATAAAACGTTCGCCATCTTCCTGATTTTGCGCTGCGATCAGCGTGATGCGGCGCAGCATGTCGCGGACAAAACCGCCGATTTTTTTATAACCGGCTGCAGATCGGGCAGAAAGGCGTGCGTTGGCGATCACCAGCGGGATCTGGCGCTGATGCAGCGCGTTAATCAGATTTGGCCACAGCTCGGTTTCCATGACGATAACCAGCTTGGGATTCACCTGATCGAGAAAACGGCGCATGGAGCCGGGCAGGTCGTAAGGCAGATAAACATGATGAACGTCTTTACCGAAAGCGGACTGAACGCGCTCTGAACCTGTTGGCGTCATCGTGGTCACAGTAATCGGTAAATAGGGATAGCGGTGGCGTAGCGCGCGGACCAACGGGATGGCGGCCAGCGTTTCCCCCACGGAGACGGAGTGCAGCATGATGCCGCCCGGCACCACTTTTCCGGCGCAGAAGCCATAGCGTTCTGCCCAGCGTTTACGGTAGGCTGGAGCTTTGCGGCTGCGCAACAGTAAGCGGAGCCAGATCAGGGGTTGGATGAGGTAGAGTAGTACCTGATATAAACGCAGCAACATTCTATCAATTTCATTTATATGGGTTAGTCAGAATAGTACCATAACCGCAAGGGAAAGGCGCTAATTTGGTAACCTTTGGTGTCAGTTTCAGACAACAAGCGAGAGATTTCGCTGATAGGCTTGGAATGAAGAATATTTTAATTATTCGCCGCGACAATATTGGCGATCTTGTTTGTACGACTCCTCTGATTGAAGGGGTGAAAATTGCCTATCCGGATGCCAAACTTTATCTGTTAATCAATAAAGTCAGCCAGGATGTTGTTAAAAACAATCCGCACCTTGAAAAGGTTTTTGTCTATAAAAAGGCAAAGCACAAGACGAAAAATGAAACCACATTAGGGGTTTATTTCGAACGTCTGATGATTTTTCTTAAGCTGCGTAAAATAAAATTCGACGCGGCGATCCTGGCCAATCCGGTTCCTTGCAAGTACAGCCTGCGTTTGGCGAAAATGGCGGGGGTAAGCAATATTATTGGCGCAGATTTAGGCACGACTGATATTCATCATCCTTTCCGTAAGCAAGATTTCAGCGGCAAGCATCAGGTAGAGCATACCTACAGCTACTTATCGGCGATTACCGATCAGCGCATCCCGATCCCGCCGGTCCGGGTGTTCCTGACCCCGGAAGAGCGCCAACAGGCGGCGCAACGTTTGCAGAAACTCTTGCCGCCGGTCGGGCGAGTTTGCGCGGTCCATATCAGTAGTCGCAGCCCTAAACGTCGCTGGCCGATAGAGCGCTATGCTGAAATTATCAATCGCTTAGTCGCCGATCAAAACACCGCCGTGCTGATTTTCTGGTCCCCGCAAGGCACGCTGACGCCTGACGATATCGGTGACCAAAAACGTGCAGAACAGCTGTTGGCGCTGTGCCAGAATGAACGCGTGGCGCTTTACCCGACGGCCTCGGTGCGGGAATTACTCGCCGGTTTTGATTTATGCGACAGGGTGTTGTGCAGCGACGGCGGGCAGATGCATCTGGCTGCGGCGTTGAATAAAGATATGGTGGTGTTCTTTGGCGATACGGATAAAGAATCCTGGCACCCATGGACTGGGCGTTATCATATTCTGCAAACCGAATCGGGTGATTGTATTGATGTCACTGTTGATGATGTCTGGCAAAAGCTAAAAACGTTCGATTAATTAAAATAAGGGCAGGGGATCCCCTGCCTTATTTATTTCTTAAGTGACAAATAGCTCTGGCAAATAGGTTCAAGCCCGTAGTTCAGCAACTGTTGGTGATTAATTGCAGGCGGTTGGGCGTAAATTTTCGCCATTTTTTCTGCCAGCGATTTTTCATTGAGTTCCGCCAGTGCACTACCCATTCCGGCATTTTCCAGAATTTCCGCAGGTCCACCCGGGCAGCTTGTACTGACCACCGGCGTGCCGCATAGCAATGCCTCCACCAGCACATTGCCAAAGCCTTCGCTGTCGGAACTGAGCACCAACAACGACGCGTGCCGAATAAACGGATAAGGGTTGGCCTGGAAACCGAGGAACAGTACGCGGTCGGCGATACCCAACTGGCTTGCCAGCTGTTTCACTTCCCCTACGTTGGCTTCGCTACCGGCGCCAATCAGTGCCAGCGGCGCCTGTATGCCCGACTGCGCATAGGCTTTCAGCAGGCGATCGTGCCGCTTGTGCGGATGAAAGCGCCCGACGTGTACCAGATACTCCTGGCCTGCCAGCTCACAGGGTTCTGCCGCCTGTTGTTCGATGGCGGCAATATCAAACGGGTTGTTGATTACCGCCAACCGGTTCGGGCGGATAGCCAGGTTTTGTTGCAGGTCTTCACCGACGGCTTTCGAGACGACAACGATATTTTGGCTCTGGTAAACGCCGGCGATTTTCCGCTGTTTCAACCAACGATCCAGGCCCTTGCGATGACCGAGATAAGAGGTCGATAGCATGCCGTGGATGCAAAACCACAGGCGATCCGAAGAGAGCAGCTTGCTGCGGCTGACGATGCGATCGGTTTTATGCAGGTTCGAGAACACCAAATCATAGGCGCCCTGCCGGCGTTCGTTGTCGGCAATCACCCGATCCAACGCGGCGGCGCGGCGCGACAGTTCGGTCAGTTTGCGCCAGGGTGAGCGGCTGCGATCCGCCACCACCTGATAATGAACGCCAGGAGGGATAGGGTAGTTACAGACGTCGCGAAGCGAAATCAGGCTGACGTCATTGCCCATTTGCCGCATGCCCTGACACAGTGTCAGCACCACTTTTTCTGCGCCGCCGCCGGGCAGGCCGTCGATAATCATCAGAATACGCATCGTTAATCCAGCAACCGGTTATAGAGGGAGATCAGCTGTTCCGACAGGTGCGCCGGGGTGGCAGACATAATACGCGACCTCGCGGCTTCGCCCATAGACGAGCCCAATGCCTGACGAGGCAATGCTTTGATCGCCGCGACCAGGGCGGGAACATCCAGCGCATCGGTCACGAAGCCGTTTTCCCCCTGGACGATAAATTCCGCGCCGCCGCAGGTGGTGCTGGTGATGACCGGCAGGCCGCAGGACATTGCTTCCAGAATCACATTGGGGAACGGGTCGTACAGCGTGGGCAGCAGCAGGGCATCAGCCACCTGATAGAACGGCAGCGTCTGTTTTTGCACGCCCATAAACCGCACCCGATCGCCGCATCCCAGCGACTGTGCCAGCGCCTGATAGCGCTTTTCAGCCTTGTCTTTACCGACGACCAGCAGATAACTGTCCGTGGCCGCGACGGCGCGGATGGCGGCGGTCAGCCCTTTGCGTTCAAAGCCGGAGCCAACAAAAATCAGGCAGTGCGCCTGTTGAGGGATCTGGTATTGCCGGCGTAATTGTTGCCGCTGATCGAGCGTGGCGGGCAGAAATTTTTGATTATCGATGGCGTTGTAGATCACCGTGATTTTATCGGCCGGCACCCCAAAGTCGTCGATGATCTCCTGCTTAATCATTTCTGCGTTGCAGATGACCGCTTTCAGTTCCGGTGCGGCATACATCGCACGTTCCGCGCACATTACGTAACGGTGATAGCGGTTGGAAAACAGCCATTTGCGGCGCCATTCGGGCAGCAAGCGCGCTCTCTGCAACAGCCAGCGGCGGTGCACGCCATCACCGGCGCGGTAAATATCGCAGCCGGGAATACGTTCGTGGCTCTGCACCAGATCGAATTTCTCTTTCTGCCATAGCGCTCTGGCGGCCTCGGCAAAGCCGCGTTCACGGCTGATGCGGCCAAGCTTTATCGGATTGCACAAATGAATATGCCAGTTCGGATGGGTGTCACCCTGCCATTCGCGGGTGATAACGTTCAGTTCGAGATCCTGCTGCTCCAGCGCTTCCAGGGCGCGTGAGACGAAACGCTCCGCTCCACCGTCCGGGCGGTACTTTTGACGAACGATCGCCAAACGAAATGCTTTCATGCTAGCTGGCTCCGCGCGGCTGCAATCACCGCGTCTGTAGGTATAAGGTCCAGGTAACGTTCATCAGTGCCGGTATTGATGGCGTCCGGATCGGGCAGGGTTCCGAAGTCGCCGGCCCATATCACGCAGCCGTTAACCTGCCATGGGCGCCAAAACACCAGTTTGGAAGGGCCAAACAGCGCAATGCAGGGGGTCTGCAGCGCAGCGGCCATGTGCATGGGCACCGAATCTACACCGATAAACAGTTTAGCGTGGTCGATCAGGGCGGCAAGCTGACGCAGCGTTAACTGGCCGGCCAGAGAAACTATGCCCTGCGGGGGACAGAGTGCCAGAATGCGCTCCACCATTTCCCGCTCTTTTGTGTCCGGCCCCGAGGTGATCACCAACCGGTGGCCGTCGGCCTGCAACGCGCTGACGGTGGCGGCCATTTTTTCTTCGCTCCAGCATTTGAAGAACCAACGGGACGTGGGTTGTACCACGATATAATCGCCGCTAATGCCCTGTTGCCGTAACAGCTGTTCGCAAATCTGCCAGTCCTGCGACGGATAGCTCATGGTCACCTGCTGGCTGAGGGCGGGCAGGCCGAGCGGTTGTAACAGCGACAGATTCTGCTCAACGGTATGCAGCCGCGCGTGATCGCTTACCGGCACCAAATGCGTGTGGCAATGGCGCCATAAGAAGCCTCGCCGCTTGGGAAAATCGAACCCCAGCCGAATACGCGCTCCGGTCAGGCGGGCGATAATGGCGCTACGCCACTGATCGGCCAGATTGACCACCAGATCGTAGTCTTGGTTTTTGAGCTGCCGGATCAGAGTAAGCTCGTGGCGCAGATGGGCTTTCGTACCCTGTTTTTTCCACTGGCGATCGATAACGAAGATATTCGACAGCGCCGGGTGGCTGGCCAGCATATCCTGGGTTTCTTTATACAGCAGCACGTCGATCTGCGCCTGCGGGTAGTTTTGCTGCAGGGTATTGATGACCGGAGTGACCAGCAACATGTCGCCGTGATGGCGAAGTTTAACGATCAGAATACGCTGTATTGAAGTATCAGGAGCTAGGGCTGGCGCGTCGTTCATCATGAGTCGCTTTCAGGGAAACCAATCTTTGATTCTAAATGACCCGATCGCATGTGGCTACTGTTGCACGGTTTTCTTGCCGCGAAGTGAAAAAATAGCGTGAAGGAGAGACAAAAGGCCTTCAACGTTGTCCAAACCAGGCAGCAAAGTCGTTTGCCCTGGCGAAACGCCCTGCGTAACATATATGCATTCTGTTGATATCAGGCCCGATATTTATGACCAAACCGGCGTTTCTCATCACCATTGATACCGAAGGCGACAATCTGTGGCAAAACCACGATCGTATTTCGACCGAAAACACGCGCTTTTTGCCGCGCTTTCAGGCGTTGTGTGAGAAATATGGCTTCAAGCCGGTGTATCTCACCAACTATGAAATGGCGGTAGACGTCGAATATGTCGAGTTTGCCCGCGATGTGATTGCGCGCGGTACCGGGGAGGTAGGCATGCACCTGCACGCCTGGAACAGCCCGCCCCTGACGCCGTTGACCGACGATGACTGGCGGCACAAACCTTATCTGATCGAATACCCGGCCGATCAAATTCGCGCCAAGGTCGATCATATGACCAAACTGCTGGAAGATGCTTTCCAGACCAAAATGCTCAGCCACCGTGCCGGGCGCTGGGCGTTTAACGAGTATTATGCGGCGTTGTTGCTGGAATACGGCTATCAGGTAGATTGCTCGGTCACGCCACGCGTCAACTGGCAATATTCGCCGGGCAACCCGCAAGGGAATGGCGGCACCGACTACCGGCACTTCCCGTCACAGGCCTATTTTATCGATCCGGAAAATATCGCCGAAGCAGGCACCTCAACGCTGCTGGAAGTGCCGATGAGCATCCAGTATAAGCATTCGCCGCTGATGAATACGATCAAGCAGGGTTATGATCGGTTGCGCGGCAAGCAGCGTTCGCCGTCGGTAAACTGGCTGCGGCCAAGCGGCGGCAATCTGGAAAAAATGCAGCGGGTGGTTGAGCGTTGTTTGGCGCAGGGGCATGATTACGTTGAATTTATGCTCCACTCTTCCGAGTTTATGCCCGGCGGCAGCCCGACGTTTAAAACCGGGCAGGATATTGACGTGTTGTACCGCGATTTGGAGCAGCTGTTCGCCTGGCTGCAACAGCGTACGGTCGGCATGACGCTGGCTGAATACTATCAACTTAAAGTGAACTGACATGTCGAAAAAATGGAAAATTAAGGTCGCGGATTGGTTTTTGCGACGTTATACCGCAAAGTTTGGCCGTTTCCAGGATAAGGCGACTTTCGACAGTCGGCTGCAGTTTGACAATATCGTCATCTATTCGACCACGGCGTTGGGCGATTTTATGTTCAACACCCCCGCGCTGCGGGCGATGCGGGAGCGCTATCCCGATGCACATATTACGCTGGTAGTGCACAAGAAGAATCAGGAACTGGTGGAAAACGGCCGTTACTACGATCGCGTAGTGTATTGGGACAGTAAAATAAAAACCATGCGTCCGTTGTTGAAGTCATTGCGCGAACATCAGCCTGATTTGGCGCTGATCCTGCATTCACATCTGCCGTACGACATCATCAGCGCGGTATTATCCGGCGCCAAATATATTATCCGGGATAACTACAGCTCCGGGATTTGCGGGCTTGAACCCTGGCTGACCAATTATATCTTCCATTATTACGGTCATTTTATTCGCCGCAAGCTGGAGCTGATTTCAGTTTTGGGTTGTCGCAGTGACGATCCCACCATGGAAATCCCTGCGCCTTATCAGCCGGGCATCAAAAGTAGCGAGCACTGTACTATTGGTTTTCAGCTGGGAGCCTCTACCGAGTCACGCTGCTGGCCGGTCTCGCATTTCGTACGACTGGCCGACGAGCTGGTGGCCAAACACGCCAATGTGCGTATTGTGCTGATTGGCGGCCCTTTTGATGAGGGGAAAGCGCAACAGTTCCTGAGCCAGGTGAACCCGGAAACCCGGGCTTGTGTGGACAACCGGATTGGTAAAACGGGATTGCAGGCGCTGTTGACGCTGATCGACAGCTTCCACGTGCTGATCACCGGTGATACTGGGCCTCTGCATCTGGCGGTGGCGCTGAAGGTAAAAACCATCAGCCTGTTTGTCACGGCGGATTCACGTTCTACCGGCCCGATTCAGGATCCTGAACTTCATCGGATTATTCAGGTTTCCCGCACCGGTTACACAATGCCGCTGGAAGCAGAAAGCCCGATGGGTGTAATCCAACCGCAGCGCATTTATGCTGAGGTGGTGGATCATCTGTCGTTGAGTTAATCGTGTTTTTAGCGCTTTTTCAGTCGCCAGCGGATTTTTGACAGCCAGGTATCTACCCAAGCGTACCGCATTTGCCGGATTTTTTTTCGCGGTACGCCGCTATTACGGCAGACGTCAGCCACGTGTTTGAAGGTGCGCAGCGCTTCCGGTTCATAATGGTAGTAGCCGTACAGCGCTTTCGACATGCTTTTCACTTCCGAGAAACAGTTGGCGAGCATTAAGGCCGCCAATCGTCGCAATGGCTCATCATGCGGGTGCCGCTCGATAAAACCCAGCGTTTTGCTGATGGCAAACAGCATATCTTCAATATCTTTGGTTTTGACGTTGCGGGTGATCCCCCGGCTGTTATCCCGATAGAAATAGAGCACATGGTCGAGATGGGCGATTTTCCGGGTTTTGAAATACTGGAACGGCGTGAAAATAACGTCTTCATAGCGCCGGCCGTTTTCGAAAGACTCCCCTTCCAGCAGCGAACGTCGGTAGACCCGGCTCCAGAGATGCCACATTGAACGGGCAAACAACGGGGCGAGGCAGGCCAGACCCTGGTTGTCAAAATCATAAAGGCTGCGGCGAACGCTTGTCTGGTGGGGCAGCACTGGCGGGGCATCGATAAACTTTTGATAGTTAAAATCGATCAGGTCGTCTTCATCGGCCTGCAGCAACGGCCGCAGAATGGCCAGGTAGTCAGCGCTCAGCAAATCGTCCCCGTCAAGGAAGGTAATAAAGCGCCCGCGTGCGTGCTGCAGCCCGACGTTACGGGCACAGGCGATACCGCCATTTCCCTGCGAGATAAAAGTCACATGCGGATGCGGGAAGGCTGTCAACAATTGGCGCACTCGATCGGCGGAAGCATCGGTTGAACCGTCGTCAATAATGACCACTTCAATATCGTCGCCGATCTGGTTGAACAGTGAACTCAGGCTGGCGACAACGAAATCCTCATTATTGTAAAAGGGCACAATAAAACTGAGCAGCAGCGGGGATGAGTTCATATCGTTCAATCCTGGGAAACCGGCATTTTCTTCATCGACAGCACGCTGGCAATGATCGCCAGGCAGAATATTGCCGTGCCTTCGGTGCTGAAGAAGATAACGTCGCTGAGTCCGTAAACAAACAGACTGAATGTCACCCCCAACAATAACGCATTACGATGCGGCTTAAGAGCACTGATGAATAAGCCAACGTAGAGCGCGAGTAAAAACAGCACGCCCCAAACACCTTTTAGCGAGTAGGTTTCCAGCAGCTCGTTATGCAGATGCACATTGATATAAGGCATGACGCCGGACAGATGGGGTTCGTGGGCAACCATGGCGCGGATTTCTTCTCCGCGTTGTTCTGCTGATTGGCCTAGCGGTGCCGCCGAGCCGGTGCGTATTGCGACGATCTGCATTGAGATGCGGGAAATAATCGAGTTCTCGGTCTGCGGTTGATCGATCAGCCGCATGTCGGTCTGAAATGCCGCGATACGCTGCTCTATCTGTGATTTGAAGACCATACCGCAGGCGAGCAACAACAGTGGCACTGAGGCTATCAGCAGGATCTTGTGCTTATGTGAAATCAGGTTTTTCGTCGCCAGTATCGACAGGCCAATCGCTACCGGATAGACCAGCATGGCAGCCCGCGTTCCGGTGAGCACCAGCGTGGAAAACGTAACAAGGAAGCCGATGATATACAACGGGATACGGTATTTACTGCGCAGCATCAGTATCGCCTGCAGCATCACCAGATTGATGGCGGTAATCAGGTAGGCGGCGACTGTGGCGCGGTCGAAGTTGATTTCTATACGCGGAATATCCAGCCACAGCCCTTGATAAAGCGAATAACCGTTGACCGCGATACCGGTCGCCAGCGCGACGACGATAAATGCGCGCTGCATGCAAAGGCGCTCATTTAACGCAATCAATAAGATAAACGCGGTGGCGATCAGCAATTTCCCGGTCGACATATAAGAGCGGTAGATGTTGATGTATTCTCCGGGCTGCTTGAAATGGTTCATCCAGAAAATCGTCGACATACCTACGCAGAAAAACAGGACGGGCAGAATCAAATTTCTTTTGTTTTTAACAAAATACTTTAGGTTCAGGCAAACGGCGATGAACGAGATATAGCTGGAAATATAAAATAAATTTCGTCCGGTAGCGGAGCCGAAAGGGATGGTGCAAAAAGCGATGGCGCACCCCAGATAGATAAGGTAACTGAAGGCGGGATGCGGTGTGGTTTCTTTCAGTAGTAACATGGGCTGTGTTTCCGGCTCGCATTACGAGTGGGCAATAAATGATTTCAGCGTGTCATCAAACTCGGCTTTGAACATCGTGTAGCTGAAATGTTCGACCGGGTAACGTTGCGCATTTTTACTCATGTTTTGATAGGTTTCCGGCGTCATCAACCTTTCGACTGCATCCGCGCACTCCAGGTGCGACAGCAGCTTCGGCACCACCAGAGTATCGGTAACCGGATCGTAAACATCGTGAGGGAAATCCACTTTGATACCGCTCAATCGTTGATGTTCTTCAACCGTTACCGAGGGCGTTAGCCCAATGCCGCAGTATCCGTCTTTAATCACCTCAGGCTGGCCATCGACCTGCGGGAAAATCACCGGTACGCCAAAATAAAGCGCTTCCATACAGGATAAGCCGAAGGGTTCGGTAATCGGCGTGCTCATATAGATATGGGTACGGTTGAAGAAGTCGGCCACGTTATCCTGAAAACCGCTGAAAGTAACCCGATCGCCCAGCTCAAGCTTTTCTGCCAACGCTTCAAACGCCGCTCGATCCGGCCCCTTGCCGGCGATTTCTAAGGTGACATCATGTCCGCGGCGCAGTAGCTCCTGCATCATTAACAACGAAACGCTAATGCCTTTCAGGCTCACCAGGCGAGACGCCGTACCTATCCTCACCGGTCGGCTCAGTGGTTTCAAACTATCATGGATACCGATAGGGGTTTTAAGCCGGTTAATCACCACGTGATTTGGGCAAGGCAGGTTAAAGCGCAGCGCCATCACACGCTTTGAGGCGTAAGATGCAGATATGCAGCCGTCCAGCATGGCGAGAAATCGCAATGTCTTGGGGTTCTTCGGGTAGCGCCAGGAACAGCCGTGATCGTAATAAACCAGTTTGCTGCGTTTAGGCTTCGCCGCCAGTCCGGGGACCAGATCCCAGACAATCACTACGTCGGCATTGGCTTTCTCGATTTTTCTTTTCAGCAGGTACTTGCGCAAGAATTGGGGGCAACGCAGTGGCAGCGCATTGATAAGCCGGTTGGCAAACGTGACCTTTTGGTCAGGCATTTGCCGGCGGATCTCTTCGCCGATCTCACTGCTAATGCAAATCACCTCATTACTGCCGTCGGTCGTATCGTTGATATACTGCAGGAACAGGCGCTCAACGCCCCCCATTTTCCCTAAATTGATAACATGTAGTTTTTTCATCCAATAACCTTTTGTAACTCGGCCCTTACTGCGTCGGCAGAGAGGGTCGCCATACTTTTTTCTGGGGAAATCAGTGGGTGCTGATTTTGCCCATAGCCGCCGATCAATCCCGGATCTGTCGGGCCGAACAACGTGATGTTAGGCCTGTCGAGCGCCGCAGTCAGGTGGCTGAGACCGGTATCGACCGAGACTACGCCTTTCGCGCCAGCCAGCACCTCGGCTACCTGCTGCAGGCTGAGTTTTGGCAGCACCTCGACGTGCGGGAAGCCTTCCGCCAAACGCAGTGCACGCAGGCGTTCGTGTTCCGCACCCCACGGCAATTTGATCTTCAGCCCGCTTGGCGCCATCAGTTCAATCAGTTCGCGCCAGTGCGACTCAGGCCAATGTTTCTCGTCGCGGGTCGTTGCGTGCAAAAACACCAGGTATTGCCCGGCGTCGGCCGGCAGGTGGTTGAGAAAGCGCGCCGCAATGGCGTAATCGCCGTAGCTTTCCGGCTTGTCGTAGCCCAGACTTTTGGCAAACAGTTCACGGGTGCGCTCCACGGCGTGCTGTTGTTTGTCGATGTCATGACGGTGGTTGTAGAACCAGCTGGCAAAGGGTTCGCGAGCGCTCTTGGCATCCTGGCCATGCTTGCTGCCTTTGGCGATGCGGGTGATCAATGCGGCGCTTTTGATTAACCCCTGGGCGTCGATCACCACGTCGTAGGTGCGTTCCTGCACCAGACGTTTAAAATCGCAACGCTCCTGACGGGTCTCGCTGCCAAACCAGTTTTTACGCCAGCGGCGGATCGCTACCGGGATCACGCGGTCTACCGCCGGGTGCCAGGTGGGGATCTGGCTGAACCCTTCCTCCACCACCCAATCGAAGCGGATGCCGGGAATCGCCCGCATGGCGTCGGTCAACGCCGGTAGCGTATGGAGCACGTCTCCCATCGAGGAGGTTTTTACAATCAACACCTGCATGCTTACTTAATCCTCGCTGGCGGCAAGCAACGGCGTCAGCGCGTCCAACACCTGCTGTGGCTGAATATCAATCAGGCTCTGATGGTAACCCTGATCGGCATCGCCTTTGCGTATCTTATGGTAACCGCTGATTAAGCGGATCACCTTGGCTTTATCGGACAGCGGCGGCGTGAAGTCCGGGCTGCTTGGCCCGTACAAGGCTATCAGCGGCTTTTTCAAGGCCGCGGCAACGTGCATCAGGCCTGAGTCGTTGCTGACCACCGCCTGGCAGGACGCCAGCAGGATCACGGCCTGTTCCAGCTGGGTTTCCCCGGCCAGATTCATACAAAATACTCGAGCGTCGTCATCCAGCGCCGCGCGGATTTGTTCGCCCGCTTCGTGATCCTTGGCCGAGCCAAACAGCGCGATTTGATAACCCTGGTCGATCAGCATCTGGGCCAACCGGGCGTAGTGGTAGTGCGGCCAGCGTTTGGCCGGGCCAAATTCGGCCCCCGGGCAGAAACCGATAATCGGCCGGTGATCGGTCAGGTTGAAGGCTGCAGTGGTTTCGGCAATTTCTTCGTCGCTCACCTTCAACTGCGGCCACAGCAACGGCTGCGGCAGATCTTCGGCGCGCTGAATGCGTTGCTTGTCATAAGCCAGCGCCACATAGCGCTGTACCATCAGCGGAAAGGCCGCCTTGTCCAGCACCCGAAGGTCATTCAGCAGGCCGTAGCGCATTTCGCCACGCCAACCGGTACGCTGCGGCACCTGAGCAAAGAACGGCACCAACGCGGATTTGAACGAATTGGGGAGTACGTAAGCGCGATCGTAGCCGTTGGCGCGCAGTGCGCGCCCCAGACGCCGACGTTCACCGAGCGCCAGCGCGCCGTGGCCTAACGGCATCGACAGAGCCTGATTGACCTCCGACATACGCGCCAGCAACGGACGGCACCAGGCGGGTGCCATCACGTCAATTTCCGCTGTCGGGTGCTCGGCCTTCAGGGTGCGGTAGAGACTTTGCGACATCATCATATCGCCAACCCACGAAGGGCCGATAACCAGTATTTTCATACCCTGAATGATTTCCTTCAGCTTAAGCGGTGCGGTTCAACCAGGCCATATACTCTTTCACGCCTTCGGCGACCGTTTTGAACGGTGCATCATAGCCGGCAGCGCGCAGCTTGGTCAGATCGGCCTGGGTAAACGCCTGGTAGCGGCCTTTGAGTTTTTCCGGGAACGGGATATTTTCCACCGCGCCTTTCTGGTGGAAATCGACCACTGCGTCGGCTACCGCCTGGAAGGTCTCTGCACGGCCGGTGCCGCAGTTGAAAATGCCGGACACGCCGCTTTTCCAGAACCACAGGTTTACCGCCGCCACGTCGCCGACGTAGATAAAGTCACGCTTGAAGTCCTGGCTGCCGTCGAACAGTTTCGGGTTCTCGCCGCGGTTGATCTGGCTGTTCAGGTGGAATGCAACGCTGGCCATGCTGCCTTTGTGGCCTTCGCGCGGGCCATAAACGTTGAAGTAACGGAAGCCGCAGATCTGTGAATCCGCCTCAGGCAGAATGTCACGCACGTACTGATCGAACAGGAATTTGGAGTAACCGTACACGTTCAGCGGCTCTTCAAACTGGCGCTCTTCGATAAATTCTTCACGGCCGCCGTAGGTGGCTGCCGATGAGGCGTACAGGAACGGGATTTCGCGATCCAGGCAATAATGCAGCAGGTCTTTGGAGTACTGATAGTTGTTGTCCATCATGTACTTGCCGTCCCACTCGGTGGTGGACGAGCACGCGCCTTCATGGAACACCGCGTCGATTTCACCCAGATCGTCACCGGCCACGATGTTGGCGATAAAATCTTCTTTATCGATATAGTCGGCGATATCCAGATCGACCAGGTTGGCGAATTTGGTGCCGTCTTTCAGGTTATCTACCACCAGGATATCGCGATACCCTGTGTCATTCAGCGCCTTAATGATATTGCTGCCGATCATGCCGGCGCCACCAGTAACGATAATCATTGGGTTACCCCTATTATTCTGCCCGGTGGGACAGGGTGCCCCACGCTCAATGCCGCTTATAATAGCATTTCATGCCGCCGCAAACATCGGACGGGCTCTGAATATCCCGCGATGTCGAGCATCAAAGCACTTTGCCGTGATATCTGCTGCAATTTTCATATTCTCTCCTGTGTATTGTCGTCAGTTTGGTTACAAATCAGTAAAATATGTGGAAAACAGACCCATCCTGGAGATAACCGAATGTCCGCGTCTTTTTATCAGCAGTTGGAACAACAGCTTGCAACCGCCCGTAGCGAAGGGTTGTTCAAGGAAGAGCGCATCATCACCACCGCTCAGCAGGCTGATATCGCCGTTGCCGACGGTCGCCACGTGATCAACTTCTGCGCCAACAACTACCTTGGCCTGGCCAACCATCCGGCGATGATCGCGGCGGCCAAGGCCGGTATGGACAGCCACGGTTTCGGCATGGCGTCGGTGCGCTTTATTTGCGGCACCCAGGACAGCCATAAGCAGCTGGAGCGGAAATTGGCCGATTTTCTCGGTATGGAAGACGCCATCCTGTATTCCTCTTGCTTCGATGCCAACGGCGGGCTGTTCGAAACGCTGCTTGGGCCGGAAGACGCGATTATCTCCGACACGCTGAACCACGCGTCTATCATCGACGGCGTACGTTTGTGCAAGGCGAAGCGTTATCGCTATGCCAATAACGACATGAACGAGCTGGCTGCGCAGCTGAAACAGGCCAAGGCCGATGGTGCGCGCCACATCATGATCGCTACCGACGGCGTGTTCTCCATGGACGGCGTGATCGCCAACCTGAAAGGGGTATGCGACCTGGCGGACCAGTATCAGGCGCTGGTGATGGTGGATGATTCTCATGCGGTAGGTTTCGTTGGCGCCAATGGGCGTGGTACCCACGAGTATTGCGACGTGATGGGCCGCGTCGACATCATTACCGGCACCTTGGGCAAAGCGCTGGGCGGCGCTTCCGGCGGTTATACCGCGGCGAAAAAAGAGGTGGTGGAGTGGTTGCGCCAGCGTTCGCGGCCTTATTTGTTCTCCAACTCGCTGGCGCCGGCGATTGTCGCCGCTTCGATCAAAGTGCTGGAACTGCTCGAGCAGGGCGATGCGTTGCGCGATCGCCTGTGGGCCAATGCGAGCCTGTTCCGCGAAAAAATGACCGCGGCGGGCTTTGAGCTGGCCGGGGCCGATCACGCCATCATCCCGGTGATGTTGGGGGAAGCAAAGCTGGCGCAGGAGTTCGCCAACGCGCTGCTCAAGGAAGGCATTTATGTGACCGGTTTCTTCTATCCGGTGGTGCCGAAAGGCCAGGCGCGCATCCGTACGCAGATGTCTGCCGACCACACCCCGGAGCAAATTGAACGTGCGGTCGCGGCGTTCATTCGTATCGGTAAGGATCTTGGCGTTATTGCATAAGGTAAAACCATGAAAGCATTGTCAAAACTGAAAGCGGAAGAAGGGATTTGGATGACCGATGTGCCTCAGCCGGAGCTGGGCCATAACGACATCATGATTAAAATCCGTAAAACCGCGATCTGCGGTACCGATGTTCATATTTATAACTGGGATGAATGGTCGCAGAAAACCATTCCGGTACCTATGGTGGTCGGCCACGAGTACGTGGGTGAAGTGGTCGCCATGGGACAGGAAGTTAAAGGGTTTAACGTCGGCGACCGCGTTTCCGGCGAGGGCCACATCACTTGCGGCCACTGTCGTAACTGCCGTGGCGGCCGCACTCATCTGTGCCGCAACACCATTGGCGTAGGCGTGAACCGCCCTGGCTCGTTTGCTGAATACCTGGTGATCCCGGCGTTTAACGCTTTCAAGATCCCGGACAATATTTCCGATGAGCTGGCGTCAATCTTCGACCCGTTCGGCAATGCGGTGCATACGGCGCTGTCGTTCGATCTGGTTGGCGAAGACGTGCTGGTTTCCGGTGCCGGCCCGATAGGCATTATGGCCGCGGCGGTGTGCAAGCACGTTGGTGCCCGCCATGTGGTGATCACCGACGTTAACGAATACCGGCTGGAACTGGCGCGTAAAATGGGCGTGACCCGTGCGGTGAACGTCAGCAAAGAAAACCTGAACGACGTGATGGCCGAACTGGGCATGACCGAAGGGTTCGACGTGGGGCTGGAAATGTCCGGCGCACCGCCGGCGTTCCGTACGCTGCTGAATGCGATGAACCACGGCGGGCGTATCGCCATGCTGGGCATTCCACCGTCGGACATGTCGATCGACTGGAACCAGGTGATCTTCAAAGGGCTGTTTATCAAAGGGATTTATGGCCGAGAGATGTTTGAAACCTGGTATAAGATGGCGGCGCTGATCCAGTCAGGCTTGGATTTGACGCCTATCATCACTCACCGTTTCTCGATCGATGAGTTCCAACAGGGCTTTGACGCCATGCGCTCCGGACAGTCCGGAAAAGTGGTTTTGAGCTGGGATTGACAATAAAAAGGGCCGGAATTTTCCGGCCCTGATTTTATGCTTTCGGTTTGTCTGGCGCTGAGTCGGTCCAGCGATGCCACTGGCGCTTGATAAACTCGACCGCCGCGGACTGAGCCACGCTTTCGCCGATCACGCTTATCGCCTTACCTGCGTTGACTTTTTCCTTCGGCAATTTGACTTTGCACTGCTTGATACCGCCGGTGAACGGGTTCTTCGGCTGCGGTTTCTGCGGCTTGACCGGCGGTGGAACGTAACCGCCGCCACCGCTGTTGCCCTGGGGTTCATTCAGCAGCGAGCTGGGTTTCACCAGCACGATATCGGCCGGCAGCGTCGGCAGCATTTGCTGCAACACCTTCACCGTTGCCGGGCGCGGGTGGCCAATCGCGATCGCGGAGCCGTTGCGCCGTGCCAACTCGACCGCACGGTTGAACTGGCGGCGAATATCGGCCTCGTTGGCCGTATCGTCCAGGAATACCTTGCGTTTGATGACCTTCACTCCGGTGCCTGCGGCGGCGCGGGTGGCCTGGCTATTGCCGATGGTCATACTATCGAGAAAATACAAACGGTAGCTTTCGAGCGCCTGCATGACTTTCTGCATGCCCGGCAGGCTGGAGGTCATGGCGCTGCCCATGTGGTTGTTCATCCCCACCGCGTAAGGCACGTTATTCACCGCATTGCGGATGATGCGCTGGATCTCTTCGCTGCTCATGGAGGGCTGCAGCGTATCGCGCTCCAACGGCTGTTTGCTGAGCGGAGCCATAGGCATATGGATTAGCACTTCGCGGCCCTGGCTGTGGGCGCGGGTGGCCATTAAACGGGCGTGGGGGGCGTTGGGCAGCACGGCAACGGAGATTGCCGTCGGCATTTGCAGCACGGCGCCTTCCTCATGTGGCCGATAACCCACGTCATCGATAACGATGGACAACTTCCCCGCCTGCGCGGCGCAAACCTGCAGCAGACAGCCAATCAATACGACAGTACGGGTTTTGATATAGCGCAAATCTATCTTCCCAACCACGGTAGTGGGTTAACCGCCTGACCCTGACGACGGATTTCGAAATAAAGCGACGGCGTTCCCTGACCTCCGCTGGTACCGACCAAGGCTATCGGCTGGCCGGCGCGGACCTGCGCCCCGACATTGACCAACGCGCTCTGGTTATAGCCATACAGGCTCATGTCGCCCTTACCGTGCTCGACCACCACCACCAGACCGTAGCCTTGCAGCCAGTCGGCCAGCAATACGCGGCCGTCGGCAATGGCTTTCACTTCGCTGCCTTCGGCAGCCGAAATCACCATGCCTTTCCAGCGTAACTCACCCTGCAATTGTTCGCCGAAGCTGTGCAAGGTGCGGCCACGAACCGGCCATATCGCCTGTCCGCCCGGCCTGCCGAGGCCGCCGGTACGGGCCATCAGCGAGCGGTCGGCTTCGCTGGGTTTGTAGCTGGTGCCGGTTTTCTTCGCCTGCTGTTCTTTGGCGCGCACTTGCTCGCGCACCTTGGCGGCTTCACGCGCTTCGCGTTCGGCACGGGCGCGGGCTTCACGTTCAGCACGGGCAATTTTATCGCGCATGCGGGTTTCGTTCTGGCGCAGTTCCACCAGCCGCTGCTGATCTTTTTCCAGCGAGGCTTCCAGTGCGGTCAGGGTTTTTTTACGTGCCCCACGTGCCTGCTCCAGCTTCTGCTGTTGCGTCTGCTGTTGGCCCAGCAGCGATTTCTGTTGGCCCTGTTTGGCCACCAGCGTGGTTTTTTGCTTTGCCAGCTCGGCGCGGGTTTGCTTCAGCTCTTCGATGGTTTGCTGACGCGCTTCGTTCAGATAGCCGAAGTAAGCCAGAATACGCTCGCTGCGTTGGCTCTCCTCACCGCTGAGGATCAGTTGCACTGCGCTGTGTTGCCCCTGGCGGAAAGCGGCGTCGAGCTGTTTGGCGAGGATCTCTTGCTGAGCGGACTGCTGCTTTTGCAGCTTGGCGATGGAGGCATTCAGGCCGGAAATGTCTTTCCCCAGTTGGCTCAGCGTGCCCTGGGTGTCACGCAGCAGGCGGCTGGCCTGCGCGATGGTTTTTTCTTGCTGTTTAAGCTGATCCTGCAACGAGCTGCGTTGCTGCTGCTGCTGTTTAACCGCCTTTTCTTTTTCGGCGATGCTTTGCTGGATGTCTTTGAGCTGGGATTTGTTGTCTTCCGCCGCCTGTCCGGCTAACGGCAACAGCAAGACGCCAGCGCAAAATACGCTGGCGCACATGGTGGTCAACTTCCTTGGCGCGGTGCGTTCAGGCAGCGGTTGGCTGCCTGCGTTTGCGCTTCGGGTTACCCTTGATAGTGCAAAAAACGCCTTCTCCCTCATAGAGAAGGATTATTCCACGATGAACAGCGGCTTACCAGTCATCTCTTTCGGGATTTCCATTCCCATCAGCGTCAGCATGGTTGGCGCGATGTCGGAAAGCTTGCCGCCGCTGACCGCGTGAGCAGGCTTACCGACGTAAATCAGCGGCACCGGCAGGCTGGTGTGGGCGGTATGTGCCTGGCCGGTAGCCGGATCGCGCATTTGTTCGGCGTTGCCGTGATCGGCGGTGATCAACAGTTGCCCGTCAACGGCCTTAACGGCCTCCACGACTTGCGCGATGCAACTATCGAGGGTTTCCACCGCTTTCACCGCCGCATCATAGACACCGGTATGGCCCACCATGTCGCCGTTCGGGTAGTTGCAGATAATGGCGTCGTATTTGCCGCTGCTGATGGCAGTCAGCAGTTTGTCGGTCAGCTCGGCCGAACTCATTTCCGGTTGCAGATCGTAGGTGGCGACCTTAGGCGAGTTGATCAACACGCGTTCTTCGCCTTTGAACGGCTCTTCCACACCGCCGTTATAGAAGAAAGTGACGTGCGCGTACTTTTCGGTTTCCGAGATACGCAACTGGGTTTTGTCGTGCTTCATCAGCCATTCGCCGAAAGTGTTGCTCAACGATGCAGGCGGGTAAGCGCAAGGGGTTTTGATGTCGGCGGCGTATTCGGTCAGCATCACGAAATCACCGAAGTTCACAATCTTGGCGCGAGGGAATCCGTCGAAATCGGCATTCACGAAGGCGCGAACGATCTGGCGCGCGCGATCGGCGCGGAAGTTCATGAAAATCAGCGCGTCGCCATCCTGCAGAGCGGCCGAGGTTTCACCGGCGGCCTGGAGCACGGTCGGTTTCACGAATTCGTCGTTTTCGCCACGCTCATAAGCGGCCTGCAGAGCGGCAACGGCGTTATCGGTCACGTAGTCGCCCTGAGCCTGAGTCAGCAGATCATAAGCCAGTTGGACGCGGTCCCAGCGGTTGTCGCGGTCCATGGCGTAATAGCGGCCAATCAGCGAGGCGATGCGCCCGGTGCCCAGTTTGGCAAAGGCGCCGCTAAAGCGCTGCAGCGAGTTTTCTGCGCTGCGTGGCGGGGTGTCGCGGCCGTCCAGAAAAGCGTGCAGGTATACGGCTTTCGCGCCACGTTGAGCGGCCAGTTCAATCATGGCCAAAATATGGTCTTCGTGGCTGTGCACGCCACCCGGCGACAGCAGGCCCATGATGTGCACCGCTTTGCCTGCCTGCACGGCCTTGTCGACCGCCGCCGTCAGCGTTGGGTTAGCGAAAAAGTCGCCGTCTTTGATTTCTTTGTCCAGTCGGGTCAAATCCTGATAAACGATGCGCCCGGCGCCCAGGTTGACGTGGCCGACCTCCGAGTTGCCCATCTGGCCGTCAGGCAAGCCCACATCCAGGCCTGAAGCGGCAATCAGGGTATGGGGCTGCTGTTGCCACAGGCGATCCATCACCGGCGTTTTGGCGTTCAGAATGGCATTGTCCTGCTGCTCCTCCCGGTGGCCGTAGCCGTCCAGAATCACCAGCACCATCGGCTTTTTGTTACTCGACATTGCATTAACCTCGTTATGAACTTTTAAGATTTGAATAGCCATCGGCCCGCAGCCGGAATGATGGCTATTCACCCTAAAACCGCCTGATTTTACAACGCGTACGATTAAAAAGAGCCCCGAGAGATCAAAGTTGCGGCGAACAAGGCCGGCTTTTATGCTCTGATGCCGGCAATTTCTCAGCGTACCCCGCAGTTTCTGCAATAGCGTTTGCTTATTGGCTGTATTTGCCGCACTCGGCAGGTATACTCTGGAGCCTTGACTTATTTTTCCCTTAACTGACGGGAGTTGTTACACCCCATGCTGCAAGAAATTATGCAATTCGTTAGCAAGCATCCCATACTGAGCCTGGCTTGGATTGGCTTGCTCGTTGCCGTGATCGTCATGACGTTCAAAAGCCGTTTCTCCAAGGTGAAAGAGATCGCTCGTGGTGAAGCCACCCGCCTGATTAATAAAGAAGATGCGGTGGTGGTTGATACCCGCAGTCGTGATGATTTCCGTAAAGGCCACCTGGCCAATGCCATCAACCTGACGGCGAGTGAAATCAAAAGCGGCAGTCTGGGCGAACTGGAAAAACACAAGGCTCAGCCGATCATCGTGGTTTGCGCCAACGGCACTGCGTCCCGCGAGCCGGCGGAAAACCTGAGCAAGGCCGGTTTTGAAAACGTGGCCATGCTGAAAGACGGTATTGCCGGCTGGAGCGGGGAAAACCTGCCGTTAGTGCGCGGTAAGTAATTCTTTAACGTATTTTAGGTGGTAATCCATGGCTAACATTGATATCTACACCAAAGCGACCTGCCCGTTCTGCCATCGCGCCAAAGCGCTGCTGAACGATAAGGGTGCAGCGTTTAACGAAATCGCCATTGATGGCGATAATGAAAAACGCGAAGCGATGATTGCGCGCAGTGGGCGCACCACCGTGCCTCAGATTTTCATCGATGGCCAACACATCGGCGGCTGCGATGATTTATATGAACTCGATGCTCGTGGTGGTCTGGATCCGTTGCTTTAAACGGGCCGCTGCCGGTTACTGAGTATCAATAAGGACGTTTAACCAAGGATATTACACACATGTCAGAACAAAACAGCACAGAGATGGCTTTCCAGATTCAGCGCATTTACACCAAGGATATCTCCTTCGAAGCGCCAAACGCTCCGCAGGTTTTCCAGCAGGAATGGCAGCCAGAAGTTAAACTGGATCTAGATACCGCTTCCAGCCAGCTGGCTGATGAAGTGTATGAAGTTGTACTGCGCGTAACCGTGACTGCGTCTCTGGGCGAAGAAACTGCGTTCCTGTGTGAAGTGCAGCAGGCGGGCATCTTCTCCGTTGCAGGCATTGACGGCACGCAGCTGGCGCATTGCCTGGGTGCATACTGCCCGAACATTCTGTTCCCGTATGCGCGTGAGTGCATCACCAGCCTGGTTTCTCGCGGCACATTCCCGCAGTTGAACCTGGCACCGGTTAACTTCGACGCGCTGTTCATGAACTATCTGCAACAGCAGTCGGAAGGCGAAGGTGCCGCACCACATCAGGATGCCTGATGAACACCGTCAATGCTTCAATGACTGTTATCGGTGCCGGCTCGTACGGCACCGCATTAGCCATTACGCTGGCGCGTAACGGCCACCCCGTGGTGCTGTGGGGGCATAACCCCGAGCAAATTCAAACATTGCAGCGCGACCGCTGCAACCAGGCGTTTCTTCCCGACGTTGCCTTCCCCGACACGCTGTTGCTCGAAGCCGATCTGGCACGTGCGCTGGCTGCCAGCCGCGATGTGCTGGTGGTGGTGCCAAGCCATGTGTTCGGTGACGTATTGCACCAGTTGAAACCGCATCTGCGCCCGGATGCCCGCATCGTGTGGGCGACCAAAGGGCTGGAAGCGGAAACCGGCCGGCTGTTGCAGGACGTGGCGCGAGAAGTGCTGGGCGAGGATATCCCGCTGGCGGTGGTCTCAGGGCCAACGTTCGCCAAAGAGCTGGCCGCTGGGCTGCCGACCGCGATTGCGCTGGCTTCCACCGATGCTCAGTTCGCCGAAGATTTGCAACAGCTGTTGCACTGCGGCAAAAGTTTCCGCGTTTACAGCAATCCCGATTTTATCGGCGTGCAGCTGGGCGGGGCGGTGAAGAACGTGATTGCCATCGGTGCCGGGATGTCGGACGGCATCGGCTTTGGCGCTAATGCGCGTACAGCATTGATAACCCGTGGCCTGGCGGAAATGAGCCGCCTCGGTTCCGCGCTGGGTGCCGATCCGTCGACCTTCATGGGCATGGCAGGCTTGGGCGATCTGGTGCTGACCTGCACCGATAATCAATCGCGCAACCGCCGCTTCGGTATTATGCTGGGGCAGGGAAAAGGCGTGCAAGAAGCGCAAGACAGCATCGGTCAGGTGGTCGAAGGCTATCGCAATACCAAAGAGGTTTTGGCGCTGGCGCAACGGCACGGTGTGGAAATGCCGATTACCGAGCAGATTTATCAGGTGCTGTACTGCCATAAAAATGCCCGGGAAGCCGCGTTGAGTCTGTTGGGGCGAACCAAGAAAGACGAAAAGCACAGCGTCTGATCTCCATACCCTGGGGATTTCAGGCCACTGCCAACAATGGCTGGGGCCTGAAAGGCGACAAGTATAAAACCGATATGCAGGGCAGCATGCTGACCCGGCAATTGATGTGGGCTGCCTGACCGTGATGCGGTGAGGCAGCCTGTTTTGCAAGGTGGAGAGGAACCTGATGTCGTCAGAAGAGTTAGAGCAGGTCTGGAAGAGCATCAAATCAGAAGCGAGAGAGCTGGCTGAGTGTGAACCGATGCTGGCTAGCTTTTTCCATGCGACGTTGCTCAAGCATGAAAACCTGGGCAGCGCGCTCAGCTATATTCTGGCAAACAAGCTGGCAAACCCGATTATGCCGGCTATTGCGGTGCGCGAAGTGGTGGAAGACGCCTACCTTGCCGATAAGCAAATGATCGTCTCGGCTGCGCGCGATATCTTGGCGGTGCGCCTGCGCGACCCGGCGGTAGATAAATACTCGACGCCGCTGCTGTATCTGAAAGGTTTCCATGCGCTGCAGGCTTACCGTATCGGCCACTGGTTGTGGCTGCAGGGGCGTCAGGCGTTGGCGATTTACCTGCAAAATCAGATTTCGGTCGCCTTTGGCGTAGATATCCACCCAGCGGCTACCATCGGCTGCGGCATTATGCTCGACCATGCCACCGGCATCGTTATTGGTGAAACCGCAGTAGTGGAAAACGACGTATCTATCCTGCAGTCGGTCACCCTTGGCGGTACCGGCAAAACCAGCGGCGATCGTCATCCGAAGATTCGAGAAGGCGTAATGATTGGCGCAGGAGCTAAAATACTCGGCAATATCGAGGTGGGCAAAGGCGCAAAAATCGGTGCCGGCTCGGTAGTATTGCAATCGATACCGCCGCATACCACCGCCGCCGGGGTGCCGGCGCGCATCGTCGGCCGACCGGAAAGTGATACGCCTTCGATGGATATGGACCAGTACTTCAACGGCACCAGCCAGGGTTTTGAGTACGGCGACGGCATTTAAACCGGTTTGCTGATGCATGAAGTTGGGGGAGCTTTTTGCTCCCCCGATGTTTTCCGGCAGAGAATTAACCCTGTTTCGGGAATTTCACGATATCGGTAACCATGTTATCGATCGCCGCTTTGACCTCGTTCGCCGTCACCGGCGCGGAGTCATTACTGACGGTCTTGCCATAGCCCTTGCGCACCACTTCCATCACCGTTTTGCCGGTATCCTGATCGATCAATTGCGCTTCGAGGAACAGCGTGGTGTTTTGCGTGCGGTGGCCGCTGACGGCCATGGTGCTGGCGATCACTGCGGTAACCGGGGTCACCTCATAGAACTTCAGATCTTCATTTTCAGCCGACACGGCGGTGATCGCCACTTTGGCGAGCAGCACGCGCGAGCCTGACGGGCTTTGCAGCACGGTCATTCGTTCGCTCAGCGCGGCGTTGATTCGCTGATTGGCGTAGTCTTTGATTTTGTTCAGCGTATCCTGGCTGACGCGTGCCGTCGGTTTGGCCGCCGGGTAATAGGTTACAGGAGAAAAATAGACACCCCGGTAATTGGATTCTTTAAAGGTAGGATCGATCCAACGCAGCGTTTTATGGCCGGTGGCCGACTCGGTTTCCTGCAGCTTGCTGTAATCGCTCAGAAAACCTGAATACTGCTGCGTATTTGCTACTTTAGACGAACAGCCTGCCAACAAAAGGCCCGCTGCCAGCACCGCCATGGCAACGCTCAAGCGTTTTTTTTTCATACGATTTCCTATGATGAGTGTCTATTACCCTTACAAAACATAGCTCATTATCCTCTGTCGCATCGAATGTTTTGGGGCCAGACGTGCACTGCCTTTACAAAGTTTGTCAGGATCGTGATGCGTCGCGGGTTTTAGAGGTGGAGTGTCCGCGAAAGCACCAACAATGCCATTTCCGCTCTCTCCAGCGCTGTTTCCTGAGCTTCCTGCCATTTTGGCAGCAGTGGCCAGAGATCCTGCTGATTTTCGGCTTGCCGACACCAGATAAAACGATCGTGCCAGTCGCCCAATGCGCTTTGCGCCGCCTTCAGGCTAGCAGTGGTTTCCGGTGTGATAAGCGCGAACTGGGGGTAGGCGTCGGCCGCATAGCGCACCCGTTTGATCAGCAGGCGTAGCCGGTGGCGATCGTAGTACGTGTCGGCCAGCGCCAGACGCAATTGTTTAACCTGCCGGGACAGGCGATGGACAACGCGGCGTTTTGTGTGCCGGCGTTTGGCCTGCCGGAAGCTTTTCGGCCAGCCATGCAGCAATTTGGGAAAGCGGAACAGCAAGGGATGTGACGCCAGGGCGAGGTTGCGGCTTTGCAGTTCGGTTTTGCGGACGTTGGTCTGCCACTCTAGTTGATGTCGCGTCAGCTCGGCAATCAGTACTTCCAAATCGCGTATCGGCGTGGTGAGTTTCCCCAAACTGGCTGCAGCGTTGTCGAGCCGTGCGACGCCGGATATGCCACGCAAGGGCCTCAGCAGGCTTCTGATACGCCGCAGGTTGATGCGTACATCATGCAGAGCCTCGGTATCCGTCGGGTCCTGCAAACGCGACAGCGCCTGACTCAGCGCGTTTTCGAGCCTGCGGAACTGGGGGATGATACTCTCTGTGAAAGCCATGTGATGTCCTCGGAGAGGTTATCCATTCAGATTATCCTCCCCGTAGGGCCGATTGTCACCGCTTAAGGTTTAATCAGTGCGCCGGCATAGTCCAACTGCCGCCAGGCTTCGTATACCACCACTGCGACGGCATTCGACAGGTTCATGCTGCGGCTTTGCGCCTGCATCGGAATGCGGATTTTCTGTTGTGCAGGCAAGGCCTCGAGGATCTCGGCGGGCAAACCCCGAGTTTCTGGTCCGAACAGCAGGTAGTCGCCGGCCTGATAGCTGACCGCGCTGTGCGCTGGAGTCCCCTTGGTGGTCAGGGCAAACAGCCGCTGCGGATTTTCGCTGGCGATAAAAGCGGCGTAATCGGCGTGGCGCCGGATATTGGCGAATTCATGATAATCCAGCCCGGCGCGGCGCAGCCGTTTGTCATCCCATGGGAAGCCCATCGGCTCTATCAGATGCAACTGAAAGCCGGTATTGGCGCACAGGCGGATAATATTGCCGGTATTGGGTGGAATTTCAGGTTCAAATAAAACGATATTCAACATGTAAAAGGCCCCTCATGAAGAGGGGCGCAGAATAGCAAAATCTTGCTGACCTGTCTTAGGCGATCAACGCTGGTGCAGTGGTAGCCATAGCACCAGTCGCAGACCGCCAAGCGGGCTGTCTTCCGCTTTCACCCAGCCGCGATGTTGATTGACTGCCGCCTCTACAATCGCCAGGCCCAGACCGGTGCCGCCCGAAGCGCGATCGCGTGCTTCGTCGGTGCGATAGAACGGCCGGAAAATCTGCTCGCGATCTTCCTCGCTGACGCCAGGACCGTCGTCGTCGACCACAATAGTGATGCCCTGATTGTCGGCGCTGAATGCCACGGCAATGCGCGTGTGCGAATAGCGCAGAGCATTACGCACGATGTTTTCCAGCGCGCTGTCTAAAGCGCCCGCGTTGCCGAACAGTGTCCAGGGCCCTGGAGGGGAGGTGACTTCCAGATGTTTACCCATTTGCTCGGCTTCGAATCCGGCGTCATCCAGCACGTCGGCCCACAGTTCGTTGGCCAGTAGCCGCTCACGCGCCAACTCGCTTTTTTGCTGCCCGCGCGACAGCACCAGCAGATCGTTGATCATCGAGTCCAGACGTTGAGCCTCGGTTTCGATGCGCGCCAACTCATGCCCTTCGCCGTGACGACGGCGCATCAGCGCTGTGGCCAATTGCAGGCGGGTGAGCGGTGTGCGCAGCTCATGCGAGATGTCGGAGATTAGCCGCTGCTGGGCGGTCATCATACGTTCCAGCGCACTAACCATCTGGTTGAAACTGGCGCCGGTGGCCAGAAACTCTTGTGGCCCGGCTTCCAGCTCCGGATGCTGTTTCAGGTTGCCGCGCGCGACGTCATCGGCGGCGTTTTTCAACTTGCGCGCCGGTTTCGCCAGGCTCCAGGCCAGCCACAGCAACAAGGGAGCGCTGATCAGCATGGTGACGATCAGCAGCAGTAGCGGCCGGTCGAACATCAGGTTGATAAAATCGGATTGCGGGCTGTTGGCGGGGCGAATGAGATACAGCTGATAATTATCCTCGCCGTCGCGTACTGAGAACGGGCCGACCAGTTCGACGCGGCCGTATTTTTTCTTCTTCGGATGATCAGAATTATCAGACTGGCCGATAAAGTTACGCACCAACTGCATTTCGTTGCGTTGCATGTTGCCAATCACGCG
Source organism: Serratia sp. C2(1) (assembly GCF_036352655.1). Lineage (NCBI taxonomy): Bacteria > Pseudomonadati > Pseudomonadota > Gammaproteobacteria > Enterobacterales > Yersiniaceae > Serratia > Serratia sp. C2(1). Next base: position 49,451 of record NZ_JAZFBA010000007.1, on the reverse strand, counting down.
GCCTTCGCTGGTGACCAGAAGCAGGCGCTGCCCAGGCGGGGCCCATTTTTCGATGGCGCGGAATAAACGCCGCCACCACATCAGGTCATTGGCCGGATCGTTTTGCAACTCGGCCTCGACGTGCTGCTCCACCATTAATCCTTGCCGCTGCTCGCTGTCCAGCAGCGAGGTCATTTGGCGGGAGTCGAGCTTGGGCACCATCAACACCAGCATCAGCACCAGGGCTAATGTGAACCAAAATATGGCGAAGATGCGTGCCGTCAAACTGTTGATCATGTTGCTGATACCATTAAATACCCCCGGCCGCGCAGGGTCTTGAACCACGGATGGCCGTCTTTGCGGTTCGGCAATTTACGCCGCAGATTGGAGATATGCATATCGATGGCGCGATCGAATGGCGTCAGGCGTTTACCCAGCACTTCCTGACTCAGCAGCTCACGCGACACGACCTGGCCGAGGTGTTGTGCCAGCAGATACAGCAGAGTAAATTCGGTGCCGGTGAGATCCAGCGTTTGGCCGTCAAAGCTGGCTTCCTGTCGACCCGGATTGAGCTGCAGGCCGTCAACGTCCAGTGTCGGTGCGCCGGTATCGACATTCTGCTGCTGTTCACTCCAGTTGGAACGACGCAGGATAGCGCGGATGCGCGCCACCAGCTCGCGATCGTTAAAGGGTTTCGGCAGGTAGTCATCGGCACCCAGTTCCAGGCCCAGCACGCGATCCAGTTCGCTGCCGCGTGCGGTCAACATAATGACCGGCGTCTGGTGATGCTGGCGCAGCTCTTTCAAGGTATCGATACCGTTTTTCTTCGGCATCATGATGTCGAGCAGCAGCAGATCGATGGAGCTGTCGAGCAGCGACAACGCCTGTTCGCCATCGTAAGCAACGACGATAGTAAAACCTTCCATTTCAAGCAGTTCTTTTAACAACGAGGTCAGCTCGCGGTCGTCGTCAACTAACAGAATTTTATTCATTATGTTTTACCTCCTGACGCAAAATACGTCATCAACTGTTGGCATTCCATGACTTTACGTAGTTTTACATGCACTGACGCATGTTTGCAGGTGCAGCAGTACACTGCTCCTCGTTGATTCGCAAAGTGAGAAAGAACGAGGAGTTAAAATGCGTAAGGCGACCGCATTAGTTATGGCATCAATGCTGGCAATAGGTTCTACCGCTGCGTTTGCTGCCGAGACTACATCGGAAACTGCACCGACTCCCGGAAATGATGCGATAACCAGAGCCCCTGGCCAGCACCACATGTTTGACGGTGTCAGCCTGACTGAACAGCAGCGCCAGCAAATGCGCGATTTAATGCGCCAGGCGCGCCACGATCTGCCTGGTGTCAATGTAGCTGAAATGGAAGCCATGCATAAACTGGTGACCGCAGACAAATTTGATGAAGCCGCCGTGTATAGCCAGGCGGAAAAGATGGCTCAGCAACAGGTTAAACGCCAGGTCGAAATGGCCCGGGTGCGCAATCAAATGTATAACCTGCTGACGCCACAGCAAAAAAATGTTTTAGACCAGAAACATCAGCAGCGCATGCAGCAGATGGAGCAACAAATTTCTGGTTTGCAGCAAACTTCTGCCCAGAAGTTGAGTATGACTGAGTAATCCCCTGTTTTTCCTTGCCATAGACACCATCCCTGTCTTCCCCGCCATGATGGCGGGGCTTTTTTTGCCTGTCATTCCGTTATACTGGCCTTCTCACGTGTTACCCAGGGTTAGGTTATGGAACCGCAATATGCGCGTCTGGTGAAGTCTGCCGCGTTAGCCGCCACCGTGTTGGCCTCCACGCTGTTACTGATAAAGATTGTCGCCTGGTACCGCACTGGTTCGGTGAGCCTGCTGGCTGCGCTGGTGGATTCCCTGGTGGACATTGCCGCATCGCTGACTAACCTGCTGGTGGTGCGCTACTCGCTGCAACCGGCCGATGAGGAACACACTTTTGGGCACGGCAAGGCGGAGTCGCTGGCGGCGCTGGCGCAAAGCATGTTTATTTCCGGCTCGGCGCTTTTTCTGTTTCTGACCGGTTTTCAGCATCTGTATTCGCCGGAAACCTTGCGCGATCCTGGCATCGGTATGGCCGTGACGATCGTTGCACTGTTCAGCACCCTGATCCTGGTCACATATCAGCGTTGGGTGGTAAGAAAAACTCGCAGTCAGGCAGTACGCGCAGATATGCTTCATTATCAGTCAGATGTCATGATGAATGGTGCTATTCTTATTGCGCTTGGGCTAAGCTGGCACGGTTTTCAGCGTGCAGATGCGCTGTTTGCGTTGGGAATTGGCGTCTACATTCTCTATAGCGCGCTGCGGATGGGCTATGAAGCGGTACAATCGCTGCTGGACAGGGCATTGCCGGATGACGAGCGTCAGGCGATTATCGACGTCATTTCTTCCTGGCCGGGGGTGAAAGGCGCGCACGATCTGCGTACCCGCCAGTCCGGCCCGACGCGTTTTATCCAGTTGCATCTGGAGATGGACGATGCGTTGCCGCTGAGGCAGGCGCATATTCTGGCCGAGCAGGTGGAGCAGGCGCTGCTGCATCGTTTTCCGGGGGCGGATGTCCTTATCCACCAGGACCCTTGTTCCGTGGTGCCCACGGGCCGTCAGGGGCGTTGGGAGCTATAATTAATGCAGGGCAGTCAGGGTAAGTACGGCGGGCGAATGGCGAGTTAGCTCAGCGTGCCATGTCGATTTTTTACCGTAATATTGCGTGACTTGAATCAATTCAGCTGGGTGTTTTTGTTATAATATCCAGTAATAAAAGCCGTAACGCTGGTTTTCTGCAGCCGGAGAGGTTCCAAGGCAATCGGCGAATACAGAATTCTTAAGAAATTGCATCTACAGTTCAGAGGTAGTCATGATCAAGAAAATCGGTGTACTGACGAGTGGCGGTGATTCGCCGGGTATGAATGCTGCGATCCGTGGTGTTGTGCGTGCCGCGCTTTCGGAAGGTCTGGAAGTTTTTGGTATTTACGATGGCTACCTTGGTTTGTACGAAGATCGCATGGAACAATTGGACCGTTATAGCGTGTCCGATATGATCAACCGCGGCGGTACCTTTCTCGGATCCGCGCGTTTCCCGGAGTTCAGAGACGACAGCGTACGTGCCAAGGCGATTGAAAACCTGCAAAACCGCGGTATCGATGCGCTGGTAGTGATTGGGGGCGACGGTTCCTATATGGGCGCCAAACGTCTGACGGAGGAAGGTTTCCCTTGTATCGGTCTGCCGGGCACCATCGATAATGACGTGGCCGGCACCGACTACACCATCGGCTTCTTCACCGCGCTCGAAACCGTGGTCGAAGCGATTGACCGCCTGCGCGACACCTCATCTTCACATCAGCGTATTTCCATCGTTGAAGTGATGGGGCGTTATTGTGGCGATCTGACGCTGGCGGCGGCCATCGCCGGCGGCTGTGAATTTATCGTGTTGCCTGAAACCGAATTCAACCGCGAAGACCTGGTCTGTGAAATCAAGGCCGGTATCGCCAAAGGCAAAAAACACGCGATTGTGGCGATCACCGAGCACATCTGCGATATCGATGAACTTGCGCGTCATATCGAACAAGAAACCAAGCGCGAAACCCGTGCTACCGTGCTGGGGCATATTCAGCGCGGCGGTTCGCCGGTGGCTTACGACCGTATTCTGGCTTCCCGCATGGGCGCTTATGCCATCGAACTGCTGTTGCAGGGTTATGGCGGCCGGTGCGTCGGTATCCAGAACGAGAAGATGGTGCATCACGACATCATCGATGCGATCGAAAACATGAAGCGTCCGTTTAAAGGCGACTGGCTGGATACGGCGAAAAAACTGTACTGATCTCCTTTCAGTCCGGCAATAACGAGCCTCCGCGTGCGGGGGCTTTTTTTTGCTTGTTGCGGTTATATTCCAGAATCGTCTAGCCCAAAATTTTTTATTCTTTAATTGGAGAGAGAGTTTCTGGCAGGCTCTGATGCTAAATCAACCGATTGAGGTTGCGATTATTTTTCCTGGGAGAGCGAGTCGATGCGTAAATGGGGTGTAGGTCTGACAATAATGCTGCTGGCGTCCGGCGCCATGGCGAAAGATATTCAACTGTTGAACGTTTCATACGACCCGACGCGTGAGTTCTATCAGGAATACAACACCGCATTCGGTAAATACTGGCAGCAGCAGACCGGCGATAAAGTGACTGTGCGTCAGTCGCATGGCGGTTCCGGCAAGCAGGCCACCTCGGTGATTAACGGTATTGAGGCCGATGTGGTCACACTGGCGCTGGCCTATGATGTGGATGCCATCGCCGAGCGTGGGCGCATCAACAAAGACTGGATCAAACGTCTGCCGGACAACTCCGCGCCTTATACCTCGACCATTGTGTTCCTGGTGCGCAAAGGCAATCCAAAACAAATTCACGACTGGGCCGATTTGATTAAACCAGGCGTGTCGGTGATTACACCGAATCCGAAAACCTCCGGGGGCGCGCGTTGGAACTATCTGGCTGCCTGGGGTTACGCGCTGCACCACAACAATAACGATAAAGCCAAGGCGCAGGAGTTCGTGAAAAACCTGTATAAAAACGTTGAAGTGCTGGATTCCGGTGCGCGTGGCTCAACCAATACTTTCGTCGAACGCGGTATCGGCGATGTGCTGATCGCCTGGGAAAACGAAGCGTTGTTGGCGGAAAAAGAGCTGGGCAAAGACAAGTTTGAAATTATCACCCCGAGCGAATCGATTCTGGCGGAGCCTACCGTCTCAGTGGTAGATAAAGTGGTCGATAAGCGCGGCACTCGCGATGTGGCTACGGCTTACCTGAAGTATCTTTATACGCCGGAAGGGCAGACCATCGCGGCGAAAAACTACTATCGCCCGCGTGATGCGGCGGTGGCGGCCAAATTTGCCGACCAGTTCCCGAAACTGAAGCTGTTCACCGTGGATGATACCTTCGGCGGCTGGACTGAAGCGCAGAAGGTGCACTTTGCCACCGGCGGCGTGTTCGACGAGATCAGCAAGCGCTGATGCTTTTGTGACTGCAATAAAAAACCCCGGCATGCCGGGGTTTTGTTATTTATGAGCCGAATGAAATCAGGCTTTTTTAGCGGCTGCAGCGGCTTTGACGATCACGGCGAAAGCGTCAGCTTTCAGTGATGCGCCGCCAACCAGCGCGCCGTCGATGTCCGGCTGGGTGAACAGCTCGGCAGCATTTTTATCGTTCACGGAGCCGCCGTACTGGATGATCACTTCTGCAGCGACGGCTGCGTCCTGCTTGGCGATGTGATCGCGGATAAATTTGTGTACTGCCTGTGCCTGCGCAGGGGTAGCGGACTTGCCGGTACCGATGGCCCACACGGGTTCATAAGCGATAACGGTGCCTTTGAACGCTTCAGCACCCTGAGTTTTCAGCACGGCGTCGATCTGGCGTGCGCAAACTTCCTCGGTTTTACCCGCTTCGTTTTCTGCATCGGTTTCACCGATACACAGCACCGGGATCAGACCGGCCGCTTTCAGCACGGCAAATTTTTCGGCGATCGCCGCGTCGGTTTCTTTGTGGTAAGTGCGGCGTTCGGAGTGGCCGATAATGATGTATTGCGCGCCTACATCTTTCAGCATGTCAGCGGAAACTTCGCCGGTGAATGCACCGGACAGGTTCACGTCTACGTTTTGTGCGCCCAGAGCAATGCGGCTGCCAGCCAGAGCGTGCTTGGCCTGATCCAGGTACATTACCGGCGGTGCAATAGCGACGCCACAACCGTCAACGCTGCTCAGTTCATTGCGCAGAGCGGCAATGAGTTCGTTAACCATGTGAGTGCTGCCGTTAAGCTTCCAGTTACCCATAACTAATGGATGACGCATGTTTTTTCCTCCAACAAGGGAACGCGAGAGTCGAAATAACCACTGCCGGACCGGCAGTTTACCTGGCCAACAGTATAGAGATGATTAAGCGCGAAGGCTTTGCTTTTCGTCATTAAATGCCGTGCTGTTAAGGCTCGGATAGCGCCAGCTTAACCGGTTCAACCGCGAAAGTTATCCCTTTATCGCCGTTGTCCGATACCACGTAGCGGATCGCGCCGACCTGCTGTTGGTGGAAGCGTGAGCCTTTGCCCTTTTCCAGCAGGCTGGTTACTTTGGCCAGGCTTTGTTCCACCGTCAGCACAGGTTCAAATTGGCGCATCAGCGCAGCCATGTAGTTGACGGCAACGCTGCGAGCAGCCTTCTCTTCGCTGCTTTGTTGCAGCGGCAGGTGAGTGATCTGCAGCGTTTTGATTTTACCGGTGCCTTTTTCCAGCGCGGTGGAGGCATAGAGGTTTTCATTCAACTTGCTGGCGGCGCGCGTCAGCAGTGGCGAGTCATCTTCTGCGGTTGCGATGGCGCGAAATTCGCCGATCGGCAGCGTTGGATTATCGCGGTTGTATTTTTCGCGAAATTTTACCACCGTCAGATCAAACGTCGGTGCACCGGCCAGCAGGTACGGTGCGGTGGGCGAAGCACTGGCGGCGGCATCCGGAGGATCGGCCCAGGCGTTGCCGATACTTAGCAACAGGCAGGCGAAGGCGGTGGTTTTTCTCAGCATGGCATACATGGCATCAAGAACAAAGATGGCTCCGATTAAAGCGATAACCAAGGGGGATTGTCAAAGATTCCGCGCCATTATCGCTTGCTGACAGGAAAGCTGTGCGTTACTCCGCGTAATGCAGGGCGTTAATCTCTGCCCAGCTGCGCCTATGTTACACTGCGCGACAGAATATGGGCAGGCAAAGAGCACAGGAATCGATGACGTTACAGCAGTGGTGTTTTTCTTTTAAGGGCCGCATCGGGCGGCGTGACTTCTGGATCTGGATGGGGGCCTGGCTGGTATTGATGGCCGTAGCCTTTACTTTGGCGAACTACCAACTGGTGGCGATCCAGTCGATCGCATTCTTTATTGTTGCGTTGCTGTGGCCAACGGCGGCGGTGCTGATCAAACGCCTGCACGATCGTAACAAGGCCGGCTGGTGGGCGCTGTTGTTGATACTGGCGTGGATGTTGGCGGCGGGCAATTGGCAGATGCTGGCGCCAATCTGGCAGTGGGGCGTCGGGCGTTTTATCCCGACGCTGATTATCATCATGATGATGATTGATCTCGGCGCCTTTGTCGGCACTCCAGGGAACAACCGTTTCGGCCCGGAAGCCGAGCCGGTCAGGTTCCGCAGTAAATAACCCTGTGGGGTTACCAGTAGTGCTCGCTGGTCATATGGCCCGGCTTGCGGCGCAGGTGCTTGCGCATCTGCCGCTGATCCTTCAACGTCTGCTGGGTATCTCGCACCATCTGCGGGTTACCGCACAACATGACGTGGCAGGTTTCGGCATCAAGGGGCAGCCCCACCGCCGCTTCCAGCCGGCCGTCTTCGATCAGCGCCGGCACGCGTCCGGTCAGTGAACCCGCGGCGTCTTCACGGCTGACGACGGTCTGAATGCGCAGTTTACCGTTGTAGCGCTGCTGCAATTGCTGCATCAGCGGCAGGTAGCTGAGATCGCGCGCAAAGCGGGCTGCATGCACCAGCACCACATTTTTGAAGCGCTCCAGGTCTTTGCCTTCCTGCAGGATGGACAGGTAAGGGCCGATGGCGGTGCCGGTCGCCAACATCCACAAAGTGTCGCATTCCGGCACTTCTTCCAGCACGAAGAAACCGGCGGCCTCTTTGGTCACCATCACTTCCGAGCCCGGCCGCAGCTGATTGAGCCGTGGGCTCAGTTTGCCTTCCGGCACGGTAACCAGGTAAAACTCCAGATTCGGATCGCTGGGGGCGTTGACGTAGGAATAGGCGCGCTGCACGCGCTCACCGTCAACTTCCAGCGCCAGTTTGGCAAATTGCCCGGCGGTAAAGGTATCAATAGGGGCATCGACGGTAATGCTGAACAGCCCGTCGGTCCACTGCTCTACCTGCGTAACCTTGCCATTAACCCAGTCAGCCATACTCTAAAGCTCCAATGGTCGAATCAAATAAGCGCAATGTCGTGAGCCGGAAATGGCATGCGCAGCGCGTTCTATCCGGTAGCCGTGGCCAAACAGGCGGTGAAACAGCCGCAGTTCCGAATTGCACAGGCTGCTGCAGGCGGTGGCCGCCACGCCGATCGGGCAGTGGTTTTCCACCAGCAGCATGCCCTGCGGATGTTCGAACAGCTCGGCCAAGTAACCATCGTGCTGCCGCAGGCGCACCAACCGGGCGAGTCGGCCCTGATGGCTGGTTTCTTCCGACAACTCTTCGGCATAGCGCTGATAAAGCTTTTCTTCACGCTCGCTAATCAGCTGTTCCACCCCTTCATCGCCAAACAGCGGGTGGGCGGACTCCAGCAACGCCGTGGCAAGCGTATCGTGGCAATCGGCGAACTCGGCGTGGCCCTGATGGGTCAGCGACCAGTAACGCGTGGGGCGGCCCACTTTGGTTCGCGCCTCTTCGTAGCAAACCAGCTCACGTCTTTCCAGGGATTGCAGATGCTGACGAATACCCATTGGGGTGATGTCCAGACGCTCAGCCAGCATTTTGGCGGAATGCGGCCCCAAGGTTTTCAACTGCAACAAAATCAGCTCTGGTGTTTTCATGAACCAAATCCCTATGGTGTTATTTTATTTCAATATGATGAAAATAATTATCGATTAAATGCTAAAGCCAAAATACGGCGAGTTCGCCATTTTTACCCCTTAAGCGTTAGACGTACAGTTTAATTTACGAGGCTGGTTGCCTTTGCTGCCAGTGTGACCGGGATCAATATCTGTCTGAAACTCGCTAAAAAAATCAGATTTGTTAGCTTATGCCGCCATAGAGGGCTGCTCGCCGTTCTGGCTCAATCTGGAGTCATACCGAGACGCTATGACGAGTTAATACGTTAACGAAGATAATGAGAAAAATAGACAACTTTCACCTGCTGGTGATGCTTACCCTGTTGGTGGCCGTCGGTCAGATGGCGCAAACCATTTATGTTCCCGTCATTGCTGACATAGCCCGAGATCTGTCGGTGCGCACCGGTGCGGTGCAGCGCGTGATGGCGGCATATCTGATGACCTACGGTTTTTCACAGCTGATTTACGGTCCTCTGTCGGACCGCATTGGCCGCCGCCCGGTGATCCTCGCCGGGATGATGATTTTCCTGGTTGGCGCTCTGGGCGCGCTCTTGTCCAATAGCCTGACGATGCTGGTCGCCGCCAGCGCCATTCAGGGCATGGGCACGGGCGTGGCGGGGGTGATGGCGCGAACCATGCCGCGTGATCTGTATGCCGGGACCTCACTGCGCTATGCCAACAGCCTGCTCAATATGGGCATTCTGGTGAGCCCGCTGTTGGCACCGATCATCGGCGGAGCGTTGGCGATGATCTTTGGCTGGCGTGCTTGTTACGCCTTCCTGTTGGCGCTTTGCGCCGGCGTTGCCTTCGCCATGTTCCGCTGGCTGCCGGAAACCCGGCCGCAACAGACAGAAAAACGGCGCATGTTGGCGAGTTTCGGCAAGCTGCTGGCGGACGGCACTTTCAGCTGTTATCTGGTGATGCTGATCGGTGCACTGGCGGGGATCGCGGTGTTCGAGGCCAGCTGCGGCGTGCTGATGGGCGGCGTGTTGGGCTTGAGCGGGCTGACCGTCAGTATCCTGTTTATCCTGCCGATCCCTGCCGCGTTTTTCGGTGCCTGGTACGCCGGCCGTGACGGCAAAACCTTCCACAGCCTGATGTGGCATTCGGTCATCAGCTGTCTGTTGGCTGGCCTGATGATGTGGATCCCGGGTTGGTTTGGCGTGATGAACATCTGGACGCTGATCGTGCCGGCGGCGCTGTTCTTTTTCGGCGCAGGGATGTTGTTCCCGCTGGCTACCACCGGCGCGATGGAGCCTTTCCCCTATCTGGCGGGGGCGGCGGGCGCCTTGGTGGGCGGTATGCAGAATATGGGATCGGGTTTGGCGACCTGGCTCTCCGCCATGCTGCCGCAGACCGGGCAGTTCAGCCTCGGCCTGCTGATGTTTGCGATGGCGCTGCTGATTTTGCTGTGCTGGTGGCCGTTGTCAAATCGTCTTCAGCATCAGGGACATACCGCATAAAACCAACAGGGCGCCAATGGCGCCCTGTTTAATTACAGCAGAAACTCGTGCAGCGCCGGATCTTTACGGTCCAGATAATGGGTTGAGCGAATGCGGCGGATAGTGCGGGACTTGCCGCGGATCAGCAAGGTTTCCGTGGTGGCCATATTGCCCTGGCGGCTAATGCCTTCCAGCAGGTCGCCCTTGGTGATGCCGGTGGCGGAGAAAATGACATTGTCGTTGCGCGCCATTTGGTCCAATACCAACACCTTGCCGGCCTCAATCCCCATCTCTTTGCACCGCACCAGTTCTTCTTCACCGATGCGGCGGTTCTCGGCGCTGTCGCCTTTCACCTGATGGCGCGGCAGCAGTCGCGCCTGCATATCGCCGTCAAGCGCTCGGATCACCGCAGCGGAAATCACCCCTTCAGGTGCGCCGCCGATACCGTACATCACGTCGACTTCGCTTTCCGGCATGCAGGTCAGGATGGAGGCCGCTACGTCGCCGTCAGGGATAGCGAAAACCCGTACCCCGAGCTGTTGCAGCTGCGCGATAACGCCGTCGTGGCGCGGTTTGGCCAGAATGACTACCGTCAACTGCGCCAGAGGCTTGTTCAGTCGGGCTGCGACCTGGTTCAGGTTTTCTGCCAGCGGCAGGTTGAGATCGATAGCGCCGCGCGCAGCCGGGCCCACCACCAGCTTTTCCATATACATGTCCGGCGCGTGCAGGAAGGTGCCGCGATCGCCCACTGCCAGCACTGCCAGCGCGTTGGGTTGACCCATGGCGGTCATGCGCGTGCCTTCGATGGGATCGACCGCGATATCCACCGCATCGCCCTGGCCGCTGCCGACTTGTTCGCCGATATACAGCATGGGCGCTTCATCAATTTCGCCTTCGCCGATCACGATGCGGCCATCGATATCCACTTTATTGAGCATAATGCGCATTGCGTTGACCGCAGCGCCGTCGGCGGCATTCTTGTCGCCGCGCCCCAGCCATTTGTAGCCCGCCAGCGCGGCGGCTTCGGTAACGCGGGAAAATTCGATGGCTAATTCACGTTTCATGGCAAAACCCGTTGTGAGAAAGGAAGAAAATATCGGCAAAGTTTATCACAGCAGGGCGGTGGCGGGGCGGGGCAAAAAAAACGCGCCGCCCGAGGGCAGCGCGTGATTCGGTCAACAACGCAAAAGGGCGTTAGTCGTGCTCTTCCCATGCCTGGGCACGGGCAACCGCTTTTTTCCAGCCGCTGTAACGGAAGTTACGCTCGGTGGTTTCAATGCTTGGACGGAACTCACGCTCGATAACGGCTTTGCTCTTCACCTCGTCCAGATCGTTCCAGTAGCCAATGGCCAGGCCCGCCAGGAAAGCTGCGCCCAGTGCCGTCGATTCACGCACTTCAGGACGCTCTACGCGAGTGCCGAGGATGTCGGACTGGAACTGCATCAGGAAATTGTTGGCAACCGCGCCACCATCCACACGCAGCGATTGCAGGCGGGTGTTGGAGTCAGCCTGCATGGCATCCAGCACGTCGCGGGTCTGGTAGGCGATGGACTCCAGCGTGGCGCGGATGATGTGATTGCTGTTCGCGCCGCGGGTCAGACCGAAGATGGCGCCACGGGCATAGGGGTCCCAGTAAGGGGCGCCCAGGCCGGTAAAGGCCGGTACTACGTAGACGCCGTTGCTGTCCTTCACCTTGGTGGCGAAGTATTCGGAGTCGGCCGCATCGCTGATCAGTTTCAGCTCATCGCGCAGCCACTGGATAGAGGCACCGCCGATAAATACCGCGCCTTCCAGCGCATAGTTCACTTCACCGCGCGGGCCGCAGGCGATGGTGGTCAGCAGGCCGTGGCTGGATCGAACCGCTTCTTTGCCGGTATTCATCAGCAGGAAGCAACCGGTGCCGTAGGTGTTTTTCGCCATGCCCGGTTGAACGCACAGTTGGCCGTACAACGCCGCTTGCTGATCACCGGCGATACCGGCGATAGGAATACGCGTGCCGCCTTTACCGCCGATATTGGTCTGGCCGTACACCTCGGAGGATGGGCGGACTTTCGGCAGCATGATGCGCGGAATATCCAGCGCTTCCAGCATGCGATCGTCCCAGTCCAGCTCATGGATGTTAAACATCATGGTGCGCGAGGCGTTGGTGTAATCGGTCACATGCACCCGCCCCTGGGTCATTTTCCACACCAGCCAGGTGTCGACGGTGCCGAACAGCAGCTCGCCGCGCTTGGCGCGTTCGCGGGCACCTTCAACGTTATCGAGGATCCATTTCACCTTGGTGCCGGAGAAGTAGGGGTCAACCACCAGGCCGGTGTTGTGACGAATGTACTCTTCCAGACCGTCGCGCTTGAGTTTTTCGCAGATCTCGGCGGTGCGGCGGCACTGCCAGACGATGGCGTTGTAAATCGGCTTGCCGGTCTCTTTTTCCCAGACGATGGTGGTTTCACGCTGGTTGGTGATGCCGATGCCGGCAATCTGATCGGAGTTGATGTCGGCTTTTGCCAGCACTTCTACCAGCGTGGAGCTTTGCGATGACCAGATCTCCATCGGATCGTGTTCAACCCAGCCGGCTTTCGGGTAAATCTGCGTGAACTCGCGCTGAGACACCGCAACGATGTTGGCATCGTGATCGAGCACTACGGCGCGTGAACTGGTGGTTCCCTGGTCGAGAGCGACAATGTATTTTTTTTCTACTGTCATGATCTTAATCCTGCTGTTGTTAACCGTTTTAAAACTGTGTCAATCACGCTTTGCGCTGCTGGGCCTTGGTAGCGGGTTCTTCTTCCTCTACGCAGACGTCGCACGGCAGATGGCGGCCAATCAGTGCGCGGTAGCCGAAGGCACCCAGGCCGGCACCGAGGATTGGGCCAAAGATTGGCACCAGGAAGTACGGGATGTCACGCGCGCCGGTGAAGGCCACTTTGCCCCAGCCTGCCAGATAAGCGAACAGTTTCGGGCCGAAATCACGCGCCGGGTTCAATGCAAAGCCGGTCAATGGTCCCATGGAGGCGCCGATAACGGCAATCAGAATACCGATCAACAGCGGTGCCAGCGGGCCACGAGGAATGCCGTTACCGTCGTCGGTCAGCGCCAGAATCAGGCACATCAGAATCGCGGTGATCACGGTTTCTACCAGGAAAGCCTGGCCGACGGAGATGTGCGCGTTAGGATAGGTGGAGAAGATACCGGCCAGAGCCAGGCTCTCGTCGCTGCCGCGCACCATGTGGTTGGCCGCTTCGAAATCGAAGAACAGGTTGTAATACAACCCGTAGACCAGGGCTGCTGCACAGAAGGCTCCGGCGATCTGCGCGACAATGTAAGGAAGTACTTTGCGTCCGTCAAAGCAGGCGAACAACCACAGCGCGATAGTAACGGCCGGGTTAAGGTGCGCACCGGAGATGGCAGCGGTCAGATAGATGGCCATGGCAACGCCCAGGCCCCAAATGATACTGATTTCCCACTGACCGAAACTGGCGCCTGCCAGTTTCAGCGCGGCAACGCAGCCTACGCCAAAAAAGATCAACAAACCGGTGCCGAGGAACTCGGCGATACACTGGCCTTTTAGGGTCGGACTGGTGGTTTGGCTCATAATGTTGTTGTCCTGCAAAAACGGCGGTTATAGGTTTATAGGCTCACTGGGATAATCCACCCGGCCTATGGGTACAGTTTTTTTCATCTCGTCCAATTATCAATTGAGGACGTGATGTAAATTTATCGTTAACGAACATAAACGAGAAATAGCGAAATCAAAATGTGTGTGCTTCGTCATAAAATTGAGCGAATTCGCGTCGTCCGGTGTTCTTTCTGCGCCATGAAAGTGTGATCTGACCAGTGGTTTGTCCGCCAATTGTTAACAAAGCGCTTTTTGTCCGGCGGGCATTTTCAGTTTTTGCTGATGGTGAAGGCAGGAAAATTGCAACAGACTTGCGCGATGAGCCGGTATGTTGCTAGACAGTCGGGGACAGGCTACTTACAATCGTTTTTATCGAAAGAAACGTTTTATCGAGACAGGCGCGTTTTTTCAATAAAAGCGCGTGTCACTTGGCGCGATGCATATTCGCAGCAGTTGCAACCGAGTTGCGGCCGTTAGCTATAGATGTACGCCTTGCTATCATGAGGGGACTGAAGAATGTCATTTGAAGTATTTGAGAAATTGGAAGCGAAAGTTCAGCAGGCGATCGATACCATCACCCTGCTGCAGATGGAAATTGAAGAGCTGAAAGACAAAAACAACACGCTGGCTCACGAAGTTCAGGCTGCCTCAGGCAACCACGAATCCTTGGTGCGTGAAAACCAGCAACTGAAAGAAGAGCAGCACGTATGGCAAGATCGCCTGCGCGCGCTGTTGGGCAAAATGGAAGAAGTCTGATTCCCTGATGCCAGGATCGAAAAGGGCGCCTCAGGCGCCCTTTTTCATCTCTGCGGATTACTCGATATCGAGCGGGTCCTCAGACAGAATGATCCCGGTATTGTCGGCATACAGATGATCGCCGGAGAAGAAGGTGACACCACCGAAGTTAACGCGGATATCGCTTTCGCCGACGCCTTCGCTGATGGCGCCCGCCGGAATGGCCGCCATCGCCTGAATGCCGATGTCCAGCTCTTCCAGATCGTCAACCTGGCGCACCGCCCCGTAAACCACGATGCCTTCCCATTCGTTCTGGGTTGCCAGACGCGCCAGCTCTGCGTTGATCAGTGCGCGACGCACCGAGCCGCCGCCGTCGATCAGCAGGACGCGGCCACGGCCGTTCTCGTCGAGCAGATCGAATAACAGGCCGTTATCCTCAAAGCATTTCACCGTGGTGATTTGCCCGCCAAATGAAGTACGCCCGCCAAAATTGGAGAATAGAGGTTCAACAACGTTCACCTCTTCATGATAGATGTCGCAAAGTTCGGAAGTATCGTATTTCATAGGATTTTACGTCTGTTTGCCGCTGGAATAACCAGTATATCCCTTTATTCGCCCTGTTGGCAAAATCATCAGTTTTTAACTGAGCGCCACGCCAATGGCGAACAGCACGTTGGCCAGCAGCGCCGCCTTGACCATATGCTCCAGCATGGGTCGCATGCCGGCCGGGGTCGGATCGCGCAGTACGTGCAGGCCATGACGCACCAACAACGGGATGGCCAGCACAAACAGCCAGCCCCAAAGGCTATGCAGATTAAGCAGTGTAAACAGAGCAAAGCACACCACCGCGCCGATCAGCAGCAGTGCGTGGTAATAGCGCGCCTTCTGTGGCCCGAGCCGCACCACCAGGGTATTTTTGCCGTTGGCGCGGTCGCTTTCGATATCGCGCAAGTTATTGATATTGAGTACTGCGGTTGCCAGCAGGCCACAGGCGGTGGCCGGCAACATCACGATGCTGTCGAAAGCGTGGGTTTGCAGATAGTAGGTGCCCGCCACGCTTAGCCAGCCAAAAAACACCAGCACCGAAATATCGCCCAATCCCAGATAACCATAGGGTTTATTGCCTACGGTATAGGTAATGGCGGCGACGATAGAAAGCCCGCCCAGCACCAGGAAACCTACAACGTCGCTGGGCTGCTCACAGCCGACAGCGATCAGCGAACAGCCCGCGATAGCAATCAACACCACCGTCACGACCAGCGCGCGTTTCATCTGCGCCTGGGTGATCACGCCTTTTTGCATGCCGCGCAGCGGCCCAATGCGATCTTCCTTGTCGCTGCCTTTTACCGCATCGCCATAGTCGTTCGCCAGATTAGAGAGAATTTGCAGCAAGCCGGCAGTCAGCAGCGCCAACAGCGCCACGCCGGGTTTCAGGCTGTCATGCCAGGCGGCAATGGCGGAACCGACGACGATCGAGGCAAAGGCCAGCGGCAGGGTGCGTGGTCGTAAACTTTCCAGCCAGGCTCTGGCCGGGGAGGTGGAGGTTGATGAGCTCATTTTTCGCTTCAGAGTAAGTGGCTGTGTCCGTTAGAAATAATTGTGGGAGGCAATGCCTCCCACACAGATGACCGACAGGACATGATTGAGCGATTATAGGATAAAACGACTCAAATCTTCATCCGCTACCAGTTCATCCAGATGATTACGCACGTAATCCGCATCAATTGTAATGGATTGGCCGTTAATTTCACTCGCATCGTAGGAAATATCTTCCATCAGACGCTCAAGCACGGTGTGCAGACGGCGTGCACCAATGTTTTCGGTGCTTTCGTTAACCTGCCACGCGGCTTCGGCAATACGACGGATACCTTCGGCGGTGAACTCGATATTGACGCCTTCGGTGCCCATCAACGCTTTGTACTGCTCGGTCAGCGAGGCGCTTGGCTCGGTCAGAATGCGCTCGAAATCTTCGGTGGTCAGCGCCTGCAACTCAACGCGGATCGGCAGGCGGCCCTGCAGTTCCGGGATCAAATCCGACGGGCTGGCGGTCTGGAACGCGCCGGAGGCGATAAACAGAATGTGATCGGTTTTCACCATGCCGTGCTTGGTGGAAACCGTACAGCCTTCCACCAGTGGCAGCAGGTCGCGCTGCACGCCTTCGCGGGACACGTCCGGGCCGGAGCTTTGGCCGCCGCGCTTACAGATTTTGTCGATCTCGTCGATAAACACGATGCCGTGTTGTTCAACTGCTTCGATCGCCTGCTCTTTCAGCTCTTCCGGGTTCACCAGCTTGGCGGCTTCTTCTTCGATCAACAGCTTGAAGGCTTCTTTGATCTTCAGCTTGCGCGGTTTGTGCTTCTGGCCACCCAGATTCTGGAACATCGACTGCAGCTGATTGGTCATCTCTTCCATGCCCGGAGGCGCCATGATTTCGACGCCCATTGGCGCAGAAGCCAGATCGATTTCAATCTCTTTGTCGTCCAGTTGGCCTTCACGCAATTTCTTGCGGAATGCCTGGCGCGCGGCCGACGGCTCTTGATGCTCGTCCGGCTGGCCCCAGTTGTTTTTGGCCGGTGGGATCAGTACGTCGAGAATGCGCTCTTCCGCCATTTCTTCGGCGCGAGTGCGGTTTTTCTCGATCGATTGCAAGCGCACCATTTTGATCGCGGCATCGGTCAGATCGCGGATGATGGAATCCACTTCTTTGCCGACATAGCCCACTTCGGTGAACTTGGTGGCTTCTACCTTAATGAACGGCGCGTTGGCCAGCTTCGCCAGACGACGGGCGATTTCGGTTTTACCGACGCCGGTCGGGCCGATCATCAGAATATTTTTTGGCGTGACTTCATGACGCAGCATCTCGTCGAGCTGCATCCGGCGCCAGCGGTTACGCAGGGCGATGGCAACGGCACGTTTGGCCTTGTTCTGGCCGATAATGTAGCTGTCCAGCTCGCTGACGATCTCGCGCGGGGTCATTTCAGACATAGTATTCGATCCTTACGCTTTGGAAGGCAATTCTTCGATGGTGTGGAAATGGTTGGTGTAAATACAGATGTCACCGGCGATGTTGAGAGATTTATCAACGATTTCGCGGGCGCTCAGCTCGGTATTTTCCAACATCGCACGAGCGGCAGCCTGGGCATATGGCCCGCCGGAACCGATCGCAATCAAATCATTTTCAGGCTGGATCACGTCACCGTTGCCGGTGATGATCAGCGAAGAGTGTTCATCCGCCACGGCCAGCAGCGCTTCAAGCTTGCGCAGCATGCGGTCGGTACGCCAGTCTTTAGCCAACTCAACGGCCGCTTTAACCAAATGGCCCTGGTGCATTTCCAGCTTGCGCTCGAACAGCTCAAACAGCGTGAAGGCATCCGCGGTGCCACCGGCGAAACCGGCAATCACTTTGTCGTTATACAGGCGACGCACTTTCTTGACGTTGCCCTTCATTACCGTATTGCCCAAGGTGGCCTGGCCATCGCCACCGATCACTACCTGGCCGTTGCGGCGTACGCTTACAATTGTTGTCACGAGCAGACCCTCGTTGAAGACGAAAAGAAGCCCTCGCAGCGTCTGCTTGCGCAGACACTACGAGGCATATTGAGAGTATAGATGGGGGGGGATTGACGCTTTTCAACCCCCAACGGAGAGGGGAATGCAACTTGACATGCCAACGCCCTTCAGGCGCGATAAGGTTTTGTCCGCCGTCGCGCGGCTGCTGTATGGGCCGAGCACCACGCGATTCCAGCCGCCACCTGCGGTGATGCGGCTTTCTATACCTTCAAACGCCAGGCGCGCACGGACGGATTCAGCCTGATCGGTGGCGCGGAACGAACCGCATTGCACCATCCACTTCTGTTTCTGCTCAGGCTTGGTTTCCTGCTTGGCCGTTTCCTGTTTCACTTCCGGCTTGGTTTCCGGTTTTACCTCAGGTTTTACCTCAGGTTTTGGCTGCGGTTTAGGCTCAGGCTGCTTAACCTGGACCGGCGGCGGCGTTACCGGCTGCGGCTTGGGTTTGGGTTTAGCCTGCTGCTGGTGCTGTTGCACCGGTGCCGTGGTTGCACCGTTGTTAAACGGATTACGCGGCTGGGTAACCTGTGGCTGCTGCACCTGTTGCTGAACTTGCTGCTGCATTTGCTGTTGTTGCATCTGCTGCTGACGGCTGTTGCCGCGCGCCGCAGCTTGAGAAGGGTCGTTATACGGCACTTCATTCAGCTGCGTTGGGCGCTGTTGCATATCCGCCTGCATCTGTTCCAGCAATTGGCGTTGTTCGGTGGTCAATTGAGTCTTGGAGTTGACTTCGCCGCCGGCCGTTGGCTCGGTCGGTGTTTGCACGCCAATCTGACGGTTCTCCAGCTCTTTGATATAGCGCCAACGCTCTTCCGGCTTCGGCGGCAGGCCATTGCCGGGGCGATTGCTGTGTGCAGGCAACAGCGGCACATCGTCCGGTTTGTTGTGCGTAATGAAATAGAGGCCACCGATAAAGATCACCACCAGTGCGACGGCCAACGCCAGCACGGTTTTGGATACTTTCGGAGAACTGCTTTTTTTACGGCTGGGGGTTTTGCGCCGCGCTCCTGTGCGCCCACGGCCTACATAGTCTTTTTGTGCCACTATTATTCCGCTGTGTCCTGATGAGGAGATAAGTCCTGCATGTTACTGAACCCTAAAATATTTGACTAGCGTTTAGGGGCAGCTGTGCTGCCTCTGATAATTAACTCACTGTCCAATAGCCGGGAGCCACTTGGTACTGCCTGTCCGTGCAGTTGTTCCAACAACAGCAGCATCGCTTGCCGGCCGATCTCATAGCGCGGTTGAGCCACCGTGGTTAACGGCGGATCGCAATACTGCGTCAGCTTGATGTCGTCAAAGCCAACGATGGAAAGGTCCTGCGGTATCCGCAGCCCCATTTTTTTCGCCTGCGACAGCACGCCGATCGCCATTACGTCACTGTGGCAGAAGATCGCCGTCGGGGGTTTTGGTTGCGCCATCAGCGCTGTCAGCGCCTGTGCACCGGCTTCGTAAGTGAAATCACCCCGGGTAATATAGCTGCTTTCGACGTTAATGCCATTACGACGTAGCGCCTGAATGTAACCTTGCAGCCGATAATGGCTGAGCGGCATCTGTTCCGGCCCGGCGACACAGGCGATTTGCTTGTGTCCGAGCTGGTGCAAATAATGTACGGCCTCGAAGGCGGCGGTCAGGTTATCGATGTGTACCGTCGGCAGCTCCAGCTCCGGGGCAAACTCGTTGGCCATCACCATCGGCGGCAGATTACGCTGCTCCTCCTTGCTGGCGTCAAAGGGCAGATTGGAGCCGAGCAGCAGCATGCCATCGATTTGCTTGGTGATAATCAGATTGACGAAGGTGCGCTCTTGCTGGTTCTGCTGAGCGCAGTCGCCAATCAGCACCAGATAACCTTGTTGCGCGGCGGTCTGCTCGATCCCCTGGATCACGTCGGCGAAGAAAGGATCGCAAATGTCGGGGACGATAACCAGAATGGTACGGGATTCATTACGCTTGATATTGCGCGAGAGGGCATGAGGAGAGTAGCCCACGGCCAAAACGGCCTGCTCCACTTTCTGACGCGTCGGCGTTGACACCTTCTCCGGGTTCATCAGTGCGCGCGACACGGTTGCCGTTGAAACGCCGGCCATCTCGGCAACGTCTTTCATGGTTGCCATGGGTAATTCTTTCTTGTGTTCCAACGCCTTTCTCCTTGCGTTAGCCCCATGCCAACGCGACTACTGCAGTTTGCTCACAAATTCTGGCGTACGGTGGTGTTGTTATCATTTAGCGCCATCCGCATTCGAACATTCTGTCACGGCGCTACTTTAGGTGACAAAATTGCCTTGGCAGACATTCTAAACAGAATGTGTCCCGCTTTTGTTACCTAATTTGCATAAAAAGTGTGACCTGGGAAGGTTTTTTAGCGTTCGCTCGCAATTTCAAGGGTAAACGTTTGCCTTGCCCGAACTGAATCAGACTTTTCCGGGTTCAGCTATCAATCGGATCGACGTCCAGCGTCCATTTCACCTTACGTGCCTGCGGCAGCGTGCCGATCAGCGGCAAAGAGCTTTTCATCAACTGTTGCAGCACGCGTCGCGAAGGGTGTTGCAACAGCAGTTGCCAACGGAAGCGGCCGCCGCGCTTTGACTGCAATGCCGGGACTGGCCCCATGACCCACAAAGCGTCGTCTTTCAGTGGGCTGGCCTCCAGCAGGTTGCGCAGCTGCTGCAGGAACAGCGGCGCCTGTTGGTTATCGTGATCTTCCGAACGCACGATAATATGGCTGGTGTAGGGTGGCAGGAAGACGCTGTTGCGCTCCGCCAGCGTCTGTTTGGCGAAGGCGTCGTAGCCTTGTTGCAGCAGAATTTGCAGCAACGGGTGTTCCGGGTGGTGAGTCTGCAGGAGGACCTCTCCCTGTTTGCCGGCGCGGCCGGCACGACCGGAAACCTGGGTATACAGCTGGGCAAAACGTTCGGCGGAACGAAAATCAGCCGAAAACAGCGCGCCGTCAACGTCCAGCAGGGCGACCAGCGTCACGTCCGGGAAATGGTGACCTTTTGCCAACATCTGGGTGCCGATCAAAATGCGTGAGCCACCACGGTGAATATCCGCCAGATGCTGCTCGAGCGAGCCCTTGCGGCTGGTGGTGTCTCGGTCAATACGGGTGATCGGCGTTTCCGGGAACAGCGGCGCCAGTTCGTTTTCCAATTGCTCGGTGCCGACGCCGACCGAAACCAGATGCGTTGAACCACACTGCGGGCACTGATGCGGCACCGGGCGCTGGCTGTCGCAGTGGTGGCAGCGCAGCTGGCGCTGGTTTTGATGAAAGGTGTAGTAATGATCGCAGCGCTGGCATTCTGCAATCCAACCGCATTCGTGGCACAACAGCGCCGGGGCGTAGCCGCGGCGGTTAAGAAATAGCATCACCTGATTGCCGGCTTTCAGGTGGTGCTGCATGCTTTTCAGCAGTGGCTGCGACAGGCCGACCTTCAGCGGCAGGCCCTTCAGATCGATCAGGTGCTGTGCCGCCGGTTTGGCGTTGCCCGCGCGCTGGGTGAGCTTGAGCTGACGATATTTGCCGAGTTGCACGTTGTGCAGCGTTTCCAGCGCCGGCGTGGCGGACCCCATGACCATCGGGATGTTCTCTTCGCGGGCGCGAAACACCGCCAGGTCGCGCGCGTGGTAGCGCCAGCCTTCCTGCTGTTTATAGGAACTGTCGTGCTCTTCGTCGATAATGATCACGCCCAGGCGCGAGAACGGGGTAAACAGCGCCGAGCGGGTGCCTATGACGATCGCCGCCTCGCCGCTACGGGCGCGTAGCCATACCGCCAGCCGTTCGCTGTCGTTGAGGCCGGAGTGCAGCACGTCCACCGGTGCATTGAAGCGTTCGCGAAAGCGGGCGATGGTCTGCGGCGTCAGGCCGATTTCCGGTACCAGCACCAGCGCCTGTTTGCCCATGGCCAGAATATTTTCCAGCACGCTGAGATAGACTTCGGTCTTGCCGGAGCCGGTGACCCCGGCCAGCAGCCAGGCGGCGAACCGATCGTCTTCGCTGCGGATCGCCCCCACCGCGGTGGCCTGTTCGGTATTCAGTCGCAGCCGTTCGCCGAGCACTTCAAAGCCCGGCCGCCAATCCTGCGTCGCCAATGCCTGAGCCCGTAAGTCGATCAGCCCTTTGGCGCGCAATGCCTGCAGGGCGCTCTCGGTCAGTTCAAGTTCGCTGACCTGGTGGCGATACACCGGGCGCTGCAGCAGCGCGGCCAGCGCCTGCTGTTGTTTGGGGGCGCGTTTCAGGCTTTCCGGCGGCGTGGCGCGGCCCTGTTCAGTGGCGAACCATTGCCACAACGGCGCAGCTTCCGCCGGTTTCCCTTGCCTTAGCAGGATAGGTAACGCGTGGAACAGCACTTCGCCGATCGGGTAATGATAATAGTCGCTGGCCCAGCGCAGAATGCGCCACAGGCTGGGGGAGAACAGGGAGGCGTTGTCGATGATGCTGTCGATGGGCTTAAGCTTATCCAGCGGCAGTTCGCTGGTGTCGCTGCTGCCGGTGACGATGCCGATCGCCCGTTGCTTACCCCAGGGTACACAAACGCGCGCGCCGGCTACCGGTTGCAGGCCTTGCGGCAGCAGATAGTCGAAGGTGCGGGCGAGGGGAACCGGTAAAGCAACGTGTACAACGGGCATGTGACGGCCATCCAGATGGAAAAAGTGTCGGGTAGTTTACACTGCGGGCCGCAAAATGTACGGATCCAATTGCGCGCTACATTGAATTTCTGTATAGTTTGCCGCCTTTGGTATAATCCGATACCAAAATATATTATCAACCACGTGTGGTGTCTGGCGAAACAGGGCTGGATAGCGACACGGCCTTAACTGAGGTTTCCCATGAAACAAGGTATCCACCCAAAATACGAAGAAGTTACTGCTAACTGCTCTTGCGGTAACGTGATCAAAATCCGCTCTACCGTGGGTCACGATCTGAACCTGGACGTTTGTGGTCAATGCCACCCGTTCTACACTGGCAAGCAGCGTGATGTTGCTACCGGTGGCCGCGTTGACCGCTTCAACAAGCGCTTCAGCGTACCAGGCGCCAAGAAATAATATTTCTTATCGTCAGATGAAAAAGGCGCCTTCGGCGCCTTTTTTCGTTTCTGCCGCCTGCTTTCGCAGGCCGACCAGTCAGTATTCCCAGGTATCGGGATCCACACCCAATTCACGCATCAGCACTTTTGCGGCTTCCGGGATTTCATCGCTGCGTTCTTTGCGCAGGTCTTCATCGTTCGGCAGCGGCTGGCCGGTAAAAGCATGCAGGAATGCTTCGCACAGCAATTCGCTGTTGGTGGCGTGGCGCAGGTTATTGACCTGGCGACGAGTCCGTTCATCAGTGAGGATTTTCAGGACCTTCAGCGGAATGGATACCGTGATTTTTTTTACTTGCTCGCTTTTTTTACCGTGTTCAGCGTAAGGGCTGACATACTCGCCGTTCCACTCAGCCATGGGACACCTTAAATTTGTCAGAAAAATTACAAAATTCTAAAAACCGGCCAATTATGCCCGATCTTCACTGTTCTCACTAAATAAATGTCAATTTTACGCGACCAGGGTCACTGTATGCTCAGGATCAATAGGTGTCGCCTATGCATTTCGCGTTAACATCGTATCGTCATATCAAACTGGCATAATTTTAGCGGGTATTATCGCTTTGCTCAATCTATACGCAAAGAAGTTTAGATGTCCAGATGTATTGACGTCCATCTCTGCTGCGATTAATCTTTAGCCCTCATTCATCCGAATCCTGAGAGCCGAGCGACCCTATGACGCGTAAACCAGCCACGATTGCCGTACGTAGCGGCCTGAACGATGACGAACAGTACGGCTGCGTTGTCCCGCCGATCCATCTTTCCAGTACCTATAATTTCACCGATTTCAACCAGCCTCGCGCCCATGACTACTCACGCCGCGGCAACCCGACGCGTGATGTGGTGCAACGTGCGCTGGCGGAACTGGAAGGTGGCGCCGGCGCAGTGATGACCAGCAGCGGCATGTCGGCGATCCATCTGGTGACCACCGTGTTCCTGAAACCCGGCGATCTGCTGGTGGCACCGCACGATTGCTATGGCGGCAGCTATCGTCTTTTCGACAGCCTGAGCAAGCGTGGCGCTTACCGCGTGTTGTTTGTCGATCAGAGTAATGAAGAAGCGTTAGCGCAGGCGTTGGCGCAAAAACCAAAGCTGGTGCTGATTGAAAGCCCAAGCAACCCGCTGCTGCGCGTGGTGGACATTGCGGCGATTTGCGATGCGGCACACGCGGCAGGCGCGCTGACGGTGGTGGATAACACCTTCCTCAGCCCGGCGCTGCAGCAGCCGATTGAGTTGGGCGCCGATCTGGTGGTTCACTCCTGCACCAAATATCTCAACGGCCATTCCGATGTGGTGGCCGGCGCGGTGATCGCCAAAGACAAAGAGCTGGCGGTGGAACTGGCGTGGTGGGCCAATAATATCGGCGTCACCGGCGGCGCGTTCGACAGCTATTTACTGCTGCGCGGCATGCGTACCCTGTCGCCACGCATCAAGGCGGCGCAACAAAACGCCGAAGCGATTGTCAGTTATTTACAGCAGCAACCCTTGGTGAAAAAGCTGTATCATCCTTCTCTGCCACAGAACCCAGGGCACGAGATTGCACGCCGCCAGCAACGCGGCTTTGGTGCGATGCTCAGTTTTGAACTGGATGGCGACGAGGCGCTTCTTCGCCGTTTCCTCTCTGCCCTTGAGCTGTTTACTCTGGCAGAATCCCTGGGGGGCGTAGAAAGCCTGATTTCGCATGCAGCGACCATGACCCATGCCGGTATGGCAGCGGAGGCACGTGCGGCGGCCGGTATCTCCGAGAGCCTGCTGCGTATTTCCGTGGGTATTGAAGACAGTGAAGATTTGATTGCCGATCTGGAACGTGCTTTCCAGGCGGCGGCAACGAGGTAAGCATGAATGCAATTGCGGTAGCAGGGCCGGTGAGCGGGCGTCAACTGCACAAGTTTGGCGGCAGCAGCCTGGCGGACGTGAAGTGTTATCTGCGGGTGGCCGGGATCATGGCCGAATACAGTCAGCCGGGCGATATGATGGTGGTGTCGGCTGCCGGCAGCACCACCAACCAACTGATTAGCTGGCTGAAGCTCAGCCAGAGCGATCGCCTTTCTGCGCATCAGGTTCAGCAGGCGCTGCGCCGTTATCACAGCGAACTGATCGGCGGTTTATTGCCGCCGGAAACCGCCGAACCGCTGATCGCCGAATTTATTCAGGATCTGGAGCGTCTGGCGGTACTGCTGGATGACAAGATTGACGACGTGATCTATGCCGAGGTCGTCGGACACGGCGAAATCTGGTCGGCGCGGCTGATGGCAGCGGTACTGAACAAGCTGGATATGCAGGCGGCCTGGCTGGATGCGCGCGATTTCCTGCGTACGGAACGCTCTGCCCAGCCGCAGGTTGATGAAGGCCGTTCTTACCCCCTGCTGCAACAGTTGCTGGCTCAGCACCCGGGCAAACGCCTGGTGGTGACCGGCTTTATTTCACGCAACGACGCCGGTGAAACCGTGCTGTTGGGGCGTAACGGCAGTGACTATTCCGCTACCCAGGTCGGCGCTTTGGCGGGCGTGGAGCGAGTGACCATCTGGAGCGACGTGGCCGGGGTGTACAGTGCCGATCCACGTAAAGTGAAAGATGCCTGCCTGCTGCCGCTGCTGCGGCTGGACGAGGCCAGCGAACTGGCGCGTCTGGCGGCTCCGGTGCTGCATACCCGCACCTTGCAGCCGGTTTCCGGCAGCGATATCGATCTCCAATTGCGATGCAGCTACCAGCCGGAACAGGGATCAACGCGCATCGAGCGCGTGCTGGCTTCCGGCACGGGCGCCAAGATTGTCACCAGCCATGATGACGTGTGCCTGATTGAGCTGCGCGTCGCCAGCCAGCATGACTTCAAGCTGGCGCAGAAAGAGCTGGATCTGGTGCTGAAGCGCGCGCAGATCAAACCGCTGGCCGTGGGTATTCATCCGGACCGCAATCTGGTTCAGCTGTGCTACACCTCTGAAGTGGTGAACAGTGTGCTGCGTACCCTGCACGATGTCGGGTTGCCGGGCGAGCTGAAACTGCGCGAAGGGCTGGCGCTGGTGGCGCTGGTAGGGGCGGGGGTGTGCAAAAATCCGTTGCACAGCCATCGTTTCTACCAACAGTTGAAAGACCAGCCGGTCGAGTTTATCTGGCAGGCGGAAGACGGCATCAGCCTGGTGGCGGTGCTGCGTCAGGGGCCGACCGCCTTACTGATTCAGGGTCTGCATCAGTCATTGTTCCGTGCTGAAAAACGCATTGGTTTGGTGCTGTTCGGCAAAGGCAATATCGGGGCTCGCTGGCTGGAACTGTTTGCCCGCGAACAGAAAAATATTTCCGCCCGCAGCGGTTTTGAATTCACTCTGGCCGGGGTGGTGGACAGCCGCCGCAGTCTGCTGAATTACGACGGGCTGGACGCCAGCCGCGCACTGGCATTCTTCGAGGACGAAGCGCAGGAGCTGGACGAAGAGTCTCTGTTCCTGTGGATGCGTGCGCACCCGTTCGACGATCTGGTGGTGCTCGACGTTACCGCCAGTGAAAATCTGGCCGAGCAGTATCTGGACTTTGCCAGCTACGGCTTCCATGTGATTAGCGCCAACAAGTTGGCGGGCGCGTCGTGCGGCGATAACTACCGCCAAATCCGCGATGCCTTCGCCAAAACCGGCCGCCACTGGCTGTATAACGCCACCGTCGGTGCCGGTCTGCCGGTCAATCATACGGTGCGTGATCTGCGCGACAGCGGCGACAGCATTTTGGCGATCAGCGGTATTTTCTCCGGTACGCTTTCCTGGTTGTTCCTGCAGTTCGACGGCACCGTGCCGTTCACCGAACTGGTGGATCAGGCCTGGCAGCAGGGGCTGACGGAGCCGGATCCGCGGGTCGATCTCTCCGGCCAGGACGTAATGCGCAAGCTGGTCATTCTGGCGCGCGAAGCAGGCTATGACATTGAGCCGAATCAGGTACGGGTAGAGTCGCTGGTGCCTGCCGGTGCCGAGCAGGGCTCTATCGATCAGTTCTTCGAGAACGGCGATGCGCTGAACCAACAGATGCTGCAGCGCTTTGAGGCTGCCAGCGAAATGGGGCTAGTGCTGCGGCACGTGGCGCGTTTCGATGCGAACGGCAAGGCGCGTGTCGGGGTTGAGGCGGTGCGGCCTGAGCACCCGCTGGCTGCACTGTTGCCGTGCGACAACGTGTTTGCTATCGAAAGCCGTTGGTACCGTGATAACCCCTTGGTGATCCGTGGGCCGGGGGCTGGCCGCGATGTCACCGCCGGGGCGATTCAGTCAGACCTTAACCGTTTGGCACAACTGCTTTAATTTTGTTGCGGGCGCGGGTTCATCGCGCCCTTCGTTTTTCCTGCCATAATTCATTTTGTTCCGAACATGAAATTCTTTCTCTTTGCGGGTGAGGATTAATCATCTTATTCCCCCCAGTTTCCTGTTGACTCTTTAGTCAACATACGGCATTTTCTATTTAGACGTCTAAACGTATAGACGCTTATTAAAATAAAGCAAAATGCAAAACAGTGATCGATAAGGGGCGGACAGGGTATGAGTTTTTTTCACGCAAACCAGCGGGAAGCGCTGAATCAGAGTCTGGCGGAATTAAGCGGCCAGATTAACGTATCGTTCGAGTTTTTCCCGCCGCGCACCAGCGAGATGGAAGATACCCTGTGGCAGTCCATTGATCGTCTGAGCAGCCTGAAACCCAAATTTGTCTCCGTGACCTATGGCGCCAACTCCGGCGAGCGCGATCGCACCCACAGCATCATCAAAGGCATTAAAGACCGTACCGGTCTGGATGCGGCTCCGCACCTGACCTGCATCGATGCTACCCCGGCGCAACTGCGTGAAATCGCCACCGATTATTGGAACAACGGCATTCGTCATATCGTGGCGCTGCGCGGCGACCTGCCACCGGGTGGCGGCAAACCGGACATGTATGCGACCGATCTGGTTCGGTTGCTGAAAGAGGTCGGTGATTTCGATATCTCCGTCGCCGCTTACCCTGAAGTGCATCCGGAGGCGAAAAGCCCGCAGGCGGATCTGATTAACCTGAAGCGCAAAATCGATGCCGGTGCCAACCGCGCGATCACCCAGTTTTTCTTTGACGTGGAAAGCTATCTGCGTTTCCGCGACCGTTGCGTCGCCACCGGTATTGATGTGGAAATCGTGCCGGGCATTCTGCCTGTATCCAACTTCAAGCAGCTGCAACGTTTTGCCACCATGACCAACGTGCGCGTACCGAGCTGGATGACCAGCATGTTTGAAGGGCTGGACGACGACGCCGAAACCCGCAAAATGGTCGGTGCCAATATCGCGATGGATATGGTGAAGATCCTCAGCCGCGAAGGGGTGAAAGATTTCCACTTCTATACGCTGAACCGCGCCGAGATGAGCTATGCCATCTGTCACACGCTGGGTGTGCGCCCGGCCGCGGCATAATCCATTTGCTATCGAGAGGGGCGCTGCGTAAAAACAGCGCCCTTTTTGTTGGGCGCAATTTCTTCCAATACCTCTCTTTAGCGGCATGATGAGATGACGCATCGTCCCAATGAAAAGAGCTCGTCGCCATGTTGCCGTTTTCCAATGGTTTTTTACTCAGTCTGTCGCTTTGTCTGGATATTGGCATCGCCAATATCGCCATGATCACGCTGGCGATGCAGCGCGGCTATTTTCACGGTTTCTGGCTGGGCATCGGTACCTGCGTGGGGGACCTGATTTATGCGGTGCTGGCGCTGGCGGGCATGGCGGTGCTGTTGCAATACCCGGGTGTCCGCTGGGTACTGTGGATCGGCGGCTCAATGATGCTGCTGTGGTTCGCTTACAAGATGCTTCGTGCGGCCTTCGCCCAGGCGACCGAGCTGGCGGTGGCTGAGCCGGAGAGGCTGCGCTCGGTGCCGCGCAGCTTCCTGCGTGGCGTGATTCTGGCGATGTCTTCGCCAACGGCGATTTTGTGGTTTGCGGCGGTGGGGGGCGCACTGATTTCACGTATGGGTCAGGGGGGGCCGGCGGCAACGTCGTGGTTCCTCTCCGGCTTTTTTATTGCCGGCGTGGTGTGGACGGCAGTGCTTTGCTCCGTGGGTAGCCTGGGCGGCAAAATGCTGGGGGCCCGCCTGCTGAAATATTCTTACTTCGCCTCGGCGGTGATTTTTGGCTACTTCGCGCTGTACGTGGTGGTGTCGGGCTACCGCGAGTTTATTTAGCGGGTGAAGGATTGCAGGTAATGATGCGGCGTGATGCCCATAGTTTTGCGAAAAGCGTTAATAAAATGGCTTTGATCGTAAAAACCCAAGGCCAGCGCCACGTCCAGCGTGTGTTGATTCTGCCGCAGCAGGTTACGCGCCTCCAGCAGCCGCAGCTGCATGTGGTATTGCAGCGGCGGCATGCCGACGCGTTGTCGGAACAGCCGGACAAAATGATATTTACTCATGCCGCTGACCTGGGCCAGCGTGTCCAGACTGATTTTCAGCGTCAGGTTGTCGCGCATGAATTCCAGCGCCCGGCCGATGGTTTCAGCCGGTTGCAAGTGATCCGTGGTGCGATCGTCCAGCAGGGTCCCCAACAGCCACAGCAGATTTTGCTCTTGTTCAACGGCGTCGTGCGGGGTGCATACGTAGCGGCAAATGGCGTCGAACAGCGCCGGGTTGCGCAGCATACCTTCGGTCAGCACCGGCGCCTGGCGATCGGAACTCAGGTTATGGTTGCTAGCCAGGCTGCGCAGCAGTGATTGCGGTAAATGCACGCTGCAGAATTCGACTTTCTCACTGCCAAATAACGAGGACTGAATGCTGGCCGGGTTGTAAACGGTGATTTCGCCACCGCGTACCAGCGAGGTTTTGCCGTCCAGCCAAATCTGTTCGGTGCCGCTCAGATTGGCGCTGATCACGTATTCATCGTGGGTGTGACGAGGGAAAGAGGCATTGATCGCCGTCAGGCGCGAGCACTCGATATCGTTGGCAACAA
The DNA here is from genome assembly GCF_036352655.1 of Serratia sp. C2(1). Lineage (NCBI taxonomy): Bacteria > Pseudomonadati > Pseudomonadota > Gammaproteobacteria > Enterobacterales > Yersiniaceae > Serratia > Serratia sp. C2(1). The sequence goes on along the minus strand of NZ_JAZFBA010000007.1, from coordinate 19,505 downwards.
ACCAGTCTGAGAGGGATAACGCCATCGCGCGCCTCCGAGCCCGTCTGCGACGGAGAGAAAAACGGCTCCTGTGAACAGGAGCCGTGCTTTGGCGCGCAACCTAGCCGGTATTGCGCATGCCGGCGGCGACGCCGGCAATGGTGACCATCAATGCCTGTTCAACGCGGGTATCCGGATGTTCCTGCTGGCGCGAGCGGTGCAACAGTTCTGCCTGCAGCACGTTCAGCGGGTCGGTATACACGTTGCGCAGCGCGATGGATTCGGCGATCCACGGCAGATCTTCCATCAGGTGAGCGTCATTGGCGATGGTCAACACGACCTTGATGTCGCTTTCGAGCTGATCGCGCAACTGCTGGCCCAGCGGCCACAGCGATTTGTCGACCAGGCGCTGATCGTAGTATTCAGCCAGCCACAGGTCGGCCTTGGCGAAGACCATTTCCAGCATGGCGATGCGGGTGGAGAAGAACGGCCAGTCGCGGCACATGGCTTCCAACTGATTCTGTTTGCCGGCTTTCACCGCTTCCTGCAAACCTGCGCCGGCACCCAGCCAGGCCGGCAGCATCAGGCGGTTCTGCGTCCAGGCAAAGATCCACGGAATGGCGCGCAGGCTTTCTACGCCGCCGTTTGGCTTGCGCTTGGCCGGGCGTGAACCCAGCGGCAGTTTACCCAGTTCCAGCTCCGGTGTTGCGGCGCGGAAGTAAGGCACGAAGTCCGGGTTTTCACGCACGTAGCCGCGGTACATTTTGCATGATGTCTCCGACAGGTCGTCCATCAGCGAACGCCACTCCTTCTTCGGCTCCGGCGGCGGCAGCAGGTTGGCTTCCAGAACCGCGCCGGCATACAGCGCCAGGCTGCTGATGGCCACTTCCGGCAGGCCAAACTTGAAGCGGATCATCTCACCCTGTTCGGTCACGCGCAGGCCACCTTTCAGGCTACCCGGTGGCTGCGACAGCAGGGCCGCATGCGCAGGCGCACCGCCACGGCCAATTGAACCGCCACGGCCGTGGAACAGCGTCAACGCCACGCCGGCCTTTTCACAGGTTTTGATCAACGCATCTTGCGCGCGATATTGCGCCCAGGAGGCGGCCATGACCCCGGCGTCTTTCGCAGAGTCGGAATAGCCGATCATCACCATCTGCTTGCCCTGGATAAAGCCGCGATACCAGTCGATATTCAGCAACTGAGTCATAACGTCGTCGGCGTTGTTCAGGTCGTCGAGGGTTTCGAACAGCGGCGCTACCGGCAGCGCAAACGGGCAACCGGCTTCTTTCAGCAACAGGTGAACCGCCAGCACGTCGGAAGGGGTGCGCGCCATGGAGATCACGTAGGCGGCGATGGAGCCTTGCGGCGCTTCGGCGATCACGCGGCAGGTTTCCAGCACTTCCTGGGTGTCGGCGCTCGGTTCCCACTTCAGCGGCACCAGCGGACGTTTGGAGTTCAGTTCGCGGATCAGGAATGCCTGTTTGTCGGCTTCTGACCAGCTTTCGTAGTCGCCAAGGCCCAGGTAACGGGTCAGTTCGGCGATGGCTTCGGTATGGCGGTTGCTTTCCTGACGGACGTCGATACGCACCAGCGGCACGCCAAAGCAGCGGACGCGACGCAAGGTATCCAGCAACTGACCGTTGGCAATGATGCCCATACCGCAGGCCTGCAACGACTGGTAACAGGCGAACAAAGGGGCCCACAGTTGATCGTTGCTCACCAGCAGATCCTGTGGCTTCAGCACGCGTTCGCCTTTCAGGCGGCCTTCCAGATAGGCCTGAGATCTCATCAACTGGCCGCGCAGCTGTTTCATGATCTCGCGATACGGTTCCTGCACTTCGTCGCCACCTGCCAGCGCGCGCAGTTCCGGGGTACATTCGGTCATCGACAGCTCGGACACCAACACCTGAATATCGCGGGTGAACAGGTCGCAAGCTTTCCAGCGGCTGAGCAGCAGCACGTGACGGGTGATTTCGGCGGTCACGTTCGGGTTGCCGTCGCGGTCACCGCCCATCCAGGAGGTGAAACGCACCGGCACGGCTTCCGCCGGCAGGCTGTAATCGATGGAGTTTTCCAACTGCTCGTTGAATTCGCGCAGGAAGGCGGGCACCCCTTCCCACAGGCTGTTTTCCACCACCGCGAAGCCCCATTTGGCCTCATCGATAGGCGAAGGGCGATTTTTACGGATCTCATCGGTGTGCCATGATTGAGCAACCAGCTGGCGCAGGCGCCGCATGATCTTGTTGCGCTCGTAATCGGCCAGATCGTTATGATCGAGTTGGCTCAGGCAGGTATTGACCTCAACCAGCTTGTGGATCAGGGTGCGGCGGGTGATTTCCGTCGGGTGCGCCGTCAGCACCAGCTCGATGGAGAGCTGAGAGACCGCATTTTGCAGCTCTTTGGTGCTGAGCTTTTTGTCTTTCAGCCGGGTGAACAGTTGGGCCAGCGCTTCCGGATTGCTGGCGGCTTCGCCATTGGGCGAAATGCTGTGGTACTGCTCGGCGACGTTGGTCAGATTAAGGAACTGGCTGAAGGCTCGTGCGACCGGCAGCAACTCGTCGTTGGACAGGTTCTGCAAGGTGGAAAGCAGCTCCTGACGGTGCGCCTCGTTGCCGGCACGTGAAGATTTGGAAAGCTTACGGATAGTTTCAACGCGATCGAGAATATGCTCGCCCAGCGCATCTTTGATGGTATCGCCGAGCAATTTGCCGAGCATACTGACATTACTTCGCATTGCCGAATATTGTTCGTTCATATAACCCCTGGCCCAGTTCTGTATTTACCCTGCATCTTTCAAGCCGCATCTGCGTTGGCTTCACACTTTCGCCCCGGTCACTTGGTTGATCCAAGCTCGCGGGGACTCACGCGTTTGCCGCCTGGCTGCAACTTGAAATCTATTGGGTAGATGATTTTTATCTTGTAAGTAAATTTCACGTGTCAGGCGAAGAGCGCCTGTTTCATCTCGCCACGTTCCTGTCCAATCGTCAATTGACACTATTTTTAGCAAAAAAACATCAAAATCGGCGCATTTTCTGAAATTTAATTACGGCGCGCCGGTTATCAGTCTGGCTTATTTCATTGTATTGATACTTCTTAAGAGGTAGGGGGAATGATAAATCATTAACCCTACCTTGTGTCTGGTTTATTGATGGCAAAAGTGCTCGACCAACTGGCCCAGCAGCTTGCGCGTCGGCTCGATAAACGCCGTATCAATGTATTCATCCGGTTGATGCGCCTGGTTGATTGACCCTGGACCAAGCACCAGCGTCGGGCACACCTGCTGGACGAACGGCGCTTCGGTGCAGTAGTTGACCACCTGAGTACGGGTGCCCAACAGTTGCTCAATCACCGCCACCATATGGTGATCGGTCGGGCACTCGTAGCCCGGGACCGAGGCGTGGAGTTCCTCAATGTTCAGGCGGCCCGGCCAGCGCTGGCTGATCGGCTCCAGCGTCTGGTGCATCAGTTCGTTGATATTGTCGAGCGTCATGCCCGGCAGCGGGCGAATATCCAGGTGCAGTTCACAACAGGCGCAAATGCGGTTGGCCGCGTCGCCGCCGCTGATATGGCCGAAGTTCATCGTCGGATAAGGCACGGCGAACGCCGGATTGTTGTAGCGCTCCTGCAGCGTTTTGCGCAGTTCCATCAGGCGGCCGATGGTGTCGTGCATCAAATCGATGGCGTTGACGCCGCGTGCCGGGTCGCTCGAGTGTCCGGACTGGCCGACAATGCGGATGGCGTTGGCCATATGCCCTTTGTGCGCGCGCACCGGTTGCAGTGAGGTGGGTTCGCCGATAATGGCGAAATCCGGGCGGATGGCTGTCGAGGCGGCGAAATAACGCGCGCCAGCCATCGTCGTTTCTTCATCTGCGGTTGCCAGAATGTACAGCGGCTTGGTCAGCTTGCCGGCATCGATGTCGCGCACGGCATCCAGAATAAAGGCAAAGAAGCCTTTCATGTCCGCGGTGCCCAGGCCGTACAGCTTATTGTCGTGTTCGGTCAGAGTGAAGGGATCGCGTGTCCAGCGGCCTTCGTCATAAGGGACGGTGTCGGTGTGGCCCGCCAAAAGCAGGCCGCCGCTGCCTTCGCCAATGCTGGCGAGCAGGTTGAATTTGTTGCGGGTATCGGGCACCGGCTGTACGTCGACGCGGAAGCCCAAATCGGCAAACCATCCGGCCAGCAAGTTGATTAACGCTTCATTACTTTGATCGAGGGCGCCATCGGTGGCGCTGATCGACGGAGTGGCGATCAACGCCCGGTACAGCTCAATAAATGGAGGTAATTTCATCTTCACTGTTGACAGCCTTTGGTTAGGGTAGTATCAATATTCATGCATTTATTTTGAATAAAAATACAGTAAGCTAGAGCGTAAGGGAACCCGATTCCCGGATGATTATAAAAACATCAACGCTCGACCACGTGGGTGAACGGCGAAACAACGCTGGTGAGCCCGGTTACCTGAGTCGAATACGACCACTCGTAAGCCAAGAAGGTGAAAGGCCACATGTTGAATACGCTGATCGTTGGTGCCAGCGGTTACGCCGGAGCGGAGCTCACGGCCTACCTGAATCGTCACCCACATATGAACATAACCGCATTAGCGGTTTCAGCGCAAAGTGCAGATGCAGGAAAATTGCTTTCTGATTTGCATCCCCAGTTAAAAGGCATCGTCGATCTGCCGTTGCAACCGCTGGTTGACGTGGCTGCCGCCGCCGATGGCATCGACGTGGTGTTCCTGGCCACGGCGCACGAAGTCAGCCACGATATCGCGCCTTTGTTCCTGGCGGCGGGTTGCGTGGTGTTCGATCTGTCCGGTGCGTTCCGCGTGAAAGACGCCGGTTTCTATACCCAATACTACGGTTTCGAACATCAGTACCCCGAACTGCTGGAGCAGGCGGTGTATGGCCTGGCGGAGTGGCAGAGCGAAAAAATCAAACAGGCGCAACTGATCGCCGTACCGGGCTGCTACCCAACGGCGGCACAGTTGGCGCTGAAACCCTTGATCGAACAACAGCTGTTGAATCCTGACCAATGGCCGGTCATCAACGCCACCAGCGGCGTCAGCGGCGCGGGCCGCAAAGCCAGCGTGACCACCAGCTTCTGCGAAGTGAGCTTGCAGCCGTACGGCATCTTCAACCACCGTCATCACCCGGAAATCGTTGCGCACCTGGGCACGCCGGTCATCTTCACGCCACATTTGGGTAACTTCCCGCGTGGTATTCTCGAAACCATCACCTGCCGCCTGAAAGCCGGCGTTACCGAGCAGGACGTGGCTGCAGCCTATCACGCCGCCTACGACGACAAACCGCTGGTGCGGCTGTACGACAAAGGCGTGCCGGCGTTGAAAGCGGTGGTGGGCCTGCCGTTCTGCGATATCGGCTTTGCCGTTCAGGGCGAACACCTGATCGCCGTCGCGGCGGAAGACAACCTGTTGAAAGGCGCGGCCGCTCAGGCGGTGCAATGCCTGAATATCCGTTTTGGGTTCCCGGAAACCCAGTCATTACTTTAATGAATAACCAGCGTGGGATGTAAACAGCGATGAATCCGTTAATTATCAAGTTAGGTGGCGTGTTATTAGACAGTGAAGAAGCGCTGGAGCGTTTATTCACCGCCCTGGACAGCTACCGTCAGCAGCATCAGCGCCCGCTGGTTATCGTTCACGGTGGCGGTTGCCTGGTGGATGAGCTGATGAAACAACTTTCTCTGCCGGTGGTGAAGAAAAACGGCCTGCGGGTGACCCCTGCTGACCAGATCGACATCATTACCGGCGCGCTGGCCGGTACTGCCAACAAGACCCTGCTGGCGTGGGCCATCAAGCACCGGATCAATGCGGTGGGCCTGAGCCTGGCGGACGGCGGCAGCGTTTCCGTGACCCAACTCGATCCGGCGCTGGGCCACGTAGGCAATGCGCAACCGGGTTCACCGGTGCTGCTCAATACCCTGCTGGGCGCCGGCTACCTGCCGGTGATCAGTTCTATCGGCATCACCGCCGAAGGGGAATTAATGAATGTGAACGCCGATCAGGCGGCGACGGCCCTGGCCGCCACGCTGGGTGCGGATTTGATCCTGCTGTCGGATGTCAGCGGCATTCTCGATGGGAAAGGGCAACGCATTGCAGAAATGACGGCACAAAAAGCGGAACAACTGATTGCCCAAGGCATCATCACCGATGGTATGGTGGTGAAGGTGAATGCGGCGCTCGACGCGGCCCGCACCCTTGGCCGGCCGGTGGATATCGCCAGCTGGCGCCATGCCGATCAGCTTCCAGCTCTGTTTAACGGCGTGTCGATTGGCACCCGGATCCTCGCTTAAATTTAGAATTAAAAAGGAAAAGACCATGCAAAACCAAGGCATCAAAAAAATCGTTCTGGCGTACTCTGGCGGCCTGGATACTTCGGCCATCATTCCCTGGCTGAAAGAAAACTACGGCGGCTGCGAAGTGGTAGCGTTCGTGGCGGATATTGGCCAGGAGCGCAGCGATCTGGAAGGCGTGGAGCAAAAAGCCCTGCAATCCGGTGCCTCTGAGTGTCACGTGGTTGATCTGCGTGAAGAATTCATCCGCGATTACGTTTATCCGGTTCTGCAGACCGGTGCGCTGTATGAAGGCAGCTATCTGCTGGGCACTTCAATGGCGCGCCCGATTATCGCTAAAGCGCAGGTTGAGCTGGCGTTGAAAGTCGGCGCTGATGCGCTGTGCCACGGTGCAACCGGCAAAGGTAATGACCAGGTGCGTTTCGAAACCACCTACACCGCGCTGGCACCGCACCTGAAAGTGGTTGCGCCTTGGCGTGAGTGGAACCTGCGTTCCCGTGAAGCGCTGCTGGATTACCTGAAAGAGCGCAATATCCCGACGACGGCGTCGCTGGAAAAAATCTACAGCCGTGACGAAAACGCCTGGCATATCTCTACCGAAGGCGGCGTGCTGGAAAGCCCGTGGAATGCCCCGAACAAAGACTGCTGGGTTTGGACCGTGGATCCGCAGGAAGCGCCGGACCAGCCTGAGCAAGTGACCATCACCGTAGAAAAAGGCCGCGTCGTGGCGGTTAACGGTGAAGCCTTGAGCCCATACAAATGTCTGGAAACCCTGAACGTGCTGGGCGCCAAACATGGCGTGGGCCGGATCGACATCGTGGAAAACCGTCTGGTAGGCATCAAATCCCGCGGTTGCTACGAAACCCCGGGCGGCACCATCATGGTGGCGGCACTGCGCGGCGTCGAGCAACTGGTTCTGGATCGCGACAGCTTCAAATGGCGTGAGCAGCTGGGACTGGAAATGTCCTACGTGGTGTACGACGGCCGCTGGTTTGCTCCGCTGCGTCGTTCTCTGCAGGCCTCTGCGGAAGCGCTGGCCGAAGAAGTGAACGGCGAAGTGGTGCTGCAGCTGTACAAAGGCCAGGTGACGGCGATTCAGAAGAAATCTGCCAACAGCCTGTACTCTGAAGAGTTTGCTACCTTTGGCGAAGATGAGGTTTACGATCACAGCCACGCGGGCGGCTTTATCCGCCTGTTCTCGCTCTCTTCACGCATTCGCGCGTTGAACGAGAAAAAGAACAAGTAATTTCATTATTCGGCGTGACTTGTTAAGGGCGCAGCGTGCTGCGCCCTTTCGTATAAAATTTATACCCTAAATAATTCGGGTTGCAGGAAGGCGGCAAGAGCGAGAGTCCCGATGAGCTTACATTGGTAAGTGATTCGGGTGAGCGCTCGCAGCCAACACACCTGCAGCTCGAAGTATGACGGGTACAGGAGTAAAAGTATGGCACTTTGGGGCGGACGGTTCAGTCAGGCGGCAGATCAGCGGTTCAAACAGTTAAACGACTCTCTGCGCTTTGATTATCGCCTGGCGGAACAGGATATTGTTGGCTCTGTGGCCTGGTCGAAAGCGCTGGTCACCGTCAACGTGTTGACGGCAGCCGAACAGCAACAGCTTGAGCAGGCTTTGAGCGTGCTGTTGGAAGAGGTTCAGGCCGACCCGCAGGCGATTGTCAGCAGCGATGCGGAAGATATTCACAGCTGGGTGGAGCAGAAGCTGATCGATAAAGTCGGCGATCTGGGCAAGAAGCTGCATACCGGCCGTAGTCGTAACGATCAGGTCGCGACCGATCTGAAACTGTGGTGCAAACAGCAAATCGGCGAACTGCATCAGGCCATCGTGCAACTGCAGCAGGCGCTGGTGGAAACTGCCGAAGCCAATCAGGATGCGGTGATGCCGGGTTATACTCACCTGCAGCGGGCGCAACCGGTCACTTTCGCCCACTGGTGCCTGGCCTATGTGGAAATGCTGGCCCGCGATGAAAGCCGCCTGCAAGATACGCTCAAGCGCCTGGACGTCAGCCCGCTGGGCAGCGGCGCGCTGGCCGGTACCGCTTATCCGATCGATCGTGAACAGCTTGCCGGTTGGTTGGGCTTTGCCTCGGCCACCCGCAATAGCCTGGACAGCGTTTCCGATCGCGACCATGTGCTGGAGCTGCTGTCCAATGCCTCCATCAGCATGGTGCACCTGTCGCGGTTTGCCGAAGACCTGATCTTCTTCAACAGCGGCGAAGCGGCGTTTGTCGATCTGTCCGACCGCGTAACCTCCGGCTCTTCGTTGATGCCGCAGAAGAAAAACCCGGATGCGCTGGAGCTGATCCGCGGCAAATGCGGCCGTGTACAGGGCGCATTGACCGGCATGATGATGACGCTGAAAGGCTTGCCGCTGGCGTATAACAAAGACATGCAGGAAGACAAGGAAGGGCTGTTCGACGCGCTGGATACCTGGATGGATTGTCTGCAAATGGCGGCGCTGGTGCTGGACGGCATTCAGGTAAAACGTCCACGCTGTAAAGAGGCGGCAGAGCAGGGTTACGCCAACTCGACCGAACTGGCGGACTATCTGGTCGCCAAAGGCGTGCCTTTCCGTGAGGCGCACCATATCGTCGGTGAGGCGGTGGTCGAAGCCATCCAACAGGGCAAGGCGCTTGAGGCGCTGACGCTGACCGAGTTGCAGAAGTTCAGTGCGGTGATTGGTGACGACGTGTATCCGATTCTGGCGCTGCAATCTTGCCTGGACAAGCGCTCGGCCAAGGGCGGCGTTTCTCCTCAGCAGGTCGCCAACGCGATCGCCGAAGCGAAACAACGGCTGTTTTAAGCTAAGTTAGCTGGTTCATAAAGGCGCGGTTCACGGTGTGAGCCGCGCTTTTTTTATGATGGTTTACTCGCCCGGGCAGCGCTGGCAGCGTTCCGCCTCGGCCTCACCCAGCTTGAGCTTGGTCTGCAGGTCGCGCAGTGCGGTGCGCAGGCCTTCTTCGAGCACCGGGTGGTAGAACGGCATATCCAGCATCTGGTTAATGGTCATCTGTTGCTGATGCGCCCAGGCCAAGAGGTGGGCGATATGCTCAACGTCCGGTCCCATCATTTCCGCGCCGAGGAAACGCCCGGTGCCTTGCTCGCCGTAGACGTGCAAGAGGCCTTTATTACGCAGCATCACGCGAGAACGCCCCTGATTCTCGAACGAAACCTCGCCGACGTCGAAGCAGCCGCAAGCGCTGAATTTCTCGCTCAGTTCGCGGAAGGTCGAACCGACCATGGCTATCTGCGGATCGGAGAATACGACCGAGATCGCGCTGCGGCGCAGGCCTGGGGTGATTTCCGGGAAGCTGCCGGCGTTGGCCCCGGCAATGCGCGCCTGATCGCTGGCTTCGTGCAGCAGCGGGAGCTGGTTGCTGGCGTCGCCGGCGATGAAAATATGCGGTACGTTGGTTTGCATGGTCGAACGATCGGCCTGCGGCACGCCTCGGGCATCGAGTTTGAGGCCGGTGTTTTCCAGGCCCAGTTTATCGACGTTCGGCCTGCGGCCGGTGGCGGCCAGTACGTAATCCACCATGATTTCCTGTGGCCGGCCCTGCAGATCCTGATAGCGGATAAACACGTTGTCGCCTTCGCGCTGCATCATCTCGACCTTCACGTCGGCATCCAGATAAAACTCTTCGCCCAGGGCTTTGGCGGCATAGTTGCGCACCGCACTGTCGGTTAATGGGCCGACGGCACCGCCGACGCCAAACACTTTGGTGTCGACGCCCAGGCGGTGCAGTGCCTGACCCAGCTCCAGGCCAATGACTCCTGGACCAAACACCGCGACGGACTGCGGCAAATCATCCCAGTTAAACACGTCGTCATTGACGATCAAGCGGTCGCCCAGTGCGTTCCACTGTGCCGGCCAGCTTGGGCGGGAACCGGTGGCGATAACGATACGCTGCGCCACGATGCGGGTGTGTTCATCGACCTGCAGGGTATTGTCGTCGAGAAAGCGGGCGTAGCCGTGAATTTTGTCGGCGGCCGGGATTTCATCGACGCCTTCCAGCACAAAGCCGACAAAGCGGTCGCGCTCGCGTTTGACGCGGTCCATCACTTCACGGCCGTTAACGGTGGTTTGACCGGTGGGGTATACGCCGAAGCCCGGTGCGCGTTCGATTTGATGCACCGCTTCGGCGGCGGCGATCAGCAATTTGGATGGCATGCAGCCGACGCGCGCGCAGGTGGTGCCATAAGGCCCGCCCTCGATCATCACCACGCTGGGGGTAGAAAGTTTGGCTGCGCGATAGGCACCCAGACCGGCGGTGCCGCCGCCGATAACCGCAACGTCAACATTCAACTGTTTCATGCCTACTCCTGAAAGGTAAAAAAGGCGGGCCATAGCCCGCCAAAGGTTCACGTTGGCTTCGTTATTATTTATCGATCAGGCTGACAGGAAGGTTTCCAGGTCATCGCTGCCGCCGATGTGACGGCCGCCGATGAACACTTGCGGTACGGTGGCGCGGCCACTGACGGCGCGCAGGCTGACGGTGGTGGCGTCTTTGCCCAGCACGATCTCTTCATACTGGATACCACGTTCTTGCAGCATTTGTTTGGCTTTGGCGCAGAACGGGCAGCCGGGCTTGGTGAACAGCGAAACCGATTCCTGCACTTTGAATTCCGGCGCCAGATATTTCAGCATGGTGTCGGCATCAGAGACTTCAAACGGGTCGCCCGGCTTGTTCGGCTCGACGAACATTTTTTCGACCACGCCGTTGCGCACCAGCATCGAGTAACGCCATGAACGTGGACCGAAGCCCAGATCGGCTTTCTCGACCAGCATGTTCATGCCTTTGGTGAACTCACCGTTGCCGTCCGGCACGAAGGTGATGTTCTCGGCGTGCTGATCGGCTTTCCAGGCGTTCATCACGAAGGTGTCGTTCACCGAGACGCACAAGATGCTGTCGACGCCGTGCTGTTTGAATACGCTGGACAGCTCGTTGTAGCGTGGCAAATGGCTGGAAGAGCAGGTTGGGGTAAACGCGCCCGGCAGCGAAAACACGATGACGGTTTTATCTTTGAACAGGTCATTGGTGGTGACATCAATCCATTGGTCGCCCTGACGGGTGTGGAAAGTAACCTGAGGAACTTTTTTGCCTTCTTGGCTGGTAAACATGGATTAACCCCTTAATTAGGAAAATAATTTTTGGCTGTTAGCGCGGTATCGCTTCGTTGGGACACATTATTGACGTCGGGGCTTGATAGATCTAATCGCTCATTGCTATCTTATCTATCGCCATGAGCTATCATGGTCTGGAGGGAAAAAATGAATATTCGTGATTTAGAGTACCTGGTCGCCTTGGCCGAGCATCGGCATTTCCGCCGTGCCGCCGATTCATGCCATGTTAGCCAACCTACGCTGAGTGGGCAGATCCGCAAGCTGGAAGACGAACTGGGCGTTATGCTGCTCGAACGTACCAGCCGCAAGGTGTTATTCACCCAGGCGGGCTTGTTGCTGGTGGAGCAGGCGCGTACCGTGCTGCGCGAAGTCAAAGTCCTGAAAGAGATGGCCAGCCAGCAAGGGGAAGCGATGTCGGGGCCGCTGCATATCGGCTTGATCCCGACCGTCGGGCCTTATTTGCTGCCGCAGATCATCCCTACGCTGCATAAAACCTTTCCCAAGCTGGAAATGTACCTGCATGAAGCACAGACCCATCAACTGCTGGCGCAACTCGACAGCGGCAAACTGGACTGCGCCATTCTGGCGCTGGTGAAGGAAACGGAAGCCTTTATCGAAGTGCCGCTATTTGATGAGCCGATGAAGCTGGCGGTGTATTCCGATCACCCATGGGCGCAGCGCGATCGCGTAGCGATGCCGGATTTGGCAGGGGAAAAACTGCTGATGCTGGAAGACGGCCACTGCCTGCGCGATCAGGCGATGGGCTTTTGCTTCCAGGCGGGGGCGGACGAGGATACCCATTTCCGCGCGACCAGTCTGGAAACGCTGCGCAATATGGTGGCGGCGGGCAGCGGCATTACCCTGCTGCCAACGCTTGCGGTACCGCCGCAGCGTGAGCGAGACGGCGTCTGCTACCTCGACTGTTACAAACCGGAACCGAAGCGCACCATAGCGCTGGTGTACCGCCCCGGCTCCCCATTGCGCAGTCGTTATGAGCAATTGGCCGAGGCGATCCGCGAGCACATGCAGAATTACTTCAGTACCACGTTAAAACAGGCGGTTTAAGCCGTTTAGCGCTGCCACCCGGTAGGCTTCGGCCATGGTCGGATAGTTGAAGGTCGTATTAACGAAATATTCGATAGTATTGCCTTCACCTTTCTGTTCCATGATCGCCTGACCGATATGGATGATCTCTGCCGCACGCTCGCCGAAGCAGTGGATCCCGAGGATCTGCAGGGTGTCGCGATGGAACAGGATCTTCAGGCTGCCGACGCTCATCCCGGCAATCTGCGCACGTGCCAGATGCTTGAACTGGGCGCGGCCCACTTCATACGGCACTTTCATCGCCGTCAGTTCTTGCTCGGTTTTGCCGACGGAACTGATTTCCGGAATGGTATAGATACCGGTCGGGATGTCTTCGATCAGATGCCCGCTGGCTTCGCCGGAGGCGATCGCCTGTGCGGCGATGCGGCCCTGATCGTAAGCGGCGGATGCCAGGCTCGGATAACCAATCACGTCACCCACGGCGTAAATGTGCGACAGCGCGGTCTGGTACATGCTGTTTACTTTCAGCAGGCCTCGGCTGTCTGACTCCAGACCGACATTCTCCAACCCGAGTGAATCGGTGTTACCGGTACGCCCGTTGGCGTACAGCAGGCAATCCGCTTTCACTTTCTTGCCGGATTTCAGGTGAACAATCACGCCGTCTTCGGTGCCTTCGATCTTCTCGAACTCTTCGTTGTGACGGATCACCACGCCGTTGTTCCAGAAGTGGTATGACAGCGAGTCAGACATTTCCTGATCGAGGAAGGCCAACAGGCGATCGCGGGTGTTGATCAGATCCACCTTCACGTTCAAGCCACGGAAAATAGACGCATATTCACAACCGATCACACCGGCGCCGTAAATGATCACGTGGCGCGGTTCGTGGCTCAGTTCGAGAATGGAATCGCTGTCATAGATGCGCGGATGGTTAAAGTCGACGCTGGCCGGGTGGTAGGGACGCGAGCCGCAGGCGATCACGATATGATCGGCGCGGATGGTGTCCTGAGTGCCATCCATGTAGCTGACGCTGACGGTGTTGGCGTCGATAAAGCGTGCATCGCCGGCAAACAGTTTGCACTGGTTGCGTTCATAGAAACCCTGACGCATTCGGGTTTGTTGATTAATGACGTTATCGGCGTGGCGTAAAATGTCAGGGAAGGTTGCACTGAGCGTGCGTGAATTATTGTAAAGCGGGTTCTGGTTGAATTCGATAATGCGGCTGACGGCGTGGCGGAGGGCTTTGGACGGAATGGTACCCCAATGAGTACATCCGCCGCCCACATTATTGTACCGTTCGATAACGGCCACGCGAGCGCCCTGTTTCACCAGCCCCATAGCGGCACCTTCACCACCAGGGCCCGAGCCAATTACAATGGCATCAAATTGATAGTGCTGTTGCATGTAGGAGAGACCTGTTTTTATACAAAATTACAACGGTATCTTAACATCATAGCGCTGAGCGCCCAATCACCATTAGGCTTTTTGAGGCAAAGCACAAATGGTACAGGCTGAAACTGTGACAGGACGCGTTTGTATAAATGCTGTTGCAATAAAATTTGCTATATTGCCGACTCAGCGGCGTTAGACTCAATGAATGGATCTTATCTGGATATGCATATGGGCGTCAGAGCACAACAAAAAGAACGGACTCGTCGTTCCCTCATTGAGGCGGCATTCAGCCAGCTAAGCGCCGAACGCAGCTTTGCCAGCTTGAGTTTGCGCGAAGTCTCACGCGAGGCGGGTATCGCACCCACGTCATTTTACCGCCACTTCCGTGACGTGGACGAGCTTGGGCTGACCATGGTCGATGAGAGCGGCCTGATGCTGCGCCAACTGATGCGGCAGGCGCGCCAGCGTATCGCCAAGGGCGGCAGCGTCATCCGCACCTCGGTCTCCACTTTTATGGAGTTTATCGGCAATAATCCCAACGCCTTCCGCCTGCTGTTGCGTGAGCGTTCCGGTACTTCGGCCGCCTTCCGTGCGGCGGTGGCACGCGAGATCCAACATTTTATCGCCGAACTGGCGGATTACCTCGAGCTGGAAAACCATATGCCGCGCAGCTTCACCGAAGCGCAGGCGGAAGCCATGGTGACTATCGTGTTCAGTGCCGGTGCCGAAGCGCTGGACATTGACATCGACCAACGGCGTCGGCTTGAGGAACGTTTAGTGTTGCAACTGCGGATGATTTCCAAGGGCGCTTATTACTGGTATCGCCGCGAGCAAGAAAAAGCTTCTGTGTCCCACGTATAAAGGTAGAAAGTGATGGAAAAATCAGGCCGTGAGAATGGCACTTTACTGCTGGCGTTGATTGCCGGTCTTTCAATCAACGGTTCGTTTGCCGCGTTGTTCAGCTCGGTAGTGCCGTTTTCTATTTTCCCGATAATCTCTTTGGTTCTGGCGGTGTACTGCCTGCACCAGCGTTATCTGCATCGCGCCATGCCGGACGGCATGCCAAAGCTGGCCGCCGCCTGTTTCCTGTTGGGGGTGCTGTTATACAGTGCGATCGTGCGTGCTGAATATCCGCAGATTGGCTCTAACTTCTTGCCGGCGATTGTCGCTGTGGCGTTGGTGCTGTGGATTGGCGTGAAGCTGAAGGCGCGCAAGGCGCTGGAAGGAAATACGCAGGTATAAAGGTGACCGGGCAGGGGCGCAGCAACGTCGCCCCTGTTGGGTTAAACGCGTTTTTCCAACAGCACGCCGCATTCCATATGATGGGTGTACGGGAACTGATCAAACAGCGCCAGGCGACTGATACGGTGCGTCTCCTGCAGCGTTTCCAGATTGGCGGACAGCGTTTCGGGATTGCATGAGATATACAGAATGCGTGGATAGGTTTGCACCATTTTCACCGTTTCATTGTCCAGCCCGCTACGCGGTGGGTCGACAAAAATGGTTTCGCAGTTATAGCTGCTTAGATCGATACCTTTCAGCCGGTTAAACTCCCGCACTCCGTTCATCGCCTGGGTAAAATCTTCCGCCGCCATGCGAATAATCTGTACGTTATCGATATGGTTGGCCGCAATGTTGTACTGCGCCGCCGCGACCGAAGGTTTGGCTATTTCGGTAGCCAGCACCCGCTCGAAGTTACGCGCCAGCGCCAACGAGAAGTTACCGTTGCCGCAGTAGAGTTCCAGCAAATCGCCTTTAGAGCCTGCCGTTACGTCCAGCGCCCATTCCAGCATCTGTATATTCATTGCTGCGTTCGGCTGGGTGAAGCTGTTTTCCACCTGGCGGTAGATCATGTCGCGGCCGGCGACCGGCAGGATTTCGTCTACGTAATCCTGATCCAGCATGATTTTCATTTTCGACGCGCGGCCGATCAGCTGCAAATCAAAGCCCTGTGCGCGCAGGCTGTCACGCAGCTTTTCCGCGTGTTGTTGCCAGGCCTCATCCAGCTTACGGTGATACAACAACGAAGCAATGATTTTGCCGCTGCGGGTCGACAGATAGTCAATCTGGAACAGCTTGTGGCGCAGGATGGGCTCCGGCTTGATGGCGGCGATCAGTGCACTCATCAGGCGGTTAATCAATTCGCTGGCGGCCGGGAACCGATCGACGCGGATGCGTTGCTTGGTCTGCTGGTCAAACATGATGTGATACATCTCGTCTTCATCATGCCAGATGCGGAATTCGGCGCGCATGCGGTAATGCTCGACTTGCGAGCGGAACACTTCCGGCTCGGGTGCCGTGAACGGTGACATCAGCGTCTTCAGCCGGGCAGTTTTCTCCGCCAGTTGGTCATCGTAACGTTCAATAGGCAAATTCTCGGGCGTCATGTTTCTTCTCGTCAGGCAAATTTGATCAGCGGGGATTGTAGGGAATCAGCCCGTGAAGTCCAGTTTTGTCGTGTTTATTATTTGTAACATTGGTGGAAGTCTAGACATCTATTTACATTGATCGTAGCATTGCCGTCCGGCCTCAAGCAGCGAGTGAAAAGGGAATCCGGTGTGAATCCGGAGCTGACGCGCAGCGGTAAGGGGAAGTCACGGCGATAGCGTTTTTACGCAGACACTGTCCACTGCAGGATGGGAAGTCATCGCCTGGTGCAGGTTGCCTATGCAGCTTGTAACTCCCAAGCCCGAAGACCTGCCGGTATTACGTCGCAATGTCCATGGCCGTCGCGAATTACCGGCCATGATCCTGCGGCATCCGCCAATTAAGTTTGGATGCTTTTTCATGACAATTACAAAAAATACACTGCTGGCGGTGGTTTCATCCATCACGGCTTTTTCTGGATGGGCGCAAGACAACACCACAGCCAATAACAGCGATAACCTGGTGGTTACCGCCAACCGCTTCCCGCAGCCGGTTTCTTCCGTGCTGGCACCAACCTCTGTCGTTACCCGTGATGATATCGATCGCTGGCAGGCCAAAAGCCTGACTGACGTGATGCGTCGTTTGCCGGGTGTGGATGTCGGGCAAAATGGTGGTCTGGGGCAAAAAAGCTCGCTGTTTATCCGTGGCACCAATTCCAGCCATGTGCTGGTGCTGATTGACGGCATTCGCCTTAATCAGGCCGGTATCAGCGGCTCTTCCGACCTCAGCCAGATCCCGATCTCGCTGGTGCAAAAAGTTGAATATATCCGTGGGCCGCGTTCGGCAGCGTACGGATCTGATGCCATCGGCGGGGTGGTCAACATTATTACCACCCGCGAGAAGAATGGCGCCACACTTTCCGCCGGAGCAGGCTCAAACGGCTATCAAGCCTATGACGCCTCTACTCAGCAACAACTGGGCGACAGTACGGTTGCAACAGTCGCCGGTAATTACACTTATACCAAAGGCTATGATGTGGTGGCCTACGGCAGCACTGGCATGCAAAGCCAGCAGGATCGCGACGGCTTTATGAGCAAGTCGCTGTACGGTGCCGTTGATCATCAGTTCAGCGAGGCTATCAGCGGTTTTGTTCGTGGTTATGGTTATGACAACCGCACGGCTTACGACGCTTACTACGCCTCTCCAACCAGCCCGCTGGTCGATACCCGCAAGTTGTACAGCCAAACCTGGGATACCGGCCTGCGTTATAAGGAAGGTATCTACGCAACGCAGTTGATCGGCAGCTACAGCCACAGCAAGGATTACGATTACGATCCACGTCTGGGCATGCATGACAGCTCGGCAAGTTTGGTCGACTCCGAGCAATACAATCTGCAGTGGGGGAACACGCTTCAGGTAGGTCAGGGGACGGTCAGTTCAGGGATTGACTGGCAACACCAGCAAATCAAGCCAGACTCTACTACGGTTAACGGTGAAAAAACCCAACGCAATGCCGGTGTTTACCTTACCGCGCAGCAGTTGGTCGGACCGGTAACCCTGGAAGGGGCAGTTCGCGGCGACGATCACTCCGAATTTGGTTGGCATGGCACTTGGCAAACCAGTGCGGGCTGGGAGTTTATTGAAGGATACCGTTTCATCGCCTCCTACGGCACGGCATTCAAAGCCCCTAATATGGGTCAGCTGTATGGCAACTTCGGCAATAATACCGATCTGAAGCCGGAAGAAAGCAAACAGTGGGAAGGGGGTTTTGAAGGGCTGACTGGGCCGGTAACCTGGCGCGTGTCCGGCTACCGCAACGATATCGATAACCTGATTGATTCTACCGGAGAGACCAATTACGTTTATTACAATATCGGTAAGGCCACTATTAAAGGTATTGAGGCTACGGCTTCATTCGACACCGGTCCATTAACCCATCACATCGGTTACGACTATGTCGATCCACGCAATGCCAAAACTAATGAAGTTCTGCTGCGTCGCGCCAAACAGCAGGTGAAGTATGAGCTGGATTGGCAGGTCTATGATTTTGACTGGGCAGTCACCTATCAATACCTGGGTGAGCGTTATGACAAAGACTACAGCACCTACCCAGAGCAAAGCGTTAAACTCGGCGGCGTCAGCCTGTGGGATCTCGCAGTTTCGTATCCGGTCACATCTCATCTGACAGTTCGTGGTAGAATTGCCAACCTGTTTGATAAAGATTATGAGACGGCTTATGGCTACGCTACTCCAGGAAGAGAATACTACCTCACTGGAAGCTATACCTTCTAACACCACCGCGACGCCCCGTCCGACGGTGCTGGTATTTGATTCCGGCGTCGGCGGGTTATCGGTGTATCAGGAGGTTCGGCAATTGCTGCCGGACCTCCACTATATTTACGCCTTCGACAACGTGGCGTTCCCCTACGGCGAGAAATCCGAAGAGTTTATCGTTGAGCGCGTGCTGGAAATTGTCAGCGCGGTGCAGCAACGCCATCCTCTGGCGATTGTCGTTATTGCCTGTAATACCGCCAGTACCGTATCTCTGCCGGCGCTGCGAGAGCGCTTTACCTTCCCGGTAGTGGGCGTAGTGCCTGCGATTAAACCTGCTGCCCGCTTGACCGCCAATGGCATCGTGGGCCTGTTGGCTACCCGTGGCACGGTACAACGCACCTATACTCATGAACTGATTGCCCGCTTCGCCACCGACTGCAAGATCGAGCTGCTGGGTTCTTCAGAACTGGTGGAGCTGGCGGAAGCCAAGTTGCATGGCGAAGCCGTGTCGCTCTCCACGCTGAAGAAAATTCTTCACCCATGGCTGAGTATGCGTGAGCCGCCGGACACGGTAGTGTTGGGTTGCACCCACTTCCCTTTATTAGCAGAAGAGTTAATGCAGGTGTTGCCTGAGGGCACCCGGCTGGTCGATTCCGGGGCTGCTATTGCCCGTCGCACCGCTTGGCTTATCTCTTCGCAGGAAAATCTGGTGTCGACTCAGGAAGATAATCTGGCGTATTGCATGGCGTTGAATGAAGACACTGATGCTTTATTGCCCGTTTTGCAGGGATATGGCTTTAAATCGTTGAAAAAATTGCCTCTTTAATAGGGTTCTGGTTAAACATTCAACGGTTGGAAAAAATATTGAAATTAGGGGTTGCGGCCTTCTGAGAACTCCCTATAATGCGCCTCCACTGACCGGGAACAACGACTCCTCTAACGAGAACCAGTCGCCCAGCCAGGAAGAAGCAAGCCGGTGAAAACACCGTTTCTTAAT
>NZ_JAZFBA010000006.1:0-266979 GCF_036352655.1 Serratia sp. C2(1) | reverse complement strand
TGAAACGCCGTAGCGCCGATGGTAGTGTGGGGTCTCCCCATGCGAGAGTAGGACACTGCCAGGCATCAAATAAACGTTATCAGTATGACACCTGGTAATGAGCAGGATCGCCAAGCGCGGTTTTGCCGGCATCGAAAGGTGCAACGTAAAAGAATCGGTGGAGCGGTAGTTCAGTTGGTTAGAATACCTGCCTGTCACGCAGGGGGTCGCGGGTTCGAGCCCCGTCCGTTCCGCCACTTATTTAAATTATGCCTGCTAATTTTAGCAGGCATAATGTTAAGCGAGATTTAGGGGCGTAGCTCAGTTGGTAGAGCACCGGTCTCCAAAACCGGGTGTCGCGAGTTCGAGTCTCTCCGCCCCTGCCATATTAAAAACCCTTTGCGAAAGCGAAGGGTTTTTTTTGCTTTCTGCATTTCTATAATCCCCGTTACCCTTCTGAAAGATTGCCTAAAAACCCCTCTGAAATCGTTCCCAATTTAGACATTTTTAGCTGAATCCATGTACAAAATGGTTGTTCTGCCGCGATGTGATGCCGCGCATTATTCCTGCCTGATTTTCAGCTACACCTAATTAGCGCCCGACCCTTTAGGCGCCAACTTCACCAGAAAAATATGCAGCATATACAACAACGACAACCCCTGTCGGAGGGAGTCATATCCCTGTGCAAAGCGAGGAGAACAACATGGTTAAACGTCTGCTGTTAGCAGCCGCCATTACAGGCGCATTGATCGGAACGGCACAGGCAGCACCGCTGGTCGTCGGTTTTTCTCAGATTGGTTCTGAATCGGGCTGGCGCTCGGCGGAAACCAAGGTATCAAAACAAGAAGCGGAAAAGCGCGGAATTACGCTGAAAATCGCCGATGCGCAGCAAAAACAAGAGAATCAGATCAAAGCGGTAAGATCTTTTATTGCCCAGGGCGTTGACGCTATTTTCATTGCGCCGGTTGTTGCTACTGGCTGGACCCCGGTGCTGCAAGAGGCGAAAGAGGCCAAAATCCCGGTGTTCCTGCTCGACAGGATGATTGAGGTGAACGATCCCTCGCTGTATACCGCTGCAGTGGCATCGGACAGTGTGCATGAAGGTAAAGTCGCGGGAGAGTGGCTGGTAAAAGAGGTGGCCGGCAAGCCTTGTAACGTGGTGGAACTGCAAGGGACTGTGGGCTCAAGCGTTGCAATCAACCGTAAGAAAGGTTTTGCCGACGGTATCGCCAGCGCCGCCAACGTAAAAATCATTCGTTCGCAATCCGGCGATTTCACCCGCAGCAAGGGTAAAGAGGTGATGGAAAGCTTCATCAAGGCTGAGCAGAATGGCAAAAATATCTGCGCTGTTTATGCGCACAACGACGATATGGCGATAGGTGCCATTCAGGCGATTAAAGAAGCCGGCTTGAAACCAGGTTCACAAATCAAAATTGTCTCTATCGACGGTGTTCCCGATATTTTCAAAGCGATGATCAGCGGCGAGGCCAATGCGACAGTCGAGCTGACGCCGAATATGGCCGGCCCGGCGTTCGATGCGCTGTTGGCGATGAAGAAAGACGGCACGCAACCCGCGAAGTTTATTCAGACCGAATCGAAACTGCTGCAGCCTGATACCGCAAAACAGGAATTTGAGCTGAAGAAAAGCATGGGTTATTAATCCACTCACCGGCGGGACAAAAGATGGCCGCATCGCAGACCACGTTATTGGCGATTAAGGGATTATCCGTCGAGTTTCCTGGCGTAAAGGCGCTGGAGGAGGTTGATTTCACTCTACAGCGCGGAGAGATCATGGCGCTGTTGGGTGAAAATGGCGCGGGGAAATCCACGCTGATAAAAGCGCTGACCGGGGTTTATCAGCGTTCCGCCGGTGAAATCCTGCTGGAGGGCAAAGCCATTGCGCCGCAAAGCACCGCGCAGGCGCAGGTGTTGGGAATTGGTACGGTTTATCAGGAAGTTAACCTGCTGGCGAATATCTCGGTGGCTGCCAATTTGTTTATCGGCCGCGAACCGACCCGTTTCGGCCTGGTCGATCAAAAAAGCATGCAGCGAAGAGCCCGGCAACTTTTGCAGGGCTATGGGTTGCAGCTGGATGTCAGCCAGCCATTGGGCAATTATTCGATTGCGATCCAGCAGATTGTCGCCATCGCCCGGGCGGTCGATCTTTCAGCCAAAGTTCTGATCCTGGATGAACCCACTGCCAGCCTGGATGCTAAAGAAGTCACCATGCTGCTGGATATTCTCAGTCAGCTGCGATCGCAGGGGATAGGCATGATCTTTGTCACTCATTTCCTCGATCAGGTTTACCGCATCAGCGATCGCATTACCGTGCTGCGCAACGGTAAGTTGGTGGGCACCAAGCCTGCCAACGATTTGCCACGGCTGGAGTTGGTCCAGATGATGCTCGGTCACGCCTTTGACGAGTCGTTGCTCAAGCGGGGCGAGCATGCGCCGACGGATGCGTCTCCGCTGGTCGAATTTAACGGCTACGGGCGTCGCGGCATGGTTGAACCCTTCGATCTGAGAATAAGGCCGGGTGAGATTGTCGGATTGGCCGGTCTGCTCGGTTCGGGGCGCACCGAAACGGCCCAACTGATATTCGGCATCAAATCGCATGATAGCGGCAGTGCGAAAGTGGAGGGCCGCGCGGTGAATATTCGCACGCCGCGCAAAGCTGCCAGTCTCGGCTTCGGTTATTGCCCGGAGGATCGTAAAACCGACGGAATTATCGGTGCCGCGACGGTGCGAGAAAATATCATTCTTGCCCTTCAGGCTCAGCGTGGCTGGTTAAAGCCGCTTTCGCTACGAGAGCAAACCCGCATTGCCGAGAGTTTTATCCAATTGTTGGGTATTCGCACGCCGGGGCCGGAACAACAGATCCAATACCTGTCCGGGGGGAATCAGCAGAAGGTGCTGCTGTCGCGTTGGCTGGCAACCAAACCTCGCTTCCTGATCCTGGATGAACCGACGCGCGGGATTGACGTTGGTGCGCATGCTGAAATCATTCGGTTGATTGAAAGGCTGTGTGATGAAGGGTTAGCGCTACTGGTGATTTCTTCTGAACTGGAAGAGCTGGCGGGATATGCCGATCGCATCGTGGTATTGCGCGACAGAAAACACGTTACGCAGCTTGAGCATGCGGCTATTACGGTGCCTGCAATTATGCAGGCGATTGCTGTGCAACAGGGGGCAGGATGAATCACAGGAGCTTCTCCATGACCGGTGGACCACGCAAAGTCAAATGGGTATTCCCTGCCGGGGCGACGCAGTTGGGAGCGCTGGCGGCGATTTTGCTGATCGACAGCCTGGTCGCCCCGAATTTCTTTTCCATTCACATTCAGGATGGCCGTTTGTTTGGCAGCGTGATCGATATCGTTAACCGCGGTGCGCCGGTCGCCTTGCTTGCCTTGGGCATGACGCTGGTTATCGCCACCGGGGGTATCGATCTTTCCGTAGGGGCGGTGATGGCAATCGCCGGTGCTACGGCGGCAACGCTGACCAGCGCGGGCTATCCATTGGGTTACGTGCTGGCCGCCGCGCTGGCCGTGGGGGCGTTATGTGGCTTGTGGAACGGATTTCTGGTGGCGGTGTTGCAGATACAACCGATCGTCGCCACGCTGATGTTGATGGTAGCCGGTCGCGGTATTGCACAGCTGATCACCGAAGGGCAAATCGTCACTTTCGAACGCGAAGGTCTGGCGCAGTTGGGCAGCGGCGCGCTGATGTATTTGCCGATGCCGGCGATCATTGCCGCCGTGATGCTGTTGTTGATCTGGCTGCTGACGCGCAAAACCGCGCTGGGGCTGTTTATCGAGGCCGTGGGGATTAATCTGCGTTCGGCGCGCAATGCGGGGGTCAGCACGCGCTGGGTGGTCATGGCAGTCTATGTGATCTGCGGGCTGTGCGCCGCCGTAGCCGGGGTTATTGTTACGGCGGATATCCGTGGCGCGGATGCCAATAATGCCGGGCTGTGGCTGGAGCTGGATGCGATTTTAGCGGTGGTGATTGGCGGGGGATCCTTGCTGGGAGGGCGTTTTAACCTCCTTTTGTCAGTCATTGGGGCATTAATAATCCAGGGGATGAATACCGGTATTCTGCTGTCCGGCTATCGGCCGGAGTTCAATCTGGTGCTGAAGGCGATAGTGGTGCTGGCGGTGCTGATGGTTCAATCGCCGAGCGTGTCGTTGCACCGGCTGTTAAGGAGGCGGAAGCCATGATCAAACGTAATCTGTCATTGTTGATTACTCTCGTGGTCTTTCTTCTGGGCTACGGATTTTGTCTCACCCAGTTCCCCAGCTTTGCGTCAACGCGGGTGTGGTGCGATTTACTGACTGACAACGCGTTTCTCGGCATAGTGGCGGTAGGGATGACGTTTGTGATCCTTTCCGGCGGTATCGATCTGTCGGTTGGGTCAGTGATCGCCTTCACCGGTGTATTGTTGGCCAAACTGATCGGCGTTTACGGTATTGCGCCGGGTTATGCGTTCGTCATTGCTCTGTTGATGGGGGCCTCGTTTGGCGCTCTGATGGGCTGGATCATTGATGCGCTCAAGCTGCCGGCATTTATCATCACTCTGGCTGGGATGTTCTTCGTGCGCGGCATGAGTTTTATTCTTTCTGAAGAGTCGATACCCATTGATCATCCGCTGTATGCGACGCTGGCTAACTACGCCTGGAAACTGCCGGGAGGCGGCCGATTCACGCTGTTAGCGCTGGTGATGCTGTTGGTGGTGGTGGTCGGCATGGTGCTGGCACACCGCACGCGCTTCGGCCATAACGTCTATGCCATCGGCGGTAATCGGGTGTCTGCGGCATTGATGGGTGTACCGGTGCAGCGCACCACTGTGCTGATTTATATGCTTTCAGGCACGCTGGCGGCGCTGTCAGGGATTATTTTCTCGTTATACACCTCTGCAGGCTATGCGCTGGCAGCCAGCGGTGTAGAGCTGGATGCCATTGCCGCCGTGGTGATTGGCGGTACGTTGCTGACCGGTGGTGTCGGTACCGTGCTGGGCACGCTGTTTGGCGTGTTGATTCAGGGGTTGATTCAGAGCTATATCACCTTCGACGGTACGCTTAGCTCCTGGTGGACCAAAATTGTCATCGGTATCCTGCTGTTCTGCTTTATCGGCCTCCAGAAGGCGATGAGCGCGTTTTGGCTCAACAGACGAACCAAACCACGCCATCCGCGGTTGAAGCCGTTATAGCGTCTTAGGCTGCGGTGTTTAAAGGTATTTTCAGCAATTGCCGGATGAGTGGCTGCTGGTCGCTATTTTGCAGCCACACAGCATACAGCGGGCGGATAATCGCCGGGATCTCGGGGGCGGCGACCAACTGCGGGTAGTCCTTCTCCCACTGGCTGGGCAGGAAGGCGCAGCCGCCGGTGGTTTCCAGTAACTGGCGGGTCAGGTGCGCCGAGGTGGTGGTCAGCACCGGCAGATTATCACCTTCCAGCATGCGGCTTTCTTGCTGATGAAAGTCTGCTCCCCATTCCAGCTTGATATACGGCATCGGCGCATGCTGAACACGTAGGGTGGAAGAGAATAGCCGCAGCGAGAAATTTCCCAGCAGCTGGCTGGCCAGCTCATCCATCTTTGGCGGCTCGGTAGTGATGAGCAAATCGAGCTGTCGCTCATGCAGCTGTTTTACCAAAGAATGCCGTAGTGCAACCCTGGCTTCCAGTTGGAGCGCCTCACGTTGTTGATAGAGCGATTGCAACCACGGGGTTAGGTAGGCCTCCCACAAAGATGCGGTGGCGCCGATGGACAACTCGGTATGCTGCAGCGAACGCACCACCTCTTTTTTTGCCAACTGCCAGGTTGTCATCAAGCTCTCAGCATAGGGCAGGAGCCGCTCTCCGGCGGGCGTCAGGCGGATATTGTTACGGTGACGGGTGAATAAATTCGCGCCTAATTGGTTTTCTAACTGGCGGATGCGGAAACTGACCGCAGACTGCGTTAAGTACAAGGATTCCGCGGCTCGGCCAAAGTGACGCGTTCTACTGACCTCCAAAAAGGTTTTCAGTAATTCGGTATCCACACCTGTCTCCAGAAATTTTTATCGTTAAGATTTAAATGTTTTGTTTTACACAATGTCAAGCCTATCTAATACTCCGCGCCATAAACAGCACGGCCATGAGAGAATTAGGAGCGTGTCAGATGGCGGATAGCTTCACCACGACCAATCGTTTTTTTGATAATAAACATTATCCTCGCGGGTTCTCCCGTCACGGCGATTTCACCATTAAAGAAGCGCAATTGCTAGAGCGCTTCGGGTATGCGTTCAACGAGCTGGACGCAGGCAAACGTCAGCCGGCCACTGAAGAAGAACAGCTGTTCGTCGCAGTGTGCCACGGTGAGCGTGAGCCGGTAACCGACCAGGAAAAAGTATGGGCTAAATATCTGGCGCGTACACGTCGCCCGAAAAAATTCCATACCCTGTCCGGTGGCAAGCCGCAGGCTGATGCGGTGGAAGATTACACCGAAAGCGACGATTGATAACGATGGGGCCTTTAGGCCCCATTTCTATTCCAGGCTGCGGTGCAGCTGCAACAGCAAGCGGTCCATACAACGGTAACCAAGCGCTTCGCTCAGGTGGCGCTTATCAATATCCCGATCCCCTGCCAAATCCGCCAGCGTACGTGCCACTTTTAAAATTCGTTGCCAGGCGCGAACCGATAATCCCAACTTGTTTAACGTAGTTTCAAGAAAATCGGCGTCCGCTGCGCTAAGCGTACAATCCCGCTCGACTTCGGGATTACTCAACAGGGCGTTGATTTTCCCTGCCCGGCAGAGCTGCCTCTCACGCGCCTGCAATACCCGTTCCCGTACCTGAATGCTGCTTTCTCCGCCGGCGCGCTTTTTACTGAGAACGCCTGGCGGCAGCAACGGCACTTCAATCGATAAATCGAAACGATCGAGAAACGGCCCTGAAAGCCGCCCGAGATAGCGCAGGACTTGCTGCGGCGACGCACGGTTATGCATGCCTTGGTAGTGTCCTGTCGGGCTGGGATTCATTGCTGCGATCAACTGCACCCTGGCCGGGAAGCAGACCTTGGCGCTGGCGCGTGAAATGACGATCTCGCCAGATTCCAGCGGCTCACGCAGGGCATCCAGCACGCGCCGTTCGAATTCCGGCAATTCGTCCAGAAACAGTACGCCGTTGTGCGCCATGGAGATTTCACCCGGCCGCGGCAGTGAGCCACCGCCGACCAGCGCGACCATTGAGGCGCTGTGATGCGGTGCGCGAAATGGCCGCTGGCGCCATGGCAGCGTTTCAGCAGGGTGATGCAGCAGGCTGGCTACGGCCACGCTTTCCAGGGCCTCCCGGTCGGTCAGCGGCGGCAGCAGGCCATTGAGACGGCTGGCCAACATGGTTTTCCCGGTACCCGGAGGGCCGACCAGCAACAGGTTATGCCCCCCTGCGGCGGCGATCTCCAACGCACGCTTGGCCTGCTCCTGGCCCAGAATATCCTGCAGATCGGCAGGCTCCTGCCGGGTTTCGGCAGCGGCTGGGGCACTGGCCGCCGGTAAAACACCTTTGCCCAACAGAAAGGCGCACACGTCCAGCAGGTGTTCCGCCACCCGGGTTTCACTCTGCGCAATCAGGCCGACTTCCTTACCATTGGCCGCCGCGAGAATCAGTTGCCTTCCTGCATCCATCGCCGCCAGCGCGGCGGGTATCGCGCCGCTTACTCCTCGCAGAGCGCCGGAGAGCGCCAGCTCCCCGAGGAACTCGTAGCGCGCCAGCTGATCGGCCGGCAGTTGTTCGGAGGCGGCGAGGATCGCCAGGGCAATCGGTAGATCGTAACGGCCGCCCTCTTTGGGAAGATCGGCCGGTGCCAGATTGACGGTGATGCGTCGGGCGGGAAAGGTGAAACCGTTGTTGATCAACGCGCTGCGTACCCGATCGCGGGCTTCTTTCACTGTCGTTTCCGGCAGACCGACCATGGTCAGGCCGGGCAACCCGTTGCTGATATGCACTTCTACCGTCACCGAAGGGGCCTGAACGCCCATCGTTGCCCGGGTATAGATAACCGCCAGTGACATATTGCTCTCCTTGCTGAAGGCAACATGATGCGGGATTAGGGCCGCCGAGGCGCGGTAGCGTTAAGGGTTCTGCGCACAAAGCCGCAATGTAGATTTTTTATTTCAAAGGGTTAGCAATATTTTGCGAAGTACATCGCAAGGAGGGAGGCAATACCTCTTAACAATTACGCGAATGCTGCAACACATTAGCAGGCTAACTTTGTTGCGGCCGGAGGGGTAACGGGTGTATTTAACAATTGATTAAAATAAAAATCACTTCGTTAACAAACTCCGACCGCCGACGCGTTCCGCCACGGCAGCCGCTAAATCTCATGACTTCGTACTCTAGGGTAGGGATAACACTATGTTTGGTTGGACCCCGCAACAACGCAATGCGGCTATCGCCAGCTTTTCAAGCTGGACGCTTGATGCGTTCGATTTCTTCGTGCTGGTGTTTTTGCTCAGCGATATCGCGCAATCCTTCCATGTCGGCATGGAGGAGGTGACGCTGGCGATCCTGTTGACGCTGGCCGTTCGCCCGATCGGTGCGCTGATCTTTGGCCGCGCGGCGGAAAAATACGGCCGCAAACCGATTTTGATGCTGAATATCGTCTTTTTCTCGGTGTTTGAACTGCTGTCTGCTGCGGCGCCGTCGCTGACGGTCTTTTTGCTGCTACGGGTATTGTACGGCGTGGCGATGGGCGGGATCTGGGGCGTGGCGTCATCGCTGGCGATGGAAACCATCCCGGATCGTTCACGCGGTCTGATGTCGGGGATCTTCCAGGCTGGCTATCCGTTCGGGTATCTGTTGGCGGCGATAGTGTACGGCCTGCTGTTTGAGGTGGTGGGTTGGCGTGGCATGTTTGTGATCGGCGCAGCGCCGATTTTACTGCTGCCGTTTATTTATTATTGCGTACAGGAATCGCCGGTGTGGCTGGCGGCGCGTGAACGCAAGGAAAGCAGCGCGTTGCTGCCGGTGCTGAAGAGCCACTGGAAACTGTGCGGCTATCTGGTATTGCTGATGGCGGCATTCAATTTCTTCTCGCACGGCACTCAGGACATGTATCCGGTGTTCCTGAAAGTTCAGCACGGTTTCGATGCTAAAACCGTCAGTATCATCGCTATTAGCTACAATATCGCATCAATTATCGGTGGGGTTTTCTTCGGCGCGCTATCGGAAAAAATTGGCCGCAGGAAAGCGATTATCATCGCTGCGTTGCTGGCCTTGCCCGTGATCCCGCTGTGGGCGTTTTCCAGCGGTTCGCTGATGCTGGGGATTGGCGCGTTCTTGATGCAATTCATGGTGCAGGGGGCCTGGGGCGTGGTGCCTACTTATCTCACCGAACTGGTACCGGCCAACACTCGTGCGGTGTTGCCGGGATTCGTTTACCAGTTGGGCAATCTGATCGCTTCGGTGAACGCAACGCTGCAAGCGACGATTGCCGCCCACCACGGCCATAACTACGGGCTGGCGATGGCGATCATTGCCGGGACGGTGGCGATAACGATCGCATTGCTGGTGTTCTTCGGCAAGGATACGCGGGGCAAGGCAATCTCTGGCGAGGTGAACACCCCAAGCCTGCATGCTAACGTTTGAAATCGCGGTAGTTTGCGCGAGGTATGACCAGATTGCGTCGAATAATAACGCAAAAAAAGTGTTGTCATGCCGAGCGTGACTATGGTACCTCTGTAGGCATTAGTTCGAAACGAGCACAGTGAACAAACCTATTATGAAAGCCTTTGCCCAAGTGATTAGCCTAGTCGTGATTAGCGTGGTGGTGATTATTATCCCACCGTGCGGGGCTGCACTTGGACGAAGAAAGGCTTAGAAAACAAGCCGGAATCGCAAGAGAACCCCCGCACCGTAAGGTCCGGGGGTTTTTTATTGGCATAAGAAAAGTGGATTAAGGATAAGAGAATGAATAACAGAACAAAATCCCGCAGTTGTCGAAGTAAGGCGAGGAAATAACCATGAATGGGGCTCAGTGGGTAGTACAAGCGTTGCGTGCGCAGGGAGTTGATACGGTATTCGGCTATCCGGGTGGCGCAATCATGCCGGTTTACGATGCGCTGTATGACGGCGGGGTGGAACACCTGCTGTGCCGCCACGAGCAAGGTGCCGCAATGGCCGCTATCGGCTATGCCCGTTCGACCGGTAAAGTCGGCGTTTGTATCGCTACCTCCGGCCCTGGCGCCACCAATCTGATCACCGGCCTGGCGGATGCGCTGCTGGACTCTGTGCCGGTCGTGGCTATCACCGGTCAGGTAGGTTCTGCGCTGATCGGCACCGATGCCTTTCAGGAGATCGATGTTCTCGGCCTGTCTCTGGCCTGCACCAAACACAGCTTTCTGGTGGAATCACTGGACGCGCTGCCGGGCATCATGGCGGAAGCCTTCGCCATTGCCGGCAGTGGTCGCCCAGGCCCAGTGCTGATCGATATCCCGAAAGACATCCAGCTGGCACAGGGTGAGCTGCACCCGCACCTGATACCGGTAGTGGACGAGCTGAACTACCCGGCGGCAGAGCTGACGCAAGCCGCTGAACTGCTGGCGCAGGCGCACAAACCTATGCTGTACGTTGGCGGCGGAGTTGGCATGGCGCAGGCAGTGCCGGCGCTGCGCGAGTTTATCGCCGTGACCCAGATGCCAAGCGTGGCCACGTTGAAAGGGCTGGGCGCGCCAGACGCGGAACATGCCTATTATCTCGGCATGCTGGGCATGCACGGTACCAAGGCCGCCAATCTGGCGGTGCAGGAATGCGATTTGCTGATCGCCGTCGGCGCGCGTTTTGACGATCGCGTGACCGGCAAATTGAACGCGTTCGCGCCGCATGCCAAGGTGATTCATATGGATATCGACCCGGCGGAGATGAGCAAGCTGCGTCAGGCGCACGTGGCATTGCAGGGCGATTTGAAAGCTTTGCTGCCGGCTCTGCAACAGCCGCTGAATATCAGCGCCTGGCAGCGGCGGGTCGCTGAGCTGAAAGAAACCCATACCTGGCGTTACGATCACCCAGGCCAACCGATCTACGCGCCGTTGTTGTTGAAACAGTTGTCCGAGCGCAAACCGGCCAATACGGTGGTGACCACCGATGTGGGCCAGCACCAGATGTGGACCGCGCAGCACATGACCTTCGAACGTCCGGAAAACTTCATCACCTCCAGCGGTCTGGGCACTATGGGATTCGGCGTGCCGGCTGCGGTGGGGGCCCAAATGGCGCGGCCGCAGGACACGGTGATCTGCGTATCGGGCGACGGTTCCTTCATGATGAACGTGCAGGAGTTGGGTACCATAAAACGAAAACAGCTGCCGCTGAAAATCGTCTTACTGGATAACCAGCGTTTAGGCATGGTTCGACAGTGGCAGCAGCTGTTTTTTGATGGCCGTTACAGCGAAACCAACCTGTCCGATAACCCCGATTTCCTGATGTTGGCCAATGCCTTCGGTATCCCCGGCCAGCGCATTACCCGCAAAGACCAGGTGGCAGACGCCCTCGATGCCTTACTCAACAGCGAAGGGCCTTATCTGCTGCACGTGTCCATTGATGAACTCGAAAACGTCTGGCCGCTGGTGCCGCCGGGCGCCGGCAACGAAACCATGTTGGAGAAAATGTCATGATGCAGCATCAACTCTCAATCCAGGCCCGTTTCCGCCCTGAAATGTTAGAGCGCGTATTGCGCGTCGTGCGTCATCGCGGCTTTCAGGTTTGTGCTATGAATATGGTTTCAGCGGTGAATGCCGACAATATTAATATTGAATTGACCGTTGCCAGCCAGCGCCCGGTGGATCTACTGTCATCACAGTTAAGCAAACTGATGGACGTCTCCTGCGTTGAGATCCAGCAACCAACATCACAACAAATACGCGCCTGAGGCGCGAGAAGGATAAAGAACAATGACGAAGAAAGCCGATTACATTTGGTTCAATGGTGAGATGGTTCCCTGGGCTGACGCCAAAGTGCACGTGATGTCGCATGCGTTGCACTACGGCACTTCGGTGTTTGAAGGAGTCCGTTGCTACGACTCCCATAAAGGCCCGGTGGTATTCCGCCACCGCGAACATATGCAGCGTCTGCACGACTCGGCAAAGATTTATCGCATGCCGGTATCGCACAGCGTCGATGAGCTGATGGAGGCCTGCCGCGCCACGCTGCGTAAAAACAATTTGGTCAGCGCTTATATCCGTCCGCTGGTGTTTGTGGGCGACGTCGGCATGGGGGTTAACCCGCCGGCCGGTTACAAAACCGACGTGATTATCGCGGCGTTTCCTTGGGGCGCGTATCTGGGTGAAGAAGCGCTGGATCAAGGTATCGATGCGATGGTTTCTTCCTGGCAGCGCGTGGCGCCAAATACCATTCCAACGGCGGCCAAGGCCGGCGGTAACTACCTTTCCTCCCTGCTGGTGGGCAGCGAAGCGCGCCGCCACGGTTATCAGGAAGGGATTGCGCTTGACGTGCACGGTTATATTTCCGAAGGCGCGGGCGAGAACCTGTTCGAAGTGAAAGACGGCGTGCTGTTTACCCCGCCGTTCACCTCTTCCGCGCTGCCGGGCATCACCCGTGACGCCATTATCAAACTGGCGAAAGACATGGGCTTCGAAGTGCGCGAGCAGGTGTTGTCGCGCGAGTCGCTGTACCTGGCCGACGAAGTGTTCATGTCCGGCACCGCAGCGGAAATCACCCCGGTGCGCAGCGTTGACGGCATCCAGGTCGGTATCGGCAAGTGCGGCCCGATAACCAAACAAATTCAACAGGCGTTCTTTGGCCTGTTTACCGGCAAGACCGAAGACAAGTACGGCTGGTTGGACCCGGTAAACCAATAACGACTCTACCCGCCGCCTTTCAAACCGCAGCGTTGTTGGCTGCAGCTTGAAATCCATAGGGTAAAACGACAGACAGACAAGAATAAATACCCAGGCGGTTCGTTCGCCGCCTGTAATGAATACATTTGGAGTGAAGAGCATGCCTAAGTACCGTTCCGCCACCACCACCCACGGCCGCAATATGGCGGGTGCCCGCGCATTATGGCGCGCGACCGGGATGACCGACGACGATTTCGGCAAGCCGATTATTGCGGTGGTCAACTCATTTACCCAGTTCGTGCCGGGCCACGTGCACTTGCGCGATTTGGGCAAACTGGTTGCAGAGCAGATCGAAGCCTCCGGCGGCGTCGCCAAAGAATTCAACACCATTGCGGTGGATGACGGCATCGCCATGGGCCACGGCGGCATGCTCTATTCCCTGCCGTCGCGCGAACTGATCGCCGACTCGGTTGAATACATGGTGAATGCCCACTGCGCCGATGCGATGGTGTGTATCTCCAACTGCGACAAAATCACCCCGGGGATGCTGATGGCGTCACTGCGCCTCAATATTCCGGTGATTTTCGTTTCAGGCGGCCCAATGGAAGCCGGCAAGACCAAGCTGTCCGACAAGATAATCAAACTGGATCTGATCGATGCGATGATCCAGGGCGCCAACCCGAACGTCAGCGACGCCGACAGCGCGCAAATCGAACGCTCCGCCTGCCCGACCTGCGGCTCCTGTTCCGGCATGTTCACCGCCAACTCGATGAACTGCCTGACCGAAGCGCTGGGTCTGTCCCAACCGGGCAATGGCTCGCTGTTGGCGACCCACGCGGACCGTAAGGATCTGTTCCTCAACGCCGGCAAGCGCATCGTTGCCCTGACCAAACGTTACTACGAGCAGGACGACGAAAGCGCGCTGCCGCGCAGCATCGCCAACAAGGCGGCGTTCGAGAACGCCATGACGCTGGATATCGCCATGGGCGGCTCGACCAATACCGTACTTCACCTGTTGGCTGCGGCACAGGAAGGCGAGATTGATTTCACCATGGCGGATATCGATCGCCTGTCGCGCAAGGTGCCGCACCTGTGCAAAGTGGCGCCAAGCACCCAGAAATACCATATGGAAGACGTGCACCGCGCCGGCGGCGTACTGGCGATCCTCGGCGAATTGGACCGCGCGGGGCTGATGAATCGCGACGTCGATAACATCCTGGGTCTGAAGCTGTCGGAAACGCTGGAACAGTACGACATCATGCTGACCAAAGATGAAGCCGTGAAGAAAATGTTTCGCGCCGGCCCTGCGGGCATCCGCACCACTCAGGCGTTCTCGCAGGATTGCCGCTGGGATACGCTGGACGACGACCGCGCAGAGGGCTGTATCCGCTCGCTGGAAAACGCGTTCAGCCTGGAAGGCGGATTGGCCGTGCTGTACGGCAACATGGCACTCGACGGCAGCATCGTTAAAACCGCCGGCGTCGACAAAGATAACCTGACCTTCCGTGGCCCGGCGAAAGTCTACGAAAGCCAGGATACGGCGGTGGAAGCGATCCTCGGCGGTAAAGTGGTTGCCGGCGACGTGGTGGTCATCCGCTACGAAGGGCCAAAAGGCGGGCCGGGCATGCAGGAAATGCTGTATCCGACGACCTACCTGAAATCCATGGGGCTGGGCAAAGCTTGTGCGCTGATCACCGATGGGCGCTTCTCCGGCGGCACCTCGGGCCTGTCTATCGGCCACGTTTCTCCGGAGGCGGGCAGCGGCGGCCTGATTGCCCTGATCGAAGATGGCGACATGATCGACATCGACATTCCAAAACGCAGCATGGTGTTGGACGTTGCAGACAGCGAACTGGCGGCACGCCGCGAGGTTGAGCTGGCGCGCGGCGATCGCGCCTGGACACCGAAGAATCGCGAGCGTCAGGTTTCCTACGCCCTGCGTGCCTACGCCACCCTGGCGACCAGCGCCGACAAAGGCGCAGTGCGCGACAAGAGCAAGCTGGGAGGCTAAGCATCATGGCGGTATCACAACCCCTATCCGACGCCCCCGGCGGCGCGGAGTATTTGCGAGCGGTGCTCCGCTCGCCGGTTTACGAGGTGGCTCAGGTCACCCCGTTACAGGCCATGAGTAAAATCTCTTCGCGACTGGGTAATACCATTCTGGTGAAGCGTGAAGATCGTCAGCCGGTGCACAGTTTCAAGCTGCGCGGGGCCTATGCGATGATCGCCAGCCTGAACGAAGAACAAAAGGCGCGCGGCGTGGTGACGGCTTCCGCCGGTAACCATGCGCAGGGCGTAGCCTACTCCGGCAAACGGCTGGGGATCAAAACGCTGATCGTGATGCCGGTTTCCACCGCGGACATCAAAGTGGATGCGGTGCGCGGTTTCGGCGGCGAAGTGCTGCTGCATGGCGCCAACTTCGATGAAGCCAAGGCGCGGGCGATTGAGCTGTCGCAGAAACAGGGCATGACCTTCGTACCGCCGTTCGATCATCCCACGGTGATTGCCGGGCAGGGCACGTTGGCGATGGAGTTGCTGCAGCAGGACGCGCATCTTGACCGGGTGTTCGTGCCGGTTGGCGGTGGCGGTCTGGCGGCCGGCGTGGCGGTGCTGATCAAGCAACTGATGCCGCAAATCAAAGTGATCGGCGTGGAGGCGGAGGACTCCGCCTGCCTGCGGGCGGCGCTGGATGCCGGACATCCGGTGGATCTGGCGCGCGTCGGGCTGTTTGCCGAAGGCGTGGCGGTGAAACGCATCGGTGACGAAACCTTCCGCCTGTGCCGGGAATACCTGGACGACGTGATCACCGTCGACAGCGATGCCATCTGTGCGGCGGTCAAAGACTTGTTCGAAGACGTGCGCGCCATTGCCGAGCCATCCGGCGCGCTGGCGCTGGCGGGGTTGAAAAAGTACGTGCAGCAGCACAATATTCAGGGCGAGCGCCTGGCGCACGTTCTGTCCGGTGCCAACCTGAACTTCCACGGATTGCGTTACGTGTCCGAACGTTGCGAATTGGGCGAACAGCGTGAAGCGCTGCTGGCGGTGACCATTCCAGAGCAGAAAGGCAGTTTCCTGAAGTTCTGCCAACTGCTGGGTGGGCGCTCGGTGACCGAATTCAACTACCGCTATGCCGATGCGGATAATGCCTGCATTTTCGTCGGTGTTCGCCTGACGCGCGGCCATGCCGAACGGCTGGAAATCATCGATGAACTCAACGCCGACGGTTATCAGGTGGTGGATCTGTCCGATGACGAAATGGCCAAGCTGCATGTGCGCTACATGGTGGGCGGGCGTCCTTCGAAGCCACTGCGCGAACGCCTGTACAGCTTTGAATTCCCTGAGTCGCCGGGCGCGCTGCTGAAGTTCCTGCAAACCTTGGGCACCCACTGGAATATCTCGCTGTTCCATTATCGCAGCCACGGCACCGATTTTGGCCGCGTATTGGCGGGCTTCGAGCTGTCGCAGACCGAACCCGAGTTTGAGCAACACTTGCAGGCGTTGGGCTACGATTGCCACGATGAAACCGATAACCCGGCGTTCCGCTTTTTCTTGCAGGGTTAAGGGAACCGACAAGGACGACGTATGACAGACAGTTTCACCGGTTTCAGCCAGCAGGGCCTGAATTTTCTGCAACAGGTGCGTATCGAGAACGACAAAGACTGGTTTGAGGCCAATCGTGGCGTTTACGAGCGGGAGCTGCTGACGCCGTTTCGTACGCTGGTGGCCGAGCTTAGCCCGGTCATGCTGGCGATCGATCCGCAGTTTGAAACCCGGCCGGCGATCGGTAAAACGTTGTCGCGTATCCATCGCGACACGCGTTTTTCTCATGACAAATCGCGTTATCGCAGCCGCATGTGGCTGACGTTCAAACGACCAAGCAAAGACTGGAAGGACGCGCCGGTATACTTCTTCGAACTGGGTCCGGATATGCTGCGCTATGGGCTGGGTTATTACAGCGCCAACAAGCCGACGATGGATTTGTTCCGCCATACGCTGCAGCGCCGGCCACAGCCGTTTTTAGAGGTAGCGGCCTGCTGCCGGCCACCGTTCGAGCTGGTAGGGGAAAGCTACAAGCGCCCGCTGGTGAAAGAGCAGGGGGCGGAGATCGCCACCTGGTACAACCGCAAATCTTTCGCGGTGATGGCCAGCGACAGCCAGGTAGAAAAGCTGTTCAGCGCCGATCTGGTGCAGACGCTGACGCAGGGTTTCCAACAGCTTGAGCCGCTGTATCACTGGTTGATGCAGGTGGAAACGATGAAGCAAATCGATCCGGCTGATTTATGAATACCCGCCGTCTTTCAAGTTGCAGCGTTGTTACCTGCAACTTGAAATCCATAGGGTATTTTTATCTTGGCATTCCACTCGTTCACGTTTGAACGCAGGGGTTTCGTTTTAAAGATTTTCGCCCGTTTATAGCAGGTGCCAAAAAGCCTCGATCAGCGGATCGCCGAGGCGTTTTTTCTGTACGCAAACGCCCAGCTCAAACGGCTCGACCATCGAAATATTTTCCAGCTGCGAGATGCGGTTACGCACCGGTTCCGGGCTGTTGTCTACCACCACGCCGGGGATCAGCGCAATGCCGCAGCCCAGCGCTACCATCGAGACAATGGCCTCGTGACCGCCGACGGTGGCGTAAATCAGCGGATTGGCGATGCGTTGGCGGCGGAACCACAGTTCGATGCGTTTTCGCGACGGGCCGTGCTCAGGCAGGATAAACGGAATGGTGGCCCAGTCGGGTTTCTCGGCAAACGCCTGGCTGCGGACCGCGCAGGGGAGCGCCGGCGCAATCAGTACCAGCGGGATTTCGCCGATTTTAGTGAACGCCACGCTGGTGGGCAGGGTTTCTGGTCGGCCGGCAATGCCGAGGTCGGCTTCGTTGGACTGCACCTTATCGACCGCGTCGGCGGCGTCGCCGGTGGTCAGCTTGATTTCCACCAAGGGATGTTGCGCCCGGAACCTGTCGAGGATCGGCGGCAGGTGGCTGTAGGCGGCGGTAACCGAGCAAAACAGCCGCAATTCGCCGCTTAGCGAAGGGCCGTGCTGGCCGAGAGAATGCTTCAGCTGCTGGTATTGCAACAGTGTATGCTGGGCAAACTCTTTCAGCTGTTCACCGGCATCGGTGAGCTGCACGGTGCGGTTATCGCGTAAAAACAGCGGTTGCCCGAGGATCTCCTCCAGCCGTTGGATCTGGCGGGAAAGCGTCGACGGGCTGACGTGCATCGCCTTGGCGGTACGGCCAAAATGCTGGCTTTCCGCCAGATGGAGGAACAGTTTTAAATCACGTAAATCCATATCGATACGCTCGCAGCAAGAGTGTTGCATAAATTGCAATATCACATTCGTAATATATCAATTTAAGCAACGCGTTTCCTGTTATACATTGAGTTTAACGAATCTCCGCACAGACAGGGCGGGGAATGAAAATAACATCGATAAGCTAAATCGACACAACATCTAACTGGAGCTCTACCATGGCTAACTATTTCAACACATTGAACCTGCGTCAGCAGTTGGCGCAATTGGGTAAATGCCGCTTTATGGCGCGCGACGAATTTGCGGATGAAGCCGGCTACCTGAAAGGCAAAAAAGTGGTGATCGTCGGCTGTGGCGCACAGGGCCTGAACCAGGGGCTGAACATGCGCGACTCGGGCCTGGACGTTGCCTATGCCCTGCGTAAAGAAGCTATCGACGAGAAACGTCCTTCATGGCGTAAAGCGACCGAGAACGGCTTCAAAGTCGGTACCTACGAAGATCTGATCCCGCAGGCGGACCTGGTGGTTAACCTGACGCCGGACAAACAGCACACCGCAGTGGTTCGCGCAGTGCAGCCGCTGATGAAAGACGGCGCGGCGCTGGGCTACTCTCACGGCTTCAACATCGTTGAAGTGGGCGAGCAGGTACGTAAAGACATCACCGTAGTGATGGTAGCGCCAAAATGCCCGGGTACCGAAGTGCGCGAAGAATACAAACGCGGTTTCGGCGTGCCGACCCTGATTGCGGTTCACCCGGAAAACGACCCGAAAGGCGAAGGCATGGCGATCGCCAAGGCCTGGGCAGCCGCGACCGGCGGCCACCGTGCCGGTGTGCTGGAGTCTTCCTTCGTTGCCGAAGTGAAATCCGACCTGATGGGCGAGCAAACCATTCTGTGCGGCATGCTGCAGGCGGGATCGCTGCTGTGCTTCGACAAACTGGTTGCTGAAGGCACCGAGCCGGCTTACGCAGAAAAACTGATTCAGTTCGGTTGGGAAACCATCACTGAAGCGCTGAAGCAGGGCGGCATCACCCTGATGATGGATCGCCTGTCCAACCCGGCCAAGCTGCGCGCTTATGCGCTGTCCGAGCAACTGAAAGAGATCATGGCGCCGCTGTTCCAGAAACACATGGACGACATCATCTCCGGCGCTTTCTCCAGCGGCATGATGGCCGACTGGGCAGAAGACGACGTAAAACTGCTGAACTGGCGCGAAGAGACCGGCAAATCGGCATTCGAGAATGCGCCTCAGTTCGAAGGCAAAATCAGCGAGCAGGAATACTTTGATAACGGCGTGTTGATGGTCGCTATGGTGAAAGCAGGCGTTGAGCTGGCGTTCGAAACCATGGTTGACGCAGGCATCATCGAAGAATCCGCTTACTACGAATCACTGCACGAGCTGCCGCTGATCGCCAACACCATCGCGCGTAAGCGTCTGTATGAAATGAACGTGGTTATCTCCGATACCGCTGAATACGGCAACTACCTGTTCGCTAACGCCGCAGTGCCGTTGCTGAAAGAGTTTATGACAACTCTGCAGGCCGGTGATTTGGGTAAATCCGTAGCCGGTACTTCGGTAGACAACGCGCAACTGCGTGACGTGAACGAAGCGGTGCGCAATCACCCAATCGAAACCGTTGGCCGCAAACTGCGTGGTTATATGACGGATATGAAACGTATCGCGGTGGCAGGCTAAATACCCGTCGTCTTCCAAGCTGGAGCGTTGTTATTCCAGCAACTAAGGGCTTAGCATATTAAGCCCACTAAAAAGGCCAGCATCGTTGCTGGCCTTTCGCATTTTTGGCGTTCAGGCATTACTGCGGCATTGCCTCACGCGGGATGATGGCTCCACGATATTGGATCACCGTGCCGGCAGTCAGATGGCCGCGCTGTGCCGCCTGTGCCGCATCGCCACCGGTTAAACGTACCGCCAGGTAACCGGCACTGAAGGAATCCCCTGCGGCGGTGGTATCTACCACCTTCTCTTTCGGCAACTGTATCGCCGGGATCTCAAGCTCGGTGCCTTCGGCGCTGAATACCAGGCAGGCCTCTGCGCCGCGTTTGATCACAATCTCCGTCACGCCCAATGCCTGTGTGCGACTGACCACCTGTTCCACCGGCTGGTTGCCCCACAGCAAGTCTTCATCGTCCAGCGTCAGGAAGGCGATGTCGGTACAGGCCAGCACATCGCGATAAACCTGTTGAGTTTCCTCGCGGTTCTGCCACAGGCGCGGCCGATAGTTATTATCGAAAATCACTTTCCCGCCGTTGGCGCGGCACTGGCGCAGCAATGCCAGCAATCGGGTGCGACTGGCCGGATTGAGAATGGCCACGCTGATGCCGCTGAGGTACAGGTAATCGAATTGGGCCAGATGTTCGCACAGGCTCTCCGCCTGCGGTCCTTCCAGCCAGTAACGTGCGGCGGCGTCGTTGCGCCAGTAATAGAAGGTGCGTTCACCCGTGTCATCGGTTTCGATCACGTACAGCCCCGGCAGCTTGTTCTCCAGCCGTTGGATCAGATCGGTTTTAACCTTTTCCTGTTGCCAGGCCTGCAGCATTTCCCGGCTGAAGCTGTCGGTGCCGAGGGCGGTGACATAATGCACCTGCAGCGCGGTTTCCGGTACTTGCCGGGCAATGTAGACGGCGGTGTTTAAGGTATCGCCGCCAAAGCCGCGGCTGAGATCCGCGCCTTTCTGCGACAGCTCAATCATGCATTCGCCGATCACGGCAAGTTTCTGGGTGGTCATAGTCAACGGCCCTGGCTGAAAGAAGAAAACAAAGGGGTGCGCAATGCCTCCAGTCTCAACGCAAGGGCGGGGGGGAGTCAATGGAAATAAAACGACGTTTTAATTAATTTATGATCGCGATCGGGAAACCGAAAAGTTTCCCGATGCGAAGCGAGCCGGCTGCCACTACTTATTAGCGGCTGCACGCAGGTCGGTGACGCTCTGGCCGCCGATACCCCAATTGTCGGTGTCTACTTCATCGATGACCACCACGGTGGTCGCCGGATTTTTCCCCAGCGTATCCACCAACAGTTGCGTCACGCCGGCGATCAGCTGTTTCTTTTGCTCCGGCGTCGCGCCTTCGCGAGTAATTTTGATATTTACGTAGGGCATATTTTTTCCTTGGTTATTGATACCGCTTTCAATGTAGAAGGCTTTTGCGGTCACTTAAAGTTTTATCACCCCGCCGCGCCGGCCAGCCGACGTTCTGCTCGCCTAAAGCGTGAACTCTTGCCTATCCTCGGCTAGGCTTGGTAAAGCCTGCTTATCAATTTTACCGGCAGATGAGCGTGTTCAGGAAGCCGTTATGACAAGAACAGGAAAAGTTTTCAGCTGGGTTGGCGGCATTGTGCTGTTGGTGATTGCCGCGCTGGTGATCTTTGTGATGACCTTCGACTGGAACCGCCTTAAACCGACCATAAACGACAAGGTGTCAGCCGAATTGCAGCGGCCGTTCGCGATCCGCGGCGAGCTGGGTGTGGACTGGGCGCGTGAGAAAGATGAGGTCGGCTGGCGCGCCTGGGTGCCGTGGCCGCATATTCATGCCGAAGACATCGTGTTGGGCAATCCCAAAAATATGCCCGGCGACAGCATGGTCCAATTGCAGCGCGCCGATGCCAGCATCGCACCGTTGGCGCTGTTCGGCAAAGAGGTATTGATTCCGCGCATTTGGCTGAAACAACCGAACGCCACTTTGCAGCGGCTGGCGAACGGCGACAATAACTGGACCTTCAACCTGGCGGGTGACCCCAAACAACCGACGTCCGACTGGTCGGTGAATATTCATGACATTGTTTTCGATCGTGGTCAGATTGATGTTAAAGACGCCATGCTCAAGGCAGATTTCCGTGCGCTGATCGATCCGCTTGGCAAGCCGCTGCCGTTCAGCGAGGTCACAGGAAAAAAAGACGCCGGTCAAGCGGTCACCCCCGACTATGTTTTTGGTTGGAAGGTGAAGGGCAAATACAACGGCGAATCGCTGTCGGGCAGCGGCAAGATGGGCGGCATGCTGTCGTTGCAGAACGCGGAAGTGCCTTTCCCGCTGCAAGCCGACGTGCGCTCAGGCGCAACCCGGGTGGTGGTAACCGGTACGCTGTCCGATCCGATGAACCTTGGCGGGTTGGATCTGCGGGTGAAATTCTCCGGCGATAGCCTGGGCAATCTGTACGCGCTGACCGGCGTGCTGCTGCCGAATACCCCGCCGTACTCTACCGATGGGCACCTGATCGCCCGGCTGCACGAGAAGGGGGGCGCGGTGTTCCAGTACCAGAAGTTCGACGGCAAAATCGGCGACAGCGATATCCGCGGCAATTTGAAATATGTCGCCAGTAAACCGCGACCCAAACTGAGCGGTGAAGTGCTGTCGAAACAGCTGCGCCTGGCCGATTTGGCACCGTTGATTGGTGCGGACTCCAATACGGAAAAAGCCGGCCGTGGGGAGAAGAGCCGCCAGCCGGCCGACAAGGTGTTACCGGTTGAGACATTTGACACCAAAAGCTGGAACGTAATGGATGCGGACGTTAAATTTACCGCGCAACGCATTGAGCGCGGCAGTTCGCTGCCGCTGAGCGATCTCTCTACCCATTTGCAACTGGATAACGGCGTGATCCTGATGGCCCCGTTGCGATTCGGCGTGGCCGGCGGCAACCTCAACGCCACCCTTCGTCTGGATGGCCGTAAAAACCCGATGCAGGGGCGGGTCGATATGCACGCGCGTAAATTCCAGCTTCAGCAATTGCTGCCGAACGTGGCGTCGATGAAGCGCAGCCTGGGGCAGATGAACGGGGATGCCAAACTGACCGGCAGCGGTAATTCGGTGGCCGCTCTGTTGGCAACCAGCAGCGGCGAACTGCGCATGGTGGTTAACAACGGCGTGATCAGCCGTGGCCTGATGGAGCTTCTCGGTCTGAATGTGGGCAACTATCTGGTGGCGAAACTGTTTGGCGACGACGTAGTGGGCATCAACTGCGCAGCGGCGGACGTCGGTATTCGCGATGGCGTCGCTGCGCCTCGGCTGTTCGTGTTTGACACCGAGAACGCCGTTATCAATATCAGCGGCAACACCAATTTGGCCACCGAGCGGCTGGATCTGTCCATCGATCCGGAAAGCAAGGGGATGCGCGTGCTGACGCTGCGCTCACCCCTGTATGTGAAAGGCACCTTCAAGCACCCGGATGCCGGCGTTAAAGCCGGCCCGTTGATTGCGCGCGGTGCGGCTGCGGTGGCGCTGGGCGTGGTATTGGCACCGGCAGCGGCCCTGCTGGCGTTGGTCTCCCCGAGCGAAGGCGGCGATGAAAACCAATGCGGGCAAATCCTGCAAAAAATGAAGCAAAAGAAATGATCTCAATGGCCCGCCAGGTGGGCCATTTTACCTCAACACCCGGCAGTCGTGATCCTGAATCTCTTCTGACGAGGCCAGCGTAAAGG
The DNA here is from genome assembly GCF_036352655.1 of Serratia sp. C2(1). NCBI lineage: Bacteria > Pseudomonadati > Pseudomonadota > Gammaproteobacteria > Enterobacterales > Yersiniaceae > Serratia > Serratia sp. C2(1). The sequence continues at coordinate 243,491 of NZ_JAZFBA010000006.1, read as the reverse complement.
GCAGCAGGCTGCGTTCGGTGGCCAGTAGCAGGAAGTCGCCGCCCGGGAGTGCGGTCATCGCCAGACCAAAGCTGCCCATGCGGCCCTTGGCGCGCGGGACGCCCTCGGCCAACAGGCGGAAAGCACCCTGTTTGGCCAATTCCTCAGGCGCGACCCGGCGCACCAGATAGTCATGGCCCAGCAGGCCACCGGGCAGCGGTTGCCACTGTTCGTTATAATCCGCCGCAAACTGCGCCAGCTGCGTTTTTACCGCCGGCAGCAGGCAGGAAATATGAATGTGCAACTGATTCTGGCTGCGGCCATATTCTGAATTAATTGCCAGTGAAATATCTGCGTCATCAATATCTTTGCCATATTTATCCGCCATAAAATGGCGCGCTGCCCAGGCTTGCGCAAAGAAGTTCGGGGTGGCGGCTTCCAGCACCGTCGGGCTTTCAATACCGGTAATTTTAGCGCTCGGCATCAGTAAATATTGCAGTGGCCCGTTGCGATCCTTAAACACGACAAAGCCGGCCTGCGTGTCGACCTGTGCGCAGGGCGCCGGGTTATTGTGCGCCTGTTGGTTGGGCAGGCACTGTTGGCTGACGATGCGCCAAAGCGCGTCCGGGTGGGACGGTTTCAGCCCGTACCAGGCAGCCAGCGACAGGGCGATAATCATCAGGGGAACAAGGTACCCATACAGCCTGCGGCGCAGAGACATCATCGATTTCCGTTCAACGGGAGGAACGCACAGCATAGTCTGGTTTTATGACAGGAGACAAAGCGGGGAGTGCGGCCCCGTTGAGGGGGCCGCAAAAGAAGGGTTACAGCGACAGATCCCGGGTCTCTTTCATCAGCAGCAAGGCGATCAGCGTGAGGCTGGCCATCGCCGCCAGATACAGACCGACGTAGAACAGGCCGTAGTGGGTCGCCAGCCAGGTCGCGATATAAGGTGCGACCGACGCCCCGAGGATCGACGCCACGTTGTAGGAGAACGATGCGCCGGTATAACGCACCTCTGTCGGGAACAGCTCCGGCAGCAGCGCACCCATCGGGCCGAAGGTCAGGCCCATGATGCTCAGACCGCACAGCAGGAAGCCCATCACCAGCACCTGGTTACCGGAGCCCAACAGGCTCGGGAACAGGAAGGCGAAGGCGATCATCAGCAAAGTAATGGCGATCATGGTCTTGCGGCGGCCAAAGGCATCCGCCAACAGGCCGGCAATCGGCACCATCACGCCGAAACCGATCACCGCCACCATCAGCATCCACAGGAAGGTATTGCGTGAGTAGCCCAGTCCCAGCGGCTGCGCCGTGGTGCCGTAGGTCATCGAGTAAACCGTCATCAGGTAAAACAGGGTATAGGTCGCCAACATGATGAAGGTGCCGAGAATGGTCGCCTTCAGATGCTTGCTCAGCAGGGTGCCGAGCGGGATTTTTACCTGCTTGCCGGCTTTCGCCACTTTGGCGAACACCGGAGTTTCATGCAGCGATACGCGGACATACAGCCCGATCAGTACCAGCGCGGCAGACAGGATAAAGGGCACGCGCCAGCCCCATTCCATAAACTGCTGGTCGGTCAGCAGCCAGGAGAGCAGCAGGAAGGTGCCGTTGGCGAAGAAGAAGCCGATAGGCGCACCCAACTGCGGGAACGAGCCGTACAGCGCGCGCTTTTTAGCAGGCGCATTCTCGGTGGCCAGCAAGGCCGCGCCGCCCCATTCTCCGCCCAGACCAAGCCCCTGGCCAAAACGTGCCAGTGCCAGCAGGATGGGCGCAAAGATGCCAATGGTTTCGTAGCTCGGCAGCAGACCGATCAGCACGGTAGAAATCCCCATGGTGAGCAGCGAGGCGACCAGCGTCACTTTACGGCCCACGCGATCGCCGAAGTGGCCAAACAGCGCCGAGCCAATCGGGCGCGCGATAAAGGCGACGGCGAAGGTGGCCAGCGATTGCAGCGTGGCAGTGGTCGGGTCACCCTGTGGGAAGAAGATATGCGGGAATACGATCACCGCAGCGGTGGCGTAAATATAGAAATCGAAAAACTCGATGGCGGTACCGACCAGCGAGGCGACAATCACTTTTCCGCGTGAGTTTACCGGTGTTGACGCCTCGTCGGCGTCCAGAGTTGGTGCGATGGATGCTTGCATAGTGTTTCTTATTTTTTGAATTTGTAAAAATCCATCTTAGTCATAGCAAAATGCCTTTTCAATGATGAAACTTTGTACAATACCGCTATTAACCGGTTAAAAAGCTTAATGTTTCAACGCTGCGTTTCTCTGCAGGGTTTAACGTTGCAAAATGAATAATATACGGACTTAATCGCTGTAAAAATCGGAAAGAAAAGTTATCCGGTAGTTTGTTATGCTGGTTTTTCCAAAGTGGAAGGTTTCGTTTTGGTTGTATGTGCTGGGTTTTTGGCTTTATTGCAAAATAAAAAACCGGCCAACGAGTGGTGGCCGGTATGATTGCATTGCTTCAGGGGGCTGGCTGCTCGGACGCCGGCAGGGTTTTATCCTCTTTATACTGCGCGGTGGCGATCCAGGCGGCGCAGAACAGCGTCAGGCGGGCGAAGAAATAGAAGAACGCCATCAGCCCAATCACTGAGCCAAAGGCGGCGCCGGAGGGGGATTTAGCCACCTGCGGCAGCGTCATGGTCATCACGAATTTAATCACCTCAAAACCGATGGCGGCGAGCAGCGTCCCGCGCAGCAGCGCTTTTTTCTTCGGCTTGTGGCGAGGCAGCATCCAGAAGATCCACAAGAACAGCAGGTAGTTGGCGAAAATGGATATCGACAGTGCAATCAGCGTCATCGCCGGCCGCAGCCATTCTATTCCTTCCAGACCCAACGCGCTGACGATGGCCGCCTGTGCCGAACCGGCGATGGAGGTCAGCGTCAGGGTAATAATCAGCGCCACCACCAGACCGGTCAGCGAGATAAAGTCGCGGGTATATTTGAAATAGAGCTTTTCCTGGTCCTGCGGATTACGTTCCCACACGTCACGCGACTGCGCCCGGATCGCCTCACGCAGGTTGCCCATCCAACTGATCCCCGAATACAGCGCCAGCGCCAGGCCGGTCAGCCCCACGGTGGTGCGCTGCTGAATGGCGGTATTAACGGTATTTTTCAGCGTGCTGGCCAGCGTGGGATCGCTGATGCTGCCGACAATTTTATTGATCAACCCGGCCAGCAGGTCAGGATTGGACGCCAGCACAAAGCCGACGGCGGCGAACGATACCATCAGAATCGGGATCAGCGAGAGGAACGAAAAGTAGGTGATGGCGGCGCCAAACTGGCTGCCCAGACGATCGTTAAAGCGTTCGGTGGCGCGCAGCAGATGAGCGATGCTTGGCCAGGCTTTGATGCGCTCAACCAAACGTGAAAAACCGGAAATGCGCCGGTCAATTTTCCCGTTGCCGGTTTTGATGGCGATCAGCGGCTTTTGCGGCGTTTCACTGTGGGGCTGACGGGGTTCTTTATCTGATCCTGTAGGCATTACGTCACGATTTCCTTAACGATAAATATACCCGTCATACTTCAACTTGCCTGTGCGTTGGCTGCCTTCACTTACCCGAATCACTTACTGAAGTAAGCTCACCGGGATTCGTTCAGTTGCCGCCTTCCTGCAACTCGAATTATTTAGGGTAGAGGCTGTCTCAGCCTTGATTATAGCCAAAATGCCCGCCGATTGGCCGCCGGGAGCGGCAACCGGGTAATTTGTGAGCTTATCGCGTTGCCCTGCCGGGTGAAATCTCATTGCTCGCCGATAGGTAAAATTCTTATGTCAGCCGCCTGCCAGCGCGGTTTTTTTCATTCACCGCCCGCCAATTTTTATCTATTTCATCACCAAGAAAGCGTTTACTCATGGGGTGGCGCCGTGGTTTACCCATCGCGGCGTTGCTGCAGCCGTAGGGGCTGGAACGGTTTCAACTGTTATCAATAGAGAAAATGGAAGGTCATATGAAATTACTTAATCATCCCACCTGTCGTCCGTTTACCGAAGCGGGCACTTTGACACAGATTTCCGCCTACTATGAGGAAGAGCGGCACATCATGTGGATGCTGCTGCGCGCCGAGCCGCGCCCTTGCTTCAATCAGGCGCTGATCGAAGACATCATGACGCTGGCGCAGGCGGCAAAAGAGTCGTCGCTGCAGTTTGATTTTTGGGTGACAGGTTCGCTGGTGCCGAACATGTTCAACGTCGGCGGCGATCTGCAGTTCTTCGCCGAAGCGATTAAAAATCGCAAACGTGAGGCGATGATGGCTTACGCGCGCGCCTGTATTGATTGTGTGCACGCGGCGGCGCGCGGATTCGATACCGGAGCGGTCAGCATAGCGATGGTGGAGGGCAGCGCGCTGGGCGGAGGATTTGAGGCGGCGCTGGCGCACCATTTCGTTTTGGCGCAAAACAATGCGCGCATGGGTTTCCCGGAAATTGCCTTCAATCTGTTCCCCGGCATGGGCGGCTATTCGCTGGTGGCGCGCAAGGCGGGCATGCGTTTGGCGGAGGAGCTTATCTGGAGCGGCGAGTCGCATACGGCCGAATGGTTTGAAAGCCGTGGGCTGGTCGATCAACTTTTCCAGCCCGGGGACGCCTATATAGCTACCCGCACCTTTATCGATACCATCCGGCCCAAGCTGAACGGCATGCGCGCCATGTTGCGCGCTCGCCAGCGGGTATTGCAGCTTACGCGTTCCGAGTTGATGGACATCACCGAAGATTGGGTGCATTCGGCTTTCACTATCGAGGAGAAAGACCGTGCCTATATCGAACGTCTGGTTATGCTGCAGGATCGTCATACGCTGAATCTGCGTCGTGCCGGCTGATATAACCTGCCCGCATTACGCTGAGGGTGGTGACGGGCAATAAGACTGCAGCCAATGTTCCAGCTGTTCCGGGAGCATTGGCCGCGCAAACAGGAACCCCTGTTTTTCGTCCACGCCAACCTCATCCAGGAACCTGTTCTCGCTTTCTGTCTCAACGCCTTCGGCGATCACCCGGAATTTCAGCGCTTCGGCCGCCGCAACGATAGCGCGTACCAGCGACTGTGAAACCGGATTGAAATTCACCCCGCGCACAAAGCTCTTATCCAGCTTAATGGCATCCAGCGGGATGCGCGCCAGCTGCGCCAGCGAGGAATAACCGGTGCCGAAGTCGTCAAGATGAACCTGTGCACCCAATTCGCGCAGCCGGGTGATGACCGCGCGCGCACGTTTCTCATCCTCAATCAGGCTGCTTTCCGTCAGTTCGAAGTCCAGCAGGCATGGCGCTAACTGGTTGTGCTGCAGCACGTTGATCAGATCCTCCACGATGGAATCATCAACCAACTGACGTGCGGAAAGATTGACGGCGACCCGCAGTGCCAGCCCCTGCCGTTGCCATTGGGCGGCCTGTTTGGCCGCGGTTTGCAGCACCCACCGGCCGAGCGGACCAATCAGCCCGGACTCTTCAGCGTAAGAGATGAATTGCAACGGCGGGATCAGGCCGCGTTCGGGCGAGTTCCAACGCACCAGGGCTTCCACGCTGCGTACCGTGCCGCTGAGCGCATCGATTTTCGGTTGGTAATAAACCACCAGTTGATTCTGCTCCAGACCCTTGCGCAGGTTGGTGTCCAGCCACATATATTCCGCGACCCGCTTGTTCATTTCCGGTGAGAACACGGTAAAGGTGCGTTTGCCGTGCTCTTTGGCGACGTACATGGCGGTGTCGGCGCTACGGATCAAGCCGTCGAGATCGTTACCGTGTTCCGGGCACAGCGCGATACCAATCGAACAGCCGGTATAAACTTCGATAAGGCCGATACGGAAGGGCGTTTTCAACCGGTCGATAATACGCCTGGCCAGCTGTTGCAACTGCTCGCGGTTGGCCTGTTGGGCCAGCACCAGGAATTCGTCGCCCCCAAGGCGAGCCAGAACCTGATCGGGTTCAAGACAGCCGAGCACCGCCAGCGACACTTCCACCAACAAGCGATCGCCGAACATATGCCCGTAGGCGTCATTCACTTTTTTGAAATTATCGAGATCGAGGTACACCAACCCAACGTTGTTGTCACAACGTGCCGCAATGGCCTGGATAATTTTGTCCTGAATGGCGTTGCGATTGGGCAAACCGGTGATGGTATCGGTATTGGCCAGCACCCGCAGGCGTTCCTGGGCCCGGCGTTCTTCGGTGATGTCGGTGCCGGAGCAAATCAGGAAGACCTCGTTTTTTCCGCTACCGCTGTGGACGAATTTGTTGCGGAATAAAAACAGCCGCTCGCCTTTTACCGTTTTGACCCAGCGTTCCACCTCGTAAGATGAGCCATTGCGGAAAAAACCGGCGATATTTCGCCGCGATGCCGCCGCTTCTTCCGGGCTCATAAACAGCTGAAAGACGTTTTTGCCTATGACGTCATGTTCAAGCAGACCGGTATATTCTTCGCTCAGGCGGTTGAAACGTTGGATGCGACCATGTTGATCGACAATCACAATCACCGAATTGGCTTCTGATACCACCTGTTCGGCAAAGGAAAGCCCATGCACCAGATCGCGGGCGACGGATTTGGTGTCGCTGAAAGCGGAGGCGGTGCCGGCCCATTCCAGTTTGTTGATCCGGCGGCCCACCAGGTGCAAATGGATCGGTTCGCCGACCAGCGTAATTGAGATATCCAGGCTGGCGGTGATGCCGCTCAGGCGCCTGATTTTTGCCGCCTGCATGGCGCTGAGCGCTACGGCCATATGGGCTTTGCCTTTGACAGCGGACAGCTCCAGGGCATTGCTGTCGAACGCCAGCCGCCAGTAGGGGCTGTTGGTGCCAAAGTGGGCGTTAAGAAGCATAGGACCTTGGTCTGCGAACATGATGATTCCTCAAAAGGGCACGACAGCCAGGTCTCCGCAATGAGCGTAGCAGCAGTTTTCAGGCTCGGTAGCGGCCGCAGTGCACGTATCTCCATCATATAACACGTTTTTCACGGGCGGGCATGGGTGATGAAACTATTATATAAGCAATAATTAGTTTTGCTGTGTAAATGTCCCCTTCGCCGCCGGTTGCTTTGAGTGTAAGAGAAAAACCTTCAGTTACGGGAAACGCGTACGATTTCTGCGCATGGGTGCCGCCATATTGTTGAAGGGCGGTTGCAGCGGATGGGGTAAATTATAATAAAGGGGCCAGACGGCAGGAATAACCCCATTGGGGGGAATTTTAATTTCCTCAGGCAATCAAAATTTCCGGACAATAGACACTTTCTCCATAATTTATTCAAAGTTGTCGAATAAATCTGTTTGGGGTTTTAAAAAATTTACACAGCATCGCATTACTCTATGTTTAACGGCCTACTATTATCCCCGACGAACGAAAGAAGAGCCTGTTCACGTACAGCGCTCCTGATGAAGAATAATTTTAAGGAAATGATTATGCGTAAACTGACCGCTTTATTTGTAGCTTCTACTCTGGCGCTGGGCTCTGCTTCCATGGCCTTTGCCGCCGACACCACGGCGGCGCCGGCACCGGCTGATGCCGCACCGATGAAAATGATGCACCATAAAGGTGAAGGCAAAGGTGGGCCGTTTGCCGGCTTGAACCTGACCGAACAGCAGCGCCAGCAAATGCGCGACATCATGAAAGAATCGCATCAGAATCGCGGTGCGGGTGTAAAAGAGGAACGTCAGGCGTTGCATAACCTGGTGGCCAGCGACAGCTTCGATGAAGCAAAAGCGAAATCCCAAATTGATGCCATCAGCAAAGCGCAGTCCGAACATATGCTGGAACGCGCCAAAGCGGAAAATAAAATGTATAACCTGCTGACCCCTGAGCAGAAAAAACAATACAATGAGAATTATCAGAAACGCGAACAGAAAATGATGGACCACATGAATAAAATGAAATCGAAAATGGCGACCGAACAGTAATAACGTCATGGAGTAAATAAAAAGGGCCGGATTATTTATCTGGCCCTTTTGCTTATGCTCAGCTATTGCTGACCAAAAATGCATGCTCCCATCGGATAATGAGAATAAAAATCATCCGGCGTAGGGGTAATCTGCTGCAATTATTCGGCAATGACCTGTGCAAAACGCGGATCGTTAATATGATAAGGCGTTTTTATCAGCCGACGTCTGCTTGTTTGCTGCAGCGTGCCTTCCAGCAGCCAGTGCGCGCGATCCCTCAACGGCTGGTCCGGCGCATCCAGGGCCTAAGCGCCCCGCTCGACAATCTGATGTGCTGCATGACTCATTACCCGGCGTGACAGGCGATTTAAACCAGCGATATCGGTCACGGAGTACAGCATACCGATATCGCTGGCACCGACATGCGGAGATGTTCCCCGCTGCCATGCTCGACACCATCAGTTTCGGCAGGCCGAAGAAGATGCGATGAACAGCAGAAAACCGTTAGCATGATAATCCAATTTTCAACCTTCTCCTCTGTCAAAACCAGCACATTTCACTGAGTAAATATTGGCAATTTTTATAATTGAAAGTGATAAGAAGAGGCAAGCAAGCTTTTTTATCAGCCTGAGGAAAAATAGCCTTTGGCTTTTTTGTTTTTATATTATTCATATTTATCATTGAATTATATTTTTATCTGCCGCAAATAAAACAGGTTCTCCGGCCATTTTGGGTCATTGGAAATCCTTATGCATCCCCTCTCTTTTACCGAACGGTTATCGAACCCAATCAGGCGATCTCGCTATTGACCCATTAGGCATGCTTGAGATTGTTGTGCTTTATTTATTTGGTGTTACGAGATTGTTACACAAAAAACCAATAAAACATTTGCAAACAACAATGGATGGTATCTGGGATGGAATGTAAACGTAGAGGAGTCAAGCCTGTTCAGGCGGCTTTTGGCTGGCCTGAAATTGGCGTGAATCGGGCGCAATGGAGCGCAGTGCTTTTATGTCTGGCGGCGATCGGTGGAGCGCAGGCTGCACCCTATGTCGAGAGCGGCAGGCAGGGCGATCCGGCCAGCTGGCGCAGCGATGAATTCAATGCCAACTGGGGGCTGGGCGCAATCCATGCCGATGAGGCCTATGCGGCGGGCTATACCGGCAAAGGGCAAAAAGTGGGGATCTTCGATACCCCGGTGAACAAGCATCCTGAATTTGCCGGCGACGGCAAGCTGACCAACGTGGTGACCGAAGGCTATCGTGCCTATACCGACCCGCATCGGCCGGGGATTAATGCCGGCGATCGTTTTTACTTCGACGGGACCTTCCATTTTTACAGCGGCTCGCAAGGGCTGTTGAGTAATCACGGTGTCCATGTGGCGGGTATCACTGCCGCCAATCGCGACGGCACCGGCATGCACGGCGTTGCCTTTGATTCGCAGATCGTCAGCGTGGACAACGACAACGACGGTCCGGCTTACGGTGAGTTCCTCGGGCTGGACGGCAGCGTGACCAACGCAGGTTGGCAGGCGATGATCAACAACGGCGTACGGGTGATCAACAACAGTTGGGGCGTCAGTATTCCCGATTTTCTCTCGGACAATGGCAAAACCCCCGACGCCCTGCATTTTGAGTTACAAGACGCGCAAGAACAGTTTGATCAGGTTAAACCGCTGCTTGGCAGCCTGGCCGGTGCGGGGTATCAGGGGGCGATCGACGCCGCCCGTAAAAACATTCTGGTGCTGTTTGCCGCCGGTAACGACGGGAACTACAACCAACCGGATGTGATCAGCGGTCTGGCCTATTTTGTGCCGGATATTGCGCCCAACTGGCTGTCGATTGCCAGCGTCGCGCAAGATGCCGCTTCCACCAACAGCGTGCCTTACACCCTCAGCAGTTTCTCTTCACGCTGCGGTTATACCGCCAGCTTCTGCGTCTCGTCGCCGGGCAGTAAAATTTACAGCACCGTGGCTAACGGTTCGGATCCGAATCAACTGGTCTCGGACTACGGCAATAAAAACGGTACCTCGATGGCGACGCCGCACGTGACCGGCGCGGTCGCCGTATTGCTGCAGCGCTTCCCGTACATGACGTCGGCGCAAATTGCCGACGTGTTGAAAACCACCGCCACCGATATGGGCGCGCCGGGTATCGATGCGCTGTACGGCTGGGGGATGATCAACCTGGGCAAAGCGATTAACGGGCCGGGGATGTTCTATACCCTTGAAGATATTCCGCAGGAGTTCCGTATTCCCGATCCGGCGGGCGTGGCTTACGGCTCGTCGCAGTTTGTCGCCAATATTCCCGGCCTGGGAGCGGAGGTCGATCAAGGCACGTTGCATGCGCGCATTTGTGATGACTTCCACTGTGGTTGGGAAGTGTACTCAAATAACATTTCCGGCCACGGCGGCCTGACCAAAGAGGGGGCGGGCACGCTGCTGCTGACCGGTGCCAACACTTACGCCGGCCCGACGTGGGTTAACGAGGGTCTGCTGGCAATCAACGGTTCGGTCACCTCAGCAGTGACGGTGCAAAACGCCGGTATTCTGGGCGGCTCCGGCAGTGTCGGTTCGCTGACCGCCCGCCGTGGCGGCACCGTGGCGCCGGGCAACTCGATCGGCACGCTCAACGTGGCCAACAACGTCAGCTTCGATCCGGGGTCACGCTATGCGGTGGAAGTGGCGGCAAACGGCCAGAGCGATCGGATCCACAGCGGCGGATCGGCGACGATCGGCGGCGGTGAGGTGGCAGTTTCGCTGGAGAACAGCCCTAACCTGTTATCGCAGAGCGAAGTGCGCAGCTTGCTCGGCCAACAGTACAACATTCTGACGGCGGATCAGGGCGTCAGCGGGCAGTTTGACGCGGTGGCACCGAATTATCTGTTCCTGGGCACCGGGTTGAGCTATCAGCCGAATCAGGTGACGCTGAACGTCGGTCGTAATGACACCTCCTTCGCCAGCGTGGCGCAAACGCAGAACGAGCGTGCGGTGGCGGCGGCGGCGGATGCGCTGGCGGCGGGCAATCCGGTGTACGAGAGCATCCTCAGCGCCGGTTCGGCGGGGGAAGCGCGGCAGGCGTTCCGTCAGCTGTCCGGGCAGATCCACGCGGACATCGCGTCGGCGCAGGTCAACGACAGCCGCTACCTGCGCGAGGCGCTCAACGGCCGCCTGCGGCAGGCGGAAGGGCTGGCGACCTCACCGGACATCAAGTCCGACGAAGGCGGTGCCTGGGCACAGTTGCTGGGCGCCTGGGACCATGCGTCGGGCGATGCCAACGCCACGGGTTATCAGGCATCCACCTACGGGGTGCTGCTGGGGCTGGACTCGGCGTTGGCAGACGACGGGCGATTGGGCGTCGCGACCGGCTATACCCGCACTTCGCTGGACGGTGGCTACGGCTCGAACGCCGACAGCGACAACTACCATCTGGCGGTGTACGGCGGCAAACAGTTCGGTGAGCTGGCGCTGCGCGCCGGCGGCGCCTACACCTGGCACCGCATCGATACCTCGCGCTCGGTCAACTATGGCATGCAGTCGGATCGCGAAACCGCGAAGTACAGTGCGCGCACCGAGCAGGTGTTCGCCGAAGCGGGTTACAGCGTGAAAGCCGGCTGGGTGAACCTGGAGCCGTTCGCCAACCTGGCGTACATCAACTTCCAGAACAACGGCATCTCTGAAGACGGCGGGGCAGCGGGGCTGCATGGCGACAAGCAGCACACCGACGCCACCGTCTCGACGTTGGGGCTGCGCGCCGATACCGAGTGGCAGGCGAGCAAAACGACGTCGGTGGCACTGCGCAGCGAACTGGGCTGGCAGCATCAGTACGGCGATCTGGATCGCGGTACCGGGCTGCGCTTCAACGGCGGCAGTTCGCCGTTTGTGGTGAACAGCGTGTCGGCATCGCGTGACGGTGCGGTGCTGAAGGCCAGCGCAGAAGTGGCGGTGAACAAAAACGCCACGCTGTCGCTGGGCTACGGCGGCCTGCTGTCGCAGAACCATCAGGACAACAGCGTCAACGCCGGTTTTACCTGGCGTTTTTAACGATCTTCGCCTGAAAGATACGGGGTCAGCTTGCTGGCCCCGTTTTTATTGGGGCCGGGTAACAGTGACGGCAAGGGAAGCTGTCCGTATGATGCCTCGCGCAGTTTGGCGAAAAAACGGCAATAAAAAACCGGGACCCTTGCGGATCCCGGTTCAAAAGTGGGTAAAACAGATTAGCGCTACGGCTCAAATCCCGGTTTGCTTACAAACTGAGTGAATGCATGCACCCTTCAGCAGCGGCAATCGGAACTAATTTTCCCTGGTGTTATTATGGTTATTATTAAAAGTGGTTCTAGTATTATTTTTTATAGTGTATTGCTGTATGTGTCTTTTGATACCATGTTTGACCATAGAACATGGTATGTCAAGCAACGTTTTTAAATTAAGATTGCATGGTATGCAATGTTTTGTCGGTACTTCTTCATAATTCATAATTAAAATAATTGATAAATAAGCAGAAAAATCGAAGGGAAAAATGGATAACAATCACCACAAATTCGATTCGTTGTCGATTGCAAACCGGGTCAGGGAACTGTTTTTGCATTACGGCATTGGTAAGCGGCAGCATGCAAAAGAGCTTAGCCGCATTCTGGATCTGAGTTTTTCACATGCGCATCGAAAACTGAAAGGGCAAAGCCCCTGGACGCTGGAACAGATCAACAGCGTAGCGGCTGCGTTGGGCGAAACGCCGGCGGCTATCGCGGACATGGGCGCCGAACAAGAGGCGACGGCGCAAACTATGGCGCAGGATGCCATCTTTTTTGTGGCGGGTGCGGAAATTGCCTGCGTCGCTCATATCGGCGATGAACTGCCGGCCGGGCGACAGGCGGAGTTCGTGGCGCTGAAGCCGGATCAACACTGGCATATTTATCGTGCGGACGATGCGCCGTTGGGTAAACGCTTTTGGGTTGAATTGATCGAGATCCGCCCGAACCACACCGATGATGAGCGTTTGAGCATTGCGGTGCTGGATGATTCGCACCAGGCGGCGGATGAGCTGGCAAAATACCTCGATGGCCGCGGTTTCACGGCGGTGGCATTCTACGACGTCGGCAGTTTTTGCCAGGCGCTGCAACAAAGCCTGTTCGACGGTTACGTGGTCGACTGGCTGATCGGCGAGGAAACGGCGGATAAATGCATTGAAGCCATTCGCAGCTCCGACAACCCGGATGCGCCGGTGCTGGTGCTGACCGGCCAGTTGGGCACCGATCAGCGCGAGTCGGAAATCGCCAAGGCGATGCGTGACTATGACGTGCTCGGCCCCTATGAAAAGCCGGTGCGGCTTCACGTCATCGAAGCCGCCTTGTTGCGGTGTTTTAATCTTTAGCGGTGAACAGTGAAGCCAACGCGGTGGACAGCGCGTCCAACCGTACCGGCTTCATTAAATAGTTATCGAACAGCGCCCGCTGTTCGGCAGACAGTTGTTCCGGGGGATAGGCGCTGATGCCGATAATCGGCACCTGGCGGTTGGGGCCGCGGCGGCTACGCAGTTGTTTGGCCAGCGCGGCGCCATCGATGCCGGGCATTTGCAGGTCCAGCAGCAGCGCGTCGTAAGGGCGCCGGAACAGCTTTTGCAGCGCCCGTTCAGGCGAGTTGCACAGCTCGTGCCGGTAACCCAGCTTGTCCAACAGCGCCGCAAAGGCGTCGCTTACCGACTTATTGTCATCCACCACCAGAATATGCTGCTGTTTCTGCGCCAGGCCGTGGTGCTGCGCCGGTGTTGCGCCCGATTCCTCTTCATCGCCGATCTCGACAGGGATGCTGACGATAAAGGTACTGCCTTTTTTGATTTCGCTGTAGACGGTAATGGTGCCGTTGAGCAGCGTCACCAGCCCGTGCACAATCGCCAACCCCATGCCGACGCCGCCATACTGCCGGGTGTGCGACTGATCAAGCTGGGTAAAGGGCCTGAATATCTGGTCGAGCATCTCTTTTTCGATGCCGATACCGGTGTCGGTAACCTCGATAATCAGCGAACTGCCGGTAGGTTGCCGCCGCAGACAACTGTGCAGCGTGATGGTGCCGCTTTCGGTGTATTTATAGGCGTTGGTCAGCAGGTTGACGATAATCTGCCTGATCCGCAGCGGATCGGAATGTATTTGCTGGTGGCCGCACTCAACCTCGCACAGCAGCGTAACCCGATCTTTCTGGCTCAGCTTGGTGATTTCGTTCGCCGTCTCCTCGATCAAGCGTTGGGCGTCGAACGGCACTATGCGCAGTTCCATCATGCCGCTGTCCAGATGGGCATAATCGGTCAGGTCCTTCATCTGGCTCTCAACCTGCTGCGCGGCGGTTTCCAGCCGCTGGAAGGTGTCCGCATGTTCGGCCGACACTTTAGTATTCACCAATACGTCAATGGCGGACATGATGCTTTGCAGCGAGGTACGCAACTCGTGGCCGATGGCGCCGAGAAAGGCATTTTTGCTGCGCGTGGCTTTCTCCGCCTCAATCGCTTTGGCCTGCTGCCGGATGGTCAGGCGCTGCTGGCGCAATACAATCAGGGTGATGGCAATCAGCGCGATCACCGAGAACATGACGATCACCAGGCCATAAAAAATGATGTGCCGCTTTTCGATATAGTCTTCATAGGCGACGGTACGCTGCTTCACCTCGGCGTGATCGGTCAGGTTGGCCATCTCAATCGAGTAGGGCTTGATTTGCTTCATGGCTTGAGAAATGCGGGTGAAGTCAATCGCCGGGCTATTCAGCAACGTATCGATCCGATCCATTTGCCGGCGCATTTGGGTGACCACTTCCGGGTAACCCGGCTCGGCATACAGCGGCTGCGTGGATTCGGATACCGTTTCCAGCACGTAAAAGCGTGAATAAAGGATTTCAAATTTAAGCCTGAGATCTTCGCTATCCACCCGCGACGCGTTTTTCTGTTGTTCGACCAGGGTGTCAAATTCGGCCAGCTTGATGGCGAATTTGGCGATCGACCAAGAATAGTTTTCCTGCGTGCCGGCAATGGCATACAGCCCTTTCTTGGATAGGGTGGCGCTGTAGTAATACAGCGTTACCGTAGAGGCAACCAAAAAAAGCGCGGCAAAAATCGCTGGGATCGCCAACCTGCTGCCGCTTTTAAATCCTTTAAGCTTCATTTAATTACAATCCTGTCCACTTGCCAGATAAAGCGCGAGTTGTAGAGCGGGGAATTTAACTCAGGCCCTGCGGCATCCCTTGGATAAACCAAAAACAGCGGTCCGAAGTTTCTGATCTTCAGCATTTCGCCGTCCATCTTGTAGGCCAAAATTATATTGTATTTCTCGACGTCGGACAGCGGCACGTCGATGTAATAATCGTTCAGCGCATAAAACGTCAGCGTGCTGCCTTTGGCCCCCACGCGTGCCAAAATGTCCGCCACGGCCACTCCTTCGAACTTTCTTTGCGGCGTCCAGGAGGTCGAGGTGGTGATGCTGTGCACCGGCATGGCCAGCAGTTGCTTATCGGTAAACAGATAGCTTTTTTTTGCCGGGTCGGTGGCATTTTCGATATTGCCCGTCACTTCCAGGGTGAAACTTAGCGCGCTGGATTGAACGATGACCAGCGCAAAAAATGCCCACGCGGCGTTTTTAAAAAAAGTGAACAGCATCGGTGCTCTCCAGAAGTAACGGAAATCTGCATAAGGCCTGCTAATTTAACAGACAAAAATCATGACAGAAAATACGGGGTTGCGCCGGAGGGAATGATAAAGGAAGTGAAAACAGGCAGACCGGGGCATGACCCCGGTCTGAGAGGGGAACGGGGGCGGGTTTAGTCGGCAGAGGCGGCCCGGAGAATATTCACTGCGGCCGACAGGCTAACCGGGGCGCTGGACAGAGGAACTTGGTCGGTTGCGATCGTGGCTAACGCGCCCTCCATCCACGGATGCATCAGCACCACGCCGGTAGCCCCCTGTTGGTTGGCCTGTTCGGCAGCCAGTGCGGTAAGCAGCAGAGCCGCTTGGGTATTGCCCTGTTGCAGCTGCAAGCCACAGTCCGGCACAACCCGGGCTTCAACCTTTTGGCCGGCACGCTTGCCTGCTTCTTCAAACAACCGTTGCGTATACAGCGCCGAGGCTTCGGTGGCGCACAGGGCGACGATCGAATCACTTGCCTGCAGCGCTCTTTGCGCCAGCACATAGTCCGCTCTGAGTATCGGGACGGGCGAGGTTGCGGCGAGCGCTTTAGCTGCGCTGGAGAGCGTGGAACAGGTCAGCACCACCACATCGGCAGTTTGGCTGAGCGTTTCAAGCGCGGCGCAGACCTGTTGTTCCAGGTCCGGCGCTCCCGCTTCCGCGGCGGCACGCAGATCGGCGCGAACGGCGTGAACCAGTGCATCTGCGGGCAAGCCGAAGCGGGACGCGGCCTGAGTAAATAGCGCAATATTGGTTTCAAAGGTATGCAGTAACGCGATGCGCATGTGGGGGCTCCATGAGGTTTTGACGGTTGCCTGCAAACTAGCGTACTTTCTGACGGGTAATGTCCAAATTTCATGATGAAAAGTACAAATATGCACAAGCATGACCGGCTGGCCGCCTTTCTCAGGGCATTTGATCTGAAAGCCAGGGTGCTTTCCGGCCCGACAGACTCTGCCAACCTCTACGTCGCTGCGCGTGAGATGGGTGAAGGGGCGTCGCATATCCGTTTTAACGTCGCCGGCGGGCCGCCGCCGGAAGGTGAGTTTGCCGTCATCGTCAGCGCCGGCGTCGACTTTTCCGGCGAGCTGAACCCGCTGGTCGGCACCTTGCCTGACCGAATGGACTTCTTGCTGGCGGATACGCCGGCGCTGCAGGGCGTGGCCGATTTGTTCATTGGCGAAGCGCAATCCCCCCGTTGTGGCACGGTGTCGGTGCAAGACCGGTTGTGCGAAGTCATCATTGTGCTGGTCATCAGGCGCGCTATTGCCGCCGGTGCGGTGAAAGCCGGCATGTTGGCCGGGCTGGCCCATCCCGCCCTGCACCGCAGCCTGGTCGCCATGCATGACGAACCGGCCTGCAAATGGTCGGTTGAAAGACTGGCGCAGATCGCCGGTATGTCGCGCAGCCATTTTATCGAGCGATTCGGTACGGTTGTGGGGGAAACGCCGGGGGCCTATCTCACGGCATGGCGTTTAACGCTGGGCAGAAAAGCGCTGATGTCAGGGCGAAGCGTCAAGCAGGTGGCCTATCAGGTTGGGTTTGGCAGCGTGGAGGCGTTTTCGCGGGCATTTTCTGCCAAATATGGCGTGCCGCCGAGCTCAGTAAAAAATGGCATAGGATTACAATAATGAAATAAAAAGCCAGGTGCCGAGGCAACCTGGCTTTTTTGATGCACAATCAGGTGACTGGCGCAGGGTAATCGACGCTTTTTTAAAAAACGTTAAATGTTGAAATCAGGAGTTCACAGCATGTCAGTGGTGACGAATAACTCGCTTCTCAGTGAAACGGCCGTTCAGACAGCGCCGACGGCCTCGGCCCTCAACACATTGAAAATGCTGGTGCGTTACAAAGCCTGGGCGGATGCATTGACGTTCAGCAACGTCAGATCCTTGCCGGAGGGTGAAGCCCTGAAACAGCGCCCGACGCGGTTTGGCAATATGGTGCATACGTTGAACCATATTTATGTGGTGGACGATATTTTCAGGCACCATCTGCAGGGGAAAAAGCACGGCTATACCGCGCGCAATACCGAGCATACGCCGGCGCTAGAGGATTTGTGGCAGACGGTGCAGGAAATGGACCGTTGGTATATCGATCTGGTGGATAGCTGGTCAAACGAGGATCTGACGAAAGCCGTCCATTTCGAGTTTGTCGGTGGGGGGGAGGGCGTGATGACGCAGGAGGAAATCGTGCTGCACCTGGTGAATCATGCCACCTATCACCGGGGCTTTGTCGGCGACATGATGTACCAGGTGCCCTTTACGCCGCCATCGAATGACCTGCCGGTGTTTATCAGGGATCATTTCAACCAGGCCCGATAAGTGGGGAACTGGCTGCCGAGCATGCGGTTTTTTGAAACTTCCGCATCGATAGAAACAGGTCAGAATATTGAAGCGCCTGACCTTATTTCTATCCTTAATATCGCCACACCAGTGAAAAACCGATACCATTGCCGAAAGGCAGGAAATTTTTCTTGGGAACTCCATGTTAGCACTCCATAGATATAAAGGCTTTATAATACTGATTAGATAATTGACCTGGTTTCAGCTGTGCGCCTGTACATCTAAAATGTTAAGTGACGCAAATAAATTACCGAGCCCAGGGGAAGTAAAATACCATGCAGGATTATCTGGTGAAGCATTATGGTTGCTGTTGGATTGCAATTGAAATATTGCTTTGGGTTGATGGTTTTTTTTTGTTTACCCTGCATGGAAAACTAAGTAATTATAAGTTTATTTCGTCTTGTATATAAAATAAGTATCTATTTGAATTGCCTGTTTGACTGTTGATAAAAACAATTAGGATAAGGTACTGTTTTTTTTATGAAAATTTATTTGTCTCTGCGCGTCAGCTTGCTTAAGCTTGTAGATATCATTTCTTGTCACTATTGGTTGTTGCAAAATTGATGCTGTTAGTGAAAGAAATATATAAATTTTTTACCTGAAATATACTTTTCTGATAAAAAACCTTTCCATTTATAATGGTATTTATCGCAGGATAATGCCATTGTATCGTGTTGTACTGAAGCGTGTTTTGCGGATGAAAGCGAGATCAACGCAACGTTTCTTCTTAGGCAGCGATCAGACAGGAATTGGGTCGAGGTGGAGAACATATTCGATTTATCGTAAGAAAGCAGAGAAGCATTGCTGGTCTGATGTGCGGCCCTTGAGTTTGGTCCGGGGCGGGGCATTTGATGCAATCGACTTCGGTTATGATGTGGTGGGGGGATGATGAACACGACAGTGTGGCACCCCATACCGGCAGGCAACGCGAACCCTTATCTTGGAACCCAGCGTGAACGTAGAATTCAGGCGTGGCCCGCAACAATGTGGAAACAACGATCACTGGCAGGAAATAACATAAGCAGCACATCGCCTTTAGCTATCAATGGGGCGGTTTGCTTACCCCTCAAAGAGCGGTTTGAACGATAAAGTCTTTTTAATTCATGACATAATGCTTGGTGATCACCAGGCGATTTTCGAAGCACTTAGGGGGAGCCGCGTTGTGCCATCAATATCCTTGGACAGGCTTTATTGTTTTGTTGTAGCATTGTGATTTAAGAATTTTCCTAGTTTGATTTTTAACGAAAGGTTGGAGGGTTGGGAAGATTTTTTATTTTTTTTCCGTTATTTTGATGGGATATAAATGGATAAATGAAATTTATAATCAATAAGAGAATTATCTTCCATGAAGATAAATCCACGATAGAGTTACTGGATGATACAGTAGAGCCCGTTATGCTCACCGCTACGCTGTGCAGGGTATTGTCTTTATTGGTTAAGAATAACAACCTGCTGCTTACCCGCGAATTTCTTTTATCCAATGCCTGGGATGAGTACGGGAAATCATCGTCAAATAGTAACCTGAATAACTATATTTCGATGATCAGAAAAATTTTCACCTCATTTGGCGAGAGTGAAATCATTGTCACCGTGCCAAGACAAGGGTTTATGTTTTCTGCGGACGAAGTCAACACTGTGGGGGAAGAGAGCACAGTGTCCCCGGAGAGCAGCGCTGTACCGGCCGCCGTGGTAGAGAAAAAGTGGAAACCTTTGGGGTTAATCGCGCTGTCGTTACTGGCCGTAGCGCTCATCATGGTAGCGGCTTACCCTTTCTTTGATAAATATGATCCTGTCGTCTATCGCCCAATGGGTAAGGTTAGAAGCTGCACCGTAAGTGTTTTGACAGCCTCACATTACGTCAAGCATAGCAGCGCTGAGTTGGATGGGGTAAAACCCTTAATTGAGTCAGCAAAATTTAACTGCAATGTCCCTGCGACCATTTACTATTTTAACAGCCAGATGTTGGTCAGCAGAACGGGCATGAAAAACGCAATATCTTTTCTGTCTTATTGCCCTTCTTCAAGGCTGAAGGGGGTAGAAACCCAGTGTGAGAATGTTCATGAAATCATTAATAAAAAGTAATTATAAAAGATACTTAAGTATTTTTATTTCGCTATTATCACTGTTCGTTATTATTGGGGTGACGTGGCTATTCTTCGATTTTCATAATGTCCCTGAATGTAAATCAGTCATCAAAGTGTTCCGGCCGATTGACGACGAGAAAAAAGAGAGCCTTATATTGCTTAATGTGGTGCCCTCGGGATTTCGTGAGGCAACGTTTATCATCAACGGGCATGCGACAGGTGAAAAAGGAAGCTATACAGTGTCACGAGTGATTGAAGCCGATTACAGATATAAAAGTGGCTATTATTACTTTACCGTTAAAGACGTCAAAAAACAGCCTGCGGATAACATCGAGCAGGATGACGTGAGCAAAACGATACCTATAATAAATAGTAAATATTTTTTGTTGAAAATTGAACAGCTAAGCAATAGCAGTTTTGTTTTTACCGGTAACCGGGCACCTGTATTCATTTGTACCAAAACCACCAAATGAGTAACGGCCCATAATAGCACGTCGAAGGTGGACGGGGTGCTATTATGGGATTATTAGGGGTTAACCGACCTGGCGATGTAATCTGTTAACCTGACTGCAGGACGTTTTTGCACGGGATTATCTTGCTACGACGATTTTTGTGTGCATTTTTATTGTTTCTTCTCACTCATGTACTTCGCTAACCCTCTTTTCCTCTAACTTTTTACATAGCTGAGCTCGCAAGCGGCAGAAACATCCAGTGGGCAGTAAGCAAATACCGATGCGTGAGATGACAACCCCTCCTTTTTGATGTTGAAGTAGTAATAAATGTTAGCCTTATCCTCGCAGGTGTAATGCTTGGCGATCACGTTTTCAATCTCTTTGGGCTGCATGCCGTTATACTTGATTGAGTAGATGTCGCAGTTCTTGTATTGCCCCAGGTTGGTAATGTTACTGACTGGGATTTGCTTGTAGGCCATGCTTAATAAATACGGGAAAACCAGAATAACTGCGATGAAGGCCATTTTTTTCAAAGCGATCTTTTTCCACCAGGCAGGCGGCGACGTTAACTCTGCCATGGGGAGTTCGGGTTTTGTTTCTTCCGTATCATTATCACTGTCCTGCATAAGGTTTTTTTCCAATAGAGCAGCGTTAAGATCCTGTCGGGTTATTTTTTTTGCGACGAATTTAAACCCCTGTCTTGGATAGGTGATGATCAGTTCCTCTGAATCGATTTTTGCCAGCGATCTTCTCAAACCAGAGATATAGTTATTTAAATTACTGTCTGTAGCTTTGAGTCCATAATCCTCCCACACCTCATCAAGCAGCTGTTTACGCTTAATAAGCATGTCATTATTCCTCACAAAGATAGACAAGAGTCTACATGCGGGTTTAACCAGTAAAATCGTATTTTCTGGATCGTCGATATCTTCCAGCATGCCTTCATATTCATTGTATTTAATCTTCTTGTTTATAACGAAAATCATTTTTCGTAAGCCTTCCTTTTTGTTGGGAAGGCTGATTTTGCTATCACAATTTCCTTTTTTCAATAACCCGACTGGTAAGGGTATAGGATTAATCTGCTTATTTGTCACTAATTAATTAATATTAAGTCTATAAATATTTATGAACATATATATGTTTATGTAAAATCGGTCATTTTTAGATGTTAATTATATATATTGGCATTTATTTTTTATTAAATCCCGTTTTTTTATCGATTAACACTATATTGTTTCGATGTGTGGAGGGTTGCGATACATTGTAGTGGCTGGCGGTGAGCTGGTTGAAAATAAGGTTGGTAAGAAAGAACTTGGGTTAATCGCGGTTTTCTCTCCTCCTCTTCAAGAAACTTGTTAATTAATTATCGATATCTTCTTATTATAAAGGAATGTAAGGGCTTTTTATGAAACTGAACAAAATCATGATGGCAGCAGTACTGGCTTTCGGCGCAACTTCTATGATGGCTAACGCTGCAGTTAAAGATCAGGGCCACGGTACTGTGACCTTTAAAGGCGCAATCATCGATGCTCCTTGCTCTATTACCCCTGAAACCGTCGACCAGACTGTAAACCTGGGCCAGGTTTCTAATGTTGCGCTGAAAGACGGCGGCCAGTCCACGCCAAAAAACTTCCAGATCAAACTGGAAAACTGTGAATTGAGCGCTGGGTCGGGTACGCCTGTTGTCGGTAAAAATAACTCGGTCGCTATTACCTTTACCGGTGCCTCTTCTGTTGAAGACAGCAAGCTGCTGGGTATTACCGGTACCGCTAAAGGTGCAGGCATCGCCATTACCGACGGTTCAGGCAAACTGATTGAACTGGGTAAAGCCTCTAATGCACAGACTCTGGCTAACGGTAACAACACCCTGAGCTTCTCCGCTTATTTGCAGGGTAGCAAAGCCTCTGGCGCAGTAGTGACCCCAGGTGATTTCCAGTCTGTCGCTGACTTCACCCTGGCTTACCAATAAGCCTTGCTTTGATTAAATGAATTTAGCATGCGGGATATCCCGCATGCTTTTTTACCGGAAAATACGTTTGTGAATAGGGAATATTCAATGAATCACTTTCCTGGGAAAGTAATGCCCCCTTGCATATTGACCCTGCTGTTATCTATCAGCAGCGCTCAGGCCGCCCACCCGACTCAGGGCTGGGGACGCGTCAATATGCAAGGGGCCATTATCGATACGGCCTGCGCCATTGCTGCCGGCAGTCGTGAACAGGTTATTGATATGGAAACGGTACCGTTTTCCGATATTATTCGCGATGGTCAGGGGATAACCAAACCTTTCTCCATTGAATTAATCAACTGTGTATTAACCCGGCCCAATAATACATTGCCGAACTGGAGGCATTTTCAGGTGACTTTTGACGGTGAAGCGGACGGTGCATTATTTGGTGTGCAGGGTGAAGCAAAGGGCATTGCCCTGCAAATTGCCGACAGACAGGGAAATATTGCCACGCCAGGGAAGCCTTTACCGCTCGGTGATATTTCAATAGGGTCCATGCAGCTGAATTATGCCCTGCGGTTGGTGAGCAATAGCCAGTCATTACGGGCCGGAGCCTATTCCACCGCCGTACGTTTTAAGCTGGATTATTACTGACACGAATAAAAATTATTAAATACAGGGTTGATGGCTATGGTGTTTATTTCTGCAGGGACGCGGTTCCGCATTCAGTTATTAAGGGCCTGTATTTGTCTGGCGATAAGTTCTGCCGCGCCGGTTTTTGCCGACGACGGCATTCAGTTTAATACCGACGTGCTGGATGTGAACGACCGGAAAAATATCGATCTGAGCCAGTTCTCCCGCAGTGGTTATATGATGCCGGGGACCTACAGCCTGACGGTTCACATCAATAAAAATGAGCTGCCGGAGCAGAACGTCCCTTTTTATCCGCCGGACGATGATCCGAAAGGCAGCCAGGCCTGTCTTTCACCGGCGCTGGTGGAGCAACTGGGGCTGAAGGCCGACGCACTGAAAGGGCTGCGCTGGTGGCACCAGGACGAATGTCTGGATATCGCCAGCCTGAAGGGCATGGAAGCCCGCGGCGACCTGGCCACTGCGGCGCTGTACCTGAGTATTCCGCAGGCCTATCTGGAATATTCTTCACCGGACTGGGACCCGCCGTCGCGCTGGGATGAAGGCATTGCGGGGTTGCTGTTTGATTACAACCTCAATGGCCAGACCCAGCGTCAGCAGCGCGACGGTTCGCAGAGCTACAGCCTGAGCGGCAACGGCACCACCGGTGCCAACCTGGGCGCCTGGCGACTGCGTGCCGACTGGCAGGGGCAGTTTAATCGCCAAACGGGCGGGCGGGGTACCGACCGGCAACTGGACTGGAGCCGCTACTACCTTTATCGCGCGCTGCCGTCGCTGCGCTCCAAGTTGACGCTGGGGGAGGATTACCTGAATTCCGGCCTGTTCGACAGCTTCCGTTTTACCGGTGCCAGCCTGGTATCGGACGACAATATGCTGCCGCCGAACCTGCGCGGCTATGCGCCGGAAGTGGTGGGGGTGGCGAAGACCAACGCCAAGGTCACCGTCAGCCAGCAGGGCCGGGTGATTTACGAGACCCAGGTGGCGGCGGGGCCGTTCCGCATTCAGGACATCAATGATGCCGTATCCGGTGAGCTGGACGTGCGGGTGGAGGAACAAGACGGCAGCGTGCAGGCGTTCACCATGAACACCGCCAGTATTCCGTACCTGACCCGGCCCGGCTCGGTGCGCTACAAGTTTGCCGCCGGCCGGCCGTCGGACTGGCGGCACCGCACCAACGGCCCATTGTTCGGCACCGGGGAGTTTTCCTGGGGGGTGAGCAACGGTTGGTCGCTGTACGGCGGTGCCTTGGGTGGCGGCGATTACAACGCGGCGTCGCTGGGTATCGGCCGCGACCTGATGGCGCTGGGCGCGCTGTCGTTTGACGCCACCCAGTCGCGGGCGCGTTTGCCGCAGCAGGACGGCACGCTGAGCGGCGGCTCGTACCGTCTGAGCTATTCGAAGAGCTTCGACGAGCTGGACAGCCAGGTGACCTTCGCCGGCTACCGCTTCTCGGAACAAGACTTCATGAGCATGAGCGAGTACCTGGATGCGCGCTATTACGGTAACCGGGTCGGTGGCAGCAAGGAGATGTACACCATCACCTTCAACAAACAGTTCCGGGATGCAGGGGTCAGTTTGTACCTGAACTATGACCACCAGACTTACTGGGATCGGCCGGTCAATGACCGTTATAACCTGACGATGTCGCGTTATTTCGACATCGGGCGCTTTAAAAACCTGAGCCTGTCGCTGGCCGGGTACCGCAACAAGTACAACGGCAGCAATGACGACGGCATGTATCTGTCGCTGTCGATGCCGTGGGGCAACGGTGCCAACCTCAGTTACAACACCTCGGTGAACCGTAACGACACCACTCACCGGGTGGGCTATTACGACCGGCTTGGCGAGCACGACAACTACCAACTGAACGCGGGCCACTCACGCGGTGGCGCCAACCTGAATGGTTATTACAACCACCAGGGAGATATTGCTCAGGTGAGCGCCAACGTTGGTTACCAGGAAGGCAGCTACAGTGCGCTGGGTTTCTCCGCCCAGGGCGGCGCCACCTTAACGCCACAGGGCGGCGCGCTGCACCGCATCGGCATGCCGGGCGGTACCCGTCTGTTGCTGGATACCGGCGGGGTAGCCGGGGTACCGGTGCGTGGTTACGGCAGCACCAGCAACACCAACAGGTTCGGCAAGGCAGTGGTGGCGGATGTGAGCAGCTACTACCGCAACAAGGCCAGCATCGACCTGAACAAACTGGGCGACAATGCCGAGGCCACCAAATCGGTGGTGCAGGCCACCCTGACCGAAGGCGCGATCGGTTACCGTAAATTTGACGTGATCGCCGGGGAGAAGGCGATGGCGGTGATCACTCTGGCGGACGGCACTACCCCGCCGTTCGGTGCCACGGTGATGAACACGAGAAAGCAGGAAACAGGGATTGTGAACGACGGCGGCAGCGTCTACCTGAGCGGCATTCAGGCCGGTGACCGCATGACGGTGAACTGGAACGGCGCGGCGCAGTGCGCCATCAGCCTGCCGAAGACGCTGCCGGACAGCACGCTGAGCAACCTGCTGTTGCCGTGCCAGGCGCTGCCGGCCGGCGAGCCAGACGCGCAGTAAGTGCAGACACCCTATTTGAATCAGCAAGAGAGACTTTTTATGAAAACGCATTTTGTCATCAACAAACAGTACCTGACCACCGCCGCCCTGCTGGGCGCATTGCTGGCCCCGCAGGCGCAGGCGGCGATAGCGCTGGATCGCACCCGGGTGATTTTTGACGGCGACCAGAACTCGGTCAGCCTGAACATCAGCAACCAGAACAAACAGTTGCCGTACCTGGCGCAGGCCTGGCTGGAAGACGAACAGGGCAACAAAATGCAGAGCCCGCTAGTGGTGCTGCCACCGGTGCAGCGTGTGGAGCCGGGCAAGCCGAGCCAGGTGAAAATCCAGGCGCTGCCGGCGGCCAAGCAACTGCCGCAGGACCGTGAGACGCTGTACTACTTCAACCTGCGGGAAATTCCGCCGAAGAGCGACAAACCGAACACCCTGCAGATAGCGTTGCAGACGCGCATCAAGCTGTTCTACCGCCCGGCGGCGATCACCCCGACCCAGGCGGAGATGGCCACGCCGTGGCAGGAGAAGCTGACGCTGAGCAAGCAGGGCGACAAGTACCAGGTGAATAACCCGACGCCGTACTACATCACGATTGTGGATGCCGGCAGCAAGAAAGGCGCCGAAGGGGCGAAGGGCTTTGAACCGCTGATGGTGCCACCGAAGGGCAATATATCACTGGGCGTCAGCGCCGCAGCACTGGGTAGCACGCCGGTCCTGACTTACATCAACGATTACGGCGGCCGGCCGCAACTGACCTTCAGCTGCAGCGGCAGCACCTGCCAGGTGGTGCCGGAAAAGAACAAGTCATAACGCCGTAATCTGGGCAGGTGAACAGGAGATAAGACGATGCAACGGATAAGCAAAACACTGAGTCAACACCTGCCGAGTTACCGCGACTGGCAGTACTACGGCACCCTGGGGGCACTGGCGCTGATGGCGCCGATCACGCTCGGCACCATGCTGCTGTTGCTGCCGAATGCTCACGGGCAGGCGGTGGACAATTGGTATACCGATGGTGCCAACGGCACGCTGTATGTGCATGGCGCGCTGACCGAGAGCGCCTGTCGGCTGGAGATGAGCAGTGCACGGCAGGACATCCAACTGGGCGAGACTGGCACCGGTCGGCTGCAAAACGTCGGTGACCGGGGCACGCCGGTGGGGTTTGAGCTGCGGTTGCAGGATTGTCTGCGCAGCCCGGCGGGCAGCCGCGACAGCCGCACCGGCGCGCTGACCTGGGCGGCATATCAGCCGGCGGTGACGGTGAGCTTCAGCGCGCCGGCGGACGCTAACAATCCGCAGTTGGTGAAAGTGCAGGGCGTCTCCGGGCTGGCATTGCGCCTGACCGACCCGCTGGGGCAGGACGTGCGGCTGGGCAGTCGTGGGCAGCCGTTGCTGCTGACACCGGGGCAGAACACGTTGGCGTACCATGTTGCGCCGGAACGTACCCGTGCGCCGTTGGTGGCGGGGGCTTATTCGGCTTCGGTGGATTTTCGGTTGAGTTATGACTGATAAGGAGCGAGCGATGCGCATTTTAAAACGGACAGAGAGCCGATATGTGGGGGCGAAACAGGCGCTGGTTTGCGGTCTGGCGCTTTCAGCAACGCTGTTCAGCGTCAGTAACCATGCCGCTACCACCATCAATATCACAGGCACGGTTATCGCTCCATTGTCCTGCGTGATTAACGGCAACCAGACCATTGCAGTGGATTTCGGCAACGATCTGGTCACCACGCGGGTAGATGGCAGTAATTATATGAAAACGGTGGATTACACGCTGACGTGCAAAAACAACACCACCAATGCATTCAAAATGAAAATTGAAGGCAGCGCGACGGCATTTAATAACAGCGCGTTGCAGACCGAACAGGCCGACCTGGGGATCGAACTACGTGCTGGCGGCCAGCCATTGCCGATTAACAGCTGGGTGAATTTCATCTACCCGAACAAGCCATTGTTGCAGGCGGTGCCGGTGAAACGGGCCGGTGGCGCATTGAAAGCTGGCGCATTCAGCGCTGCGGCAACCCTGATGGTGGACTACCAGTGAACAGAGGAAGAGGCAAAAAAATGACATTGTTGCGTTGTTTCTCCGCTGCGTTGCTGTTGGGGAGCCTGTCGGTTCAGGCTGAACCGAATATGGCGTTTTACGGCACCTTAAATGCACCGCCGCCTTGCACCATCAACAATGGCGAGCAGGTTGACGTGGACTTTGGCGATCGTGTCGGGGTGAACAAGGTCGATGGCCAGAACTATATGCAAATGGTGAATTATCGCATCAGCTGTGAGCAGGGTATCACTGGTTTGGATATGGGGTTGATGATATCCGGCAGCCCTACCGGGTTCGATACTGCCGCGTTGCAGACCAATATTCCCGATTTGGGGGTCCGCCTGTTACAAAACGGCCAGCCTTTCGCGCTGAACAAGCGCATGCATATTGATGCGGCGAACCCACCGGTGTTGCAGGCGGTGCCGGTCAAAAAACCGGGTGTAGAGCTGAAGGCCGGTGCTTTTGCGGTGACGGCGACGTTACTGGCAGATTATCAATAGGAAGCAGCATGCGCATAATGAAAAAAATGCTTATTGGCCTGCTGGCCGGCGCGGTCACCCTGCCGGCGCCGGCGGCGGAGAATATGCGGCTGCACGGCGCCCTGGTGGAGGAACCTTGTACCCTCCTGCCTGGGGACGAAAGCGTGCAGCTGGATTTCGGTACTGTGATAGACAAATACCTGTACCAAAACCAGCGAACCCTCAGCAAGCCCTTTCAACTGCGTTTGGCAGATTGCGATACCAGCCTGGGTAAGGTGGTGAAAGTTCGCTTCAGTGGAACCGAGAATCCGAGCTTGCCAGGTTTGCTGGCGCTTGATGGAAGCAGCCAGGCGCAGGGGGTGGCAATAGGTTTTGAAACGCCGCAGGGGCAACCTTTACTTTTAGAAACCGCGACTCAAGACAATCTACTGAGCAATGGCAATAATATTGTCCTTATCAAGGCCTATGTCCGTGGCGAACCGCTAGCCATCGCGAATAAAACCATCCGGCTTGGGGCATTTTCTGCGGTGGCGACATTTACATTACTTTATGAGTGAGTTCTGGGGCGTATTGTCGTTGATGATGTTGAGGTTGTTTTCGATGGTAAATTAACGGTTGTTTAATTTAGTGGGGTGTGCAATTGATATTTTTTTGTTTTTTTAAACGCATTCATTACCTTTTTACGTTTTTTTTATTTTCACCGTTATTGCACGCTGAAATTATTACGGATGCTGTTTATATCTATCAGTTCCCGACGTCAATATATAAATACAAAATCACATCAGCAGATGTGAACGATACTACAGCTAATCCTTGCTATAAGGTTACAACCTGTGGGATTGCGGTGCAGTGGACTTATATGTCAGGAGGGGGAAACTGGGGTAAGTTATATCGCGCGTATCAGTATCCATGGATATCAAACTCTAAAACCATGGGGGATCTGGGTTCTGCTCTATATGCAAATGGTCTCATTGGGAGCGAATATATATGGGGGGTGACGAATTCGCCAATGAAGTGTATATATTTAGGGTATGTACTCAGTGGCGGAGCATTTACCCCACTACCTGGGGTGAGATGTAGATCACCCACTGTTGATCCTGCTCTATGTCATATTGAGGAAGGCAATATGAATATAGATTATGGGGCTGTTAACGCCGACCGCGCGAATGGGCTGGTTGCACAGACCGTGATACATGCGTCTTGTACCCAGGATATGCGCATCAGAGTCGTCGATGGGACAGGGGCCGGCAGTACTGTCAACCTGCGCCCTGACGGAAGTTTGAAAGCAAAAATAACCATCAATGGCGTACCCATGTATACAGGGTATTCCTTTACGGCAACCCCTGCAGGAACCGCATTGAATATACAGGCAGAGTTGATTGCTTCAGGTGAGGTTTTACCTGGCGATTTTAATGGCGTTGCCGTTCTGGTTATAGCCCCTGCGTGATTCTTCCTGAAATTTATTTTTTTAACAGGCGGAAATTAATGAGTTAAGGATGTATATGTGGGGCCTGAAGAATATTAAAAAAGAATGGGTGGTTGGTATATTATTTACCTGGATAACTCTACTTATGCACCTCTACATTCCCAATATGGGCGGAGTGGGGTTAGCCTTGCCGCAGACTACCCTGAGCTGGAGTATGATGGCATTGTTGAGCCTGGTGATTGGGCTGGGCATCTTGTTCAACAAACAACGCATCATAATAACGCCTACGATGAAGTTGTTATTTCTCGCCCTGGCATTATTGGCTGTTCCTTTATTGTTTACCCGGCCAGAATGGCTGGAAGCCGCCTTATGGCGCTGGGCTGGGTTATTGGGTGGCCTGATATTCTATTTTTCCTGGCTGCAAACGGACATATCAAACCGTACGTATCATGGGGTGTTCTACGCCATTTTGCTGGCAGTGGTGATACAAGCGTTTATGGCGCTGCT
Source organism: Serratia sp. C2(1) (assembly GCF_036352655.1). Lineage (NCBI taxonomy): Bacteria > Pseudomonadati > Pseudomonadota > Gammaproteobacteria > Enterobacterales > Yersiniaceae > Serratia > Serratia sp. C2(1). Next base: position 213,491 of record NZ_JAZFBA010000006.1, on the reverse strand, counting down.
GCAACTGTTTGGTTTGGGGGGCTGGATCCCGTATCCGCTCATCGGTGGCCGCCCTTATGGGGTATTCCAGCAGGTTAATCTGCTGGCCAGTTTCACCGCTACCGGCCTGGCTTTGGCGTTGACGCTGTTTCTCTTGCCCGTTTTTAACCTGCAATCAAGGCAGCATGAAAAGTTTCGCCTGATGCTGTTAGCCCTGTTACTGGCTGTGTTTCCCGCTTTACTGGTTTGGTTGCAATCGCGCATTGGTTGGCTGGGCGGCGCTGCTGTCGCATTGCTGTTTATTGCGGTTTACGCCAGAAAGTATCCGCAGCGTAGCGGGGCGGCGGTGTTAATGATGTTGCTTGGCACGGTTATTGGCATTGCGGTGCTGGCCTGGTGTAACCAGGTTGGCGCCGTTAGCCATGTGGGATCAGACAGCGCCCGCAGTGTCATGCTGAATACCACGTTGGCGATGATAGTTGAAAAGCCGCTGAGCGGCTGGGGCTATGGTGGTTTTGAGTACAGTTTTCAGCACTTCCGCGCCGCACTCGGGCAATCCACTTTGGGAGTTGGAGTGGCTGCCCATCCTCATAACGAGCTTTTGCTTTGGTGGGTTGAAGGCGGATTGCCGGCGTTGCTTGGCATGTTGCTGCTTTTGTTCGCCGGCCTGCGCCTGGCATATAAAGCCTGGTGCAACAGATTCTCTGCCGACCAGGGGATCGCGCTGGCGCTCTGTTTTGTTTTGTTGCCAATGGCTCTGCATACTCAGACCGAATATCCGTTTTATTTATCGACGCTGCATTGGGCCATTTTCCTGCTGTTGCTGGCGATGCTGGATCGTCTGGTTACCCCCGCCAGCGAGTGCGGCGCGTTAACCGGCATAGGGCGGAAAATCCCGGCCATTTTGTTGCCGATAGCTTCCCTGATCACGCTGCTCGTGATGCTGGCCGGGTTGCTGGGTGGCATGGCCCTGACGCGTGCCGAACAGAATAATTTTACCGATATGCGTGAAGTAGCGGCTATGTCGCCTGTTGCCAGTTTGCTGCAAGGTGAACGCCGGCAGTTTGATCAGCAGGTCTATGCATTGTTGTTATTCAACCAAACACAGGATGAGGCATTGCTATCCGGGTACGCCCAGTGGGCCACCGGCTATTTGAAAAAACATATAGATAGAAATGTATACGCCAGTTTGTATTTGATATTGAAGCATCAGGGGAACAACACGCAGGCTGAAAGGCTACAGCGGGAAGCATTGGCATTTTTTCCTGATGATCCGCGCTTTATGTAAACAGGAGTAAGTATTTAACGGGAGAGAAAATGGAAAGGAAAATAAGAATAGCAATCATGGATACCAACAGGTTCTTCGTTGAGGGGCTGAAGTTTGCTTTGTTGGAGTATTTCTCTTTGCGGGGGGCGAATGTTGAATTTCAGGAGGGTGAAAATAACAGCACTTCAGCTGATCTGGTGTTAAATTCTCTGACTGAACCTGAGAATATTGCCTATTGTGATACGACGTACTCTGAGGTGGGCTTCCGCCCGATGTATATCTCTGTGCGGAAAAAAAAACACACTCAAGCGCGGCGAAAGAGTGTTTGTGACCGAGAGCTGGGGGTTTTAGACAGCCGAGCCAGTATTAAGACACTCTTTCACCTTCTCGATGAGAAATTGTGGAAAATGACCTACGTCCACATGATATCTGAACCTTGTCAGTTTTGTCTGGGAAGACAACTCAGCAGCAGGGAGGCAGAGGTCATCTCTTATCTTCGGTTGGGGCTTAACCAAACGCAAACCGCAAAGTTTATGCATCTTAGCGTGAAAACCGTTCATTCACACAAGCAGTCGGTAATGCGAAAGTTAAACTTTATGCGCAGGAGTGACCTGTACAGTTGGCTGCTGAGAATATGAACCTCTTCAGTTAGATTACCTTCTCTATAAAATGGATTTTTATGTTTATTTTTTTGCTCATCTTTTTAACCGGGTTAAGCATTTTTTCATTTTGGAAACATTATAACATAATGAAGGAAAGGAATTTTATGGGTATTAATAAGAAGCGCAAGCTGGGCATGTCCCCCAGGCGTAGGTTTCGGTAACGCTTAAGTTTATAAGTAACGTAGTATATTTTTAGGGGTTTTAAATCCATTTTTATTCGAAATTAAATTATGGATATTTACTTGTAGTTATGATGTGTAATTTTACTTCTTGGGTAAAATTCCATATTGGTTGTGTTTTTAATGATAGATGGATGATTGTTTTATATCACAGTGAAATGGAAATGTCATAAGTTAACACATCTAAATAATGCTTTTTTTGGGCTTTATAATGGATATTTTATGAAAAATAGGATTATCGCAGGGGTAACTTATTTAATTGCACTCCCTGGTATAGCTGGTGAATGGCCGGTATTAACGGGAATGACAACCACCATTCTGGGGGCGCAGCATGCGGTATACACAAACATGCAATGGGAACTGAGAGAGGTTGGGCCTATGTCAGAAACTCTGTCAACCAGTGCGTTAAATTACATTGGAGCAGTCCATAAACATAATGGTGCGGGGGGGGCGGGAGCGTCCGGAGCGAGCGCAAATACTTGCGGTACCCTATATACTACACCTGTTGGCACTTCACATGGGGTCACTGCGCGTTCCTTGTATAACAAGAAATGGTTACCCATTTCTTGCGAGCATAGTGGCTCTCCCAACGGCGGTGAATGCGTTGGTGTGGTAATGAAAGGTATGGGAAACGTTAGTTGGGGCTCAATTATCTTCCCCCCTGGCACATGTACCTACGCCCCGCCGGGAAATGAATGGTGCTCTGTCGTACAACCCAATATTACCCTTGCTCATGGTCAACTTGTTATAGGAACCGGATTGCACACAACCAGTTCATTAATCACGACAGAATGTACTGCACCGATGTCTGTAAAACTCCACCTTGGGAAAGATACCGTTGATCTGCTCAATGGTATGTATTCCAAGCTTAGTATAGCCGGCGATGTAAATGGTTGGCACCAAATGAAACTGGGTAGCAATACTCGTGAAATTACCAGTACAGTGAATACAGATATGGCGATTTCTGCGGGACCTTTTTCCGGTTCTAGCGTCGTCTTTATCGAGTACTATTAAAACTGTAATCGAGTGCCGATGTTATTATCGTTGTGAAAAGTTACGCTCCACCATTAAGTACCAAGTTTCGTTATACCTCTTAATGCAAAAGAATCCGGCAGGCGTGTTGCCTGCCGGGTTGTTGTTACTCTTCTACTCCCGGTTTATGGTTTACACCTATCGATTGCACTTGCGCGGCTGCGCCGTACACCCAGTTATTTTGCAGGTTACCGTAGTTGTATCCCACGAAACCGCCGTAAACCTGGCCGGAATTACTCGCTAACGTATTAACTCTTCCGCTTGCGGATGACTGCAAAATTTTCCAGGTATTCAACCCCACCAAACCACCGAGGAAGGCATTGGTACCGCCACTGACAGCGCCATAGGCAGAGGAAGAGGCGATGGTGCCATTATTTTTGCCTACCAGGCCACCGACACGGCTGCTATTTCCCCCTCTGACATTGCCATTCGCCCAGGATGAGGTGATTTTGCCTTGTGCGGCGTCATCGCTGAGCCCAACCAGGCCGCCCACCAGGCTATTTGCGCCTGCGCTAACGTTCGCTCTGCTACTGGCGGAGACGATTTCCCCATTGTTAAACCCAACCAGGCCACCGGTGTAGCTATTATCGCCCGCAGAAACGTAGCCATTGGCATAGGAATTACGGATCACACCGCCGTTATTGGTGCCTGCCAGTCCGCCAACGCGGCTGTTTGCCCCGGCGGTCACGCTTCCCGTTGCATTGGAGTTTTCAATGGTTCCTTTGTCGTTATTGCCAACCAGCCCACCGGTATGGGTGCCGTTCAGATCGTTGACCATCCCTGCCGCAGAAACATTGGCTAATCTTCCTGCAATGTTATGCCCTACCAAACCACCGCTGGTCGTGCTGCCGGTAGCCACGACTTTACCGGTAGCCCGCGAATTCATAATCGCGCCGGTATCATTAACGCCGACCAACCCGCCAACATTGCCGGCTTTGCCTGCTGAAACCGCCCCATAGGCATAAGTATTGTTAAGCGTCCCGTTGGCATTATGGCCGACCAACCCACCGACATTGCCGGTGGTGCCTGCAACAACATTCCCATAGGCATAAGCATTGGCGAGTGTCCCACTGTCGTTATGGCCCACCAGGCCGCCAACGCTCGCTTTGTTTGCGCCGGTAACCTGAGCATAGGCGGTTGCATTCATAATGGTACCGCCGTTGTTGGCCCCCACAATGCCGCCAACCTGGCTGTTATCCCCGCCGGTAGCGGTGCCTTTGGATTGCACGTTCGTCAGGGTGCCAAAACTGTTCTGCCCAACCAGCCCGCCAATAGCACGGCCGCCGAGATCCGTTACCTTGCCGCCTGACCAGGCATTCAGCACTTTGCCGCTTAAATTCCACCCGACCAAACCGCCGGCCGCGCTTGCCCCGGTGCTGTTGACATCACCGCGGGCGCTGGAATTGATAATATCGCTCAGGTTAAGCCCGACCAATCCGCCGACATAGCTTGCCTTATTGCCCGTTACCTGGCTTTCAGAGACGGCGTTGGCGATGCTGCCCGTGTTATTGGCACCGACCAGACCACCCACGTTCAATGTAGAACCGGAGGCTGATACCGTGCCGCGACTGGTCGTGTTAGCAATCGCGCCGCCATCATTCACGCCAACTAAACCGCCTACATTGGCGCTGTCATGCATTGTTCCCTTAACAGTGACATCAGCCAGGCTATTAATGACTTTGGCTTCTTGCCCAAGGTTGCTGCCGACCAGGCCGCCGATGGCCAGAGTGTTGCCATTACCGGCGATGGTACCTGAAACCTTTGCGCCAGATATTGTGCCTTTATCGTTAACGCCCACCAGGCCGCCAACCTGAGAACCATTATTTACCCTGATGTCGTTGGCTTGAATATTGTTAATGCTGCCTTGGTTCAGGCCGACCAGAGAACCCACTTTGGCGCCGCTGCCGGTACTGTTAACCGTAAGGGAAGACAGCTTCATATTGCTGATGCTGCCCGTTGAAACGCCAAATAACCCCACATTAGGCCCGGCGTGGGTGATGGTTAAGTCACTGACGGTATTCCCCAGGCCATCAAAGGTGCCGCTGAATGCGCTGTCTTTACCGATCGGCGCAAAGTTGCCATTCCCGGCGATTTTATTCCCCAGAACGTAGCGGCCTTTCAGATCGCGGTTAACGTTTTGCAGCTGCGCCGCGGTTTGGATCACCTGATAATCATTACCATTGGCGTTGAAGGCAGCATTTTGGCCCGAAAGGGTCACGGCTGCCTTGTCTGCGAGGTTATAACCTGTGCCAGAATTCAAGGTTAAGCCGCTCTTTGCGCCGCTCAGCGTGATGTTGTCGTTCAGGTTGATATTTTGCTTGGTGTCGATCACGACCTTGGCGTTGTCGCCGGTCGCGGTTAAGGCTTTATTGATATTGATCGACGAATTCTCAGCCTTCAGCGTTAATGCATTACCGCTATTCCAGGTAACGGCATCAGACACGGACAGCGATCCCTGGGTGCTTGCCAGCTCGATATTGGTGTTAGCCAGGTTATTGGCGAGGGTCGCGCTTCCCACTGTCCCTGAAACAGAAGACGAGAAAGGTGAGTTGTTAATGACTAAGCCGCCGTTAATGGTTCCACCGGATGCAACCGAAGAATTGATAATAACGTTGCCATTAATAGTACCGCCGGAATTGATGGATCCGCCCGGTCCCACTGAAGAGCCAATGACGGTGCCGCCATTGATTGAACCGCCCGCGCCCACCGAAGAGCCAATCACGATGCCGCCATTGATGGAGCCGCCGGAGTTGATGGAGCCGCCAGAGTTGATGGAACCACCGGAACCCACTGAAGAGCCAATCACGACGCCGCCGTTAATTGAACCGCCGGAGTTGATGGATCCACCCGAGATAATGCCGTTACCGTTATTGGAAGACGGCGTTGAGGTGACGTCAACATTGGCGGTACTGAGTTTCCAGTTTCCGGTAACGCCCTTAGCCGCACGCGTGGTAATTTGCGCCGCGTTTTGTACCTTCACCGTCGCGCCGCGCGTTTCGATCAAACCGCCATTGCCGGCAGCCGCACTGGCGTCCATGCGCCCGTCAACATTCACTATGCCGCTATTGCCGCCATCCAACAGGATGCGCCCAGCCTGGTTGTTCAGCGTGGTGGCTTCAATGTTGCCCTGGTTGTTCACCACGTTCTGCAGCACATTGCCAGCCGCTTTGGCGGTCATCAATACCTGGCCGCCTTCGGCTTTCAGCAAACCGCCGTTTTGCACCAGTGCATTCACCGCCGCGCCGTCTACCTGCAGGTTCAGCAGCTTGTCGCCGTCGAAGTTCAGCGTGATGTCATCGCCGGCACCCAGCGCGACGCTGCCCATCTTCGCCTGAATAATGCCCTGGTTGTTGACGCGGGCACCGAGCAGCGCCACGCTGCCGGTCTGGGCGGCGGTCAGGGTACCGTCGTTACGCACCTCCGCCTGGGATTGGCCGACGAAGCGGTTTTTACCCGCCAGGAAATCGGCATTGCTGATGTCACGCGTCGAGGCTACCAGCCCACCCACGTTCACCTGGGCGTTCTTGCCGAACACCACGCCGTTCGGGTTCACCAGGAACACTTTGCCGTTGGCGTCGATTTTCCCCTGAATATCGCTGCCATTGACGCCCACGACACGGTTCAACGCCACCGAATTGCTGCCCGGCTGGTTGAACTTCACGCCTTCATTGGCGCCGACGCTGAAACCGTCCCACTGCGTGATCAGCTTGTCGCTTTGCTGATTGATGGTCATCTGCTGGCCGTTAGTAGAGACAGAACCCTGACCGGCAACGATATTCTGCCCGGTCGGCAGGGCGTAGGCCGGCTCCAACGCCGCCAGGCCAAGCAGCGACAGCGCCACCGCCAGCCGGCGCTTGCTGCTGCGTTTGCCGCGGCGGCTGCTGTTTTCGCTGACCACGTTCCAGCAGTCTTGCGCAGGGTTCCATACTAATGCGTAGATTTTATTCATTATTATTTCCTTGTTTCATAAAGTGCTGCTTCCCGAGCAGTGCGGGTTTTATTCCAGACAATCAAAAATTCCAGGATGTCTGGAGCCAAACTCTGGGTGTATGCGTGGGGGTGGCGGCCGTATTTTCTTGTGCTATTGGCCATGCCGTGGTGAGGCTGATTTGCTGTTGGCGGCCAAACCATGCGATGCCGGCTCCAACGGATGTCAGGCGGGCGGTGTTATTCTCGGGTGACCAGGGGTGTTTATTGATCCGGACTGCACCCTGATCGATAAAGGTGCTCAACTGCCAGCCGGGCGTTAAGGCGTAGCGAAGTTCGGTACTGAGCTGTATGCCTTCATCGCCGTTTCCGCTGCCGGCGTCATAGGCCCGGACGCCATAAGGGCCACCCAGGCTGAATTTTTCCGAGGAGTCCAAATTGTTCGATGCCCATTGCGCATTGATTTGCGTCATCCACTGGAAACGATCCCCGAGGTTTTGCAGACGAAGCGCATTAATATTGACTTTGCTAAAGCGCCCCAGAGTCTTGGCGCTGTATTCATCCCAGAGGCGATCCTGCTCATCGCCGATATTTAATCTTCCTAATCCATAGCTGATAGACAGCGCGCTTTGTCCGCCGCCGAACCAGCGATCCTGATTATTGAGGTTCAGGGTTAAGGTTGATAATCCGACATCTTTCTTACTGCGCTTTTCAAACAGATCGATATCGTCGCGGAGCTTCTTGTCTTCATACTGCAGTTGCACCGACAGGTTAAACAGGCGCGCGCGAATGACCGGGTAGGAAGCATATACGCTGGTAATTTCTGCGCGCCCATGTGCGTCAAGCACGGCAAAATCTTCCCCCAGGCGATAGCGCATCTGCGAATAGGCGGCGCCAACGCGAACCGGGCCGGCATTCACCGGGAGGTCGTAGGCTGCACGGTAATATTGTTGATGCTTGTTGCTGCCCAACAGGCGCAAGCTTGCCTGGTCACCGAGGCCGAGCGGGTTATTCAGAGAGATATTGCCCCCGAGCCGATATTCCCCGGTATAACGATCGCCGAAGTTGTCGGCCGTAAGAGAGCCGTTGAATAGGGGGGCTGGGGTGGCCTCAACCAGCAAGTCAGCCGTTCCGGGTTGGCTGCCGGGGCGCAAGGTATTGTTAACCTCAATGCCGGGAATGTCGCTTAACAGCAGTAACCCGCGCTCAAGCGCGGCATCCGAGATCACCTCACCGCTTTTTATCCCGGCGAAAGCGTTTTGCAGCAGGTTTGCGCTAACGCGCGTGCGGTTATTCAGGTGCAGCTGGCCAAAATGCCCCTCGACAATGCGGATACGGATCCAGCCCTCAGTCACGTCTTGTTTGGGTAAGTAAGCCTTGGCCAAGACATAGCCCTTCTCCTGGTAATAGTGCGTGATTACCTGAGCGGCCTCCTGGAGATCCTGCAGCGAGAGTTTTTTGTCGTTAAAATTCTTTAGCTTATTAAGCAAGTCTGAAGTTTTTAAAACGGTATTGCCCTCAATGTAAAATCCATGGACGAGTATTTTAGGTGCGTTATTATCCCCATGGTTTATATTTGCCCCATGAATACTTTTTAATTTTGGCGTTAACTCTGCGGGGGCCGGCAAGGTGGGGCGCTCATGTTCAATATCGCGCATAACCTGGCCGGCATTAGGAATGGCCGAGAGGGACTCGTGCGACAGTAACATTGTCGCCAAGGCTAAATAAGTTTTTTTCATAGGGCAGGGGCTTATTTTAATTGTGAGCGCTGATAACGTAATCATTCCACTGCATGCAATAGTGGCCTATACAAAATATCAGTAAGGTATTCGGTTAAAAATAGTAATTTAAAAAGTTAGAAATAATGGATTTTAAGGCGAGGATATATAATGATTTCAGTTTTTTATGCTACCTTGCAGCTGTTGGATAAGATTTTCTTTGATGGGATATATAAAGTATGTATTTATATTTTGATGTTGATGACATATATATGGCGTCGAAGTAGGGGTATTGAAGGCTGTTGCCGCGCCCTGTGTTTTTCCAGAGGGTTGCCTTGCGTTGCTCTCCTACTCCGGCAGGCAATGACCGCTGGCCTGAGTGAAGGGCTGTTGGCTGGCTGCACCCAAGAGGCGTCGGCCCCGGCAGTAAAATGCGTCAAGGTAATCAAAGAAGCCTGCCCGGCTTCGGGCAGTGCTTTTTCTGTTGTGAATAGCGACTTGGCTTACTGCTCCACCAGACCGGATGCCAATACGTTGAGCGACGTCAGTAACGGCATTGCCATTATTGGTGTGATCTTGAAAAGCAGGGTGTGCTCATAGGATCCTGCGCCCGAAATATTGGGTAGGGTTGCGCCACTATCGGTTAAATCAAAAACGCTGGCAGAGCAAATAAGGCGCCGTTAGCTCATTGATGAGAAACAAGTCATTATTCAGTTGGGTTAACTGGATATGCCGTGGAAGTGGTGGCACCGTGGCGTCTTCTAATAAGTAAGGAAAATATTTGGCCAAAGCGTCAGGAACATTATCGTCAGGATATTTAACGCCCTTGAGCCTTGTGAAGGTATACATGCCATCATTATCCGAATCGATGTAGCTAAAAGGCAGCTCCCGATGCACCAGGAACTTGGTGCCATCTTTCACTAATTCACCTCTTTGCGTGATGCTACCTCTGCCATCTTTGTACAAAAAAACGAAAAAGTTAGTATGCAACACCAGTGTTTCACCATTGCTGATAGTTTTACGCTGAAACATCTCATTTTTGCAGCGTAATTCATAGGTTGGGTGATTGTATTGCGTCTTAATAATTAATCCGATAATGATGATGACAGAGAATAAGAGACCTGCGATGAAGTGTTGTTTTTTCATTGTGTTTCACCGTAATGACCGATGATGCTTATGCACTGGCCCTGGTTACCGTTGTCGTCCCGCTCGCAAGCGCCGATTAAGGTGACTTTTGACAGTTGGTTATTCGGCCTGGTCTTGTTGTAATAAATATCGAAATTGGTTCGGGCGCAGTCAATAGACTCGCTCTGTAGATCGTTCCTGGCCAACTGGAGGTCTGCTCTAGCCATCTTGGTTAACTCATCTTTTGCGTTTCCGCTGCTCAGCCCCAACCCATAAACCTTACATTTTTTGTATTCATACAATAAGGTGACGGGTTGTGTGTTTACGCGAATGTAAGAGGAGAATTTCCAGTAAGCAAAAAAACAAATAATCACCAATAGAGTCAAAGCGATGAGGCTATTAAAAAAAAAGCTATTTTTCCTGGCTGGTAGGTCAAGGTTACGCTTTTCCTCTGTATTGATATTGACGGGCAAGGCAGGGGGCGCTTCTGCTTCATTATCTTTTTCTTCCCCCTCATCAAATCGCGGGTCAACCGTGGCGTTAAATTTAAACCCTACCTTGGGTATCGTCGTAATCAGTTGGGGGTCTCGCCCCAATACTTCAAAGCACTTTCGTATCTCGCTAATTGCAACGTTTAAGCTGTTATTGGAGCGTTTAAATCCATAGTCTTCCCATACTCTCTGGAGTAAATCTTCTCTGCTTAACGTGGAATGGTTATTGGTCACCATTTCAAGCAACAAGCGCGATGCCTGGTTAGATAACAGAATCGAACGCTGCTCGTCGTTTAATAGCATCAGGGTTCTTGTGGCTGGGGTAAACACAATTGATAACGCAATGATGTATTTCATTTTGATATTCTTCCTGATTAGGATCATTCTTAAAAAATAATGGACACAGATCTATCCCTTTCCTCTTTGCTCGTCAAGAATAATATTAATAAATTTGTTATTAGCTTAAATTCTTAAATTTAGACAAGTGTAAATATTCGGCTTGAGGATATTTTGTGATCAACTTTAATGATAAATATCTTATAAAATGTTATTGGCAGAATAAAAATCTAATTTCATTATTAAAACAGTATAAAGTATAAAATTTTTTTGTGACGGGTTACTATTTCTCTCGTTGTCACGGCGAGCTGCAGAACAACTGAAGTTAACGTGTTGGTGAGCAGGTGGGGCAAAACGTAGGGCGTGAATTTCGAACTGACATAATGCAGGGAACAACATCATGACTATCTATGCTTACGCATTTGTTTACTTTATTGCGCTGTTACCTTTTACCGTAAGCGTTTTTCTTGGGAGCGCGATGCTAAGGAAGCAGTAATTCGGCACCCCACGGGGAACCATTAGTTTTTGCTTAAACGCAGGATCCTTCTTATTAACGAAAGGTTCTTTACTTAATGGTTTTGGCTGGGGGTTAATCGTCAACCGAAGTTGCATAAACACTTATGGAAAAAGGTTATTCAATACACAGCATTTGCCGTGAGAACACATTATCTATCTCAATTGTGAAATAAAGGAATTGTTAACAATGAAACTGAACAAAATCATGATGGCAGCAGTACTGGCTTTTGGCGCAACCTCTATGATGGCAAACGCCGCGGTTAAAGATCAGGGTCACGGCACTGTAACCTTTACCGGTTCCATCATCGATGCGCCTTGTTCTATTACCCCTGAGACGGTTGATCAGATTGTCGATCTGGGCCAGGTTTCTAACGTAGCACTGAAAGACGGCGGTAAATCTACGCCTAAAAACTTCCAAATCAAATTGGAAAACTGTGAGCTGATTACCGAGAAAGAAGGCAAAAACAACACTGTTAGCCTGACCTTCACCGGCGCTTCTTCTGAAGCTAACGACGGCCGCCTGGGCATCACCGGTACTGCGCAGGGCGCCAGCATTGCCATTACTGACGGTGCCGGCACTGTGATTGAACTGGGCAAACCAACCGACGTGCAGGAACTGCAGAACGGTAACAACACCCTGAGCTTCGCGGCTTACCTGCAGGGCGACATGATCAAGGGCGCAGAAGGCTCTGAAGCTACCGGTGCAACTATCGTTCCGGGTACATTCCAGTCTGTGGCGGACTTCACTCTGGCTTACCAGTAAGCCCAGCTATTGGTGTGAGGTGTAACAGCATGCGGGGTAGCCCGCATGCTTTTTACAGGGACAGTCAGGACAAAGGAAAATGTATGAGCAAGGTAATACGGTGCATAGTGGTTCCCTCCCTGTTGACGTTAATGCTGGCCAGTGGATGCAGCCAGGTGGCGAACGCCAGCCAAGGCTGGGGGCGCGTCAACATGGAAGGGGCCATTATTGATACTGCGTGCGCCATTGCCGCAGGTAGCCGCGACCAGACCATTGATATGGATACGGTGCCGGTCAGCCAGATTATTCGGGATGGGCAAGGGCTAACACGTCCGTTCACGGTTGAGCTCATTAACTGTGTGTTGGAGCGGCCGGATAATAAATTACCCGACTGGAAGCATTTTCGGGTGACGTTTGACGGTGATGCGGATGGGAAATTATTTGGTGTTCAGGGGGAGGCTAAAGGCGTAGCGCTGCAAATTGCTGACAGCCTGGGAAATGTTGCTATTCCCGGCGGGCCTCTACCGGTAGGGGATATTACTCCTGGCCGCATGCTAATTAATTATTCAATGAAGTTAGTCAGTAATAATCAACCGCTACGGGCAGGGAATTACTTCTCTACGGTACGCTTTAAAATGGACTATTACTGATTATCGCCAGAGTATTCAATGCCAATAAATATTACTGATAAATAAAGGTCTTCAGACATGTATTTGCCTGCTGGGAAGCTATTTCGCATTCAGGTGCTGGGGTTGTGTGTAACTCTGGCTCTGGGAAACTCCATAACTGTGGTTTATGCCAGTGAAGGCATTCAGTTTAATACCGATGTGCTGGATCTGAATGATCGTAAAAATATTGACCTGAGCCAGTTTTCCCGCAGCGGTTTCATTATGCCGGGCACCTACACCATGGCGGTACATTTAAACAAGCATGATTTGCCGGAGCAGTCGGTGACGTTTTATCCGCCGCCGGACGATCCGAAAGGCAGCCAGGTCTGTCTGTCGCCGGACCTGGTTGAACAGTTGGGGCTGAAGCCGGATGCGGCAAAACAGTTGGCCTGGTGGAACGACGGCGGCTGCCTCGAGTTGACCAGCCTGGAAGGCATGGAAGCGCGCGGCGATCTGGGGACTTCCTCACTTTATCTGAGCGTGCCGCAGGCCTATCTGGAATACACCTCGGATGACTGGGATCCGCCGTCGCGTTGGGACGAAGGGATACCGGGGTTGCTGTTTGATTACAGCGTCAACGCCCAAACTACCCATCAGCAAAAAAGTGGGTCGAAAGGGTACAACGTCAGCGGTAATGGCACCGCCGGTGGCAACTTGGGTGCCTGGCGCCTGCGGGCAGACTGGCAGGCTCAACTGAATCACGAAACCGGCAGCGGCCAGGCAACGGACAAAAAGCTGGACTGGAGCCGTTATTACGCCTACCGCGCCCTGCCGGCATTGCGTTCCAAGTTGACGCTGGGCGAGGACTACCTGGATTCCGGGATATTTGACAGCTTCCGCTTTACCGGGGCAAGCCTGCGGTCGGACGACAACATGCTGCCGCCTAATTTACGGGGTTATGCGCCGGAAGTGGTGGGGATAGCCAGGACCAACGCCAAAGTGGTGATTAGCCAACAGGGGCGGGTGTTGTACGAAACGCAGGTAGCCTCGGGTCCGTTCCGTATTCAGGACATTAACGATGCGGTATCCGGCCAATTGGATGTGCGGGTGGAAGAGCAGGACGGCAGCGTGCAGGAGTTCACCATGAACACCGCCAGCATCCCGTACCTGACCCGACCAGGTTCTGTGCGCTACAAGTTTGCCACCGGTAAACCGTCCGATATGGAGCACCATGCCCGTGGCCCACTATTTGCAACCGGTGAGTTCTCTTGGGGGGTCAGCAACGGCTGGTCGTTGTACGGCGGCGGCATTGGCGGCGGCGATTACAACGCGCTGTCGTTGGGGATCGGCCGTGACCTGATGGTGCTGGGCGCATTGTCCTTTGACGCCACCCAATCGCGCGCGCGGTTGCCGGAAGAAGGGACGCTGAGCGGCGGCTCATATCGCCTGAGCTATTCGAAAAGCTTTGATGAGTATGACAGCCAGGTGACCTTCGCCGGTTACCGCTTCTCCCAGGAAGATTTCATGAGCATGGGGGAGTATCTGGACGCGCGCTACAACGGCGGTCGGGTGGGCAACAACAAGGAGATGTACACCATCACCTTTAACAAGCAGTTCCGGGATCTGGGGCTCAGCACGTACCTGAACTACAGCCATCAGACCTACTGGGACCGCCCGGCCAACGATCGTTACAACCTGACGCTGTCGCGTTATTTCGACATCGGCAAGTTCAAGAACCTGAGCATGTCGCTGTCGGCGTACCGCAACAAATACAACGAGACCAACGATGACGGCATGTATCTGTCGCTGTCGATGCCATGGGGCAACGGGGCGACCCTCAGCTACAACACCACGGTGAACCGGAACGACAACACCCACCGGGCGAGTTATTACGACCGGATCGATGAACACAGTTCTTATCAGTTGGCTGCCGGTACCTCACGCAGCGGCGCTAACCTGAGTGGCTATATGAACCACGATGGTGATGTGGCCCGCGTCACCGCCAACGCCAGCTATCAGGAAGGGCGTTACAGCGCCTTCGCGATGTCGGCGCAGGGGGGGATGACAATGACGGCAGAAGGCGGCGCACTGCACCGCGCCGGCATGATGGGGGGTACCCGTCTGCTGCTGGATACCGGCGATGTGGCGGATGTGCCGGTGCGCGGTTATGGCAGCACTTCGAAAACCAACGCCTGGGGCAAGGCGGTGGTGGCGGATGTGAACAGCTACTACCGCAACAAGGCCAGCATTGATTTGAACAAGCTGGGTGACAACGCCGAGGCCACCAAGTCTGTGGTCCAGGCAACGTTAACGGAAGGGGCAATTGGTTACCGCCAGTTTGACGTGATTTCCGGCGAAAAAGCCATGGCGGTAATCAAACTGGCGGACGGCAGTACGCCGCCGTTTGGCGCTACGGTGCTGAACAAGAAGAAGCAAGAAACCGGGATCGTCAATGATGGCGGCAGTGTGTACCTGAGCGGCATTAAGGCCGGCGAAGCGATGCAGGTGCACTGGAATGGCGCAGCGCAGTGTGAAGTGAGTTTGCCAGGCAGCCTGCCGGCTAACGTGCTCGACAATCTGCTGCTGCCTTGCCACCCAATGGCCGGTGGACATGACGTCAGGGATGATAAGAAACAGGACACGACCAGCAATAACGGGCAAACGGCACTTTTGCCGATGCCGGAGCTGGTGGTGACAGACACCTTATTAGATGAATGATGAGTAATTATCCATGAAGCTGAATAACACATTAAAGACGACAACACTGACAGGTGCCTTATTGTGCGCCCTGATTGCCCAGCAGGCCAACGCGGCGATTGCTCTGGACCGCACCCGGGTCATTTTCGATGGCGGCAACAGCTCCGTTAGCCTCAACGTCAGCAATCAGAACAAGCAATTGCCGTATCTGGCGCAGGGCTGGATTGAGGATGAGAAGGGTACCAAGATCCAGAGCCCGTTGACGGTGTTGCCGCCGGTACAGCGTATCGAGCCGGGCAAGCCAAGCCAGGTGAAAATCCAGGCGCTGCCGGCGGCCAAGCAATTACCGCAAGATCGCGAGTCGGTGTTCTATTTCAATCTGCGCGAGATCCCGCCGAAGAGCGACAAACCGAACACCCTGCAGATAGCGCTGCAAACGCGCATCAAACTGTTCTACCGCCCAGCCGGGATTATGCCGACCAAGGCTGACATGGCGACGCCGTGGCAGGAGCAACTGACGCTGACCAAGCAGGGAAACAGCTACCAGGTGAACAACCCGACGCCGTATTACGTGACCATTGTGGACGCCACCACCAAGAAAGACGGTAAAGGTCTGGATGGGTTCGAGCCCTTCATGGTGCCGCCGAAGGGCCAGGCACCGTTGAAGGCCAGTGCTGCCAGCCTGGGCAACACCCCGGTGCTGACCTACATCAACGACTACGGCGGCCGCCCACAGTTGACCTTCAACTGCAGCGGGAGTAGCTGTCAGGTAGTGCCGGACAAGAGCAAGTCATAACCGTTTGCGGATCCGCCGTACGGAAGGGGCGGAGGTAAAAACGTACATGTCAGGTAAGAAAGAGACCGCACAGATGAAAAGCATGATGACCGCCAGCGACTGGCGATATTACGGAACGGCCGGGTTGCTGGCGCTGATGGTACCGCTGAGCCTGGGAGTGATGGCCATGCTGGTGCCGCCGGTTAAAGCGATGGACAACTGGAACGTGGATGGCGCCAACGGCGTGCTCTATGTGCGCGGTGCCCTGACGGAAAGCGCCTGCCGGCTGGAGATGACGTCCGCCTATCAGGATGTGTGGCTGGGCGAGATTGGCACCGGGCGCTTGCCGGAGGTAGGTAGCCAGGGGGAACCGGTCTCTTTCCAGTTGCGGCTGAAAGATTGTCATCAGGCCACCGCCAGCAACCGGGATGCGCGCACTGGGGCGATGGCCTGGAGCGACAAGCAACCGGCGGTCAGCGTGAGCTTTAACGCCACGACGGACATGAACAACCCACAATTGGTGATGGCTCATGGGGTTAGCGGTATGGCGCTGCGCCTGAACGACATGGCCGGCCACGATGTGAGGCTGGGTGACCGCGGCCAGCCACTGTTGCTGACGCCGGGCCAGGATGCGTTGACCTATACCGTGCGCCCGGAACGAACCCGGGCACCGCTGCAGGCGGGCGCTTATCGGGCTCAGGTTGATTTTAAACTGAATTACGACTGAGGCGGGCCATGATGCGAGTTCTCTTAAAGCCGGTCTGGGTTGGCGCAATCAGTCTGGCCAGTTTAGCGGCGCAGGCGTTTACCCCGGTGTACATCACCGGCACTATAATCGCGCCTCTGCCTTGTGTGATCAACGGCGACCGGACTATTGATGTGGATTTTGGCAATGAGATGCTCACGACCAAAATTGACGGCAGCAATTACATCATGCCGGTGGATTACAGCCTGGAGTGCAAGAACAACACCCGCAATGCGATGAAAATGAAAATCCAGGGCAACGCCACCGCCTTTGACCGCAGTGCGTTACAAACCAACATGGCGGATTTGGGGATTGCCCTGAAGGCCAACGGCAGTGCGCTGACGGTCAATAATTGGGTGAATTTCACCTACCCGGACAAGCCGGCGTTGCAGGCCGTGCCGGTGAAGCGTGCAGGCAGCACGTTGAAGGGCGGGGATTTTGCGGCGACGGCCACGTTGATGGTGGATTATCAATGAACAATAACAAGGTGATAATGCCGTGTGCGGCATTGCTGGCAACGTTATTGGCTGGGGGGCTGCACAGCCCGGAGGTACAGGCCGATAATATGAATTTCCGGGGGCGATTAATAGAGCAGCAACCTTGCAGTGTTAACGGTGGCGAAAATTTACAGGTGGATTTTGGTGAGGTGATTATTTCTGAAATTAATGGGGATAATTATAAAAAATATATCGCCATCCCATTTAATTGTGAGGATAAATGGCCGAAAGTCACAGTGAAGCATTTAGGGTTGGCTACGAGTTTTGATAAAGCTGCGGTCCAAACTAATATACCAGATTTTGGTATTCGGTTAATAGATGTTAGAGATCGACTACTTCCCGTTAATGGCGATGCGTTGATTGTTTTTGATGGAGGCAAACCGATAAATTATAGTTTATGGGCCGTTCCGGTGAAAAAAAATGGCTCCGAGCTTCCTGTGGGGGATTTTCGTGGGGTGTCAACGCTTCAATTTGAATATCCCTAGGAGGATAAACGATGGGGTTTAAAAATCATTTATCCACCACGGGTAAGTTGCTCGCCTACGGATTGTTATCTGTGGTTGGTCATGTTTCTGCTGCTTCCAATATTGATCTGGAGTATTCCGGTCGTTTAATCAAAGAGCCGCCTTGCACCCTTAATCAGAACCAATCGCAGGAAGTTGATTTCGGGGAGATATTAACCAACCGCATCTACCCGCCAGGTCAATATCCTGACAGGGGAATTGTGAAAATGGTTCCGATAAAACTGGAATGTAAAACAGAGAGGCCCGCCATCCTCTGGACAGTGAGTGGCTCACCTGCGGCCTTTGATGCTTCTGCGGTGCAAACCAACATCAATGACATGGGGATACGAATTGTGATTACCTCACCGACGACGGGGGAGCTTCCGGTAGAGCTAAATAAACCGATACGGGTGGAAGAAAATGTGGGGACGGGTTTTTTTGCGTTTCCTGTGAAACGCTCCGGTTCTACATTGCCTGATGGGCATTTTGAGGCAACGGCGACATTCAGGATCGATTTTCCCTAGGAGAAAGAAAAATGGCCAGAACTCATTGGGTATGTTCCTGTCTGTTTGCCGGGGGGGTGGTGTTTAGTTTGCAGATTTTGGCAGACAGTGATGTGCGTTTTTTTGGCACGTTACTCAGCAACCCTCCCTGCACCATCAACGGCGGCCAGCCGATAGAGATTGATTTTGGCGAGGTGGGGGTCAACAAGGTGGATGGCCAAAATTACGCCCAGCCGTTCAGAGTCATTTACGAATGCGAAGGCGTGAGTACCGACAAGGTGTTGCGCTATCTGGGGGCTGCCACTGCGTTCGACAAGGCGGCGGTGCAGAGCAATATCCCGGAGTTTGGCATTCGGCTGCAGCATCAAAAGGATGGGATTACCGCCCCGTTTGACGTCGGCAGCACGCTGGCGATCCCCTCTTATCTGGGGGCCTCGGATTTTATCGCCACCCCGGTGAAAAAGACCGGCGTCGAGCTGCAGGAAGGGGCTTTTGCGGCTGCGGCAACCTTGCAACTTGAATACCCGTAGAAAAAAGGGAAGAGCATGAACAAAGCGATGTGCACCCTGTTAATTGGCCTGAACCTGGGCGGTTTGCTGAATACGGCGCTGGCCGCCGCCACCCCGGACGTCAGCGTGCTGTACCGCGGCAATCTGGTGGCGGAGCCCTGCACTCTGTTGCCGGAGGATGAAAACATCCTGTTGGATTTTGGCACGGTGATAGACAAATACCTGTACCTGAACGGCCGTACCAACGGAAAAGCGTTTCAGCTGCATCTGATTGATTGTGACATCAGTCTGGGCAAGACCCTGAAGATGACCTTCAACGGCCCGGAAAGCGCCGTACTCCCCGGCTTGCTAGCACTGGACGGCGGCAGCCAGGCCACCGGGGTGGCCATCGGCATGGAAACGGCGGAGGGGCAATTGCTGCCGCTGAATAAACAAACCGGTGCCTATCCGCTCACCGATGGCAACAACGTAATTAGCCTGCAAGCTTATGTGCGCGGTGAACCGGAAGCGATAAAGAACAAGGCCATTGGTCGTGGGGCCTTTACCGCCATTGCTACCTTTGTGTTGGACTATGAGTGAAAGTATTGGGCTGCAATGGCAGCAGGCGTATGAAGCGTCATAGAAAATTTGAGCAAATAACATGCTGAAAGCTGTGCCGGAGCATACGGCCAATCAGTTCTCAAGCGTTGTGGTCAGGAAGGCTAATGTTGCCGCCTACGATAAGACAGGAGACTATATATGGCACTAAAAATATACTATGGAGTGGCTCTTACAGGTCGAGGAGCTTGCTTTACTCTCTTCCTCATTGTCTTGTGTGTGGCGAGTGGTGCCCATGCTGGTCGTATGGAGGTTCATGAACATGTGCGCGGTAACGGACAGTGGCGCGCTGAATATACGATCCACGACTGGGATCCCAATGATACGACACCCAATCCTTGCTACGGTCGGTCGATCTGCCGCGTCGGACCAGCTATACAGACAGATCGAGGGGTGAGCTGGCCCATTTCGTGGACTATTAGCGACTCCCTTTATCAACCAGTGACGACCAACGCAAAGACCTTAGGGGAATTAGCGCAGGCATGGACAGCCAAATACCCACTTTCCGGTACTGTGAAATCCCAGAGTAGTTTGCCGTATGTTTCAATGTGTAGTGCTGTGGCTTACAGCACCACCAGTGTAACTAACTCACAACCTCTCCCGGGGTGGGACTGCTTATACCTTCCACCGACTGATGTAAAATGCGAAATTGGTGGTCCTTACTATCTTGCTTACGGAGCCCTATCTATCGACGAACTTGAAGGGATGACAGCCGAAACTACTATACATGTAACCTGCACTGGAAGCGGGGCAACCGTCAGAATTAAGGCAGTCGGTGATGCGGGGGCAGATGTTAAGTTACGGATGGATGGTAGCCTATATGGATCTCTTTTGGTGAATGGGCAAACCGGGAGTACTGGCGCTATCCTGAATGCTGCTGGAGGCCTAAGTTTTGTAAATCTTATGTCAAAATTAAAAACTAGCGGCAGTGTTGCTGAGGGAGAGTTTAGTGGAACAGGGATTATTACCCTTGATTATCTATAAATTATGATTGACCTTGCATAAATATTAAATAAGCATGGTAATGCAGTAAATGATTTAAAAATACCAAGCAGGAAATAGTGGGTGCTTTACTATGGAATATAAACACCATCTTGATTGTTTTTAGAGGGTTTGATACGTCATTAGATTAAGTAAACTAGATTTTCTTGCCATGAATATACTCCCGATTGTCTCGATGACAGGGAGTGTTATGAAATGGGTTTTCGTCATTGATATATACTCATGTTGTGGTGAGTTAGTGTGTGGCACATAGAACGTTTTCATATCGTAATGAGATATGCATAATAAAGAAGTTATTGTTTCTAGCCTAATAGACTGAGTGTCAATAACTAGAGTGAAATACTATGAGGTTTAAAAATGTCCTGAAAATAGGAATTTTCGACCAGGATCTATTTTTTTGTAATGGGCTAATGCTCTCACTATCCGCCTACTTTTTACACGCTGGTATAGATGTGGAGTTTGTTGTCTCGCATGGATGCGCAGATCTTATTTTTGAATCGGACTATAATATGGCAACCTCATGCTATAGTCATTCTCTGGAGAATAATATAAGAAGGGAGTATCCGATTATATTTTTAATTTGCGAATGTCATAGTGGGATTCGTAGGGAAATGAATTATTCAAAAGATAGGTGCGTAATATATCGTAATGACTCAGTGGTGAATGTGGTGATGAAGGTTACCTATGTCCTTGATTTTTTATTGTCAGGGTGGGAGTCTCCATTGGAACGTTATTATTCGGGTGGGTATGGTAATTTAACTGAGCAGGAAACGAACGTGATTCGTTTAATAGGGCGAGGTTTTTCACCTTCACAGATTGCCAAAATATTGGGTATCAACCCTAAAACGGTCAGTAGTCATAAATGCACCGTGATGCGCAAACTGCATTTAACCCGGAATAATGAACTGTACCACTGGCTGCGGCAACGTGGGCTAATACACATAGCGAGATAATATCATGAGTACTTCTTTCGTTCGGCGCCTGCCTATTGGTGGGCTGACATTGCTCGCCCTGAGTTTACTGCTCAGCGGGTGCGAGGCACCGCGTAAATCGGCAGTGACTCCGTCGTCGTCCCCGGCTGCGGAAGAGGGGTCTACACCGGCCGAGCGTGAGGCTGAACGGATGGCGCAATGCCAGCAGGAGCTGGAGGCGCTGAAAAACATCAACAGCAAGCAGCACACCGAATATCAGGCGGAATTTTCTCGGCTGATGAGCGGCGCTGCACAGTACGCCGGGTTGCGCGCCAGGGTCAATAGCACTGCGCAGGATACGGTCGATGCGTTGTATCGCTACAAAGTCACCCGCCTGTGCGCGCAGGTGAGCCAGGCAGTACTGAATGGCTTGGCTGACCGTGGGGAACAGCAAAAATGACCCGTCGTTACCGCCTGTTGGCGGGTGTGTTGCTGCCGTTGCTGTGGGGTACCGAGCGCGTTCAGGCCGATGAAGGCGTTCCGGCCCTGCTGCAGTTCGCCGAACAGTATCGCGATACGCAACCGGCCGATGCACAGGCAAAGCCGGCAGAAGCGCCGGCCCGCGCCACACCGCCGAAAACCGCCAGGCCGGCAACGGCACCCGCCACGCTGTCGGACAGCCCGACCCTGCGCCGCGCGCTGAAAGAGCGCGATGCGCAGCTGGCCAAACAACAAGCGCTGCTGCAGCGTCAGGCAAAGGAACTGGTCAGGCTGCGCCAGTCGCTGGCGGCAGAAACCGCGCGTCATCAACAGGCGGCGTCGGAGCAGAAGCCCGCCAACTGGGCGCCGTTGCAAAAGCTGGTCAGCGGGTTGCGTCAGGCGGCATCCGGAAGGCCGGATGAACAGCGCGCCACCGCCCTGATAACCGAGGCTCGGGCGAGCGCCGAGCGTGAGCGCGTTGCCGTGCAAGAAGCGCACGGCCAGGTGAAGGCATTGAAAGGGCAGATCAACGACTTGAAACGCCGGTTGCAGGCGGGCGACGCGGAAAAAACCGACGAGCTGCGGGCGCAGCAGGCGCTAACGACGCAGCAGCAGGCGTTGACGCAGCAACTCGAGAAGAAGGCGGCAGCCCTGGTACAGGCACAACGGCAACTGACGGCGGCGCAAGCGCAGCAGGATGCGCTCAGGGCGGAGCTCAAGGCGTTGCAGACAGAGCAGAAAGATAAACGCACGGCGCTCACGGCCCGCCAGGAAAAAGAGACGGCGGCACTGGCCGCACAGCTGGCCACCAACGAGCGGCAACGGGCGGCGCTGGAGAAAAAAACGCAAGACCTGCAGCTGGTTATCGAACAAAAAGAGGCCACGCTGTCGGCCTTGCAGCAGGAAAATACCACGCTGCAACAACAGCAGGTCGCGCTGATCGAGCAGGCCGGCAAGGCCGAAGCCGATCTGGCCAAACAGGCGCAGACCCTGCATCAGGTGCAGTCGGACGTGGAGGTGTTGCAGGCGCGGGCGAAGTGGCTGGCGAAACCGGAGACGCTGAGCAAACCGGCAGGGCAGCAGGCCTACGCCGCCGGCGGCGCGCTGGGGCGCGACATCCTGACGATGCTTAACGAGCGTAAAGCGTGGGGGGTGGACACCGATCAGCAGACGGTTCTGGCCGGGGTGGTAGATGCCTTCGCCGGGCAGTACCAGCTGACTACCGACGTGCTGACCCGGGCGCTGGCGGACTCGGAGGCGGCGGTGAATGCCGCCCGCACGAAAGCGGCCGCGGCACAGCATAAAAAGGGCGAAACCTTTGTTGCGAACTTCAAAAAGCAAAAAGGGGTGAAACAGTCCCCGGCGGGGTTCTGGTACCGGGTGGATTATGCCGGCGACGCGCCGCTGCGCGACACCGACATGGTGGATGTGGTGGTCAAGGAAACGCTGACGGACGGCACGGTCATTCAGGACATGTCACTGAGCGGCAACGTGCTTTCCCAGCCGCTCAATGCCTATCCGCCCTTGTTCCGCGAGGCCATCGGCCATCTGAAAAGCCACGGTTCGCTGACCATGGTGGTGCCGCCGGCGCTGGCCTACGGCGATGACGGATATCCGCCGAAGGTGCCGCCGAACGCCACCATGGTGTATGAGCTCAGGATAGACAACAGCAAAGCGGCGCCGGGAACCTAAGGCGCTTAACCGGTCGCCGGGTGAGCCCGGGTGACAGCGACCCAGGGAGGGGCGGATATGTGTATGACCGTAAGTAACGTGGCATTGCCTTTTTTGAACGACGTGCTGGCTCTGCGGGTGTACACCCGCACGGAGGAGACGGTGGCGCGCTGCCCGGCGCCGGTGATTGTATTGTGCCACGGCTTTGGCGGGGTGCAGGGGATGGTGTTGCCGGAGGTGGCGCAGGCCTTTGCCCGGGAAGGATTTGTGGTGGTGACCTTTGACTACCGGGGGTTTGGGGACAGTGGCGGTGAGCGTGGGCGCCTGACGCCGGCACGCCAGCAGGAAGACATTCGGGTGGTGCTGCGTTGGGTGCAGAGCAACCCGGCCCTCGATGAGCGACGCGTCGGGCTGTGGGGAACCGGGTTAGGGGGTGGGCATGCGTTATGCGTGGCACACCGTAATGTGCTGGTGCGCTGCGTGGTCAGCCAGATGCCGGTATTGAACGGTGAGG
Source organism: Serratia sp. C2(1) (assembly GCF_036352655.1). Classification (NCBI taxonomy): domain Bacteria; kingdom Pseudomonadati; phylum Pseudomonadota; class Gammaproteobacteria; order Enterobacterales; family Yersiniaceae; genus Serratia; species Serratia sp. C2(1). The sequence continues at coordinate 189,505 of NZ_JAZFBA010000006.1, read as the reverse complement.
CGTTGATCACACGCGGTATGTCGCTCGCCGATCGCGAGACCTTTTTACAGGGGCTGGAAGAGCGAGCCGTGCGCCGGCGCATCGATGAGAAGGAGTTGTGGGTGCCGGTCAACCGGCTGATACAGGACCGGGCCTCGCTGCAGTTTTTTCAACAGCAACGTCGTGCCTGCCCCTCCCTGGCTCATCGGATGCCTTACCTGACGCTGCATGAGCTGCGTTATTTCCAGGTGCGCCCTTTTGCCCGGGCGGTGGTACAGCCCACGCTGATGGTGCTCGCCGAACAGGATCACCTGACGCCCCTTGCCGAGGTTCGCGAGGTGTATGACGCGCTGGCAGGGGTCAAGTCGCTGTTCACGGTGTCAGGCGCCCGGCATTACGATCTGTATCGTTCACCCTGGCGTGATGAAGCGCTGTTGGTGCAACTGGCTTGGTTTCAGGCGCACTTATGAACCTCCGGGAAGTGGTGCGCCTTGCGCCGCAGCTGGTGGTGTTGCCTGCGCGGAAAAACGTACCGCTGGATAACTATTACCTGATGTCCGGTGAAGAAAAGAGGGTGAAGGTCGAAGGCAAACCCACGGCAGTAGAAATCATGCCGCTGAGCCGCTATGGCTTTAAGCAAGATAACGTGACGCTGCCGGTCAAATAAGGCTGAAAGTACCAAGGCAAGGAGTGACGAGATGTTAAGACAGCAAATGTTGGCTCAGAAAGCGCATGAACTGGCGCTGCATTATCTGGCGGCTTATGGCGAGCCAGGCACGCCTGAAGCGTTTTTGGTAAAGGTTCAGCAGATGGAAGCGGTATTCTTGAAGGCGTTAAACAAGGCGCATAAAAGCCCGATGCCGCCTGACGCGGCGGAAAAGTGATAACGCACGCATCTAAAGAACATTTTTGATGCGTTGTTGCAGCAATAACACCCGTCATGAGTGACTTTGATCCAAAGCAACAACCGTCAACCGGTGATAGGTTGACGGTTTTTTATTGGCTGGGAGCAGACTTATTGGAATGTTTTTTTATCGGCGTTCTTTATTGGGTTAAGAAATTTTGCCGGCAAGTAAGGGATGGGATCAACCGCTGGCCCTTTATAGCGTATTTCGAAGTGCAGACGCGTTGAAACTGCATCGCTGCTTCCCATCGTGGCTATTTGTTGGCCCGCCTGCACTTCTTGTTGCTCATGCACCAGAAGCGTGTCGTTATGCGCGTACGCGCTCAGCAGCTCATCATTGTGTTTAATGACAATCAATTTGCCATAGCCGCGCAACGTATCCCCCGCATACACTACCGTGCCTTTGGCTGCGGCAATGATGGGCTGGCCTGTTTTGCCTTGTATATCAATGCCCTTGTTGGCATTTTTTTCGTCTGAAAACGAAGAGATAAGAGGACCTTCTGCCGGCCAGAACTGGAAGGTCACCGGGGTAAGATCGGGCGTGGTGGATTGCGTTTCACTTGGCGGGGGATTGGTGGAGGTACACGCCGCCAGCGAAAGGCTGCATAAAGCACCCAGCAGGTATTTTTTAGATAAAGATATTCTAGGTTTAAGTTCCATTTAGCAAAGCTCTCTTTAACGATTATTGTGGAATAGCCATAATAAAATGGCTCCGGGAGCATCTCGTTATGGGATATATAAGTCAATGTCCTTTTAAATCAGAGTGTAATTAGTCATTTCCTGAGTAAAGTTATGTCATTTTTTCTTTCTGCAGGCGTTAATGCAACTTAAATATGATTAATAACGGTTTGGTCTGGTGATTTTTTATATCTTTACCAACGGGCAGGTAGAAAGGTTACATCCTCAGCCAGTGAGCGAAAATGACGTTAATAAAGAGGGTGATGTTACCCAATGACGCTGTCTGGCTCCTCTTTAGGGACAAGATGCCAGTGCATCATAACGTAGCCCATCTCAATAACTTCGTACGGTGGGCTAATCATGACTCTTTTTTGGTCATCGTTTAAACTGTCTGCCGGGACATGCGCTAAATACTTATCCAGATATTTCAAGCTATTTATTATATAGCGCCCGTCGGGACGATCAATGATGCGCCACAGCTGTCTTCTCTCACCGTCAAACCGAGGTTCCAATACAACCGACTGCCAGTGCGAATGGCTTTCATATGTGGTAAGGCAATACTCGCCGTCAATATTACCTGCGGCAAGAAGGTAATAGGTGCCCGTATTTCTATACTCTTCAAGGCGCCAATAGGCGCGATCCTGGCCGTTTTCTAAAACTAATGTATTTCCATTGATGTTGTCCAGCCGATGCGACAGTGACATGATCCCCTCCACATCGGCAGTATTAAATAATCTGATTTCAACAGGGTAATCGATTAATGACCTCATCATAAAGACCTCTAAAAAGGGTGCTGCGACGTTTAAAACGAAATGAGCTTGCCTGGCACGATGGCATTGCCTATCTGCAAAATAGTTTTTGCCATCGGTATCACCACCGGCGATAACTGACGCCCAAGGAGGATCCCAGCATGTTCAATGGCCATTAGCATTTCAAAGTCTTTATTGCTCTTTGTAATGTCATCGCTAATCGCTTTCCCGATCCTTACCGTTTGAGCTATGCCATGACCACTCCAGCCGTGCACCAGGTAATGTGAATTTTTATTCCCAAACTTACGGCAATCTGTAGCGCCATTCAGCGTGAAATCGGTGCTACCGCTCCATACGCTTTCAAACGTCAGCCCCTTGCATTGAGGAAATACGGTGTGTAGCCGCTCGCCAAGATAGCTAATGGCCTCTTCTGGCTGCCATCGATGTCCTGTTCCCTGACCACCGAAAAGTATTCTGTTCTTTCTTACCGCACGATAATAATCAACTTGCAGTTGGGTATCATATACTGCATATCCGCCCGGCAGTATGGTGTCGATATCACTGCCTAATGGTTCCGTTACGCCAATATAAGAATAGAAGGGGATGGTGGTTTTTCCTGCCTCCGGGAATAAACGAAAGGTGTGATTATGCACTGCAATGACAACGGCTTTTTGTGCCAGAACATTGCCTTTTTTGGTCTGCACCAAGGTGCCTTTGGATGTCTCTGTCAAGCCTATAACCTCACTGTTCTCATACACTCTTCCTCCTTGAGTAGAAATCCCAAAACACATCCCCCGATTTAAGGCCAGAGGATGTATTTGCCCACCTGACGTATCCAGTACACCGCCATGATAAAGCGGGCTGTTGACTAAAGAACGGATCATATGTCGACCAAGAATGAAGGCACTCCGGTCGCCCAGGTAGTGACGAGCGTCAACGCTTTCGGTCAAAGAGGAGAGGTGGCCAGGATGGATCGCTGCAGTTAAATGTCCCGAAGAATAGTCGGTATCAAATGCATATTTGGCGCTAATCTCTTCAATCAGATCTATCGCTTCATGGGAAGTGAAGTTCCATAATCGTCTGGCTTCCTCATAGACCAGATTGTCGATCATGGTTTCAGCCTCCCAGCGCGCTAAACCCGGTGTCAATTGGCCGCCATTTCGCCCTGAGGCGGATGAACCTATGCTGTTTTTTTCGAGTAATACCGTTTCCAACCCTGCTTCAGAAAGATGCAATGCGCTGGATGTACCTAACAATCCGCCGCCGACCACAACGACATCACAAACCTCGTCATGTTCCAACGAACCCAGTTTTTCCCATGGGGATAGTGATGCTTCATAATAGTTGGCCGGTTCGTTAGCGGTATCGCTATTACCAGATAACCAACTCCAATCATGCGTCCTGTAGAGGTTTGAACTCCCGAAGCTGGCATCCTGCAATAATTGTGGCTTCTTCATAGGTACCTCTAAATTAACGAGTGAGTGTGGATTTTCATATAACGTTAAATACAGAAAAACCCAGATGGGAAATGACGTTAATTTACCTGCCTGTTGTATCACCACTCGCATGTCAATAGCAGTCAATAGGGGTAATGATAATTCTGGGTGTCGCTATTGTTTTGAGTGATTACAAAGAGCTTGCCTTTCACATGCTTACGCCATTAAAAACTGCTGACATACTCCATGTGACGACATTACAGGTCGTCATAAAATCACCCAGGCAAAGGTGACTGCTTGGATTTATTTTACTTTTAATCTCTGCCGGTATTTTTTACAAAGCCGGGTTATGCCGTCGACAAAACAATAACCGCTACCGTTATCGCAGCAATACCAAACCAGCCAATCGGGCGTAGTCGATGACCAAATAAAATGCGACCAAACGCGGCTGTACCGGTGACGCCAATCGCCCCCCACATGGCGTAAGCCACCGCCAGATCCATGGTTTTCACCGCTTGCCCCAACAAGGCGAAGGCAATCCAGACCAAAATAATAGCGCCGATGCCCCATCCGATCTTGCGGAAACCCTGTGATTTGGCAATCATCATATTGGCAATGATGTCAATGAACGCGGAAATCGTTACGAAAAAAATAGCCATAGTCGTCATGATTAATGTTCCTCACCCAAAGCAACGCAGACAATGCCCACTACAGCAATGCCAAGGCCAATTAATTCTCTAATGGACAGGTTATCCTTGAAAACAAAAACACCGACCAGGGTTAATAACGCCAAACCCAGGCCCTCCCATATGGCATAGGCCACGCCGACGCCAATTTTTCGGATGGAAAGCGCAAGGAAATAATAAGAAACCGCCAAGGCGGCAGCCATGATGATATAACCAAAATACCCACCGTCACGAGCTGCGGAGGCCATAAATGACGTTCCTACCACTTCAAAAAAGATGGCCGCCATTAAACAAAGCCATGCCAGTATTCGCGTATTAGAGCCGGCCGTTACACTACTCATTATAAACCTCTCCTCAATCAGTTTTCGGTTTGTCTCGCTCATTATCAAGGCGTAACACATACTGTGCAAAATACTTACCATCAGGGAAATTGATACCTCTATGCGATATTCTCATGAAGCATTTCAGGCATTTGTCGAAGCCGTAACACAGGGTTCTTTTTCATCCGCAGCACGGAAGTTAAGAAAATCACAGTCTGCTATTAGTATGGCGATCGCTAATCTTGAAGAGGATTTTGGTGTAATTTTATTTGACCGTACGTCGCGATATCCGGCATTGACGCCTGCCGGACATAAAGTGCTGGGGCAGGTAAAAGAAGTGCTGGCCGCAGCAGGTCGGCTTGAAGAATTGACGTTGCGGCTTGCGGCCGAAAAGGTAATTGAAGATAAGTTGACTATTGTTATTTCCGATGTCTATCAGCTCAACCCAAATCATAAGCTAATGCACAGGTTTGAGAAGTGCTATCCGCTTATTGAGCTCGAATGTCTGGATGCTGAAGGTGACGATGTGTTGAGTCTGTTGCAAAGTGGCCGGGCTCATCTTGGATTGTTGACCACACAAATGAATTACCCACAGGATATCATTGTGGAACGTTTGCCAGTGCGCGTTGAGATGGCTTTGTATGTGGGGCGTAAACACCCGTTAACGCGGCTGGAAAACGTTGAAGAAGCGCATCTGGGACGCTACCGCAATCTGTATCTGAATACGCATGTGGGGTCGGAAAATAAACCGCACGGCAATGTATGGTCTGCGTCAGATTACTTTATGATCCTGGAAATGGCGGAAGAAGGTTTTGGATGGGCCGAATTGCCACGCAGCCTGGTAAAGCAATACGGCAGAGGGCGACTGGTCGAATTGAAGGTGAAAACATGGCCACGATATATCTCTTCGGATGCCGTTTGGTCTAAACGCCACCCACCTGGGCCGGCTGGATTCTGGTTGCTTGATGAACTGTTAAAAACAGGTTCTTTATAGTGATGCCAACAGGATTAAAGGCGATTGCCGGTAGTTGCATTAACGGTCTGACACGCATGGGTGACTTCACCCCGCCAACTATAAAAAAGGTCAGGGCCCTGAGGCACCTGACCTTTTTGTTGCCGCAAGCCCAGCGGCATTGCACGCCGGGCAGGCAAATCAACGCATGGTAACGAACTCTTCCGCTGCGGTCGGGTGGATCGCCACGGTGTTGTCGAAGTCTTTCTTGGTGGCGCCCATCTTGATGGCGACGGCGAAGCCCTGCAGGATCTCGTCCATGCCCAAGCCGATGCCGTGCAGGCCGACAATCTTCTCTTCTTTGCCCACGCAGACCAGCTTCATGCGGCACGGTTGGCGGTGCTGCGTCACGGCGCTGTACATGGCGGTGAAGGAAGACTTATACACTTTCACGTTGTCGGCGCCGAATTTCTCGATAGCTTCCGGCTCGGTCAGCCCGATAGTGCCGATCGGCGGGTGGCTGAACACCACGGTGGCGATGTTGCTGTAATCCAGGTGCTCTTCCGGCTTGTTGTTGAACAGGCGTTCGGACAGACGGCGGCCGGCGGCGACCGCGACCGGGGTCAGCTCAACCGCACCGGTGTTGTCGCCCACCGCGTAAATGCCTTTTACGCTGGTGTTCTGGTATTTATCGACGTCGATATAGCCATTTTCGTTGGTTTTCACCCCGGTCACGCTCAGGTTCAGGTTATCGGTCGCCGGTTCGCGGCCAATCGCCCACACCAGGCTGTCGACGGTGAATTCCTTGCCGTTTTCCAGCTGCAGTGTCAGGCTGCCGTCGGCATTCTTGACGATGGCTTTCGGCACGGATTCGGTGTGCAGGCTTGGCCCTTCGGTGTTCATCACTTCCACCAGGGTTTCGACAATCATCGGATCGAAGGTGCGCAGCGGCGCGTGTTTACGTACGAACAGGTGGGTTTCGGCCCCCAGCGCGTTCATCACGCCGGCGATCTCCACCGCGATATAGCCCGCGCCGACCACCGCAACGCGTTTTGGCATTGCGTCCAGCTCGAAGAAGCCGTCTGAGTCGATGCCGTATTCGGCGCCGGGAATATCAGGGTGGCTTGGGCGGCCGCCGGTGGCGATCAGGATATGATCGGCGGTGATCTTCTCGCCGTTCACTTCCACCGTATGGGCGTCGATAAAGCGCGCGAACCCTTTGATCACGTCGACTTTGTTTTTACCCAGCACGTTGTCGTAGGAATTATGGATACGGTCGATATAAGCGGTACGGTTGGCGACCAGCTTCTTCCAGTCAAAGGCGTTGACGGTAGTATCGAAGCCGTAATCGGGGCCGTACAGGTGGATGGCCTCGGCGATCTGCGCCGCGTGCCACATGACTTTTTTCGGTACACAACCCACGTTTACGCAGGTGCCGCCCAGTTCCTTGGCTTCAATCAGTGCGCATTTCTGGCCATACATGGCTGCCCGGTTGATCGATGCGATGCCGCCGCTGCCGCCGCCAATTGCTAGATAATCGTAATGTTTGGTCATCTGGGATTTCCATGAATTGTGTGAATCGAAGAGGGTAAGAGTTTAACGCCTGATACGGGTTTGTCGCAAAGATTGCGTCGATGGCTGCGATAGGTGGGGTGAAGGCGCGGCGTACCGCGCCCGGGGGGCTTATTCCGGCACCACCCAGTTCACCAAATGGTGGCCATTGCCCGACGGCACCAGCGTCTTGTGCAGCCACGGCAGCACGTTTTTCATCTGCTGTTCCAGCTTCCACGGCGGGTTAATCACGATCATGCCGGAGGCGGTCATGCCGCGCTGATCGCTGTCGGGTCTTACCGCCAGTTCGATCTGCAGAATATTGCGGATGCCGGTGGCTTCCAGCTCTTTGAGCATGCGTTTGATCTGCTGGCGCATCACCACCGGATACCACAGCGCGTAAGTGCCGGTGGCAAAACGTTTATAGCCTTCCTGCAAGCCTTTGATTACGTCCTGATAATCGGTTTTCATCTCGTACGGTGGGTCCATCAGGATCAACCCGCGGCGCGACAGTGGCGGCAACTGGGATTTCAGTTGCTGGTAGCCGTCGGCACGTTGCACCTTGGCGCGTTCGTCTTTCTGGAATTCGCTGCGCAGCAGCGGGAAATCGCTCGGGTGCAGTTCGGTCAGGTGGATTTTATCCTGCGGGCGCAGCAACTGACGGGCAATCAGTGGGGAGCCAGGGTAGTAACGCAGCCTGTCGGTGCGGTTAAAGTTGTGTATCACGCTCATGTAAGCCGCCAGTTCTTCCGGCAGATCGTCACGTTGCCACAGCAGGCCGATGCCTTCCAGGTATTCCCCGGTGCGTTCGGCGTGCTCACCGCTCAGCTGATAGCGCCCTGCGCCGGAGTGGGTATCCAGATACAGGAAAGGTTTTTCTTTTTCTTTCAGCGATTCAATGATCAGGCTCTGAACGGTGTGCTTGAGCACGTCGGCGTGGTTGCCGGCGTGGAAACTGTGACGGTAACTTAACATGGCTGGTGGTAATTCCTTGTGCTCCTGCGGAGCGTGCTGAAGAGAATGAAGGCTTATAATCTGCACAGTATAAACTGTCTGGCAGGGAAAAACTGAATTGCGTTGCCGCAGCTAATTAAAGGGAGCGATAAGACGATGAGTGAAAACGCGATTTTGAACCGCTACCCCGGCGCTGCGCGTTGGGCATTCGGCGATGGGTCCGAGTTGGCCAATGAACTGCTGCAGCGGGTGCTGAGCGGGGATAAAACCGCGACCTGCGGTTCTTATGCCAGTTACCGGCAAGAGAAGTCGCCTCTGCTGGGCGATTACAGCGTCATCCTTGATGGGCGTGGGGAACCCGCCTGCGTGATCAGAACGCTCTCCCTGCGGCTGATCCGCTACTGTGACGTCACCGCCGAGATGGCGGCCAAAGAGGGTGAAGGGGATAAAAGCCTGGCGTTCTGGCAGCAGGGGCACCAGGCGTTTTTCACCCGTGAAGGCAGCTTCGCACCGGATATGTGGCTGGTGTTTGAAGAATTCGAATTGGTCGAAACGCTGTGAATCACAAGGAGAAATGATGAGCTGCATCTTTTGCGACATGGTGGCAGGCAAAGTGCCGTGCCATAAAATCTGGGAGGACGACGCGCATATGGCGTTTCTCTCCATTTACCCGAATACCGAAGGTTTCAGCGTGGTGATCCCCAAGGCGCATTTTGACAGCTACGCCTTTGCGCTGCCGGACGCGGCGCTCAGCGAGCTGATGCTGGCGACCAAGCGGGTGGCGCAATTGCTCGACCGGGCGTTTGACGACGTGGGCCGCTGCGGCATGGTGTTCGAAGGCTTTGGCGTCGATCACGTGCATGCCAAACTGATCCCGATGCACGGCACCGCCGGGCTGGATCAATGGCAGCCGATAGAGTCCAAATCGACCAAGTTTTTCGATCGTTACGAGGGGTATCTGTCCTCGCACGACGCCGCTCGCGCCGACGATGAGCATCTGGCTGCGCTGGCGGCGAAAATCCGTCGCTGTCAGCGTGGAATGGAGGAGTAAAAAGGCAGTGATCGGCCCTAAGGATGCTGACAACATTGCCTTAGAGACTCGGGCCAGGTGCACCGGGGGGCCATTATGGGACACGTCCTTGTGTCCCATCCTATGGGGTGACATGAAGTCGTTCCCATTTTCTCCCGGCAAATGGGTCGGCGGCAAGCCGCTACGACCGATCCCTTTGTCGACTCAGGCAGTCCGTTGGCCGGAAATGCGCAGATACTTATTCCATAATTGCTCGTGCGTCTCGGTGTTTTCAGGCAATAAGGGAATGCAATCTACGGGACAAATCTGCTGACATTGCGGTTCGTCATAATGTCCTATGCATTCGGTACAGAGATTAGGATCTATTTGATAATAATCACTGCCTGCGGAAATGGCACTATTCGGGCAAGCTGGACGGCAAATATCGCAATAAATGCATTCGTCAGTAATAAACAAAGCCATGGAGGAACCTCTCGTGTAGGGGCAGAAAACGGTAAGTGATAGTTAAGCCTTCCAGGGCGGATTAAAAGGGATAATGACCCCTTCGGGAACGGGCGTTCTGGCGACGTTGAGCTGTTGGCCAAGCAAGGCAAAATAGCTGTCTAGCGCCGTTAGTTCGACGATACCTGCATCGCCAAAACGTTGCCGCATAGCCAGATAGGTGGCGTCCTGTACCATGTGGGTATGATGTAATTCCGTCAGAAAATCATATACGATGCGTTCATCCTCCGTTAAATGTGGAGGATGCTGCTGTTTGGCCAAGAAGCCGGCTGTTTCGAGAGTAATGCCGGCACGCAATGCGATGGGTTCATGGATATACCATACGTAAGGCGCTTGAATCTCGCGCCCGGTTATGAGGATGGCAAACTCCCTTATGCGCAGTGGTAATTGGGACATGAAGCGAATATGTTCGCCTAACGCCTGAACTCGGTTCAGTAATTCAGGGCTGCGTAATAACACGGCGAAAGGGCCAAAAATACAACCGCGAGGACCTTCTGTAATTTTTTTTATCGCTTGTAATTGTTCTTGTGTAACCTGCTGGCGAGTAAGGTCTGGCAAACGCGTCAAGGCTTTTTCTTCAGCAGAATAGTGAACAGTGGCACATTGCGACGGCCAACTCAGTGGATTATTGCCTTTTACTGTATCATTTGCCTGTACGGACAGAGTCATCCAGGAAAATAGTGAACCCATTAACCAACAGGTGTATTTCTTATTGAACAAATACGACATGGTTTTACTGCTCTCCGAATAGTTACTTCAGGGTTATATTTTTATTTGGTACGTCAACAAAAAAACTCGTCTCATAGAATGTTACCTGAGGGATGCTACCGTACGAACTCAAGATCATTTTACTATAAGACTCTCCCAACCAATTTTTTGCATCTTGCATGGTTTTCCAATAATAAATGCCACCTGCATGAGTTAAATCTGGTGAGATAAAGTACTGTTTTGAAATCAGATGTGGGTTTTTAGCCCACTCTTCTGCCGAGTTGACAAAAATGGCCTCAATATCTTTTTTAGATTGATTCGGTAGTAAAGAAAACGTACTAATTGCAACGATCATTCTTTGCTCCTGTCCATTTTAAATTCCTCTAATTGTTTGCAATGCGTATAAATACGCCAGATGTTAGGATAAAGTTCGAGCGAAAATCCCATACGATGTGCTGCATCACATTGAGGTATTAGAAAAATATCGGCTAATCCCGGTTGATCACCCTGACAATAGGTCATGCTCTGCGATCTTTGCGACAACATTTCCTCTGCGGCGATAAAGCTTTCTCTGAGCCAATGCATCCGCCATTGCTGTATTTCCTCTTCCCCCATACTCATCTGATTCAGCAGTGAGAACACACGGCGCGTGAGTAAGGGATGCGTGTCGGCACAGAAAATCTGCGCAAATGCACGAACCCAGGCCCGTTCACTGAGCGTATTGGGTAACAAGCGGGGCAAAGGGTAGCATTCATCCAAATATTCAATAATCGCCAGTGACTGTATATACGTCCCGTTTTTATCAACCAGTACAGGCACCAACTTTTGGGGCTGTAACAGCAAATAAGCGGGGCGATGCTGCTCACCTTCAGCCAGCCCAATAGTAATTTCTTGAAATTCCAATCGTTTTATTTTTAGTGCAATACGCACACGGGCAGATGCGGAGGAGACTTGCCCGGCATATAAAACCCTGTGGACGGCCATTATTCTTGACCTTCAGGTGTACGTAAGGTCCCCCGAACAACCATACGCGACCCCCAGCGCAGCAGCCCGGGTAACTGCAGTAATACCATTATGCCGAAAGCAACTTGATAGGCGATCGCTGGGTAATGACCCAGTTTGTCGACAGGCCAGAAGCCAATGATGACGCCAAAGCCGGTTTGGGTTAAGAAAGCGCCAAATAAAATCAGCAGGTTGAGGCAGGTTGCAGCACGCCCCGTCATGGCGGGGGAGACGCTTTGCGCGACAATGGTATACTCCAGGCCTGCTATGGTGCCAATGAGGGTAAAGGCGATCGACAGTGCCGGTAGCAAGGGAACGATATTGAAGATGCACAGTATTTGCACCAGCAGGAATAGCGCGACGCCCAGACCGCCTACTTCCATGGGTTTAATACCGTACTTGCCGGCCCATTCGGTGATAGCCCCTACGGATAATGAACCCACGACGACGGCGCCCATGCCAATAAACAGATAAATTGACGTGGTCTTATTATCATATTGACCAATGTCCTGTAGCCATTTTCCCATCCATAATCCCTGCAGACCGAAAGCAACGGTATGTGGCAATAACAGAAGGCTGATTACCCGACGGAAAGCGCGATCGCGGTAAACCTCCATCAGTGAAGCCAGGGTTGGCCATTTAACCATACGGTGTTCAACGGGATCTTTAGGCACCCAAAGTGCAATAGCCAGCATGACAATGACTGTTACGCCTGCCATAGCGAAGAACAGCATGCGCCAGGAGACGAATCCGGCCAGCCAGGCTACCGGTAAGGTGGATGTCATGGCTCCCAGACCGCCGGCAGCGAGCAGATAACCGTGGATGGAAGGTAGCTTTTTGTCCGGTACCCAGAAAGAAAGCACCTTGATAGATCCCATAAAACAGGAGGCTAAACCAAGGCCAATTAAAATACGTGCAATTAAAAGTGTTGAAAAATCCTGCCCGACACCAAAAAGAATGGCTCCTATTACCGCAATACCTAGCAGGAAGAGCTGCACGCGTTTTGGGCCATAACGGTCAAGCGCCAAGCCAACAGGTAATTGTGCCAGCGAGAAAGAAAAGAAGTAGGCGCTGGATAAAATACCCAACTGCCCGGCCGATAAACTCAAGGCGGAGACTAAAAAAGGGGTTAATACCGCGTTGATATTACGAAATATAAACGAAGTATAATGACCAAACGCAAAGGGTAAAAAAACTCGCGTCATTACTTTTGTAGTGCTTAGCGCTGTTTGTGATGAAATATCAGACATTTTCCACCATCCGTAAAATAAGGATTTTTAATATAGAGTGTTTACTCAGAGTAAATGTTGGTGACATCATTACTCTCCTTCCGCATTAATGTGCCCATCTCCGCCATGGCGGGAAGATTCTGCATTGCATATAACATTAGAGGGGCGTCGTTATGGGGATTGATAAATTGATGGTGGCTCCATGCGGGAATGTAAATGACATCACCAGACTGTATTTTCATATTTTCTTTCTCATCAATGAAAACTTCTCCCTGGCCTGATACCACAATATAAATATGCCAGAAAGAATGTGCATGAGATTGAGTTTTTTCCCGGGGGGCAATGATTTGAACGGCCATGGAAATACCTGAAGCCATTTCTCCCACCATACGTCGTGCCGGATTATTAAGGTTAAGAGCCCCTCTGGTATTGGTTCGCTGACCGAGATTTTGGTTTATTACATTGATATCCCAGTGAAGGGCAACTTCTTTAGCATTACGGCTCTGCGTAAGGTATTGCTCGAAGGGCAGCAGATTGCCGGCATGAATGGCTGCGCCAAGTGAAGAGTTTGTTGGTTTCATAAGAAGGTAACCATCTGATTTTTTTGTTCAATATGTTGCCTGATTTGCCGCAAGCAACTGCGGACACCTATTTCGGCATCAGTGACCTGGCGTGAATCCATATGGGGTCTTGGCAGTGCATGAGTGTAGTAATGCGGCCCCTCAACCAAAAAACCCATGGCCCACAGTTGCTTCTGTGGATTGCCCTCAGCATCCAGCGGGTTCAAATTTTCATCTATAGCGATACCTCCAGGGTGGTAATCACCATTACGAAAAGGATGAATAATCGCGCGTTTCAATAATTGCGAGCTGAGTGGGCTAGCATCAGTCAAAGGAGAATAATTGTCTAAACGAGCGCTAATAATCACATCAGCCTGCTCCAACCAATGCCCCTGGTTAAAGATGCTGCGGACAATGAATTTACCTGTTCTTTCATCACTGGTGATAGATGAGCCCGGGCCACCGGCCAATGTCAAAATGTCCGCATCCATCAGAGCCAACAGCTCTTGGTTGCGTCGGACAGGGGGGCCGAAAGAAATACGGTTAATGATGGGATTGAATTGTTCGATGAAATAACGGTGCGATGCCGGCAATAAACCGCCATATTCCACAGATCTGCGTAAGGATTCACGCACGTCACGAAGAGTATCTGTGGCGGCTTTGACCGGACTGTTCATGTTACCGTTAAGTGCTTCCTGCAAGTCATGTTCAATGCTCAGGCGAAAGAATGCAGCATACTCAGTGAAGCTGTTGAAGGTTTTTCCTTCCAGCGGCCAAATAATAGCTCGGACTGACGCAATCTCTTCGGTAGTCGGCGTGAATGTCTGTGTGCTCACCTTTTTTTTGACGACGGCGCAGCGCCAGGCATAGGCCATTTCTTTCAAGAGCAGCGGTAAGAGGTCTTGCTCAAAATTCAGGCGTGGATCGCCTGTTTTCAGCAATGTTTGTTGGCGTATGATATCGACGGCTTGTGGAGTGAAAAATTGTGCCTGATGGCGACCAGTCAGACCTTTTTGGTTAATGCCCCTACCTGCGAAGGGTAGGCATTGCCGTGAAATAAGCCTTAGTTTTGGTTCCCGCCCCGAAGGGAGGTAGATCAAGCCGTTTGGGGTTTGCTGATAACGCCCTCCACGTCCGAGGGTAAAGGCCGAGATCGTATCATGCGCCGTTAAGCCAAACCCTTGAATAAGAACAGTGGCTTGAGGCTTCACGCTATCCAGATTTGCAATCGGATATGGCGTGGGGTAGTACGCAAGAAGAGGGTTCTGTTGTTGATGAGAATCGACAAATTTGCGAAAGGCCAAATCTGCCTCTGTAGGTTTACGATAGCCGTGACCCGTGGTTAAAAAGACAAAATCCGCCACCAAGGGCTGACGGTTTTTTAGTGTCAATTTATAGATGCCATCATGAACGATATCCAGGACTTCGGTACGATGCACCACGAGATTGACTGATGCTGGCAGCATTGAGCACAGGCGCTGGTAGAAATGATGCAAATATTTACCCAGCAGATTGCGGGGTAAATAATCCATATCGTTCAATAGGGTTCCAGCAGGTATTTGCTTAAATTCATTTTCCAACCGGCGATAATTCTGTGACTTAGCCCAGTCGATAAATGATTCCCCTCCCTGTGCCAGAGCCAGGCTTTCCGGTGCATACAGAGTAATTTGCGATGAAACGGTATTCACCAATAAATGCGACGGCTGTATTGAAGGATGGCATCCCTCTCCTGGAATACCCGGATCGATAAGATGCAGTGTTATATTTTCTGAAAAATTTTCTCTATGTATCAGTTCGACAAAGCGTTCAAGAACATTTAAACCTCTTGGACCAGCACCTACGATAGCAATTTGCATTGTCTTCATTTTCAATCCCGTGGAGATAGGTGGAGTTGAACGATATTGGGATTATCATTCCATTTCGGAAAACGCTGCCTGACAGCAGGATCGTGACCGGGAATAATATGGTCTGGGCCTGAGGATAACTGAATGATACGCTGGTGCGCCGTTAGCATATCGGGAATGCTCATAACAATTGGGAAGGGAGTCCCTTTACGCAAATGGTGCCAATAATGTGCCGCATCACTGGCGAGAATGACTGTGCCTCGTTCGGTATTAACACTAACGATTTGCATTCCATCGGTATGTCCTCCCATATGATGGATGTTGACACCGGGCAGTATTTCTTCATTGGCGTTTACAAAGCGAACTTTGCCGGCATGCAGGCGATATATGGCATTGGCGATATTATCCGGGTCGTAGGGCGCACGGATAAATTCATGATTCATGGCCCGACCCGTGCAATAATGCATCTCTTTCTCTTGCACATACAACACCGCATTAGGAAACGCGGCAAGATTGCCAATGTGGTCATAATGCATATGTGTAATAATCAGGTGCTGGATATCTTCTGCATTAATACCTAGTTGTGCCAACAGAGATTCTGGCGAAGCATGATAATGGCGGTTTCTTTTTATTGCCATTTCTGCATTAAATCCTGTGTCAACAAGAATGCAAGTGTCACCATCCTTTATTAACCACAAGTAAAAGTCCAATGGCATGTTACTGTTATCGTGTTCATCGCTTGAAATGAAGTTTTCATTACGCGAGCGTTGTTTGTGCTCAGCATAGCGTAATGCATAAACTTCATAGTCTATTTTTTTCATAATATTACTTTCTATTAATAAAAAATCAGATTGAGGTGACGGCGATCCTTACTTCAGATTCTGGCATTATCTGAGTATTGGTTTGCTGTTCGAAAAAGAAATGAGATTCGCCAAATGCAGGTTTTAAGTCATCAAACCATAAGGCGGTTGGATCATATTTTGCATAGAATGGTCGACGTACCCAATCTGGATTACGTGCTTGCAGAAATTGTAATGCAAAGACTTTTTCGCCCGCTATGTCGACTACGCCGTCGATCATTATCTTGCCTGGGAATGCGCTCATTGACGGGCCCCGTACCGTACGCGCCAGCCCAGAAACGGATTTGTACGCTTCTTGGAAAATCTCCCATGCTCGAATTAACGGCATTCCAAAGTAATCATTAGGTCCGGTATCGCGCTCCACAAACATATAATAAGGAATTGCGCCTAATCGGA
The DNA here is from genome assembly GCF_036352655.1 of Serratia sp. C2(1). Lineage (NCBI taxonomy): Bacteria > Pseudomonadati > Pseudomonadota > Gammaproteobacteria > Enterobacterales > Yersiniaceae > Serratia > Serratia sp. C2(1). The sequence goes on along the minus strand of NZ_JAZFBA010000006.1, from coordinate 173,166 downwards.
CTCCTGTTGTCCATAACGTCGCCCAGTCTTTGGGATTATCATTGATGTGGCGAATTAAAGGGGATTGCATGCGAACGGTGGCCCCGGTTGAAATAATGCGTTTCAGAGCGCGTTGTGCTACCTCTGGTTGGATTTCGTGTGGATGGTTATAATGCGCCATCAAAGCCAGATTCCGCCCGGAAGCCACTACCTCCTCAAAAATACGTAATACGTCATCCGCATCTTTGTCCGTCAAATAACGCTGTGGCCAATAAGATACAGATTTGGTTCCGATTCGGATATTTTTTATATGACTCAGCTCAGGAACGAGCAATGGTCGAATATAATCACCTAATGCGCGAGCATTCATGATCATCGGATCACCACCGGTAATGAGGATATCCGTGACTTCAGTATGACGTTTGAGATACTCCACCAACATCTGCGAGTTACGTGCCTCGAACTTGAGCTCATCCATGCCTACAAATTGGGGCCAGCGGAAGCAAAATGTGCAGTAAGCATGGCAGGTTTGACCGGCTGAGGGGAAGAAAAGCACGGTCTCTTTATACTTATGCTGAAGGCCGCTCAGTGGCTCATTATCCAATATGGGGACGTTGTGGGTTAGTTGACCCGCTGGATGTGGGTTCATTCGCATGCGAATTTTGTTCACTAGCATTTGAAGTTCTGCATCACCAGCTTGGCGAGTTATTGCATCACTTAGCTGAGAAAACTCTTCGCTTCTTAGCATGTCCTTGTGTGGGAAGGTCAGGCGAAATATCGGGTCATCCGGGATGTTATCCCAATCAATCAGTTCATCAAGAATGTACTGGTTCACACGAAAAGGAAGAACGTGGCTCAATACTTCGACAGAATGACGCATTTCAGAAGTGAAATTCTGCCATTGTGGTGCTTGGTTAATATTGCGTAGCGTATAAGGTTGAAATTTGGTAATGGTTTTCATTTACATCTACCTTCATCACTTTGCCCAAAAAGGCGATAGCATTTCGCCATCGCGTAAAATAAATGTAATAAAAAATATCCAGAAATGTTGATTTAACCGCTAGCTATGTTTACCAAAACGATTCGTGTGATACAATTTCGTTAATGTAATTTCAGAAATAATGAGAGGTTATGGATCATGGGGTATTACCTTGATATACATACCGTCGAGGCATTTCTTAAGGTGGCGGAGTTGAGCAGTTTTACTTTGGCTGCGGAGTCGCTTTGCATCACTCAGGCCGGTGTTACCATTAAAATTCAAAGGCTTGAGAAAATTCTGGGTCAGCCGTTATTCCACCGAACACCCAGGAATGTTTACCTTTCTCAGGAGGGGAAAAGTTTTTTGCCCAAAGCCAGGGCATTGCTGGATGCGCATTTTATTGCGATCAGATCTATAAATATGGCTAATGAGAATAAAGAAATTAACATTGGTATCAGCGATCATGTTATTGACCATCAATTTATGTTTATTCTGACCCAATTAAGACAGCGTTATTCTGATATTTTAATTAAAGTAATTGTAGACGGTTCCTCTTCCATTCTTCAGCAATTTGAAAATAAAAAAATAGACATTGCAATAATCACCCAAGATGGTGATAAAAAAGGTGGCGAATATTTGCGCCAGGAAAGTTATGGTTGGTATGGTGCCATAAATATGATGGCAGAAATAAAAAAATTGCCATTAATTACGCTAAAGGAATCGTGTCGTTTAAGAAAACTCATTATCGATCTGCTTCTTGAACATGGGAAAGATTGGTATGACAGTTTCCAGGGGGGAGGGCTCAACGCTATTCTTGCTGCGACAAAAATGGGGTTAGGTATTGCACCTTTGCCTCTGGGCTTGCTAAGCCCGGTGGATCGGCTGGAGCTGATAGACGTCACCGAACGGTTTAACTTGCCAAAAATACCTTCGGCATCTGTAGTGGTTTACGATAACTGTCTGGATTTGTGTTCTCGCGAGTTGCTGCGCGAACTGGTCTCTCTGATCAAACAGGATGAGAAGCAGCCGCTAACCGCCTGACTCTGCCGACCAAGGCACTATCTATCAACGCCCGGCCATTGATTTTCCCGCTGCTTGGCTCCATGTTAGATATTCATCCGCATTTTAAGGCCTGCCCGCTGCGGCGGGCCCCAACGCTAATCAGGACTGCCCTATGACAAATCCGTTGCTGACACCCTTTTCCCTGCCGCCGTTTTCCGCCATTCGCCCTGAAGATATCGTGCCTGCGGTGCAATCCGCATTGGCCGATTGCCGCGCTGCGGTAGAGCGCGTGGTTGCGCAGCCGGGACCGTTCACCTGGGATAACCTGTGTCAGCCGCTGGCGGAGTCGGACGATCGCCTGTCGCGCATCTGGTCGCCGGTCGGGCACCTGAACTCGGTTAAAAACAGCCCGGAGCTGCGCGCCGCCTACGAGCAGGCGCTGCCGCTGCTGTCTGAATACGGCACCTGGGTGGGTCAGCATGAGGGGCTGTATCAGGCCTACCGCAGCCTGAAAGAGGGCGAAGCGTTCAGCCAACTGACTGCGCCACAGCGCAAGTCGGTGGAGAACGCGCTGCGTGATTTCGAACTGTCGGGCATTGGTCTGTCGGCGGAAAAACAGCGGCGCTACGGCGAGATCGTCGCGCGCCTGTCCGAGCTGGGTTCCACCTACAGCAACAATGTGCTCGACGCCACCATGGGCTGGAGCAAACTGATTACCGACGAAGCCGAGCTGAGCGGCCTGCCGGAAAGCGCGCTGGCACAGGCTCAGGCGATGGCGCAGGCCAAAGAGCAGGACGGCTGGCTGCTGACGCTGGATATGCCGAGCTACCTGCCGGTGCTGACCTACGGCGACAACCGTGCGCTGCGCGAAGAAATGTACCGCGCCTTCGCCACCCGCGCTTCCGATCAGGGGCCGAATGCCGGCAAATGGGACAACAGCGAAGTGATGGCGGAAACGCTGGCGCTGCGCCACGAACTGGCGGAACTGCTGGGCTTCGCCAGCTATGCCGACAAATCGCTGGCGACCAAAATGGCGGAAAACCCGGAGCAGGTGCTCGGTTTCCTGAGCGATCTGGCCAAGCGTGCCCGTCCGCAGGCCGAGAAGGAACTGGCGCAGCTGCGCGCCTTCGCCAAACAGCATTACGGCGTGGATGAGCTGGAAGCCTGGGACATCACCTATTACGGCGAAAAACAAAAACAGCACCTGTTCTCCATCAGCGACGAACAGCTGCGCCCGTACTTCCCTGAACAGCGCGTAGTAGAAGGGCTGTTTGAAGTGGTGAAACGCATTTACGGCATCACCGCCAAAGAGCGCAAGGATGTGGATACCTGGCATCCTGAAGTGCGCTTCTTTGACCTGTTCGATGCCGACGGCGAACTGCGCGGCAGCTTCTACCTTGATCTGTACGCGCGTGAGAACAAACGCGGCGGCGCCTGGATGGACGATTGCGTCGGCAGCCTGCGCAAGGCCGACGGCTCGCTGCAAAAGCCGGTCGCTTACCTGACCTGCAACTTCAACCGTCCGTTGGGCGACAAACCGGCGCTGTTCACCCATAACGAAGTGACGACGCTGTTCCACGAGTTCGGCCACGGTCTGCACCATATGCTGACCCAAATCGATACCGCCGGCGTCTCCGGCATCAGCGGCGTGCCGTGGGATGCGGTCGAGCTGCCGAGCCAGTTTATGGAAAACTGGTGCTGGGAGCCGGAAGCGCTGGCCTTTATCTCCGGCCATTACCAGAGCGGCGAGCCATTGCCGAAAGAGATGCTCGACAAGCTGCTGGCGGCCAAAAACTACCAGGCGGCGCTGTTTATCCTGCGCCAACTGGAGTTCGGCCTGTTCGATTTCCGCATGCACGCCGAGTACAGCCCGGAAAAAGGTGCGCAAATCCTGCCGACGCTGGCGGAAGTGAAGAAAATGGTGGCGGTGGTGCCTTCACCGAGCTGGGGCCGTTTCCCGCACGCTTTCAGCCATATCTTTGCCGGCGGTTACGCGGCGGGTTATTACAGCTATCTGTGGGCGGAAGTGCTGTCTGCCGATGCATACTCGCGCTTTGAGGAAGAGGGGATTTTCAACGCCGAAACCGGTAAATCCTTCCTCGACAACATCCTGTCGCGCGGCGGTTCGGAAGAGCCGATGGAACTGTTCAAACGCTTCCGTGGCCGTGAGCCGCAGCTGGATGCTATGCTGCGCCATTACGGCATTAAAGGATAACTCACCGGTGAGTGTGTGTTTATTGTGTGAAGAAGGCGCCGATCCCGGCGCCTTGTCTATTCTGGCGGAGCGCTGGCAGTTAACGTCGGACGACGACGCGCCGATGGCGCTGGTGTTGACGCCGCAACGGCTGGAGCTGCGCAAACGCGACGAACCCAAACTGGGCGCGATTTACGTCGATTTCGTTTCCGGCACGCTGGCGCATCGGCGCCGTTTCGGCGGCGGGCGCGGTGAGGCGGTGGCGAAGGCGGTCGGCATCAAGGGCAATTACCTGCCGGAGGTGGTGGACGCGACAGCCGGGCTGGGGCGTGATGCCTTTGTGCTGGCTTCGCTGGGCTGCAAGGTGCGGATGCTGGAACGCAATCCGGTGGTGGCGGCGCTGTTGGATGACGGCCTGCAACGCGGCTATCAGGATGCGGAAATCGGTGCGTGGCTGCGCGAGCGTTTGACGCTGCTGCATGCCTCCAGTCTGACCGCGCTGACCGGCCTGGATCCTCGGCCCGACGTGGTGTATCTCGATCCCATGTATCCGCACAAGCAAAAAAGCGCGCTGGTGAAGAAAGAGATGCGGGTATTTCAGTCGCTGGTGGGCAGCGATGACGACGCCGACGGCCTGCTGGAGCCTGCGCGCCGCCTGGCGACCAAGCGCGTGGTGGTGAAGCGGCCGGATTACGCACCGCCGTTGGCCAACGTGCCTGCACACGCGGCCAGCCTGACCAAAAGCCACCGCTTCGATATTTATATGCCGTTGTAAGCCGATTCCCAGGGGGCGAAAATCTTCGCCCCGCTGTTATTCCTGCTCGCGCAGGCTCTTCCCGACGTCACCGCCCGGATGTACCGCCAGCAGGGTTTCCTTGCTGTAGCCGCTGCGTTCCATCAGGCAGGCGCAGGCGGCATCGAAAATCGCCAAAACCAGCACGATAGACGTAGTTGCCAGCATATTCAGCGGATCTATCTCGTTTTCGACCCCGGTGCGGATCACCAGCTGCGCCGCATGGGCGATCGCCGAATCCGGATTCTCCGTCACGCCAATCAAGGGTACGCCTTTGGCCTGCAGCGTCGGCAGCAGGCGGGTCAACTCGTCGGAATTGCCGCCGCGCGAAATCAAAATCATCAGATCATCGCCGCGCAGAAAGCCCAAATCGCCGTGCGCCGCGTCGGTGGCGTTCAGGTAGATGGCCGGTCGTTCCACGCAGGCTAGCATATGGGCAATCTTGCGCGCCGCAATGCCGGAGGTGCCGACGCCGGTGACCACAATCTTGCCCTTGCACGCCGCCAGCAGCGTCAGCAGCCGCTGCCAGGTGGGGGCGTCGATGCGTTGGCTGAGTTGCGCCAGTTCGCGGCTATAGACGGCCCAGGCTTCAGTCGCTCGCTGCCATTCCTGCTGCATCAGGCTTCCTCCTGCATCAGCCGGCGGTATTTCATATGGTCGTTATACAGTTCATGGAACACGCGGTATTTGCGGTCATAATAGCTTTTTATTTTGTTGGTCTGCGGCGTGACTGTTTTACCGATGCGGCTCATGGCGCTCATCGCTTCCGGCAACGTGTCGAACACGCCCGCCGCCACGGTACCCATCATCGCGCCGCCCAGCAGCATCGCTTCGCTTTCCTCCGGCAGCAGCATGGCGCAGCCGGTGGCGTTGGCGTGCTCCTGCACGAAGATCGGGTTCTTGGTGCCGCCACCGCTGGCCATAATGGTGTCGATGCTGTAGCCGCTTTGATTCATGGTTTCGATAATATGGCGGGTACCGAGCGCGATAGCCTGGATGGTCGCCAGATAGTGCAGCGCCATGTCTTCCGGGGTGCGCGACAGTTTCAGCCCGGTCAGGGTGCCGGTCAGCGTCGGATTGGCGCGCGGCGAACGGTTGCCGTGGAAATACGGCAGCATGTGAATATCCTGGGTCAGGAAGGCGATATTTTCCGGTTCGCCGGCCATGCGGCGCAGCAGGGCGTTCAGCACCTCATAGATGGTCTGCCCCTGGGTTTTCGCTTGCGTCAGCAGATCCTGATAGCACGGATGAGACTGGATCACATGGTCAATCAGCGCGCCGGTAGCGGACTGGCCACCTTCGTTCAGCCAGTATTCCGGCAGAATTGCCGAGTAATACGGCCCCCACACGCCGCCGATAAAGCGCGCGGTGCGCGACATCGCCATATGGCCGGTAGACGTGCCGCCGATCAGCGCGACGCGGCGGTTAAAATCCGCCACTTCACCGGAAACCCCGGTGGCGCCCAGCGTACCGAGGGTGCCGGCATGAGCGTCGATGATCGACACGCTGACCGCCGTACCGGCAATCAGGCCCATCTCGCCGGCGGCGCGCTGCGTCAGGCCGTGGCCCAGCGGTTCGCCCATCATTTTCACGTCGCTGCCGATCTTGGCGGCGTCGTGTTCCAGCACGTCTTCCAGCCCAATCTGTTTGAAATAGCTTTTGTCCCAGCGCTGCTCATGGCCGAGGTAAGTCCATTTGCACACCGTCGAACACAACGAACGGGTGGCGTCCTGGGTAGCGCGCCAGGTGAGGAAATCCGGCAGGTCAAACAGGTAGCCGGCATTGGCCCAGGTGGTCGGCATATGCTGTTTCAGCCACAGCATTTTGGGGGTTTGCATCTCCGGCGAGATGATCCCGCCGACGAAGTCCAGCACCCGGTGTTTGGTGGCGTTGATGCGCTCGGCCTGAACGATCGCCCGGTGATCCATCCACACGATGATGTTCTGCTCGGTGCGGCCGGACGGGCTGACGGTCAGCGGCTGGCCTTCTTTATCCAGCACCACCAGCGAACAGGTGGCGTCGAACCCCAGTCCTTTGACCTGAATCGGGTTGATGTCGGCCTGGTTGACCGCATCGCGCACCGCGCTGCACACCGCTTGCCAGATATTGTCCGAAGACTGTTCGACAAAGTCCGCCTTCGGGCGGTACAAATCGATGGGCCGGCTGGCCTGCCCGACCATGCGGCCGTTGAGATCGAATACCCCTGCGCGTGCGCTTCCGGTGCCTACATCTACGCCAATAAAATAACTCGCCATTGTTTTCTCCTAAGGGTTGTGTCCGCAACCTAGCTTTTTCGATTCTGTAATGCGATAAACAGGATCAGCACACCGCCCCACAGGGCCATGGTCAGATAGCTGCTGACGCCCAGCAGGTTGAGGCCGCTTTCCAGCATTTGCAGCACGATCAGCGCCAGCACCAGCCCCAGTATGCGGCCGAAGCCGCCGTCCGGATTAATGCCGCCCAGCACCGAGGCCAGAATGGTCACCAGCAGGTAGGACTCGCCGTAACCCGCCTTGGCCGAGTTGAACTTGGCCATCATCAATAGGGCTGCGCCCCAGCCGAGCAAGGCGGACAGGATATACACCGCGATCTGCACCCGGGCGGTATTGACCCCGCTAAAACGGGTGGCCTGTTCGTTGGAGCCGATCAGGTACAAACTGCGGCCCAGCGTGGTGTGCTCCAGCAGCAGCCACAGGCCGACGGCCACCAGCAGGAACAGCAGCAGCGCCACCGGAATGCCGAGCAGGCTGCCGTTGCCGAGGTACTGAATTACCGCCGGGAAGCCGGAGATCACCGCGCCGTTGGACAGCAGGATATTCAGGCCGGTGATCAGCGTCATGGTGCCGAGCGAGGCCAGAATCGGCGAAACGCCGATCCAGGCGACCAGCACGCCGTTAAGCGCGCCGATCGCAACCGCGACCAGCAGCCCGGCCAGCAGCGCCAGCGCTAAAAACAGCGGTTGATCCGGATGACTGACGATAATTGCCGCCATCACCAGCGAGCAGGCGTTGGCACCGGCGATAATCGACAGATTAATGCCGCCGGTCAGCATGGTAATGCCCATTCCGAGTGCCAGCATGCCGAGGATCGGCAGTTGCGAGGCGATCGACTGGAAGTTGCCGACGCTGAAGAAACGCGATCCGAGCAGCCCGGCAAACAGCAGCGCCACGGCGATGATGATCGCGCTTTGCAGGCGGATGATCCGATCGTTCGGGATCAGGCGAGTTAGCGAATTCATGTCATAGCTCCTTGGCCAGCTTGCGTTTTTCATTCCAGGCGGTGCTGCTGATGCTGATCAAAATGATCGCGCCGCTGAACACCTGGTGCCAGTAAGCCGACACGCTGAGCAGCGTCAGGCCGTTTTGCAGGAACGCCAGCAACACGACGCCAAGCAGCGTGCCGGTCAGCGAGCCGCGGCCACCGGTCATGCTGGTGCCGCCGAGCACCACCGCCGCCAGCACCGTCAGCTCAAAGCCGAGCAGCGAGTTGGGCGCTACCGACTGGGTGATTTGCGCTTGAACCACCGCAGCGATACCGGCCAGAATGCCCATGTAGCCATAAACGTAGAAGTGCAGCCGCAGCAGGTTTAACCCCAGGCGCGACGCCGCATCGCGGTTGCCGCCCATGGCGAAGATCTGGCGGCCGAGGCGGGTAAAGTTCATCAGCACGCCGGTGACGATCACCACCGCCAGCAGGCACAGCAACGGCAGCGTCAGGCCGTAGTCGTAGCCATCGGCACCCTGGAACGAAAACCAGTTGATGCCGTCCATAAACCAGTCCGGGAAACCGTACAGCCAGGTGCCGTTGGTGGCGTACACCAGCAGGCCGTAGAACAGGTTCAGGGTGGCGATGGTGATGATGATGGCCGGCACTTTCAGCCAGTACACCAGAAAACCGTTCACCAGCCCGAGCAACAGGCCGACGCCCATCGCCAGCACGAATGCCAAAGGGAAACCGCCGCCGTGCTGGATAACCCAGGTCGCCATCACGTACTGGGCGATGGCGGTGATGGCCGGGAACGAAATGTCGATGCCGCCGGCAATCAGCACCACGAACAGGCCGCAGGCGAGAATGCCGAGAATGGCGTAGCTGGTGGCGACGTCGGTCAGGTTGCCGAGCGTCAGGAACTCGCTGGTGCCGACGCTCAGGCCAATGGCCAGCAGCAACACCAGCAGGCCCAGGTAAAATTCGTGCCGGCCGGCCAGGCGGGCCAGTAATGACTTATCCATTCACCACCTCGGCGATCTGTTGTTCGGTGCTGTGGTGCGGCGAAAACTCGGCGATCAGTTCGCCTTTGCGCATCACCATCACCCGATGGCTGTTGTAATAGGCTTCCGGGATCTCGTCGCAGATCATCAACACCGCCATGCCGAGCTCGGCCAGATCTTTGGCGATCTGGTAGATCCCCTCTTTGTTGGCGATATCCACCCCGACGGTGGGCGAGTCGAGGATCAGGATCTTCGGCCGAGTCGCTACCCACTTGGCGATGGCGATACGCTGGGCGTTGCCGCCGGACAGGGTTTTGACCGGCAAAGCGCTGTCGGACACCTTGATGTTCAGGTCGCGGATCAGCCGGTTGACCAGCTCGGTCGCTTTGGCGTGATCCAGCAACCCAATCGGGGTATGCAGTTGATCAAACACCGTGACGATGGTGTTGTCGTAGATCGACTGCTCCATGATCAACCCCTGGGTCAGACGATCTTCCGACACGTAGCCGATGCCGTGGCGCACCGCATCGCGGTTGTTGTGCAGCCGCACCGGTTGGCCGTCGATTTTGATTTCACCGCTGTCCGGGTGCGTCATGCCGAACAGGCTGAGGCATAGCTCGGTGCGGCCTGCGCCGAGCAGCCCGACGATCGAGACTATTTCGCCGCCGCGCAGCGAAAGATTGATGTCCCGGTATTTGCCGCGTCGGCTGAGGTTGCAGACCTCGAGCAGCGGGGCGGTATCGGCTGGCGGGCGCGCCGGTAGTTGGCTGTAGTGGAAGCGTTGGCCGGTCATCAGGAACGCCAGTTCGTGGCTGTCGAGCTGGCTTGCCGGGTAAGTGCCGACCAGCTTGCCGTCGCGCATTACGCTGATACGGTCGGCGACTTCCATCACCTCATCCAGGCGGTGGCTGACGAATACCACGCAGATGCCCGTGGCTTTCAGCTCGTTGACCACCCGCAGCAGGCCGTTGACCTCCTGACGCGTCAGCGATGCGGTAGGCTCGTCCATAATCACCAGCCGCGCTTCGGCGGCAATGGCGCGGCAAATCGCTACCAGTTGGCGATCGGCAATCGATAGTTTTTCCACTTTTTTATCGGGATCGATATGCACCCCGACGCGCGCCATGGCGTCCAGCGCGGTCTGGCGCATCACCTGCTTGCGCACCCAGAAATGGCCGCCGGGCAGATAGCGATGAATGGCGATATTTTCCGCCACCGTCAGATTGGGGAATAACGACAGGTCTTGATAAATTACCTGAATACCGTAATAGCCGGAGAGCTGCGGCGTCAGGGAATGAAAGAGTTTGCCTTCCAGCGAAATATTGGCGCCTTTTTCCGGCTGATAAACCCCGGAAATAATTTTAATAATGGTGCTTTTGCCGCAGCCATTTTGTCCGGCCAGGCAATGCACTTCGCCAATATTCAGCGTCAGGTTGATCTGGTCCAGTGCCAGCACGCCTGGGAATCTTTTGCTGATATTCTCCAGGGTGATAAATGCGGTGGATGTGGTCATAGCGTTAACCTGTGCTGGTTTTTATTATCCTAAGGTCGCAGCAGGCGCTGCGCCTTAGGTTATTGAATAACTTTCCCGGTGTGGCGAATATTAATTAAGGTTAAAAACCTAGCGATTTGGCATTATCTTTGGTCACTTCAAGAATTTTATTAAACCGAATCACTTTTTTATCCATATCGACGTCGGCTTTGCCCAGGCCTTCGATCGACAAGTCTTTGGTCACTTCCTTGCCTTGCAGCAGTTGGTCGGCCACCGTCACCAGCGCATAGCCGGCGTCTTTCGGATCCCACAGCAGCGCTTTCTTGATATCGCCGCGCATCAGGTAAGGGGCGGCCTGCGCCGGCATGGCGATGCCCACCACGGCGATTTTGTCCTTGGCGCGCTTCTTGGCGACCGCCTGGCCGGCACCGATCGGGCCGAGGGAGCCAAAACCGATAATGCCTTTCATCTGCGGATAGGTTTTCATCAAGTCCAGCGTGGTGGCGTAGGATTTATCGATGCTTTCCGCCACCGGCAGGCGCGAAGTGACTTCGAACATGTCCGGGTATTTGGCTTTCTGGTATTTGATGGCGGAATCGGCCCAGGCGTTGTGCAGCGGCACGGTCAGCGAGCCGACGTAAATGGCGTAGCCGCCTTTGCCGCCCATATCTTTAGCCAGCTCATCAACGTTGGCCTGTGCATACTTCTCGCTGTCGATGGTTTCGATGTCCCACTGACCGATCTGCTGATCCGGGGATTCATGGGTCAGTACCACGATGCCTTTCTCGCGCGCTTTTTTCAGCACCGGCTCCAGCACCTTGGCGTCGTTTGGCACCACGATGATGGCGTTAACGTTTTTGGCGATCAGGTCTTCAATCACTTTGACCTGTGCGGCCGGGTCTGGCGTGGAAGGCCCGGTTTGGTAAGCGTTGACGTCGAGCTTTTTGGCTGCGTCGTTTACGCCCACTTCCATACGGTTGAACCAGGGAATGCCGGTCACTTTGGCAACCACGGCGATCTCGTACTTTTCAGCGGCAAAAGCAGGTGTTGTCGATAACATGCACGCAGAAACCACACATGCATTTAATAATGCGAGGTTAAATTTCATTTCGCTGTACCTTTTTTATCTGTAGGGGTGGCTGTTTTTCCACCAGTGCAGATTACAAAGGAATGGAAGAGGGGGCGTAACCGAAGTTGGGGAAATGTGATCTACGCACATTGAGGTAAAATTATGACGGTTTAAATGTTAATTAAATGTTTAATAATCTTGTGGTGGTAATATTACTACGGAAAATCATCATTTATTTAACAAAGAAAATCATATTCATTTACATTAATGCAACCATTCAGGGGTGGGAACGCCGTTTTTGGGCGATAAAAATGCCGGCAGGAGAGCCGGCATTGAAGCATTTAACGGATATGTGAACAAGATCACCTTAAGGGCGGGTTACAGCACACCCTGTGCCAGCATGGCGTCGGCAACCTTGACGAATCCGGCGATATTGGCGCCATGCACGTAGTGAGTTTGTTTCCCTTCACCGCCGTATTCGACGCAGGCTTGATGAATATCCGCCATGATATGTTGTAAACGTACATCCACTTTTTCTGCCCGCCAGCTGATGCGCGCGGCATTCTGCGCCATCTCCAGCCCGGACGTGGCCACGCCGCCGGCGTTGGCGGCCTTGCCCGGGGCAAACAGCACGCCGGCGTCCAGGAACGCATCGGTAGCCTGAATGGTGGTGGGCATATTGGCACCCTCGGCCACGGCTTTGACCCCGTTGCGGATCAGCAACTGTGCGGCTTCCAGATCCAGTTCGTTTTGGGTCGCGCACGGCAGGGCGATATCCACCGGCACGCTCCACGGCTGCTGCCCGGCCAGGTAGGTCAGACCGCGTTCGCGGGCGTAATCTTCCACCCGGCCATAACGCTGATTCTTGATTTCCGCCAGATGGGCCAGCTTCTCGGTGGTGAAACCGGCTTCATCGACCACGGTGCCGCCCGAGTCAGATGCGGTGATCACGCGCGCGTCCAGTTCCAGCGCTTTCTCGATGGCATACTGCGCCACATTGCCTGAGCCGGAAACGGCGACCCGCATTCCCTCAAAGCCCAGCCCGTGGCGTTGCAGCATGGCGTCGGTGAAATAGACCAACCCATAGCCGGTGGCCTCGGGCCGGATCAAACTGCCGCCGAACGACAGCCCCTTGCCGGTAAACACGCAGGCGGTGTTGTTGGACAGTTTTTTCATCATGCCGGTCATAAAGCCGACTTCACGGCCGCCAACGCCGATATCCCCGGCGGGCACATCGGTATCCGGACCAAGATGGCGGTACAGCTCCGTCATCAGCGACTGGCAGAATCGCATGATCTCCGCCTGGCTTTTGCCTTTCGGATCGAAATCCGACCCGCCTTTACCGCCGCCCATGGGCAAGGTGGTCAGCGCATTTTTGAAGGTCTGCTCGAAGCCGAGGAATTTCAGAATCGATAAATTCACCGACGGATGAAAGCGCATACCGCCTTTATACGGCCCGATGGCAGAATTGAACTGCACGCGCCAGGCGCGGTTAACCTGCACCTGGCCGCGATCGTCCACCCAACTGACGCGGAACTGGATGGCACGCTCCGGCTCAACCAGCCGCTCCAGCAGCGCGTGTTCGCGATAGCGCGGGTTGCGTTCGATAAACGGCCACAGCGAGGTGAACACTTCTCTTACCGCCTGCAAATATTCGGGCTGGTGGGGATTGTGGTGCTGTAACGAGGACAAAAACGACTCTACCGATACGGCATTTTCCATGGATAACTCCTTTTAGCATTAATGTTCCCCCACTATTTTTATAAATATTGGTATGAATAAAGCCTGGGGGATGATGTTGTGTCTTTAGCGACTATATCACTGGAGGGCGGTTGATTATCAAGCGATTAATGATGGCGGCAGAACGAAAAACGCCCGCAAGAGGCGGGCGTTGGCGAGCTAAGTTTGCGAGCGCTTACTTAATCTTCGACGCTGTCTTCTTCATCGCGCAGCGGCACAATCAGCATGTCGATATGCACGGTGTTGATCAGCTGGCGCGCAGAGGACATCAGCTTACTCCAGAAATCCTGGTGGTGGCCACACAGCACCAGGTCCATGTCGTATTTCTTGATGGCATCGACCAGCACCTGCGCCAGATCGCCGCTGCCGCTCAGGGTTTCGGTAATCGGGTAACCGGCATTTTGCGAAAGCTCGGTCAGCGCATGGTGGGTTTCCTCAGAAATACGCTTTTGCATATCGCCGAGATTAACGTCGATCAGGCCGGTATACAGGTCGGAATAGTTAACATCTACGTGGATCAGGGAAACTTTGGCGTTGTACGGCCGCGCCATAGATACGGCTTTCTCCACCAGAATTTTGCTCTCCGGGGACAGGTCTACCGCAATCAGAATGTGTTTGTAAGCCATGAGAATACTCCTTCCATATAATGCCGATTAAAAGGTTAGCAGGCATTTCAGCGTACCAGCCTGGCGCTTTAGGTTTACCTGCATTTTATCATTCAGATAACACAATGATATGTTGGGGCGATCACAGTGTGTTGCATCAAAAAATCTCTTCATCTCTATCCCGTCAGTTTTACACCCGCCGGGTTGAAAATCCTATCGTTACTGGGGTTATTGGCCGTTTGACCGCTTGAAACATAAGCATTCTTAAACAGAGTATAGCCCCAAATGCCCATCGGGCCGTGGAAAAGACCTGGAGCGGTGGGCAGGGCGGTTATCGCTTATAACCAATCGATGGATGACAAATAGGCAGGTTGCGGTAAATTTTATCTACTGCTCAGGCCAGTTTACGTTTCATTCACCTACAATAATGAGTATGGGCCTTACCTTTTTCCTCTGAGTCAGATCGCGCTGCAGGTACCTTGCCTGGCCGGCTTGTTTCAGAGGCTGTGAGGTATGCGCGGCCCGAGCGGTAAAAAGGGGATCGGAGCGGTAGGCTCCCGCAGTAATGGGCATCGAGGTAGGGCAGTTGGACCCGGCGGAGCGCCGTGGATAACAACGCCTTGAGGGGGCAATCATGATCAGTACCGTCGCGCTGTTTTGGGCTTTGTGTGTGGTGTGTGTGGTAAACATGGTGCGGTATTACTCTTCTCTGCGTGCGCTGCTGGTGGTGTTGCGCGGCTGCGATCCGCTGCTGTACCAATACGTCGACGGCGGCGGTTTCTTTACTGCCCACGGTCAGCCGAGCAAGCAGCTGCGGCTGGTGCGCTATATCTTCTCGCAGCGCTACGTCGAGCATCACGATCCGGAGTTTATCCGCCGTTGTGAGCGGGTGCGCGGGCAGTTTATGCTGACTTCCGCCCTGTGCGGATTGGTGGTAGTCAGCCTGCTGGCGCTGATGATCTGGTATTAAAACCGGGCGGTTTCCCTTGCTACGGACAAAAAAAAGGCGGCCACATCGGGCCGCCTTTCTCATGGAACAAGCTGCTTAGATAACCTGAAGCGCCAGCCAGTACAGTGAACCGGAAAGCAGAATCGAAATCGGCAGGGTCAGTAACCAGGCCAACAGGATATTCTTCACGGTTTTACTTTGTACGCCGCCGCCGTCCACGATCATCGTCCCGGCAACCGCCGAAGAGAGCACGTGGGTGGTGGAAACCGGCATACCGGTGTAGCTGGCCACACCGATCGACAAGGCCGCGGTCATCTGAGCCGACACGCCCTGAGCGTAGGTCATGCCCTTCTTACCGATTTTCTCGCCGATGGTGGTGGCAACGCGCTTCCAGCCAACCATGGTGCCGAGTGACAGCGCCAGAGCAACCGCAACGATAATCCACAGCGGTGCATACTCAACGGTTTGCAGCAGATCCTGACGCAGGTTCTTCAGGAAACGCTGGTCCGCGGCGGAGGTTTCCGGCAGTTTGGCGACCTTGTCTGCGGTATCCGTTACGCACATCAGCAGGCGGCGCAGATGGCTGCGCTGTTCTACCGTCAGTTGATCGTAACTTTGCAGATTGTTCAGCAGGCCCTGCGTCAGCTCAATCGCCGGCATGGCGCGGGAACTGTCGCAGTGGAACTCGGTCGGCTTATTCGGCGAAACCTCGTCTTCCGGGCTTGGTACCAGCGGCGTCAGGGACACCACGTGTGACAAGGCATCGCCGTGCTGCTGGTAATATTGCTGCAGGTGGGTCACGGCATCACGCGTACGGGTGATGTCATAGCCGGTTGCATTCATATTGACCACGAAGCCGGCCGGCGCAACGCCGATCAGCACCAGCATGATAAGGCCGATGCCTTTCTGGCCGTCGTTGGCGCCGTGCGAGAAGCTGACGCCGATAGCCGACAGGATCAGTGCGATACGGGTCCAGAACGGCGGCTTGCGTTTGCCGTCGACCTTTTCACGTTCCGCGGGGGTCATGTGGATACGCTGGCGTTTCTTGTTGCCGCTCCAATAGCGGCGCAAGGCAAACACCATCAGCCCGGCGACCATCATGCCGACCAGCGGCGAGATGAGCAATGACAGGAAAATACCGATCATTTTCGGGACGTTAAGCGCATCCACCACCGAGGTGTGGGTCATCAGTGCGTTGGTTAAACCAACACCGATAATTGCGCCAATCAGCGTGTGGGAGCTGGAGGCCGGCAGACCGAAATACCAGGTGCCGAGGTTCCAGATAATCGCCGCCAGCAGCATGGAGAAGACCATGGCTAATCCGTGCGCTGAACTGACGTTCAACAACAGATCGGTAGGCAGCAGATGAACAATGGCGTAAGCAACACTCAAACCACCGAGCATAACGCCAAGAAAGTTGAACAAGCCCGCCATCACGACCGCAAGTTGCGAGCGCATGGCACGGGTATAGATTACTGTAGCGACCGCATTGGCCGTATCATGAAAGCCGTTGATGGCCTCATAAAACAACACGAACAACAATGCGAGAATTAACATCAGGCCGGTATGGAAATCCAGGCCAGCGAACAAATGCAGCATAAGCGTTACGCCAGTTTGTGGACATGAACGCCGCGCATTATCAGTGACAACCGGGGCCGGGGAAAAGGAAAATATGACGTTTTTTTGATTTGAACATGACGAAACGATGGCACTGATATGACAAAGGTATGAAATATCAGAACCTTATGCTGATAAGTGCGCTGTAATATTTTCTTACTATGGCGCTGGCGGCGGCATGGCTTTACAATCTGCCGCCGTAAAGTTGTCGGTTACCGGTAGCGATTCGGCGTAATATGGCGGCCTTTTGTCGCGATTGTGGTTTTTATTCAGAGAGGCGCAGGTGGAACAGTTTGATGTCGTGGTAATAGGTGCGGGCGCAGCGGGCATGTTTTGCGCCGCTCAGGCAGGGCAACTCGGTTGCCGGGTGCTCCTGCTCGATAACGGCAAAAAACCGGGTCGCAAAATCCTGATGTCCGGCGGTGGACGCTGTAACTTTACTAATATGTATACCGAACCGGCCGCTTACCTGTCGAACAACCCGCATTTCTGTAAATCGGCGCTGGCGCGTTATACCCAGTGGGATTTTATCGATCTGATTAACCGCTACGGCATCGCCTATCACGAGAAAACGCTGGGGCAGCTGTTTTGCGATGACTCTGCGCAGCAGGTGGTCGAGCTGCTGGTTAAAGAGTGCGAGTTGGGCCAGGTGACGACGCGGCTGCGCAGTGAAGTGCTGAGCGTGGAAAAAACCGAAGCCGGTTTCGAACTGGCGCTGAATGGCGATAAAGTGAGCGCTCGCTCACTTGTGGTGGCCAGCGGTGGGCTTTCCATGCCGGGACTGGGCGCGTCGCCGTTCGGCTACAAGCTGGCGGAGCAGTTTGGCCTGAAGGTGCTGCCGACCCGCGCCGCGCTGGTGCCGTTTACCCTGCACAAACCGCTGCTGGAACACCTGCAAACGCTGTCCGGCGTCTCCGTACCGGCGGTGATCACCGCCGAAAACGGCGTCAGCTTCCGCGAAAGCCTGCTTTTCACTCACCGTGGCCTTTCCGGCCCGGCGGTATTGCAGCTTTCCAGCTACTGGCAGCCTGGTGAGTTTGTGAGCGTTAACTTACTTCCTGCACTCGATCTGGCGGGCTTCCTTAATGAGCAACGCCAGGCACACCCCAACCAAAGCCTGAAAAATACCCTGGCGCTGCACCTGCCGAAGCGCCTGGTGGAGTGCCTGCAAACGCTGGGGCAATTGCCGGAAGCCACGCTGAAGCAGCTGAACCCCACGCAACAGGCCGCGCTGGTCGAAACCTTGCAGGATTGGCGCGTGCAGCCGAACGGTACCGAAGGTTATCGCACGGCGGAAGTGACGCTCGGCGGCGTGGACACCAAAGAGCTCTCTTCCAAAACGATGGAAGCCGGCAAGGTGCCCGGCCTGTACTTTATCGGCGAAGTGGTGGATGTGACAGGGTGGTTGGGCGGTTACAACTTCCAGTGGGCCTGGAGCTCGGCCTGGGCTTGCGCTCAGGCGCTGGCGGCGCGGGGATAATAAGGATGATTGTTGCTCCGTAGCCGGGTGACAATCGATCCGCTTGTTCGGGATAGCATTCCCGGGCGCGGCGTTTTGCGGCAGGCGCATGCGGTCGGTGCGATGCCGTGAGGCCCGGGGGATCGGGAGGTTTTAGTCAGCGAATGATTTTAGGGCATCAATGTTCGACCCAGAGCGACTATTTCACACCACTGTTTTTTATAATTCCACCTCGGATTATCCATTCCCAGGGAGTACATCATCTTTACGCCTTTTTGATGGCATAATTCTTTTGCCAACTTGATGTTCATATACATAAGAACACTTCCTACGCTGAGGTTCGCATAGGTTTGGTCAACGCCGCCATTATGGCAATCAAAGAAAACCCACTCCCTGCATTCTGCTTTAAATACCAGGTCGTAAGCACAAGGCTTGCCATTTATTAACAATACATAACCAAATAACAGGTGGCGTAATTTACTAAAGACCTCCAACAGGACCTCCTCAGAATAACACGCTAATGTTTCCCCCCATCTTTTTTTGAAAAGCGAGATGTAAATATCGGCTAGTGCCCTATCGGAAAAATGGTCAATTGATAAACACTCCCCGCCGCTACTTATGAATTTATCGAATTCCCCAAGCCTTTTCTTATGCGTTTTTTTGGAAAAATCATCTTTGACCCGGCAGGTCTTTCTTTTTAACCTTTCCCAATGAATGCAGTTGTAAAAATCCCCTTTATGATAAGAAGATAACTGTTTGGTTTTAAAAGGCATAACAATCTTACCGCTGCCTTTTTTAATCGGAATGATGATGTCATCAAAAAAAAACGGATATCCACTCACCTTAAGTGAAAGGTTACCCTTTAGAGAAAAGGCTGCAGATATAACCGAACCTTTCTTTTTGTAACTATAGAAATCAGGAAAAACAAGCCGCTGACTTAAGAATTCAATCACGTCAGGGTGAGTACATACACTTCCCCCAAAGAGAAAATAGGCCTCCCTGTAGGCTTCAGGGGTTGTCGGCTCCCAACCAAAAACAGTTTTCTTCATATAATTTTTTACATTTATTGCCGAAAACAACAATGTAATGTCACGCAACCAAACGACAGCCAAACGAAAAGTGCATGATGTATGGATAGCAGGGATAATTCCCGAGCAGCAAATCCCCGACCATTTATCACTCTACCGTGACGCAAAGCGGCCAGCGGTGATCTGCCGCATTTAGGAACCGCCGGGTACAGCGATACGCGGCAGCGGTGGATCCCCCCGGTAGCCCCGGTATCGATCGCCTCTGGCTGGGAAATATCGTGGCGCGGTTGCTGCAAAATCCTACGCGGCGCTGATAGTGGAAATGCCGGAGGCGAGGTTCCGCTCCCGCTGATGGCGCGTTATGCCTTGTGCGTCGACAGCTGGATGCTGGTTTCGGTGTTGGAAATACCGGCGATACGCCGGATACGCCCCAGAATTTTATCGAAACTCTCCAGGCTGTCGGTGCGGATCTCCAGCAGAATGTCCCACTTACCGTTGGTGGTGTGCAGGGTGAACACCGCCGGTTCGCCGCGCAGCTGTTGCAACACGCTTTGCGCCTTGGTGCCTTCCACCGCCACGCACATCCAGGCGCGAATGCGGTTATGTTCCACGCCCGGTTTCACGCGAATGGTGTAGCCGGTAATGATCCCCTGCGCTTCCAACGCCTCAATTCTTTTTTGCACCGTCGCGCGCGACACCCGGACCTTATTGGCTATCTCGGTCACCGAGCTGCGGGCGTTTTCGCGCAGCAGCGCGAGGATGTGGCGATCGGTATCATTCATGGTGGCAAAGTGTCGGCTGGTGGTGGCGATGTGTAAAAATATAGAGCAATGTAGTCATTTTTCACACTGCCTCGCGCCAAATTGATTTTCCATAATAGGGTCGCGTTATTCCCCCGATCCCTGTGAGAAATATCATGCAAACCACCCAATCCGTTTTGATGATTCGGCCTTCCGGCTTTGCCGCGAATAAACAGACCCAGCACAGCAATTTTTTTCAGAAGGCCATGCAACGCCATGAACATCACGCAGCCGGGGCAGTAACCGCCTTTAACGGCTACGTTGACGCCCTGCAACAGGCCGGTGTCGACGTGAGGGTGATGGATGATATCGACGGGCAGGAAACGCCGGACGCATTATTCCCGAATAACTGGATTGCGCTGCTGGGCGACGGCAGCCTGTTCACTTTCCCGATGGAAGCGGAAAACCGACGACGGGAACGCCGCCAGGATATTATCGCGCAGCTCGCCAAGGATTTCGTGATTGAACGGCGTATCGATCTTTCGGCCCACGAACGGGTCGGGCGCTTCCTGGAAGGCACAGGTTCGCTGATCCTGGATCACCCTAACAAGTTGGCTTATGCCTGCCTCTCGTCACGCAGTTCTCCAGAGGTGGGGCGCGAATTTGAGCGCCATTCCGGCTATAAAATTATCTGGTTCGACGCCGTAGATCGCCATAATCAGCCGATTTATCACACCAACGTGATGATGAGCGTCGGCGCGCGCTACGCCATTCTCTGCCTGGAAAGCCTGCGGAGTCCGGAACAAAAAAGCGCGCTGATCGCCAGGCTGCAAGGCAGCGGCAAAACCCTGATTGACGTCAGCTACGCCCAGATGGAGGCCTTCGCCTGCAACGTGCTGGAACTGCGCGCCAAAGACGGCAGCCCGGTTTACGCCATGTCGACCCGCGCCTGGGCCAGTTTTACGCCGCCGCAGCAGGCGCTGATTGGCGGCTACGCCCGGCTGGCGCTGGGGAAGCTCGATATTATCGAAGATCTCGGCGGCGGTGGCGCACGCTGCATGCTGGCGGAGATCTTTCTGCCAAAGAAACGCGCTCTGGCCTGATCCCAGGCCGTTTCAGTTCAGCCCCATCTGATTAAGCAGCATTTTGTTAAGTTCGGTATTTTTGCGCACGTTCAATTTACGCATTGCCGAACGCTTGTGGGCGCTGATGGTTTTCTGGCTGCGGTGCAGCATTCCGGCGATAGTACAAGCGGACATGCCGGTACTCATCAGTTTCAGCACCTTCTTTTCGCAGCTGCTCAGGGCGGCGATGCGGCACTGCCGGCATTTCCAGATGGCGCTGGCGTGCAGCGCCATCCAGGGTTGCCGGCAAAAGCGTTCCAGTGCCATCTGCAGTTTGTTGCGGACGGTAGCGGCGTCATCGCGGCGGTTAATGCTGAACAACGCCGGGTGGGCGTGCAGATAACGGGTGTCGCGATCGTCGAGGATCAGCACGATCATTTGCCGATGGCGCGGCGTCTGGTACGGGCTTTGGTAGCAACTGGCGCAGCCGCATTGGTCTTCCAGTGTGTGGAACACGATCTCGATCGGCTCCAGGTTGCGCAGCTCGTGCAGATGCCCGCGGCGGCTGTGATTCAGGTCGTGCAGATACTCTTCCAGCAGCTGCCGTAATCCCTGTTGATAAAAGATATCGCTGCCCAGCGGGGTGAACCGGATATTAAGCATAGTTACTCCTTAAAACGCACATCGTGCGGGAACAGCCGGCGTGCCTGACGTTGCAAATCCTTCGTCCGCTGCGGCTGTTGCAGCAACCGGCTGGTTACCATCAGGTTGACGTAGATATTGGCGTCCGGCCGCACACGGATTTCATTTTCCGCCCAACGCTGGTAGCTCAGCAGCGCGGCCGGATCGCGGGTGCGCGGGTATTGCAGCAGCCGTTGCAACTGGATGTCGTAGTCGTAACGCACCTGCCAGGGCGTCGGCGTCATCACCCGGCTCATGGCGGCAAATTGCCGCAGACCGGTTTTTTCTACGGCAGTAATAATCACAGCGCTGTGCAGGCCGTTGATCAGATACGGCAACGCCAGCGCGGCCACGCCGGCGGCGAGCAGCCGCAAGGTGAGCTGCGGGCGCGGCGACAGGCGCAGGCGGCAACGTACATCGCCGGCGCGCAGAATCGCCAGCAGCAGTACGGCGTGTGCGGCGGAAAGATAAAGCGGGTATTCCACCATCATGTGCAGCAGAATCGGCAACGCCGCCAGCCAGGGTGCGGGCCGCAGCGGCAGCGCGCAGGTGCGTCGCAGCAGGCGCCATAATCCCCAGCCGATCAAGGCAATGCCGCTCAGGCTCAACAGGCCGCCTTCGATGCCCCACAGCAGGATCTCGTTGTGCGGATGGCTGATGCTGACGCTTTCCATACCGCTGCGGTGGGTGGTGTAGAAGTGATGCAGGAAATCGTGCTGAAAATGGCCATAACCCCAGCCGAGCCACGGGCGTTCGGCGATCATGCGCAGCGCTTCCTGCCAGTAGGTCAGGCGGTAGAAAATCGGCTCCGTCACGGTGAGCGCCCGCGTTGCGCCGTTAAGCGTGATCAACAGCAGGCCGGCGGCTATTCCGGCAAGCAACAGCAGCAGGGCGGCGGTGGCGCGGCGGCGATTAAGCCGGTACAGCATAAACAGTTGCAGCGGCGACAGCACAACGGCCGCCAGCAGGCCAATGCGTGAGGCGATCACGATCAGTAACAGCGGCGCCAGCACCAGCATACCGCCCGTCAGCCATTGCACGCCCCGGCGCAGCGGGCGCCGGTTACTCACCAGGTACAGTGCCAGCGCCAGCCCGGTAGCCATAAAGCTGGCCATCAGGTTCCACTGTTGGAAGATGCCGTAAGGGCGGTTTTTCACGGTGTTGTAGCCCATGGCGTTACCCGGCTCCAACAACCCGTACTGTACCAGGCCCAGCAGCGCCTCGAGCAGCGTCGCCGCCAGCAGTAAAATCAGCAGCCTGCGTCGCCGCAGACGGTCGAGCGGTATCTGCAACAGCGCGAAGTAGGCGGCGACGCCCAGCGTCAGCCCCAACAGGCGTGGCAGAGCTTCGCTCAGCCAGGGATTTTTCGCCCACAGCAGCGGCAACAATAAAATCAGAGCGCCCGGTGCCAGCCGGTTGAAAAAACCGGACACGGCCAACGGCGGCCGGCTCAACAGCATCGCGCCGAAGATAAACAGGGCGATAAATATGCCGCCGACCAGATTCCACGGCAAATAAAAACCGCTGCCGCCGCGATTGGGCCAATAAATATGCATGGCGATCAGGCAATAGCATGCCGCCAGCCCGAATAACCCGGCCGTTTTGTTGTTGGATATCATCACGCTTTCCTGAAGCTCGGCCTTATTATTGATAAGCCAGCACAAAATTGGCTACCGAGCTGAATTCACCCTCGGTAATGGTTTTATTCTGTATCGCGCTGGGGTGGCCTTGCACATAGGCGGTGAAATTCAACATGGTGGCGCCGTCCTGCAAGGCCACCGCGCTGGTGGCCCGGTTCAAATCAATGTCGGCGCCCTTGCCGTCAAACAGCGCGATGGCGGCGCCGTGGGTGCCGTTATTGATCGCCAGTTTGCCAGGCAGTTCGTGGTCTTCGGTGCCGCTGAAGGTGACGTTGACGGATTGGTACACCGCCGTTTTGCAGTCGGTCAGCTTGATGCTGAACGGCACCGGATTGCTGTGGCCATAGCGATACAGGGTTTTGACGATCACCGTGTCCATTTCCACCACCTGATCGGCCGATTGCGGCTCAATATTGCACGGCCGGTTCACCACGGTGCCGAAAAAATCAATTTCCTTACCCGCCGCTGTCGCGATGGCGGGAAATAAATAACCGGCGCCGCACAGCGTCGTTAAAATAATGAGTTTTTTCATTTGCCTGCCATTAAATATAGTTAATCAGCAATATGATGGTTTTACGGAAATCCCCCTCTTGCCCCTCACCGGTTGCCTGTAAGGAAGCGGTATAGGATTTCTGTACCTGATCGCGGCCATTCATATCGGCAAAGCCGGAAAACTGGTTGTATTTAATCCATTTCGGATTGGAGTTGTCGAAAATGCGCAAGGCTGAACCGTTGTCCATATTCAAACCGGTGGCGTCGACCAGCGAGCCATTTTTCACCATAAAGTTAGCGTCCAGCGCGAAATTGTCGCTACAGCCGTTTTTACGGATCAGCACGGTAAAATCTTTGCTCGCCACGGTACCGGCGTTGGCTTTCCAACTGGGAATATTGCCAAAATCGACGCCTTCCGGCGTGGTCAACTCTACCGATGCCGAGCACTGAATGACCTGTATTTTGTCCATTCCGGTCAGGGTGAAGCGGTAGTTTTTACCCGGCTTATTGTTGATGCCCTTCACGCCGTCGAGCTGGAATACCGAAATCTGGCTGGCACCGCCCGGCGTGATCTCGCCGGTTTTCTGCAAATAAACCTGATAGTTCACGTAGCCCAGTTGCTGCTGGTTTGGCTTGCGGAACATGTCGGTTTGCGCCCGGGTATTCAGGATGCCGAGATCGGTACCGTTATAAATTACCCCCATCGAAATACCGGCGGCGATCGGTTTGTTGTCCGGATTGGGGTAGAAATAAACCCATTCCCCTTGCGGTACGCTCGGGTAGCCCCAGCACACCACACCACGGCTCATCGGCTGCGACGTCCACAGCCGGCTGCCGATCGGCAGGGTAGCGGGGATCTTCAATTGACCAATGTCTTCGTTTTCTTCGGTAATGCCATTGGCGGTGTTCAGATGGCACTCCAGCGCCTGAGCGCCGAACGGGGCGAGCAGGCAGGCCAGCAACAGGCCGGGCTTATAAATAGACCAGTTGGACATGTACCACTCCTGTAAATTGGCTTGCCTGCGTGTATTTTTGCGTCGATTCGATCTGCGCGCTGAACCACAGCGTGTTGCTGCCGGGCTGCAGAATGTAGGGCCGGCTTCGCTGGTTGAGCGACAGCGCGCGGCCTTGTTGGTCGGTCAACCGCAGGCCGATGCCCTGTACGCCGTCGTTGAGTTTCAGCAAGTCCGGATTATTCACGTCGCTGTCGCCGAGAAACACCAGCGTAACGGCCTGCTCACCCTGCAAATAGAGCCGCCCGGCATCGCCGTTGCGTTGGCCGGTGGGGTTATCCGCCAGCGCTTTGGCCCCGAGCAGACAGTTGCGGAAGGCGAGGCGAAAGCGCACCGGCGCGCTCCGATCGCCGGCATTCTGGAAGTCACGCGCGTTAACCTCACCCAGATCGATCGTCTGATCCCGGCTGTCCGGCGTCAGGCTGCACGGGGAGCTGAGCAGACCGCCGAAAAAGCTGACGGTGCCGGTAGTGCCTTCAACCACGTCAAGCTGCGTTGCCGCCGCCGCGCTGCCGCTAAACAGCAACGCGCCGAACAACAAGGGCCGCAGGCGGCCGCCGATGAATTCAGCCATGCGGTATCTCCTTATTTTTTCGCATCCGGCGCGGCGGTACAGAGGGTGCCGTTGCACTGGAATCGCAGCTCGGGGTGGCCACCGTAGTCATTGATGTAGGTGACGACAAAGCTGTTCAGGCCGTTGTCGCGCAGCTTCACGCTTTCGCTGGATTTCGGTTTCAACATCACGGGTTCGAAGTCGCTTATCGCGCCGCCGCCCAGTTTCTGCGGCTGGCGGGTGATGCCGGTCAGGGTGATATAAAACGGCGTAGGGTTTTCGATGGTGAACCCGCCGGCGCTTTTGCGGAACACCAGCTTCTCCTGCCACACCTCGCCTTTGGGCGCGACGATGGCCTTCGGCCGGTAGAACAGCTTGATCTGGGTTTGCAGAGCCAGCTGCATCACGTTGGTTTTACTGCTTTTCGGCGGGATTTCACGCAGGTTGAAATAGAACACCGATTCGCGATCCTGCGGCAGGCGATCGGCCTCCGGAGTTTTGGTGATGCGCACTACGCTGCGTTCGCCGGCTTCTACCCGTTGCAACGGCGGCAGTACCACCAGCGGCGAGGTGATTTTCTGGTGCCGATCGTTTTCCAGCCAGGATTGCGCAAGGAAAGGCAGCTCCTTATTTTCGTTGACGATATTCAGGCTGATGGATTTCGCGTCACCGACGTAGATGGCGCGGGTGCGATCCAGCGAGATCGCCGCGTTGACGGCCGGAGCCGCGCCGGCCAATGCCAGCCCCAGAGCGGCCATTTTTGCTAACGGATAGTTGTTCATAGTCATCAATTCTCTGTGTTGCGGGTTACAGTTTGGCGCACGGCAGCAGTAGCTGGTCCAACGGCTTGGCGGCACCCGGTATCACGATGCGGCATTGGCGTTGGCCTTCCCAGGCGACGTCCAGTTGCTCTTGCGGTTGGACGCCGGTCAGGTAGACCGATCCGCCGTCGTTCACCACCGCGACTTCACGCCCACGTTCGCTCAGCACCGTAGCGCCAAACGGCGGTTCACTGCCGTCCGCCAGTTTGATGGTGGCCAGCAGCTTGCTGCCTTTCACCACCTCAAAGTGACGGTAGCCGATGGCACCTTCGGTCAGCGTGCCTTGCACCACCGAACGGGTGGCTTCCACGTCGTCAGCCAGCTTGTTGACGTCGATGCGGGTATCGGTGTTGTAGTAGCTGGTGATGTCGGAAATCACCGCCAGGCCGAACCGGTTGCTGTAGGCGCGGCCGTTGTTGATCGGCACCCCGGCGATACCGTCGGTATCCAGCATCATCCGGCTACCGCCATTGCTGGAGTTCTGATGCGCGGCGATACCGTACCGGCTGGCGGTGATGCCGCCGCGGAAGGTACCGCCGACGGAGGAGTAGCTGTCTTGTTGGTACGAAGCGCTGGCGTTGAGCGAACCGAACGAGGCGTTATGGGTGTAGTAGCCGTTGGTCAAGGATTTGCCCGACTGGTTGAAACCGCCGCTTAGCTGCCAGGTGTTGTTCGGATCGGTGTAATCGTTGTAGGACGCGGTTTGCGTCACGTCGCTGTTATTGGTCTGCAACGCATAACCTATATGGCGACGATCGCCGATCGGCACGCTGAAATTCAGCATCACGCTGTCATCGGTGCGGCCTTGATAGGTCGAACGGTAGGCCGACAGCGATGCGGTGATGTTGCTGAGGTTACCGACGTTGAACAATTTGCTGGCGGACAGCCCGTAGCGATCCTGCGCGCGCTTGTCCCAATAGGTTTGGTGCGAATAGGTCAGGTAGGCGGTGATCGCTTTGGCGCTGTCTTCCGCCATAAAGGTTTTGCTGGCGGTGATGGTGTACAGCTCTTTTTCGCGCCCGCTGTAGCGATCGTCATAGTCGCTATAACGCGCCTGAAGATACTGCGACATGCTCATGAATTTGCGCTGTGAAAAACGGTAGCCTGCGAAGGTGATCTGGCTGTTCAGCTCATCGAAGCGTTTGGCGTAGTTGACCTTGAACGACATGCCGCTGGCGGTCGGCTGGTTTGGCAGACGGGCGATTGACTGCGTCATGTCCACCGACAGGGCGCCGAAAATGTTGAGATCGCGGCCCAGCCCGAGTGCCCAGGCGTTGTAATCGTCGCCAAGCAAGGTGCCGCCGTACAGTGACCAGGCACTGGTCAGCCCCCAGGAAAAATCGCCGGCCGAGAACAGCGGCCCCTGCGTGCGGTGATCGTAAGCCGAGGGTTTGCCCAGGGCGATGTTGTAGCGCACATAGCCGGGGCGAGTCAGATAAGGGATGGTGGCGGTATCGACCTGGAAGGTAGAGACGCTGCCGTCCTGCTCTTCCACCTTCACGTCCAGCCGGCCACGTACCGAACTGTTGAGATCCTGGATCACAAAAGGCCCGGCGGGCACGGTAGTTTCGTACAGCGTACGGCCTTCCTGGGAGACGGTGATCTTGGCGTTGCTTTTGGCGATGCCGCGCACTTCCGGCGCATAGCCTTGCAGGTTTGGCGGCAGCATGCGTTCGTCGCTGGCCAGGTTGATGCCGGTAAAGCGATAGGAATCGAACACGTTCGAGTCGAGATAAATTTCGCCGAGCGACAGTCTGGCAGCCTGCATCGGCAGGGCGCGATAGGCATAGATCTGGTTCCAGTCAAAGCTGCTGTCGCGTTGGCCGGCCTGCTGGTTGTAATTAGCCTGATAATCGGCGCGCAGGCGCCAGGCGCCCATGTTGGCACCCAGCGTGCCGTAGCTGCTGAGATTTTCCGACGTGCTGTTATTGTGGCTCTGCTTGCCGACCTGGCCGCTGAGGCTGTAATCCAGCAACAGGCCGGGAATGCCGTCGTCCCATTGTTCGGGCGGAGTCCAGTCCGGATCGGAATATTTCATCCACGCCTGCGGGACAGTGATCGTCAGTACTCCGCCGCCGATGCGATCGGAAAGGGTCGCCCCTTTGATTCCGCTGATATCGGCGCAGCGGTTGTCATGCCATAGGGTGACTTTTTTTGCGGCTTCCTCTTTCAGCGCCATTTTTTCCACCAGATCCGGCGGCAGACAGGCGCGGGAGCGATCTTTTTTATCCGCCGAAGGATAATACTGGATGCTGCGCTGCGGCAGGGTTTTCTGGTTGATCTTGATATCCAGCAGATAGGTCCCGGGCATGACGTAATCGGCGTCGGAAAAACGCGATAAATCCACCTTGCTGCGATCGCCAATATCCAATACGTCAGTATTGAACTCCGTGGCAGAAAAGGCCGGACGTCCCCAGAGGAAAGAGAAAATGACGATAATCCGTGTTGTTTTCCGTGTCAGTAATGACGTCATAGAGTAATCACTCATGGCAAATCCGCGCCCAACAGCAGGTCATCCTGTACGACCTGAATACGTAATCGGTGGTGTTATTCGGTGCTTTATGACGGCGGCTACAAATAAGACAGGGTAAATTTCGCCAGCGAATTGAACTCGCCCGCCCGCGCTTTACCTGGGTGAAGGCGTAACTGAGCGCCAAACCGCAGCGTATTGTCGCCGGCGACGATCTGATAATCCGCCGTAGTGGTGCCGAGCGGGATGGGATTGCCGGCGGCGGTGAGCAGCTCAATGGCCACACCCTGTGCATCGCCGTACACGCCCAAGAGCGCCGGATCCTGGCTGTCCGCCGTGCCATTGAAGGTGACGGTGGCTGCGCGATAAATAAAGTCGGGCTTCACTACGCTTGCCAGTTCGCAATTCACCAGCTTGATCTCGAAATTTCGGCGGCTGCCGATCAGCGCCGGCTGTGCGCCCAGTGCCGCATCGGTCATGGAGATAAGCCCGAAATCAACGGATTGGTCCAGGCTTTCGCCGGCAATCCCGCAGGGGGTCTCGACGATTTCGCCGCCCAGGCTGACCGTGCCGTGGCCCTGATTTTTCGCCGTCGCCTCTGCGCTGCAAACGCTGAATGCGATAAGCAGTGCGCTCCAAATCCGGGTTGTCATGCTGGCGTCTCCCTGTTGCCGTCTGTCTCGTTACCTAATCCGTACAGGTAAAAGCGGGGACACCGAAACGGCGCCCCCAAGAGGATTACAGGTAAGCCAGGGTGAAGTTCGCCACGCTGGTGAATTCACCTGGGACCACGGCGGCGGACGCGCTGCTGCCTTGCAGGTAAGCGGAGAATTTCAGGGAGTTGTTGCCGTCGTTTAGACCCTGGCCATCGGTTGCGGTGCCCAGCTCAACGTCTTTGGCATGCAGGTTGTCATAAATCACGATGCCTGCACCGCTGGCTGAACCGCTCAGGGCCAGCAGTTTGGCGTTGTCAGGATCCGGCGTGCCGGTGAAGGTCACTTTGACGTTTTTCATGGTGGTCAGCGCGCAGTCTTTCAGCTCAATGCTGAACGGCTGAGATTCGGACTTACCTTGCTTAGCCAGCAAACGGCTGCTGATCTGGCCCATTGGCACTGTCTGATCGGTTGATTCCGGCGCTACGCTGCATGGCGCATCGATGATTTCACCGGTAAAAGTCACTTTACCGCTGCCCTGGTTAGATGCGGCGTGAGCAACAGATGCGGAAGCGAAAGCAATCATGGTTGCCAGCATTAATTTATTCAGTTTCATTTCTCAAGTTCCTGTAGAGAGTATTTAAATAAAAAGAAAAGCACATCTAAATCCCCCACGACGACGGTAACGTCATGTCACCGGCATCGAAGTTGGAGCCAGATCCTTTTGCTCTGGGCAATACGCCATCCTTCGTTATTAGATCAGCAATAACGAAAGTTTTTGGAAGGCGTAAAAACGCATTCCATTAAAATGAAAATATGAATATCACCCTGGCGTCTTGGTGAGAATATTCTTGCAAATAATAGGTGTTGTTGGAAATAGCTTTTATTAAGTTAGGTCAAATACAGAATATAAAACCAAAAGGAAAAAGAAATATATATAATTGAAAATCAATAGATCGTATACAAATATTATCCAGAATAAATGACTATATAAATGGCAATGTGCGAGATTTTAGATCGCCAGATATGCCGATGACACTACAATTCACAATATTGTTTTGATAATATCGCTCTCAGACAGCAGATGATGAATTGCGGCTGTTAATCGTCATGAAAAATTAACTCATTGTTTTAAAAGAAAGGTATGGCGACATTGCCAGCTTGAAAAGCGGCTTTTATACAGAGCGTCGGCTTGGCTTTCTTTCGTTGCGTTAACAAAAAAATAACAATTATGGTGTGTGTCGAATTATTATCGGCACCCGCCGATGTTGCGCGTTTTTTGTTATTTAACTCGTTCGGATTAATCCAAAAAGGTGAGATTTCGCCGGGCTTCGCGACATAATAATGACCTAAGTGATAATTAAGGGATGATAAACGGAATGATTACCATAATTAATGATTCAACTCGCCGAGCTGCCGTTGCCTTTGCCGTCTTGATAATGGCCGGTTTAATGTTGTCGGGCTGTGCAGGGAAGAATGGCGCGGGCGTTGTCGCCGTGAAAAAAGTCTCACAGAATAATCCTAACGAAAAGACTGATGAGCAGCGCATCGTACTTTGTCAGCAGCGGGTGAATTCACTTAAGAATATTAATCCGCAAAGTTACCAGAAACGGATTGCTTATTTTAATGGGCTGCTGTCCAACGCCTCTGGATATGCCGGTATTCGCAGTCATGTCGATGAAAGTACCCGTAAGGCTATCGACGCGCTTTATAAATATAAAACTGAAAAGTTCTGTGCCGACGTCGAGCATGAGCTGATGGCCGATCTGTCCAGCCGGGTGGAGAGCCTGTAGCCATGAAAAAGTGTGCGGAAGGAGCCGCAGCTTTTCTTTTGTTACTGGTGGCAGGCAGCGTGTCGGCGGTGGGCAAAACGCCGGCCGATGACGGTATTCCCGCGCTGCTGAAATTTGCCGAGCAGCAACAGGCGGTGGCTTCGGCACCGTCGGTAGCGGAAAAGGCGCCGTCGGCTTCTCCGCCGGTTGCCGCCAAACCCAGGCCCAGTATCGTGCCGAGAGAGGAGGCAGCCCGGCTGACGGCGCTGAATCAGACTCTCCGTCAACAGGCCGAGGTGATTCAGCAGCAGGCCGACACTGTCCGTCGGCTGGAGCGGCTGTTAGCGGTTCAGGCTACCGTACCGCCTTCCACTGCGCCTGCGGTGGTGGATATCCGGCCGTTGGCGGCGGCGCTGAAGGGTATCCGACGGGCCATTGCGCCACCGCCGGATCTGATCGCCATGGCGGCATCGTTGGCGCGTCAACAGCGGATCGCGGGAGAACAAAAACAGCGGCTGCAGCAGCTCAGCCGACAGTTGGCAACGTTGCAACAGCCGCCGGCGCTGGTCAGCGATGCGGATAAACGGGCGTATGCCGCCGGGGTCTCGCTCGGGCGCGACATTGTGCAACTGCAAGAACAGAACCGACAGCTGGGTATTGAAGCCGACCGGGCCCGTTTGCTGGCGGGTATCGCCGATACGTTGAACGGCAAACCTCGGTTGGACAACGCCGCCATCGACGGCGCGCTGCAAGCCGCAGACCGCGCTTTGCAGCAGGCGCAACGGCAACGGCAGCAAAGCCTGCAGCAGGACGGTAAAGCCTATCTCGCCGATTTTGCCACAAGGCCGGGGGTGCAAAAGGATGCGCTCGGGTTCTATTACCGCGTGGATTACGCCGGCGACGGGCGGATAGGAGAGGGCGATAACGTCAGCATCGTGGTGCGTGAAAGCCTGCCCGACGGCACGGTGATTAAGGATATGGAGCTGGCCGGCACGACCATCTCGCTGCCGCTGGCGCAATACCCGCCGCTGTTTCGCGCAGCTATCGGCAAACTCGACAAACACGGGTCCATTACTCTGGTGGTGCCGCCGGAACTGGCGTATGGCGAGAAGGGCAGCCCACCCGCCATCCCGCCAGGCACCACCATGATTTACACCCTGCGCGTGGCCGACGTGCTGCCGCCGGATAAGGAGAGGCAAAAGTAACCCCAGGAGGACGTGATGGCGAAGGCGCCGATAACCTATGAAATCAGGAAATCGCATATGCTAAACGTGTTACGAAAACTGTGTATGGAACGGGCGACGGGAGCGGGGGGGCATCACCCGCCACCGCCGGAACAGTGGCCTAAAACAAGGGAGCTGGCAGACAAATGCGGCGAAAATATTTACACCACGCGCACGCTGTTATTGGCGTTGGAAAAAGAGGGAAAAGTGCGTTGTACCCACCGCAGCATCAATAATTCGTTACGCTGGTATATCTGCACGTCGACCCAAAAAGCGTAACTCCCCTTTTTGTTTCAAATTTTGGACTACCTTTCACAGCGGATCATAATAAGTCTGGGGGTTGCGCGCCCCCAGCCCGGTTGTTTTGTTACCCGGCGACCCTTTGCCCAATGCGCCACAGCCCTGACAGGGGATGAACGAGCCGGCCGCCTGCTGCAACTTGAAATTCATAGGGTATACTTGCCGGCTGATTGAACGGCGTTTTATGGCGATGCGGGTATATTATGAAGGAAAGCAAAGAAATACTTTTATTGGATGATATTCATTATCAAATAGACGGCCAGGTTATTTTGGATTCCGTCTCTTTCGGCCTAAAGCAGGGCGAATTCAAACTGATTACCGGGCCGTCCGGCTGCGGAAAAAGCACCCTGCTTAAAATCGTTTCCTCTCTGATCGATCCGACCCGCGGAAAAATTATCTTTGACGGTAAACCCATCACCGATATGCCGCCGGAAGAATACCGCCAACAGGTCTCTTACTGTTTTCAGACCCCGGCGCTGTTTGGCGATACGGTGTATGACAATATTGCGCTACCTTACCTGATCCGCAAGCAAAAGCCGGACGAGCAAAAAATGAAGGCCGACCTGGCACGTTTTGGGTTGGCGGAAAATAAGCTGGAAAAAAGCGTTAACGAATTATCCGGTGGAGAGAAACAGCGTATTTCCTTGATCCGCAACCTGCAATTTATGCCCAAGGTGCTGTTGCTGGATGAAATTACCAGCGCGCTGGATGAAGATAATAAGCGCAATGTCAACGAGATTATTCATCAGTTGGTGACGCAGCATGGCGTCGCGGCGCTATGGGTCACGCACGATAAAGACGAAATCAAACATGCGGACGATGTGATTACCCTGAGCGCACACGGCGCACGGGCACAGGAGAAAACCGATGAACCAGCATAACATCACCAATGAATCCTTAGGGCTGTCGATGATACTGGTGGTCATCGCCATTTTGATCAGCCATAAAGAAAAACTGGCGCTGGAAAAAGACATTATCTGGAGCATTTGCCGCGCGGTAGTGCAGCTGATTATTGTCGGTTACGTGCTGAAATACATTTTTGACGTGAACAATGCCATTCTGACGGTGTTGATGGTGCTG
The DNA here is from genome assembly GCF_036352655.1 of Serratia sp. C2(1). Classification (NCBI taxonomy): domain Bacteria; kingdom Pseudomonadati; phylum Pseudomonadota; class Gammaproteobacteria; order Enterobacterales; family Yersiniaceae; genus Serratia; species Serratia sp. C2(1). The sequence goes on along the minus strand of NZ_JAZFBA010000006.1, from coordinate 139,550 downwards.
TTTATTTGTTTTAACGCCGCGTATAACGCGCAAAAGCGCAGTAAATATATTGAGCATGCGTTTGTTACCTCATTTATCGCCATTACCACGGGTGCGGTATTGACGCTGGTGGTGTTGGTGCTGACCGGTTCGATAGAGTTTACGCCGATGCAGGTGATCCCGATTTCCGGCATGATCGCCGGCAATGCGATGGTGGCGGTTGGGTTGTGTTACAACAATCTGGGGCAGCGTTTTAAAGGCGATCAGCAGAAGATCCAGGAGATGCTCAGTTTGGGCGCGTCGCCGAAGTTTGCCTCGACGGCGTTGATCCGCGACAGCATTCGCGCATCGTTGATTCCGACGGTGGACTCGGCCAAAACCGTCGGGCTGGTCAGCCTGCCGGGCATGATGTCCGGTTTGATCTTCGCCGGCATTGATCCGGTCAAGGCGATTAAGTACCAGATCATGGTGACCTTTATGCTGCTTTCCACCGCCGCCCTGTCGACCATTATTGCCTGCTATCTGGCCTACCGTAAGTTCTATAACGCCCGCCATCAACTGGTGGTCAGTAGGCTGAAGTAGCGTTAAAAAAAACGGCCTCCGAAGAGGCCGTTATGCTCTCTGCTACCCTTGCAGCAGGGCGATGCTCCGGCGGATTTCACGTTCTATATCCGCCTCTGACCAGCTATCCAGTTGCGAAGAGAACGGCTCGAAGGCGTAAATGCCGGTATAACCGAGGCGCTCCAGATTCTGCACCTGCTTTTTACTTTCCAGCCGATCTTTGTCGCTCAGCATGATGCGTTCTTCGTCGCTTAACGCGCTTTTGCTTAGCGGATCTTCCACGCCGGAAAGGTGCACCAGACCAATGCCATCGATGTCAATCTGCGCATCGAACTCGGGTTGTGCCACCTCGCTTAAATAATGGTGGAAGGTATCGAGCACGATTTTGTAGGGCGCGCCGGAATCCCCGATCAGCGACTGCGTCAGCAGCGACGAGCGCAGTGAACTGATGCCGAAGCCCAGCGGTTCAACATAGCCCTGCACGCCGTAGTGTTTAAACAGCGGGGCGAGCAGCTTCAGGGCTGCCAACGTATCCGTCTTTTTCTGCTCTTCGCTGCGGCGATCGTCCGCGCTGCAATGCGGGCACAGCACCAGCGCCTTGCTATGGATGGCCTGGGCTTGCGACAGCAGCGCCTCGGCGTTTTTCAGCAGCGTGGCCTCGTCGTCCAGCAGGTTAAACCTGCCGAGGGCGTTGATAGTGATGATCTCGATGCCGTATTTGGCCGCCAACGCAGTGAGTTGCTCGTTGCTCAGGCTGTCGGTCACCTTGCCGCTCGGCATATCGTTGCGCAGCTCGACTTTGCTGAGCCCGCATGTTTTCACCAGGCGGAAAAAGGATGCCAAATCGAGATTCGGCGCGATCTTGCGGTTGATGCAAAAACGCTCTGGCGCAATGGTCATGATGCATTACTCCTGAAGGGGTTGAGAAAGCTTAGGGCTTGCCGTCTTGCAACGGCACCGGCTGCGTTTCGGACAAAGGCAGGCGATAGCGTTTCGCCATCACCACGTCTTCCATTTTCTCGAGGGAAACGCCCCGGGTTTCCGGGATATAACGGCTGACAAACCAGTAACTGAACAGGCAGCACGCCGCGAAAATCCACATCGGGAAGGCGCCGTGGAACTGGGAGAACAGATACGGATTGTCGTTGATCATCGGGAAGGTTTGAGAAACCACAAAATTGGCCAGCCACATGCAGCCGACGGCGATGCTCATGCCCTGCGACCGCATGCGGTTGGGGAAAATCTCCGACACCAGCACCCAGGCGCCGACGCCCCAGGACAGCGCGTAAAACACCATGAAGAACAGCATGCCGAACAGCGCGAAATAGCCGGTAGCCTCGGTATAGAGCGCATAAGAGGTGATCAGCAGCCCGGCGATGACCCCCAGCGTGCCCCAGCGCATCAGCGGGATACGGCCCATGCGATCCATCAGCATGGCGCCAATCACCGAGCCGACCAACTGCATCACGCCAATCCAGATGGTCTGGAACAGCGCTTCCTGCGCATTCTCGGTGACGGTTTTCAGCACCACCGGCGCGTAATACATCATGACGTTAACGCCGGTGACCTGTTGCAGCATGGCGATCATGCAGCCGACAAACAGGATGAAACGCACGCGCTTGTCGGCGTAGCTGAGTTTTTGCTTGCTGGATTGTTGATCCTGCCGTATCGAGTCCTTGATCTCCCGCAGTACGTTTTTGGCATGCTCGGCGTTAGAGACGCGGGTCAGCATCGCCAGCGCCTGATCGTCACGGCCGACCATCACGCTCCAGCGCGGGGATTCCGGAATGATGAACACCAGAATGCAGAACAAGATGCAGGGCAGCACGCCGGAAGCGAACATCCAGCGCCAGCCCATCTCCACCAGCCAGGCTTCGCTGGCGATGCTGGCAATCTTGAAGTTAACGTAAAAGATCACGATTTGGCCGAACACGATGGCGAACTGCTGCATGCTGAGTGCGCGGCCGCGCATGTCTTTCGGCGACACTTCGGACATGTACATCGGTGAGACGGTGGCGGCGATGCCCACCGCCAGCCCGCCGATAATGCGGTAAATGACAAACCAGGTGAAGGTCGGTGCCAACGCGGAGCCAATGGCCGAGACGGTGAACAGCAGCGCCGCCAGCATCAGGGCCTTCTTGCGGCCATAACGCCCCGCCAGCGGCCCGGCGGCAAAGGCACCAACCACGCAGCCGATCACCACGTTGGATACCGCCCAGCCGGTTTCGGCCGGGCTGAGGTTGAAATAGGTTTTCAGGGATTCGATCGCGCCGGAGATCACGGCGGTATCATAGCCGAACAGCAGGCCACCCAGAGCGGCGACCCCGCAAATCTTCATGATGTAGCCGGTATTGCGCTTACGCTGGTATGACATTTATTGCTCCGATTTTTAGCCTGGCTTCTGCCCGCATGGTGCGTTGTAGGGAAAAGGGAGCAGAAGCGTGAACCGTACCTGTCATCAAGGCGGTGATATGGGTGCATTTCTTCCTTAAACAAAAACATTTATTTCATAATTAGTGAATAATGAAATATTGATTTTTAGATCCAGTTCAAAAAAAAGTGTAAACGGGAAACTGGCGTTACCGACGGATTCACGTGCGCCCGGCCCCGCTGCGTTGAGCGGCCACCGCTCTCTTTCTGTATAAAAGTCAGGATAAACTGCCGCCCAATGCCGGGCCGGCGGGTAGCGCACTTTTTTACCGCAATGCAATGAGCCTGTATGACGACACGGCAAAATTGCGACCTCTCGCACTAAAAACAAAATTTCTAAAATAATTTATTTGAAACTTTTTTTTCAATGAAATAGAGTTTGCTTTATCCGGTCAGGATTTAGCCTGCTTGCGGGCATGAGCTGGCAGTGTGACTCAAACGCCACGGCGAGCGGCAGCCCCGCATGCGGCCAGGCGACAGCGGACTTAAAAGAGGGTGAGACATGAAAACCGTGGGTAACTTTATTGGCGGGCAAGTGTGCCTGAGCAGCAGCAATCAAACCGTCGACGTGCATAACCCGGCTACCGGCCAGGTTGAACGTCGCGTCACGCAGAGTACCGCCGCCGAGGTGAAACAGGCCATCGATGTCGCCCATCAGGCGTTTACCGACTGGTCGCGCACCACACCGCTGCGCCGTGCGCGCATCATGTTCAATTTTAAGGCGTTGCTGGAACAGCATCGCGAAGAACTGGCGCAGCTCATCGTCAGTGAACACGGCAAAGTCTATTCCGATGCGCTGGGCGAATTGACCCGTGGCCTGGAAGTGGTCGAGTTTGCCTGCGGCATTCCGCATTTGATCAAAGGCGAGTATTCGGCGGACGTCGGCAGCGGCGTCGACAGCTTCTCGCTGATGCAGCCGCTGGGCGTGGTGGCGGGCATCACCCCGTTCAACTTCCCGGCGATGGTGCCGATGTGGATGTTCCCTATCGCGTTGGCCTGCGGCAATACCTTCGTTCTCAAGCCGCCGGCGCTGGTGCCTTCGGCCTCAGTAAGGCTGGCCGAGCTGCTGAAAGAGGCCGGCTTGCCGGACGGCGTATTCAACGTGGTTCATTGTTCTAACGAAAATGCCGCCCAGCTGTGTACCGATCCGCACATTCAGGCGGTGAGCTTTGTCGGTTCGTCTGCGGTAGCGGAACACATCTATACCACTGCCAGCGCCCACGGCAAGCGGGTACAAGCCTTTGGCGCAGCGAAAAATCAGGCCATCATCATGCCGGACGCCGATCTGGACGCGACCGTAAACGCCCTGATGGGCGGGGCATTCGGTTCTGCCGGCGAGCGTTGCATGGCACTGCCGGTGGCGGTGGTGGTGGGTGACGACACGGCCGACAAGCTGATCGCCAGGCTGAAACCGCTGATTGCCCAGCTGCGCGTGGGCCCAGGGATCCAGCAGGGCGGCGAAGAAAACGAAATGGGGCCGCTGGTGTCTTCGGCGCACCAGAAGAAAGTGTTGGGTTATATCGATCTGGGTGTGGAAGAGGGCGCAACGCTGGTGGCCGACGGCCGCAACTATCAGGTAGCGGGCTACCCGGATGGCTATTACGTTGGCGGCACCCTGTTTGACCACGTGACCTCCGACATGCGCATCTACCGTGAAGAGATCTTCGGGCCGGTGCTGGGCATTGTCCGCGTACCGGATTACCAAACCGCCATCAACACGGTGAACAGTCATGAGTTTGGCAATGGCAGCGCCATTTTCACCAGCAACGGCCACTATGCGCGCCAGTTCGTGCAGGAAGTGCAGGCCGGCATGGTGGGGGTTAACGTGCCGGTGCCGGTCCCGATGGCGTTTCACAGCTTCGGCGGTTGGAAGCGCTCGGTGTTCGGCGCCCTGAACGTGCACGGCACCGACGGCGTGCGTTTCTACACCCGCATGAAAACCGCCACAGCGCGCTGGCCGACCGGGCAGCAGACGGTGTCGGAATACAGTATGCCGACGCTGGGTTAATCCCCGTACCGACAGACCAGGGCCGTTACTTCATTGGAGTGACGGCCGCTGCATTTGTAACGCTATAGGTTAACAGGAGAATAATCATGTCCTCATTGCTCGCCAAATGTCAGCAGCCGAACGCCGAGGGGCGCATCCAGCACGTCACCCCAGAGAATGCCGACTGGCGCTTTGTTGGGTTCGATGTCTATCGCCTCGAAGCCGGCCAGACGCTGCAATTGGAAAGCGGCGATAAAGAGCTGTGCCTGGTGCTGGTCGCCGGCATTGCCTCCGTCGCCACCCTGCGGGCGGAATATCCGCATATCGGCAAACGCATGAGCCCGTTTGAGCGTACGCCGCCTTATGCGGTCTACGTGCCGCATCACGACAAGATTACCGTGCGGGCGGAAAGCGATTTGGAGCTGGCGGTGTGCAGCGCACCGGGCAAAGGGCATCTGCCGTCGCGCCTGATTACGCCGGCGGATGTGGGCGTCGAGCGGCGCGGCAAGGGGCGCAATCAGCGTCTGGTGCACAACATTCTGCCGGACAGCGAACCCGCCGACAGCCTGCTGGTGGTGGAAGTGTACACCGATGAAGGCAATACCAGTTCATACCCCAGCCACAAGCATGATCAGGAAGACTCGCCGGATGAAACCTATCTGGAAGAAACCTACTATCACCGCATTCAGCCTGAACAGGGCTTTTGCCTGCAGCGAGTCTATACCGACGACCGCGAACTGGATGAGTGCATGCCGGTGTATAACCGTGACGTGGTCAAGGTACCGCGCGGTTACCACCCGGTGGCGACCTTGGCCGGTTACGACAGCTACTACCTCAACGTGATGGCCGGGCCGGTGCGGCTGTGGAAATTCACCTGGGAAAAAGACCACGCCTGGATTAACAGCGACGGTTATCCGGCGGCGAAATAAGCGTTAACAGGCCCGGCATGCCGGGCCTGTTATTATTCAGCGTTACTCGTCTTTGGCATTATTCAGCGCCAAGGATACCGCCAGGGTTTGCGCCAGACACATTGAGGCGACCTGCGAGCGGAAACCGTCCACCTGCGCTTCGCGCACCACAAAGCACACGTCGCTGAAAGCGGCCAGCGGGCTGACCTGGCTGTCGGTGATGGCGATCTGTTGCGCCCCGCGTTTGGCCCCCAGTTCCACCAGCTCCAGCGCTTCTTGCGCATACGGCGAGTAGCTGATGGCAATCACCACGTCTTTGGGTTTCACCATGCTCAATTGCTCGGTAAACATGCCGCCCAACCCGTCGATCAGGAATGCCCGGCGTTCAAGGTGGCGCAACGCATAGGTGAGGTAGGAGGCGACGCTGAAGGAACGGCGCAGGCCAATCACGTAGATGTTCTCGGCGTTGTTCAGCAATTCAACGGCACGGTCCAGCTGCTCTGAGCTGGTTTGCATCGCCAACTGTTGCAGCGCCTGAGCGTTGACCATGGTGAACACGTTAAGAATTTCCGCCGGTTTTTCCGGTGCGACGTTGTCGTCGGTCGAGGTCTGACGAAACAGGCGCGCGCGTTCGGTGTAGTTGACCGTTTCTTCCATCAGGTGCTGGCGAAAAACCTGTTTCATTTCATTGAAACCGCTAAAGCCAAACGCGTTGGCGAAGCGGATCAGCGTGGAAGGCGGGACGCTGGCCTGTGCGGCGATGGAGGCAACGGTGTCGAAAGCAATGCTGTTACTGTTATCCAAAATGTAACGCGCCACCTGTTTCAAACGCTTGCTCAGCGTTTCGTAACGGTGGCGAATTTCGTCCTGTAACAGCGAAAGTTGAGTTGGGTTGTTCATCCATTCGGCTCGCAGTGGGGGCTAAGGCGTGTCGGCCTGACGCCTGAGTTGTTGACAGGCCATTCTAACAGATGGAGCGGAAATTTCATTTCATCTAAAAGCGATTTATTCGATTGCAAGTTGCGTTACTTCACAGAAAACAGGCAAAAAAATCCCCTTAAAGCGGCGAAAATCGCTGTAAGGGGAGTCTTTGTCGATTAACTGGCGTCGTGGCCGGGGCGGTATTGGCGCCAGAAACCGATCAGCGTCAGGTATTTTTGTTTCACCTGCTCGATCAGGCCGGCGTCATCCAGCTCGCCCTGCAACCAGCGACGTGAAGGCTGGCCGAAAATGGTGCGGCCAACGGCAAAGCCTTTCACCCAAGGTGCATCCGCCGCGGCGGCGAAGCCGGCCTTCAGCGTTTCCTCCGGCGAATCCAGCCCCAGGATCAGTACGCCGCGGCAGAAGGGATCGTTAGCCTCGATCAACGCACCGACCTGTCGCCAGTTCTCGGCGCTCAGCGGCGGCAGTTTCCACCAATCCGGTTTTACGCCCAACCGGTAGAAATGTTGCAGCATGTCCAGATAGTAGCCCTCGTCTTTATCGGCATTGCTTTCCGGCAAAATGACCTCGAGCAGCAGCTCGTGGCCGGATTTGCAGCAGCCGCGGTAGACGTCGCTAATCAGTTCATCCTGTTCGCGGCGCAGTTCGACGGCGTCATGCGGGTGGTAAAATACCAGGCATTTCACTACGTGTTCCTGCGGCCAGTCGATCAGTTGCGAACCGATATTGCCATGCTCCAGCCGCAGCGGGCGCGAGCTGGGTAGCTCGACCGGCCGGCCAATCCACCATCCCTGGCCGGTGATTTCGTTCAGCGCCGCCTGGCCGTAAGTGGTGTCGGCCAGAATGCCGCTGTTGCCCTCCAGCCCGGCATCTTCTGCGGCCTGTTGCGCTGCCGTCAATAGCAGGGTTTTCAATTGGGGGATGCGTTCTTCACTGACGTTGGCTTCGCGCGCCATATCCGCCAGCTGCTTGCGGTGATCGAAGGCGAAGACGCACAGTTCCGGCCACTGTTTTTTGCGGGTGGTCACCCGGTGCAGGTGGTTGAGCCGTGGGTCGCGGTCCGGGCGTTTCACTTCCCGTTCGCGCTGCAAATAGTCGTCCAACTCCAGCTTGGTGGGCATCGCCGGCGCACAACCGTGGCGCGAAACCACCAGCGCACCGCAGGCGTTGGCGTAGCGGCAGGCCTGATCCCAGCCTTCATCGTTCAGATAACCGCGCAGCAGGCCGGACATAAAGGCATCGCCGGCACCCAGCACGTTCAGTACCTCAACCCGCACGCCGGAATGCAGTTTTACCTGCTGCCAGTCGGCGGCGATCTCGCCTTCGAAGACCGAGCACCCTTGCGCGCCGCGTTTGCAGACCAGCGTGGCCCGGGTGGCTTTGCGTACGTTGCTCAGCGCGGTCAGCGTGTCGGTGCTGCCGCCGGCAATATGAAACTCTTCTTCGGTACCGACGATTAAATCAAAGTGGTGCAGCACCTCTTGCAGTTCGCGGGTGACCTTCTCGGATTCGACAAAGCGGGTTTCGCCGTCGCCCAACGAGGTCAGGCCCCACAATACCGGGCGATAGTCGATATCCAGCGCGGTGCGCAGGCCGTGGCGACGGGCGTATTCCAGCGCCTTCAGCACCGCAGCGCGGGTGTTCGGGTGCGACAAGTGGGTACCGGTAATGGCCAGCGCGCGTGACGAGGCAATATAGGATTCGTCGATATCGTCCGGCGTCAGCGCCATGTCGGCGCAGTTTTCACGGTAGAAAATCAGCGGGAAGGTTTCCTGATCCTTGATGCCGAGGATCACCAGTCCGGTCAGGCGCTGTGGGTCGACGATCAGGCTCCGGGTGTCGGCGCCGACGCGCTGCAGCTCTTCGCGCAGGAAACGGCCCATATGTTCATCGCCGACACGGGCCAGCATTCCGGACTTCAACCCCTGAATGGCGGTACCGTAGGCTACGTTGCCGGAAGAGCCGCCGAGATACTTGGAGAATGTGCTGGCATCTTCCAGGCGTGCGCCGATCTGTTGTGCATAGAAATCGACGGCGATACGCCCGAGACAAATGACATCAAGTTGTTTTTCTTGTGTAGCCATACCCGTTTCCTTCTGTATTAAGCAAAACCCCGACTGCGAAGCATATTTTGGAGTATGAGGAATAAAAATTTCAATTTCAAGATTGAATGAAATTTACACCCCAAAAATGTGATGCATTTAAAAGCGTGATGAAAGCGGGGATACCGGGGGGTAAAACCGCGCTCCGCCTGAGAGAAAAACGCGCTGCAACCGAGGTTGACCTTTGCGGGGCACAGGCCGGTAGCATCGGGTGCGAAGGCGGATTTGGCGCGGTTGGGATGGGGACGCGCCGGGGGGAAAGGGCGGCTAAGTCGGTGAATTCTAAGGGCATGGATGAAATGGCGTTTTCATCATTATGCGATCTTTATCGCAAAATGAAATGTTTCTTCTGTAATGTGATTTTATGGAAAATATATTTGTTTATAATCGCTTCACGTTTCACGTTGTCGGTTTAGTGAGCGGCACCGCTGGAAAGCCATAGGCATAATGTAGAGGGTGGAGAAATGGGCAAGATCAGATTAACCATGGCACAGGCACTCGTCAGGTTCCTCGACAACCAGTATCTGCTGGTCGACGGCGTGGAAACCAAATTCGTAAAGGGCATCTTTGCGATTTTCGGTCACGGCAACGTCCTCGGCCTGGGGCAGGCGCTGGAACAAGACAGCGGCGAGCTGGTGGTGCATCAGGGGCGCAATGAGCAGGGCATGGCCCACGCGGCGACCGGCTTTGCCAAGCAGAAGCTGCGTCAGCAGATCTACGCCTGCACCTCTTCCGTCGGCCCCGGTGCCGCCAATATGATCACCGCCACCGCGACCGCCACCGCCAACCGCATTCCTTTATTGCTGCTGCCGGGCGACGTCTATGCGTCGCGCCAGCCGGACCCGGTGTTGCAGCAGATCGAACAGTCCTACGATCTCAGCATCAGCACCAATGACGCTTTCCGCGCGGTCAGCAAATACTGGGATCGCATCGTGCGGCCGGAACAGCTGATGAGCGCCTGCATCAACGCGATGCGCGTGCTGACCGATCCGGCGGAAACCGGCGCGGTCACGCTGTGCCTGCCGCAGGACGTGCAGGGCGAAGCCTATGACTACCCGGACTACTTTTTCCAAAAGCGCGTGCATCGGCTCGATCGCCGCCCGGCGACCGAAGGCATGCTGGCGGATGCGCTGGCGCTGTTGACCGCCAAACGCAAGCCCCTGCTGGTGTGCGGCGGTGGGGTGAAGTATTCGCAGGCCGGGCAGGCGCTGCGCGAGTTTGCCGAACGTTTTCACATTCCGTTTGTGGAAACTCAGGCCGGTAAGGGCACCGTGCCTTCCAGCCATCCGTTTAACCTGGGCGGCATCGGCGAAACCGGCTGTCTGGCGGCCAATACGCTGGCCAAACAGGCCGATCTGGTGATTGGCGTAGGCACCCGTTACACCGACTTCACCACCTCGTCAAAATGGCTGTTCCAGCATTCGGATGTCGATTTCCTCAATATCAACGTCAGCGGTTTTGACGCCGGCAAACTCGACGGCGTACAGGTGCTGGCCGATGCCCGTGCGGCGCTGGTCGCCTTGAGCGCCCTGCTGGCGCAATCCGATTACCGTGCCGGCTGGGGCGATGCCATTGCCGAGGCGCGCAGCGCTCAACAGCAGGAAACCGCCCGCGTTTATGCGGTGGAATACACCGGCGAAGGCTTTGTGCCGGAAATTGACGATCATCTCGATCGCGGCCGCGTTTTCGCCGAATTTATCGAACAGACCGACTCGCTGCTGACCCAAAGCCGGGTGCTGGGCGTGTTGAATCAGCACCTGCCGCAGGACAGCGTGATCGTCGCCGCCGCCGGCAGCCTGCCGGGTGACTTGCAGCGCGTGTGGCACAACCACGGCGAGCACGGTTATCACGTGGAATACGGCTATTCGTGCATGGGCTACGAGGTGAACGCTGCACTGGGGGTCAAGCTGGCCGAACCGCAGCGCGAGGTGTATGCGATGGTCGGCGACGGTGCCTTTATGATGCTGCATTCCGAACTGGTCACCTCGATCCAGGAAGGCTGCAAAATCAACGTGGTGCTGTTCGACAACATGACCAACGGCTGCATCAACAACCTGCAGATGGAACACGGCATGGACAGCTACACCACCGAATTCCGCTTCCGCAACCCGCAGGGCGGCAAGCTCGACGGCAATTTTGTGCCGGTCAATTTCGCCATGCTGGCGGCGGCTTACGGCTGTAAAACCTACAGCGTCACCACCGAACAACAACTGATCGACGCGCTGGCCGATGCCCGCCTGCAGAAGGTTTCCACCCTGTTGGACATCAAAGTGCTGCCAAAAACCATGGTGCACAAGTATCTCAGCTGGTGGCGCGTGGGCGGTGCCCAGGTTGCCGACAGCGAAAAAATTGTCGCCGTGGCCCGCAAGCTGCAGGAAAACATCGATAAGGCCCGCGATTACTGATTACCCAGACCTGGCGTCTGCCGCAACTATTTGAAGAGGATAACGAAGATGACATTGAACATTGGGGTTATTGGCACCGGCGCAATAGGTCGGGATCATATTCGCCGTTGCAGCAAAGTGTTGCAGGGCAGCCGCATCGTGGCGGTCAACGACATCAATCGCGACAACGCCGCCAAGGTTGTGAGCGATCTGAAGCTGGACGCGAAGGTGTATGACAACGGCCACGACCTGATCAAGGCGGCGGACGTGCAGGCGGTGCTGGTCACCTCCTGGGGCCCGAGCCACGAAGAATTTGTGCTGGCGGCCATCGCAGCCGGCAAGCCGGTGTTCTGCGAGAAGCCGCTGGCGGTCACCGCACAGGGCTGTAAAAACATCGTCGAAGCCGAAGCGAAGCACGGCAAACGCCTGGTGCAGGTGGGCTTTATGCGCCCTTACGATCGCGGCTACCGCGCGTTGAAACAGGTGCTGACCAGCGGCCAGATCGGCGAGCCGCTGATGCTGCACTGCGCACACCGCAACCCGACCGTCGGAGAGGCCTATACCACCGATATGGCGATTACCGACACCTTGATTCACGAGATCGACGTGCTGCGCTGGCTGCTGGATGACGACTATGTCTCGGTGCAGGTGGTATTCCCGCGTAAAAGCCCCAAGGCGTTCCCGCACCTGAAAGATCCGCAGATTGTGCTGTTTGAAACCGCCAAGGGCACGCGCATTGACGTCGAAATCTTCGTTAACTGCCAGTACGGCTATGACATCCAGTGTGAAGTGGTGGGGGAAACCGGCATCGCCAAACTGCCGGAGCCTTCGTCGGTGCAGATGCGCAGCGGCGCCAAGCTCTCTACCGAGATCCTGACCGACTGGAAAGACCGCTTTATCGACGCTTATGACGTTGAGCTGCAAGGCTTTATCAACGACGTGCTGGCCGGGAAACTGACCGGGCCTTCCGCCTGGGACGGCTATGCGGCCTCTGTGACTGCCGATGCCTGCGTGGCCGCGCAGCTCAGCGGCGAGATTGTGCCGGTGACTCTGCCGCCGCGCCCGGCATTCTACAACCACTAATGGGCTGACCGCCGAACCCACGTTTAAGAGGAATGACCATGAAGATCGCTTTTGATGTTGATGTCATCAGGGACCTGGGCATCACCAAAATGGTTCAGCAGGTAGCGGACTGGGGCTATCGGTATATCGAACAGTCGCCGCACCCGCAGATCAATCCGTTCTATAAGCATCCGAAAGCCGGCCGGGAGGTGATGGCGGAATACAAGAACGCGCTGAAAGCGACCGGTGTGGAGATTTCCTCGTTTATCGTGGTGTACCGCTGGTCCGGCCCGGGCGAGGATCGCCGCCAGGCGGCGGTCAAAAACTGGCGCCGGATGATAGAAATTGCGGTGGAAATGGGCGTGCAGGTGATCAACACCGAGCTGGCCGGCAATCCTAATGAGCCGGAAATTTGCGAGGAGCTGTGGTACCGCTCAATGGAGGAGCTGTTGCCGATCATTGAGCGCGAAGGCATCCGCATGGAGATCCAGTCTCATCCATGGGATTTCTGCGAACTGAGCAACGAAACCGCCGACATGGTGAAATCGTTGCGCAGCGACCACGTCAAGTACCTCTACAGCGTGCCGCACAGCTTCTATTACGACAAGGGCCAGGGCGACGTGGCCGGCATGCTGAAATATGCCGGCGACGATCTTTCTCACGTGCTGATCGCCGACACCATGAACCATACCAAACATTGCCGCTATATCGTCAACCCGCCGGGGGTGGACGCCGCCGTGCACCAGCACGTGGGTATTGGCGAAGGCGAGGTGGATTTCGACGCTCTGTTCCAGACCCTGCGCGATATGGAGTTCGCCAACCGCAACTTCAAGGTCGGTGGCGAATCGATCATCTGCACTTCGCTGTTCGGCTACCCGGAAAAAATGAAAAGCCAGGCAGTGGCGACCCGAGAGCGCATCGAGAAAGAGCTGCTGGGCAAATAACCTTTTCGGCGCGTCGGCTAATTCCGTTGGCGCGCATCCGATTATTGAGGCTGAACATGAACAAAGACAACGTGAAACTGGCCATCGCGCCGATCGGCTGGACCAATGACGATATGCCCGAACTGGGCAAAGAGAACACTTTCCAGCAGTGCGTCAGTGAAATGGCGCTGGCCGGCTTCACCGGCAGCGAAGTCGGGAGCAAGTACCCGCGCGATCCGGCGGTGTTGAAGCCGATGCTGGATATTCGCGGTATCCAGATCTGCAACGCCTGGTTCAGTACCTTTTTTGCCGACGGCCAGAAAGAAAAAACCATCGATGAATTTATCAACCATATGAATTTCCTGCATGCGATGGGCGCCAGGGTGATCGGCTGTTCCGAGCAGAGCAAGAGCATCCAGGGCACCACCAAAGGGGTGTTCGAAGAGAAGCCGTATTTCAGCGACGAAGAGTGGCAGCGGGTGGCCGATGGCTACAATGAGCTGGCGAAAATTGCCGCCGACAAGGGGATGCAGGTTTGCCTGCACCACCACATGGGCACCGGCATCCAGACTACCGCAGAGATTGACCGCTACATGAGCATGGTGAATGACGACGTCTATCTGCTGTTTGATACCGGCCACGCTTACTACTCGGAAGGCAGCCAGCAGGCGATGATGGCGATACTGGAAAAGTATCTGCCGCGCATTAACCATGTGCATTTGAAAGACGTGCGTGACGAGGTGGTGGCGGAAGTGAAGGCCAATAAGCTGAGCTTCCTCGACGGCGTGAAGAAGGGCACCTTCACCGTGCCGGGTGATGGTGTGATCGACTTCCGTCCGGTGTTTAAACTGCTGGATGAGCGGGGCTACAAGGGCTGGATGGTGGTGGAGGCCGAACAGGATCCGGCGCTGGCCAACCCGTTTGAATATGCGGTGAAGGCGCGCCGTTATATCAAGGAGACCGCCGGCATTTAATCGGGCCGGGAAAGGTACCCGTCATACTTGACGCTGCCTCTGTGTTGGCTGCCCGCACTTACCCGAATCACTTACTTGAGTAAGCTCATCGGGATAAGCACCCTTGCCGCCTGGATGCAGCTCCAATTATTTTGGGTATAAATAAAAAGGTGCCTGAGTTATCAAGGCACCTTTTTTATTTGCCGGGATCAGGCAAGGGTTTTCCAGGTAGTGACCTGGCTGCCGGGCCATGGAGTAGCGGCGTAGACGCCACGGGCGATCGCCCGCGCCAGCGTGTCTGCCGCCAACGCGCCAATTTGCAGCACCGCCAGCTCGCGGCTGCCCTGAACCTCGCGCTTGCCGGTGGACAAGGCAAACACCACGTCGCCGTCGAACGGGCTGTGCAATGGGCGAATGGCGCGCGCCATGCCGTCTTGCGCCATGATCGCCACGCGTTTCAACTCCACCCGGGTCAGCGCCAGATCGGTGGCGATGCAGGCCAGTGTGGTGTTTTTCCTGCCGCCTGTCGGCTCTGTGGGCATCCAGTCTTCGCCCTGGCCATGCAGCTGCGCCAGCGCGGCCGCACCGCCGTTGCCAAATTCACCGTTGATTTCATAAGGCGTGGCCCAGAAAGCACGGGTACCGGGAGCGACCACCGAACCCAGGCTGTTGACCGCCACCAGCGCGCCGATGGTAGCGCCGTTAGCCGCCACGATGGAAGCCGAGCCGAGGCCGCCTTTCAGCTTGCCCATGCCGGTCATGGCGCCATAGCCTGCGCCCACGGTGCCGAGCGGGAAGTCGTGGCCCGCTTTGCCGGCCGCTTCTATCCCCAGTTGGCGGTAAGGCGGGTCAAGCTGCCAGTTTTTATCGCCCGCGTTGTTGAGATCGTATAGGCAGGCGGTAGGTACGATGGGGGAAACCGGCACGCCCGGAGCAGGCCGCAGGGCGTAGCCGCGGCCTTGTTGCCCCAGCCAGGCGGCGACGCCGTCCGCGGCCGCCAGCCCGTATACCGAGCCGCCGCTCAGTACCAGCGCATCGACGGTTTGCACCAGATTATCCTCCCCCAGCGCGTCGGTTTCACGGGTTGCCGGACCGCCGCCGCGCACGTCGACGGCGGCGATCGCCGGGCTATCCGGCAGGATAACCGTGGTGCCGGTACGTACCTGGCTGCTCTGGGCGACGCCGACCTTCAGGCCGGGCACATCGGTAATCAGATTGCGGGCGCCGGTCCGCACGGCGGGAAAGGTTGGCATGGCGGCCCCCAGGAAGGTGGTGGGAGAAAGGATGCCGATGGCACCCGTTACGCAGGCCAGCGTCTGTACAAAAGCGCGGCGGCTGACGGTTAAGGGCCGGTTAACCGGCCCTGATTCATTTTCCGTATCACTCATGATGCGCTTTTTCCCGCTGCTCGCTGCGAAAGCGCGCCATATGATGAGAATCCACCAGCTCGCCATCGCGCATGGCATAAGCGCGGCTGGTACCTTCAATGTCAAAGCCGAACTTGCGGTAGAGCGCAATGGCGGCCTGATTGTCGGTAAACACCGTCAGTTCGATGCGTTCGATGGCTGCCCAATTGTCGCAGAGATCGATCATCGCCTTCATCAGGCTGCTGCCGACGCCTTTGCCGTGATAACGCGCATCGACGCCAATGCCGAAGGTCGCCACATGGCGGCGGCGAAGGCGCTGGTTCAGCATCACGGCAAGCTGGCCGACGATCTGCCCGTCGATACAGGCCACCAGGTTGTGGGTGCCCGGCTCGAGGTTGGCTAAACGTTGATGCCACAGTTCTTGAGAGGCTAGTGGGAGCTGTAGCGTGTCACGGTAAAGTTGTGGTTGAGAGTAAAGCTGATGTAAGGCCTGCGCATCTGCCGCTTCTACGTGACGAACCACTATTTCACTCATGACGCTGCTCCTGTTGCTTACCGGTTGAATAACCTTTGAATTTATCCGTTTATCCTAACGAGTCAACATTATTTCGGCTGGGGCAAAATAACGCTTTACAGGTGCGAATGATAATGATTATTATTGCGATGCGTTCCGGGGAGAGCATCACCCTTTGATACTCTTCCTGCGAAGGCACGACATTGCTCACATTGCTTCCAGTGTTACTTAGCCAGCTCGGGTGCTGGCTTTTTTTTTGCCTGTTTTTGCCCCTTGGCGTCTTCAACAACTCCGCTGAAAATGACCTCTCGAATCCATCTAATTTTTTGAACAGAGGGATGAGTTTTTTACGCTTTCTTATTCTGCTGCCGGGACTAGACTGTAAAAAAACGTTGAGGAGAGTTGAATATGATTTATTTACGTAAAGCAGAAGATCGTGGTCATGCCAATCACGGTTGGCTGGACAGCTGGCACACTTTCTCATTTGCCAACTACTACGATGCCGATTTTATGGGGTTCTCGGCGCTGCGGGTGATCAACGAAGACGTGATCGACGCGGGGCAGGGTTTTGGCACTCACCCGCATAAAGACATGGAAATTCTGACCTACGTGCTGAGCGGCACGGTAGAACATCAGGACAGCATGGGCAACAAAGAGCAGATCCAGGCCGGTGAGTTCCAGATCATGAGTGCGGGCACCGGGGTGCGCCACTCTGAATACAACGGGAATAAGGATCGTCCGCTGCACCTGTATCAGATTTGGATTATTCCTGATCAGGTCGGGCTGGAGCCGCGTTATGAGCAACGTATGTTCGATGCGCCGCAGGGCCGCCAGTTAGTGCTGTCGCCGGATGCGCGCGAGGGTTCGCTGAAGGTGTTCCAGGATATGACTTTGTCACGCTGGGCGCTGAACAAAGGCGAGCAGTCGGCGTATCAGATTGAGGCGCAGCGCCGCGTTTGGATCCAGGTCGTACGCGGCAAAGTGGTGATCAACGGTCAACAGGCCGGCACCAGCGATGCTTTCGCGGTGTGGGATGAAGCCGAGCTGTCGATTCAGGCCGATGAAGACAGTGAAATCCTGCTGTTCGATCTGCCGCCCGTGTGATTAAGCGGTAAATATCAAGGGCTCACGCGATGAGCCCTTTTTGCATTCAGCCATCCGGCAACCAACAATATCGGCCCCGGTTTTTTTTTGCTAACATGAACGCCCTTTCACGGTTAGCCAGTTCATTGATAATGAAGAAAAAACGGCCGGTACTTCAAGATGTTGCAGACAAGGTTGGCGTGACCAAGATGACGGTGAGCCGCTATCTGCGCAATCCCGATCAGGTTTCTTTCGCCTTGCAGCAAAAAATTGCCGTCGCGCTTGATGAGCTGGGCTACATTCCCAACCGTGCGCCGGATATCCTTTCCAATTCGACCAGCCGCGCCATTGGCGTACTGCTGCCGTCGTTAACCAACCAGGTGTTTGCCGAAGTCTTGCGCGGTATCGAGAGCGTGACCGACGCGCACAATTACCAGACCATGCTGGCGCACTACGGCTATTTGCCGGAACGTGAAGAACAGCGCCTGACTTCGCTGTTGTCTTACAATATCGACGGCTTGATCCTGTCTGAACGCCACCATACCCCGCGTACCCTAAAGATGATTGAGGTGGCGGGCATCCCGGTAGTGGAACTGATGGACTGCGTGTCGCCGTGCATTGATCTGGCGGTGGGCTTCAATAACTTCGAAGCCGCGCGCCAGATGACTCAGCAAATCATCGCTCACGGCCACCGCCACGTGGTGTATTTCGGCGCACGTCAGGATGAGCGTACCATTATCAAACAGCAGGGTTATGAGCAGGCAATGCGCGAGTCCGGCCTGGAGCCGTACAGCGTCATGACCGCGCGTTCGTCGTCCTATTCCGCCGGCGGCGAACTGCTGCGTCAGGCGCAGCGCGACTATCCGCAGATTGACAGTATCTTCTGCACCAACGATGACCTGGCGATTGGCGCCACCTTTGAGTGTCAGCGTCAGGGATTGTCGATCCCCGATCAGATGGCGATTGCCGGCTTCCACGGCCACGATATCGGTCAGGTGATGGTGCCGAAACTGGCGAGCGTGCTGACGCCGCGTGAAAGGATGGGGCAAATCGGCGCCGAGCGTCTGCTGGCGCGGTTACGGGGTGAAACCGTCTGTCCGCGCATGGTAGACGTGGGTTTTACCGTTATCCCCGGCGGCAGTATTTGATCGTTTTCAACTAATCCCATTTTGAACCACGCGCCGTTCGGCGCGTTTCACTTCCTGCCTGTGCGCTTGCCGCTTATTGCTGCCGTAAGTTTGATCTCTATCCCAGAACGCGAATTTTAGTCGTTTACCCGATTCCGTCACTCGTGTTGTTACCGGTATCATGATACCGGTAACAACGAGGTCAATGACCGTGCAGGGGCGCAGCATGCCGCGGCCGCACGGAGCGGGGCGAGTAAATCGCCCCCTGCAAGCAGGGACAGAACCTTTGACTCAGTACCACCTACAGCTCGCCTTCTGACACCGGGGAAGAGCCTGAAAATACAACAAGCGCACGCTTTACGGTCTAGGGTAAAGAGAGTCGCGATAAAAGGGTTGGAGAAAAATTATGCCATTAGTGATTGTTGCAGGCGGCGTAGCGTTGCTGCTGCTGCTGATGATTCGCTTTAAGCTGAACGGCTTTATCTCTCTGGTTTTAGTCGCACTGGCGGTAGGTATCGCACAGGGCATGCCGGTGGATAAAGTGATCGGCTCCATCAAGGCCGGCGTTGGCGGCACGCTGGGCAGCCTGGCGTTGATCATGGGCTTTGGCGCCATGCTCGGCAAGTTGCTGGCGGACTGTGGCGGCGCTCAGCGCATCGCCACTACGCTGATCGACAAGTTCGGTAAAAAACACATTCAATGGGCGGTGGTGCTGACCGGTTTTACCGTCGGTTTTGCCCTGTTCTATGAAGTCGGCTTCGTGCTGCTGCTGCCGTTGGTATTCAGCATCGCCGCCTCCGCGCGCGTTCCGCTGTTGTACGTTGGCGTGCCGATGGCGGCTGCGCTGTCGGTGACCCACGGTTTCCTGCCGCCGCACCCTGGCCCAACGGCGATCGCCACCATCTTCCATGCCGACATGGGGAAAACCCTGCTGTATGGCACGTTGCTGGCCATCCCGACGGTGATCCTGGCCGGCCCGGTCTACGCCCGCTTCCTGAAAGGCATCGACAAGCCGGTACCGGAAGGCCTGTATAACCCGAAAATCTTCACCGAAGAAGAAATGCCAAGTTTTGGCATCAGCGTTGCCACTTCTCTGGTGCCGGTGATCCTGATGGCACTGCGCGCAGTGGCCGAAATGGTGCTACCGAAGGGCCATACGCTGTTGCGCTTTGCCGAGTTCTTCGGCGATCCGGTGATGGCGACGCTGATTGCGGTGCTGATCGCTATCTTCACCTTTGGTCTTAACCGCGGCCGCACCATGGATGAAGTGATGGGCACCATCACCGATTCAATCAAAATTATCGCCATGATGCTGTTGATCATCGGCGGTGGCGGCGCGTTCAAGCAGGTGCTGGTCGACAGCGGCGTAGAGAAATACATCGCCGGTCTGATGGAAGGCAGCAACGTATCGCCAATTCTGATGGCGTGGTCCATCGCCGCGGCGCTGCGTCTGGCGTTGGGGTCCGCGACCGTGGCGGCGATCACCGCCGGCGGTATCGTCGCCCCGCTGATTGCCACCACCGGCGTCAGCCCGGAGCTGATGGTGATCGCGGTCGGTTCGGGCAGCGTGATTTTCTCTCACGTCAACGATCCGGGTTTCTGGCTGTTCAAGGAGTATTTCAACCTGAGCATCATGGAGACCCTCAAATCCTGGTCGGTGCTGGAAACCATCATCTCGGTCTGCGGGCTGGTGGGCTGCCTGCTGTTGGCAACGGTCGTATAATTTACCCGTCGCCTTTCAAGCTGCGGCGTGGTTGGCTGCAGCTTGAAATTCATAGGATATTCTGAGGCTATCGGATGCCGCGCGGCTCCGGGCATCATTTTGAGTTTGGGGCGCATTGGGCGGCGCAATCCACCGCACAAACCTGCGTGAGTCCCCATAAGGGCATGAAATTATGAACAATCCGCAACACCACGTATTTATTTTGATGGGCGTTTCAGGCAGCGGTAAATCCGCCGTCGCCAGCGACGTCGCCCACCAGGCCCATGCCGCGATGCTGGACGGCGACTACCTGCACCCGCGCGCCAATATCAACAAAATGGCGTCCGGGCACGCGCTGGACGACAACGATCGCGCTCCGTGGCTGACGGCATTGAACGACGCCATTTTCGCTATGCAGCGCACCAATGACGTGTCGCTGCTGGTGTGTTCGGCGCTGAAAAAAAGCTACCGCGACCGGCTGCGCGAGGGCAACAGCAACCTGCATTTTATCTATCTGAAAGGGGATAAGACGGTGATTGAAGAGCGCTTGAAACAGCGCAAGGGGCATTTCTTCAAGCCGCAGATGCTGGTTTCTCAGTTCGCGACGCTTGAAGAGCCGGGCGCGCAGGAGCAGGACGTGCATGCGATTGATATCAACCAGCCGCTGGACGGCGTGGTCGCTGATACGCTGGCTTACATTCGCAGTGTCGCAGCCCCGCAATAACCGGCTGCGTCATGATACCGGCGCCGCCAGGCGCCAGTATGTTAACTACAACTTCATGTAAGCCCGCACGCCGTCCAGGAACATCTGGGTCGACAGCATCACCAGAATCAACCCCATCAGCCTTTCCAGCGCGCTGACTCCTTTACTGCCCAGCAGGCGCAGGAACAGGTTCGACATCAGCAATATCGCGGCGGAAATACCCCAGGCAATCAGCAGGGCCACCACCAGATGCGAAATCTGGTTCGGATACTGGTGCGAGAGCAGCATCAGTGCCGCCAAAATCGAAGGCCCAGCGACCAATGGGATCGCCAGCGGCACCAGGAAAGGCTCTTCACCGGCGGAAAGGCCACTGCTATTGCCCTCCTGCGAGGGGAAAATCATCTTGATGGCGATCAGGAACAGGATAATCCCGCCGGAAATGGACACGGTCTCGGTACGCAGGTTGAGGAACGCCAGGATTTTTTCGCCGGCAAACAGGAAAATCAGCATCAGCAGCAGGGCGATCAGCAGCTCGCGAATCAACACCATCCGCCGGCGGCGCGGTTCCAGATGCTTGAGCACCGACATGAAAATCGGCAGGTTGCCCAGCGGATCCATAATTAAAAACAGCAATACCGTGACTGAAATCATCTCTGTCATTATTACCTCAGAATTAAAAAAACACGCCGCCCATCCCGACGGTGCACAGGCCATGCCCGAGGGCTTTCAAGCGCTGATAACACCGCTGCGGCTTGAAAGACTGCGGGTATATAAGAAGGATTGCTGAGAATCGCTCACCCATCGAATAAATTCACTTTGCGCCCGCGCTGACATTTTGTAAGGTGGAGAGATATTGCACACAACTCCAAGTAGTCATCCTCCAAGGCAGGACAGTTATTATGAAAAACGTTGGTTTCATCGGTTGGCGTGGAATGGTCGGCTCCGTACTCATGCAACGCATGACGGAAGAGCGCGATTTCGATGCCATTCGCCCGGTCTTTTTCTCCACTTCGCAGCACGGTTCTGCGGCGCCGGCCTTCGGCGGCCAGCAGGGCACGCTGCAAGATGCTTACGATGTTGACGCGCTGAGCGCGCTCGACATTATTATTACCTGCCAGGGCGGCGATTATACCAATGAAATCTACCCTAAGCTGCGTGAAAGCGGCTGGCAGGGGTACTGGATTGACGCAGCATCTTCTCTGCGCATGGGGGATGACGCGATTATCATCCTGGATCCGGTCAACCACGCGGTGATTCAGCAGGGCCTGGATAAAGGCATCAAGACCTTTGTGGGCGGTAACTGCACCGTCAGCCTGATGCTGATGTCGCTCGGCGGCCTGTTCGCCAACGATCTGGTGGAGTGGGCTTCCGTCTCTACCTATCAGGCGGCTTCCGGCGGCGGCGCGCGCCACATGCGCGAACTGCTGACCCAAATGGGCATGCTGCATGCCGACGTGGCGAAAGAGCTGCAGGACCCGGCTTCGGCCATTCTGGATATCGAACGTAAAGTGACTGCGGCTACCCGCAGCGGCAAACTGCCGACCGATAACTTCGGCGTGCCGCTGGCCGGCAGCCTGATCCCGTGGATCGATAAACAGCTCGATAACGGCCAGAGCCGCGAAGAGTGGAAAGGCCAGGCGGAAACCAACAAGATTCTGAACACCTCCAGCGTGATCCCGGTTGACGGTCTGTGCGTGCGTGTCGGTGCGCTGCGCTGCCATAGCCAGGCGTTCACCCTGAAGCTGAAAAAAGACGTTT
Organism: Serratia sp. C2(1); assembly: GCF_036352655.1. Classification (NCBI taxonomy): domain Bacteria; kingdom Pseudomonadati; phylum Pseudomonadota; class Gammaproteobacteria; order Enterobacterales; family Yersiniaceae; genus Serratia; species Serratia sp. C2(1). The sequence continues at coordinate 117,065 of NZ_JAZFBA010000006.1, read as the reverse complement.
CGCTGCCGGAAATCGAACAGATGCTGGCGACCCACAATGACTGGGTGCGGGTGATCCCGAACGACCGTGAGCTGACCATGCGTGAGTTGACGCCGGCTGCGGTAACCGGGACGCTGAACACGCCGGTCGGTCGCTTGCGCAAGCTGAATATGGGGCCGGAATACCTGTCTGCGTTCACCGTGGGTGACCAACTGCTGTGGGGCGCGGCAGAGCCGCTGCGCCGTATGCTGCGCATCCTGCTGTAGGATATTCACTTACAGCGCAGGAGGCATCACTAAAGCGTGAAAACCCTTAAAGCTCGCATGGTTGCGGGCTTTTTTGTTTTTGCAAGGTTGCAATAGATATCATTCAAGCGGCATTAGCGTTGAGCAAATACGTATGTGGTCCAACACCGCAAAATCATAATTTTTATGTGGATAATCAGCGCTCATGTTTTATGCTGGCGATTCATTTCGCGTTTAGATTAAGGATAATCAACATGCAAAACACCCCCTTTTACACCAATGAACTGACCCCGGATGTTCTGGCCTGCCAATATAAATCGCCTTTCAGCGCTGAGCAATTCGGTGAAATGGCTAATGAAGGAACCCCTATGGGGAACGGTTTTTTGTGCTTACCGCAGGCTTGCTAAGGACGGCATATGGCGACGGGATTTTTTCTGTATCACCTAGATAAAACCACCTGCGGGGGCCGGATTCTTTCCGGCGCACCTGACGACACCTACGAAATCGGTGGTATCGAGCGACAGCAGGTCAGAGAGGACGACCCCGTGACCTGCGGGAAGCATGAGGGGCGGTTCCGGGTTTGTGGCGGTATGGGTGATACCTATGAGGTGGGCGGAGCCGCGAAAGAGTGGGCGGGTTCTCTTGACAGTTACAGCTCATGTCCGTGCCGTGCGCGGTTCATCCCCTCCGTTGATACGCACACCTATGAACGAGATTGTAACGCCGGACGGGCAGCGGAACGCGCCCGTGCTGCGGAGAAAAAGGCCCAGCAGTCCGACGAGCCGGAACAACACGCGCAGGCGGCGAAGAAAAAGAAACGCGAAATTACGTTGACCATCGGGGTGTTCTTTGACGGCACCGGCAACAATGCTGATAATACTGCAGCCAGTCTTAATGCCTGTTCCGGGGAACATTTTGGGATGGATAATGCCGATGCTCAGTCTGCTTATTTCCAGTGTGTTCAGTTAAAGCGTGGCTACAGTGGCACCGCAGCGGGAAGCCATCTTGGCTATTACACTAATGTGCACTGGCTCCATACGCTGTATAACCAAAAACTCACCACTGATACGGGGTACGGACAAGGTGCCATTTATATCGATGGGATCGGCACGGAGAGTGGCAAAGGTGATAGTAGTTACGGGATGGGTACTGGCAGAGGCAATACCGGTGTAGTAAGCAAAACCGACAAGGCGGTCACGACGCTGGTTGCCAGCATTCGAGATTATCTGGGCAAGCACTCCGACACCGGCTCTTGCATCATCAAAGAATTGCAGTTTGATATTTTCGGCTTTAGTCGAGGAGCGGCGGCAGCACGGCATTTTGCTAACCGGGTGTTCGGTCAGGACAGCGCTATTATTGCGGCCATAAAGGCTGGGTTGGGTGAGGTTGAATTCTCAGGTACCCCCGGCGGTAAAACCCGTTTTCTGGGGATATTTGATACGGTGGCCGCTATCGGTACCCCGGCTAACGGCCTCAACCCACACAGTGCCGATACCGGTGAGGTGAATATTGTGCTTCGTCCGGGTGTGGCGGAGAAGGTTTTCCACATCACCGCACAGCATGAATGCCGCTCTAACTTCGCGTTGAACAGCGTCAAACCGGCGTGGCCGGAACTGGCCTTACCCGGCGTGCACTCAGACATTGGCGGCGGCTACAATCCCGACGAGCACGAAGCCTATTTTCTTACCCGTCCCCAGTTCGAAACCGTGCCCCTGTCTACCGCCGACAGCCATACCCGGATTTATCAACAGACCTGTGAGCAGCTCAAGGTGATGGATACCTATCCGGCTATCGCTCCTGTGTTTCAGAGCGTAGAGATTGAAATCAACGCCTGGCATGACGACAGAATGCCTGCCGATCGTTATGGCACACCGCAAAAGCGCAGCGGCGCGGCGCTGATTATCGACCGACCTACCCGTAATGATTGGTCAAAGGTGGTGCTACGGGTGATGCTTGATGCGGCACAGGATGCGGGAGCGAGTTTTGATCCTATACGAGAAACAAATGCAGAGTTAAGGCTTCCTCCAGAACTTAATGGTTTGTGTGAAAAAGCTATCGTTATGGGGCGTGCCGCTCGCAGCGGCCAATCGGCCATTGGTTTTACCACGCCGGAAATATACGGGCTTGCGGAAAAATATCTCCACTGCTCAGCCAACTGGAACAGCGTGATAAGCGACGGACAGGGGATGGTTACGGGGGCTGTCAAGCCAGCGAAACTGGTCACTTTCACCAATCGCCCAGACGAACGCTGGCAGCGGACGGTCTACGATATGGACGGGAATAAAACATGGAAATAATGCGTCTGGCCGGACTGCTTTCGGTACTGACGTTGACGGCCTGCCAAGGGGCAGGCCAACCTAACGCTACCGCAGCCAAAAGCGATGTACCAACAGAGTGGAAATTTAATTTTTTCACGCCTAAGGCGCTGCCTGCGCTGGTAACGTTCGCCGTTATTCTTGATGTGGATGGTACAGACTATCGATTTAATACGCTGAACAGTACTCCCGATATGGATAAGGTTATCGGTGAGTGGAACAACGACTCGCGAGCGCCCAGCGGGTACTGGAATAAAATAAAATCCCCCCCCAGACATCTTTTTTTCTGCTGGGATTCCATCATTGACAAAAAGGTGTATGAAACCCGGCTTACTTTTGCTCAATCTGACACTGAGAAAATGCGGCAGCCCAGCGTGCATAAGGATTATCAGGGGGATCCCACGTATTACGACAACATACAAGTTGGGCTGGCTCCGGAAGGTAAGGTTGCCGTCTGGCTAGTCGGCATAGGGGCTGAGCCTAATTATCGTGTGACACCGTCAGTCATAACGACGGTCTCAGGAGATAAATTAGATCTTTGCAAAGGGGTAACCAAAAGCGATTTTTCTTATGGATATGACAAAGACATAAAGGATTTCATCAAGGGGAAAAAGTACCCCTACGGTAACTGGAATTAACTCAGATACAGGGGAGTTAGCGTCCCTATGGGTAATCCACACCGTGACGCAGCGGACGGTCCACGATATGGACGGAAATAAAACATGGAAATAATGCGTCTGGCCGGACTGCTTTCGGTGCTGACGTTAACGGCCTGCCATGGGGCAGGCCAACCTAACGTTGCCGCAGTCAAAAACGATGTTTCAACAGAGTGGCGGTTTAATTTTTTCACCCCAAAAGCGTTACCCGCACTGGTGACGTTTGCTCTTGTTCAGGATGCCGACGGTAAGGTTTATGAGTTTAATACTCTCGACAGCACGAAGGCGCTGTATGACGTTGTCGGTGAGTGGAGCGACAGTGCACGTGCACTCAACGGCTACTGGAATCACATCGAGCGTCCCCCCAAGCATATTATTTTTTGCTGGGATTCGGTGATAGATAAAAAGGTGTATGAGACCCGACTGACCCTCCCTAACGCCGTCGTGGAAAAGATGCGTAGTCCCAGCGTGTACAAAACCGTGCAGGTTGGTCTGGCTCCCGAAGGGAAAGTGGCTGTCTGGTTAAGTGGAGTTGCCAGGGGGGAGCTTAGTTATCGTGTGACACCGTCGGTCATAAAAACGCTATCCGGGGATAAATTAGAGCTTTGCGATGGTGTTACAAGGCACCCTAATGGATATAAATACTATGGGGAAACTCCAGATTTCATCAAAGGGAAAAAATACCCCTATGGCAACTGGGATTAAATAGATTGGCTCGGTGTTATGCACTCGAGCAGAAGCTGAGTAGCGCAGATCAGTCTACAGGCGGCTATTAACATTCGAGCTCACACCAACCATCATTAGCCGGGTAAAGACCCTATTCTGGCTAGTGGTGTGACGTGCTGCTGTTGCCTGTACTCGATGTAATTAATTGAGTTGGAGCTGATATCCATCAGCGAAGACAGTGATAGGCTCAGTGAGCTATCACAGCGGTTATCAAATAACAGCGTGTGGGGTTGTGGTCGGTAACTCCGAGCGTTATCAGTAAAAGGGTATGCTCTGTTTTTACCTGTACCCCAAGTTGTACCCAATTTGTATGGGTGATTGTTTAGGCCTTGTTGAGTAAGGGATTGAAGCATAGATCAGTATTCTGCTGTGGATATTTAGTTGCAACGCAAGAGGCGTCACTAAAACGTAAAAATCCTTAAAGCTCGCATGGTTGCGGGCTTTTTTGTTTTTGCAAGGTTGCAATAGACATCATTCAAGCGGCATTAGCGTTGAGCAAATGCGTATGTGGTCCAACACCGCAAAATCATAATTTTTATGTGGATAATCAGCGCTCATGTTTTTATGCTGGCGATTAATTTCGCGTTTAGATTAAGGATAATCAACATGCAAAACACCCCTTTTACACCAATGAACTGACCCCGGATGTTCTGGCCTGCCAATATAAATCGCCTTTCAGCGCTGAGCAATTCGGTGAAATGGCTAATGAAGGAACCCCTATGGGGAACGGTTTTTTGTGCTTACCGCAGGCTTGCTAAGGACGGCATATGGCGACGGGATTTTTTCTGTATCACCTAGATAAAACCACCTGCGGGGGCCGGATTCTTTCCGGCGCACCTGACGACACCTACGAAATCGGTGGTATCGAGCGACAGCAGGTCAGGGAGGACGACCCCGTGACCTGCGGGAAGCATGAGGGGCGGTTCCGGGTTTGTGGCGGTATGGGTGATACCTATGAGGTGGGCGGAGCCGCGAAAGAGTGGGCGGGTTCTCTAGACAGTTACAGCTCATGTCCGTGCCGTGCGCGGTTCATCCCCTCCGTTGATACGCACACCTATGAACGAGATTGTAACGCCGGACGGGCAGCTGAACGCGCCCGTGCCACGGAGAAAAAAGCGCAGCAGCCCGGTGAGCCTGAGCAGCACGCGCAGGCGGCAAAGAAAAAGAAACGCGAAATTACGTTGACCATCGGGATGTTCTTCGACGGCACCGGCAACAATGCCATCAATAGCGGTGAGCGTCAAAAAGCCTGCACTGGTGAGCATTTTGGGATGGATAATGTTGATGCACTGTCTGCTCAGGCTCAGTGCTTACAGTTAAAATCTGGCTATAGCGGCACTGCTGCCGGGAGTCATCTCGGCTACTACACCAACATACACTGGCTCCGGACGTTGTATAACCAAAAACTGACCGTAGACACAGGGTACGGACAAGGTGCCATTTATATCGAGGGGATCGGCACGGAGAGCGGGAAAGGCGATAGCGCCTATGGGATGATGTCCGGGAGAGGCGAAACCGGTGTGGTAAGCAAAACCGATAAGGCGGTCGCTGCTCTGGTTGTCGGTATACAAGACTATTTAGCCAAACATTCCACTGCCCGTTCTTGCATTATCAAAGAATTGCAGTTTGATATTTTTGGGTTCAGTCGCGGTGCAGCGACGGCGCGGCATTTTGCCAACCGGGTGTTCAGTCAGGACCGCGCCATTATTGCGGCTATTAAGGCCGGGCTGGGTGAGGTTGAGTTCTCAGGTACCCCCGGCGGTAAAACCCGCTTTTTGGGGATATTTGATACCGTGGCGGCCATCGGCACCCCGGCCAATGGTCTCAACCCGCACAGCGCCGATACCGGCGATGTGAATATTGTGCTGCGTCCGGGTGTGGCGGAGAAGGTTTTCCACATCACCGCACAGCATGAATGCCGCTTTAACTTCGCGTTGAACAGCGTCAAACCGGCGTGGCCGGAATTGGCCTTACCCGGTGTGCACTCTGACATTGGCGGCGGCTACAATCCCGACGAGCACGAAGCCTATTTTCTTACCCGTCCCCAGTTCGAAACCGTGCCCCTGTCTACCGCCGACAGCCATACGTGGATTTATCAGCAGACCTGTGAGCAGCTCACGGTGATGGACACCTATCCGGCAATTACCCCGGTGTTGCAGGCCGTAGAGATTGAAATCAATGCTTGGCATGACGACAGAATGTCTGCCGATCGTTATGGCACACCGCAAAAGCGCAGCGGCGCGGCACTGATTATCGACAGACCCACGCGTAATGACTGGTCAAAGGTGGTGCTACGGGTGATGCTTGATGCGGGAGTATTCGATCCCATTGATGACAGTGTTCCAGATTTTGCAATACCAGCAGAGCTAAATAGCCTATGTGAAAAGGCCATTGTGATGGGCCGTGCCGCCCGTAGTGGTCAATCGGCCATTGGGTTTACCACCCCGGAAATACATGCGCTCGCGGAAAAATATCTCCACTGCTCAGCCAACTGGAACAGCGTGATAAGCGACGGACAGGGCATGGTCACTGGCGGGGTTAAACCGGCAAAACTAGTCACCTTCACCAATCGCCCAGACGAACGCTGGCAGCGGACGGTCTACGATATGGACGGGAATAAAACATGGAAATAATGCGTCTGGCCGGGCTGCTTTCGGTACTGACATTGACGGCCTGCCAAGGAGCAGGCCAGCCTGACGTTGTCGCAGTCAAAAGCGATGTGCCAACAGAGTGGAAATTTAATTTTTTCACGCCTAAGGCGCTACCCGCGATGGTGACGTTCGCCATTGTCATCGGTACCGATGATTGGGTTTACCGGTTTGTTACGCTGGACAGCACTCCGGACTTGGATAAGGTCATCGGTGAGTGGAACAATCGTGATCGTGCGCCCGGCGGGCACTGGAATCACATAACGCGCCCCCCCAAACGGATTTTTTTCTGCTGGGACTCGGTGATTGATAAAAAGGTGTATGAAACCTACCTAACTTTGCCTGACGCTGTTGTGGAGAAAATGCAGCGGCCCAGCGGGCACAATGATCCATACAATAATACCTACAACACGGTGCAAATTGGTTTGGCCCCAGAGGGGAAAGTAGCTGTTTGGTTACTTGGCATAGGCTTTGAACCTAATTATCGTGTGACACCGTCGGTCATAAAAACGGTCTCCGGAGATAAATTAGAACTTTGCAAAGGAGTAACTAAGCACCCCAATGGATATAAATACTATGGGGAAACTCCAGACTTCATCAAGGGGAAAAAATACCCCTACGGTAACTGGAATTAACTCAGATACGGGGAGCTAGTGTCCCTAGGAGTAATCCACACCGTGACGCAACGGACGGTCTACGATATGGACGGAAATAAAACATGGAAATAATGCGTCTGGCCGGGCTGCTTTCGGTTCTGACGTTGACGGCCTGCCAAGGAGCAGGCCAGCCTAACGTTGCCGCAGTCAAAAACGATGTTCCAACAGAGTGGAATTTTAATTTTTTCACACCTCAGGCGCTCCCCGCATTGGTGACGTTTGCTATTGTTCAGGATGTCGACGGTAAGGTTTATGAGTTTAATACTCTCGACAGCACAAAGGCGCTTTATGACGTTGTCGGTGGGTGGAGCGACAGTGCTCGGGCACTCAATGGCTACTGGAACCACATTGAGCGTCCTCCCAAGCATATTATTTTTTGCTGGGACTCGGTGATAGATAAAAAGGTGTATGAGACCCGCCTGACCCTCCCTAACGCCGTCGTGGAAAAGATGCGTAGTCCCAGCATATACAAAAACGTGCAAGTTGGTCTGGCTCCCGAAGGGAAAGTGGCTGTCTGGTTAAGTGGTGTTGCAAGGGGGGAACTTAGTTATCGTGTGACACCGTCAGTCATAACGACGCTCTCCGGGGATAAATTAGAGCTTTGTAAAGGGGTAACCCGGTTTTCTAACGGTTATGAATATGACAAAGACATAAAGGATTTTATCAAAGGGAAAAAGTACCCCTACGGTAACTGGAATTAACTCAGATACAGGGGAGTTAGCATCCCTATGGGTAATCCACACCGTGACGCAGCGGACGGTCTACGATGTGGACGGAAACAAAACATGGAAATGATGCGTCTGGCCGGGCTGCTTTCGGTACTGACGCTGACGAATTTCCCGGGGGCTGGCCTCTTTCAGCCCCCCAAAGCCTTATTTTCCGCTTTTACCCCGTTTTGGCGCGCTATGGACGAAGTCGCTGCCAGGGGAAAGGCGCGCATCGATAACCGGCCTTCCTTCCGGCAAGCAGTAGCGCAACGGCGCTGCGGGCTGGCAGTTTTCTTAATGAATGATTTTCCATGCTAATACGGCACTGCTTTGACAGACATTGGCTATGCTTAAAGCATTGGCGACTGAATTTTCGCCAACGCTGAAAAGACGACTAAAAATAAGCATAAAGAGCGGAAATTCAGGTCGGCAAGCTGAAAATTGATCAATAACCGACCGCAATCACGCTTTAGATACCGAATGAATTGCATGATAACCAAAATGGCTATGGATTAATCATTTACCCAATGGATGTCAACTCGCGGCCTGCAAGGCAGCGGTCTGGACGGTGAAGGGTAGACGCAGCCTCTTATAAATCATGCTCTTAATCTAAGGAAGAAGTCTATGCCTGTACTTCCCGATCGTGACGTGATTGATCAGCTTTTCTCCGGCAATTTTGCCGATCCTTTCTCCCTGCTGGGTATGCATGCGGTCGATAATGGCCTGCAGGTGCGTGCGCTGTTGCCTGACGCCAGCGAAGTCTGGTTGCTGGAGCAGCAAACCGGCAAGCGGGTGGTGCAGCTGGCCTGCGACGATGCCCGTGGTTTTTTCAGCGCTACCGTTCCGCGCCGGAAAACCCCCTTCCGATATCAACTGGAGGTCCGCTGGCAAAATCACCAGCAGATCGTCGACGATCCCTACCGTTTTGGCACCTTGTTGCAGGATATCGACGGCTGGCTGCTGGCGGAGGGCACCCACCTGCGGCCGTATGAGCGGCTGGGGGCGCATCTCGCTACGCTCGACGAGGTAGCAGGCGTCAGCTTTGCCGTCTGGGCACCCAATGCCCAGCGCGTTTCGGTGGTGGGCGAGTTCAACTTCTGGGACGGTCGTCGCCATCCCATGCGCCTGCGCCGTGAAAACGGTATCTGGGAGCTGTTCCTGCCAGAGGTGAAAGCCGGGCAACTGTACAAATACGAAATCATCGACTGCTATGGCAATACCCAGCTGAAGGCCGACCCTTACGCTTTTGAAGCGCAGATGCGGCCGGATACGGCATCTCTGGTGACGCCGCTGCCGGAGGTGGTGGCAAATACCCCGGAACGCCAACGCGCCAACGATTTTGATCGGCCGATCTCCATCTACGAAGTGCATCTGGGTTCGTGGCGGCGCCACACCGACGATAATTTCTGGCTCAGCTATGGCGAGCTGGCGGTGCAGTTGATCGATTACGTCAAGGACATGGGATTCACCCATATCGAGCTGTTGCCGATTAATGAGCACCCCTTCGACGGCAGTTGGGGTTATCAGCCGTTGGGGCTTTATGCCCCGACCCGGCGTTTCGGCACCCCGGCCGATTTCAAAGCCTTTGTGGCGGCGGCGCACCGGGCCGGCATCAATGTGATCCTGGATTGGGTACCCGGGCATTTCCCCAGCGACGCCTATGGTTTGGCGAATTTCGACGGTACTGCGCTGTATGAATACGCCGACCCGCGCGAGGGCTTCCACCAGGACTGGAACACCCTGATTTACAACTATGGCCGCAATGAGGTGCGCAACTATCTGGCGGGCAATGCCCTTTACTGGATGGAACGTTACGGCATCGACGCTCTGCGCGTCGATGCCGTGGCCTCGATGATCTACCGTGATTACAGCCGCGCCGACGGCGAGTGGGTGCCGAATTACTACGGCGGCAACGAAAACCTGGAGGCCATCGCCTTCCTGCGCTACACCAACCAGACCGTCGGCAGGGAGCGGCCCGGCGCGGTGACGCTGGCGGAGGAGTCCACCGATTATCCGGGGGTCACGCTGCCGCCGGACGCCAATGGGTTGGGGTTCCACTACAAATGGAACCTGGGCTGGATGCATGACACGCTCAACTACATGCAGTGCGATCCGGTACACCGCAAATATCATCACAATCAGATGACCTTCGGCATGCTGTACGCCTACACCGAGAACTTCGTGCTGCCGATTTCTCATGACGAAGTGGTGCACGGCAAAAAATCGATTCTCGATCGCATGCCCGGCGACGCCTGGCAGAAGTTCGCCAACCTGCGCGCCTATTACGGTTTTATGTGGGCGCACCCCGGCAAAAAACTGCTGTTTATGGGGTGTGAGTTTGCCCAGGGGCGCGAATGGAATTTCGATACCAGCCTCGACTGGCATCTGCTGGAAGGCCTGGATGGTTGGCATCACGGCGTGCAGCGGCTGGTGCGCGATCTCAACCACTGCTATCAGCAGCAGGCGCCGTTGTATGAGCGCGACTACCGCCCGGACGGCTTCGAATGGCTGGTGGTGGATGACCACGACAACTCGGTGTTTGCTTTTGCCCGTTACGATTCGCAGGGCAACGAGCTGATCGCCGTCAGCAACTTTACCCCGGTGCCGCGCCACCATTACCGCATCGGTATCTCCCGCCCCGGCGAGTATCGGGAAATCCTTAATACCGACTCGCACCACTATCACGGCAGCAATACCGGCAACCAGGGCCGCGTGGTGTCGGAACCGGTCGGCAACCACGGCCGCGAGCATTCGATTAGCGTGACCGTACCGCCGCTGGCGACGATCTACCTGCTGCGGGAGGCGCAATGACTGAGCTGACGCCCGGCATCGCCGCGCCTCTCGGGGCGCATTATGACGGTAGTGGCATCAACTTTACCCTGTTTTCAGCCCACGCCACCGGCGTGGAGCTGTGCCTGTTTGACGGGCAACAGCGCGAGGTGCGTCTGCCGCTGCCGGCGCGCAGCGGTGATATCTGGCACGGCTATCTGCCGGGCGGCAAACCGGGTCAACGCTACGGTTACCGGGTGCACGGCCCGTTTGATCCCGCGCGGGGGCTGCGGTTTAACCCTAACAAGCTGCTGCTGGATCCGGCCGCCCGCGCGGTCGAGGGGCCGGTGGCGGACGATTTGGAGTTGCATGGCGGCTATGACCGACCGGACCCGCAGGACAGCGCAGAGGTGATGCCGAAGTGCGTGGTTATCGACGAAGCCTACGATTGGCAGGGGGATTGCCCGCCGGCCACGCCGTGGGGCAAAACGGTGATCTACGAAGCGCACGTGCGCGGCCTGACTCTGCTGCACCCGGATATCCCGCCGGTGCTGCGCGGCAGTTTCGCCGCGCTCGGCCATCCGGTGATGATCGCCCACTTCAAGCGCCTCGGCATCACGGCGCTGGAGTTGCTGCCGGTACAACAACATAGCTCCGAGCCGCGTTTGCAGCGCCTCGGGCTGATTAACTACTGGGGATATAACGTGCTGGCGCCGTATGCGCCGGATAACCGTTATTGCAGCCTGCGCACCGACATGACGCCGCTGCGCGAATTCCGCGATGCGGTGAAGGCGCTGCATAAGGCCGGTATCGAGGTGATCCTCGACGTGGTGTTCAACCACAGCGCCGAGCTGGACATGGACGGGCCGACGCTGTCGCTGCGCGGCATCGATAACCCGGGGTATTACTGGCTGACCCCCGACGGGGGATACGTTAACGACACCGGCTGCGGCAATACGCTGCGGTTGGATCAACCGCAGGGCGTGGCCTGGGTGATGGACTGCCTGCGCTTCTGGGTGGGCGAATGCCATGTCGACGGCTTTCGCTTCGATCTGGGCAGCGTGCTAGGCCGTACCCCGGCGTTCGATCGCGATGCGCCGCTGTTCCAGGCGATGCTGGCGGACGATCTGTTGTCGCGCTGCAAGCTGATCGCCGAGCCGTGGGACATTGGCCCCGGCGGTTATCAGGTGGGCGCTTTTCCGGGGCGCTTCGCCGAGTGGAATGATCATTACCGGGACGATATGCGCCGCTTTTGGCTGCAGGGCGATTTACCGCTGGGTCAGTTTGCCCAACGCTTTGCCGGCTCCAGCGATTTGTTCAACCAACGCGGGCGTGCGCCGTACGCCAGCATCAACATGCTGACCGCTCATGACGGGTTTACCCTGCAGGATCTGGTCAGTTTTAACCGTAAGCACAACCAGCTTAACGGCGAAGGCAACCGTGACGGCAGCGATCATAATTTCAGCAACAACCACGGTGTTGAAGGCCCGATTGCCGACGACGCCATTGTGCAACGCCGCAGGGCCAGCCGGCAGGCGCTGCTTGCCACGTTGTTGCTGTCCCAGGGGACGCCGATGCTGCTGGCCGGCGATGAGCATGGACACAGTCAGCAGGGGAACAACAATGCCTATTGTCAGGACAACGCCATCACCTGGCTCGACTGGGCCAAGGCGGATGACTCGCTCACCGCTTATACCGCAGCGCTGATTCATCTGCGTCGGCAGATCCCCGCCCTGCAGCAAGACCGCTGGTGGCAGGAGGGCGACGGCAGCGTGCAGTGGCTGAACGCCCAAGGGCAGCCGCCCGCGGCGCAGGAATGGGAGCAGGGAGACTTGCAATTGCAGATCCGCCTGTCGCAGCGCTGGCTGGTGGTGGTTAACGCCACGCCGCAGGCGGTGGAGATGAGGTTGCCTGCGGGCGAGTGGCAGGTTGTCGCCCCCTTTACTCAGGAAGGACCGCAGGCGGTTTTACCCGCCTGGAACCAGGCTGCGCACTCGATTTGCGTGCTGGTACAGAAATAATAAAAGGAGTCAGCTATGGTTAGGTTTGAAAATAAAGACCCCCTGATGTTGGCGCGCCAACTGCCGATTAAGTCCGTTGCTCTGATTCTGGCCGGCGGCCGCGGTTCGCGCTTGAAAGATTTAACCTCAACCCGCGCCAAGCCTGCCGTCCATTTTGGCGGTAAGTTCCGCATCATTGATTTTGCCCTGTCGAACTGCCTGAACTCGGGCATCCGCCGCATCGGCGTGATCACCCAGTATCAATCCCATACCCTGGTGCAGCATATTCAGCGCGGCTGGTCGTTTCTCAATGAAGAGATGAACGAATTTGTCGATCTGCTGCCGGCCCAGCAACGCCTCAGTACCGAGCACTGGTACAAGGGCACGGCGGACGCGGTATACCAGAACCTGGATATTATCCGCCGCTACGATGCAGAGTACGTGGTGATCCTGGCGGGCGATCACATCTACAAGATGGATTACTCGCGCATGCTGATCGACCACGTCGAAAAGGGCGCGCAATGCACGGTGGCCTGCTTGCCGGTGCCGCGCGATGAGGCCAGCGAGTTCGGCGTGATGGAAGTCGATGAGAACGATTTGATCCTCGAGTTCCTGGAAAAACCGAGCAATCCGCCGCCCATGCCGGGTAACCCGGAAATGTCGCTGGCGAGCATGGGGATCTATATCTTTAACGCCGACTATCTGTTCCAACTGTTGGAAGAGGATATGTCGACCCCCGGCTCCACCCATGATTTCGGCAAGGATCTGATCCCGAAAATCACCGCTCAGAAAGCGGCGTGGGCACACCCGTTCACGTTGTCCTGCGTCACCTCCAATACCGATCTGCCGCCGTACTGGCGCGACGTGGGTACGCTGGAGGCCTACTGGCGCGCCAACCTCGATTTGGCCTCCGTGACGCCGGAGCTGGACATGTATGACCGTGCCTGGCCGATTCGCACCCATATGGAGCCGTTGCCGCCGGCCAAGTTCGTGCAGGACCGCTCCGGTAGCCACGGCATGACCATGAATTCGCTGGTGTCCGGCGGCTGCATCGTCTCAGGTTCGGTGGTGGTGCATTCGGTGCTGTTCCCGCGGGTGCGGGTGAACTCGTTTTGCACCATCGACTCTACCGTATTGCTGCCGGACGTAAACGTCGGCCGCTCCTGCCGCCTGCGGCGCTGCATCATTGACCGCGCCTGCCATATTCCCGAGGGCATGGTGATTGGCGAAAACGCCGATGAGGACAGCAAACGCTTTTATCGCTCGGAAGGCGGCATTGTGCTGGTGACGCGCGAAATGCTGTCAAAGTTGTGAGTTAAGGTAGTCGGCGGAACGATGATACCGCCGCCTTGCGAATGGACAGAGGGCTTGCAAAACGCGGATTAACAACAGCGGCAGGCCTGCATCTTTGCCGATTTACAGGAGTGATAATGCAGGTTTTACACGTATGTTCTGAAATGTTCCCCCTGCTGAAAACCGGGGGGCTCGCAGACGTGGTTGGCGCATTACCGGCGGCTCAAATTGCCGAGGGCGGCGACGTTCGGGTGCTATTGCCCGCTTTTCCTGACGTGCGTAATGGTATACCGGACTCCGTGCTGGTGGCGGAAATCGATTCGTTCGCCGGCCGGGTCGGCCTGCGCTACGGTACCTATCATGGCGTGGGCATCTACCTGATTGACGCTCCCTGGCTGTATGACCGGCCGGGCAGCCCCTATCACGACCAGTCGATGAATGCCTATTCCGACAACCACCGGCGTTTTGCCCTGTTGGGCTGGATTGCCTGTGAGTTGGCCAAGGGGTTGGACCGCTACTGGCGGCCGCAGGTGGTGCACGCCCATGACTGGCACGCCGGCCTGGCCTGTGCCTATCTGGCGGCCAACGGCCACCCGGCGCGTTCGATTTTCACCGTGCACAACCTGGCCTATCAGGGGCTGTTCTCCGCCCATCACGTGGCTGAACTGTGGCTGCCGCCCTCGTTTTACAACGTGTATGGCCTGGAGTTTTACGGCCAGATGTCGTTCCTGAAAGCCGGGCTGTATTACGCCGACCATATCACCGCCGTCAGCCCGACCTACGCGCGGGAAATCACCTGGCCGGAGTTTGGCTACGGCATGGAAGGGTTGCTGCAGGAACGTCAGCGGCAGGGGCGTCTGAGCGGCATTCTCAACGGCGTGGATGAGAAGATTTGGGATCCGTCCCACGATCCGCGATTGACCGCCCGCTACGATGCCGAGGATCTGAAGAACAAGACCAAGAACAAGCTGCATCTGCAAAAAGCGATGGGCCTGAAGGTGGACGAGTCGCTGCCGGTGTTTGCGGTGGTGAGCCGCCTGACCAGCCAGAAGGGTCTGGATTTGGTATTGGAAGCGCTGCCGGCATTGCTCGAGCAGGGGGGCCAACTGGCGCTGTTGGGGGCCGGCGATGCGGTATTGCAGCAGGCGTTTCTGGCCGCTGCCGCTGATTACCCGGAACAGGTTGGCGTGCAGATTGGCTACCACGAGGCATTCTCGCACCGGATTATCGGTGGGGCCGATGTGATCATGGTGCCGAGCCGTTTCGAACCTTGCGGGCTGACCCAGCTCTACGGCCTGAAATACGGCACGTTGCCGTTGGTGCGCCGCACCGGCGGGCTGGCGGACACGGTGGTGGATTGCGCGCTGGAGAATCTGGCCGACGGCACCGCCAGCGGATTTGTCTTTGACGATTGTGATGCCGCCGCACTGGGCAACGCCATCCGGCGCGCCATGGTGCTGTGGAGCAGGCCAAAGCATTGGCGTCACGTACAGCGCCACGCCATGAGCGTGGATTTTGGCTGGCAGATAGCGGCAAAGGCTTATCTGTCACTTTATTCCCGTCATACTTGACGCTGTCTCTGTGTTGGCTGCATTCACTTACCCGAATCACTTACTGAAGTAAGCTCATCGGAGTAAGTTCCCTTGCCGCCTTGATGCAACGCCAATTATTTTGGGTATATCAACGCTTGTTGTAACAACTCACTTGGGATCACTATGACTTCACCGATTAGTTACACCTCACCCACGGTCAGTGTTGAAGCGCTGAAACATTCCATCGCCTATAAGCTGATGTTTATTGTCGGCAAGGATCCGGCTATCGCCAACCAGCATGATTGGCTGAATGCCGTGCTGTTTGCGGTGCGTGACCGCATGGTGGAACGCTGGCTGCGCTCCAACCGCGCCCAGCTTTCTCAGGACGTGCGGCAAGTCTATTACCTGTCGATGGAGTTCCTGCTCGGGCGTACGCTCTCCAACGCGCTGTTGTCGATGGGGATTTACCAGGATATCGACGACGCGTTGAATGAAATGGGGCTGAGCCTCGGTGAATTGCTGGAGGAAGAGAACGATCCGGGGCTGGGCAACGGGGGGCTGGGGCGGTTGGCGGCCTGTTTCCTCGATTCGCTGGCGACGCTGGCGCTGCCGGGTCGCGGCTACGGCATCCGCTACGAATACGGCATGTTCAAGCAGAACATCGTTAACGGCCAGCAAATGGAGTCCCCGGACTACTGGCTGGAATACGGCAACCCGTGGGAGTTCCCGCGCCACAACACGCGGTATAAGGTACGTTTTGGCGGGCGAATTCAGCAGGAAGGTGCCAAGACGCGCTGGCTGGAAACCGAAGAGGTGCTCGCCATCGCTTACGATCAGGTGATCCCCGGTTTTGATACCGACGCCACCAACACGCTGCGGCTGTGGAGCGCCCAGGCCAGTAACGAAATCAACCTCGGTAAATTCAATCAGGGCGATTATTTCGCGGCGGTTGAGGATAAAAACCACTCGGAGAACGTATCGCGCGTGCTGTACCCGGACGACTCCACCTATTCCGGGCGAGAACTTCGGCTGCGGCAGGAGTATTTCCTGGTGTCGGCCACGGTGCAGGATATCCTCAACCGCCACTGGACGATGCATAAAACCTTCGACAATCTGGCGGACAAAATTGCCATTCACCTGAATGACACCCACCCGGTATTGTCTATCCCCGAACTGATGCATAGGTTGATCGACGATCACAAGTTCAGTTGGCTCGATGCCTGGGCCGTGGTGGAGCAGGTATTCTCCTACACCAACCACACGCTGATGAGCGAAGCGCTGGAAACCTGGCCGCTGGATATGATCGGCCGGATCCTGCCGCGTCACTTGCAGTTGATCTTCGAGATCAACGATCACTTCCTCAAGCACGTGCAGGACGTGGTGCCGGGCGACAACGCGCTGCTGGCGCGGGTGTCGATCATTGACGAGACCAACGGTCGCCGGGTGCGCATGGCGTGGCTGGCGGTGGTCGCCAGCCACAAGGTAAACGGGGTTTCCGCACTGCATTCCGAGCTGATGGTGCAGTCGCTGTTTGCCGACTTCGCGCGCATTTTCCCCGATCGTTTCTGCAACAAAACCAACGGGGTCACGCCGCGCCGCTGGCTGGGGCTGGCCAACCGGCCGCTTTCCGCCGTGCTGGACGACAGCATCGGCCAGACCTGGCGTACCGATCTCAGCCAACTGAGCGAGATCAAGGCCAACATCGATTTCCCCAGCTTCCTGCAGGCGGTTCAGGCCGCCAAACGGCAAAACAAGGAGCGGTTGGCGAAGTACATCGCCAAAACCCTGAATGTGGTGGTCAATCCGGATGCGTTGTTCGATGTGCAGATCAAACGCATTCATGAATACAAACGGCAACTGCTCAACGTCCTGCACGTGATCACGCTTTATAACCGTCTGTTGCAGGATCCGGAAACCGAACGCGTGCCGAGGGTGGTGATCTTCGCCGGCAAGGCGGCCTCGGCCTACTACGCGGCGAAGCAGATCATCCGCCTGATTAACGATGTGGCGAAGGTGATCAACAACGATCCGCGCGTGCACACCCAGTTGAAAGTGGTGTTTATCCCGAACTACGGCGTCAGTCTGGCGCAGATGATCATTCCGGCGGCGGATCTTTCCGAGCAGATCTCGCTGGCGGGCACCGAGGCATCGGGCACCAGCAACATGAAATTTGCGCTTAACGGCGCGCTGACCATCGGCACGCTGGACGGCGCCAACGTAGAGATGCTGGAGCATGTGGGTGAAGAGAACATCTTTATCTTCGGCAATACCGCCGAGCAGGTGGAGGAGCTGCGCCGCAACGGCTACAACCCGCATCTGTACTATGAGCAGGATCCCGAACTGCATCAGGCGCTGACCCAGATCGCCACCGGCGTATTCAGCCCGGAGGAACCAAAGCGCTACAGCAACCTGTTTGATTCGCTGGTGAATTTGGGCGATCACTACCAGCTGCTGGCCGATTACCGCAGCTATGTGGATACGCAGGACAAGGTGGATGAGGTGTACCGCAATCAGGATGACTGGACGCGGCGGGCGATATTGAATATCGCCAACATGGGCTATTTTTCTTCCGACCGCACCATTCAGGAGTATGCGGACGAAATTTGGCACATCAAGCCGATCAAACTGTAATAAAAAAGGCCGCTTAAGCGGCCTTTTTCTTACGCGTTGGCTCAGGAAGCCAGCGACAGCGTTTTCGCTTTCGCGTGTTCCGCCAGCCAGGCTTTCACCCGCGCCTGCTGCGCGTCATCCAGCCACATGCCCAGCTTGGTGCGGCGCCAGATAGCGTCGTCCAGCTCCACCACCCACTCTTTGTCGATCAGGTAGCGCAGTTCGGCTTCATACAGGCCGTGGCCAAACTCTTCACCCAAATCGCTGAGGGCGTTGGCGCCGGCCAGGATCAGTTCGCTGTGGCTGCCGTAGGTACGGGCATAGCGGCGCGCCAGGGATTCCGGCAACCAGCCATGCTCGCGGCGCAGCTTGGCGGCGTAGCTGTCGCGGTCGCCACCGATGTCGCCACCGGGCAGCGTGCCGTTTTTGGTCCACGCCGGGCCGCAGCCTGGGTAGTAGTGCGACAGTTTTTCCATCGCATGCTCCGCCAGCTTGCGGTAGGTGGTCAACTTGCCGCCGAACACCGACAACAGCGGCGCTTTGCCCTGATCGTCATGCACGTCCAGCGTGTAGTCGCGGGTCACCGCCTGTGGCGAATCGGATTCGTCATCGCACAACGGACGCACGCCGGAGTAAGTCCAGACGATGTCGTCACGGCCCAACTGTTTCTTGAAGTGGTCGTTGTACACTTTCAGCAGGTAGTCGATCTCGTTGTCGTCGATTTTCACGTCTTTCGGATCGCCGTGGTATTCCACGTCGGTGGTGCCGATGATCGAGAACTCGTCATTCCACGGGATCACGAACACGATGCGGTGGTCTTCGTTTTGCAGAATATAGGACTGCGGCTGGTTGTGAGCGCGCGGCACCACGATGTGGCTGCCCTTGATCAGGCGGATGCCGTACGGCGATTTCAGCTTCAGGCCGTCGTCAAAGAAGTGTTTCACCCAAGGACCGGTGGCGTTGACCAGGCCTTTGGCGCGCCAGGTAAAGGTTTTACCGCTGTCGATCTCAACCGCTTCCACCATCCACAGGCCGTTTTCACGCCATGCACGGGTCACTTTGGTGCGGGTGCGCACTTCGCCGCCGCGTTTTTCCACTTCCTGCGCGTTCAACACCACCAGGCGGGCATCGTCCACCCAGCAGTCGGAATATTCGAAACCGCGCTTCAGTTCAGGCTTCAGTACCGATTCTGGTCCAAAGCGCAAACTCTTGCTGCCCGGCAGGCTGGTGCGTTTACCCAGGTGATCGTACAGGAACAGGCCGATGCGGATCATCCAGGCCGGGCGCAGATGCGGTTGATGCGGCAGGCGGAAACGCATAGGGAACGCGATGTGCGGCGCCAGCTTCAGCAACACTTCACGCTCGGCCAGCGCTTCGCTCACCAGGCGGAATTCGTAGTGTTCCAGGTAGCGCAGGCCGCCGTGGATCAATTTGGAACTGGCGGAAGACGTAGCGCAGGCCAAGTCTTGCGCTTCCAGCAGCAGTACGGACAGCCCGCGCCCGGCAGCATCCGCCGCTATGCCGGCACCGTTGATGCCGCCACCGATAACGATCAAGTCTTTGGTTTCCACGTCAACTTCCTCCAGATGTTCGAAATAGCTCTTTCATGTTCGTTTTCGCTCATGATTGTAATCAAAAACCAACAAACAAGCCAAGACTTAACCAAACAAAAACATTTAGGCGTGATAGAGGTAACAGTTTGGTGATAGTAGTTATACAAAGAGAAGGGATATTTCCGGCAGGCAATGCCGGGCTCAGCAGGCTGAACCCGGGTAAAAACGGCAGGGATGACGGCGCGGCAGGCTGCGCGCCGGGGTTAGACGAGAGGGGGGGAGATCAGCACAGCTCCAGCTGCACGTCGTACTGTTCGATGATTTTCATCACGCTCGGCGGCGGTAACTGGTCGGTAAACAGGTAGTCGATCAGGTTCATATTGCCGAGGTTGACCATTGCATTGCGGCCGAATTTGGAATGGTCGGTCACCAGCATCACGCAGCGCGAGTTTTCGATAATTGCTCGTTTGGTGCGCACTTCATGGTAGTCGAATTCGAGCAGCGAACCGTCCATGTCGATACCGCTGATGCCGAGAATGCCGTAATCGAGCCGGAACTGGGAGATAAAGTCCAGCGTGGCCTCGCCCATGATGCCGCCATCGCGGGTACGCACTTCGCCGCCGGCCAGGATCAGGCGGAAATCTTCCTTGGCGGTCAGCAGGGTGGCGACGTTCAGGTTGTTGGTCACCACGCGCAGGTTTTTGTGGTTCATCAGCGCGTGAGCGACCGCTTCCGGCGTGGTGCCGATGTCGATAAACAGCGTGGCGCCGTCGGGGATCTGGCTGGCGACGCGCTGGGCGATACGCGCTTTCTCTTCCGACCACATCACTTTGCGATCGTTATAGGCGGCGTTGACCGAGCTGGAAGGCAACGCAGCACCGCCGTGGTGGCGCTGAATTTTGTTCTGATCGGCAAGGTCGTTCAAATCACGGCGAATCGTTTGCGGGCTGACGTCGAAATGTTCGACCAGTTCTTCCGTACTGACATAACCCTGCAGGCGCACCAGCTCGATAATTGCGTCATGACGCTGTGTTTGCTTCACGATAATCCCCTAAAACGCCCGGCTTGTACCTGGCTGTTATTGTTCGTTGTGCGCGCGATGACGCGTGTCCCAAAATGCCATCAATAACCCTAACACTAAACCGGCCACGTGTGCCGCGTTAGCGATCGACATTCCTAAAATATCGAAGTACCCGGCCACCAGCCAGAGCACTGAAAATACCATCAGGCCGCGCGGCAGCATCAGGCCGCGTTCCGGCGCCCGTTCGCCGCTGAGCCAGCTGTAGCCCATCAGCGCATAGACCACGCCGGACAGGCCGCCGAACAACGCGCCGCTGAACAGCGACTGCGCCCAACCGCTGAAGAAGGCCGATACCACCGCCAGCACGAACAGCTTGCCGGTGCCGAGGCGTTTTTCCAGCGGGCCACCGAGATACCACCACCACAGCAGGTTAAAGGCGATGTGCAGCAGCGAAAAATGCAAAAACGCGTGGCTGACCCAGCGCCACAGCTGCGGGTATTGGCTGCTGTCCTGCGGCCAGGAGAGCCAGTACATCAGGGTATCATCGCCCATGACCTGCATCAGGATATACACAGCAATGCACAGCACCATCACGCCCAGCGTCAGCGGCCCGGCCTGGCTGCGCAGGGTGTGCAGATAGGAGTAGCCAGGGTAGTGCAGATCGGCGCCGGTGTTGCCGGCTTCCCAACTGGCGGCCTGATAGCGGCGATTGAGCGGATCGGCCAGGAACTGCTGCAATTCGTGCTGCACCTGCTCCAGATGGCCGTCGTCAGCCAGCCAGATTTCCGCCGCCTCGCCGGTATTGTGCACGCTAAGCTCGATGCTCTGTGTCGCCATGTAGTCGACAAAGGCCTGGGCCAGTCGGGGGTTGGATACGGCGATTACTCGAACCATAGATATTCCGTTTCATATACCCGTCGCCTTTCAAGCCACAGCGTTGTTGGCTGCATGTGCCCAACCCTGAGTCAGCTCCAGGGGATGTACACCCTTGCCGCTGGCCGCAGCTTGAAATTCAGAGGGTAAAGATAAGTTGGACCGTAGGTTTGTCGCCAACGGCGTTGACGGCTGATTATACCGTTGAAATCTTGAACGCAGGCAAGGGATCTGCGAAAAACCAGTAAAAACACCCACTAACGGCCCCGTGGCGGCCAATAAACCCTGTGGTTTTCCCGCCATGAACCGGCGAATATTGCAGCGATTTTTGTTTACTTCCGTTTAGCCCCGCAACATATGATCACAGTCACTTTTTAACCACCGGGGGTCCCTTACTCTCAAAAACAGGTGCTGAGGTGACTATGTTTCTCGAAGAACGACGCAATAACATCCTGGATTATCTGGATAAATATGAACGCGTTAGCGTGGCGTACCTGGCCACGTCTTTTGCGGTGACCAAAGAAACCATCCGCAGCGATTTAAACGTGCTGGCGCAACTGGGGTTAGTGCAGCGCTGCCATGGCGGCGCGATCGTCATCCGCCGCAGCCTGCAGGCCAAATTAATTACCGAAACCGATGGCACGTTCGAAGTGCTGTTAAGGCGCCTGGAAAGCCAGAAAAGAAAGGCGCCGGAGAGAGGAAAAAACATGCGAGGCAAGGTTTGTATTCTGGGGTCATTCAATGTCGATATCGTCGCCAGGGTGGCGCGCTTTCCCAAAGGCGGGGAATCGCTGCTGGCGCTCGGCAGTACGCTTGGCCCCGGCGGCAAGGGGGCCAATCAGGCGATGGCCGCCAGCCGGGCCGGGGCTCAGGTGCATTTCGTGTCCAAAGTGGGTAAGGATCAGTTTAGTCAGTTCGCTTTCGACCATCTCTCTGCGTCGGAAATCCATTCGTTCACCTTATACCAGTCGGAAACCGAGCCGACCGGCAACGCCATCATTTATGTTTCGCAGCAGGACGGCGAGAACATGATCGCCATTTATTCCGGCGCCAATAAAACCATCACCGACGAAGAAGTGGCGGCAATCGCCCCGGAACTGGCCGGTGCAGATGTGCTGCTGGTGCAGCTGGAAAATAACTTTAACGCCACCCTGAACGCCATGAAGTTGGCCAATGCGTTGGGGATCCGGGTGATCCTCAATCCTGCGCCTTACTCTGCCGATGCGCTGCAATGCCTGGAATATGTCGATGTGATTACCCCGAATGAAACCGAGGCCTCGCTGCTGTCCGGTGTGGAGGTCACGGATTTGAACAGCGCCAAAGAGGCGGCGCAGCGTATCGCCGGGCTGGGTGCCCGCCGGGTCATCATCACCATGGGCGCGCGCGGAGCGATGATCCTCGAAGGTTCGCAGTTCCAGCATATTCCCGCTTTCCCGGCGTTGAGCGTCGATACCACTGGCGCGGGGGATGCATTCAACGGTGCCTTCGCCGCGGCTATCGCCACCGGGCAAACGATTGCCCAGGCGGCAACCTATGCCGCCGCCTTTGCGTCACTGGCGGTGGAAAGAGAAGGGGCGTCCAACATGCCGCAACATCAACAGGTGGTGGCTCGTCTGAGCCAGCGCTGATCCCTAATCAAACAACACCATTGTCTGCCGCGTCAGCGCGGTGTGAGGAGCAAAAATGAAGAACATCGAGGGCATTGTGCCGGTAATGCTAACGCCGTTTACCGCCCAGAACGAGATTGACTACCCTGGCCTGGCGCGCCTGATCGACTGGTATTTGCAGCGTGGCGTCGATGCGTTGTTCGCCGTTTGTCAGTCCAGCGAGATGCAGTTCCTCAGCCTGGCGGAACGGGTCGAGCTGGCGCGTTTTGTGGTGCAGCGGGTAGACGGCCGGGTGCCGGTTATCGCTTCCGGCCATATCAGCGACGCGCTGGAACAGCAAATTGAAGAGCTGCAGGCGATGGCGCAAACCGGCATCGACGCGCTGGTGCTGGTGACCAACCATCTTGACCCGCAACGCCAGGGCAGCGCGGCATTTTTCGCCACGCTGGACAGCCTGCTGGCGGCGTTGCCGGTTAGCATGCCGCTGGGCCTGTACGAATGCCCGGCACCTTACCGCCGTTTGCTGAGCGATGAAGAGCTGAGCTATTGCGCCAACAGCGGCCGTTTTGTCGTGCTGAAGGACGTCAGTTGCGATCTGCCGACCGTGACGCGTCGGGTGGCATTAACCGCAGGGACGCCGCTGAACATCATCAATGCCAACGCCGCTATCGCCTGGCCGGCGATGCAGGCCGGATCCAAAGGGTTCAGCGGAGTGTTCACCAATTTCCACCCGGAGCTGTACCACTGGTTGTATCACCACGGCGCGCAGCGGCCTGAGCTGGCGCAGGAACTGGCGACCTTCCTGTCGCTGGCGGCGGTCACGGAGACGTTGGGTTACCCGAAAAACGCCAAAATCTATCACCAGCGTTTGGGCACTTTCGACAGCGAGCTGTGCCGGGTAAATCAGGACGACGTGCTGGAGAAATTCTGGGGGCTGGGTGTGCTGCTGGATCAAATCCGCAGCGGCACCGGGTTCTACCGGCAAAAAATTGCCGGTTAAGGCCGCGCGGGAAGATGGCGACATCCTCCCGCGGTTCAACAACACCGCTGTACCTACTACACCCGCTAAAACTATCACTACAGGGGGAACACCATCATGATGCTTTGCGATCTGCAGGACTGGACGCGGGAAAAACACGCGTTTCATCCGATTATTCACCAGGCCATCGCGTTTATCGAACGCACTGATTTTGCCGCGCTGCAACCCGGTAAAATCGACATTATTCCCGGCAAGATGTTTTGCCTGCTGCAGGAAATGAGCACCGTACCGGCACCGCAAATGCGCCCTGAATCGCACTTTGACCACGTTGACGTGCAATACCTGCTGCAGGGGGAAGAAACCATCGGCGTGGCGCGCCGCCGGGGCCATGAACCCGTGGCGGAAGAGCGGCGCCATCACGACATCGTGTTTTATCAACAGGTGCAAAATGAAATCGCGGTTCCGCTGCTGCCCGGCACCTTTGCGGTATTTTTCCCGCACGATCTGCATCGCCCTTGCTGCCAAACCCACGGTGAGTCCTTTATTCGCAAAGCCGTGATTAAAATTCACCTCAGCCTGTTTACGGAGCCGCAATCATGAAAGAAGCGACTTCTGTGTTGCATGCATCGGCTGCCGCACCGGCGGCGCCGATCTCCCGTTTGCGCTGGGGCATTATCCTGATCCTGTTGATTGCGGCGGTGGTGAACTATCTCGATCGCGCCAACCTGAGCATCGCCAATACCACTATCGCCCGGGAGTTTGGCTTTTCCTCGACCGAAATGGGCCTGCTGCTGTCGGCGTTTTTGTGGCCTTACGCGCTTGCCAACCTGCCTGCCGGCTGGCTGGTGGACAAGCTGGGGCCGAAGAAAATGTTTTCCTGGGCGCTGGGGCTGTGGTCGGCATTTACCGTGATGGCGGCGTTCGTCAACAGCTACTCGATGTTCTATGGCCTGCGGATGCTGCTGGGCGTATCGGAATCCCCGTTTTTCACGTCGGGGATCAAGATCACTCATCGTTGGTTCTCGGAGAAAGAGCGTGGCTTGCCTACGTCGATCATCAACACCGGTTCGCAGATTGCCAACGCTATCGCTCCGCCGATCCTCACCGTGCTGCTGCTGACGCTCGGCTGGCGCGGCATGTTTATCGCCATTGGTCTGGCGGGCATTCCGCTGATGCTGGCCTGGCTGAAGTTTTACCGTGATCCGACGGCGCGGGAAGAGGCGTTGATCCACGCCGAAACACGCGCGGCGGCGATTGCCGTCAGCCAGGAGCGGAGCGGGAGTTGGGGATCGCTGTTCCGTCATAAAACCACCTGGTTCATGATTTTAGGCAACTTTTCCATCATGTTCACCATCTGGGTCTACCTCACCTGGTTGCCGAGCTACCTGGAGAATTCGCTGGGCTTTAGCCTGAAGCAGACCGGTTGGATCGCGTCGATCCCGTTTTTTGCCGGCATTTTGGGGGTATTGTGCGGCGGGGCGATTTCCGATCGTTTGATCCGTCGTGGAGTGAAAGCGATCACCGCACGCAAGATCCCGATCGTCTGCGGCGCCGCGCTGGCGGCTTGCTGCGTAGCGCCGATCGCCTTCGTCGACAGTACGCCGCTGTGCATTTTATTGCTGTCGCTGGGGTATTTCTTTTCGCAGTTGCCTTCCGGCGTGATTTGGACGCTGGCGACGGATATCGCACCGAAACAGCAGGTGGCTTCGCTGGGGGCGATCCAGAACTTTGGCGGTTTCCTCGGCGCGGCGATGGCGCCGATTATCACCGGGGTGATCCTCGATCTGACCGGGCAGTTCACCAATGTGTTCTTGCTGGGGGCGGGTTTGCTGATGCTGGGGGCGTTGAGCTACGGCCTGTTTGTCAAACGGCCGATGGTGGCGGCGGAGTAGCAAAGGAAGAGGGCGCATGACGCGCCCTGATTTTTTACGCTGAAGTTTCAACGTCCTGCGGGTACTGACGTGCCCAGGCTTCAAAGCCGCCATCAATGCTGTACACCGCATCAAACCCCTGATTCAGCAGGTATTGCGCCGCGCTGCGGCTGCTGTTGCCGTGGTAGCACATCACCATCACCGGCCGGTCAAAATCGTTGTGCTGCATAAACGCTTGCAGGCTGGCGTTGGTGAGGTGAAATGCGCCCGGCGTGTGCCCGGCTTCAAAACTCTGCGGATCGCGGATATCGACCAGGGCGGCGCTGTCTTCTTTCCAGCGCGCATAGGCCTGCTCAACGTTGATCGCTTCAAACTGTTCCATGACTTCCGACTGCCTTGTAATGAGAATATGCCGCCATTGTAACCAACTCTGCGGCAATTAAGACCAGAGCAACGCTGTGGTTTTTAAGCACCGTAGCCCATCATCTTCAGCAGTTGCTGCGCCTGCTGCACCGCTTCCTGGCGGTGGGCCACGCCCAGCTTCTGATACAGGTTGCGGATATGGGTTTTGATGGTGGTGGCCGCCACGTCCAGTTCGCCGGCGATCTGGTCGTTGCTGTAACCGGAATAAATCAGCCCCAGCACCTGCCATTCGCGCTGCGTCAGCGGGCTGGTGCGGATCAGTTCCGGCACCTGCGGGTGGGTTAGCAGCTTATCGACGAAGTTTTCGTCAAAATGCGCGAATTTATGCCGATGATGCTGGTTGATGTCGCGCAGAATGCGCTGAGCGCGATGGTGCTCCAGCTCCGGCAGCGTATTGAGCTGTATCAGTTGACGCAGCTGCTGCGCCATCACTTCGCCTTCGATGACAAAGTGGCTGATAAATCCGGTGCGGCTGGCCAGTGACAGCGCCTCCATCAGGACCCTTTGCGCATCACTTTTACGCTCCATCTGCCAGTAAAGCTGGTTGCTAAGCAGCAGGTTGCGGTTCAGATCGCTCACCAGCCGCAGGCGGCGGGCGTTTTCGTTCAGTTCATCCAGCACCACTTCGGCTTCTTCGTACTGGCCGAGCATGATTTGCACCCGGGCGATATTGCGCCATTGGCCCTGCATAAAGTGGTTATCCGCCATGCCGGGTTTTTCGGTCTGGCGCAGCCATTGGGCCGCTGCGGCGGTGTCGCCGGTCATCTGCCAGTGGATCACCCGCGGTTTGTCGGCGTTGGTCAGCCAGTCGCGATGGTACTGACTGCCGTGCAGCAGCGCTTCGCAACGCTGCAGGTGCGCATGGGCGTTATCCAGATCGCCGCGCGCCAACGAGCATTTGGCCAGCATGGCGATGCACTGCAGCTGTTGCTGAGGCTGGTAGTTGGCCAGAATTTTCAGGCCCTGGCGTGCCGCGTCTTCCGCTTCGTCCAGCCGCGACCAGGACCACAGGATCTGCGAACGGATACGCAGCAGGAACTCATGCATCGGCAACTGTTCCAGATGCTGTTCGCGCACCAGTTCAAAAGCCTTGTCCTGCGTCTCATAGGCGGCCTGCAGGAAACCTTGGGCAATCAGGATTTCGCTCTGCTGCAACAGCGCCCACAGCGCGTAGTGATAAGCCTGATGGCGTCGCGCCATCTGCTCGGTTTGCTGCATCATCGGCAACGCGCGGGCCAGCTCGCCCTTGCAGTGATGGACTTCGCCGGTCACCGAGGTGGCGACGATACGGCTGTAATAACTGGAAAGCGGCAGAAACTTCAACGCTTCGGTGGCCAGGCGTTCGGCCTCTTCCGGCTTGCCGGCATTGATCGCCACCTGGGCGCGCAGGGCGTCGAATTCGGCATGCAGGGTCTGATCGACGTCGATTTTTTGATCGCGCATCGCCTGTTCGGCGCGTTCCAGCAGGGTGTTCACTTCGATGTAGCGGTGTTGGCTCTGCGCCAGCCAGGCCTGCAACAGCGCCAGCTTGGGACTTTGGATCAATCGTTCATACGGCAACGCGTTCAGGCACTCTTCCAGCAGGGCCAGCTCGCTGTGATGGAACAGCGACCAGGCGTGTTGCAGCAGGATATCGCGCAGCATGCTGACGTCGCTGGCCGCCAGCGCATGGTGAATCGCCTCCGCCGGGTAACCCAATGCCAGCCAGCCTTCGGCGGCGGCGCGGTGCAGCCCCGGCAGCTCCAGCGCCAGCTCCCATTGGCAGCGTTGGCGCAGGAAGGTGGCGAACAGCGGATGGAAGCAGAACCATTCGCCGGTGTCGTCCATGCGGTGGATAAACAGCCCCTGGCGCTCCAGCTCTTCCAGCCGCTGTTGGCCGTTATCTTCGCCGGTCAGGCGTACGATCAGCGCATCGTTCATTGAGCGCAGCACCGAACAGCGCAGCAGGAAGGCGCGTGCCCCGGCATCGACGTGATCCAGCACTTCGTCCACCAGATAATCGGACAGGTGACTGGCGTTCAGACCCGCCAGGCGTTTGGCGGATTGCTGTGCAGAAGAGGTGGATTGCCGGGCAGACAGCGCAATCAGCTGCAACGCGGTGGCCCACCCTTCGACTTCGTCGCACAGGCGACTGCTGTCATGCTGCTCCATCGGTGCGGCCAGGCGGCAGTCGAAGAATTGTTTGGCTTCCTGATGGGTAAACGCCAGCTGCTGCGTGCCCATCTCCAACAGTTGATCGCGCACGCGCAGGTTGGCGATGCCCAGTGGCGGCAGGGTGCGGGACAGCAGGATCAGCGTCAGGTTTTCCGGTTGGTGGCGCAAGAAAAAGCGCATGGCCTCGTGGATGACGTCATTGGTGATCAGGTGGTAGTCGTCAATCACCAGGTACAGCGGCTGATGCCAGTCGGAAAGTTCAATGAACAGTTGGGCGAACAGCGCCGACAGGCTGGCGTACTGATGTTTTTGGCTCAAGGCTTCGCTCTTCACGCAGTGACCGCCGCTGGCATGTTGCAAGGCGGCGATCAGGTAGCTGGCAAAGCGCTCGGGTTGATTGTCGCTTTCATCCAGCGAGTACCAGCCCAAATCTGATTTGCCGGCTGCCCATTGTGCGACCAGCGTCGTTTTTCCGTATCCCGCAGGGCAATTAACCAATGTCAGGCGATAGTTTGCCGTGCCGGCTAATTTGGCCAGCAGGCGATCGCGGATCACGGTATTTTGCAGCCGTACCGGGCGGCTCAGTTTTGATGGGATCAGCATAGTATTCCAGAGTGAAAATTGCGGCTCCCGTAGCCGTTGGCCTGCCCGAAGGAGTTCATTTCATCGCGACGCCTGCCGGGATCGGAGTAAAACTAATTATTTTATGGCTCGTAATTAATCACCCTCCTAACTTCTGACAACGTTAAACGTATTGCAACAAGGTTCATCTTTGGCTTGGAGTTAAATTGCTATTGATCACACTTTTTTACGTTTGCAGGCAAATCATTGCGCATTTGCGGCGTTGTGGGGCGGTTGGGTAACGCGGTGGGAGGAAAACATGTCGATGCATGTACAAAACTTCATCAGCCGCATTAACTATGCTAATTTCATGGCGGGGATTTTCTGCTTATTCTCAGTGCTCGCCGCACGGGTCGGCGGGCTTTTTTGCATTATGCAAGGGAGTCAAAAAGTGCCTGAGATCACAATTTTAGCTACGCCCCAATCCTCCTCCCCAGCTAATCCCCAGGCGGGATGATGCCTTCACTCTTTCTCCCCGGCACGATAACGGTAATTTGACCCACTTACTGGATAGAGAGTTTCCCTTATGTCACAGCCTATGCTTAAAAAGGATGCTTTTCTGGCGGCACTGACCCGTCAGTGGCAACAGTTTGGCCTCAGTTCTGCACAACAGATGACCCAACACCAATGGTGGGAGGCGGTAAGCCGAGCGCTGGCAGAGCAACTGGCCGCGCAACCGGCACCGCGTAAAAGCACCAAACCGCTGCGCCACGTGAACTACATTTCGATGGAGTTTCTGATTGGCCGTCTGACGGCGAACAACCTGATTAACCTGGGCTGGTACGACACCGTCGAACAGGCGCTGGCGGAGCAGGATATCAAGCTGGCGGATTTGCTGGAGCAGGAAACCGATCCGGCGCTGGGCAACGGCGGGCTGGGGCGTTTGGCGGCCTGTTTCCTGGATTCGATGGCGACGGTGGAGCAACCGGCTACCGGCTATGGGCTCAATTACCAATACGGGCTGTTCCGCCAGTCGTTCAGCGGCGGCCAGCAGCAAGAGGCGCCGGATAACTGGCAGCGCGAAAGCTACCCCTGGTTCCAGCACAATGCCGCACTGTCGGTGGATGTCGGTATCGGCGGGAAACTGGAGAAACTGGCCGATGGCCGCGAATTGTGGCACCCGGAATTTACCCTGCGCGGCGAAGCCTGGGACTTGCCGGTGCTGGGCTTCCGTAATGGCGTCACCCAACCGCTGCGCCTGTGGCAGGCGACCCATCAGCACCCGTTCGATCTGGGAGATTTCAACGACGGCAAATTCCTGCAGGCGGAGAAGCAGGGCGTACAAGCCGCCAAGCTGACCAAGGTACTGTACCCGAACGACAACCATCAGGCGGGCAAGCGCCTGCGCCTGATGCAGCAATATTTCCAGTGCGCCTGTTCGGTGGCGGATATCCTGCGCAAACACCACCAGGCCGGCCGCAAGATTGAAGACCTGCCGAAGTACGAA
This sequence comes from Serratia sp. C2(1), assembly GCF_036352655.1. Classification (NCBI taxonomy): domain Bacteria; kingdom Pseudomonadati; phylum Pseudomonadota; class Gammaproteobacteria; order Enterobacterales; family Yersiniaceae; genus Serratia; species Serratia sp. C2(1). Next base: position 86,380 of record NZ_JAZFBA010000006.1, on the reverse strand, counting down.
GTGATCCAACTCAACGACACACACCCCACCATCGCTATCCCGGAAATGCTGCGCATTCTGCTGGATGAACATCAGTTGGACTGGGATGCCGCCTGGGCGATTACCAGTAAAACTTTCGCCTACACCAACCATACCCTGATGCCGGAAGCGCTGGAGTGCTGGGATGAGAAACTGGTGCGCAGCCTGCTGCCACGTCATTTCTCCATCATCAAGCAGATCAACGCCAATTTCAAAAAGCTGGTGGATAAACACTGGCCGGGTGACGACGCAGTATGGGCCAAGCTGGCGGTGCACCATGACAAACAGGTGCGCATGGCTAATCTGTGCGTGGTCAGCGGCTTTGCGGTCAACGGCGTGGCTCAGCTGCACTCCGATCTGGTGGTGAAGGACCTGTTCCCGGAATACCACCAACTGTGGCCGAACAAATTCCACAATGTCACCAACGGCATCACGCCGCGTCGCTGGTTGAAACAGTGTAACCCGGCGTTGTCGGGGCTGATTGACGAGACACTGAAAGTCGAGTGGGCCAACGATCTCGATGCGCTGAAAGGGCTGGAAAAATATGCCGATGACGCGGCATTCCGCCAGCGTTATCAGCAAATCAAGCGCGATAACAAAGTCGCATTGGCAAACTACGTGCACGGCGTGATGGGGCTGACATTGAACCCTGACGCCATTTTCGATGTGCAGATCAAGCGCCTGCACGAATACAAACGCCAACATTTGAACCTGTTGCACATTCTGTCGCTGTATCGCCAACTGCGCGACAACCCGAATCTGGATATCGTGCCTCGGGTGTTCCTGTTCGGGGCCAAAGCGGCACCGGGCTACTATCTGGCGAAGAACATCATTTATGCGATCAACCAGGCGGCGTCGATGATCAATAACGATCCGCTGGTGAAGGATCGGTTGAAAGTGGCGTTTATTCCCGACTACCGCGTTTCCGTCGCTGAACTGATGATCCCGGCGGCGGATATCTCCGAGCAGATCTCCACCGCCGGCAAAGAGGCGTCCGGCACCGGCAATATGAAGCTGGCGCTGAACGGCGCGCTGACCGTCGGTACGCTGGACGGCGCCAATGTGGAGATCGCCGAGCAGGTGGGCGAGGACAATATCTTTATCTTCGGCAATACCGTCGATCAGGTGAAGGCGCTGCTGGCGAAAGGCTACGACCCGCTCAGCTACCGCAAGAAGGACAAACACCTGAAGGCGATCCTCGACGAGTTGGCGAGCGGTGCATTCAGCGATGGCGACAAGCATGCCTTCGACATGATGCTGCACAGCCTGCTGGAAGGCGGTGACCCTTATCTGGTACTGGCCGACTTCGCTTCGTACTGCCAGGCTCAACGGCAGGTAGACCAGCTGTATCGTGACCGGGACGAGTGGACGCGCCGCACTATTCTTAACACCGCGCGGGTCGGTATGTTCAGTTCGGATCGTTCGATCCGCGACTACCAACAGCGTATCTGGCAAGCCAAGCGTTAAGGAGAGCGAATGGATCGCAAGCGCATCGACCAGGCGGCCGCTCAGGCGGGTATTGCCGCTGATTATATTAACGCTCATGGGAAACAGCAGGCGATCGCGCAGGACACCAAGCGCAAGCTGCTGGATGCCATGGGGCGGACTGCCGCACCGCTGGAGGTTGCGGTGACGCCGCTGCCGGCGGTCAAGGTGTTTTATCAGGGCGCGCCGGTGGCGTTGCCGCTTGCGGGCAGCGGCGAGTATCTCTGGACGCTGCTGCGTGAAGACGGTGGCCGGCAACAGGGGCGCGCCAGCGCGCGCAAAACCTTTACCCTGCCGGGCGAGTTGCCGCCGGGTTATCACCAATTGACGCTGACCCAGGGCGAACAGCAGTGGCAGTGCCGGTTGATTGTTGCGCCGAAACGCTGCTTCGAGCCGGATGCGCTGCTGACCGGGCAAAAGCTGTGGGGCGCTTGTGTCCAGCTTTACACGCTGCGGTCCGATCGTAACTGGGGTATCGGCGATTTTGGCGATCTGCGGCAGATGGTCGAGCAGGTCGGTGAACGCGGCGGCGCTTTTGTCGGGCTGAACCCGATCCACGCGCTGTATCCGGCTAACCCGGAAAGCGCCAGCCCGTACAGCCCGTCGTCGCGTCGCTGGCTGAATGTGGTGTATATCGATGTGAATGCGGTGGAAGAGTTCCAGCGTAGCGACGCGGCGCAGAAATGGTGGCTGAAGCCGGCAACGCAAAAACAGCTGACCAAAGCGCGCAGCAGCGAGCAGGTCGATTACAGCACGGTGACGCAGCTCAAGCTGGCGGCGCTGAAGCTGGCATTCCCGTTGTTCCAGGGGCGTAAAGCCGGTGACGAGCAGCGTCAGGCGTTCGAGCAGTTTGTTGCCGACGGTGGCGACAGCCTGTATCAACAGGCGGCGTTTGACGCATTGCATGCTCATCTTGCCGCCGTTGACGGCAGCCTGTGGGGTTGGCCGGCCTGGCCGGAGCAATATCAGCAGGGCGACAGCGCCGCAGTGCAGCAGTTTTGCCGGCAGCAGCAGGATTCGGTGACTTTCTATCTGTGGTTGCAGTGGTTGGCCACCAGCCAGTTCGCCGAGTGTTTCCGCCAGAGCCAGCAACAGCAAATGCCGATTGGCCTGTACCGCGATTTGGCGGTGGGCGTGGCGGAGGGCGGTGCGGAAACCTGGTGCGATCGCGAGCTTTATTGCCTGAAAGCGTCGGTTGGCGCGCCGCCGGACATTCTGGGCCCGCTGGGGCAAAACTGGGGGCTGCCGCCGATGGATCCGCACGTGATGGCGGCGCGGGGCTACCAGCCGTTTATCGACCTGTTGCGCGCCAATATGACCAGTTGCGGTGCGCTGCGCATTGACCACGTAATGGCGTTGCTGCGCCTGTGGTGGATCCCCTACGGAGAAACCGCCGATCATGGTGCTTACGTGAAATACCCGGTGGATGACTTGCTGGCGGTGTTGGCGCTGGAGAGTCAGCGCCATCGCTGTATGGTAATCGGCGAAGACCTGGGCACCGTGCCGGTCGAGATTGTCGCCAAGCTGCGCGACAGCGGCGTCTATTCTTATAAGGTGCTGTATTTCGAACGTGACGGCGAGAACCACTTCCGCGCGCCGCAGGCCTACCCGGTTCAGGCGATGGCGACCATTACCACGCACGACCTGCCGACGTTGCGCGGTTATTGGCAGAGCGGCGATTTGCAACTTGGCAACCAGCTGGGGCTGTATCCGGATGCGGAGATCCTGAAAGAATTGTTTGCCGATCGTGAGCGCGCCAAGCAGGGATTGCTGGACGGATTGCATCATTATGGCTGCGTGCCGCAGAAGGTGGGCAAGAAGGCGGCGTTGCTGAACATGAGCCCGTTGCTGAACCGTGGCTTACAGCGCTATGTCGCCGACAGCGCCAGCGCGCTGCTGGGCCTGCAGCCGGAAGACTGGCTGGACATGGCCGAACCGGTCAATATTCCCGGCACCAGCGATCAGTACCCAAACTGGCGGCGTAAACTGAACAAAACGCTGGAGGAGATGTTTGCCGATCAGCAGGTTAACCGGCTGCTGAAGGATTTGGACAAGCGTCGGCGAAAGGTATCGGTGGGGTAATTGTCATAAAAATGCCGGATTTGGCGAAGCCAATCCGGCATTTTTCTTTCCGTTTTCAGGCTATCGCCTGGAGAGCGGGTATCAGTAGTAGGAGTGCTCGCCGCGCTGATGCTCGGTCAAATCGCGCACGCCTTTCAGTTCAGGGAACTTCTGCAGCAGTTCTTTCTCGATCCCTTCTTTCAGCGTTACGTCGACCATCGAACAGCCGTTACAGCCGCCGCCGAACTGCAGGATCGCCAAGCTGTCTTCGGTGATTTCCATCAAGGTTACGCGGCCGCCGTGGCCTGCCAGCTGTGGGTTGATCTGTGATTGCAGCACGTATTCAACGCGTTCCATCAGCGGGGCGTTGTCGTCCACCTTGCGCATTTTGGCGTTTGGCGCTTTCAGCGTCAGCTGCGAACCCAACTGGTCGGTGACGAAGTCGATTTCGGCGTCTTCCAGATAGGGTTTGCTTATTTCGTCGATATAGGCGGACAGCTTTTCGAATTTCAGCTCGGTGTCTGTCGCTTCCACGGCATCCGGCGGGCAATAAGAGACACCGCATTCGGCCGTAGGCGTACCCGGGTTGATCACGAATACGCGGATTTGGGTGCCTTCCTCTTGATTTGCCAGCAGTTTGGCAAAGTGTTCCTGTGCGGTATCTGTTATACGAATCATAGCATTAGCTCAGTAGTTGACTTCTATTGTCGGTTATAATACGCCCATTGCCGTGGCACTACAATGTGCGGCAAACGCACCAGATTTGTATCGATGCGGCACCCTGCCGCAGCAAGAGCCTGGCGATTTCCGCCACCGTACTGCCGGTCGTCACTACATCATCCACCAGGGCAACGTGTCGTCCGGCCAGTGGTTCATTGCAGCGAAAGGCACCACGCAGGTTGCGCCTGCGCATACGGGCAGGCAACCGTTGCTGCGGGGCTGTTTTTCGTACCCGTCTCAGGGTGGCGGGACGGTAATCGCAACCCAGCCAGTGCGCCAGTTGCCGTGCCAGCAGATCGCTCTGGTTATAGCCACGTCGCCAGCAGCGTTTAGCCTGCAAGGGTACCGCTAAAATCACATCGGGTCTGTTCAGATACTGCTCTCTATGCGCTCGTAGCCAGTTTAGCAATATCAGCCGCGCCAGCAGCGGCGCCAGTTCCGGTGCGTGCTGGAACTTGAATTTTTTGATCAGTTGGCGAAGCGGCGCGACGTAGTCGCCGACGAACACCAGCGCCTGCCAGGGTGGTGGCCGTTGCAGGCAGCGGCCGCAGGGGTGCGCGGCGTCGCCGGCGGGCAGACCGCAGCAAGGGCAACACAACGGTTTGGCCGGCAGATGGCGCAGGCAGTAACTACAGATGCCGTGGCGGCTAAGGCATAATGGCTGCCGGCATAGCCAACAGCGGCTGTGGATTGATAGCATAGCCGTCCTCCCTGACGGATGAGAATGAAAGGACGATAACTGATGACTGCGCTGTACTGGCAAACAATAGGTGAAGGCGAACGCGATCTTGTGCTGCTGCACGGATGGGGACTGAATGCGGAGGTGTGGGGTTGCACGCTTGAGCGGCTGACGCCGCATTTTCGCCTGCATCTGGTCGATCTGCCGGGCTATGGCCGCAGTCAGGGGTTTGGCGGCATGTCGCTCGCGCAGATGGCGGAGATCGTGCTGGCCGCCGCACCGCCGCAGGCCTGGTGGCTGGGCTGGTCGCTCGGCGGGCTGGTGGCCGGCCAGATTGCGCTGACGCAGCCTCAGCGAGTACGCGGGCTGATTACCGTGGCTTCCTCGCCGTGCTTTGCCGCACAGGACGATTGGCCGGGGATCCGTCCAGAGGTGCTGAGCGGTTTTCAGCAACAGTTGAGCCAGGATTTCCAGCGCACGGTAGAACGTTTTCTGGCATTACAAACCCTGGGTACGGCAAGCGCACGGCAAGACGCGCGCCTGCTGAAATCCGTGGTGTTGAATCAGCCGATGCCGAGCGTCGAGGTGTTGAACGGCGGTCTGGAGATGCTGCGCACCGCGGATTTACGCCTGCCGATGGTTGAACTGACTCTGCCGCTGCTGCGTATATACGGTTATCTGGACGGGGTGGTGCCGCGCAAGGTCGCCGGGTTGCTCGATGTCAGTTGGCCGCATTCATCGTCGGTCGTCATGGCGAAAGCGGCGCATGCGCCCTTCATTTCTCACCCTGATGAATTTGCCGAGATTATTCGCACCTTTGTGACCGAAGGTGGCATTTCGAGTGAAAACGCACAATAAAGCGCTAAAGAAATGGCCGCTCGGTGGATAAAAAAGAAACCTGTTCGATACTTAGTGGGGTAGATGCGTTGGCTGAAAACTGAAAAACCGCTCGCGGATTTTTTCACTTTGACGTTTCGTCTCTGGGAAAAGGACTCTCGTCAGGGAAAGCAACGAGGTCTGAAGATGTCACGGCAGCCGGTGTTATTGCGCATGTACCCTTGGACGGCTTTCATAACGAATAAATGTTCCCTTGAGAGGTATGGTAATGAAATCTTTGAAAATGATTATTGCAGCGTTGGTCGTCGGTTCCGTGTCTTTCAGCTCCCTGGCGGCAACCTTGCTGACCAAAGAAGATCTGGACAAAAATCCGGGTAAATACGAGAAGATCGGTACGGTCACCACCACCGCAGAAACCACTTCGCCGATGGATGCGAAAGAAGAACTGTCGAAGAAGGCCGATGAAAAAGGTGGTCAGTATTATGTGATTATCTCCGGCCGCGAACACGGTAAGTTCAGCGCGACAGCCGAAGTGTATAAAGACAAGTAATCATTCTTGATTAACAAGGGGCGCATTTTGTACTGCGCCCCGATTCTTAGCGTTTTAACCGATACACCACCGTACCGCATCCCTTGCCCTCCGGGCAGCTTTTGCAACTGCCGCTCAGGCAGGCGCTGTTATCCTGTTCAATCCGCTCCACTTTTCCCATCGCCGTTAAACGTTCCAGCATCGCCAGCACCAGCGGCAGTGGGGTCGTCAACTGGCGGCTGAGTTGTTGCGCCTGAACGCTGCCATGCAGCGCCAACGCATCGCGGATCTGCAGCAGGCCGGCCATCAGTGGCAGTTACCCTGAGCACCCTGGCAACAGGCGGCAGGCGTAGCTTTGCCCAGACGTACCGTTACCCGGCTGCGCGCCCGGCGCAGGCCTAACAGGATCAGCAGATTGACCAGCACCACGATGGCGATGGCCGTCAGGCTGTACCCCGGATGCCGGCCGAAGGTAGCAACCTGATAAAACAGCGTAGCCAACGAGTAGGCGAGATTCAGGCCCCAGAGAATGGAAAAGGTCATCCAGCCGCGGCTGGATTCACGGGCGATAGCGCCCATCACCGACACGCAGGGCACGTACAACAGCACAAAGATCAGGTAGCTGTAGGCAGAGATGCCGGAGCCGAATTTGCTGCTCATCATGCCCATTGAGCTGACGCCCATCTCCCCGTCGCCCTTGCTGGCCTCGATGGGGTTGGACAGTACGCTCAGGCTGAAGGTGTCTTTCAGTCCCTGCCAGGTAGTCTCCACCGCGCCGCTCAGTTCGTCCAACAGGTTAAAGTTGGCGGCATCGAACTCGCTGTTATTGATGTGCTCGGCGGTGTACAGGGTGTTCAGCGTGCCGACGACCACTTCCTTCGCCATGGCTCCGGTCACCAGCCCGACGGTGGCTTGCCAGTTGTCGCTGTGAATGCCCATCGGCTGCAGCAGCGGCGTCAGGACCTTGGACACCGACGCCAACGCGGAATCATTGATGTTGTCTACCGGCTTGCCGCTGAACGTAAAGCTGTTCAGGCCGCCGATGAAGATGCTGGCGATCACGATCACTTTCCCGGCGCGCAGCACAAAGCCTTTCAGCCGCTGCCAGGTTTGCAGCAGCAGGCTTTTCAGGTGCGGCACATGATAAACCGGCAGTTCCATGACGAACGGCGAAGCTTCGCCGCGCATGATGGTGTACTTCAGTACCAGCCCGGTGAGGATCGCCACCACGATGCCGAGCATATACAGCGAGAACACCACGCCCGCGCCGTCCTGGCCGAAGAAGGCGGCGGCAAACACCGCAAAAATCGCCAGCCGGGCACCGCAGGACATGAACGGTGCCATCATGATGGTAATCAAGCGTTCGCGCGGGGCATCCAGCGTGCGTGCGCCCATGATGGACGGCACATTGCAACCGAAGCCGACAATCAGCGGCACGAAGGATTTACCGGGTAGCCCAAGCGCTTGCATCAGGCGGTCCATGACAAAGGCTGCACGCGCCATGTAACCGGAGTCTTCGAGAAAGGACAGAAACAGGTACATCATGCCGATTTGCGGCACCAGCGGCAGCACGGTGTTGATGCCGCCACCGACGCCCTGCGCCAGGAAAATCGTCAGCCATTCAGGAAAGTGCAGACTATAGCCCAGCCATTGAATGCCCTGGATAAAGATTGCCGCTGAACCGATATCAAAGATCGGTTGCAGCGCGCCGCCGAGGTTGATCGCCAGCAAGAACATCAGGTACATCACCAGCAAAAAGATGGGCACCCCCAGCCAGCGGTTGAGGATCACCTTGTCCAGCGCTTCGGTCAGGCGATTCGGCATTGCCTGCTGCGAGTTGCTGACCGCATCACACAGGGTGGCTATCGACTGATAGCGCGCATCGGCAATCACCAGCGCCGGATCTTCTTGTTGCTGCTGTTGCAGCGCCAGCCTGGCGGCAGGCAGCAGGGCGGTGGCGTTGCCGGCCAATTGATGGCTGTAGATGTCGCCTTCCAGCATTTGCAGCGCCAGCCAGCGGCGTTGCTCCGTTGGCAGAGTCTCCGGCATGGCGTCGCTCAGGGTAGCCATTTCCTTCAGCAGCACCGGCGGATAGTTCACCAGCGCTTTCAGTTCGTTAAACCGGTGGTTGTCGATGATCTGCTTCAACATGCCGATGCCGTCGGCCCTGGTGGAGACCAAAGGCACCACCGGACAGCCGAGACGCGCCGACAGCGCAGCGATATCAATCTCGATTTGCTGGCTTCTGGCGATATCCAGCATGTTCAGCGCAACGATGCAGGGGATGCCCAGTTCCAGCAGCTGCAGCGTCAGGTACAGGTTGCGTTCAAGATTGGAGGCATCGACGACGTTGATCAGCAGATCGGCATCGCCGCTCAGGATGTAATGGCAGGCGATCTGTTCGTCGAGCGAGGTTTGTTCCGAGATGGTGGTCAGCGAATAGGTGCCGGGTAGATCGACCAGGTTGACCTGGGATTGCGGCGTGGTGAACTGGCCTTCTTTACGCTCTACCGTCACGCCTGCCCAGTTGCCGACCCGCTGGCGCGCCCCGGTCAACTGGTTGAACAGCGTAGTTTTACCGGAATTGGGGTTGCCTATTAAGCCAATAGTGAGTTTTTTCATCATTTCGCGTGTATCAGTCAATGGACATTGAGCCGGGCGGGGGCGCGGCCAGAGCGAGACGGCGCAGAATCAGGATTGGCCGTCGAGCAGGATCAGGGCCAGGTCTTTCCTGCGCAGCACCAGGCTGACGCGGCGGGTTTTTATTTCTATCGGATCGCCCAGCGGCGCGACGCGCACTACTTCAAACGAAGAGCCGGGCAGCATGCCGAGCGATAACAGTTTCTGGCGATAGGCCGGACCGATGTCATTGGAAAAACCGGCAATCTTGTAAGAGCTTTTAGGTTGAAGATGCATATAACCTTCTCAGAACCCCTGTTATTGGGCCGATGACGATAAAAGAACGTTCCAGACGAAGCGCTGCGATAAGGATCGCGGGCAGCCGAGGTTTTCAATCCATCAGGTAATGCAGTGAACGCGCAACGCAATAATAGTGAGAATAGTTATCGTATTCAATACAAAAAGTAGGGGTATTGGTAACCAAAGGTTATGGCATCGGCATTTAACGAGCGGATTGCCTGATGCCCCTATTTTTATCACCGGGCCTGTGGGGGGAGCAAATGCGAATGGCGAGTTAAATCAGTTACGTAATTGCAGCGATTTTTTCCGATTTGCAAAAATTAGCGACAGATTGAGTGGTGTTTAGCGGGTAGGGCAGCGAGCCGGCGTTTATTCGATAACATCTTGCCGGCGGAATACGAGCGGTAACCCTTTGTGTTTCACCGTGAAAGGGCGAAATGAAAACCGGTTGTTAAAAACGGTGTTAACGAACAGGGATTCGGCGTTATTTTCAGGCTGAAAAACCGGGTGTTTATCGCTCGGGAAAAATAAGCGGGTTTATTGAGGCGGGTCAAAAAATAGCGACGCTTTTTTTGAGAAAGGGCGGAGCCGGCTCCGCCCTGTGTAACTTTGGTCTTTCAGGCAGGCAGCACTGGCCCTACGATTTCTTACCGAATGCCGCCGCCAGCGCGTCACCCATGGCGCTGTTGCCTGCCGGTGAACTGCTGCGTGGTTTGGCCTTATTGGCCGGTGCGCGGGAAGGGCTGCCCTTCGCCGGGGTGCTGTTGCCGCCGCGACGTGGCGAACCTTCACCCGGTTGCTCGTCCAGACGCATGCTCAGTGCGATGCGTTTGCGCTGCAGGTCCACTTCCATCACCTTCACTTTGACGATGTCGCCGGCTTTCACCACGGTGTGCGGATCTTCGACGAACTTGTCCGCCAGCGAGGAGATATGCACCAGGCCGTCCTGATGTACGCCGATATCCACAAAGGCGCCGAAGTTGGTGACGTTGGTGACCGACCCTTCCAAAATCATGCCCGGCTGCAGATCGTTGAGGGTTTCCACGCCCTCGGCAAAGGTGGCGGTTTTGAATTCCGGACGCGGATCGCGGCCCGGTTTCTCCAGCTCTTTCAGGATGTCGGTGACCGTCGGCACACCGAATTTGTCGTCGGTGAAGTCGCTGGCCTTCAGGCTGCGCACTGCCGCCGGGTTGCCCATCAAATCTTGCAGCGCCTGCCGGGTGGCGGCCAGAATACGTTCGACCACCGGATAGGTTTCCGGGTGCACGGTAGAGGCATCCAGCGGGTTATCGCCGTGGTTGATGCGCAGGAAGCCGGCGCACTGTTCAAAGGCCTTTGGCCCCAGGCGGCTGACTTTCAGCAGTTGTTCGCGGTTGCTGAAACGGCCGTTCTCATCACGCCAGGTAACGATGTTCTGCGCCATCATGCGCGTCAGGCCGGCCACGCGGGTCAGCAACGGCACTGAGGCGGTATTCAGATCGACACCGACGGCGTTTACGCAGTCTTCCACCACCGAGTCCAGCTTTTTCGCCAGTTGGCTTTGGCTGACGTCGTGCTGGTACTGACCGACGCCGATGGATTTCGGGTCGATTTTTACCAGCTCGGCCAACGGATCCTGCAAACGGCGGGCGATGGAGACGGCGCCACGCAGCGAAACGTCGAGGTTCGGGAATTCAAGCGCCGCCAGTTCGGAGGCGGAATACACCGAGGCGCCCGCTTCGCTGACGATCACCTTCTGCGCTTTGACTTCGCTGAACTGCTGCTGTAATTCAAGGTAAAAACGCTCAGTCTCGCGCGATGCGGTGCCGTTGCCGATAGCGACCAGTTCCACTTTATGTTTGATGCACAGCGCGGCGACGATAGCGGCGGCTTTCGCGGCCTGGCCGGTGTGCGGGTAGACGGTATCGGTGGCCACCAGCTTGCCGGTAGAATCCACCACCGCCACTTTTACCCCGGTGCGCAGACCGGGATCCAGGCCCATGGTGGCGCGCATGCCGGCCGGTGCGGCCATCAGCAGATCCTGCATGTTACGGGCGAAAACGTTGATGGCTTCGTCTTCCGCGCGTTCGCGCACCGTACCCATTAATTCGGTTTCCAGATGCAACAGCACCTTGATGCGCCAGGTCCAGTTGACCACCGCTTTGCGCCAGGCGTCGGCCGGGGCGTTATTCAGGCGCAGGTCGAGGTGGCTGATGATGATTTGCTCCGCCTGGCTTTCGCGCGGGGCTTCTTCAAACTGCGGATCGGCGTTCAGCGCCAACTGCAGCACGCCTTCGTTGCGGCCACGGAACATTGCCAATGCACGGTGCGAAGGCACCTGGGCAATAGGCTCATGGTGATCAAAATAGTCGCGGAACTTGGCGCCGTCTTCTTCTTTGCCTTCCACCACTTTGGACACCAGGTGGGCATGCTTCCACAGGTAGTTACGCACCTTGGCCAGCAGCGCGGCGTCTTCGGCGAAGCGCTCCATCAGAATGTAACGCGCGCCGTCGAGGGCGGCTTTGACATCCGCCACGCCCTTGTCGGCATCAACGTAGCTTTCGGCCAGCTGTTCCGGCTGTTGCTGCGGATCCTGCCACAGGGTGTCGGCCAGCGGCTCCAGACCGGCTTCGATAGCGATTTGGCCACGGGTACGACGTTTGGGTTTGTACGGCAGGTAGAGGTCTTCGAGTTCGGTTTTGCTTTGCGTGGCGTTAATCGCCCCCGCCAGCTGTTCGGTCAGTTTGCCCTGTTCGTCGATCGATTTGAGGATGGTCTGACGGCGGTCTTCCAGTTCACGCAGATAACCCAGGCGGGTTTCCAGCTGGCGCAGTTGGGTGTCGTCCAGGCCCCCGGTGACTTCCTTACGATAGCGTGCGATAAAAGGCACGGTATTACCTTCATCCAGCAGACGGATGGCGGAGTCAACTTGCTCCGGCCGGGCCTGCAGTTCTGTTGCAATAATGCGGCTCAGTGGGTCATTCATAGGTCGGGTATCTGTTGAAAACGGTTAGGAAACAGGGGGACAGTTATACGGATTGATCGGCAAAAATGCCAGTGGCGCGGCCCGTCTTTGCCCGATGTGCCGAGGTTACGCGGGGGGCCGTTGCCGCAAGCTCCGCGGGACAGCGGCCACCTGCGCGGCCGCTCGGAAAAAACCGAATCTTACTTCACATACTCGATCTCATTCACATACCACAGCGCATCGCCCACCGGGGTGTTGACGGTGGCGGCATCCCCCACCTCTTTTTTAAGCAGGGCGCGGGCCATCGGCGAATCGATGGAGATGTAGTCCCGGCGGCCAAAAATTTCGTCGTAGCCCACGATGCGGAAGCGCTTACACTCGCCATTCTCATTTTCCACTTCCACCCAGGCGCCGAAGAACACCTTGCCTTCCTGTTGCGGCGAATAGTCGACAATCTTCAACTGCTCGAGACATTTGGTCAGGTAGCGGACGCGGCGATCGATTTCCCGCAGCCGTTTTTTGTTGTACTGGTAATCGGCATTTTCACTTCTGTCGCCGAGGCTGGCGGCCCAGGTCACTTTTTTGGTGACTTCCGGTCGTTCTTCACGCCAGAGAAAGTCCAGCTCCTGTTTGAGTTTGTCGTAACCCTCGCGGGTTATCAGCTGCGTTCTCATTGTTTTCTGCCTTTATGGGGATATCAAAGGTTGCATGACGGTGCTTTGGCTTGGCGTTACCGAAGGCAATAAGCGCTCAATAAAGCATCGGCTCGCAAAATTGCCGATCGCTGACGTTTTTTATCGCCTCGCCTGAGTTACACTGCCGAACCGGCCGCCCGGCCGCAACTCGACATTCATGGGGGATCGCCCTGGGTCGAATAACGAGGTTATCCCAAATTTAATCTAAAAATATCGGGGTTTTGACGAACCGTCGCCGGAATTTTGATGAAAATTGTTGATAAATGGGCAAAAGAATAAGCTTTGTAACAATTTCGTCTAGAATATATACCATTAAACGCTGTCCGAAATGACAGGGTTTTTTAACAATATTCACGTCAGGCAATAAAGCCTTTGGGAGTAATACAATGCAAGAGAATCATAAGATTCTGGTCGTCGATGACGATATGCGCCTGCGTGCGCTTTTAGAGCGTTATTTAACCGAACAGGGTTTTCAGGTTCGCAGCGTCGCCAACGCTGAGCAAATGGACCGCTTGCTGACGCGTGAATCTTTCCACCTGATGGTGCTGGACCTGATGTTGCCGGGTGAAGATGGGCTGTCCATCTGCCGCCGTCTGCGCAGCCAGAGCAACCCGATGCCGATCATCATGGTGACCGCCAAAGGCGAAGAAGTCGACCGTATCGTTGGGCTGGAGATCGGTGCCGATGATTACATCCCAAAACCTTTCAACCCGCGTGAACTGCTGGCCCGCATCCGTGCGGTATTGCGCCGTCAGGCCAACGAACTGCCAGGCGCGCCTTCGCAGGAAGAGGCGGTGATTGCCTTCGGCAAATTCAAACTGAATCTGGGCACCCGTGAAATGTTCCGCGAAGATGAGCCTATGCCATTGACCAGCGGTGAGTTTGCGGTACTTAAGGCGTTGGTGAGCCATCCGCGTGAACCGCTTTCGCGCGACAAGCTGATGAACCTGGCGCGCGGCCGTGAATACAGCGCGATGGAACGCTCCATCGACGTGCAAATTTCCCGTCTTCGCCGCATGGTTGAAGAAGATCCGGCACATCCACGCTATATCCAGACCGTTTGGGGTCTTGGCTACGTCTTCGTCCCGGACGGCAGCAAGGCATGAGACGATTGCGCTTCTCACCGCGTAGCTCGTTTGCCCGAACCCTGCTGTTGATCGTCACCTTGCTGTTCGTCAGCCTGGTGACGACCTATCTGGTGGTGCTGAACTTCGCCATCCTGCCCAGTTTGCAGCAGTTCAACAAGGTATTGGCCTACGAAGTGCGTATGCTGATGACCGATCGGTTGCAGTTGGAAGATGGCACGTTGCTGGAAGTGCCGCCGGCGTTTCGCCGTGAAATTTACCGTGAGTTGGGGATTTCCCTGTACACCAACTCGGCGGCGGAGGAGAGCGGGCTGCGCTGGGCGCAGCACTATCAATTCCTCAGCCAACAGATGGCGCAGCAGCTCGGCGGGCCGACCGACGTGCGGGTGGAAGTGAACAAGAACTCCCCGGTGGTGTGGCTGAAAACCTGGCTGCAACCTGATATCTGGGTACGGGTTCCGCTGACTGAAATTCACCAGGGCGATTTCTCGCCGCTGTTCCGCTATACCCTGGCGATTATGCTGCTGGCCATCGGCGGTGCCTGGCTGTTTATCCGCATCCAGAACCGCCCGCTGGTGGAGCTGGAGCACGCGGCTTTGCAGGTGGGCAAAGGCATTATCCCGCCGCCGCTGCGCGAGTACGGCGCTTCGGAAGTGCGTTCGGTGACGCGGGCCTTCAATCAGATGGCATCGGGCGTCAAGCAACTGGCGGACGATCGCACGCTGTTGATGGCCGGGGTTAGCCACGATCTTCGCACACCCTTGACGCGCATCCGTCTGGCGACCGAGATGATGAGCACCGACGATGGTTATCTGGCGGAGTCGATCAATAAAGACATCGAAGAGTGCAACGCCATCATCGAGCAGTTTATTGACTATTTGCGCACCGGCCAGGAGATGCAAACCGAGCTCAGCGATCTGAACTCGATTCTGGGCGAAGTCGTGGCGGCCGAGAGCGGCTATGAGCGCGTGATCGAAACTGCCATGGCGCCGGGTGAGCTGATGATGAATGTGCATCCGCTATCGATTAAGCGTGCGGCGGTGAACATGGTGGTGAATGCGGCGCGTTACGGTAACGGCTGGATCAAGGTCAGCAGCGGGCGTGAACTGCAACGCGGCTGGTTCCAGGTGGAGGACGATGGTCCGGGCATCAAGCCTGAAGAACTGAAACATCTGCTGCAGCCGTTCGTCCGCGGCGACAGCGCGCGCAGCACCAGCGGAACCGGGCTTGGGCTGGCGATAGTGCAGCGTATTATCGACGGCCATCACGGCGCGTTGGATATCGGCACCAGCGAACGCGGCGGGCTGTTGATCAGGGCTTATATTCCGTTGCCGATGGAGAAAAAAGAGCCGACCAATGGGCATCAGGCGGTGAAAGAGAACCTGTGATACCGGCTGACAGAGGGCCGCCTCGCGGTGGCCCCGTCAGGGTTTTCTGCTCATCACGTAGTATTCCGCCGCTTCTTCGTGTAGGCGACGGCCAGCGCTGGCCTGCCAAGGATCAATCAATTCAATTCCGCAATGGATGAAGTCCTTGGTATTACGCGTGGCAAGGGTAGCGCCGTAATGCAGGCAGGTGGCGGCTATTTGCGTATCAGGCGTGCTCATTGCTCTTCCCAGCCGTTGGTTTTTTCCCATCAAGTCTGCATATTGCATGGCGCAAAGCGCATCAAATGGCAGAATTTGCTCGTCAAATCTTATCTGCATTGCTTCGGTCAGTTTATGTATTAACTCAAGCTGCTGTCTCCCTTCCGGCATACAGGCAACGCCGCTGAACAGCTCGGCAACGACAATTGCACTCAGATAAAGCTCGTCGTTGTCTTTTTCATTCAGCCATTTGATCACGTTGTAATGTGGGCCGGGACGCAGTGTCTCCGAAATCACGTTAGTGTCGAGAATGATCATGGTTGGTCATCATCATCGTCAAAGGTGACAATGCGCGCCGGTGTTTTATCGCGCGGTGGGATCTCCAGCTCAACGCCGCCGAATTCGGCGAAATGTTGGTGCATCCATGTGCCCAAGCCATAGCGCGGCGGTTTTTTCACCAGAGCCTGCTTCAAAATCATGCGTGCTTCCTCCTCCATGGAGTGGCCGTTTTTCGCTGCCGAAATACGCAGCAATTCCTTTATGTCATCGTCCAGATTTCTGACGGTTATGGTAGCCATTGGAATCTCCTTTGCTGTCAATGATTGCACTGCATTATCATCTCGCTTACCTGGCTAAAAAACAATCGTTAAAAATGAAAAAAGGCGTGGAATCCACGCCTTAGCTGAAGCTGCAAAAAGAGAAGGTTACAGTTTTGGGCCGGCGCTGACCAGCGCTGCGCCCGCAGGCGTATCGGTATATTTGTCGAAGTTGGTGATAAACCGCTCGGCCAGATCCTGCGCTTTTTCCTGCCACTGCTCAGGGTTGGCGTAGGTAGCGCGTGGATCCAGGATAGCCGGGTTGACGCCCGGCAGTGAGGTTGGCATCGCCAGATCGAAGATTGGCAGAGTGATGGTTTCCGCCTTATCGATTTCACCGTTGAGGATCGCGTCAATAATGCCGCGGGTATCCTTGATGGAGATGCGTTTGCCGGTGCCGTTCCAGCCGGTGTTCACCAGGTAGGCTTGCGCGCCGGCGGCCAGCATGCGTTTTACCAGCACTTCAGCGTACTGCGTTGGGTGCAGCGTCAGGAAGGCCGCGCCGAAGCAGGAGGAGAAGGTCGGGGTTGGCTCGGTCACGCCGCGTTCGGTACCGGCCAGCTTGGCGGTAAAACCGGACAGGAAGTGGTACTGAGTCTGGTTCGCGGTCAGGCGGGATACCGGTGGCAACACGCCGAAGGCGTCCGCGGTCAGGAAGATTACCTTGGTGGCATGACCCGCTTTGGAAACCGGCTTGACGATGTTTTGGATGTGGTAGATCGGGTAGGAAACGCGGGTATTCTCGGTTTTTGAACCGTCGTTGAAGTCGATGGTGCCATCCGCCAGCACGGCAACGTTTTCCAGCAACGCATCGCGCTTGATGGCGTGATAGATTTCCGGTTCGGCTTCTTCAGACAGCTTGATGGTTTTGGCGTAACAACCCCCTTCGAAGTTAAATACGCCGTCGTCATCCCAGCCGTGTTCGTCATCGCCAATCAACTGGCGTTTTGGATCGGTAGACAGGGTGGTTTTGCCGGTACCGGACAGGCCGAAGAACACGGCCACGTCGCCTTTCTCGCCCACGTTGGCCGAGCAGTGCATGGAGGCGATGCCTTTCAGCGGCAGCAGGTAGTTCATTATCGAGAACATACCCTTTTTCATTTCGCCGCCGTACCAGGTGCCGCCAATCAGCTGCATACGTTCAGTCAGGTTGAAAGCGACGAAGTTTTCCGAGTTCAGGCCCTGTTGCTGCCAGTTCGGGTTGGTGCATTTGGCGCCGTTCATCACCACGAAGTCCGGCTCGAAATCCTGCAACTCTTCGTCAGACGGGCGAATGAACATGTTTTTCACGAAGTGTGCCTGCCAGGCTACTTCAGTGATAAAGCGCACTTTCAGGCGGGAGTCGGCGTTGGCGCCGCAGAACGTGTCTACTATAAACAGGCGTTTGCCGGAGAGTTGCGTGGTGACCAGCTGTTTCAGGTCTGCCCAGATTTCCGGGCTGAGGGGTTTGTTGTCGTTTTTGCCTTTACCCTGATCGGCCCACCAGACGGTGTCGCGGGTGATGTCGTCACGGACGATGTATTTATCTTTCGGGGAACGGCCGGTAAAAATACCGGTGTCGACGGATACGGCACCCAGCTTGGTCACTACCCCTCGTTCAAAACCCTCCAGAGACGGGTCGGTTTCTTCCTTGAACAGCAGCTCATAACTTGGGTTGTGAACGATTTCGCCGACGTTATGAATGCCATAAGCGGCCAGCTCCTGAGGGGTTATACCTTTAACACGCATGTCACTACTCCTTGGTCACAGAATTTCTGGCGCCAATTGTAGGGATCCAGCAGCGCGTAACCGCGATAGGTATCAAATATTTAACGTTTTAAGCGGTTTTTCGTTACGATCTGAGAGATAGCCCACGGAAAAAAGCAAGCGTGCAAACGGGGAAAACCGGCAGGTGCAGGGTGCACCCGCCGATGTGGGGTGTTACTTAGTGCAACTGTTCGCTTTCGCCGGTGTTACCGGTGTACAGCGCCGCCACATCCACGGCGTCAAAGACATAGTGGTTGCCGCAGTAGTCACAGTGCATATCGATATTGCCGTCTTGCTCCAGCATCTGCGCCACTTCTTCGGCCGGCAGTGTGATCAGGGCATCGGCGCAACGCTGGCGCGAGCAGGTGCAACGGAAGATCACGTCCTGCGGTTCGTAGAGGGTGACTTCTTCCTGATGGTACAGGCGATACAGCACCTCATTGGCCGGCAGGCCGAACAGCTCTTCACTTTTCACCGTGTTGGTCAATTGCACCAGATGATCGAAATCATCGGCATTGCCGTCTTGCGCCGGCAGTACTTGCAACAGCATGCCGCCCGCAGCCGCTTTGCCTTCCGACTCGCCGGTGCGAATGAACAAGCGGGTTGGCAACTGTTCGGACTGACGGAAGTAGGCTTCAAGGCACTCGGCCAGGGTTTCGCCTTCCAGAGCGACCACGCCCTGATAGCGTTCGCCTTCGGTAGGCGCGATGGTGATCACCATGACGCCGTTGCCAATCATCTGATGCAGCGTGCTGTCGTCGGCAATGTCGCTCTGTACGCGCGCCACGCCCCGCATTTCCTGGCGGTTGTTGCCGTTAATCACCGCCAGCTTCAGCGGACCGTCGCCCTGCAATTGCACGGTGATGTCGCCGTCGAACTTCAGGGTTGCCGTCAGCAGGCTGGTGGCAACCAGCAGTTCACCCAGCAGCTTTTGTACCGGTGCCGGATAGTCGTGATTGTTCAGAACCTGCTGATAGGTTTCGCTGACGGTAACCAGCTCACCGCGCACCGCGTAGTTTTCAAACAGGTAACGGTGCAATTGGTCATGGTTAGACATAGTTTTCTCTCATTGCGGTGAGGGATTATTCCTGCTCACCAAATTTAAATTTAATCAGGTCGCGCCGCTCTTTCTTGTCCGGACGGCGGTCCGGGTGCGGCATGGTCAGCGCATTCATCTTGCGCGCGATCGCCATTTTCTCTCGGTTGAGGATACTGGCCTCGGTTTCCTGATACATTTGCTGCGCCTCGTCGGCACCGCGCCGCTGGCCGGTGAGGGCCCGCACGATCACCGTGCGTTCTTCATTGCCCTGACGCAGTTTGATCTCGGCATTGATCTCGACAATTTTGCTCGGCTTGCCGCGCTGTCCGTTGTAGTGCACCTTGCCGCCGTCGATCATGTCCCGCGCCAGCGCGCGGGTCTTGTAGAAACGAGCTGCCCACAGCCATTTATCCAGCCGGACCGCGTCGTCCCGCGTTGTTTTTTCTTTCATCGTTCGCCCTTTTCCAGCGCCGGTATCAACAGGCGGTAGTCGCGCATCGACGGATGGTGCCGGAAGGTTTTCTCCGCCATGCTGGAGTCCGGGTTCTGCACGCCCAGACAGTAGCGAATGCCAAAACTGCGGGCGGCGTCCAAAATAGGTTCGCCGTCATCGACAAACAGCGTGCGCTGCGGATCAAAACCGGTGTGCTGCTGAACGGCCTGCCACAAACGCTGATCTTCTTTCGGATAACCAAATGTGTGGGTGGAAAGCAATAAATCAAGGTGCCGATCCAAACCGGTATGCTCAATTTTCACCGCCAGGCTGTGCGGATGGGCGTTGGTCAGCAAAATAGTCTGATGGCCGGCCGCGCGCAAGGCCTGTAAAAAGGGTTCGGTATCCTCGCGCAGACGGGCGCGGTTGCCCACGTCGCTGGTCATGCGATAAATGTCCAGATCGAGCCGCTCGCTCCAGTAATCGAAGCAGTACCAGTTCATGGTGTGCTGCACCGCCAAATATTCCTGATGAATAATCTGGCGCGCTTCTTCGAACGGGATCGCGCGTTGCTCGCTCACTGCCTGCGGCACCAGGCGCAGCCAAAAGTGGCTGTCGAACTCCAGATCGAGCAGGGTGCCGTCCATATCCAGCAGCACGGTGTCGATCTCATGCCAGTCAAACTCGGGAACCATGAAAACTCCATAGGCGAACCGTCGGCGGTCCGCAGGATAAGGATAATAGCGTTAGCGTAGCATAAGCGGATGACAGGGCCGAAATCGGCGAGTAACTCAGGCCATCGGCCGCAATGACATCGGGGTGAACTGCGGGTTAAAGCAGCTTTCGTAGTAGCGTTGGATATCGGCGATGCGGCGCCGGTTGAGGCGATGGCGCTGCACCAACCGCCAGGCGTTGTAACCCAAAATGACCGTGACCGCCAGCAACAGCAGGCTGGTGCCCAGATAACGCCACAAGGTGATCATGTCCGGTTCGCTATGCAGCGCGATGTGGCGGGTGCCGTTGGCATCGATGCTGATACTGGTGATGACGCCCTGTGCTTCGAACGGCGTATGCAGCAACATGCCGGCAAGGCGCTGCAGTTCATTCCATTGCTCAAGCGCATTGTATTCGTTTAACGGCACTGCCGGCTGCGGGTGATTCACCAGCTGTTTGCCTTCATCGCTGCTGATCAGGAAGCCGCCCGGAGGCGGGCTGTTAAGCGCCGCTGCGGCCTGCCGGGTTTCGTTGTACACGAACGAGGAGGCGGCAACTTTGGTCAGGCTTTCCAGCGATTCGGCGCTCACCGGGCGCAGCAATACGTTTATCCCTTGCAGCGATCCTGATTTGGCGCGTTTCACCAGGGTATTCCAGTTTTTGACGTTACCCAGATTCACCAGCGCGTTCTTGAGCCGGACGCAGTCATTTTCCGCCTGGCACAAATCCCGCGTTTTCAGGACGATATCGGAAAAATCATCCAGCAGTATCATGCCGGATTTTTCAATTGCGCTGGCCAGTTGCGGGTTGAGCTTTTGTTCGGTGCCTTCAGGGTGCAACTGGGTATTTACCGTCGCCAACAGCGCCGAGGCTTTGTCGATGACTTCCGACTCCGGCTGTGGCAGCGGCGCGGCGGTGTTCCAGTAAATCCCCGAGCAGTCGAAAGGCATAAAGTTGGAGGCGTTGGTACCGCTGGTCTGCGGCGGAACATAACACATACCGTTACCTCGGGCTCTCAACTGGTCCCCAATGCGCAAGGTCGCGCCTTCCAGCGCCTGCACATTGGTCACCTCGATTTTTTGCGCACCTTGCAGCCAGGCCATGCTTAGCTTCAGCGGTAGGCTCAGCGGGATATAGGTCAGCAATAGCACCAACACCAGCAACGAACTGGCCATCAGCACCGCGTTTTTGCCCCATTGCTGCAGCGGGAAGTTTTTCACCTCATCGTGCAACGAAAGGAACCGCCCCTGACGCACCACCTGACGATTAAGATAGATATCCACGTCGGTGGTTTTCCCCAGATCCTGGGTAATGTAAGGCTGCCAGTGCGGAGGGTAAATCAGATCGATGATGCCGAGCGAGATGTTGCTTATCTGCCCCTGATTGGATTCGCCAAACAGCCCCCAGCGTTTTGGCGTGCCCCGCAGGCAGTGCACTTCCTTCAGCTCACGCTCGGTCGGCCGGCGGAACAGGTTCCAGCAGCCCCAGGCGATGGTCAGCACGGCGACGAAAATCATCCAGGGGATGACCAGTACCGGGCTTATCAGGCTGAAAAACAGCAACAGCAGGGCGGCAGAAATGATACCGGCGTCCTTGATGCCGTTCGGGCGGTTCAGCGCATGTTCTTCAAGGGTTTCCTTGCGGATGTTCACCAACTCGACGTGCTCGCTCTCTTCCTTGCGGATAGAGGCGTTTTTGGTTGGTGTAGCCGTTACGACCGGCGGTTGCGGCCGATCGTGGATATGATCTTTCAGCGAATGCCCATTGAGTGAAATGACCAGCGGCAGCGTCTGGGTTTTTATCACTTCGACGTGGTTATCGGCGCTGATGTATTGTTCCCAAAACGGCGGCAGATGCACTTCTTCGGCATCAAGATAGTAGCGCCATTTATTGGGTTCATCGCTGGCCAGACCGTAGCGGGTAATGGCGTGGGTGACGGGATAAACGTTGTCGCTGTGCGGGGTCAGCGCCAGCTTGGCGGTAGGCAGCGACGCGCTGCTGCCAGGCAGCAATTTGTTGCTTAGCTTGTTTTGCAGATTGAGGTAGTGCTCAACGGCCGCGCGTTCTTCGCCGGACAGTTTGCGATGCGTAGGTTTGATAAAGGGCAGGGCACGCGTCAGCATCGGCTGATTGCGGGCTTTAAACCAAAGATACAGACCGGCGGCAATCAGGCAGGCGAGCACTAAGGCCAAAATCAACGCTATTATGCTCATGCTATCCCCCTCTTGCACCCGTGAACCTCACCAACCTGATGAAACGTTGAATATTATACGGAGTAAAAGGCTAACAGGCACTCAGAACAATGAGGGAGGGAACAGATTTCCCGTCGCGGCCTCATTACCTATGAAATATAT
Source organism: Serratia sp. C2(1) (assembly GCF_036352655.1). Taxonomy (NCBI): domain Bacteria; kingdom Pseudomonadati; phylum Pseudomonadota; class Gammaproteobacteria; order Enterobacterales; family Yersiniaceae; genus Serratia; species Serratia sp. C2(1). The sequence continues at coordinate 63,940 of NZ_JAZFBA010000006.1, read as the reverse complement.
CTGCTCAGTTGCCGTACATTCTCTACGCGATGATAGCAACCGACCATGGGGGTCGATATCGGCATTATCCTATTTTAATGCTCTCTTTTTACTGAATGGGTACAGAAAATCGGCGGGTGCTGGCTACGCTTGTTAAAAAAAAGTAAATTACTGCTTGTGCTCGTTGCGACAAAGGTTCTCATTAACGCACAATGTGATCAAGATCGAATTTGGTCAGCGTTTGAGCGCATATACGCCACGCCAATCATTATTCTGGTTATCCGCGTCATCACCTCTGATGCTGTGGCGCACCGCCGGATAACTCATTTGAGGCAATCATGGATAAACACCTGCAAAAACCTAAAATTCTGAAAGTGGAAACGGTCGCTCGTTCGCGTTTATTTAACGTTGAGTCGGTCGATCTGGAGTTCAGTAATGGTGTACGGCGGGTGTATGAGCGGATGCGGCCCTCAGACAGGGAGGCGGTGATGATTGTCCCGGTGATTGGCGACGACTTGCTGCTGATCCGCGAATATGCGGTGGGCACCGAATCTTACGAGCTGGGTTTCCCCAAAGGCTTGATCGATCCAGGTGAAGGCGTGCTGGAAGCGGCTAACCGCGAACTGATGGAAGAGGTGGGTTTTGGCGCCAAACGTTTCGATTTTCTCAGCAAGCTGACCATGGCGCCATCCTATTTTTCCAGCAAAATGAATATTGTGCTGGCGCACGATCTCTATCCGCAGAGTCTGGAGGGCGACGAGCCTGAACCCTTGCCGCAGGTGCGTTGGCCGATAGCCGACATGATGACATTGCTGGCGGAGCCGGATTTCCGCGAGGCGCGCAATGTCAGCGCGCTGTTTCTCACCGAGGCCTTTCTGCGCGGCTCGCGTTAGACAGAGCTTCTCCTACTTCCGTAGATAAAAAAAGGGCCAGATTTCTCTGGCCCTTTTCTATCAGAACAGCTCGTGGCTTTCGCCGCCGGGGTCCGTCAACGTAGTGCCGGTATCCCGCGTCGGGTAGCTTGTCGGCTGAGTACCTTCGATAAAGTATTCAGAGCGACTACCGCCGCCGCCGCCGGAAAGCTTGCCGCTGCTTTTGTCGATGGTGACGCTGATAATGCCCGGCGGTGGGGTGACTTTCTGCTCAGGAATGCCTTCCAGTGCGACCTTCATAAAATCATCCCATGCCGGTTGCGCGCTCTTCGCACCGCCTTCGCCGCCGGAGATCTGATCTTCGATGGCACCGGAAGCCGTTGCGCGGCCGAGGTCGCGGCGATGATCGTCGAAGCCAATCCAGACTGAAGTGACGGTATCCGGGCCATAGCCGGAGAACCAGGCGTCTTTTGAACTGTTGGTGGTACCGGTTTTGCCGCCGATATCACGCCGTTTCAAATCGCGCCCGGCGCGCCATGCGGTGCCCATCCAACCCGGTTCACCAAAGATGTTGCTGTTCAATGCATCGTGCATCAGGAACGCCAACTGGGTACTGATCACATGCGGCGCATATTGCAGATCGCCATCCTGCAGTACCTGAGCCGGCGTGACCTGTTCCAACTGCGGCATCGGCACGTTACCGTTACCGCCTTCCTGCGACGTCGCGACGTTTTCGACGTTGTCGTCGGAAAGCACGGCAGAACGGTGGGTATCGCCATAAATCACCGGCAGATTACAGCTGTCGCAAACGACTTTGGGTTTGGTTTCAAACACAGTATTGCCGGTTTCATCTTCGATTTTGGTGATGAAATACGGGTCGACCAGATAACCGCCGTTTGCCAATACCGCATAGCCGCGCACCAGTTGCATCGGCGTGAACGAAGCCGAACCCAGCGCCAGAGATTCGGTGTGCACGATGTTTTGCGCCGGGAAGCCGAAACGCTGCAGATATTCCGCCGCGTAGTCGACGCCCATTGCACGCATGGCGCGCACCATCACGACGTTCTTCGATTGTCCCAGCCCCTGACGCAGGCGAATAGGGCCGTCGTAGGTTGGCGGCGAGTTCTTCGGCCGCCAGTCAGTACCGGCACCGGCATCCCAACGTGTGACCGGCAGATCGTTCAGGATAGTGGCCAGAGTCAGGCCTTTATCCATCGCCGCTGTGTACAGGAACGGCTTGATGTTGGAGCCGACCTGACGCAGCGCCTGGGTAACGCGGTTGAACTTGCTCTGGTTGAAGTCGAACCCGCCGACCAGCGCTTTAACGGCGCCATCGTTCGGGTTGATCGACACCAGGGCCGAGTTGACGTCCGGCACCTGTGACAGCCACCAGCTTTCATTCACCTTGCGCACCCACACCTGCTGGCCGGCCTGCACCACGTCGGTCACGCGTTTTGGCGTTGGGCCCTGTTGCGTGTCGGATTTGTACGGACGTGCCCAGCGCATGGCGGCCATTGGCAAGGCAATATTGCTGCCATCGGACAGCATGGCCGTTGCTTCTTCGGCAGTCGCCCGGGTGATCACCGCAGGCGCCAGCGGGCCATAATTCGGCAAGTTTTTCAGTGAGTCGACGATCTGTTTTTGATCCCAGGCCGCCTCACCCACTTTCCACAGCACGTTGGACGGGCCACGGTAGCCGTGACGCATGTCATACGCCAGCACGTTGTTGCGTACCGACTCCTGAGCCGCCAACTGCAATTTTTTGGTGACGGTGGTATAGACCTTGTAACCGTCCGTATAGGCATTTTCACCGTAACGCTTGATCATCTCCTGACGCACCATCTCGGAGAGATAGGGTGCAGAGAAGTTAATCTCCGGCGCATGGTAGTTAGCCACCAGATCTTCGCCACGGGCCTGATCGTACTGGGCCTGAGTGATGTAATGCTCGTCCAGCATGCGCGACAGCACCACATTACGGCGAGCCACGGCGCGATCGTGCGAGTAAAGCGGGTTGAAGGTTGACGGCGCTTTAGGCAAGCCGGCGATGGTCGCCATTTCACTCAAGGTCAGCTGGCTGACGTCTTTGCCGAAATACACCTGCGCTGCAGCACCCACGCCGTAGGCGCGGTAACCCAGGTAGATTTTGTTCAGATACAGCTCGAGGATTTCGTCTTTGGTCAGCATCTGTTCGATGCGTACCGCCAGGAAGGCTTCCTTGATCTTGCGCATCAGGGTGCGTTCCGGGCTTAAAAAGAAGTTTCTCGCCAGCTGTTGGGTAATGGTACTCGCCCCCTGGGATGCATGGCCGGAGACCAGTGCAATAGAGGCGGCACGGAAGATGCCGACCGGATCGACGCCGTGATGTTCATAGAAACGGCTGTCTTCGGTGGCGATAAACGCATGCACCATGACCGGCGGAATTTGGTTAAGTTTCAGCGGAATACGACGTTTTTCACCGTATTGGGCGATCAGTTCGCCATCGGCGCTGTAAACCTGCATCGGTATCTGCAGCCGTACGTCTTTCAGCGTTGCAACGTCAGGCAGCTGTGGCTCGACATATTTGTACAAGCCAAAAATCGAGGCTGCCCCCAACACGATGCAACACACTGCAAGGATTAGTAAATACTTTACGAACTTCACCTGAGATTTCCCATTTTCATGTCATTTGGGCAGTTTATAAACAACCGCGCGGTAGTATAAAGGCAAGCCTGCAACATGGATATGTTCTTTTATCATCTGACGATATGGAGGTCGGGCGAAATATGTTCTCTCAAGCATGGCAGGTGGGGCTGGATATACAAAGTAACCGCATCTGCGCCCTGGCGGCACAGCGCCGGCGCAACGGTTGGCAACTGCGTCATTGGTGGCAGCAAAGGCTGCCGCAAGCGGTACTGCGCGAAGGGTGTCTCGAGCAGCCGGAGGTGCTGGTTCGCGCGTTGCGACAATGGCGGGTCCAGTTGCCAAGACATATTTGCTTACGCATTGCTTTGCCTGCCCAGCGGGTTTTGCAGCATCAGATGCCGATGCCGGATGCCCGGCTGAAAGAGCCGGCGCGCGGCGATTATATCACCAGCCAGGGCCTGAAGCAGTTCCCGCTGGACAGCCAGACATTGGCGCTGGACTACCGTCCCTCTCCGCCTGACTCTGCCGCTCTGTTGCTCACCGCCGCACGCCAGCAAGAGTTGCAGCAGTGGCTGCATTGTTTACGCCAGGCCAATTTACGGCCGCAGGTGGTCGATATCACTCCCTGTGCCTTGCACATAATGGCGTTTGCCGCAGGCGTACCGGCCGAAGCGGGTTTGTTGCACCGCCTCGAGCGGGAGTGGCTGTGGGCAGCTCCACGCCGTACGGCCTTTTCCTATGGCATTTTACCGGAGAGCGAGGCAAGCCAGGCGCTGGCGGCGATGCATGCAGCTTGCCCCTCACTCGGTGAACATCAGGTTTATTACAGCAGCGTGGTGGATGAGCTGCCTCCGCCGGGGTGTCTGCCATGGTCGCCGTTCAGCGCATTCAACCAACTGCGGCCCCCGTTACCCCGTTTGCCGGGGGCATTTGTGTTGGCCGGTGGGTTGGCGCTGCGCAGTGGGGACAACTGATGTATCAGGTTAACCTTCTGCCCTGGCGTAGGCTGGCCCAGCGTCGCCGCTGTGCTTTCTGGTTACGCCTTTTCGTGTTGCAACTGGCGTTGATGCTGGCAGCGATGGCCGCTGTTTTTGGCCTGATGAGTCACCAACAGACGCAACGGCATGAAGTTCTGTTGACGCTGTCCCGTCAACAGGCAGGGTTGGCAGAGCGCTACCAGCAAACCCGGCAGGCGATGGCGCGTTTGGCGCGCTTGACCGAACTGGCGGACAGGCAGGAGAAGAACCGGGCACATAACCGGCGTTACCTGCAGCTGTTACAACAGTTCTCAACCATTCTTCCCGCGCCGCTGTGGCTTACCGTACTGGAAAGCGACGCACAAAAAATCACGCTGCGGGGTCTCAGCCGCCGTTATGGGGCGGTCATCCGGTTTGAGCGGGAGTTGGCGGCTTTGCCGCTATTGCAGCACTGTCGGCTGGCTGAGGTGGTGCAGCGCAAAGATGGTCTGTTTTCATTCACGCTGATGGCGCAATGGGGGCTGAATGGATAAGCCGTTGCCACTCTGGACAAAGCGCTGGTTGGATTTGCCGGGTTGGAAGGCGCTGGCCGCGCAGTGGTCGGTGTTGGGCTGCCTGGCTTTGCTGTTTGGCATGCTGTTGTTGCACGGTAAAGGGCAACAGCGGGAGCGGACGCTGGCGGAGCAACAGCGTCTGATTGAGCAGATTGAGCCGTTAAAACAGCAATTGGCTCAGATGCCAACGTTGGACGAGATTAATCTTCGACTGCAGCAGAACGCGTCCAGACCCGCCGTTCATGATGATCTTACGCAAGTGCTGCAACGGACGGGCGCCGCATTGCAACGCTGGCAGCAGCAGGAGAAACCGCAGCGTCAAACCCTCAGCCTGAATATCCATTACGACGGTGTCTTGCGGCTACTGGAGGCGTTGCCTTCCTCATTACGCATCGATCAAATAACCCTTGAAGCACGGGCTGAAGATCTGATGGCGCACTTCGTTTTACACGACGCGTCGGCAGACGCTACGCGGGTAAATGAGGATGAATAAAGGTTACGGGGCTTGGTGGCTGTTGCTGCCGTGCGCATTGATGGCGCAACCGCGCAATCCCTTTATGCCGCCAGCCGTGGCTGATTGCCCGTCGCAGAGGGAATCGCCGGCAAATTGGCTTTTGAAGGGGACCGTCGGGCAGGCAGCGTCGCGCCATGCCTGGGTGGTCACGCCCACAGGGCAGTGGTTGCGTTTAGAGCCCAGGCAAAGCCTGCTGGGCGGGCGCTGGCAGGTGGAACAGGTGCTTGAGGGGCGGTTGGTATTGAAAGCGGGCCCGGAAGATCCGGCTTGCCCGGAGGCTGACAACGCGGTGGTGCTGACATTGGGAAACCATAAGGAAGAAAAAACATGAAAGGATGCACTTGGCTGGGCGCGGTGTTATGGGGTATTGCCGCCACCGGTATTGCAGCACCGGACAAGGAACCGATATCGCTGGCGTTTCAGGACGCCCCGGTAACTTTGGTATTGCAGGCGTTGGCGGATTATCAACAGCTTAATGTGGTTACCGCCGCAGGTGTGGGCGGCAATCTGACATTGCGGTTGGATAATGTGCCTTGGCAGCAAGCGCTGGCGGTGATCTTGCGTATGGGGAAACTGTCGATGACGCTGGAAGGCAACGTCATGATGGTGTTCCCCGAGCCGGATGAACAGGAGAAACAGCGGCAACAGTTGGCTTTGGCACAAAAGCAACCGTTGGAAAGCGTGACGCTGACGTTAAACCATGCCGATGCGGTTGAGATTGCCGAAAATCTGAATGCCCAGGGCAGTATTTTGCTGAGCGAACGCGGCAGCGTGGTGGCGGATAAACGCACCAACGCGCTGCTGATCCGCGATACTGCTCCCATAGTGGCATTATTGACCAAGCGCATCGCGGAAATGGATGCACCGTTGGCGCAGGTTCAGCTGGCGGCGCATATTGTCACCATTAACAGTGAAAGTTTGCGCGAACTCGGCGTGCGCTGGGGCTTGGCCCCGGATGAAGGTGCAGTAAAGCCATGGCGGATGGGCGGTTTTAACGTCGGGCTGCCGCTGGAGCGCAGTGCGATCAGCGCCGGCTTCCATCTGGCGCGCATCGGCGGACGGCTGCTGGATCTGGAGCTAATGGCGCTGGAGCAGGAGAACCGGGTAGAAATCATCGCCAGCCCGCGCTTGCTGACCGCGCATCAGCAAACCGCCAGCATTAAACAGGGCACGGAAATTCCCTATGAGGTGAGTAGCGGCAGCAGCGGGGCGACATCGATGGAGTTTAAGGAGGCGGTGCTGGGCATGGAGGTGACGCCGAAAATTTTGCCGAATGGCCGCATTACTCTGACGTTGCAAATCAGCCAGAACATGCCCGGGCGCTCCATCACCCGGGCGGCCGGCGAGGCACTGGCGATCGATAAGCAGGAGATTAAAACCCAGGTGACGGTGAAAGACGGTGAAACCATTGTATTGGGTGGCGTATTTCAGCGTCAGAGCGCCCAGGGAGCGGACAAGGTACCGGGCCTCGGTGATGTTCCATTGCTGGGTTCCTTGTTCAAACAGAGCACCAAACAGCATAAACGACGCGAGCTGGTGATATTCATTACTCCAACATTGATTAAGGCATGAGCAGCAGGCTGTCCGGTTCGGTGAAAATCGCCTAAAGTTGATGAGCAGATGCACTTTTTTCTCACCTTGGGGGCATCTGCGTTTGACGCTGCGGCCGATTTAGCTTACAAGGGTTACCGAATTGAGCACCGAGGTTTTTTGTTAACGCCAAGACGCCGTTAAAAACGTATGGTTTCCCTCCTGCGGCGTGGATTGCGATTTATTCGGTTGCCAAACTACCAAGAGTGTTGAGATAATTTTCCGTCTGATCTCGCACTATCGCTCATGAGGTTTCAGTTTAGGTCCCGCCGCTGATTTGATTGGCGGGGCGGGTTAACATTAACGAATAGTCTTAGTAATACCAAAAACATGGCAGAGAAACGCAATATCTTTCTGGTTGGGCCTATGGGTGCCGGCAAAAGCACTATTGGCCGTCAGTTAGCTCAGCAACTCAATATGGAGTTCTTCGACTCCGATCAAGAAATTGAGCGACGTACCGGAGCTGACGTGGGCTGGGTATTCGACGTGGAAGGTGAAGAAGGTTTCCGCGATCGTGAAGAAAAAGTCATTAATGAACTGACGGAAAAGCAAGGGATTGTGCTGGCTACCGGCGGTGGTTCGGTTAAATCGCGTGAAACGCGCAACCGTCTGTCGGCGCGTGGTGTCGTGGTTTATTTGGAAACCACCATCGAGAAGCAGTTGGCCCGTACCCAACGCGACAAAAAACGTCCGTTGCTGCAGGTTGATTCTCCTCCGCGCGAAGTGCTGGAAGCGCTGGCGAAAGAGCGCAATCCGTTATACGAAGAAATTGCAGATGTCACCATCCGCACCGACGATCAAAGCGCTAAAGTGGTTGCCAACCAGATTATCAATATGCTGGAAAGCAACTGATTGCGGTTTCCGTGTTCGCCACGGCAAATGCGGAAAGACTGATTGTGTTCCCCGCAGCAGCGGGGATAAACCACACATTGAGAACTGAGCGCGACATGGAGAGAATTACCGTAACGCTTGGGGAGCGCAGCTACCCGATTACCATAGCCGCCGGATTGTTTAACGATCCGGCTTCTTTTATGCCGCTAAAGGCGGGTGAACAGGTCATGCTGGTCACCAACCAAACCCTGGCGCCGCTCTATTTGGACCGGGTCCGAAAGGTGCTAGAACAGGCTGGCGTAATGGTGGATCAGGTGATTCTACCTGATGGCGAACAGTATAAATCCCTTGCCGTGCTTGAGCAGGTGTTCTCGGCGCTGCTGCAAAAGCCCCACGGTCGCGATACCACATTGATCGCGCTCGGCGGCGGCGTGGTGGGCGATCTTACCGGTTTTGCCGCGGCTTGCTATCAGCGCGGTGTCCGCTTTATTCAGGTTCCTACCACATTGCTTTCGCAGGTGGACTCTTCCGTTGGCGGTAAAACCGCCGTCAATCATCCGCTCGGCAAAAACATGATCGGTGCATTCTATCAGCCTGCTTCCGTGGTGGTTGATCTGGATTGCCTGAAAACTTTACCGGCGCGTGAGCTCTCCTCTGGTCTGGCTGAAGTGATCAAGTACGGGATTATTCTCGATCGCGATTTCTTCGTCTGGCTGGAAAACAATATCGATGCATTGGTTGCGCTGGATATGAATGCCCTGGGCTATTGTATCCGCCGTTGCTGCGAGCTGAAGGCCGAGGTGGTTGCCGCTGATGAACGCGAAAGCGGCCTGCGCGCGCTGCTGAATCTGGGCCATACTTACGGCCATGCGATCGAAGCGGAAATGGGCTATGGTGTATGGCTGCACGGCGAAGCGGTGGCAGCCGGCATGATGATGGCTGCGGAAACCGCGCATCGTCTCGGTCAGTTCTCCACCGACGATATCGAACGCATTAAAACACTGTTGTTACGCGCTGGTTTACCGGTGTGCGGGCCGCAGGAAATGGCGCCGGAATCTTATTTGCCGCACATGATGCGCGACAAGAAAGTGTTGGCCGGCGAACTGCGGCTGGTACTGCCGACGGCCATCGGTCAGGCGGAAGTTCGTAGCGGAGTCGGGCATGATTTGGTGCTGGCTTCTATCGCAGCTTGCCTTCCCGAACGGCATGCCTGAGTAAATCGGAAGAAGTAACAGTGGCTTAGCCGCCGTTTACATCTATATTAATAATGTGCAAAGCACGACTGATGTCGCTTTGTCATCATCGGGTTAATCTGCCCGTGCCACGGTAGGTCTACGGTGGTGGGCTTTTGCCTCTAGTTGGAGGGTTTCAGATGGATGAGTTTAAACCGGAAGACGATCTCAGACCTGATAGCAGCGATCGTCGTCCTGCACGTTCGCGTAAACCGGCTCCGGGACCACGCTTTGCCGTTTCACGTCAGCACTTAATGATTGGTATCGGTATTCTGGTGCTACTGCTGCTGATTATCGGCATCGGCTCGGCGCTGAAGGCGCCAACCAAGCATGAAGCGGCACAGGAAGGCGCGCAAAACGGCGCGGCCAAAGACATCAACCTGTCCGGCTCTTCGTCGCTGACCGCCGGTAACGCCGGTGTTACCGGCGGCACGACCGATACCAATGACAACAACGGCGTGAGCAGCACTTCCGCGCAACAGCCGCAAAACGTCAGCGTTCCGCCGATCTCCAGTACTCCGACGGAAGCGCAACCGCAGCCAGTGCAAGAGGGGGCGCAGCAGCGTGTCGATCTGCCGGGCAATATGTCGGATGCGTTATCTGCCCAGCAGGGCCAGGTTGATGCGGCGACGCAGGGCATGAGTGGCCCGGCTTCAACGCTGCCTACGGCGCCGGCCACCCTGATGAACGGCGCCGCAGCGACCGCAGCGAAAGAATCAACGCGCCCGGTTCAGGGCACTGCTCCACAGCAACATAAGACACCGGCAAAAACCGCCGGCAAACCGACGGCTACGCAGCATAAAGCGCCAACCACGGTGTATACCCCGGCGCCTTCCGCCAAACCGGGAGCGGCAAGCAGTAAAACGGGGACGACGAGTGCCAAGACGGGCGTTGTTAGCGGCAGCGGCAGTTCGCTGCAGTCTGCTCCGGCCAGCCATTACACCCTGCAACTGAGCAGCGCTTCGCGTTCCGATACGCTGAACGCCTACGCCAAGCAGCAGAAGCTGCAGAATTATCAGGTGTATGCAACCCAGCGTGACGGCAAGGCATGGTACGTGCTGGTAAGCGGTAACTACGCCTCTGCGGCTGAAGCCAAGCGTGCCATCGCGTCGCTGCCGGCGGATGTTCAGGCGAAAAAGCCATGGGCCAAGCCGGTACGTCAGGTGCAGCAGGACCTGAAAAAGTAACCCAATAGATTTCAAGCTGCGGCCAGGGCATGAATTTCATGCCTGGTAGGGATGGACATGCTGCGGCCGTGTAAATGGGGCGACGTTTTTCGCCCCTACGGTGTTGGGGGCAAGTTTGCCGTGAGCAGATTTGCTCTCCCCCCTGCGGTGGTCCCGAGAGGGGCGAGGCCCACGGACAGGTCGAAGAACTGCACGCAGCCAACATGGCTCCAGCTTGAAAGATGAAGGGTATTAATCATTTAAATTTGTGCGCTGATGTGCTGTCTGAAACAGAGTACAATCCGCCGCTCTGAATTGTATAAGTAGCTAACTGACGGCATGAAGAAAAACCGCGCTTTTTTAAAATGGGCTGGTGGAAAATACCCGCTGGTTGACGAGATCCGTCGTCATCTGCCGGCGGGCGACTGCTTAATCGAGCCCTTCGTGGGTGCGGGTTCAGTCTTCCTGAACACGGAGTACGACGCCTATATTCTCGCCGACATCAACAGCGATCTTATCAACCTGTATAACATCGTTAAGCTGCGTACGGATGATTTCGTGCGCGATGCTCGCCTTCTTTTCACCGATGAATTCAATAACTCGGATCAGTTTTACCTGCTGCGCGAAGAGTTTAATACCAGTGCCGACGCCTATCGTCGCGCGCTGCTGTTTCTCTATCTGAACCGCCACTGTTATAACGGTCTGTGCCGGTATAATCTGCGTGGTGAGTTCAACGTTCCTTTTGGGCGTTACAAGAAACCGTATTTCCCGGAAGAAGAGCTGTACTGGTTCGCTGAAAAATCCCGCAACGCCACGTTTGTCTGTGAGCATTACCGCGATACCATGGCAAAAGCCGAGCGCGGGACGGTGATATATTGCGATCCGCCGTATGCGCCATTATCGGCGACGGCGAATTTTACCGCTTACCACACCAACAGCTTCAGCATTGCCGATCAACAGAGCCTGGCGTTAATGGCGCGTCAGCTTTCTGTGGAAAGCCAGGTGCCGGTATTGATTTCCAACCATGACACCGAACTGACGCGTGATTGGTACCAGCATGCTGCGCTGTATGTGGTGAAAGCGCGTCGCACGATCAGCCGCAATATTCTTGGTCGCAGTAAAGTGAACGAGCTTTTGGCGCTGTATCGTTAAACCGGGATACGCCCCGGCTGTAACAATTCGAACCCTACGTTTGGAGATTGCGGATGAAAAAGTTTTTGATTGCCCCGTCCATTCTGTCGGCAGATTTTGCCCGGTTAGGTGAAGATACCGCTAACGTGCTGGCCGCTGGCGGCGACGTGGTGCACTTCGACGTAATGGATAACCACTATGTACCCAATCTGACCATCGGGCCGATGGTTTGCCAGGCGCTGCGCGATTATGGCATCACCGCGCCGATTGACGTGCACCTGATGGTGAAACCGGTCGATCGCATTGTCCCGGATTTCGCCGCAGCGGGCGCCAGCTACATCTCTTTCCATCCGGAAGCCTCCGAACACGTCGATCGCACCATTCAGCTGATTAAAGAACACGGTTGCAAGGCCGGTCTGGTATTCAACCCGGCGACGCCGTTGAGCTACCTGGATTACGTCATGGATAAAGTCGACGTGATCCTGCTGATGTCGGTCAACCCCGGCTTTGGTGGCCAGTCGTTTATTCACGGCACTCTGGATAAGCTGCGTCAGGTACGCAAGCTGATTGACGAAAGCGGTCGCGATATCCGTCTGGAAGTCGATGGTGGCGTGAAGGTAGACAATATCGCCGAGATTGCCGCAGCGGGCGCGGACATGTTTGTCGCCGGTTCAGCAATCTTCGGCAAGCCGGATTACCGCAAAGTGATCGACGAAATGCGCAGCGAACTGGCGAAAGTGACCCATGGCTGATTTCAGCGCGGTGCGCGCTCTGGCCTTCGATCTCGACGGCACGCTGGTAGACAGCGCGCCGGGGCTGGCGGCAGCCATCGATCTGGCGTTGGCTGAAATGGGTTTGCCGCAGGCCGGCGAAGCTCGGGTCGGTACCTGGATTGGCAATGGCGCCGACGTGCTAGTGCAGCGTGCGCTGCGTTGGGCCGAAGTGGAAGCCACGCCGGAACACAATCATCAGTTGCGTGAACGCTTCGATCACTTTTACGCGCAAACCGTCGACAGCGGCAGCCGCCTGTTTCCACAGGTAAAGGAAACGCTGGCACGCCTGGCCGCACAAGGTTACCCGATGGCGCTGGTGACCAACAAGCCGACGCCGTTTGTTGCGCCGTTACTGGCTGCGCTGGGCATTATCGATTATTTCTCGCTGATCATCGGCGGTGACGACGTGGTGGAAAAGAAACCGCACCCGGCGCCGCTGTATCTGGTGCTCGGCAAGCTTGGTCTGCGCGCCAATGAGCTGCTGTTCGTGGGCGATTCGCGCAACGATATTCAGGCGGCACAGGGGGCAGGTTGCCCAAGCGCTGCGCTGACCTACGGTTATAACTACGGTGAGGCGATAGCCCTGAGCCACCCCGACCGCGTGTTGGAGCGCTTTGCCGATTTGTTGCCCGCTCTTGGGCTGTCATCTTTAGAGAATCAGGAAATTTAAACATGAGTAAGCCCATCGTATTTAGCGGCGCGCAGCCGTCCGGTGAACTGAGCATTGGCAACTACATGGGTGCGCTGCGTCAGTGGGTTAAGCTGCAGGACGATTACGACTGCATCTACTGCATCGTCGATCTGCACGCCATCACCGTACGTCAGGACGCGGAAAAACTGCGCAAGGCTACGCTGGATACGCTGGCGCTGTATCTGGCCTGCGGCATCGATCCGCAAAAGAGCACTATCTTTGTGCAGTCGCACGTGCCGGAACACACGCAACTGAGCTGGGTGCTGAACTGCTACACCTATTTCGGCGAGCTGAGCCGCATGACCCAGTTCAAAGACAAATCCGCACGCTATGCGGAAAACATCAATGCCGGCCTGTTCAGCTACCCGGTGTTGATGGCGGCGGACATCCTGCTGTATCAGACCAACCAGGTGCCGGTCGGCGAAGACCAGAAACAGCATCTGGAATTGAGCCGCGACATCGGCCAGCGTTTCAACGCGCTGTACGGCGATGTGTTCAAGGTGCCTGAGCCGTTCATTCCCAAGTCCGGTGCGCGCGTGATGTCCTTGCAGGATCCGACCAAGAAGATGTCCAAGTCGGACGATAACCGCAATAACGTGATCGGCCTGCTGGAAGATCCGAAAGCGGTGGCCAAGAAAATCAAGCGTGCGATGACCGACTCCGAAGAGCCGCCGGTGATTCGTTACGACGTGGCGAACAAGCCGGGCGTATCCAACCTGCTGGATATTCTCTCGGGCGTGACCGGCAAGAGCATCGCTCAGCTGGAAGCCGAATTTGAAGGCCAGATGTACGGCCACCTGAAAGGCGCGGTTGCCGAAGCGGTGTCCGGCATGCTGGGCGAGTTGCAGGAGCGTTATCACAACTTCCGCAATGACGAGGCCCTGCTGCAGCAGGTCATGCGTGACGGTGCGGCCAAGGCGCGTATGCGCGCTCAGGAAACGTTGGCGAAGGTTTACCAGGCGGTAGGCTTCGTGTCGCAGCCGTAATGCTTTGCGCAGACAGAAAAGCGGCCATGAGCCGCTTTTTTTACGTCGGTATCAGGCCAGTTGAGCCAGTTTTTGCGGTGTTTCCTGGCTGGAGAACCAGTTCAGCTTACTGCGCAGGCCCACCACGCTGCCAACGATAATCAGGCTCGGGCTAACGGCCTGTTGGGCCAGCGTCCCCAGTTGGTTCAGCTCGCCTTCGATCACCCGCTGACGGCATGAAGTGCCGTTTTCTACCAGCGCCACCGGCGTGGTCGCGGGCATGCCATGAGCAATCAGCTGGCGCTGGATGTCCGCCGCCTGCGTCAGGCCCATGTAAAACACCAGCGTTTGTTGCCCGGCGGCCAGCGTTGCCCAGTCCAGCCCGCCGTCGCTCTTGGCGTGGCCGGTTACCAGTCGCACGCTCTGCGCATGGTCGCGATGGGTGAGGGGAATGCCGCTGTAGGCCGAACAGCCGGAGGCGGCGGTAATGCCCGGTACCACCGAGAACGGGATATTGGCATCGGCCAGGGTTTCCAGCTCTTCGCCGCCACGGCCGAAAATAAACGGGTCGCCGCCTTTCAGCCGGACTACGCGTTTACCCTGTTGCGCTTGCTCCAGCAGGATGAGGTTGATTTGCTCCTGCGGTACGCAATGATGACCGGCGCGCTTGCCGACGAAGATACGCTCGGCATCGCGCCGTACCAACGTCATGACTTCATCGGACACCAGCCGATCGTACACCACTACATCGGCCTGCTGGATCTGTTGCAAACCCTTGAGTGTCAGCAAACCGGCGTCCCCCGGCCCGGCGCCCACCAGTACCACTTCGCCGGACTCCTCCGCAGGGCCGTTGAACAGCTGTTCTATCTGCCGTTCCGCCAGCGCCTGGTCATCATTGGCCAGCGATTGCGCCAGCCGGTCATGGGCGAACAGCTTTTCCCAAAAACGACGGCGGGCACCTGCACCGGTAAAGTGCCGTTTCACCCGTTGGCGCAATGAGCCGCCCAGTTGCGCCAGCTTGCCAAGATGCTGCGGCAGCACGGCTTCCAGCTTTTCGCGCAGCAGCCGCGCCAGCACCGGCGCTTTGCCGCCGGAGGACACCGCGACCATGATCGGCGAGCGATCGATAATCGACGGCATGATAAAACTGGCGCGTTTGGGGTCGTCAACGACATTGCAGAATACCCGTTGCTGGTTGGCGCACTGATAGACCAGCGCGTTGACCTCGAGCCGATCGGTTGCGGCGATGACCAGCCATTTTTCCGCCAGCAATACCGCGCTGAATTCCCCTTCCACCAGCGTCACCCGGCCAAGGGCCGCCCACTCGTGGAACTGGGGGCTGAACGCGCAGGCGTTGACGGTCAGTAACGCGCCGGCGTCCAGCAGCAGACGCGCCTTGCGTTCGGCAACCTCGCCGCCGCCGACCAGCAGGCAGGCTTTGTGTTGCAGTTGGCAGAAAATCGGCAGGTAATCCATTGGCAATCCTCGGAGCAATCGGCAACGGGGGGCAGTGCGCCCCCGGAATATTATGCAGCCTGGCGCGCTGCGGTTTTCTCGGCCTGAGGGCGTTCGGCGCGCGGGGTGGCGTACCAGTAACCCAGGCCCATCAGGACCGAACCGGACAGGATATTGCCCAGCGTCACCCACAACAGGTTATGGCCGATCCCGCTCAGCGTGTAGGCTTCGCTGTGATGGCCGAACCAGGACAAGGCGAACAGCGTCATGTTGGCGACGGAGTGTTCGTAGCCGGAGGCGATAAAGGCCAGCAGGCACCACCAGATGGCGATGAACTTGGCGGCGCCCTCGACGCGAATCGCCATCCAAATCGCCAGGCAAACCAGCCAGTTGCACAATACGCCTTTGAAGAACAGCACCTCGGCGGGGGCGGTGGTTTTCGCCAGCGCGGCAGTATGTATCAGGCTGGTGTCCACCGGCAGCAGGCTGCCGCCGCCGTAGTAATACATCAGCGCCACCAGCACCGACCCCAGCAAGTTGCCCAACCAGGTTTGCGGCAGGACTGCCCACATCTGGCTGTGGCGAATGGTACCGGCTTTGACGCCCAGCGTCAGGAACATGGTATGGCCGGTAAACAGCTCGGAACCGGCGATGATCACCAGCGTCAGCGCGATGCCGAAGGTGGCGCCCATCACTAATGGCCGAAGGGAAGGATCGACCAGATTGCCAAGGGTGAAGATCAAAATGATGCCGAGGCCGACGTAAGCCCCGGCCATCGCCGAGCTGATCCAGAAGCCCAGCGGGCTGTCTTTCGACAGCCTGACGATGCGCGCCGCGTTGGCGGCGCATTTGTTGATGGGATCGGTGAACATGCTGCTTCCCCTGAGGTTAAAGTAAAATGTCAGGCCGCGACCTGCACCATGCCGTCGACTACCCGGCTGGTGAAATGCGCGACGGAGCGGCTGCCGTCTTCCAGGCAGTAGCCGTCATGCAGGCGGAAATGCTGTTTTTTCAGCGGGCTGGCGACCCAAAGTTCACCCTGATGTTCGGCGATCAGGCCACGTGACAGCACGCTGGCCTGGGCGAAGGGATCGATATTGCTGATGGCAAACACCTGTTCATCGGCATGGGGACGGAATATCGCCACCTGCTGCTCGCCGATCAGGGCGCACACGCCGGTGCCGGGCAAGATATCAGTGACGGGGCAAAGCGTGATCCACTGGCTCATACGTTGTTCTCCTCAGCGTCCAGCAGGGTGACGGGAATGCGTTCATCCGGACGCGCCGGCCGATGCTGTTCGCGCTCGGCCACGACCTGTACGTTCGGATCGCGCAGGCTGCTGTTGATAAAGTGTGCGAAACGCACCTGGGCCTGCGGATCTTCGACGGCTTCTTTCCACTCGCAGATCACCGCCTCACGCAGGCGGGCGATTTCGGCTTCCAACTGATCGTTGATGCCCAGTTTGTCGTCAATGATCACCTTGCGCAGATAATCGATGCCGCCTTCCAGGCTTTCCAGCCACACCGAGGTGCGTTGCAGCTTATCGGCGGTGCGGATATAGAACATCATGAAACGGTCGAGATAACGCTCCAGCGTAGCGCTGTCGAGATCCGCCGCCAGCAGGTCGGCGTGGCGGGGTTTCATGCCGCCGTTACCGCACACGTACAGGTTCCAGCCGTTCTCGGTGGCGATGATGCCGACGTCCTTGCCCTGCGCTTCAGCGCATTCGCGGGTACAGCCGGAAACGCCGAACTTCATTTTGTGTGGCGTGCGGATGCCTTTGTAGCGGTGTTCCAGTTTGACGCCAAACCCGACGCTGTCACCCACGCCAAAGCGGCACCAGGTGCTGCCGACGCAGGTTTTCGACATGCGTAACGCCTTGGCGTAGGCGTGGCCGGTTTCAAAACCGGCGGCAATCAACTTGCTCCAGATGGCCGGTAGGTCGTCTTTCTGCGCACCGAACATGCCGATGCGCTGAGAACCGGTCATCTTGGTATACAGGTTGTATTCTTTGGCAATCTGGCCGACCGCCATCAGCCCGTCCGGCGTAATTTCACCGCCGGCGGAACGCGGGATCACCGAGTAGGTGCCGTCTTTCTGGATATTGCCGAGGAAGTTGTCGTTGGTGTCCTGCAGCGGCGTGTGCTGCGGTTTGAGTACGAACTCATTCCAGCAGGAGGCCAGCAGCGAGCCGACGGTCGGT
This sequence comes from Serratia sp. C2(1), assembly GCF_036352655.1. Lineage (NCBI taxonomy): Bacteria > Pseudomonadati > Pseudomonadota > Gammaproteobacteria > Enterobacterales > Yersiniaceae > Serratia > Serratia sp. C2(1). The sequence continues at coordinate 46,385 of NZ_JAZFBA010000006.1, read as the reverse complement.
TTACAGACTTCGCAGCCGTAACCTTTGCCGTATTTGGCCAGCAGTGCGTCGAAGGACTTGATATTTTCAACGCGGATCAGGTGGTACAACTCCTGGCGTGAATAGGCGAAGTGGTCGCACAGGTGATGGTTAACCTCGATGCCCTGTTTGCTCAGCTCGGCGTTCAGCACCTGGGTGATCAGCGGAATACAGCCGCCGCAGCCGGTACCGGCCTTGGTTTCTGATTTTATCGCCGCGACGGTGTGGCAACCCATGCCGACCGCCTTGATGATGTCGCCTTTGGTGACGTCGAAGCAGGAGCAGATTTGCGCGGTTTCCGGCAATGAATCTACGCCGATGGCCGGTTTGCTGCCCGCGTGCGCCGGCAGGATCAGGCCGTCCGGGTTTTCCGGCAGTGCAATGGCGTTCAGCGTCAGTTGCAACAGGTTGCCGTAGTCGCTGGTGTCGCCGACCAGCACCGCGCCGAGCAGGGTTTTGTTGTCGGCGCTGACGATGATGCGCTTATAGACTTCTTTGCTTTCATCCAGATAAACGTAGCTGCGTGCGCCTTCAGTGCGGCCGTGGGCATCGCCGATGCCGCCAACGTCTACGCCCAGCAGCTTCAGCTTGGCGCTCATGTCGGCACCCTGGAAGGCATTTTCACGGCCCAGCAGATGATCGGCCGTGACCTGTGCCATTTTATAGCCCGGTGCCACCAGGCCGAAGGTGCGCTCATGCCAGGAGGCACACTCGCCGATGGCGTAAACGTCCGGATCGGAGGTTTGGCAACTGTCGTTAATCACGATGCCGCCACGGCGGGCGGTAGCCAGGCCACACTGGTGAGCCAGCTTGTCCTGAGCGCGGATGCCGGTGGAAAACACGATAAAGTCCACTTCCAGCTCGGTGCCGTCGGCGAACTGCATGGTTTTGCGCGCCTGTTCCCCGCCGTTGACGATCTCTTTCGTATTTTTACCGGTGTGCACTTTGACGCCCATGCGTTCGATCTTGCGGCGCAACTGATCGCCGCCCATAGGATCGAGCTGTTCGGCCATCAGCATTGGCGCGAATTCAATGACATGGGTTTCGACACCCAGGCTTTTCAGCGCGCCTGCGGCTTCAAGCCCCAGCAGGCCGCCGCCCACTACGGCGCCGCGTTTGCTGCGGCGTGCGCAGGCTTCGATGGCGTTCAGATCTTCAATTGTGCGGTAGACGAAGCAATCCTGGCTTTCCGAGCCTTTAATCGGCGGGATCCACGGGTAAGAACCGGTGGCCATGATCAGCTTGTCGTAGTAAAGGGTGCGGCCGGTATTGGAGTGAATGACCTTCTCACTGCGGTTGATGGTAATGGCGCGTTCGCCGACCAACACCTTTACGCCCTGTTTTTCGTAAAAGCCTTCGCGCACCAGAGAAAGTTCTTCGGCGGTATGGTGGGCGAAATAAGAAGACAGGTGCACGCGGTCATAGGCGATGCGCGGTTCTTCACAAAATACGGTGATCTCAAACTGGTCTTTGTCTGCTTTTTCCAGCAGATCTTCGATAAACCGGTGGCCGACCATGCCGTTCCCGATGACAGCAAGTTTGACTCTGCTCATTATTGCCTCAAAATTCTGATTTCCTGAGCTTACCTTATGCCTCCCCACGGGCAATTTATTGATGCAAATCAAGTACACCTTCATATACCTCTAATGTGGTATATAGATGATTTTTCTCGATATTTGATAAGTTGCGGTTTTTATTCACCTTTAGCTGAAACGAGCCAGTTACCGCGAACCTTACCCCTGCAGGAGTAGCTGAGGGAGTAATAAACCTTCTGCGGCTTTGTCAGCCGGATCCGCTGCCAGTATGATGAATAAAACGAGCCGTAACAGCAGAGGTGAAGGGTGGCCAAGAGTCCATTGAAGTTTATCGACAACCTGCGTTTGAGCGGGCATGAAGGGCTGTGGCAACTGGCCATTGAGCAGGGGCGCATTGCTCATTGGGTGCCGCAACCTGAAGGGCAGGAATGGCGCAGCGACGTGCTTGATGCGCAGGGCGGTCTGGCGCTGCCGGCGTTTGTCGAGCCGCATATCCATTTGGACACCACCCAGACCGCCGGGCAGCCGGCCTGGAACCAATCCGGTACGCTATTTGAAGGCATAGAACGTTGGGCCGAACGCAAGGCGATGTTGACTCATGAGGATGTCAAACAACGCGCCTGGCAAACGCTGAAATGGCAGATCGCCAACGGCGTGCAGTACGTGCGTACCCATGTTGACGTCTCCGATCCGACCCTGACCGCGTTGCGCGCCATGCTGGAGGTGAAGCAGGAGGTCGCGCCCTGGGTGACGCTGCAAATCGTCGCTTTCCCGCAGGAGGGCATTATGTCCTATCCCAACGGCGAGGCATTGCTGGAAGAGGCGCTGCGGCTGGGGGCTGACGTGGTGGGAGCCATTCCGCACTTCGAGTTTACGCGCGAATACGGCGTAGAATCGCTGCACAAAGCCTTTGCGCTGGCGCAAAAGTACGATCGGCTGGTGGATGTGCACTGCGATGAGATTGACGATGAGCAGTCGCGTTTTGTCGAAACCGTGGCGGCACTGGCGCTGAAGCTGGATATGGGCGCCAGGGTCACCGCCAGCCATACCACCGCGATGCACTCCTATAACGGCGCTTATACTTCGCGGTTGTTCCGCCTGTTGAAAATGTCCGGCATCAACTTTGTCGCTAACCCGCTGGTCAATATTCACCTGCAGGGGCGCTTCGACAGCTACCCGAAACGGCGCGGCATCACGCGGGTGAAAGAAATGCTGGAAGCGGAGATTAACGTCTGCTTTGGCCACGACGATGTCTTCGATCCCTGGTATCCGCTGGGAACCGCCAATATGCTGCAGGTCCTGCACATGGGGTTGCACGTCTGCCAACTGATGGGATATGGGCAAATTGACGACGGGCTGAACCTGATCACCAGCCACAGCGCGCGCACCCTGAACCTGACCGATTACGGCTTGGCGGCGGGCAACAGCGCCAACCTGGTGATCCTGCCGGCGGAAAGCGGTTTCGATGCGGTACGCCGCCAGACTCCTGTACGCTATTCGATTCGTCAGGGGGCGGTGATTGCCGAGACCCGGCCGGCGGAAACCACGCTGTATCTGGCGCAGGATGAGAAAGTGGATTTCCGGCGTTAAGCGCCGCTGCATAAAAAAGGGCGCCTCAGGGGCGTAATGCTTGTCAGTTAGCGTTTTTCTGCAGGTGTTGGTGAAGTTTTCGGTCGATAAAGGTGAGATGCGCCATGAGACTCACGCGCCTCGACCGAGCAAGGGACCCTGGGCGCGGTCCCTTGCAGCCCGCGCCTTTGCCCTATCAGACGGTTGGCTGCGCCAACATTACTCGGCCCATCCTTGGGCCTCGCCCCTTCGGGGCCGCTGCAAGCAGTGTTCAAATCTGTTCCTGACAGATTTGTCCTCCCTCCGTCCCGTCGCATCACGGCCGGCTACGACAGGCGTCCCTGCCTGTCTCGCCTGAAACCGCCGTCCTTGGCGGTTTCGCCTATGCGCCGCTCCTGTGTTCGGCGTCTTCAAGGGCGCCCACCCCCTGCTCATCTCATCATTTTCACTGTCTTTCATAAGGTAATATCAAACGGAAGGGACAGGTTGCCCGGTGGGGGCAGATTCGGGTGTTGACCTTGGCGCGCATCATCGGCTGCCGAGCAAGACGGCGTTGTCAGGGGCAACCGGCCAGGGAAGGCCGGTTGAGGCGAGACTAACAGGGATGTTTGTCGTAGCCGACCCGCCCGGCAACGCGGGTGCAGCGAGGGTATCCGCGCAGCGGACAGACAGTGTTAAGCGAGGGCGCGGGTGAAGGGGCCGCGCCTTCGGCCCCTTCAATTGCCGTTCATTGTGGTAGCAGAGAAATTCGGGCCATTTACGGCAATTCCTCCTGCACGGAACGCACAGAGATTGGATAAAAAAACGCCTGTCAGGCTTAACTGACAAGCATTACGCCTCAGGGGCGCCCCTGTTGCATCACAGTCGGCCGATCAATGCGTGACGTGGCCGTGGCTGCGGTGCTTGGTCACGAAGCCCAGCAGCAAGCACATCACGAACACCGCCAGATACAGGCCGTTGGCGGTGGTCAGCGCAGCGTGTGCGCCGCCTTTGGCCACGATCGGGCCGGTGACCACGAAGGTCAGCATGGTGCCGATGGTGCCGCAGGTCAGGATGAAGTTAACCAGCTTCGGTGAAGACACCTTGGTTTGCAGCGAGCCAAGGGTGATCAGCGTGGTGTAGATCGCGCTGGAAACGAAGCCCAAAGCCATGATGTAGTAACCCAGGTGTTCCGGATTGTCGGTGCTGACGAACAGGTACATCGCACCGGTCGCCAGAGCGGCCAGAACAGTGACGATACGCTGCAAGTCAAAGAAGCGCAGAATAAAGCTGAACACCCACATGCCAACCATGTACGAAGTCCAGAAATCGCTCACCAGCTTACCGGCCTGGCCAAGATCCATACCGAAGGATTTGGTGGCGTATTCCGGCACCCATTGGATAAAGCCCAACTGGCCGAGGATATAGCACAGCGCGGCGATCGACAGGAACAGCACGCCGATGCCCCATTTCTCTTTTGCTACCGGCTGGCCGGCATTGGCGCCTTTGTTGCCCAGCACCGGGAACTCGGAGAACAGGGTCAGCACAAAGATACCTACGTACAGCAGGCCGATGCAGGCATACACCCAGTACCAGCCGATCTGACGCGCCAGCAGCATCGCGGCGACAATCGGGAAGATCATCCCGGCCATGCTGAAGAAGGAGTCGGTGAACAGCAGGCGCGAACCGCGCTGGCGGCCGGCGTACATATGGGTGATCAGGAAGGTGCCTATCGACATGGTGATACCGCTGACCACGCCAAGGATAAACATGCACAGGGAGAACATCGTCAGGCTCTTGGTCACCATCAGCCCGGCGACAGCCAGCACCATCAGGATAAAGCCAAACATCAGTTGGCGCTTCAGCGGGATGATTTCCATCAACCAGGCGTTGAGGAAGATCGAAATCAAGATGCCGGCGTTAAGGAAAGTAAAGGTGTTGCTCATGCTGGAAACCGGCAGATTAAAGTACTCCGCAATGTTCCCCATCACCATCCCTGTGACGATAACTAAAGCGCCGGTCAGCGCGTAAGAAAAATAGCTGATCCAGGTAAGCCGTAGACGGTTGCTGTCATTCATTATAAAGGCCTGATTATGTCTGTTAGGATTATTCCCGTCGCCTTTCAAACCGCAGCTGGGCACCCAGCTGCAATTTGAAATTCATAGGGTATAACGCTGGATTAAGGCCGCTGGCTTTTCCTGGTAAAAACGGAAAAGTCCCGATCAGGCCACCAGGGAGCGGATCCTAGCACAGACAACGGGAGTTTTTGTGATGGCTGTCGATTTTTTGATGCAATCAATGAAAGGTTGTGAAATTTTTTTGTGATCTATTTGCCCACCGTCACAATCGAGTCGCGGCTGACGATCGTCGGCGCGAAGCGGATGTGCGGGGTGGTCGGATCAATCAGCAGCCGCGTGGCGTATTGCGCCATTTCGGTAATCGGAAAATGTACGCTGCTCAGCGCCGGTCGTACGAAGGGGGCGCGTTCGCCGCTGTCGTAACAGATCAGCGAGATATCTTGCGGCACCCGCATCCGGTGCTCGTTGAGGGCCAACAGCGCGCCGATGGCCATCTCTTCGTTACAACAGTAAATGGCGGTGGGCAGGGTTTGCAGTTGCAGCAGCCGGTCGGTGCAGCGGTAGCCGCTCTCCAGGTCGTAAACGCCTTCCACGCAGGCCAGCGGTTTGATATGCGCGGCCTGCATCGCCTGTTCGAAACCCTGCAGCCGCAGCCGGCTGGAAGCCCTTTCGCTTGGACCGCTGATGCAGGCAATGCGCCGATGGCCGGCATCGATCAACTGCTGCGTCGCCATGCGGCTGGCGAGCGGGTGATCAAAGGTGACACAGCGGTCTTCCAGACCGGGCACCAGGCGATCGAGCAGCACAAAGCAGCGTTGCTCCGCCGCCAACTGGCGCAGTTGGTCGTCGCTTAGGCAACGCACATGCAGGATCACCCCGTCACAGCGCAGGCTGAACAGCCGCTGGATCGCCCGCCATTCGTTTTCGGCACTGTTGCGGCCCTGGGTCACCAGCAGCTGTTTACCCTGGGATTCGGCTTCGGTTTGCACAAAGTCCATCAGTGCGCCGAAGAAACCGCCGCGATACGAGGTGGTGACCAGGCCCAGCGTATTGCTGTGGCTGGAGGCCAGCGCACGGGCGGCGGGGTTGGGGGTATAACCGAGTTGAGCTACCGCCCGTTCAACCTTCTCGCGGGTCGGCGCTTTAACGTTGGTATCGCCATTCACTACACGTGACACGGTGGCGCGGGACACGCCCGCCAAAGCTGCGACATCTTCCAGTGTCACCATCATCCGACTCCTGATTACGGCTTAAACCGGGTTCGGCGTACCGAACCCCTGATATAGGTATAGCAATGTATCAGCAACCGCGTCCCGTCAGACGGTTATTTAAACTGCGGCAGATAAGGCGCATTCACCGCCAGCACGTCTTCCAGCAGCGGTTGCGCCACGTTGGCATTGGCCACCAGCGGGTTGGTGACCAGCGCCAGCAGCCCGCTGCGGCGATCGCCATGCACTGCGGCTTCGATGGTCAGGCGCTCATAGGCCTTCACCTGCTGGGTCAGGGCGTGCATGGCGTCCGGCAGCGTGCCGAAGGTCAGCGGATGCGCACCTTGCGCATCGACGATACAGTTGGTTTCTATCACGGCATCGTCCGCTAAGCCGCGAATGGCGCCCCGGTTTGCGGTATTGACGACTAATTGCGTACCGAGATTATTATGGATCGCACGAATTAGCTCCAGCGCCACTTCCGAATAGTATGATCCACCGCGAAAACTCAGCTGTTCAGGCTTGCTGTCGAGCTGAGGATCGGCATACAGCTCAAACAGCTCTTTCTCTACCTTCATCACCTGTTCGGCACGGGTGCCGCGCTCGGCTGCCGCGGTCACTTCTTCGGCCAGCATCTCTTTGGTCTGGTAGAAATAACGATGATACGGGCAGGGGATGGCACCTACGGCGCGCAGGAAGTCCGGCTGCCACGGTTCTTCCTTGATATTGTTCATGGTCAGCGCCGCGCCGTCGCACAGCATGTCGATCACCTTGTCGGTCACGTCATGGCCGTTTTGCAGCACCTGATGCACCCACACCATGTGGTTCAGCCCAGCGAACTGCAGCTGCACGTCTTCATAGGGGCTTTTTAACATAGTGGCGATCATGTGATGCATGCTGATGGGCACGTTGCACAGGCCGATAATCTTCGCGTTGGTGTAGCGGGAGACCGCTTCGGTGACGATGCCGGCCGGGTTGGTGAAGTTGATGATCCAGGCGTCCGGTGCCAACTTTTCCACTCTGCGCGCAATATCCAGCATGACCGGGATGGTGCGCAGCGCTTTGGCGAAACCGCCCACGCCGGTAGTTTCCTGGCCGATCAAATCGTATTTCAGGCCGAGACGTTCGTCGGCGGCGCGTGCCGGCAACTGGCCGACGCGGAACTGGGTCAGGACGAAGTGGGCACCGCGAATGGCGTCATCCAGCTCGAAATGTACGGTGACCTTCACCTGTTCCAGCCCATTGCGCGCCAGCATGCGGCGGGTCAGCGCGGCGATGATCTCGACCTTCTCGCGGCCCGGTTCAACGTCTACCAGCGCCAATTCGGTCACCGGCAGTTCTTCGATACGTTGGATCAGTCCATCGACCAATTCTGGCGTATAGCTGCTGCCGCCGCCGATAACGGCGATTTTCAACGAATTCATGCGCGAGTCTCCAACAGTGCCTGACGGCGGTAAAGTTCAATCATGTCGTCCGCCAGATCCTGGATCACCATGGCGTTCATCAGGTGGTCCTGAGCATGAACGGTAATCAGGTTGATGGCCAGTTTGCCGCAGCCTTCATCCAGGCCGATCAACTGGGTCTGGATAAGATGCGCCTTTTTCACCGACTGTTTCGATTCGGCCATGTGTTTGGCTGAAGCGGTAAAGTCCCCGGCACGCGCTTGTTGCAACGCCATCAGGGCACTGCTGCGGGCGCCACCGGAGAACACCAGCAGTTCCATGATGGTGCTTTCAAAATCGGGGCTGATTTCAGTCATCAATTCACTCACGTTATTTCTCCTGTTATCGCGCGGCAGCGGTGCCGGCAGACATGCGTTAACTTGGTCTCTCTAAAATGAGAGCGCTCTCATTCATCTAGAGTAACGGGAATCGAGAACTAAACCGGGAGTTGTGTCGCAAAAAGCGACGAAGGCGTGAAAAGGGCAAAAAATGCGTGATGCAGTTGGCAAAAAGGGTATCGGCGATCATACTTTTGGCAGTAAAAACTGCGGCTGGCCAAGATATGCCCCCTCAATTGCGTAAATATAGGTAAATGGCTGGCACTCGCAGGTACAGCTCTTTAGAATCAAAGCGCTTTTCCGTTGTTTGTCTCTCAGAGAAAGGACCCGTTAATGTTCAAACGTACTTTAGTGACCTTCGTTGCGCTGTGTTCCCTGACAGCAATGACACCCGCTGCGCTCGCCGCCGGTGAAACTCATGTCATGCTGACCACCTCGGCAGGGAATATCGAATTGGCGCTCGACAGTCAGAAGGCTCCGGTTTCCACCAAGAACTTCGTCGACTACGTGAACAGCGGCTATTACAACAACACCGTTTTCCACCGCGTGATCCCGGGCTTTATGGTTCAGGGCGGCGGTTTTACTGCGGATATGCAGCAAAAAACCACTAACGCGCCAATCAAGAACGAAGCCGATAACGGCCTGCGCAATCTGCGCGGCACCATCTCGATGGCGCGTACTGCCGATAAAGACAGCGCCACCAGCCAGTTCTTCCTGAACGTGGCGGATAACGCCTTCCTGGATCACGGCCAGCGCGACTTCGGTTACGCGGTATTCGGCAAAGTGGTTAAGGGCATGGACGTGGTGGACAAAATTTCCCAGGCGCCGACCGGCAATGTGGGCCCGTACCAGAATGTGCCGAGCAAGCCTATCGTCATTTTGTCAGCCAAAGTGCTGCCATAAATTTTTTGCGCCGATCCCGCCGGGGTCGGCCATTCCTTCCTTCCGAAGCTTTGCCTGCATCACTGTTTTCTTCCCCGCCGCATGTTTTAATAGCCCGCTTATAATCAGACCGGAAACCCGGCGTTTTGCCTTTGTTTTCTCTCGGAATGAGCGGCTGCCATGTTTGAATTTACCCAGGTTCTGCTGTTGTTGCAGCAGATGTGCGTTTATCTTGTCATTGCTTATTTGCTGAGCAAAACCCCGCTATTTATTCCTCTGACGCAGGTGACCGTCCGGTTGCCGCATAAGCTGTTGTGCTACCTCATCTTCTCGGTGTTCTGCATCATGGGCACCTATTTCGGCCTGCACGTCGAAGGCTCGATAGCCAATACCCGCGCCATCGGCGCCGTGCTGGGGGGCCTGCTGGGCGGGCCTTCGGTCGGTTTTCTGGTGGGGCTGACCGGTGGCCTGCACCGTTATACGCTGGGCGGCATGACCGACATCGCCTGCGCGGTATCCACGGTGGCGGAAGGGCTGGTCGGCGGGCTGGTACACAGCATCGCCATGCGCCGCAGGCGTATCGACCTGCTGTTTAATCCGTTGTTTGTCGCCGGCGTGGCATTGGTCACCGAAGTGTTGCAGATGGCGATTATTCTGGCGATTGCGCGGCCTTTCGACGAGGCGCTGCGGCTGGTGGAGCACATTGCCTTACCGATGTTGATCGCCAATACCCTGGGGGCGGCGATGTTCATGCAAATCCTGCTGGACCGGCGGGCGATGTTCGAGAAATACACCAGCGCGTTTTCCGCCAAGGCGCTGAAGATTGCCGAACGCACCGAAGGTATTCTGCGGCAGGGGTTCGATCAGGAAAACAGCATGAAAGTGGCGCGGGTGATCTATCAGGAGCTGGGCATTGGCGCGGTGGCAATAACCGATCGCGAGAAACTGCTGGCGTTTATCGGCATTGGCGATGACCACCATCTGCCGGGCACGCCGATCTCATCGGGGCATTCGCACCGCGCTATCGATAACAACGAAGTGGTGTACGCCGACGGTAACGAGCTTTCCTACTGCTGCTCGATCAACCCCAACTGCAAGCTGGGTTCGACCCTGGTGATCCCGCTGCGTGGCGAGAATCAGCGGGTGATCGGCACCATCAAGCTGTACGAGCCCAAGAGCCGGTTGTTCAGTACCATCAATCGTACGCTGGGTGAGGGGATCGCCAGCCTGTTGTCCGCGCAGATTATGGCCGGGCAGTATGAGCGGCATAAACAGCTGCTGGCGCAGTCCGAAATCAAACTGCTGCATGCGCAGGTTAACCCGCACTTCCTGTTTAACGCCCTGAATACGCTGGTGGCGGTGATCCGCCGTGATGGCGACCGGGCCTGCGAGCTGGTGCAGTATCTTTCCACCTTTTTCCGCAAAAACCTGAAACGTTCGGATGACGAGGTCAGCCTGGCGGACGAGCTTGAACACGTGAACGCCTATCTGCAAATTGAGCAGGCGCGTTTTGCCGATCGGCTGGAGATCGCGGTTTCGCTGCCGGCAGAACTGTTGGCGGTGCGGTTGCCGGCCTTTTCGCTGCAACCGATCGTCGAGAACGCCATCAAGCACGGCACATCGCAACTGTTGGGCGTGGGACGGATTGATATCGGCGCGCGGCGCGAGGGGGAGTGCCTGCTGCTGCAAGTGACCGATAACGCCGGCTTGTTCCAGCCGCAGCCGAACAACAGCGGGCTGGGGATGAACCTGGTGGATAAGCGCATACGCGTTCGCTACGGCGACGGTTATGGCGTTCAGGTGGCCTGCGAGCCGCAAACATTCACCCGCATTACGCTCAACGTGCCGCTGGCGAGGGCTGCCTGATGTTAAACGTACTGATTGTCGATGACGAACCTTCCGCACGCGATAACCTGCGGCATTTACTGGAGGCGGAAGACGGCATCTGCATCGTCGGCGAATGCGCCAACGCGATTGAAGCCATCAGCGGGATCCACCGTTTGCAGCCGGACGTGGTGTTCCTGGATATTCAGATGCCGCGTATCACCGGGCTGGAGATGGTGGGGATGCTCGATCCCAATCGCATGCCGCATATCGTATTCCTGACCGCCTACGACGAGTATGCGGTGCAGGCTTTTGAGGAACATGCATTTGATTATCTGCTGAAACCGGCGGAGCCGAAGCGGTTGAGCAAAACGCTGCAGCGCCTGCAGCAGCACCGTGGGCAGCAGAATGTCGCCGCACTGGATGAAAGCGCCGGCTATCTGAAATACATTCCCTGCACCGGCCATAGCCGCATCTACCTGCTGCGTTTTGACGAAGTGGTGGCTGTTCGTTCGCGGTTGAGCGGGGTGTTCGTGGTGCGCAATGACGGTATGGAGTGTTTCACCGAACTGACGCTGCGGACGCTGGAGCTCCGTACGCCGCTGGTGCGCTGCCACCGCCAGTATCTGGTCAACCTGGAGCAGGTACGCGAAATTCGCTTCGAGGACAGCGGTGCGGCGGAGATGATCATGCCGGCCGGCGAACCGGTGCCGGTCAGCCGCCGCTACCTCAAAGCGCTGAAGGAGGAGCTGGGGCTGCGGGGTTAGGGCGATTCTGAAATTATTGGCTTTACGGGCGTCTTGATGACGCCCTTTTTGTTTGTCCTTGACGGGGTTACGCCGCGCTTATAGCTTTATTGACATCAACAGGCGCTTTTCGCGCCGGGTCAGCGTCAAAGGAAAAGAAAATGAGTGAAGCACGGATTATCGCCAAAGCGATGAAAGACGGGAAACCGGTACAGGATCTGGCGATCCTGCCCGCTTTGGCGAACCGCCATGGCCTGATTACCGGCGCGACCGGGACCGGTAAAACCGTGACGCTGCAAAGAATGGCCGAGCAGTTTTCGCGTATCGGCGTACCGGTGTTTTTGTCGGACGTGAAAGGCGATCTGTCGGGGATAGGCACCGAAGGCGTGCCCTCAGAGAAACTGCAAGCGCGCCTGTCGGCGATTGGGGTTAGCGACTGGCAGCCGCAGGCCTGCACCCTCATTCCCTGGGATATTTATGGTGAGAAGGGCCACCCGATCCGTGCGACCGTTTCCGATCTGGGGCCGCTGCTGTTAGGGCGCTTACTGGATCTGAACGACGTGCAAAGCGGCGTGCTGCAACTGGTATTCAAAATCGCCGACGACAATGGGCTGTTGTTGCTGGACATGAAAGACCTGCGCGCCATGGTGCAATACGTGGGCGACAACGCCAAACAGTTCCAGACCCAGTACGGCAATATCTCTTCCGCCTCGGTCGGCGCTATCCAGCGCGGCCTGCTGACGTTGGAGGAGCAGGGGGCCAATCAGTTCTTCGGCGAGCCGATGCTGGACATCAATGACCTGATGAAAACCGACGCCAACGGCCACGGCATCATTAACCTGCTGGCGGCGGACAAGCTGATCAATCAGCCGAAACTGTATTCGGTGTTCCTGCTGTGGCTGCTGGCCGAATTGTTCGAACACCTGCCGGAAGTGGGCGACCCGGAACAGCCGAAACTGGTGTTCTTCTTCGACGAAGCGCACCTGCTGTTCAACGACGCGCCGGCAGCGCTGCTGACCAAAATCGAGCAGGTGGTACGCCTGATCCGCTCCAAAGGCGTCGGCATCTATTTTGTCACCCAAAACCCGTTGGATATCCCGGACAGCGTGCTTGGCCAGTTGGGCAACCGCGTGCAACATGCCTTGCGCGCCTTTACTCCTCGCGATCAGAAAGCGGTGAAAGCCGCAGCGCAGACCCTGCGCGCCAACCCGGCTTTCGACGCGGAAACGGCGATCACCGAGCTGGGCGTGGGCGAGGCGCTGGTGTCATTCCTCGACGAGAAAGGGCGGCCAAACGTGGTGGAGCGAGCGATGGTGATCGCGCCGGAGTCCAAAATGGGCATGCTGGGGGCTGAAGGGTTAAACAGCGCAATTAACAAGTCACCGCTGTATGGCCGTTACGAGGATATGGTCGATCGCGAATCGGCTTATGAGAAGCTGTCGTCGGAAGGGTTTGCCACCGTCGGCAGCCCGCAGCCGGGCCAGCCGGCGCAACAACCGCAGGCGCAGCAGCAGGCGGGCGGTGGCCTGATGGGCGGCCTGAACGAAATTCTGTTCGGGTCCACCGGCCCGCGCGGCGGCAAGCGCGACGGTATCGTCCAGACCGCCGCCAAGAGCATGGCGCGCGATCTTGGCCGCCAGATCCTGCGTGGCGTGCTGGGTTCGATCATGGGCGGCCGTAAAAAGTAAGCGGGAATTATCGGTAGCGGCAGTATTGCAGGGGCGTTGTATACTGCGCCCGTGTAAATCGGGGCGAGATACTTGCCCCCTACGATGATGTCCGTTGGAAACACTATGCTGCTGTTGATCGATAACTACGACTCTTTTACCTATAACCTTTACCAGTACTTCTGCGAATTAGGCGCCGAGGTGCTGGTGAAGCGCAACGACGAGCTGCAACTGGCCGATATCGAACGGCTGGCACCGCAGCGTCTGGTGATCTCCCCCGGTCCTTGTACCCCGAACGAAGCCGGTATCTCGCTGGCCGCGATCCGTCATTTTGCCGGCAAGCTGCCGATCCTCGGCGTTTGCCTGGGGCATCAGGCGTTGGGGCAGGCGTTTGGGGCAAATGTGGTGCGCGCCCGCGAGGTAATGCACGGTAAAACCTCAGCGATCCGCCATCTCGACAGCGGCGTATTTCGCGGGCTGAACGACCCGTTGACCGTTACCCGCTACCACTCGCTGGTGCTGGAAGCCGCCACGCTGCCTGCCTGTTTCGAAGTCACGGCCTGGAGCGAGCGCGACGGGGTTCGCGATGAAATCATGGGCATCCGCCACCGTCAGCTGGCGCTGGAAGGGGTGCAGTTCCATCCTGAGAGTATCCTGAGCGAGCAGGGTCACCAACTGCTGGATAATTTCCTTAAAAGTTAATCAGTTAGTTTTTTTTTGCCGACGAAGACGATTTACGTTTGCCCTTTATTGGTTTTTTATGCATATTTTGTGATTATATTTTCACTTAATGGCAGTGAAAATACCGAATCAATTTTAGGGTGGACCCCATAATGACCGAAAAATACCCAGTAAGCCGCAGCACTTTTGATCAGGTTATCTTGCCTGTTTATGCACCTGCCCAGTTTGTTCCGGTAAAGGGCAAAGGCAGCCGCGTGTGGGATCAGCAGGGGAAGGAGTACATCGATTTCTCCGGCGGCATTGCGGTCACGGCGCTGGGGCATTGCCACCCTGCCTTGGTTGAGGCGCTGAAGCAACAGGGCGAAACCTTGTGGCATACCAGCAACGTCTTCACCAATGAGCCGGCGTTGCGGCTGGCCGGCAAACTGATTGATGCCACTTTTGCCGATCGGGTGTTTTTCGCCAACTCAGGCGCTGAAGCCAATGAAGCGGCCTTCAAGCTGGCGCGTCACTACGCCATTAGCCGCCACAGTCCGTATAAAACCAAAATCATCGCGTTTTATAACGCCTTTCACGGCCGTACGCTGTTCACCGTTTCGGTGGGCGGGCAGGCCAAGTATTCCGATGGTTTTGGCCCAAAACCGGCGGATATCGTGCACGTGCCGTTCAACGATCTGGCGGCGGTAAAAGCCGTGATGGACGACCATACCTGTGCGGTGGTGATGGAGCCGATCCAGGGCGAAGGCGGGATAACCCCGGTGAACGCCGAATTCCTCAAAGGTGTGCGCGAACTGTGCGATAAGCACCAGGCGCTGCTGGTGTTCGACGAAGTGCAGAGCGGCATGGGGCGTAGCGGCAAACTGTTCGCCTATATGCATTATGGCGTGACGCCGGATATTCTCACCACCGCCAAAGCGCTGGGCGGCGGTTTCCCGGTCAGCGCCATGCTGACCACCGAAGAGATTGCCTCGGTGATGCAGGTGGGTACCCATGGCACCACTTACGGCGGTAACCCGCTGGCCTGTGCGGTGGCGGAAGCGGCGCTGGACGTGATCAATACCCCGGAAGTGCTGAGCGGCATCGAACAACGTCATCTCCTGTACGTGCAGGCATTGCAGAAGATTGGCGAAAAATACGGTATTTTCAGCGATATTCGCGGCATGGGGCTGCTGATTGGCGCCGAACTCACGCCACCGTATCACGGCAAGGCGCGAGATTTCCTCACCGCCGCCGCCGCGCGTGGGCTGATGATCCTCAATGCCGGTCCTAATGTGATCCGCTTTGCCCCTTCTCTGGTCGTGGAACTGAAAGACATCGACGATGGCATGGCGCTGTTTGAGCTGGCGGTGCAGGACGTGATTAACGCTTAATCCCATCTCGGGATGACAAGGGGCGCCGCAGGGCGCCCTTATTGATCGCGCAGTTTGCGTTTCAGCCAGATGCCGTGATGCGGGCGCTGGCGCCAGGCCAGCGATGAAATGGTGTGCATGACGCTCAGGTGGGACAGAATACGGCGCAGGTGGCGCTCCATCTCGGTGACCGGCATTTCCGGGCGTAAATCCGGTGGCTGCATGATGCTGTTGCTGCCGCTCGGCCCGTCGTATTCCAGCCGCTGCTGGCAGCTTTGCAGCGCGATCTCGCAGGTTTGCAGATACTCCTGCGCCAGCTTTGGCGTCAGCATATAGTGCTCGCGCGCCAGAATGGTCATGGCGTTCAGGTGTTCGACAATAAATTGACTGTGCGTCACCCACAGGCGCATATCTGCCAGATAGCTGGATTCAAACCCCGGCTCCTGCATCGCCTGGTTAAGCGAAGTGAACAGCGCGTTGTGCGCCTGGTTCACCTGCATGCGCGCGTAAGCCAGCGCGCTGGGATCGGGTTCCTGCTCTTCCAGCAGCAGGCGAAGCGCCTGTTGATCTTTCTCCAGCGCCTGATGAGCGTTCTTGCGCAGCAGGCCGCTTTGCCACTGTGGCCACAGCCAGATGGTGCCGCCGAACACCAACACGCAGCCGATCAGGGTGTCGATCAGGCGAGGGATCAGGAAATGCGTGCCGTTCAGCGCCAGCAGTTGCAGGGTATAGACCGCCGTCACCGTAAAGCCGATCACCGCCAATCCGTAGTTTTTACGCGAAACCAGATAGGCCGCCAGCGTAATGACCAACATCACGCTCAGGGTAGCGCTCTCGGGCATCTGCAACTGCAGCAACCCGGCGGCGATCACCAGCCCGGCCAATGTGCCGAGCGCACGGTGCTGGATGCGCACCCGGGTGGCGTTGTAGCCGTTCTGGCTCACCAGCATGATGGTCAGCAGGATCCAGTAAGGTTTTGGCAGGTTGAACACCATACCCAGGCTGCTGCCCGCCGCCAGCATCACCCCCAGACGGGCCGCATTGCGCAGGGCGTTGGATTTGAACGACAGGTAGCTGAACAGCGCCGGCCAGAACGGCAGGCGGCTTTGATTGGCCATCAGATCGCGGCGGTATAACGGATGCTGGGTGCGCAGCAGGCGAGCGATACGGCTGAAGTGGTAGTAGCAGAACTGACCCACCGGGTTGTCGGGGTGTTGTGCGGCCACTTTCTCCAGGGCGGCCAGCTCGTGGGTCATACTGAAGCGCTGGGAGTATTGATGGTAGAGAATATCGTGCGCCACCGTGCGCAGCCGGCCGGCAATCACCTGCGCATTGCGGCGGATAATCGCCTCGGCCTGGCTCTGCTCCACCAGCTTTTGCACTTCTTCCGGCAGGTGCAGGCTGACGGTAATGTGCTCCTGCAAATCCAGCGCGACCTGAAAGGTCCGTTGCAGGCGTTTTTGCTCGAGATTATTGGCGTGCGGCAAAAAGTTAAGCTGCTGATACAGCAGGCTGATCAGGTCCATCACTTTTTGCTGGCGCACCAGCAGCGGCGGTAACGCAGTTTGCGGATCGGTATGTTGGGTCAACAGGGAATACTTGGCTTCGAAGTAGTCCGCCAGTTCCAGATAAAGCTGGCTCAGCGATTCGCGCATCGGCTGTTCTTTCCACAGCTTGAACCAGAACCAGGTGAACAGGCCGTACCAGGCTGTCCCCACCCCATACAGCAAGGGGGCGTACCACAGCGGCACCGTGCCGGCCATGCTGAGCGTAAAAATGGCGGCGATCAACGCGGCGGGGAGCAGGCGGGCATGCAACGGGCTGATTTCGCCGCTGACGCCGAGCAGCAGGGCCAGGCCGAGCATTAACGCCGGCAGCGGCAGTTGCCATAGCAACGCCTGCTGCAGCAACAGGCTGCTGAGTGCGAACAGTGAGCCGCCGACGATCAGGCGTTTGAAAAAACGTTTGTGGGGCGTGTCCAGCCCGGCGATGTTACAGCAGGCGGGAACCAGGGAAAACAGCAGGCCGAGTTGCAGGTGGCCAATCAGCAGGCCAAGGAGCACCGGCAGACACAGCACCAGCGTTTGCCGCAGTGCGTAATTGACTTCCGGGTGGTAAATCAGTCGACGCCACATGGTCGGTCGGGGCATAAAAAAACGGCGCGAATCATCGCGCCGTTTTTTCAGTGATTAACGCGTGCCGTAAACGACAATGGTTTTGCCGTGGGCGGAGATCAGGTTTTGATCTTCCAGCATTTTCAGAATGCGGCCGACGGTTTCACGTGAGCAACCGACGATCTGGCCAATTTCCTGGCGGGTGATTTTGATCTGCATGCCGTCTGGGTGAGTCATGGCATCGGGCTGTTTCGCCAGGTTCAGCAGCGTTTGCGCGATGCGGCCGGTAACGTCCAGGAAGGCGAGGTTACCCACTTTCTCTGAGGTCACTTGCAGGCGGCTTGCCATCTGCGCTGACAGGCGCATCAGGATGTCCGGGTTGACCTGAATCAGCTGGCGGAATTTCTTGTAAGAAATCTCAGCCACTTCACAGGCGGTCTTCGCCCTGACCCAGGCGCTACGCTCCTGGCCTTCTTCAAATAATCCAAGCTCGCCGATGAAATCCCCCTGGTTAAGGTAGGACAGGATCATCTCTTTACCTTCTTCATCTTTAATCAGCACCGCGACGGAGCCTTTTACGATGTAGTAAAGCGTTTCGGCTTTTTCACCTTGGTGAATCAGCGTACTTTTGGATGGATATTTGTGGATATGGCAATGAGACAGGAACCATTCGAGTGTAGGGTCTGTTTGCGGTTTGCCGAGAACCATTCGCTGTTATCCTCTGTTGTTATCGCTGCCTTGTGTCACAGGGGTCAGAGTTCCCTGTAAAACGTGCTGTCGCCGTTGTTTTAAGGGTGGCTGGCAGCAGGTTTTGAGGCGTGTCATAAATATACGCTGTCGCTCTAGCATATTAACTTGCCGGGAGAGCTGCAAGCTACATTCTATTAACATACCGGTAAAGGAGCCTTTCTCTGGGAGTTTCCCTGAAATCAGTGTCCCGGAAAGATTTATTGCGGCTCTGTTTGTAGCACAGAGTGAGGCGGGTGTCTCGTGTTGTCTTGCTCGCGCATGATTAGCATCAGGTTCCGTTGCCAGTTTCTATGCGAAAGCGTACCCTGATTTTAAGAAATTAACCGGAGTGACCAGCATGCAGGCAAGAGTTAAGTGGGTAGAAGGGTTGACGTTTCTGGGTGAATCCGCGTCCGGCCATCAGGTATTGATGGATGGCAATGCCGGCGATAAAGCGCCCAGCCCAATGGAAATGGTGCTGATGTCGGTGGGCGGATGCAGCGCTATCGACGTGGTGTCGATCCTGAAAAAAGGGCGGAATGACGTGCGCGATTGCGAGGTGAAACTGACCTCCGAACGGCGTGAAGAAGCGCCGCGCGTATTTACCCATATCAACCTGCATTTTATC
Source organism: Serratia sp. C2(1) (assembly GCF_036352655.1). Lineage (NCBI taxonomy): Bacteria > Pseudomonadati > Pseudomonadota > Gammaproteobacteria > Enterobacterales > Yersiniaceae > Serratia > Serratia sp. C2(1). The sequence continues at coordinate 27,598 of NZ_JAZFBA010000006.1, read as the reverse complement.
GTGACCGGTAAAGATCTGACCGACAAGATCGTTGAACGTGCGGTGAACCTCTCCGCCGAGAAATATTGCTCGGTATCGCTGATGCTGAACAAGGCCGCCAGCGTGACCCACAGCTTTGAAATCCGCGACGTGGCGTAAAACGCAAGAATTTAGGGGCGCGGCCTGCCGCCGCGCTCCGGCCCATTACTCGATTTTTTTGCCTTCCAGCAGTTGCTGCACCAGCGGCGCCATGATCAGCTCCATCGCCAGCCCCATCTTGCCGCCCGGCACGACCAGCGTATTGATGTGCGAGATAAACGAGCCTTGCAGCATTGCCAGCAGATAAGGGAAATCGATCTGATCCAGCCCACGGAAATGAATCACCACGAAGCTTTCATCCAGTGAAGGAATGGCTTTGGCGGCGAACGGGTTGGAGGTATCGACCGTCGGCACGCGCTGGAAGTTGATGTGGGTGCGGGAGAACTGCGGCGTAATGTAGTTGATATAGTCCTCCATCGAACGCACCACAGAATCCATCACCGCTTCACGGGAATGGCCGCGCTCGCCGGTATCGCGGATCAGTTTTTGTATCCACTCCAGGTTAACGATCGGTACCACGCCGACCAGCAGATCGACATGTTTGGCCACGTCGGTATGTTCGGTAACTACGCCGCCATGCAACCCTTCATAGAACAGCACGTCGGTCGGCGCTGGCAGCGCTTCCCAGGGTGTAAAGGTGCCGGGTACCTGGTTATAGGGCACCGCTTCGTCGTAGGTATGAAGATACTTGCGCGACCGTCCGGTGCCGTTCTTGCCGTACTCGATAAAGCTCTGTTGCAGCAGGCCGAAGTCGTTGGCCTCAGGCCCGAAATAGCTGATATGACGACCCAGATCGCGCGCTTTGCGGATCGCCGCGTCCATTTCCGGCCGGGTATAGCGGTGGAAGCTGTCGCCTTCCAGCTCCGCCGCGCGGATGTTCAACTGCTGGAATATCTTGCGGAACGCCACGCTGGTGGTGGTGGTGCCGGCGCCGCTGGAGCCGGTCACTGCGATAACGGGATGTTTGGCGGACATGGTGGTTGTCACTCCGTGTTAAATGCGCCGGCGTCAGAGTAGGGTTATTGGTCTGTTTGACGCCTTTTTGCCAAGGGCAAAATTCCGCGCGCGGGTTTGCAATGATTCATTGTTACCTGATTTTTTCCGTCAGTCATAGAACCGGCAGGCACTAAATTTCTTCCTGCCCGGCGCGGAACTGCCCGCGCGGCATGATGTTGATGGTTTCATGCAGTTCTGACCACACCAGCAGTACTTCGCCGTTTTGCAACTGGCGGCGAACGTCTGCCACTTTCTGCTCCAACGAACGTTCGTGTTCGCCGTAGTCGGTGCCCTCGCGCAGCACAAAGGATTCGATCAGGCTGTTCAGGGTCTCGGTCTCCAGTTCTTTCCAGGGGATAATCACGTTGCGGGTTCCAGATAAGGGGAAAGCCAGGATGGAATGCGGTATTCCAGCCACATGTGGGGCTTGTTCAAACTGCCGCCGACAAAGCCGACGTGGCCGCCAAACTCGGTCAGCTGGTATTCAATGTTGCGCGGCAGGCTGGCGATGTCGGGGATCACTGCGTCGGTCATGAAGGGATCGTCTTTGGCATGGATGATCAGCAGCGGCGTCTGAATTGCCGGCAACAGCGGCAGCGCGCTGCAACGACGGTAGTAATCGGTGGCGTCGCTGAAGCCGTGAACGCGTGAGGTGATGACATCGTCAAAATCGCGGATTCGGCGCAGTGCCCGGAGTTGCGGCAGTTTGAGCGGCAGGGTGTCGGGGTAGTGCAGCAGCTTGCGGGTGGCGTTTTGTTTCAACTGCCCGAGCAGATAGTGCTGATAAACGCGCGAAAACCCTTGATCCATTCGCAACGAACAAGGCTCCAGCATCAGCGGTGCGGACACGATCACCGCCGCCTGCAACAGACTGTCTGCCCCTTGCTGCGCCAGATAGCAGGCCAGCATGTTGCCGCCGAGCGAGACGCCAACCGCCGCCGTCGGCACTTCGCCGTGGGTGGCACGCAGCCACCGCAAAAAAAAGCGTGCATCCTCCGTCTCCCCGGAGTGATAGATGCGCTGTTTGCGGTTCGGTACGCCGCTGCAACCGCGAAAATGCATAACGACGCCGAGCCAGCCTTTTTCGCGCCAGGCGCTGAGCAAACCATGGGCATAGGGGCTGTAGAAGTTGCCTTCCAGCCCATGAAACAGCACCACGCGCGGCTTGCCGGCGGCCTGCGCCGGATCTTCGCTCCAGGCGAGATCGACAAAATCGCCGTCGGGCAATTCCAGCCGCTGCCAGTGCGGTTTCAACCGCACGCGGCGGCGCACCAGCCGTGGCAGCAGCGTTTGCAAATGTGGGTTACTGGCCCCGGTCAAAGGGCGAAAGGATTCATGCATAACCTGAGTAAAAATCTTATTGGCGGCTATTGTCTGATCAATAGCGCACTGTTAGCTTCAATACCATGAATTAACAATAATACTGCAAAAAACGCCCCGGGTGAGGAGCACCCGCTTCATGGAACCGAGTTTATTTCTTTCGTTGTTAGGTTTCCTGTGGGTTGCCGCGATCACGCCTGGCCCCAACAATATGTTACTGACCACCTCCGGCGCCAACTTCGGCTTTATGCGCTCACTGCTGTTGATGCTGGGCATTATGCTCGGCATGCAAAGCATTTTGCTGCTGGTGGCATTCGGCGTCGGTAGCCTGATTTTGGTTTACCCTGCGCTGCACCTGATCCTGAAAGTCCTCGGCAGCCTGTACCTGCTATGGCTGGCGTGGAAAGTCGCTACCGCCGCCTATGAAAAGCTGGAAACCGACGTGGCGCCACCGCAGCCTATAAGGTTGTATCAGGGCTGGCTGTTGCAGTTCCTCAACCCCAAGGCCTGGCTGATGGCATTGGGCGCGGTGGCGAGCTTCAGTCTGGCGGGCGATAAATATAACGCTTCTATTCTGGCGATTGCGCTGGGTATTTTCGTGGTGAATGTCGTCGCCGGGGTGATTTGGCTGGGGTTCGGCACGGTGATTGGTCGTTTGCTGCGCAGCAAAAAGGCCTGGATCATTTTTAACCTTTCCATGGGGCTGTTAACCGCAGCCTGTGTGTTACTTATCTGGCAGTAAGGAGTTGCGGATGACGGACAATTACTTCCACGTAGTGGCGTTTACCGGCGAAGGCTTGCGTGGCAATCCGGCGGGTGTATGTCTGCTGAAACAGCCGTTATCGACTGCCGAGATGCAGGCCATTGCCAATGAGCTGTGCCTGCCGGAAACCAGTTTTGTCTGGGACGATGGCGATATGTCGGCGATTCGCTGGTTCACCCCGCAGCGTGAGGTGGATCTCTGCGGCCACGGCACGCTGGCGGCGGCGCATGTGATGTTCAGCGTGGTGAATCCGGCACTGCAGGATATCCGCTTCCGCTCGGCCGGCGGTGAGCTGTACGTCAAGCGTGATGCCGACGACGGCGAGCGGTTAATCCTGGATTTCCCTTCGCGATTGCCGCAAAAGGTGGCACAACCGGCCGGGCTGGGGGCGCTGCTTGGCGTGAAACCGCAAGACGTGTGGCAGGCTACCGCGTTGTTGGTGCTGCTGGAAAATGAAGCCCAGGTGCGGGCGTTGCAGCCGGACATCCCGGCGTTAATCGCGCTGGCCGGCCGCGCGGTTATCGTCAGTGCCCCGGGTGAAAAGGTCGATTTTGTCTCGCGTTATTTTACCCTCGACGGCGGCGAAGACCCGGTGACCGGCTCTGCGCACTGCACGCTGGCACCTTATTGGGCTGCGCGCCTGGGGCGCCATAAGCTGCACGCCCGGCAGATTTCCGCCCGTGGCGGTGAGCTGTTTTGCGAATGGAAAGGCGATCGCACGCGGATTGGCGGCTATGCACGGACGTTTTTACGTGGCGTTATCACGCCTTAAACATTTACGGCGCCGCTGGTGCAGGGGGCGGGGAACGCTTGCCGCCGACCTCGGGCGTTCAGCCTGAACCCCGCTCTACCAGGCGCCATGTCAGCACTTCATTGCTTGGCGGTAACTGCGGGTTTTTAATTTTCTCCAGCAATAGCTGCACGCTGCGAATGCCAAACTGATGCATAGGTTGTTCGATGGTGGTCAACGGCGGGGTAGTGATGGCCCCGAACGGCACGCCGTCGAAACCCATCACCGCGACGTCTTCGGGAATGCGCAATCCTTGCTGGTGCAAGGTGCTCATCGCACCGCCGGCAATCACGTCCGAGATGGCGAAAACCGCGTCGGGCCGCTGTTCGGCGCTCAACAGGCGCGCCATCGCCTGTGCGCCGGCGGCATACTCCAGTCCCTCTACGTACTCCACCTGACAATATTCCAGCCCCAAATCGGCCAGTGCCTGACGGTAGCCCTGTTCCCGCTGTTGCGAATAGAGGTAGCGCATATCGCTGTTGATCAATGCGATACGTCGGCGACCTTGACCTGCCAGATGACGTACGCCGGCGACGGCGGCTTGATGGTTATCGATGGTCACGGAGGACGCGCGGAAGTCAGGATCGCCTTCGCCGCATTGCACCCAGGGGAAGTCGCCGATCATGGCGGTCAGGCCCGGCAGGCAACTGACGGCATCCATGGTGATCACGCCGTCGACCACCTTGCCGCTTAGCAGGCTGAGGTAAGCGGATTCCCTTGTCGGATTGGATTCGGAGTTACACAACAGAATGTGGTAACCGTGACGTTCGGCCTCTTCCTCGATGCCGCGCACCACCAGCGAACAGAAGGGATTGGTGATGCTGGATACCAGCACCAGCAGCATACGGCTGCGGGAGGTGCGCAGCTGGCGCGCCAGCAGATTGGGCTGATAATCACATTCGCGGATTGCCGCCAGCACCTTTTCCCGGGTGACCGGTTTGACGATCTGCTGGCCGTTCAATACCCGCGATACCGTGGCTGCGGAAACCCCGGCCATTTTCGCCACTTTTTCGATCGACATGGTTTGCTGTTCCTTCTGCCCATTTGCCTCGCACAATATGCCGAAGCTCGGGATAAAGTACGACCCCGACCTCCGGTTTGTGACGTTGCTTACAAATTCAAATAATGAATGCCTCTCCCTACATTAATCAGGTTGCTGAAAAAAAGAAATCGATTACATTTTGCTCATGGTGAAAATGAAATCGATTACATTTTACGATTTCGCATCATTTCGCTCAGTTCAGAACCGAAAAGAGGTGGCGAATGCGAGTGCAACTGAAGCTGGCGGAAAATGGCGATCGCAGTGAGATTGCTCGGCTGATTCATCTTTCGACCAATGCCTGGTACCAACGCCATGGCCGGGAGGCTATTTTCCCCGCCGGGCCGGAAAGCTGCGAATTGTTTGTTGATATTTACCATCGACTGGACCGCGGGCATCACTGGATTGCCCGCGACGAGCGAGGCGTGCTTTGCGGTTCCTGTTTCTTCCACCCGCGTGACACTCATCTCGGGCTGGGCATCATGAATGTTCATCCGGATTACTTTGGTTGCGGCATCGCCGCGCAGTTGCTGGCCAAGGCCGACGAATTGGCGGGCGATCTGCCGGTGCGGCTGCTGTCCAGTGCGCTGAATATGGATTCCTATGCGTTGTATCACCGCGCCGGTTTTGCGCCCTATGCCGTTTATCAGGACATGGCGATAGCGGTACCGGCGCAGGGCTTTTCATTTCCCCGGCTGACGCGCGGTCGGGTGCGCGCCGCACGGCAGGAAGATTTACCCGGCATCCTGCTGCTGGAGCGCGAACTGCTGGGTATCGAACGCCGAAATGATATCGACTATTTCCTTAATGACGCGAGCGGGCTATGGCGTGTCGCGGTGTGGGAACTCGATGGCGGCATTGGCGGCTATCTGGCTTCGGTGGCGCATCCGGCCTCACGTTTGCTCGGGCCGGGCTGCTGCCACAGCGAAGAGTGCGCCCTCGAACTGCTGGGCTGGATGCTGGACCGTCATCATCGCGGCAGCGTGCCGGTGGTGCTGGTGCCGGCACGACGTTCCGCCCTCAGCCAGGTGCTGTTGCAGTGGGGCGGGCGGATTTGTGAATTACATTTGGCGCAGGTGAAAGGCCGAGCGCAGCATCCCGGCGGTGTGGTTATGCCGTCCTTCCTGCCGGAAAGCGGTTAGACAACATCACAACAATACCGATGGGGGAGTTATGCAAACTGACAGCGTGGTCCTGAGGGCCGGAAGTGTCGCATTCAAATGGGCGGTGCCGCGGTTGGCGCTGATGATGTTTCTGCAGTTTTTTGTCTGGGGCGCCTGGTACGTCACGCTTGGCGTAGTAATGGGCAAATACGGGCTGGCGGCAATTATAGGCGATGCCTATTCCACGGGGCCGATTGCCTCGATCCTGTCACCCTTCGTGCTTGGCATGGTGGTGGATCGCTTCTTCGCTTCGCAGAAGGTTCTGGGCATCTTGCATCTGATCGGCGCGGGGTTGCTGTGGCTGATGCCCGGCTTCTTTTCCTCCGGTCAGAGTGGCCTGCTGTGGATTATCTTCGGCTATATGCTTTGCTATATGCCGACCATTGCCCTGAGCAACAACGTGGCGTTTTACAGCCTGAGCAACAGCGATAAAGCCTTCCCGGTGGTGCGAGCGTTCGGCACCCTGGGTTGGATTGTCGCCGGGCTGATTGTCGGCGCCAGCGGCCTGTCGGACAGTACCGGCATCTTCACGTTGGCGGCGGCGGCCTCGCTGGCGTTGGGCATTTACAGCTTTACCCTGCCGCACACCCCGGCGCCGGAACGCGGCAAACCGGTGAAAATGCGCGACCTGCTGTGCGCCGATGCGTTCGCCATGCTCAAACAGCGCCATTTCCTGGTGTTTATCATCTGCGCCACGCTGGTCTCGATCCCGCTGGCGGCCTACTACGCTTATGCCGCGCCCTTCGTGGCGGCAACCGGCTTCACCAATGTCGGTGGCGTGATGTCGCTCGGTCAAATGTCCGAACTTTTCTTTATGTTGTTGATCCCGTTCCTGTTTGCCCGTTTGGGTATCAAGGTGATGCTGCTGATTGGCATGCTGTCGTGGTGCCTGCGCTACGTGATGTTCGCGCTGGGTATCACCGAAGAGCTGCGCTGGATGATCTACCTCGGCATCATCCTGCACGGCATGTGTTACGACTTCTTCTTTGTGATCGGGTTTATCTACACCGACAAGGTGGCAGGCGACAAGGTAAAAGGTCAGGCGCAGAGCCTGTTGGTGCTGTTTACTTACGGCCTGGGCATGCTGATCGGTTCGCAGATCAGCGGTGCGCTGTTCAATCGCATGGTGACTGCGGAAGGGGCGGCGGCGCTGCCGCAGTGGCAAAACTTCTGGTGGTATCCGGCCATCGGCGCTCTGGTGATCGCGGCATTGTTCTTCTTCACTTTCAACTACCGGGAAACCCCGAAGGGGGAGAAACGTGATGGCTGATTTACGCGTGCTGGTGGTGGGGTGCGGCAATATGGGGGCGTCACACGCCGCAGCCTATCACTCTCTGGAGGGGGTCGACATTTGCGGATTGGTGGCTCGCGGTGATTCGCGTCGTCGGCTCAATGCTCTGCTGGGCGGCGGTTACCCGGAGTACGGTGACTTCACCGAGGCGCTGGCGGCATCGCGGCCGGATGCCGTCTGTCTGACGACCTGGCCCGATACCCATGAGACTTATGCGCTGGCCGCTCTGGCTGCAGGCTGCCACCTGTTCATTGAAAAACCGCTCGCCACTACCGTGGCCGGCGCCGAGCGGGTGATCGCGGCGGCGCGTGCGGCCGGACGGCAGCTGGTGGTGGGCTATATCCTGCGTCATCACCCGTCATGGCAGCAATTCGTGGAACTGGCGCGCGGGTTGGGTAAGCCGCTGGTGATGCGCATGAACCTTAATCAGCAGAGCCACGGCCAGATGTGGGACGTGCATCGTAACCTCATGCAGTCGCTGTCACCGATTGTCGATTGCGGGGTGCATTACCTCGACGTGATGTGCCAGATGACGCAGTCGGAACCGATCAGCGTCAGCGCCATTGGTGCGCGGCTTAGCGAAGCGTTGCCAACGGGGATGTACAACTACGGTCAGTTGCAGGTGCGTTTCGCCGACGGTTCTGTGGGCTGGTATGAGGCCGGCTGGGGGCCAATGATCAGCGAAACGGCCTTCTTCGTGAAAGACGTGATTGGGCCGAAAGGCGCGGTTTCGATCGTTGCACGCCACACGGCGGCGGGGGCGTCCGATAACGTCGACGCCCATACTCGTACGGAATCGCTGCGCATCCACTCTGCGGCCTTGGATGAAAACAATCAATTCGTACGGCCGGATCGCTGGATTGATTGCCAGGACGAGCCGGACCATCTGGCATTGTGCCTGAGCGAGCAGCGCTATTTTCTTCAGGCAATACGGGGCGGGCTGGATCTCGGCCGACATTGGCAGGATGCATTAAACAGCCTGCGTGTGGTGCTGGCGGCGGACGAAGCGGTGCGCAGCCAAAGAACGGTAATGCTAGGGAGGTAACATGAAGACGATTCAGGGGCCGGGGCTGTTTCTGGCGCAGTTTATCGGCGCGCAGGCACCTTTTGATTCACTGGATGGATTGGCCGGTTGGGCGGCGGGGCTGGGATTTAAAAGCCTGCAAATCCCCACCGGTCAGCCGCAGATCTTTAATCTTGAGCTGGCGGCACACAGCCAGGAGTATTGCGATGAGGTGATCGGGTGCCTGGCCCGGCACGGCCTGGCAATTAGCGAACTGTCCACCCATTTGCAGGGGCAATTGGTGGCGGTGCATCCCGCTTACGATCTGGCCTTCGACGGTTTTGCTCCGCCGCAGGTGCGCGGCAAACCGCAGGCGCGGCAGGCGTGGGCGACGGAGCAGTTGCTGATGGCGGCGCAGGCGTCGCAAAGACTCGGACTGAAGGCGCATGCAACCTTCTCCGGTGCGCTGGCCTGGCCCTATTTTTACCCGTGGCCGCCGCACAACGCTTTGCTGCTGGATGAGGCATTCAGCCAGTTGGCGCAGCGTTGGCGGCCGATCCTGGATGCCTTCGATGATGCGGGCGTGGACGTTTGCTATGAGCTGCATCCGGGCGAGGATCTGCACGACGGCGTCACCTTCGAACGCTTTCTGCGACAGGTCGGCAACCATCCGCGTTGCCACATTCTGTACGACCCCAGCCATCTGCATTTGCAGCAAATGGATTACCTCGGTTTTATCGACGTTTATCACGCGCGTATTCGGGCGTTTCATGTCAAAGACGCCGAATACCGGCCCAGCGCTCGCAGCGGGGTATACGGTGGTTATCAGCCGTGGCTGGAACGGCCGGGGCGTTTTCGCTCGCTCGGTGACGGGCAGATCGATTTCCCGGCGATCTTCAGCAAGCTGACGCAGTACGGTTACGCCGGCTGGGCGACGCTGGAGTGGGAGTGCTGTCTGAAATCGCCGGAGGCAGGGGCACGTGAGGGGGCCGCATTTATCGCTCGCCATATCATTCCGATCGCCGATCGGGCGTTTGATGATTTTGCCGCCGGCGGCGGCGATCGCCAACAGGTCAGGAAAATGCTGGGTATAGGGGAGAAATCATGAGGTTACGGCTGGGCATGGTCGGTGGTGGCGAAGGCGCGTTTATCGGTGCGGTGCACCGATTGGCGGCGAGGATGGACGATGAGTTTGAGCTGGTGGCCGGGGCGTTTTCATCCGACTGGGAAAATTGCCGCCGTACCGGCGCGTCACTGCACCTGGACGAGGCGCGCTGCTATCGTGATTTTAACGCGATGGCGCGGGCCGAGGCGGCGCGGGCCGACGGCATCGACGCGGTGGCGATTGTTACCCCTAATTATTTGCATGCGCCGGTAGCGACCGCCTTTCTCAATGCCGGTATCGATGTGATTTGCGACAAACCGCTGTGCAACAGCTACGCCGAGGCGTTGCAACTGGCCGAAAGGGTACGGTGCAGCGGCAGGCAGTTGATATTGACTCACAACTACAGTGCTTATCCGCTGGTGCGCGAGGCGCGCAGCCGGGTGCTGGCCGGTGAACTGGGAGAAGTCCGGTTTATCGAGGTGGAGTATCTGCAGGAATGGTTGGCACAGCCGCTGGAACTGACCGACAACAAGCAGGCGGGTTGGCGTGCGCAGCCGGAGAAGGCCGGCGCGGGCTGCATTGGTGACGTGGGCACTCACGCCTGGCAATTGGCGCAGTTTGTCAGCGGGTTGCTGCCGCAGGCGATCAGCGCTGAACTGAGCTCGTTTATTCCGGGGCGCAGGCTGGACGACGACGTACGAGTGCAGATGCGCTACGCCAATGGCGCAAAAGGGCGGCTGTGGGCCAGCCAGGTCGCTTGTGGGCATGAGAATGGCCTGCGGCTGCGGATATACGGCAGCGAGGGCAGTCTGTCGTTTTGTCAGGAACAGCCTAATCAGCTATGGATCCGCCCACGAGATGCCCCGGCGTATTGCATCACCCGCGCGGCGTCATTTCAGTATGTGGAGAACCGTTTGCTGGCACGGGTGCCGGCGGGCCACCCTGAAGGCTATCTGGAAGGTTTTGGCCAGATTTACCGCGAAGCTGCTCTTCGACTGCGGGAAGGGCCACAGGCTGCCCCCTTATTGCCTGGGATTGAAACAGGCGTGCAAGGGATGGCGTTTATCGATGCCGCCCAGCGCAGCAGTGCAGCCGGGGGACAGTGGGTCGAATTGACGGGATTCATATTTCCATAGGTAATAAAGAATATTTTTTTATTCTTTTATCGCTCGTCGCCGCTCGGATAAAACTGTCAGCAATTGAACAGACTTTTATCAACGGAGCGGATTATGGCGAGCAAACTCTTTTCATTACGCGGCGTAACGCTGCTGGTGTTATCGCTCGGCGCGGCCAGTGCACAGGCGGTCGACGTTACCGTGGCGTATCAAACTTCGGCGGAACCGGCCAAGGTAGCGCAGGCGGAAAACAGCTTTGCCAAACAGTCCGGCGCCAGCGTTGACTGGCGCAAATTCGACAGCGGCTCCAGCGTGTTGCGTGCGCTGGCTTCCGGCGACGTGCAGATCGGCAATATCGGTTCCAGCCCACTGGCGGTGGCCGCCAGCCAGAAACTCCCTATCGAAGTGTTCCTGATCGCCTCGCAGCTCGGCAGTTCCGAAGCGCTGGTGGTGAAGAAAGACATTAAAAGCCCGCAGGATCTGATCGGTAAACGCATTGCGGTACCGTTTATCTCCACCACCCACTACAGCCTGCTGGCTTCTCTCAAGCATTGGGGCATCAAGCCTGAACAGGTCAAGATCCTCAATCTGCAGCCGCCGGCCATCGCCGCCGCCTGGCAGCGCGGCGATATCGACGGTGCCTACGTCTGGGCGCCGGTGGTCAACGAGCTGGCCAAACAGGGCAAGGTACTGACCGATTCCGCACAGGTTGGGGAGTGGGGGGCGCCGACCCTCGACGTCTGGGTGGTACGCAAGGACTTTGCCGAAAAACACCCGGAGGTGGTGACCGCCTTTGCCGCCAGCGCCTTGAACGCCCAGAAAGCCTATCTGGCACAACCGGAGCAATGGCTGAAGGACAAAAGCAATCTCGATACGCTGTCCCGCCTGAGTGGCGTACCGGAGGATCAGGTGCCGGTGCTGGTGAAGGGCAATACCTATCTGCCGGTGGCTGAGCAGATTACCCAGCTTGGTCAGCCGGTGGACAAGGCGATTCACGATACCGCCGAGTTCCTCAAACAGCAGGGCAAAATTCCGCAGGTCGACAGCGATTACAGCGCCTATGTGACCGACCGCTTTGTGAAACAGGTGCAGGCTGCGCCGCAGTCGTAGGGGAGCCGCATGCTAAACGTTAACCATCTTTCAGCAGACTATCAGGGGCGCCCCGCGCTGCGCGACGTCTCGTTCCAGATTGCCGCCGGGCAACTGGTGGTGGTGCTCGGCCCGTCGGGCTGCGGCAAAACCACGCTGCTGAATTTGATCGCCGGGTTTATTGAGCCTTCAGCTGGCAGCATCACGCTGGATGGAACGTCCGTTAACGGCCCGGGAGCCGAGCGGGGCGTGGTGTTCCAGCATGAGGGTTTACTTCCGTGGCGCAACGTGGTGGATAACGTCGAGTTTGGCCTGCAGTTGGCCGGTATCGGCAAGCAGGAGCGCCGCGAGGTGGCGCAGCAGATGTTGCAACGCGTGGGGTTGGCGGGTTACGAGCAGCACTTTATCTGGCAACTTTCCGGCGGCATGCGCCAGCGGGTCGGTATTGCCCGCGCGTTGGCCGCCGATCCGCGTTTGCTGCTGCTGGACGAGCCGTTCGGCGCGCTGGATGCTTTCACCCGCGAGCAGATGCAGGAACTGCTGCTGACCATTTGGCGTGATACCGGCAAGCAGGTATTGCTGATCACCCACGATATTGAAGAGGCGGTCTTCCTCGCCAGCGAACTGTTGCTGCTGTCGCCGGGGCCGGGGCAGGTGGTGGAGCGTCTTTCGCTGAACTTCGGCCGGCGCTACGCCAACGGCGAGGCATGTCGGTCGATCAAATCCGATCCTGAATTTATCGCGCAGCGCGAATATGTGCTGGGCCAAGTGTTCCAACAGCGCGAGGCATTGCTATGAGCCTGCATTCCGCCCTTAAAGAGGTTGCCCAGCCGCAGGTTGCGGCGTCGCGCCGTTTTCGCATACCGCGCAACGTCTTGCTGAGCGGTGCTACCTTGCTGGTGGTCTTGGCTGTCTGGTGGGGCGTGACCGCACTGAACCTGATCAGTCCGTTATTTTTACCGGCGCCGCAGCAGGTTTTGCACCAATTGTTGGTCATCGCCAGCCCGCAGGGCTTTATGGACGCCACGCTGTGGCAACACCTGGCGGCCAGCCTGGGACGCATTTTGGTGGCGCTGCTGGCGGCGGTGATTATCGGCGTTCCGGTGGGTATCGCCATGGGGCTGAACGAGACGGTGCGCGGCATTCTCGACCCGCTGATTGAGATTTACCGCCCGGTGCCGCCGCTGGCCTACCTGCCGCTGATGGTGATTTGGTTCGGCATCGGCGAAACCTCGAAAATTCTGCTTATTTACCTGGCGATCTTCGCCCCGGTTGCGCTATCTGCCGTAGCCGGTGTGCGCAGTGTGGCACAGGTACGGGTGCGTGCCGCTCGCGCTTTAGGCGCCAACCGCTGGCAGGTGCTGCGTTTTGTGGTGCTGCCGAGCGCACTGCCGGAGATTTTGACCGGTATCCGCATTGGGCTGGGCGTCGGTTGGTCGACGCTGGTGGCAGCCGAACTGATCGCCGCTACGCGTGGTCTGGGATTTATGGTGCAATCCGCCGGTGAGTTTCTGGCCACCGACGTGGTGTTGGCCGGGATCGGCGTGATAGCGATTATTGCATTTGGGCTGGAGCTGGGGCTGCGTGCCTTGCAGCGCCGATTGACCCCTTGGCATGGAGTACAGCAATGAACGAACGTTTGAAGATTACCCCGCTGGGGCCCTACATCGGCGCGCTGGTGGACAACGTTGCGCTGGCACGGCCGCTGGGCGACGGCCAGTTTGAGCAGCTTTACCATGCGCTGCTCAAACACCAGGTGCTGTTCTTCCGCAATCAGCCGATCACACCGCTGCAGCAGCGTGATTTGGCCGGGCGCTTCGGCGATCTGCACATCCATCCCGTTTACCCGCACGCCACCGACGTGGAAGAGATCATCGTGCTGGATACCCATGACGATAACCCGCCGGACAACGATAACTGGCATACCGACGTCACCTTTATCGAAAACCCGCCACTGGGGGCGATACTGGCGGCGAAGACGCTGCCGTCTTTCGGCGGCGATACTCTGTGGGCCAGCGGCATCGCGGCCTATGAGGCGTTGTCTGAACCCTTCAGGCAACTGCTGGCCGGGTTGAAGGCGGAACATGACTTCACCAAGTCATTCCCTGAGCATAAGCATTTGTCGAGCGAAGAGGAGCATCAGCGCTGGCAGGTGGCGAAGCAGAAAAACCCGCCGTTGCTGCACCCGGTGGTGCGTACCCATCCGGTAAGCGGGCGGCAGGCGTTGTTCGTCAATGAAGGTTTCACTACGCGGATTGTCGATCTGGCGCCGAAGGAGAGCGAGGCATTGCTGAAGTTCCTGTTTGCCCACATCACCAAGCCGGAGTTCCAGGTGCGCTGGCGCTGGCAGGAGAATGACATCGCGATCTGGGATAACCGCGTGACGCAGCATTACGCCAACGCGGATTATCTGCCGCAGCGGCGCATCATGCACCGTGCGACCATTTTAGGGGATAAACCTTTTTATCGCGGTTAAGAATGTCCGTGCGGAGCTGCAGCTGTGTTGCTGCGTCGCCTCGGGATACTCGCATACTGATGTATGCTCCGTTCCCTCGGTTCCTGGCGCCTTGCCTCGCACCCGCACAGTCATACTTTATTGCGGTGCCGCCGTCAATTTTAGGATTCGAATGCCTGGGTTAACTGTTCCAACTGCTCTTGCGCATCCAGCCAGGTCATTTCCGTCTCTTCCAGTGCGGATTTGGCCTGGCTTTGTTTTTGCAGACACTCGGTCAGATCGGCCTTGCGGCTGATGTCATACAGCGCAGAATCCGCCAGCTTCTCTTCTACCGCCGCCAGCTCGGCACCCAGTTTTTCCATCTGCTGCTCCAGCTTGGCGATTTGCTTGCGCAGCGGTTGAGTTTGGGTGCGGAATTCGGCTTCGCGTCGCTTCTGATCTTTGCGCGCCTGCGCGCTGTTGCCGTTGTTTTCTTTCTCTGGCGCATCCTGCTGGTTTTCCTGCCGTTGCAGATCGCTCAGCCATTGCTGGTAGTCGTCCAGATCGCCTTCGAAAACTTCGACCTGGCCATCGTGCACCAGATAGAGATCGTCGGTGGTGGAGCGCAACAGGTGACGGTCGTGCGAAACCACCACCAACGCGCCTTCGAAATCGATCAGCGCTTCGGTCAATGCCTGGCGCATGTCCAGATCCAGGTGGTTGGTCGGTTCGTCGAGCAGCAGCAGGTTAGGCCGCTGCCAGACGATCAGGGCCAGCACCAGCCGCGCCTTTTCGCCGCCGGAAAAACGCTCGGTGGCCTCGGTGACCTTGTCGCCCTGGAAGCCGAAACCGCCCAGGTAGTCGCGCAGTTGCTGTTCCAGCACCCGGGGAGCGATGCGGCTCAGGTGTTGCAACGGCGATTCGTCGGCGCGCAAGAATTCCAACTGATGCTGGGCGAAGTAGCCCAGTTTGATGCCCTTCGCCAGGCCAATCTCACCGCTCAGCGGCTCCAGCGAGCCGGCCAGCATTTTGATCAAGGTCGATTTACCGGCGCCATTACGGCCCAGAAGGCCAATGCGCGAGCCGGGCACCAGGTTGAGCTTGATCGATTTCAAGATCACCTTGTCGCCGTAACCGGCGCTGACCTTCTCCATGCGCAGCAACGGGTTCGGCAAGCTTTCCGGCTGGCGAAAGCTGAAACTGAACGGGTTATCGACGTGAGCCGGCGCGATCAGCTCCATGCGCTCGAGCATTTTAATGCGGCTCTGCGCCTGTTTGGCTTTGGTGGCCTGCGCGCGGAAGCGATCGATATAACTTTGCAGGTGCGCCACTTTCTCCTGCTGGTGCTGATACAGCGACTGCTGCTGCGCCAGTTTGGTCGAGCGCTGACGCTCGAACGAGGAGTAGTTGCCGGTATATTCGTTGATGGTCTCTTGTTCGATATGCAGAATTTTATCGACGATCGGATCGAGGAAGTCGCGGTCGTGAGAAATCAGCACCAACGTGCCCGGATAGCCCTTCAACCAACGTTCCAGCCAAATGACCGCGTCCAGATCCAGGTGGTTGGTCGGTTCGTCGAGCAGCAGCAGGTCTGAACGGCAGACCAGCGCCTGCGCCAGGTTCAAACGCATGCGCCAGCCGCCCGAGAAAGCGCGCACCGGGCTTTGCAGCTGTTCGTTGGAGAAACCCAGACCATGCAGCAGGCTGGCGGCGCGGGAGCGGATGGTCCAGGCATCGAGGGCGTCCAGTTTGCCGTGCAGCGTGGCGATGGCGTGGCCGTCGTTTTTCTCGTTCGCCAACTGCAATTCGGCTTCAAGCTGGCGGAATTCGCGGTCGCCGTCGATAACATACTCAATGGCCGGCACGTCCAACGCCGGCGTTTCCTGGTTGACCCAGGCCAGCGCCCAGTTGCTGGGGAAGGTATGACTGCCGCCGTCCGCGGCGATTTCGCCTTTCAGCAACGCCAGCAGCGTGGATTTGCCGCAGCCGTTTTTGCCCACCAGGCCGACCTTCTGACCTGGATTAACCGTCGCCGTGGCGTTGTCCAACAGGACGCGGGTACCGCGTCGGATTTGTAGCGAGGAGAATACAATCATAAAGCGCCGTATGTTCAGAGTATGTTAAATTGAGAGGATTCTAAGTTAACAGGACACAGGCTGTCCTATTATTAGTCTTTGCGGAGCATGGTAACGGAAAACCGTTACCCTGACGACGCTTTGGAGGGGAATGATGTCGCAGCCGCCTAAGGTCTTGCTGCTGTATGCCCATCCGGAATCCCAGGACTCGGTCGCGAATCGGGTTTTGCTTCGACCGGCACAGCAGTTGGAACATGTCACCGTGCACGATTTATACGCGCACTACCCTGACTTTTTTATCGATATTCACCACGAACAACAACTGCTGCGTGAACATCAGGTCATTGTTTTTCAACATCCTCTCTATACTTACAGCTGCCCGGCTTTGCTGAAAGAATGGCTGGATCGCGTGCTGTCGCGCGGGTTTGCCAGCGGTATGGGCGGCAATGCGCTGGCAGGCAAATACTGGCGTTCGGTGATCACCACCGGGGAACCGGAAGGCGCCTACCGCACCGGCGGCTATAACCGTTACCCGATGGAAGATATCCTGCGCCCGTTCGAATTGACCGCCGCCATGTGCCATATGCACTGGTTGACGCCGATGCTGGTGTATTGGGCGCGCCGGCAGAAGCCGGAGGTGCTGGAAAGTCATGCCACGGCCTATGGCGACTGGTTGCGTAACCCGCTGCCGCATGGAGGAAGATGATCATGGAAGGCTCGACGTTACTGACCGCAATTTTGCTGTTCCTGTTCGCCGCCGTGGTCACGGTGCCCATCGCCCGCCGTCTGGGGATTGGTGCGGTACTGGGCTATTTGATCGCCGGCATTGCCATCGGCCCCTGGGGGCTGGGCTTTATCCGCGACGTGGATGAGATCCTGCACTTTTCCGAACTGGGCGTGGTATTCCTGATGTTTATCATCGGGTTGGAACTGAATCCGACCAAGCTGTGGGAACTGCGGCGTTCGATATTCGGCGTTGGCGCCGGGCAGGTGTTGATCACCGCCGCGGTGTTGGGGGCGCTGCTTTATCTGACCCATTTCGCCTGGCAGGCCGCCGTTATCGGCGGTATCGGGCTGGCGATGTCATCGACGGCGATGGCGTTGCAACTGATGCGCGAGAAGGGCATGAACCGCAATGAAGGCGGCCAGTTAGGGTTCTCGGTGCTGCTGTTCCAGGACATGGCGGTGATCCCGGCGCTGGCGCTGATCCCTATCCTGGCAGGTGCCGGCGGCACCAGCGACGACTGGGCGGAAATTGCGATCAAGGTAGCCGCGTTCGGTGGCATGCTGATTGGCGGGCGTTTCCTGCTGCGGCCATTGTTCCGCTATATCGCCTCTTCCGGGGTGCGCGAAATTTTCACCGCCGCCGCATTGTTGGTGGTATTGGGAGCGGCGTTGTTTATGGATACGCTCGGCCTGTCGATGGCGCTTGGCACCTTTATCGCCGGTGTGCTGTTGGCGGAGAGCGAATATCGCCATGAGCTGGAGATCGCCATCGAGCCGTTCAAGGGGCTGCTGCTGGGCCTGTTTTTTATCTCGGTGGGGATGGCGCTGAATATCGGCGTGCTCTATACCCATCTGGCCGAAGTGTTGCTCGGCGTGGTGCTGCTGGTGGCGATCAAGTCGGGGGTGCTGTACTCGCTGTCGCGCATCTTTGGTTTGCGCAGTTCGGTGCGTTTGCAGTTCGCCGGCGTGCTCAGCCAGGGCGGAGAGTTTGCCTTTGTGCTGTTTTCCGCCGCGGGCGCGCAGAAGGTATTGCAGTCTGACCAACTCGCCTTGCTGTTGGTGGTGGTGACCCTGTCGATGATGACTACACCTCTGCTGATGCAAATTATCGATCGCATCCTGGTACACCGGTATAACGCCAGGGATGAAGACGAAGAAACGCCGTATGTGGAGGACGACGATCCGCAGGTGATCATTGTCGGTTTCGGGCGGTTCGGCCAGGTGATCGGCCGGCTGTTGATGGCCAACAAGATGCGCATTACCGTGTTGGAGCGCGATGTCAGCGCGGTCGGCGTGCTGCGTCGCTACGGCTACAAGGTGTATTACGGCGACGCCACCGAACTTGAGCTGCTGCGTGCGGCCGGTGCGGCGAAGGCCAGGTCTATTGTCATCACCTGCAATGAGCCGGAAGACACCATGGAGATCGTGCGCTTGTGCCAGCAGCATTTTCCGGAGTTGAGCATTCTGGCGCGCGCGCGCGGACGCGTGGAGGCGCACGAGCTGCTGCAGGCCGGGGTCAAACAGTTCAGCCGCGAAACCTTCTCCAGCGCCCTGGAACTGGGGCGCAAGGCACTGATGGAACTGGGTATGCATCCTCATCAGGCCTATCGCGCGCAGCAGCACTTCCGCCGGTTGGACATGCGCATGCTGCGTGAACTGATGCCGCCGCACCATGGCGATGTGGCGCAGATTTCCCGCGTGAAAGAGGCGCGGCGCGAGCTGGAGGAACTTTTCCATCGCGAAATGCAAAAAGAGAGTCGCCAGTTCGACGGCTGGGATGAATACGAATAATTTGGAGCACAGAAGATGTCCGCAACACGTAAAAGATTTATCGCCGGGGCGGTTTGCCCGAGCTGTAAGGCTATGGATACGCTGGCAGTTTGGCGCGAAGACCAGGTCGAAGTGGTGGAGTGCGTCAAGTGCGGTCATCATCAGCGACAGACCGAACAACAGGTAGAAAAGCACGTTCGGCCGCAGGAGCAGGTGATAGGTATTTTCCATCCGGAGTAGCGTTATCGGGTGCGTTTTTTTATGCTGAAGGGTACAGCGGGGCAGATTTCCGATACAATCTGTCCGGTAAAGGCGCAGCACCCGATGATGGGCTGCGTCCAAGTGTCCAACGGTAGGAGATATCATGAAAGTAGCAAAAGACTTGGTGGTCAGCCTGGCTTACCAAGTACGTACAGAAGACGGTGTTTTGGTTGATGAGTCTCCGGTGAGCGCGCCGCTGGACTATCTGCACGGGCATGGTTCTCTGATCGCAGGTCTGGAAAAAGCACTCGAAGGCCACGAAGCAGGCGATCGTTTTGACGTGAATGTTGGCGCTAACGATGCGTACGGCAACTACGACGAAAACCTGGTGCAGCGCGTGCCGAAAGACGTCTTTATGGGCGTTGACGAGTTGGAAGTTGGCATGCGTTTCCTGGCTGATACCGATCAGGGCCCGGTTCCGGTCGAAATCACCGAAGTGGACGGCGATCACGTAGTGGTTGACGGTAACCACATGCTGGCAGGCCAGAACCTGAACTTCAACGTGGAAGTTGTCGCGATCCGCGAAGCTACCGCTGAAGAACTGGCGCACGGTCACGTACACGGCGAGCACGATCACCACCACGAGCACGGCGACGGTTGCTGCGGCGGTCATGGCCACGATCACGATCATAGCCATGCGCATGACCAGGATCAGGCCAAGAAAGGCGGTTGCGGTAACGGTGGTTGCGGCTGCCACTAATCGCGGCGCGGCAATTGCAAAAAAGGGCGGCCATCGGCTGCCCTTTTTTATTGTTTATCAATAATGTGGCGGTGGAGTCTCTTCCGACTGCGAGGCGATCATCGACGTTTGGGTCGAGCGCAGTTTATCGGTCAGCACGCGCAGGTGTTCCTGCAATTTCAGCATTTCAAGCTGGTGCTGCACCACGGTCTGGTTGAGTTCCTCAATGGTGACTTCCTGGAAAGCCTGGCGGCTCTCCAGTTCTTCCAGCCGCAGTAACAGGCTTTGGGTATCGGCGTTGTGCATGATGCTACCTCTGAAGCGGGTTAATCCTGAATCTGGCGCTATGTTAACAGCTGCCGCCGGCTTTGCGCTGCGCTATTTTACCCCTCTCAAAATGGGGGATAACCCCTAGCGCCGGAACACTGTGTAAAGTGCTGAAAAATAGAGCGCTTATCTTGGCCGATTTTGTTACCGTCGATGGCGCGATTGCAAGAAAAATCTGATTTATCATACGGGTAGCACATTTAAGGAAACTTCTCCTTAAACCCGGAGTCACACTTTGACTCGATTGGTTACCTGTGTGACTGTTTTGTTTTCTTTCGGACAGCTATAGTAGCCCGGTTATCTTACTTAATGATTGTTTGGGGCACCGCTTCAGACACTGGAGAAATGGATGAAATCTTTGTTTAAAGTCACGCTTCTGGCAACCACCATGGCTTTTGCTCTGAATGCGACTCAGGTTATGGCCGCTGATGCGGCTAAACCGGCCGAAGCCGCTAAACCAGCGGACGCTGCAGCTGCAGCGCCGAGCACCGGCAAGTTCAAGAACGATGACGAGCAAGCGGCCTACGCACTGGGCGCGTCCCTGGGCCGTTACATGGACAACTCTCTGAAAGAACAAGAAAAACTGGGTATCAAACTGGATAAAGACCAGTTGATCTCAGGCGTTCAGGACGCTTTCGCCAACAAGAGCAAGCTGAACGATGCGGACATCGAAAAAACGCTGCAGGGCTTTGAAGCGCGCGTGAAGGCTTCCGCTCAGGCGAAAATGGAACAAGACGCCAAAGACAATGAAGCAAAAGGCGCCAAGTACCGTGAGACCTTCGCCAAAGAAAAAGGCGTGAAGAAAACCGAATCCGGTCTGCTGTACAAGGTAGAGAAACCGGGTGCGGGTGAAGCGCCTAAAGACAGCGACACCGTGGTCGTTAACTACAAAGGTACCCTGACCGACGGCACCGAGTTTGACAACTCCTACACCCGTGGTGAGCCGCTGTCATTCCGCCTGGACGGCGTGATTCCAGGTTGGACCGAAGGCCTGAAACACCTCAAGAAAGGCGGCAAAATCAAGCTGGTCATCCCACCGGCGCTGGCCTACGGTAAAACGGGCGTTCCGGGCATTCCGGCTAACTCTACCCTGGTATTCGACGTTGAGCTGCTGGATGTGAAAGCTGCACCGAAAGCAGACGCCAAGGCTGAAAAACCGGCTGACGCAGCGGCTGACGCCAAAGCGCAGTAAGCCTGTCTGATTACCCTCACCGCCGCGAGAG
Source organism: Serratia sp. C2(1) (assembly GCF_036352655.1). Classification (NCBI taxonomy): domain Bacteria; kingdom Pseudomonadati; phylum Pseudomonadota; class Gammaproteobacteria; order Enterobacterales; family Yersiniaceae; genus Serratia; species Serratia sp. C2(1). The sequence continues at coordinate 6,351 of NZ_JAZFBA010000006.1, read as the reverse complement.
TTTCTTGCGGCGGTGTTCATTTAAGCCTCGTTGATGAATGCCCCATTACGCGTAACTTTTACCTCCCCCTCCCACTGTTTGCTTGACGCCTGCCGGGCATCGGGCTTAACGTCAATACCACGCGCAAACGCAAGGACTTTACTCTGGTAGTTTTGCTAGACTAATAATCCGGACTTATGAGTCATCCGTCTGCCCCTTAGGGCGTGTACCTAAAACTGTTCCCGGCCTTGTTGGCCTGCGGACGCCCGTCGTGCTGTTTCATGCTGATACCAGCCTGCCTGCCCTGTAGATACTCAAGGGTATGCCGCCTGTGAAAAGGGAGCCTGCACGAGCCGTTTTAGCTGCGCCCCCTGGCACAGACGATCTTTGAGGGTGGTATTTTCGATGTCTAATTCGCTTTTATCCAGCGAAGCCAGCGAACTTGATTTGCTGAATGAACGTCCGTTTAGCCAGACGGATCATGAAATCCTGAAGTCTTATGAAGCCGTGGTCGATGGCCTGGCGATGTTGATCGGCGGTCACTGCGAGATCGTGCTGCATGCGCTGGAAGATTTGAAATGCTCGGCGGTGCGCATTGCCAACGGCGAGCATACCGGGCGGCAGATCGGTTCGCCGATCACCGACCTGGCGCTGCGCATGCTGCATGATATGGCAGGCGACGACAGCAGCGTGTCGAAGGCCTACTTCACTCGCGCCAAAAGCGGCGTGCTGATGAAATCGGTAACTATCGCCATCCGCAATCGCGAGCAGCGGGTGATCGGCCTGTTGTGCATCAACATGAACCTCGATGTGCCGTTCTCCCAGGTGATGCAGACTTTCATGCCGCCGGAAACCCAGGAAGTGGCCCCCTCAGTCAATTTCGCCTCTTCCGTGGACGATCTGGTGGCACAGACACTGGAGTTCACCATTGAGGAAGTTAATGCCGATCGTAATGTCGCCAACAATGCCAAAAATCGGCAGGTGGTGCTTAATCTCTATGAAAAAGGCATTTTTGATATCAAAGATGCGATTAATCAGGTAGCGGATCGTTTGAATATTTCCAAGCACACCGTGTATCTGTATATCCGCCAGTTCAAAAGCGGTGACCTGCTGGGAACCGAGCGCTGATGCTGGATTACTGCCTTTTGGTCACTGGCCCGGCGTACGGCACTCAACAGGCCAGCAGCGCCTATCAGTTCGCGCAAGCCCTGCTGGCGAAAGGGCATCGTCTCTCCAGCGTGTTTTTCTACCGTGAAGGGGTACTGAACGCCAACCAACTGACATCGCCTGCCGGCGATGAGTTCGATCTGGTGCGCGGCTGGGTACGACTGGCGCAGCAGCACGGTATTGCGCTCAACGTTTGTGTGGCCGCTGCGCTGCGTCGCGGTGTGACCGATGAACAGGAAGCTGCGCAGCAGGGGCTGGAAACCGCTAATCTGCAACCTGGTTTTACCCTAAGCGGATTGGGTTCGTTGGCAGAGGCGGCGCTGAGTTGCGACCGTCTGGTGCAGTTCTGAGAGAATTTATGAAACGAGTCGCTTTTGTTTTTACCCAAGGCCCGCACGGTAGCGCCGGCGGCAGGGAAGGGCTGGATGCGTTGTTGGCGACTTCGGCGCTGAGCGAAGATCTGGGCGTTTTTTTTATCGGCGATGGCGTATTGCAGCTATTGCCGGGGCAGCAACCGGAAAAAATTTTGGCGCGCAATTATATCGCCACCTTTGGCGTGCTGCCGCTGTATGACGTCGAGCGCTGTTATCTGTGCCAGGCATCTTTGCAGGAGCGCGGGCTGAGTCAGGTTACCGACTGGGTGCTGGAGGCCGAGGTGCTGGCTCCGGATGCGTTGCGCCAACAGCTGGCCGGTTATGACGCGGTAATGACTTTTTAGGATATTCGATGCTGTATACCCTTAGCCACTCTCCCACTCAATGCGATTTGCCTGCGCTGTTGCGCTTGACCGCACAAGGCGACGATCTGCTGCTGCTGCAGGATGGCGTACTGGCCGGACTGGCCGGCAGCGCACACCTTGAATTGCTGCTCAATGCCCCCATATCACTTTATGCGCTGAAGGACGACCTGGAAGCCAGAGGTCTTGCTGGTCATTTTTCACACAAAATCACGGTCGTCGGCTATAATCACTTCGTTGAATTAACCGAAAAACACCACAGCCAAATGGCTTGGTGATGAGAGTGATGTTGTATATTTCTTGACACCTCTACCACTCAGCCATAAAATTCTGCGGCCTCGTACTTTGCCAGTAGTGCATACGAGGGGATTTATCACATGTTTACGAAGCAACAAACGAAGCAAAACCAGGAGCTTTTTTAATGGCAACAATTAATCAGCTGGTTCGCAAACCACGCTCTGTGAAGGCTGCTAAAAGCAACGTTCCAGCGCTGGAAGCCTGCCCGCAGAAACGTGGCGTATGTACCCGCGTATATACCACCACCCCGAAAAAACCAAACTCCGCGCTGCGTAAAGTATGCCGTGTGCGTTTGACTAACGGTTTCGAAGTGACTTCCTACATCGGTGGTGAAGGTCACAACCTGCAGGAACACTCCGTGATCCTGATCCGTGGCGGTCGTGTTAAAGACTTGCCAGGTGTGCGTTACCACACCGTCCGTGGTGCACTTGACTGCTCCGGCGTTAAAGACCGTAAGCAAGCTCGTTCCAAGTACGGCGTGAAGAAGCCAAAGGCTTAATGGTTCTCCGTTAAGTAAGGCCAAACATTTTCACTTTAATGTCAAAATAAACTCGTAGAGTTTTGGACAATCCTGAATTAACAACGGAGTATTTCCATGCCACGTCGTCGCGTAATAGGCCAACGTAAAATCCTGCCAGATCCTAAGTTCGGATCCGAGCTGTTGGCTAAATTTGTAAATATCCTGATGGTAGACGGTAAAAAATCTACTGCAGAAGCTATCGTGTATACCGCGCTGGAGACCCTGGCTCAGCGTTCTGGTAAAAATCACCTGGAAGCTTTCGAAGTAGCTCTCGACAACGTTCGCCCGACTGTAGAAGTTAAGTCGCGCCGCGTTGGTGGTTCTACTTATCAGGTACCAGTTGAAGTCCGCCCGGTCCGTCGTAATGCTTTGGCAATGCGCTGGATCGTTGATGCTGCTCGTAAACGCGGTGATAAATCCATGGCTCTGCGCTTGGCGAACGAACTTTCTGATGCAGTTGAGAACAAAGGTTCTGCTGTTAAGAAACGTGAAGACGTTCACCGTATGGCAGAAGCCAACAAGGCGTTCGCCCACTACCGCTGGTAATTACCACGCAGTAGTTATGCTAACCAAGCGGGCGCTTCAAGAAGCCAACCCGCTTGGGTTAACCGAACTTGAACGCCTAAGGCAATAGAGGAATCAAATGGCTCGTACAACACCCATTGAGCGCTATCGTAACATCGGTATCAGCGCTCACATCGACGCCGGTAAGACGACCACTACCGAACGTATTCTGTTCTACACCGGTGTAAACCACAAAATCGGTGAAGTTCATGACGGCGCTGCCACCATGGACTGGATGGAGCAGGAGCAGGAGCGTGGTATTACCATCACTTCTGCAGCGACTACCGCTTTCTGGTCAGGTATGGCCAAGCAGTTTGAGCCGCACCGCGTAAACATCATCGACACCCCAGGGCACGTTGACTTCACCATCGAAGTAGAACGTTCCATGCGTGTTCTTGATGGCGCTGTAATGGTTTACTGTGCTGTTGGTGGCGTTCAGCCACAGTCTGAAACCGTATGGCGTCAGGCTAACAAATACAAAGTTCCACGCATCGCGTTCGTTAACAAAATGGACCGCATGGGTGCTAACTTCCTGAAAGTTGTTGGTCAGATCAAATCTCGTCTGGGCGCGAATCCAGTGCCATTGCAGCTGGCTATCGGCTCAGAAGAGAAATTCACCGGTGTCGTTGACCTGGTGAAAATGAAAGCAATCAACTGGAACGATGCTGACCAGGGCGTGACCTTCGAATACGAAGAGATCCCTGCGGACATGCAAGCTCTGGCCGAAGAATGGCACCAGAACCTGGTTGAATCTGCCGCTGAAGCTTCAGACGAGTTGATGGACAAGTACCTGGGCGGCGAAGAGCTGACCGAGGAAGAAATCAAGACAGCTCTGCGTCAGCGCGTTCTGAACAACGAGATTATCCTGGTTACCTGTGGTTCTGCCTTTAAAAACAAAGGCGTGCAGGCAATGTTGGATGCGGTTATCGAATATCTGCCGGCACCAACTGACGTACCTGCAATCAACGGTATCCTGGACGACGGTAAAGATACGCCGGCTGAGCGTCATGCTAACGATGATGAGCCATTTGCTGCACTGGCGTTCAAAATTGCTACCGACCCATTCGTGGGTAACCTGACGTTCTTCCGCGTGTACTCCGGTATCGTTAACTCCGGTGACACCGTGTTGAACTCAGTGAAGGCTGCACGTGAGCGTCTGGGCCGTATCGTTCAGATGCACGCTAACAAGCGTGAAGAGATCAAAGAAGTTCGTGCGGGCGACATCGCTGCAGCGATCGGTCTGAAAGACGTGACTACCGGTGACACTCTGTGTGATCCAAACCACGTGATCATTCTGGAGCGTATGGAGTTCCCAGAGCCGGTAATCTCTGTTGCAGTTGAACCAAAAACCAAAGCTGACCAAGAAAAAATGGGTCTGGCTCTGGGCCGTCTGGCGAAGGAAGACCCATCATTCCGCGTATGGACTGACGAAGAATCAGGTCAGACTATCATCGCAGGTATGGGTGAACTTCACCTGGATATCTTGGTTGACCGCATGAAGCGTGAATTCAACGTTGAAGCTAACGTGGGTAAACCTCAGGTTGCTTACCGTGAAGCGATTCGCGCGAAAGTTACCGATATCGAAGGTAAACACGCCAAGCAGTCTGGTGGTCGTGGTCAGTATGGCCATGTCGTTATCGACATGTACCCGCTGGAGCCGGGCTCAAATCCGAAAGGCTACGAGTTCATCAATGACATTAAAGGTGGTGTGATCCCAACGGAATACATCCCTGCCATTGATAAAGGCCTCCAGGAGCAGCTTAAGTCTGGTCCACTGGCTGGTTATCCGGTAGTTGATCTCGGTGTGCGTCTGCATTTCGGTTCTTTCCACGATGTTGACTCCTCCGAATTGGCGTTTAAACTGGCTGCGTCTATCGCCTTTAAAGATGGCTTTAAGAAAGCGAAACCTGTTTTGCTTGAGCCGATTATGAAGGTTGAAGTTGAAACGCCGGAAGAGAACACTGGTGACGTCATCGGTGACCTTAGCCGTCGTCGTGGTCAACTGAAAGGTCAGGAATCCAACGCTACTGGCGTTCAGATTCACGCTGAAGTTCCGTTGTCCGAGATGTTCGGATACGCAACTCAACTGCGTTCTCTGACCAAAGGCCGTGCTTCTTACTCCATGGAGTTCTTGAAGTACGATGATGCGCCGAACAACGTCGCTCAGGCCGTTATCGAAGCCCGTGGTAAATAAGCTTTCGGGTTTAACACATTGATCAGTGCTCTCTCCATGAGGGGAGAGCATAAGAGTAAGGAATATAGCCGTGTCTAAAGAAAAATTTGAACGTTCCAAACCGCACGTTAACGTTGGTACTATCGGCCACGTTGACCACGGTAAAACTACCCTGACTGCAGCAATCACCACCGTTCTGGCTAAAACCTACGGCGGTTCTGCACGTGCTTTCGACCAGATCGATAACGCGCCAGAAGAAAAAGCTCGTGGTATCACCATCAACACTTCTCACGTTGAGTATGACACCCCGACTCGCCACTACGCGCACGTTGACTGCCCAGGGCACGCCGACTACGTTAAAAACATGATCACCGGTGCTGCTCAGATGGACGGCGCTATCCTGGTTGTTGCTGCGACTGACGGCCCAATGCCTCAGACCCGTGAGCACATCCTGCTGGGTCGTCAGGTTGGCGTTCCTTTCATCATCGTATTCATGAACAAATGCGACATGGTTGATGATGAAGAGCTGCTGGAACTGGTAGAAATGGAAGTTCGTGAACTTCTGTCTGCTTACGACTTCCCTGGTGATGACCTGCCGGTTGTTCGTGGTTCAGCGCTGAAAGCACTGGAAGGCGAACCAGAGTGGGAAGCTAAAATCATCGAGCTGGCCGGTTTCCTGGATTCTTACATCCCAGAACCAGAGCGTGCTATCGACAAGCCGTTCCTGCTGCCAATCGAAGACGTATTCTCCATCTCCGGTCGTGGTACCGTTGTTACCGGTCGTGTTGAGCGCGGTATCGTTAAAGTTGGCGAAGAAGTTGAAATCGTGGGTATCAAAGACACCGTTAAGTCTACCTGTACCGGCGTTGAAATGTTCCGCAAACTGCTGGACGAAGGCCGTGCTGGCGAGAACGT
>NZ_JAZFBA010000005.1:158855-306660 GCF_036352655.1 Serratia sp. C2(1) | reverse complement strand
ATTTTACTTCAGTAGTCACTCTTCAAGACTTGATATTTTTTCGTACCCGAAGGTACTGGATATCGTCTTGTGGAGTGCCCACACAGATTGTCTGATAAATTGTTAAAGAGCAGTGAGTTAGCCGCCGCAGCTTGCTATCTCGAGGTGGCGTATATTACGCTTTTCACCCGAAGAGTCAAGCATTTATTTTGCTTTTCTCTTCCTGACCCGGCGACTTGTCAGTCGTTGTTCCCGGTCAGTGGAGGCGCATTATAGGGAGTTCTCAGGAGGCCGCAACCCCTAAATGCAAAAAACTTTTCAAGCGCGGATTTTTTCGGCAAAACGCTGCACAAGCCAGCATCTCAGTCACTTTTCATACTGGATTTGGCCAAACTCCTGGGCAAAACGGTCCACCTGCTGCCAATCGGTGTACTCCACTTCTTTACTGGTATCGGTTTCCCCTCCCGTCATACGCATAATAAATTGAATCATGACGCGATCGAACCAACGATAACGTGGGTAGCGCAGCGCGCCGGCGAACACCACGCACTGTTTTGGCTGCCACGGAGAGGAAAGCAGGAACTTGCGAGTATAGGCATTGGTCTGCGGGGAACGTTTGTCTGGTTTGCGGGCTGTCAGGTTGACGGCAAAGAATGCACTCGGCATCCGGTTCAATTGTTCGGTATGGCGCTTAACGAATTTTTCCAGCGCCGGATGGAAATGGCCGTAACGCACCGAAGCGCCTATCAACACCTGTTGATACTCACTGAGTTCGACACTGTCCGCCTGCAGCAAGTCAATCACGTCGCAGTGCAATGTATCCTGCAATTTACTTGCTATATAAGAAGCAATAGAACGCGTTTGCCCATCACGGCTCGAATAAAGAATCAGTGCCTTCACGGCGTTACTCCTTCTAACAGGATTATTCACGCCAGAACGTTGGCGTAAACAGAACCAGCAGTGTAAAGACTTCCAGTCGTCCGAACAGCATGGTCAGTACCAGAATCCACTTCGCCGGCGCAGGCATAGTCGTAAAGTTATCCGCTACCACGCCCAACCCCGGCCCGAGATTATTCAGCGTTGCCGTTACAGCAGCAAAAGCGGAGAAATCATCAACGCCGGTGGCGATAATCGCCAACATGCTGACGATAAATACCAGGGCATACGCTGAGAAAAATCCCCACACAGCCTCCAGGATCCTTTCCGGCAACGCACGATTACCCAGCTTAATGGTATAAACCGCATTGGGATGCACCAGTCTTTTCAGCTCACGCGACCCCTGCAGATACAACAACAGAATGCGGATAACCTTCAAACCACCGCCGGTCGAACCTGCGCAGCCGCCAATAAAAGCAGAGCACAACAGCAACATGGGCAGGAATAACGGCCACTTGGAAATACTGTCAGTGGTAAAACCCGCCGTCGTCGCCATCGACACCACCTGGAAGAACGCCTGATTAAGCGTCTCCATGCCGGTTTTATAGACGCCATGCCCCCACAGCACCGCAGTACACACCACTACCAGCATGAACTGCACGGCAATGAACATGCGAAACTCAGGATCGCGCCAGTACACTTTCAGGTTGCGACCACTCAGCAAGGCAAAGTGCAAACCGTAGTTACAACCAGAAATCAGCAGGAAAATAGCAATGATGGTATTGATGGTCGGGCTGGCGTAATAACCGATACTGGCATCGTGGGTAGAGAAACCGCCGATGGCGATGGTCGAGAAGCTGTGGCCGATAGCGTCAAAGACTGACATGCCCGCGCCCCACAACGCCAGCGCACAGGCAATCGTCAACAGAACATAGATCAGCCACAAGGTTTTGGCCGTTTCGGCGATGCGCGGGCGCATTTTGTTATCTTTCAACGGGCCGGGCATTTCCGCGCGGTAGAGCTGCATGCCGCCGACGCCCAGAATCGGCAGTATCGCTACCGCCAACACGATAATCCCCATCCCCCCCATCCACTGCAACATCTGCCGGTAGAACAAAATGGCTTTGGGCAACGAATCCAACCCGACCAGCGTCGTCGCGCCGGTAGTAGTCAAGCCGGAAAAAGATTCAAAGAAAGCATCAGTAAGCGACAGATTGGGCCGCTCCGAGAATAAAAACGGGAGTGCCCCCACGCTGCCCAACACCGTCCAAAACAGCACCACAATCAGGAAACCTTCCCGCGGCTTCAACTCATGCTTTTGTTTACGGTTAGGCCACCACAACATCAGGCCAATCGTCACCGCCACAAAGAAGGTCTGGCTGAAAGCCCTGCCCGCCCCATCGCGATATATCAATGCCACCAGACCAGGAATAAACATCGTCCCGGAGAATAAGATGACCAGCAAACCTACGATACGGGTTATGGCGCGAAAATGCATTTCAGCACGATCCTTAGCAATTCAGTTGGGGGAATTATTGCGAAATGGGGGTTAATTGCAAATTACCGCGACTGAGATCACGTAATTTATTCCCAAATACCTCGACACAGGTTACCGGTAAGGTCAGGTGCAACATGACGCAGGCACCATATTCCCCCTGAACAATCCGCCCTTCAGTTTGCTGTAACAAATTCTCGACCAGCGCCAGCTGCGCATAGTCACATTGCAAAGTATATTCGGCCTGCGGAATCTTGTAGCCAACAATTAATTGCTTTAGCGCCTGCTGCACACCACTGCCATAAGCTCTCACCAGGCCGCCTGTGCCCAACTTGATACCCCCGTAGTAACGTACCACTACGGCGGTGATTTCCCCTATGCCGCTGCCCATCAGCTGTGCGAGGATCGGTTTGCCCGCTGTACCGGAAGGCTCACCGTCGTCGGAGAAACCCAACTGCTGTGAATCATTCGGCGACCCGGCGACAAAGGCCCAGCAATGATGCCTTGCCGCCGGATGTTCATCACGAACCTGTTGAATAAACGCCTTTGCCGCATCGGCCCCGCAAGTCGGCGCCAACAGAGTGATAAAACGGCTCTTCTTTATCTCCTCGCTGACGCTGACGGCACCCGCAGGGATCGGATAAGGCTGCATCAGGCCAGGTTCAGATCGCGCGTCATGTTCTCGATACGCTTCTCGTGGATCACGATATTGTCTTCAATGCGCATACCACCATAAGGTTTCAGCGCATCAATGCGATCCCAGGCAAAGTGCTTGCTGAACTCACCGTTACGCCATGGCGCCAACAATGACTCAATAAAATACAGGCCAGGTTCTATAGTCAGCACCATGCCTGGCTGTAACACCCGGGTACAGCGCAGGAAGGGATATTTGGACGGCGCTGCCAGATGCGTACCTTGTTCGTCCTGCATAAAGCCGGCGGCATCGTGCACCTGCAAGCCCAGAGGATGACCAAGGCCGTGTGGCAGGAATGGCGTGGTGATCCCCTGCTCCACCATGGCTTCTTCGCTGATATCGTTCACCAGTTTGTGGTTCTTGAGCAGTTTGGCGATACGTTGATGCATCTGCACATGGTAGTCGGTGTAACGCACACCCGTCTTGATAGTGCCCACCAGCGCCAACATTTCGGTATTGAGATCCGCCACCAGCTGCGCGAAATCACTGCCGCTCTGGCCTGCGTAGGTACGCGTTAAATCGGCGGCATAACCGTTGTATTCCGCACCGGCATCAATCAGGAAACTCAGCGCTTCGGCTGGCTGCTGATGGTCAAGCTTGGTGTAATGCAGCACCGCCGCATGTTCATTCAGCGCAACAATGTTGTCATAAGGTACATCGGTATCGCGGTGACCTGTAGCAGTGAGGTAGGCCAAATTGATATCGAACCCGCTCATGCCGGACAGGAAGGCCTCATGGGCCGCACGGTGTCCCATAACGGCAGTCTTTTGCGCTTCGCGCATGCAGGCCTGCTCGTAACCGGTTTTGATTGAGCGATGGAAATCCAGGTAGTTCAGCACCGCTTTCGGATTCACGTTTTCCGCTGGGATGCCGAGATCGCGGGCGCGTTGCTGCCCATAACCGATATACCCCACGCGCTCACGCTGGGCTGGAAGCTGCTGAGCGATATCATCCGCATTTGCCAGCGGCAACAGTTCGATGGACTTGGTCCAGAAGCTGTCCGGCAGCGGCTCAACGCTGTGCCAATAATCAACCGGCGAATAGAACCACAGCCTCGGTTTGTTAACGCCATCCACCCACAACCAGCAATTCGGTACCGATGTGACGGGCACCCAAGCCTTGAAGTGCGCATTCACTTTGAACGGATAACTATGGTCGTCCAGAAAAACCCGTTGCAGTTCCCCGGAGTGAATCAACAGAGCGTCCAGCTTGTTGCGCGCCAATACTTCGCGCGCCCGCTTTTGCAACTCTGCCAGGTGGTCGTTATACAATGAAGCCAGCGTTTCCATCACAATACCCTTATACCCTTAAAACGGAATGCGCCATCTTAGCACACCGCTCTGGCGCACCAACCCCATCAGTTCCGGCATGCGGAGCAGTTCGCAAATCAGCGTAAACGTCGTTACATTCGCCGCTGAACAATCAACCACCCCAAAAAACCAAGCAGCGCAATTGCCGCCGTCCACAGACCATGATGCTCCAGCAAGACAGCACCGGCAGCAGCGGCGCCCGCCAGGCATTGCTGCAGAAAACCGCATAGCGCCATGGCATAAGCACCCTGCTCTTCAGCATCGCTGACGGCTATCGCCATGCTATTCGGGAACAGTATTGCCTGGCCAAAAATCGTCAGGCAATACAAGGTGATGAATATCGTCATGCCGGAAACGCCCACCAGCATGCCGCTCCACCACAACAGCATGATCGCAGCGGTCGCCAATGCGACTATGCTCGTCCCCACCTGCATCAGCCGTTTGCCGCCCAAACGGGCCACCGTGCGGTTCACCGCCATAGCGCCGGTAAAGTAAGCCACGCCGATCACCAGTCCCAGAGCACCAAAGGCGGTAACGTTGAGGCCAAAGCCCTGCTGCATCACGAACGGGCTAACCTCCTGCAAGGTTACCGTAACAGCAAATCCCACCCCGCCAACGCAGGCTGGCCAGAAAAAACCCGGACGACGCAGGATACTCCAATAGATAGCCGCCATTGCAGGACGTTGTCCTACCGCCCGGCCCACCTCCAACGGCAACGTCGCCATTAACAACAAGATTGCCAGCCCGGTCAGCCCCATCAACACGAAACCCATTTGCCAGTGCGAATACTGGCTGAGCAGCCCGCCAATAAACTGCCCGCCGCCCAGTGCAGTGATGAAGGCTATCGACAGCACCGAGAGACGCCGCGCCAGCTCATTCCCGCTCCAGTTGTCGCACACAATAATGCGCGCGATGATCGCCGCGCCACCGGCAGCAACGCCCTGCAAGGCGCGCAACACCAACAGTTGGATGCCATTGTTACAAAACGCCAACAGCGCGCTGCAACCGATAAACAACGCCAGAGAAAGCGTCAGCGGCAGGCGGCGGCCAAAACGATCGGCCGCGGCCCCCCAGAACAACACCGGCAGTGCGGCACCAATCACGAATAGGGATATGGAAAGCTCAGTGGCGCGGCGCGTCATCGCCAGTTCCTGCATCACCGTCGGCAAAGAAGGCAAATATACCGTTGTCGCCATCTGCGCCATAAAGACCAGCAGACAGGCCAGCGTCATGGTTCTGGCAGGAACGCTCCATAAACCATTCTGTTTTACACATATCGCTTTACTCATCCTGCCCCCTGCGTGGATAGCGCTCTATCTCGGGCAAGTGTATTGGGCCTTTTGGCCCCCGGCAAATGACAAGAACGTCTAAAATATAATTTATTGTTAAATCAATATTATAACTCAATGTCATGTGATCCGCTTTGCAAAAACGCAATCTCTGGTTTGCATATTGTTAACATAAAAACCACACTCCTCATCATCTGGTCATACCAGATCAAACGCTGATTCAGGAGATAGACATGCTCTACCAAGGCGAAACATTACAACTGCACTGGCTCGATAACGGCATCGCCGAGCTGGTGTTCAATGCCCCAGGTTCGATAAACAAGCTGGACACCCGCACCGTTGCCAGCCTGGGCGAAGCGCTCGACGTGCTGGAAAAACAGACTGAGCTGAAAGGGCTGCTGGTGCGTTCCAGTAAGGCCGCATTTATTGTCGGTGCCGATATCACCGAATTCCTTTCGCTGTTCGCTGCCCCGGCTGAAAAGCTGCACCAATGGCTGGCCTTTGCCAACGCGACCTTTAACCGGTTGGAAGATTTGCCGGTCCCGACCATTTCGGCCATTAACGGTTATGCGCTCGGCGGCGGCTGCGAATGTATTCTGGCAACCGACTTCAGGGTCGCTTCGCCTGATGCGCGCATTGGCCTGCCGGAAACCAAGCTGGGCATTATGCCGGGCTTCGGCGGTTCAGTTCGCTTGCCACGCCTGCTGGGTAACGACAGCGCGCTGGAGATCATCGCCGCAGGTAAAGACGTCAGCGCCAAAGACGCGTTGAAGATCGGTTTGGTGGATGCAGTGGTTGCACCGGAAAAACTGGTAGAAGCCGCGCTGAAAATGCTGCAGCAGGCTATTGATGGCCAGTTGGACTGGCGCGCCTACCGTCAACCGAAGCTCGACCCGTTGAAACTCAGTCCAATCGAAGCGGCCATGAGCTTCACCACCGCCAAAGGCATGGTGCTGCAAACCGCAGGCAAACATTATCCAGCGCCGATGACCGCGGTGAAAACCATCGAAGCCGCCGCCAAGTTGGGCCGCGATGAAGCATTGAAACTGGAAACCGCCAGCTTTGTGCCTTTGGCCCGTTCCAAAGAAGCGCGCGCACTGGTCGGTATCTTCCTCAACGATCAGTTTGTGAAAAGCCAGGCGAAAAAGCTGGCCAAAAACGTGGAAGCGCCGAAGCAGGCTGCGGTACTGGGCGCAGGTATTATGGGTGGCGGCATCGCTTACCAGTCCGCGCTGAAAGGCGTGCCGGTAATAATGAAAGACATCAGCGACAAATCCCTGACGCTCGGCATGAATGAAGCCGCCAAGCTGCTGAACAAACAGCTGGAGCGCGGCAAGCTGGATGGCCTGAAGATGGCGCAGGTGCTGTCGACCATTCAACCGACGCTGGATTATGCCGGTATCGAACGCGCGCAAGTGATCGTTGAAGCCGTCGTCGAGAATCCGAAGATTAAAGCGGCTGTGCTGTCCGAGGTGGAAGGCTTGATCGGTGAAGATACCGTCCTGGCATCCAATACCTCGACTATTCCAATCAATCACCTGGCGAAATCGCTGAAACGCCCGCAAAACTTCTGCGGCATGCACTTCTTTAACCCGGTGCATCGCATGCCACTGGTGGAAATCATCCGCGGCGAGCAGACCAGCGACGGCACCATCGCCGCCGTGGTGGCCTACGCCACGCGCATGGGCAAAACGCCGATCGTGGTTAATGATTGCCCGGGGTTCTTCGTCAACCGTGTGCTGTTCCCCTATTTTGCCGGCTTTAGCATGCTATTGCGCGATGGAGCGGATTTCCGCCAAATCGATAAGGTGATGGAAAAACAGTTTGGCTGGCCAATGGGCCCGGCTTACCTGCTCGACGTGGTGGGGATCGATACCGCGCACCATGCCCAGGCGGTGATGGCTGCCGGTTTCCCGGAACGTATGGGCAAAGATTATCGCGACGCCATCGACGTGATGTTCGACAACCAGCGCTTTGGTCAGAAAAACCAGTTGGGCTTCTACCGTTACAGCCAGGACAACAAAGGCAAGCCGCGTAAAGACAACGATGAGCAGACCGATGCGCTGTTGGCCGCAGTCTCCCAGCCGCGCCAGACCATCAGCGACGAAGAAATTATCGCCCGAATGATGATCCCGATGATCAACGAAGTGGTGCGCTGCCTGGAAGAGAACATCATCGCCAGCCCGGCAGAAGCCGATATGGCACTGGTTTACGGCATTGGGTTCCCTCCGTTCCACGGTGGGGCATTCCGTTACCTGGATACCCTTGGCACCGCCAACTATGTCGAACTGGCCCAGCGTTACGCGCATCTTGGCGCTCTGTATCAAGTGCCTGCCGGCCTGCGCGCCAAAGCTGAACGTAATGAAAGCTACTACCCGGTGGCGACGCCGTTGTCCGATATCGCTACTGGCCAACCGGCATGAGGTCATAAAGATGGAAAACGTAGTTATTGTTGATGCCGTACGCACGCCGATGGGCCGCTCAAAAGGCGGTGCCTTCCGTCAGGTACGCGCTGAAGATCTTTCCGCTCACCTGATGCGTGCCGTGCTGAGCCGTAACCCGGCTCTGGACGCGGCCGAAATTGACGACATTTACTGGGGTTGCGTGCAACAAACGCTAGAGCAGGGTTTTAACATCGCCCGCAACGCCTCGCTGCTGGCCGAGATCCCGCATAGCGTGCCGGCCGTTACCGTCAACCGCCTATGTGGTTCATCCATGCAGGCACTGCACGACGCAGCACGCGCCATTATGGTCGGCGATGCGCAGGTCAGCCTGATTGGCGGCGTTGAGCATATGGGCCATGTGCCGATGAACCACGGCGTGGATTTCCACCCTGGTCTGAGCCGCAGCGTAGCGAAAGCCGCCGGCATGATGGGCCTGACCGCCGAAATGCTGGCCAAGATGCACAATATCAGCCGCCAGATGCAGGATGAATTCGCGGCACGCTCGCACCAACGTGCGCATGCAGCCACTCTGGCCGGTTACTTCAAGAACGAAATCATCCCCACCACCGGCCATGACGCCGATGGCGTGCTGACCCGTTATGACTACGACGAAGTCATTCGCCCGGAAACCACCGTTGCCAGCCTGGCGGCGCTGCGTCCGGCGTTCGATCCGGTCAATGGCACTGTAACCGCCGGCACTTCTTCGGCCTTATCCGATGGCGCATCCGCCATGTTGCTGATGAGCGAGTCACGCGCCAAAGCGCTCGGTCTGAAAGCCCGCGCCAGGATCCGTTCTATGGCGGTAGTCGGTTGCGACCCATCCATTATGGGTTATGGCCCGGTACCGGCCAGCAAACTGGCGCTGAAACGCGCCGGCCTGAGCGTGCAGGACATCGATCTGTTTGAATTGAATGAAGCCTTTGCCGCCCAGTCGCTGCCCTGCATCAAGGATCTGGGGCTGTTGGACAGCCTCGACGACAAAGTTAACCTGAACGGCGGCGCCATTGCCTTGGGCCACCCGCTGGGCTGCTCGGGCTCACGTATCTCCACCACGCTGTTGAACAATATGGAACGCCGTGACGTGCAATTTGGTCTGGCGACCATGTGTATCGGCCTGGGTCAGGGGATTGCCACCGTATTTGAACGCGTTTAGCTGTGTCTATCTTGGGGTGACTGCGTAACTCATTCAAACCGCAGCATCCCGACAAGTTTAGTTGCCGTACTTCCCGCCTGTCAGGGGCGGGTTTTTTTATGCCTGAAATCTACAGGCGCTCCAATAAAAAAGGGCAGCCACCGGCCACCCCACTTTATGCCAACCTTACGCCTCAGATGAACGAGAAGGCGTCGCCAAACATATGCGCTTCCTGCGCACCGCGTTCAACGCAAAAACGTTCGCGGGCAATTTTTGCCATCTCGAACCGGCCGGCAATATAAATATCGTGATCCGCCAGCGTGCCGAAATCCTGCAATACCGCACTGAGCACCGTGCCGCTGCGGCCACGCCACGCCTCTTCCGGCTGTTCGACCACCGGGATCACCTTCAGGTTCGGGTGCTGCAACGACAGCGCTTCCAGCTCACTCAAATCATACAGGTGTTTCAGCTCACGCCCGCCCCAATAGATAGAGATATCGCGGTCCGGCTGTTGTTCCAGCGCGGTAAGCAGAATTGAGCGCGCATAGGAGAAACCGGTACCGCCGGCGATCAACACCAACGGACGGCTGCCTTCTTCTCGTAGCCAGGCATCGCCGTGCGGCATATCGACGGTAATCGCCTGCTCTTTCAGAATGCGATCCATCACCGCCATAGCGTACAGATTCAGCTCCGAAGCGCCGATATGCAGCTCGATATATTCTTGCTGTGAAGGCGTCGATGCCAGCGAGAAAGGTCGCTTGTCGCGATCATCCATCACCACCATCAGATACTGTCCTGCCTTGAAAGAAAACGGTGCCTCTGGCACCAAACGTACCCGATAAACCGTATCGGTAATGGCCTCTACGGAGGTCACTTTACAGCTCAATATTGTCATGCGTTCCCTCTGTCGGGTCATCAATGCAAAACTGAGAACGGAGCCTGACGCTATAGCGTCGGTTCTCTGTCACTGAAAATTCCGAGCTCATCCCAGATTTCATCGACGCGCGCACGCACCTTTTCATCCATCTGAATTGGACGGCCCCATTCGCGCGGGGTTTCACCCGGCCATTTATTGGTGGCATCCAGCCCCATCTTCGATCCCAATCCGGAAACCGGGGAGGCGAAGTCCAGATAATCGATCGGCGTGTTCTCTACCATCACGGTATCCCTTGCCGGATCCATTCTGGTGGTGATCGCCCAAATCACATCATTCCAGTCACGCGCATTAATGTCATCGTCACAGACGATAACAAACTTGGTGTACATAAACTGACGCAGGAACGACCAGACGCCCATCATCACGCGCTTGGCATGACCGGCATACTGTTTCTTGATAGTCACCACCGCCAGGCGGTAAGAGCAACCTTCTGGAGGCAGGTAGAAATCTACGATTTCCGGGAACTGCTTTTGCAAGATGGGAACAAACACTTCGTTCAGCGCCACACCCAATACCGCCGGCTCATCCGGCGGACGGCCGGTGTAGGTCGAGTGATAAATTGCATCGCGACGCTGGGTGATGTGAGTGACGGTAAATACCGGGAAGCTGTCGATCTCGTTGTAGTAACCGGTGTGATCGCCATACGGGCCTTCTGGCGCCATTTCACCCGGCTCAATGTAGCCTTCCAACACGATTTCCGCACTGGCGGGCACTTCCAGATCGCAGGAGATGCACTTGACCACTTCGGTTTTGTTGCCACGCAACAGCCCGGCAAAGGCATACTCCGACAGGTTGTCCGGCACCGGCGTGACAGCGCCGAGGATAGTGGCGGGATCCGCACCCAGTGCAACGGCAACCGGGAAACGTTCGCCGGGGTGCGCCTGGCACCATTCCTGATAATCCAACGCGCCGCCGCGGTGCGACAGCCAACGCATGATCACTTTATTCTTGCCAAGCACCTGCTGACGGTAAATGCCCAAATTCTGCCGCTCTTTTTGCGGCCCGCGGGTAACGGTCAGCCCCCAGGTGATGAGCGGTGCGGCGTCTTCAGGCCAGCAATGCATCACCGGAATACGGCCGAGATCAACGTCATCGCCCTGCCATACCTGCTCCTGGCAAGGCGCGGAGCCCAGTACCTTGGTCGGCATATTCAGCACTTGCTTGAACTTCGGCAGCTTGTCGAACAGATCGCGGAACCCCTTCGGCGGCTCCGGCTCTTTGAGGAACGCCAGCAGCTTGCCGACCTCACGCAATGAGCTCACATCCTCCTGGCCCATGCCCATCGCTACGCGATCGGCCGTGCCAAACAGATTGCACAGCACCGGCATGTCATACCCTTTCGGGTTTTCGAACAGCAACGCCGGGCCGCCCGCACGTAGAGTACGATCGGCAATTTCTGTCATTTCCAGATAGGGATCAATCGGCTGGCTGATGCGTTTTAGTTCCCCTCTCTTTTCCAGCAACGAGAGGAAATCGCGTAAGTCACGGTATTTCATGCTGATCATTATAACGGCCAGTGAGAAGGGCATTATAAGCCCTCTTTACGGTTGTTGCTGCACTTTTGTTAAACACCGGTAAAGGCATCGCCGGTTCTCAGTGGCACGTGAATGGCACCAGCGGGCGTAACGCCTGCGTATTGTCATACTCCTGGGTCTCCACGCCGTGGCGGAATACCTTGAAGCCTTGATCTCTGGCACTGAAGTAGCGCAAGTCATTGCCCTCAACGTGCAGCAGGCTGCCCTCGCGCAGCGCCACAACCGATTCGCTCGGATTGACTGCGCAGAACTCCGCCAAGCGTTCATCGCGAGTTTCACCCATGTGGCCGCTGATATGCGCATCGATATAATGCGGGTTAATCTGCACCGGGAACAAGCCCAATGCCGGCAGCACTACGCTGTTGCGCACCGGCATATCATTAGTGGTCCGAATACTTGGCGTAGCGACGTTGCAGCCGGCGCTCCAACCGACATAGGGTACGCCGCGTTCACGAACCGCTCGCTGGATCGGGACGATGAGGCCCTTTTCATGCAGCATCTGGTTCAACATCCAGGTATTGCCGCCGCTGACCAAAATGCATTGTGCCCGATCAATCGCCGCCGCCGGAGAGTCGGCGTGATGAACGCTGGTCACCTGAATGCCCAAGGTCTGCGCCAGTTCCTGCGCACGTTGATCGTAGTCACTGCGGATCAGGGCATAAGGGACGAATACGGCGGACGTAATCCCGTGACGCGCGATCATCGCCAGCAGCCGGCTCTTGGCATAACCCAACAATTCATCCTCGCCGGACAGCTTACCGTTGCTTAACAGAAATAACTCCATGTCTTCCTCTCAATCAAAAATGATGAATAGCGTCACATCCAGCCACATCAGGCCAAGGCATACTTGCGACGGTAACAAATTTTTAGCCCTCTGTTATACCCAAGCCGTGCGAATAAGTGTGTGACCCCTCGCTAATTGCCGACGATTCATGCAGATAGCGGCTGTTACAAGCTGAAACCTGCATCACTATGTATCCGTACCGGCTTTTGATATGCTTACCGGCTGACAGAAAGGCATGTGAAATTATGGAATCTTGGTACTTACTGTATTGCAAACGCGGCCAACTATTACGGGCGCAGGAACATCTGGAGCGGCAGGAAGTGAATTGTCTGAGCCCGATCATTACGCTGGAAAAAGTCGTGCGCGGTAAACGCATCGCGGTCAGCGAACCCCTGTTCCCCAACTACCTGTTTGTGGAGTTCGACCCGGAACGCATTCACACCACTACCATCAGCGCAACGCGTGGTGTCAGCCATTTCGTGCGCTTTGGCTCGCTGCCGACGACCATCCCGCAGAAGGTTATCGAAGAGCTGCAGACTCATGCCAATGAAACCTATTTCGACCCTGAAACCCCTCAACCAGGCGATACGGTGCTGATCGTTGACGGCATGTTCGAAGGGCTGAAGGCGATTTACACCGAGCCGGACGGAGAAGCTCGCTCAATGCTGCTGCTGAACCTGATTAACAAGCAGGTCAGCCAAAGCGTGGATAATCGGCAGTTCCAAAAGCTATAAAGCAAAAAGGCGCCAAATGGCGCCTTTTTCATGGGATACACACCTTAGCGCTGCATCGCTTCATCATGCATCCACTGGGCTACCCGCTTCGCGAAGTAGGTCAACACACCATCGGCCCCGGCACGCTTGAAGCACATCAGCGACTCCATCACCGCCGGTTGCTCCTGTAACCAACCGTTTTGAATCGCGGCCATGTGCATCGCATATTCCCCGGAAACCTGATAGGCAAAGGTCGGCACGCCAAAGGTGTCTTTCACCCGACGCACCACATCCAGATAAGGCATTCCGGGTTTCACCATCACCATATCCGCGCCTTCCTGCAGATCTTGCGCAATTTCCTGCAGGGCTTCGTCACTGTTGGCAGGGTCCATCTGATAGGTTTTCTTGTTGCCGCCTTTCAGATTACCGCTCGAACCGAGCGCATCTCGGAACGGACCATAATAGCAGGAGGCATATTTGGCGGAGTACGCCATGATCTGGGTATTAATCAGCCCCTGATGCTCCAGACGATCGCGGATTGCACCGATACGGCCATCCATCATATCGCTTGGCGCCACGATTTCCGCTCCGGCTTCCGCATGGGATAACGCCTGACGCACCAGAATATCTTTGGAGATATCGTTAATGACGTAGCCGTGCTCGTCAATCACGCCGTCCTGACCATGCGTGGTGTAAGGATCCAGCGCCACGTCAGTCAGAATGCCCAACTCCGGTACCGCATCTTTCAACGCGCGCACCGTACGCTGCACCAAGCCGTCCGGATTATAAGCTTCTTCCGCATGCAATGACTTCAGGCTCGGTTCAATTACCGGGAACAGGGAGATCACCGGCACGCCAAGTTTGGCGATGGTTTCCGCTTCCTTAATCAGCAGATCAATGCTCATGCGCGATACGCCTGGCATGGAGGCTACCGCTTCCTGACGGTTATTGCCTTCCATAACAAATACCGGATAAATCAGGTCGTTAACCGTCAGTTGATTCTCAGCCACCAGACGGCGACTGAAATCATGACGGCGCACACGGCGCATACGGCGGCCTGGAAAAGCGCCCGGAAATGCATAGCTCATAGTTTTCTCCTAACTCATACCAGCCGGAACAGCCGGCGGGCGTTCTCAACGGTTTTCAGCCCCAACCATTCAGGGTCTTCTTGCCGCCAGGTAGCCACCTGCCGGACGATATGGGGCAAAAAACAGGGTTCGTTGCGGCGAGATGCAGGTTTAGGGCGTAAATCCCGGGGCAACAGATAGGGTGCGTCGGTTTCCAGCAATAAACGGTCCGCCGGGATCCGCGGCAACAGTGCGCGTAATTCCAGGCCACGCCGCTCATCGCAGACCCAACCGGTAATACCGATCGACAACCCCAGCGACAGACAGTGGTCTAATTCCTGGGCGGTGCCGGTAAAGCAGTGCACCACGGCCGCGGGCAGTTTATCCAACCACGGCGCCAACAGCGCGGCAAAACGTGCGTGCGCGTCGCGGCAATGAAGAAAAACCGGCATCCCCAGCTCTGCGGCCAGTGCCAACTGGGCATTGAAAGCCTCTTCTTGCTGTTCCGGGGTGGAGAAATTACGGTTGAAATCCAGCCCGCACTCCCCTATCGCCACCACTTCCGGCCTGATAGCCAACTGGCGGATGCGGGCTGCGGTATCCTCGCTCCAACCGCTGGCATGATGCGGGTGCACACCTGCGGTGGACCAACAGTAACCGGCGTGCTGCTGAGCCAGGTCACTGGCGGCCTGGCTTTCTTGCAAGTCGGTGCCGGTAATTAACAACCCATTCACGCCCGCGGCGCGTGCGCGTTCCACCACTGCCGGGCGGTCTTTGGCAAACTGTGAACTGGTGAGATTAACGCCGATATCAAACATGGTTTTTCCAAAGCAAAAGCCGCCCATCGGGCGGCTCTAGAAACAAAACGCAGATTAAGCTGCCGGGGGTTCGTCACCCTCGTCTTCTTCTTCCGGCTGTGGGCGACGTTTGCCGGTGTAAAAGCGAGCAAAGAACACGCCCACTTCAAACAGTAGATACATCGGGATCGCCAGCAAGGTCTGCGAGAAAACATCCGGCGGCGTTAACAGCATGCCAACCACAAAAGCCCCGACCAGGACGTAAGGACGTTTCTTTTTCAGGTCTTCCGGCGAAGTGACGCCACTCCAACACAGCAGAATAATGGCAACCGGCACCTCAAACGCCACGCCAAACGCCATAAACAGCGCCATGACGAAATCGAGGTAATTATTGATGTCGGTCGCAATCATCACCCCGGCCGGTGCGGTCTTGGCAAAAAAACCGAACGCCAGCGGGAACACGATAAAATAGGCGAACGCCATGCCGAGATAAAACAGCAAGCTGCTGGAGACCAGCAAAGGCATCATCAAACGACGTTCATGCTTGTACAACGCCGGGGCAATAAAGGCCCAGACCTGATACAGGATCACCGGCGCAGAAACAAACACCGAGACGATCATGGTCAGCTTGATGGGGGTAAAGAACGGTGAGGCCACGTCTGTGGCTATCATGCTCGCCCCGGCAGGCAGTTGTTTGATCAGCGGCGCAGACACCAGTTGATAAATGTCGTTGGCGAAATAAACCAGCACCAGGAAGATCACCAGCACGCTGATAATCGAGTTTAACAACCGCTTACGCAGTTCTATCAGATGACTGATAAGGGGTTGGGTATCTTCAACAGCCATGTTTTAACGATCGCCACTAGGTTGGTGAGATGCTGGGGTTTTATCCGCAACAGGTTCTGGGGTTGCCTCCACGGTCGCCGCAACAGGCTGCTTGACCGGCTGTGCTGCTGACGGCTGCACTGCCTGCGGCGTGGCCGCAACGACAGGCTCCGGCGCTACCGGTTTAGGTACAGCCTCCGGTGAGGCGGCGGTGGTCGCAGCCTCCGCCGGGGTCACGCCGTCATGAATGGCTTCCGGGTCGGTGACCAGAGGGTTATGGATAGTGTGCGCCGGTTCGTCTTTGTCTTCGCCATGATAGGAACGCTTCAGCGATTCCGCCGCGTCTTTCAGCTCATCCATTGATGCCTTCAGTTCCGGCGACAAATTCTGCAGGCCCGCCTTCTCAACCTTTTTCAGGCTGTCTTGCAGTTCCTGCAGCTTCAGTTCCTGAGAAAGTTCATTCTGTACCGAAGCCGCCAACGAACGCAGGGCACGGATCCAACCCGAAACTGTTCTAACCGCTACCGGCAACCGTTCTGGCCCGAGTACCACCAGGCCAATGACCAGAACCAGCAACAGTTCACTAAACCCTATGTCAAACACGGTTTATACCTGCTCTTTGTTCTTCGACTCTTCCGCTTTCACTTCCGGCTGCTTATCGGTAATAGGCTTTGCCGTGAAGTCAGCATCATCCAGGCTGCTTTTCTCAGCCGTGTTGGTCGGTGGTGGGTTGTCGTCACCAATCGCCTTTTTAAACCCCTTGATTGATGCACCGAGATCGGAGCCCAGCGTACGGAGTTTTTTGGTACCGAACAGCAGCACCACGATCACCGCGATGATCAACAATTGCGTAATACTAATACCGCCCATTGCAATTACCTCTATTTTTACAGGGTTTTTTCAAAATCTGCCGCATTATACGGCAGTTTTTACCAGAGTTTTGAATCAATTCAGATGGTTCGCTTCCAGCCAATCACCCAGGATACGATGCCGGCAGCCATCAGCCACGCGGGGAAGACCTCGACCTTCCCTAACAGCAAAATCGTTCCGCTTACTAACAGTGTAGCGCCAACGCCGAACAAATAACGCGATTGCCCCTGACGAACGCGCTGGGCCTGCATCTGATTGGTCAGCTTATCAACGCTTTGTTGCAACCGTTTATGCTGTTGCAGGCTATCGTAAAATAATTCAGGCAATTCGGGCAGCTTCTCCGCCCAAAACGGCGCTTTTTCCTTCAGGGCACGAATCACCGCCGGTATGCCGACCTGATCGTGCATCCAACTCTCAAGGAATGGCTTGGCGGTAGTCCATAAATCCAACTTAGGATAGAGCTGCCGCCCCAGGCCTTCAACATACAGCAAGGTCTTCTGCAATAACACCAGTTGCGGCTGTACTTCCATATTGAAACGGCGCGCGGTATTGAACAGATTCAACAGCACGTTGCCGAACGAAATCTCCTCGAGCGGCTTCTCGAAGATCGGCTCGCACACGGTGCGGATGGCGAACTCGAAGTCTTCCACATTGGTATCACGCGGTACCCAGCCTGAATCAACATGCAGCTCTGCCACTTTGCGGTAATCACGGTTGAAGAAGGCGATAAAATTTTCTGCCAAATAGCGTTTGTCGTCCTTGTTCAACGAGCCGACGATGCCGCAGTCAATGCCGATATAACAGGGATTTTCAGGGTGCTTGTAGCTGACAAAAATATTACCGGGGTGCATATCCGCATGGAAAAAACTGTCGCGGAATACCTGGGTAAAGAATACCTGTACCCCACGCTCAGCCAACAGCTTCATGTTGGTGCCCTGCTTTTCCAGCGTGGCAATATCCGAAACCGGTATGCCGTAGATGCGTTCCATCACCAGCACACTTTCACGGCAATAGTCTGAGTAGACCTCCGGCACGTACAGCATCGGGCTACCATCAAAATTGCGGCGCAACTGGATGGCGTTTGCCGCTTCACGCAACAGGTTCAACTCGTCCAGCAGAGTCTTTTCGTACTCTCGTACCACCTCACGCGGCCGCAAACGACGGCCATCCGGCATCAGTTTCGGCACCCAGGCCGCCAAACGATACATCAGGCGAACGTCGGCCTTGATGATTGGCCCAATATCCGGTCGAATGACCTTGAGTACAATTTCCTGCCCGGTGGTTTTCAGGCGCGCAGTATGCACCTGTGCTATCGATGCAGATGCCAACGCCTCTTGGTCAAAATCATCAAACCAGGTTTCCAGCGGGCCCCCCATCGCCAATTCAATGTGCTTGCGCGCCAATGCGCCGTCGAATGGCGCAACCCGATCCTGCAGCAAGGTCAGTTGATCAGCAATCTGTGGCGGGAACAGGTCGCGACGAGTGGACATCATCTGGCCGAATTTGATCCATACCGGCCCCAACTCTTGCAGAGCCAGACGCAAACGCTCGCCCAGGGGCTTGTCTGCGTGGCGATTGGGCATCCAAAACAGCAGGCGGCGGCCAAAACGCAGCGGCAGCGTCAGGCGCATCTTGGGGATCAGTTCATCCAGGCCATAGCTGAGAAAAACGCGGACAATCAAATACAGGCGGCGTAGTTCGCCAGGGGTCATCGTTTACCCTCCAACTTGTCCATGCGGGCAATCAGCGCTTCGGCGCTGCGGGTGGTCGCGTCAACTTCCTCGTTGAACCACACCACTTCCAGCGGCCCCGGCGCCACGCGCCACTCTTCCGTCAGGGTTTCCGCCACGTAATGCTGCTGACGCTGCAACCCCGATCTCAACAGGCTCGCGCCTTTACCGAGCACCTGGGTGATGCTCTGCGCGGCAATATCACCGATATAGGGCGCCAGCCATTCCGCCGGATCCCACTCCGCCAGATCAAGCAGCCCCACCAGTTGTTGCACCACCTGAATATCGCCCTCGACGATCAACTCGCCGTTGCGCATCAATGGCGAAAGCTGTTGACGATCGCGCAACTTCAACAACACCGATATCCGGCTGCGTACCGTGCAATCGGCGTTATCTTCAGACTGGCCAAGCACGTCCACCCGCTGTTCGCTGAATATCAACACCAACGGCGAAGCGAGCTCCTGCAACTCAATACGCAGTATTTTCCCAGCCAACCGCAGTCGGGCGGCTTTCATACTGCGATCGCGAAACAGCAGGCTATTGAGCGATGTCTCCAGCGCGCCGGTTAACAAGGGGGTTAGCAGCATCGGCATGTCCATATCAGAACTTGAAACCACGATGCAGGGCCACAATACCGCCGGTGAGATTGAAATAGGTCACGTTGTCAAAGCCGGCGGCGCCCATCATGCCCTTCAGCGTTTCCTGATCGGGATGCATACGGATTGACTCGGCCAGATAACGGTAGCTTTCCGGATCCTTCACCACCAGCTCGCCGATTTTCGGCAGCACGTGGAACGAATAGGCATCATAGGCTTTGCTCAACGGAGCCAACAGCGGTTTGGAGAACTCCAGTACCAACAGGCGGCCGCCTGGCTTCAGCACACGGAACATCGAACGCAGCGCTTTGTCTTTGTCGGTGACATTGCGCAGGCCGAAGGAAATGGTGATGCAGTCAAAATAGTTATCCGGGAACGGCAGCGCTTCGGCATTCGCCTGCACATAACTGATGTTGCCGATGATGCCGCGATCGCGCAGCTTCTCGCGCCCCATCTTCAGCATGGAGTCGTTAATGTCCGCCAGCACGACCTGCCCTTGCTCACCGACCATGCGGGAGAACTTGGCGGCCAGATCGCCGGTGCCGCCGGCCAGATCCAGTACACGCTGCCCACGGCGCACGCCGCTGCAGTCAATGGTAAACCGCTTCCAGATACGGTGGATGCCAAACGACATCAGGTCGTTCATCACGTCATACTTTGCCGCTACCGAATGAAAAACGTCTGCCACCATGGCCTGTTTTTCGTCTCTAGCTACGGTGCGAAAACCGAAATCTGTGGTTTCCTGCGATTGATCTGCCATTGTCCTGCCTGCTATTCAGTCAATTTTGTGTGGTCGAGTGTACCAGAACCCCACGGAATACCCCACCTCGCGGCGGCTGTCATGCCTGCGAAGCGGAGCGTGGTTCTTCGGCGGAATCGTCGTCTTCCGCCAGCGGCAGCGCGTTGACGTCATCGTCATCCGCTGCCTCATCTTCATCATCATGCTGCGCGCCGGCCTGCTGTGCCAGCAAGGGATTGATCGGTCGTTTCACCTCAACCCCCAGCGCGCGGAACCCTTCGGTTTGGCCAATAAGATTACCACGGCCTTCGCTCAGTTTGTTCATCGCCTGGCGATAACTCCCCTGAGCCTTGTCCAGGCTTTGTCCCAACGCCGACATATCGTCGACAAACAACCGCATCTTGTCATACAGCCGCGCCGCCCGGTCGGCAATGCGTTGAGCATTCTGGCTCTGGTGCTCATAGCGCCACAGGTTGGTGATGGTGCGAAGCGCCACCAACAGCGTGGTCGGGCTGACCAGCATAATATTGTGTTTAAGCGCTTCGCTTATCAATTCCGGCTCCCGGTCGATGGCCAGCAGGAAAGCCGGCTCCACCGGAATAAACATCAACACATAGTCCAGTGAACGCAGGCCGGGCAACTGTTGATAATCTTTGCGCCCCAGCAAGCGGATATGGCCGCGCAACGAGGCGATATGCTCGCTCAGCGCCGCCTCGCGTTCCGCGTCGTCTTCACTGTTGAAATAACGTTCGTAGGCGACCAGCGACATTTTCGCATCGATCACAACATCCTTGCCCTGCGGCAGACGCACAATAACGTCAGGCTGCATGCGGCTCTGATGATCCAGCCGCACATTAACCTGAGTTTCATACTCGTGCCCCTCGCGCAAACCCGAGGCCTCCAGCACCCGACTCAGCACCACCTCGCCCCAATTGCCCTGGGTTTTATTGTCGCCTTTCAGCGCCTTGGTCAGGTTAATCGCCTCACGTGCCATCTGCGCGTTGAGTTGCTGAAGGTTACGTATTTCATGGGTCAGGGTATGGCGTTCGCGGGCTTCCTGGCCAAAGCTGTCCTGCACCTGACGGCGGAAACCGTCCAGTTGTTCGCGCAACGGCAGCAGCAGGCGATCCAGGCTTTGCTGGTTCTGTTCGTTCACCTTGCGCCCGCTGTGTTCGAAGATGCGGTTGGCCAGGTTTTCAAACTGGGTGGTGAGCCGTTGTTCGCTGTTGATCAACAGACGCTGTTTCTCTTCCGCCGCCATGCGGGTCTCTTCCAGACGGATGGTCACTTCCCGCAGTTCGGCTTCCTGAGCGCTGTTGACCTCACGCTGGGCGCGCAGCTCCTGATTAAGCAACTCACATTCGTTGCGCCAGTGATTGAGCTGCTGCAATTTTTCGTGCCCGGCCGCCAATTGGCTGTGCAAATTACGTAACTCCAAATCGGTTTGCCGCATTTGCTGTTCATTGCGTTGCAGAACGTCCTGCCGGGCCGCCGTTTCCTGCTGTGCCTGCTGCAACGACTGTTCCAGTAGCCGCAGCTCGGTTTCATGCTGCGCGTGGGCCTGCTGCACGCGCAGGCTGGCGATCAACCACCCCAGCAGTATGCCGATCGCTACCCCACCCACACCGTAAACCAAACTGGTATCCACCCTGCCTCCTGTTACGCCTTGCCGTTCCTGCGTTTAATGCGCCTGTTGCCCGTCACGTTAAGGGGAGACTGTATGGATGTCCAGCCTGATTTTGCACCGGTAGCGCAATATTGCGAAACACCGCGCAAGTCAGGCAAGAACTAACCAAACCATTGGGTTAGCCACTTGATGCCAAACGCCCCCGGCGCAAGAATACCGAACGCCCAGATCATCGCCGAGGTGATATTCGCCAGTTGGAAGTAACGTTGGGGCATGCCGCAGATGCCGCCGACCAGCGGCACCACCGCGCGCAGCGGGCCGAAGAAACGGCCGATAAAAATCCCCAACACACCCCAGCGTTCAAAAAACAGATGGCCGCGGTCCAGTAACTGCGGATTACGCGATAGCGGCCACATGTGCGCCACGCGGTCCTGATAGTGGTAACCGATCCAATAAGAAAGCCAGTCGCCGAAAAATGCCCCTATGGCGGCGGCGGCCCAGATAGGCCAAAAAGCGATGCCGCTCTCGCCAATCAACGCGCCCAACGCCAGCAGGATCACCGTGGCCGGCAACAGCAGGGACAAGAACGCCAGCGATTCACCGAATGCCAGGAAGAAAATAATGGGGATGGCCCAGCCTTCGTGCTGACGCACGGCGTCGCTGACCCAGTTGATAATGTCGTTGAGGCTCAATACGGGCTCCTGATACGGGGGTTTTCTGTGCCAAGGATACGCAATGCCGGCCGGGGCAGGTTAAACCCCGGCTAAACGTGTAGCGGTTTACTCGAGGTAGAGTGCCTGCAGCCTTTCACGCTGACTTGGGCCCAGGCCGTATTCTGCCTCCAGCCAGCGATCGGTGGAACCGTATTGAGCGCGAATGCAGCTCAGGGCGGTCATCAGGAACTCTTCGCGGACGCTTAGCACGTAGGTGAACTGCCCCAACGCCGAGGCGTTCAGGCGAATCGACAGTTGATCCAGCATGTGCTCGCGGAAGGTCGCCAGCGTGGTTTCGGTCAGCAGGTAATCTTCAACCACCGTCGCCTCGTCGGCCCCCAGGGCAAACAACACCAGCGCCGCCCCCACCCCGGTGCGATCCTTACCCACTGCGCAATGCTGGACGATAGCACCGCTATCGGGGGCAATCAGCAGTTGAGTCAGCCGTTTATACGCAGGATTGCCGAACGGCAACCGGCGATACAACTCCAGCATAAACGCCTGCGCGTCGAAACCGGCCAGCGTCTGGCTGGTCAGCTTTTCCAGGTTAGCGTTAACCTCACTGCTCAATGGGTTGGCCGGAACATGATGGTAATCGGCGCCACGCCACAGAATATCAGGTTTGCCCTGCACTTCATCGGCGTCGCGGTAGTCCAGCACCGAGCGCACCGGCACGCCGGCCAGGAAGGCGCAGTCGTTTTCCGTCAGACAATCCAGCGCGCCGGAACGGAACAATAGACCGCGTTTGATACGGCGACCATCGGCGACGCTGTTGCCGCCTAGATCGCGGAAGTTAATGCCGCCATCAAGCGGAGCAAGTGAAGGATGAAGCAGAATCTGGGCGGTCATAGACGTCCTCGTGGTTATTGTCTAAAAGGCGCAACCTGAACGGCAAAACCGAAATCAACGGATAAAGAGGCGGCCGAAAGGGTGGCGCGGATGGCTGTATACCCCCTGGTTTTCACGTTGCGGCCAGCCGCAGTTTGCAAAACGTGGGTATAACCGTAACAGATTAAGGCTGAATGAAAAAACGGACCGCGTTGGCGGCCCGTTGAAGGGAGCAATTACAGTAGGCGGCGTGCCGCTTCAACCACAATCTGTACCGCTTTGCTTTCGGTCTTTTTCATGGTTTCTGCGTTTGGAATTTCCTGCTGGGTGCGATTGACGATCACGCCGGCAACCATACCGGCCCGCAGGCCCTGGCTGGCGCACATGGTCAGCAGGGTGGCGGATTCCATTTCATAGTTCATCACGCCCATCGCCTGCCATTCTTCCATCGAGCCCTTAAAGCGGCTGACGACGCGGCCGGAATAGGTATCGTAACGTTCCTGGCCAGGATAGAAGGTGTCAGAAGACGCGGTCACGCCAATGTGCGTAGTGGCACCGCTGGCCTTGGCAGCCTCTACTAATGCGGTGGTGCAGGCGAAGTCGGCCACTGCCGGGAATTCCATCGGCGCAAAGTGCAGGCTGGCACCGTCGAGGCGAACAGCCGCGGTAGTGACCAGCACGTCGCCGACGTTGATGTTCGACTGAATCGCCCCGGTGGTCCCGATACGCAGGAAGGTACGGATCCCCAGTTGCGCAAGTTCTTCAACGGCAATCGAGGTAGACGGGCCGCCGATGCCGGTGGAGCAGACGATCACTGCCTTGCCGTCCAGCTCTGCACGCCAGGTAGTAAATTCACGATGGGAAGCCAGGTGCACCGGATTTTCCATCAGCTTGGCAATTTTCTCTACGCGCTGCGGATCGCCCGGAACGATGGCAAGCTGGGCCCCTTGTAAATCGTTTTTAGTGAGGCCGAGATGAAAAACGTCAGATTGAGACATACGAGACTCCTCATAGATCATGTTTATTGGGAGGAACAAAAAAGTACTCTACTGAAAATCGCCACCCAATTTCGTGACGACCATCACCATGAACAAAGAAACAGAGAGCAATCTACATAATTTTTGTGATTTAAGTCACATAAAATAACCCAAGAGCTGCTATGAAAGCCGCACCTGCCACAAGTCTAGCCGACAAAATAGACCGCCATTTAGTGCCTTTTCCTTGGCGACAAGCCCCTTTCCCGCAATGATGATGCTACTTAAATAGCCTTATTTTATCGGCGACTTAGCAACAAAAAATGTGGCTAACGCACCTTATGGCGCTAATGCAGGCCAAAATGCGCAATACCCTGATAAAAAGATAAGAAAAACGCGCTAAAGCCAGATAATTAATCGTTTTTTACGGACTTGACCGAAAATGCTCAACCGGGTGCCAATAACGGGTAATCTTACCTATAGTTATTCTCAGCGCTTTTTTCTATTGCACGGAGACCGCAATGAAAACCGACCATGTGATGACATTAAAACAGGCTCAGGGGGGATTCGCCCCGGCCGTAATACCCTTGGCCGCTTCTACGCTTCATACCGACGTTCAGGGTATTCATGCCGGGGAAACCACCATTCCCTCGCAGGGTGACAATCTGCCGGCCTATATTGCCAAGCCGGCGAACCACGACGGCCCCTTCCCGGTCGTGCTGGTGGTGCAAGAGATTTTTGGCGTTCACGAGCATATTCAGGATTTGTGCCGCCGCCTGGCGAAACAGGGCTACCTGGCGATAGCGCCCGAGCTTTACTTCCGCCAGGGGGATGCCAGGGATTACACCGACATAGGCGAATTGTTCCAGAAACTGGTGAGCAAGGTGCCGGACAGTCAGGTGCTGGCCGATCTCGACCACGCCGCCCATTGGGCCACCCGTCATGGCGGCGACGCCGGCAAGCTGGCGATTACCGGTTTCTGCTGGGGCGGCCGTATTACCTGGCTGTATGCGGCACATAACCCGCAGTTGAAGGCAGCAGTGGCCTGGTACGGCAAGTTCGTGGGAGAAAAAACGCTGAATTCCCCCAAACACCCGGTCGACGTCGCAACGCAGCTGTCTGCGCCGGTGCTGGGATTATACGGCGGCCAGGACACCAGCATCCCGCTGGAAACGGTGGAAACCATGCGCCAGGCGATTCGCGCAGCTAACGCCAATGCCGAGATCGTGGTGTACCCCGAAGCGGGTCATGCCTTCAATGCCGATTATCGCCCAAGCTATGATGCCGAAGCGGCAACGGACGGCTGGCAACGCATGCTGGCATGGTTCGCCCAGCACGGCGTGGCCGGCGTCAAATAACTCTCCCTCGGGCGCACGGCCTATTGCGCCCGGTCTACTCGTCCAACGCCGGCTCACTTCGCTGCCGGCTGCGGTACACCGAAGGCGAACATCGGTTATTCTTGCGAAACAGGCGGCAGAAATAATTGCTGTCAACAAAGCCGCAGGCCTGCGCTACATCCTTTACCTTCATATTGTCGTCCCTGAGCAGGTGTCTGGCCTGTTCCAGCCGGACATGATTCAGGGACTCGTTAAAACCCAAGCCGCCCGACTTTTGGAACAAATGCGAAAGGTAATTGGGGGAAATGCCAAAAAACTGCGCAACCGACTCGCGGGTTAAGGGCTCACGGAAATGCGCTTCAAGATAATCCCGCACCGCCAAAAACAACGTCTGACTGCGTGATGCCACCGGTGCCGACGAGCCGAACAGATCGATCGCATGGCTCAGCAGCCCCTTCACCAGAAAGCGCGCCGTTGGCTGATCGTTGTGATGCGCCGCCAGTTCGCTCAGGGCCTGCAGCGTAAAAGATCCCACGCGCGATCCACGTCGTGCCACGCTATCCTTCCCTTGAGGGATAGGATCGCGGCCATCCCATTTCAGCAGGCTGTAGCCGAGTTGCTGCTTGTTGAACCGCAGGCTGAGCGTGGTGACCGGCCGCTGCCAGTGTGGGCAGTGCCACCCCTGCGCCGGGACAAACAATGCATCCCCGGGCAGTAACAGCTGTCGCTGGCGTTCCCCCTGATGGCCCACCCAGGCCACGCTTTGCTCCCCGGCCAACACCAGCTCAATGCGCGGATAATTGACCAAAGAAGAAAGGTCCGGCGCAGGATGCCGGTTATCGGCAAAATAAACCTGCCTGATCCCCTGCGCGTCATCCAGTAACGGCGCCAACACCGTCAGCAGCGGATGTTTCATCAGCGATGCCCCTCCAACCCGGAAAAGATAACGCCAGATGATAACCAATCGACCCAGGGAAAAATCTGCGGCAGGGCAAAAAATGAACGATTGCGGTTGAACAACGAAAAAGGGCGCCGAAGCGCCCAAAAAAATCACACCAGAACATTATTGGTTGCACGCCAGCCTCGCTGGTCGAGCGGACTCCGGTCAGGCTTGCTGCTCGCGCAAGCGCTGTGCCGCCGATACCATGTTGGCCAGCGACTGACGGGTTTCCGGCCAGCCGCGGGTTTTCAGCCCGCAATCCGGATTAACCCACAGGCGTTCCGCCGGGATGTTCTGCGCCGCTTTACGCAGCAGCGCTTCGATCCATTCCACGCTTGGCACGTTTGGCGAGTGGATGTCGTACACGCCTGGGCCAATTTCGTTTGGATACTCGAACTCTTTGAAGGCTTCCAACAGATCCATATCGGAACGTGAGGTTTCGATGGTGATCACGTCGGCATCCAGCGCCGCGATGGAATCCATGATGTCGTTGAATTCGCAGTAACACATGTGGGTGTGGATCTGCGTGTCGTCCTGCGCTACGGCGGCGTTCAATTTGAAGGCCTCCACTGCCCAGTCCAGGTAAGCGGCCCAGTCGGATTGACGCAGCGGCAGCCCTTCGCGCAGTGCCGGTTCGTCAATCTGGATGATGCCGATACCGGCTTTTTCCAGATCTTCCACTTCGTCGCGCAGCGCCAGGGCGATCTGCTTGGCGATCACTTCACGGGTTACGTCCTCACGCGGGAACGACCAGCAAAGGATGGTCACCGGGCCGGTCAACATGCCTTTTACCGGCTTGTCGGTCAGCGATTGCGCATACTTCGCCCACTCCACGGTAATGGCTTCAGGACGGCTGATGTCGCCAATGATCACCGGCGGTTTTACGCAGCGGGAACCGTAGCTCTGTACCCAGCCATTTTGGGTGAAGACGAAGCCGTCGAGGTTCTCACCGAAGTATTCCACCATGTCATTACGCTCGGCTTCGCCATGCACCAGCACGTCCAGGCCCAGACGCTCTTGTTCAACGATCGCCTGTTTGATGTGCTCGCTAATGCTGGTGCGGTAATTGTTGCCGTCCAGACGCCCCTGTTTGAAATCCAGGCGCAGGCCGCGGATTTCGGTGGTCTGCGGGAATGAACCGATAGTGGTGGTCGGCCAGGCCGGCAGGTTGAAACGATCGCGCTGCGCCTGAGCGCGCTGAGCGTAAGGGCTCCGGCGCTCGCTGTCTTGTGCGGTAATGGCGGCCAGACGTTGGCCTACCTGCGCATTATGTACGCGGCTGGAATGACGACGAGCACGGATTGGCGCGCTGTACGCGTCCAGTTCTGCTCGTTTTTCTGCATCCGGTGCGTTCAGCGCCGCGCTTAGCAAAGCCACTTCGGCGCATTTTTGCAGAGCGAAGGCGAACCAGCTCTTCACTTCTTCATCCAGGCGGGTTTCCACGCTCAGATCTATGGGGCTGTGCAGCAGGGAACAAGAGGTGCCAATCCACAGCGGACGGCTGTTAACCAGCGGCTGCAGGCGGTCAAACCAGCTGCTCAGATCGGCACGCCAGACGTTACGGCCATTGATGACGCCCAGTGACAGCAGCCACTCTTTTGGCAATGCCTTGTTCAATACGGCGATATCGTCGTGACCGGCAACCAGATCGACATGCAGGCCCTGTACCGGCAATGTGCGGATAGCGTCGAGGTTGTGACCGACGCTGTCGAAATAGGTGGTCAACAGCAGTTTTACCTGGCCCTGCAACGCGTCGTAAGCCGGTTTAAAGGCGTCGAGCCATGCCTGCGGCAGCTCCAGCACCAGTGCAGGTTCGTCGATCTGCACCCACTCTACGCCGCGCTGCGCCAGTTCGGCCAGAACCTGCCGGTAAACCGGCAGAATGTCCTTCAGCAACGACAGTCGATCAAACTGCTCGCCCTTCACTTTGCCCAGCCACAGGTAAGTGACCGGCCCCAGCAGCACAGGTTTGATTTTGTGGCCCAGCGCCAGCGCTTCGTCGACTTCATCCAGTAATTGAGTCCAGCCCAGTTTGAACTGCTGGCCCTTATGGAATTCAGGCACCATGTAGTGGTAGTTGGTGTTAAACCATTTGGTCATTTCTGCCGCCGCTGCCGGTTTACCGCTCGGTGCGCGGCCACGGCCAAGACGGAACAGCTGGTCCAGATCGATTGAGCCATCCGCATTTTGATGACGTGCCGGCACGTTGCCCAGCAGCAAGCTGGTGGTCAATACGTGATCGTACCAGGCGAAATCGCCGACCGGCACCAAATCCACCCCGGCCTGCTGTTGCTGTTGCCAATGGCGAGCGCGCAGCTCGCGGCCAACCGCCAGCAGCTCTTCCTGCGTTGAGTTGCCTGCCCAGTAACTTTCCTGAGCTTTTTTCAGTTCACGTCGCAGCCCAACGCGTGGAAAACCCAGAGTGTGATTTAGAATTGCCATCGTCATATCCCTCATTTAGCCGTCCAGATGTTTACACATCCATAATCCGCAGGTACTGTATTAACCACAAGCGCAATTTATTCACTGTCACTGTGAAGGACTCTCATGATCGAACTGAAACACCTACGGACGCTGCAGGCTCTGCGCAACACCGGCTCTCTGGCGGCCGCCGCGGCTCAACTCCATCAGACGCAATCGGCCCTGTCGCATCAGTTCAGCGATCTGGAGCAGCGCCTGGGTTTCAAACTGTTCGTTCGAAAAAGCCAACCGCTGCGCTTTACCGTGCAGGGAGAAATCCTGTTACAGCTGGCAGAACAGGTACTGCCGCAAATCCAGCAGGCGTTGCAGGCGTGCCACGAACCGCATCAAACCACACTGCGCATCGCCATCGAATGCCACAGCTGCATTCAGTGGCTGACACCTGCGTTGGACAACTTCCGCCAGAGCTTCCCGCAGGTGGTGATGGACTTTAAGTCCGGCGTCACCTTTGATCCGCAACCGGCGCTGCAGCAAGGGGAGCTGGATCTGGTGCTGACCTCTGACATCCTGCCGCGCAGCGGCCTGCACTATTCGCCGATGTTTGATTTCGAGGTGCGTCTGGTGCTGGCGCCGGACCATCCACTGGCCGGCAAACTGCATATTGAGCCGGAAGATTTGAGCGATGAAACGCTGATGATTTATCCGGTGCAGCGCCAGCGGCTGGATATATGGCGTCATTTCCTGCAGCCGGCCGGCGTCAGCCCGGCGCTGAAAAACGTCGATAACACCTTGCTGCTGATCCAGATGGTGTCGGCACGGATGGGGATTGCGGCGCTGCCGCATTGGGTAGTCGAAAGTTTTGAACGCCAGGGGCTGGTGGTGACAAAAACCCTGGGCGATGGCCTGTGGAGCCGCCTGTACGCTGCGGTACGCGACGGCGAGCAGCGCCAGGCGGTGACGGAGGCGTTTATTCGTTCGGCGCGCCAACACGCCTGCAATCACCTGCCGTTCGTTCGCGACGCTGCGCGACCGGGCACCCTCACCGCCAGCGTCAAACCGCTGGCTTCGTAAGCCTGATCCTGCGGGCTACCTGCGCTTGGGTAGCCCGTGGTCTCAATTAGCCGGCTTTGGTGCCACCCAGCGGCGGTGCACCCACAGCGAAGCGACAATCACCGCCCCGCCGACAATAAAACTCGGCCAGTGCGGTTGCTGCTGCCAGATCGCCAAATTCACCAGCAACCCGGCGGGCACGTGCATGTTGTTCATGATGCCGAGCGTCCCGGCATCCACCTGAGTTGCACCGTAGTTCCACATGAAATAGCCCAACCCGGAAGCCACCACGCCCAGCCACACCAGAATGCCCCATTGCAGGTTAGTGGTCGGCAACTGTTGCGGGTTACCCCACAGGCACCAGGCGACCACCGCGACCACCAACGCCCCGAGGTAGAACCAGGAAAATGCCGTGTGTTGCGGCAGCGGGTGCACCTCCATCAGGCGCTTGTAACCGA
This sequence comes from Serratia sp. C2(1), assembly GCF_036352655.1. NCBI lineage: Bacteria > Pseudomonadati > Pseudomonadota > Gammaproteobacteria > Enterobacterales > Yersiniaceae > Serratia > Serratia sp. C2(1). The sequence goes on along the minus strand of NZ_JAZFBA010000005.1, from coordinate 276,500 downwards.
CCATGCCGATGGCGAAGCTGATATTCGCCGCCTGCACCAGCAGCAAGCCCCACCAGAAATGCTCGCTCAATTGATGGTAACGGATGATCGCCGCGCCCAGTACCGCCAGCAACGCGCTGAATACATAGGCCCAACGCAGGCGTTGACCGCTGATCAGGTCGTAAATCAGCGTGACGTACAGCGGCGTAAACACGGTAAACAGCAGGAATTCCGGTACTGTCAGGTACATGTAGGCACGGAAGCTGAACAGGTACATGATGCCCAGTTGGCAGGCACCCACCAGCATGTACATCAGGATCACTTTCGGCTTGATATTGCGCCAGCGCAGGAAAGGCAGGAATACCAACGCCGCCAGCCCGATACGCATCAGCACCGAGAACCAGCTGTCGACCTGGCCCGCCAAATATTCGCCAATCAGGCTGAAAGAGAACGCCCATAAGACGGTAGTAATCACCAAAAGCAGCACGTCGGGTTCACCCTAAACAATCAGAAAAGGCGATTGTAACGGAAGGCGAAATACGGCGTGATGAAAAGGCAGTTTACAGCTGTGCAAAATATAAACTTTTCGGCAATTTTTCGCCGGTGGGTTAGCAAATCGGCCAAAAATCCGAATTTGGGCAAGAGCGCTATGCAATACTGCCCGTTATGCCATAGCATCCCTTGCCAGGAGCAACATTGACGACGACACAAGGAAAGTTTGACTATGTCAGCACTAGAGTTCCCCTGCACGATATTTAAAACCCAAAAACAAATGGATGATTACGGTGCAAGCGATATGCACTTTGGTGATTTATCCGAAACACAGTTAAAAACGCATTTTCATCTGACCGATGTATCGACCCGGGTTTCCCCTTATTCACTGACGAAAATCGCTCAGCCCAGCAAGCCTATGGCTTATAGCTACGGTTATGCTAACAATATCAATAATAAAAATGAAAGAATCACCCGTCAGGAATGCGCCAAAATTCTGTTCGATGAATTCCGCCAACTCTCAAAGCCTTTTGCCCTCTATGGCCCCTATAAAAGCCTGATCGCAAAGATGATTACCCATATGCAGAACGGCAATGGCTCGGCATTTAACGATATCGCTCTGGATACTGCTTTGAAAGAGCAGATACTGAGTGACAATTCTAAAAACAGCACACGACTTCTTTTAAAAGAAGCACTTAATGAAAAAATAGACTGGAACAACAAGTGTTATCCATCAGAAGAGAAGGGCAGACTAAGGGATGCAATATTTAGTGGTAAACTACCTAAGTTTGATAGACCCTTGGATAGCTTCAATGGAATGGGCATTACCGTTCACGATACCTGGGCAACCCATGTCACCCTAAAATCGTTGCAAATAGCTGACAATCGCTATCGTGCGCTTGTGCATTACAAAGTACAGGATCACTTCGGCCTGGATAATGACGATATTTTAAATATTAAGTTTAAACAATTCCTTTTCTTCCGCATCTGGTTTGTACTCCAGCGCTATAATCAGTTTGGTTTCAAACCCTTTATGACCAATATGGAAACCACAGTAGAAATTACCGGGGAAGCATAATGAAAGTAAAAATTAAGAAATCTCTCTGTATGCTAACACTGGTAGCTTGTGTTCCTCTCGGTTGCGTCCTCTGGTTGTCACTTCGTCCAGTGGAAATTATCGCTGTTCATCAGAGAAATAATTACAGTGATGTACTGGTAAAAAACTTCCCTTTTACTGAGAAAGAGAGAATAAACTGGTGGATGGAAAACAAACTCCTGTTAAAAGACAAATACAACATTCCCAAACCTGCAAAAGATGGTTTTTTTTCTGTAATATTTTGGGATTTTGGCGATGGATACAAAAAAGAGGAAAAGTATGACAGACTCTGCTTTGATGATATGAAAACAAAAATTAATTGCATTGATAAAAACGCTCTTATTATGGTGAGGTACAGTAAAAACACAGGGTTGTCTTTTCGCCTGGACAGTGGAGTATATCGAATGCAGGAAAACGGCGAGATGGTAAAAAATAAATATAAATAAAATAGTTTTTCAAGTGGGTCATCCTGCAAGAGAAATATAGAGGCCGCAGTAGAGATCATCGGAGGATCCAGTGAAAGCAATAAACAAGAAAACGCTTCGTGCGCTATCGTTAGCTGGCTGTGTTCTGCTTATTTATTTCTTCTGGTTGTCGTTGCGCCCAGTGGAAATCATTGCCATTCATGATGATGGGAATTTCAGTGCTGTTTTAGTGAAAAACTTCCCTATTACTGACAGAGGAAAAATAGCTTGGTGGCTGAAAAACAAAGATAAATTGTATCGAAAAAGATGCTGTTTTTTCTGTTAATAATGACAGTGAAAACAGGATATATCTCACAGTATATAATGGTACATACCTACTACAAAAAAATGGCGAAGTAGTTGAATACGAAAGTAAATTCGAGGCCAAGTAGTTTACACTTATTTTCACCCAGAGATTGCTACAACTGGCCGAGAAAAGAGTCTATTCTTTATGGTAGATACCTGTTGCAAAAAAGGCGAAGTAAATATCATGAAGAGTTATCACATTCTGTACGGCCTGCTGTTGCTGTCCGGGCTGGCAATGGCGGCCAATGGCGTAACCGAGCTCAGTTCGCAACAGCAGTTCCTTAACCAGCGCAATCAGCAGATGCAGCAACAACGCATGTTGAATAACCAGCAGTTGGATCAGCGTCGCCTGCAACAACAGCGGCAATTCGACAACGAACAGCAAAAATTGCTGCGAAATGCGCCCAACGGCGGGCAATTGCTGCCAAACGGCAACCAGCCGCGCAATCCGTTTAACCGCACGTCGCCGACGGTGCCGCAAACGCAGATGCCGGTTACACCCGCACGCCCATAATGGTGAGGATCAGCGGCGTAGTGACTGCCGCCAGTGCGGTGGACATCACCAAACTGGTGGCGGCCGGGCCGGTGAGCACATTGAACTGGCGTGACATCAGGTAAACATTGACCCCAACCGCCATTGAGCCCAGCAGCACCACCACACGGGTTTCCATGGGCGGCAGGTCCATCATCCAGGCCAGCAGCCAGACGATCAGCGGCTGGACGATCAGCTTGAAGAAACAAATGGCGCTGCTCAGTTGCCACCCCTCGCTGATACGGTATTCCGCCAACCCCATTCCCAGCACCACCAGCGACAGCGGCGCCGCCACCTGGCCAAGCATACTGACCGGCTGATCGACAAACGTCGGCAACGGCAGACCGGTCAGGCTGAACAGCGTGCCGGAGAGAATGCCGACGATCAGAGGATTGGTGAGCACGCTGCGCGCGGTTTTGATAAAGCCGTGCAACGTGGGCGAACCGTTGCGCGCCCATTCGATCGAGATGGTTACCAGCGTCCAGAGGATCAGCCCGTTGAATACCAGCACCAGGGCAACCGAAGGGATCGCCGCCTCACCCAACATCACGCTGGCGATCGGCAGGCCCAGCATCACGTTATTGGAGAAAATCCCCCCCAGCGCGAACACCGAACCGGATACCCCATCCAGTTTAAACAGCCGGCGCGCGGTGATGCGGCCCATCACGAACACGATCAGGCAACTGCCGAAAAAAGCGATCAGCAAGCGGGCATCCACCGCCGGGCGTCGCGAGAAATCGCACATCATGCGAAATAACATGGCGGGCAGCGCCAGGGAGAAGACGAAACGGGTCAAACCGTCGGTGATGGTAGCCGGCCACTTACCCCAGCGGATAAGGCCATATCCCAGCACGATCAGAACAAATAGCGGCAAAGACAGCGCTATCTGGTGCCACAAGGAAACAATAAAGACAGACATCACATCCCTTCCGTTAGCGCGGCGGCAAGGGGCTGACGTCGCAAGAATCAACAGGCGCCGGCGAATTCACGGGCGCAGCAGACTGCGCCCGTAACAACGGAGATTATTCGTTGGGAAAATCCGGGCCGATCAAATCTATCCGGTCGGTACAAATACAGTCAACGCCCCAGTTCAACAACAGGCGCGCACGCGCCGGCTGGTTAACGGTATACACCAGAATGCGCAGGCCGGCGGCCTTCAGCGCCGCGACCCGCTCAGCGGTCAGCTCTTTGTGGTTGATATGCAGCGACACGCAGCCCAGCCGCTCTGTCAGCGCCTGCCAGTTGTCATCCCATTCATCCAGCAACAGGCCGCGCGGCAGGTCCGGCACCGTACGCTGTGCCGCCTCAAGCGCCTCAACCGAGAACGAAGAAAGCAGCGGTTCGGTCTGGCCTTGCCACAACAGCCGTGCCGCTAGCGCCACCACGCGGCCGGTTTCATCGTCAGCGCCGGTGGTAGGTTTGATTTCGATATTCGCCATCATGCCGTGCTGCCGGCAGCGCTCTGCGACCTCCAACAACAACGGCAGACGCTCGCCCTTGTAGGCGGAGTTGTACCAGTTGCCGGCATCCAACTGCACCAGTTTGTCCCAAGGCAGCTCGCCCGCCACGCCCCAACCGTCGCTGGTGCGATCGAGGGTATCGTCATGCAACAAAAAGATCTGCCCGTCCTGCGCCAGCTTGACGTCGAACTCAATCATTTTGTGGCCGTGTCGCGCGCCAACGTCGATCGCCGCCAGGGTATTTTCCGGTGCCAGTGAACCGCCGCCGCGGTGGGCGACGATATGAGGATAAGGCCAGGCTGTGGTCATTGTTCCATCCGTAATCCGCTGTTTGAATCAAAAAAGTGCAGCGCCTGTGCAGGCAGTTGCAAATATAGCGTGCTGCCCGCCGTCGGCATAGTTTCATGCGACAACCGCGCAATCACGCCGTGGCCGCCCCACTGCCCGTGCGCCAGGTTATCTGCGCCCAGCAGCTCCAGCGTTTGCAGTTCCAGCGGCACGCCGCCTTGCTCAAGGGTGGTCAGTTGAATATGCTCCGGGCGGATGCCGAGCGTCAACGGGCGGCCGCCCCACTGCGCTTTGGCCTGCGGTAAATTCAGCGTCATGCCACCGGCCAGCAACAGTTGGCTGCCGTCGGCGCTCAAGGTGCCGGGCAGCAGGTTCATCGCCGGAGAGCCGATAAAGCTGGCGACAAACAACGACGCCGGGCGCTGGTAGACCTCGCTCGGGGTGCCAATCTGTTCCGCTACGCCCTTGTTCATCACAATCACCCGCTGCGCCAACGTCATCGCCTCAACCTGATCGTGCGTGACGTACAGGCTGGTGGTTTTCAGCCGGCGATGCAATTGCTGCAATTCCAGGCGCATCTGCACGCGCAGCTTGGCATCCAGATTGGAAAGCGGTTCATCGAACAGAAACACTGCCGGTTCGCGCACGATAGCGCGCCCCATCGCCACCCGCTGGCGCTGCCCGCCGGAAAGCTCGCGCGGCTTGCGCTGCAACAACGGCTCCAGCTCCAGAATGCGCGCGGCTTCTTCCACCCGCTGCTGGATATGCTGTTTGCCGAAGCCGCGAATTTTCAGGCCGTAGGCCATGTTGTCGTACACGCTCATGTGCGGATACAGTGCGTAGTTCTGAAACACCATCGCGATGCCGCGATCTTTCGGTTCCATATCGGTCACGCGCTGACTGTCGATATAAATATCGCCGCTGGTGGTGCGTTCCAGCCCGGCGACCATACGCAGCAGCGTCGATTTTCCGCAGCCTGAAGGGCCGACCATCACGATAAACTCGCCGTCCGCCACGTCGAGATCGATTTGCTTAATCACCGGCGTTTTACCGTCGTAGGATTTGGTGACTGCCTGTAGTTTTAAACCTGCCATGTGAACATTTCTCTCGTTACTTCTCGCTGTCGACGAGACCGCGCACAAACCAGCGCTGCATCAGAAGAACCACCGTCAGCGGTGGAATTAAGGTCAGAATCATCGCCGCCATTACCTGATTCCACTGGGTCGGTGCACCGGAGGTGGAGATCATGCTCTTGATGCCCGCCACCGCGGTCCCCATCGAGGCGTCGCTGGTGATCAGGATCGGCCACAGGTACTGGTTCCAGCCGTAGATAAAGGTGATGACAAACAGCGCCGCCAGATTGGTTTTCGACAGCGGCAGCACGATGTCCCAGAAAAAGCGCATCGGGCCGGCACCATCGATGCGCGCCGCTTCCAGCAGCTCATCCGGCAGCGTCATGAAGAACTGGCGCAGCAGGAAGGTCGCGGTCGCCGAGGCCATCAGCGGCAGCGTCAGGCCGGTGTAGCTGTCCAGCAGGTTCAGGGTGGAGATCACCTCCACCGTCGGGAAAATACGCACCTCGACCGGCAGCATCAGGGTGAGAAAAATCAGCCAGAAAAACAGGCTGCGCAGCGGGAAACGGAAATACACGATGGCGTAGGCCGACAACACCGACACCACAATTTTGCCGAAGGTAATCGCCAGCGCCATGATCACGCTGTTCAGCAGCAGCAGCGAGAACGGCACCTTGAGGTTGCCCACGCCGCCCTGCCAGATATTGCGGATGTTTTCCCACAGATGGCCGCCCGGTATCAGGGTCATCGGCACCTGAAATACCTGCTTGTCGTCCAGCGTGGCGGCGACAAAGGCTACGTACAGCGGGAACAGCACCACCAGCACGCCGATAATCAGCATTACGTGGCTGAAGATATCCAGCCCGCGTCGGTTCTCAATCATTGGTAGCGCACCTTACGTTCGACGAAGCGGAACTGGATCACCGTCAGGCCAATCACCAGCAGCATCAGGATCACCGACTGCGCCGCTGAGCTGGACAGATCCAGGCCGGCAAAGCCTTCGCGGTAAATCTTGTAGATCAGCGTGGTGGTGGACTGAACCGGGCCACCGCCGGTAGCGGCATCAATCACCGGGAAAGTATCGAAGAAGGCGTACACCAGGTTAACCACCAGCAGGAAGAAGCTCACCGGGGTGATCAGCGGTAACACCAGGTTGAAGAAACGCCGCACCGGGCCGGCGCCGTCGATAGCCGCCGCTTCCACCAGCGAACGCGGAATCGATTGCAGCGCCGCCAGGAAAAACAGGAAGTTATAGCTGATTTGCTGCCACACCGAAGCCAGCACCACCAGGAACATCGCCTGCCCGCTGTTCTGCGCGTGGTTCCAGTTGTAGCCCAGTCCGCCAAGGAAATGGGTGATCAGCCCCAGGCCGGGGTTAAACAGGAAGATCCACAATACCGCCGCCACAGCGGGGGCCACGGCGTAAGGCAAGATCATCAGCGTCTGGTAAATCCGGCTGCCGCGCAGCACGTAATCCACCAACGCGGCGAAGAACAGCGACACCACCAATCCGATACCTGCCACCAGGAAGCTGAAAACCAGCGTGGTGTAAAAAGAATCGAGGTAGTACGGATCCTGGAACAATTGGCTAAAGTTATCCAACCCGACGAACTGGCTGGACAGACCAAAGGGATCGAGGCTCTGCACCGAATACCACAGCGCCTCGCCGGCGGGCCACAGGAAGAATATTGCGGTTATCAGCAACTGCGGCAGCACCAGCGCATAGGGCAGCCAGCTGCAGCCGAAACCGGGACGATGTGAGCTCATAATCAGGGACTCATGAAGACGAAAGACGGGTAAGCCAGTCTGTGCGGACAGCGCACGGCCCCCGGAACGGACACAAAGTCCATGAGGAGAGCGAACACTGCCCCATCCCAGACTGACGAAGCGCAGTAACCGTTATTACTTGGTCTGGGACTCGAAGCGACGCAGCAACACATCACCGCGTTGTACGGCAGCGTCCAGCGCCTGCTGTGGCGTTTTCTTGCCGGTCCACACGCCTTCCAGCTCTTCGTCCACCACGCTGCGGATCTGCGGCATATTGCCCAGACGCAGGCCCTTGGTGAACGGCAACGGCGGCTTGTTCAGCATTTGACGCGTCGCAACATCGGCGCCCGGGTTCTTGTCATAGAAGCCCTGTTGCTTGGTCAGATCGTACGCGGCGGTGGTAATGGGCAGGTAACCGGTTTTCTGATGCCATTCGGCGGCAATTTCCGGTTGCGCCAAATACTGCAGGAACTCGGCCACACCCTTGTAGGTGGCGGCATCTTTGCCGTTCATCACCCACAAGCTGGCACCGCCGATGATGGCGTTCTGCGGCGCATTCTTGGCGTCGGCATCGTAAGGCATCATGCCTACGCCATAGTTGAATTTGGCATAGTGTTTGATATCCGCCAGCGAACCGGAAGAGGCGGTAGTGATGGCGCAGTCGCCGCTGTAGAACTTCTCGGTCGATTCGTCCTTACGACCGAAATAGGTGAAATCACCCTTCTTGTTCATGTCCGCCAGCAGTTGGATATGCTTGACCTGCAACGCTTTGTTGAACTCCAGCTTGGCATTCGCACCGCCGAAACCGTTGTTTTCGGTAGCGAAAGGCACGCCGTGCCAGGCGCTGAAGTTCTCGAGTTGGATCCAGCCCTGCCAGCCGCTGGCGTAGCCGCACTTCATGCCGGCCTCACGCAGTTTGGCGGTGTCCGCCGCCAGCTCTTGCCAGGTTTTTGGCGGCTGATCCGGGTTCAGGCCGGCTTTTTTGAAGGCATCTTTGTTGTAATACAGCACCGGGGTGGAGCTGTTGAACGGCTGGGACAGCAGATGGCCGCTCTTGTTGTCGGTATAGTAACCGGCCACCGTCGGCACGAACACCGATTCGTCAAAGTTGATGCCGGCGTCTTTAAACACCTGATACACCGGTTTGATCGCTTTGCTCGCCATCATGGTGGCGGTGCCCACTTCGTAAACTTGCAAAATCGCCGGTGCCTTGCCGGAGCGGTAAGCCGCAATGCCCGCCGCCAGGCTCTGTTCGTAGTTGCCTTTATAAGCCGGAACGATTTTGACGTCGCTGTGCGACTGGTTAAAGCGGTCCGCCAGGGAGTCCACTTCTTTCCCCAGTTCACCTTCCATCGAATGCCAGAACGGGATCTCGGTCGCCGCCAGTGCCTGAGTGCTGACCGCCAGGGTCAACGCGACGCACAGCGTACTTTTGCGAATAGCGTAGGTGAGCATGCCTAACTCCTGAAAAAAGCTGGTGTATCCCCTGTATCTTTCAAGCCGCAGCTGCGTTGGTTTCCCTTCATCACCCCAGTCACTTACCCATGTAAGCTCCCGGGATTCTGGCGGTCGCCGCCTTGCTGCAACGTGAAATCTATTGGGGCAATAAGCGCGTGAGCGAAAAGAATCAGTTTTTTGTTCGGAAGCTAACATGCCATGCTCGGATGACAGAAAAATAACCGTTAGATGACAGCCATATGACGGGAGAGTGAAGTGCAGATTGCGGTTTGATGTCGGCGGCGGGGGAAAGTACCCCGCCGCAGCGGGGATTACAGTGAACGACGCAGGCGGGCGACCGCTTCCTGCATCTGTTGCTCAGTGGCGGTGGCGAACGACAGGCGGAAGGTTGAACGATCCGGGTTATCGGAGAAGAAATATTCCCCCGGCACGAACACCACCCCCTGCTGCAGGGTGGTTTTCAGCCATTCGGTGGCGTTGAACGGCTGACGGAAACGCGCCCACAGGAACATGCCGCCCTTCGGCATATCGAAGGTGATGTGTTCACCCAACTCTTTCTCCACCAGCTCGGCCAGGATCTCGCCCTTTTGCTTGTAGGCGGCACGGATCTTTTCGATCTGCCCCGGCAGACGATCCAGACCCAGGTAGCATTCGACGATGCTCTGCGACAGCGCGCTGGCGTGCAGATCCGCCGCCTGTTTGATGATCGCCACTTTATGCAGCAGGAACTCAGGCAAAATAGCCCAGCCCAGGCGCAAGCCCGGCGCCAGGATCTTGGAGAAGGTCGAGGTGTAGATAATGTTATCGGTATGGCCCAGCACCCGCTGCGAAACCTGATGCAGCGTGGCATTGCGCTCTTCGGTAAAGCGCAGCTCGCCGTACGGATCATCTTCGATAATCAGGAAGTTGTGCTCGGCCGCCAGTTTCACCAGCAGTTCGCGGCGCGGTGCGCTCAGCGTGAGGCCGCTTGGGTTGCCAAAGTTCGGCACCACGTACACGCCCTTGATACGCTGAGTTTTCAGCAGCTCGGCAAGCTCTTCAACCACCATGCCGTCGCTGTCGGATGACACCGACATGATATTGGCTTCCGCCAATTCCAGCGTCTGCAACGCCGCCAGATAGGTCGGGCGCTCCACCACAAACACGTCGCCTGGGTTGACGATAGCGCGCATCACCAGATCCAGCGCCTGCTGGGAACCGGCGGTCACCATCACCTCTTCGGCCGTGGCGGACACGCCACGCTGGGCGCACAGCTCGCAAATGCGTTCACGCAGCAACGGGCTGCCTTCGGTCAGGCCGTACTGGAAGGCGCTTTTTGGTTGTTCGGTGATCGCCTGGTGGGTGGCAATGCTCAGCCCTTCGAAATCAAACAGGGCATCAGAGGGGATGCCGCCCGCCAGCGAAATGACGTTTTCCATCTTACTGTGCTTGAGCAATTCACGGATTGCCGAGCTTTTTACGTTGACGATGCGCTGTGCGAGTAACCCTTCTGTCTTCATTTCTTATTCTCGTAATCGTTATACATTTTGTAGGGGCGCGGTACACGGCGACCAGGCTACTTGGGGCGACTCTATATTCGCCCCCCACAGGAAAGTGAGTGCAGCCAACAATGCTGTAGCCTGAAAGACGACGGGTATTTAGCCGCCCAGATACGCCGACCTTACTGCTTCGTTTGCTAACAATGCGGCTCCCGTATCTTCCAACACCACGCGCCCGTTTTCCAGTACATAACCGCGATCCGCCAATTTCAGCGCCTGATTGGCATTTTGCTCCACCAGGAAGATGGTCATGCCCTCTTCGCGCAGTTGCTGAATGATGTCGAAAATCTGCTGGATGATGATCGGCGCCAGCCCCAGAGAGGGCTCGTCGAGCAACAATAGCTTCGGCTGGCTCATCAGCGCGCGGCCGATCGCCAGCATCTGCTGTTCACCGCCGGACATGGTGCCGGAGCGCTGGTTGCGGCGTTCCAGCAGGCGCGGGAACAGGCTGAACACCCGCTCGATACGCTGCTGATACTGGTGACGATCGGCAAAAAAGCCGCCCATCGCCAGATTCTCTTCCACCGTCATGCGCGAAAATACCCGGCGCCCTTCCGGCACTATCGCCACTGCCTCACGCATAATGCGCGAGGTCTGCCACTGGGTAATGTCCTGATCGAGGAAGGTAACGCTGCCTTCGGTGGCGCGCGGCTCACCGCACAGCGTGCCGAGCAGCGTGGTTTTACCGGCACCGTTGGCACCGATCAGGGTGACTATCTCACCCTGCCTGATGTTGAGGCTGACCTGATGCAGCGCCTGGATTTTGCCGTAATGGGCGGAAACCTGATTAAATGACAACATTAAAGACTGTGCCCCATCATTGTGCGTGAGCATCGCTGGTGGTTATTTCGCTGCGCAGCAAGGCGCGAGCCGTGAGGTTTGGTGGGCCAAATAAACGGTGAGTAACACAGCGGCGCGGCGAAATAGCCCCAGCCCTGCGGGTCGCGCCCAAAAAACCCGCTCTCTGCGTTGTCAGATTCGAACATAATCCCGCTATGTTCTTCATCTTCCGCCTTGATAGCGGACTTTTGGGTCTGCGACGATGCCACGAACAATGATGGGACACAGTCTTAAGCCTCACCCAGATAGGCCCGGATGACGTCCGGGTTGTTACGAATTTCTGCCGGGGTGCCCTGCGCCAGCGGCGTGCCCTGATTCACCACGTAGATACGATCGGAAATGCCCATCACCAGCTTCATGTCGTGCTCGATCAACAATACCGACACTTTATGCTGGTTGCGCAGCTCGACGATCAAATGGTCCAGCTCGTCGGTTTCCTTCGGGTTCAGGCCCGCGGCGGGTTCGTCCAGCATCAGCAGTTCCGGGCGGGTCACCATGCAGCGCGCAATCTCCAGCCGCCGCTGCTGGCCGTAGGCCAGATTGCCCGCCGAACGGTTAGCCATCTCAAGCAGGCCAACGCGTTGCAGCCACACGGAAGCACGTTCCAGTGCGTCGGCTTCGGCACGGCGGAAGGCTGGGGTTTTCAGCAGCCCGGCGAATACGCCGCTTTTCAGGTGCTGATGCTGGGCGACCAGCAGGTTCTCAATCACCGTCATTTCGCGGAACAGCCGCACATGCTGGAAAGTGCGCACCACGCCCATGCGGGCAATCGTCTGACCAGGCAGCCCTTCCAGATGGCGATCGCGCAGTTTGATGGTGCCGCCGGTAGGGCGGTAAAAGCCGGTCAGGCAGTTAAACACCGTGGTTTTTCCCGCGCCGTTCGGGCCGATCAGCGAAACAATTTCGCCTTCGTTCAACTCGAGCGCCACATTATTTACCGCCAGCAGGCCGCCGAAACGCATCGACAGTCCTTCTACTTTCAGCAGAGGTTGCATGCTCATGCCTGTTCCCCCTTGCCGGCCGTTTTCAACTTCAACTGCGGGCGCTTCATCGGCAGCAGCCCTTGCGGCCGCCAGATCATCATCAACACCATCAACGCGCCCAGCAACAGCATGCTGTATTCGTTCAGATCACGCATCATCTCGCGCGAGACCACCAGCAGGATAGCCGCCAGGATCACCGCGAACTGCGACCCCATGCCGCCCAACACCACAATCGCCAGCACGAAGGCCGACTCGACGAAGGTGAAGGACTCAGGGCTCACGAAGCCCTGACGCGCGGCGAACAGCGTGCCGGCAAAACCGGCGAAGGCGGCGCTGATGGTAAAAGCGGTCAGTTTGATTTTGGTCGGGCTCAGCCCCAGCGAGCGGCAGGCGATTTCATCTTCACGCAGCGCTTCCCAGGCACGGCCCAATGGCATGCGCAGCAAGCGGTTGATCACAAACAGCGTCACCACCACCAGCAGCAACGCCACCAGATACAGGAACACGATGCGATCGCTCGGATCGTATTGCAGGCCGAAGAAATTATGGAAAGTATCCCAACCGCCGTCACGCGCGCTGCGGTTGAATTCCAGGCCGAAAAAGGTCGGTTTCGGGATCTGGCTGATGCCGTTCGGCCCGCCGGTGATCTCGGTGTTGTTCAGCAACAGGATCCGCACGATCTCACCAAAGCCCAGCGTCACAATCGCCAGGTAGTCCCCGCGCAAACGCAGCACCGGGAAACCGAGCAGGAAACCGAAGATGGCGGTGACGATACCCGCCAGCGGCAGGCTTTCCCAGAAGCCAAGGCCGTAATAGTGATTCAGCAGCGCGTAGGTATAGGCGCCGATGGCGTAGAAACCGCCGTAACCCAGCACCAGCAGGCCGGACAGCCCTACCACCACGTTCAGGCCCAGGCCGAGCATCACGTAGATCAACGTCAGGGTGGCGATATCCACCGAGCCGCGCGACACCAGAAATGGCCAGGCGATCGCAGCGACAATCATCGCCGCAGCCAACAGCTTCTGGCGCGGGGTGGTGCCGTCAAAACTCGGTAATACAAAAGAGGGGCCGGACAGTTTTTTCAGCCCCTGCTGCATCAGCGGGCGCAACAGTTGGAAGAAGAAAACGATGACGCAGCCGATGCCGATCCACATCCAGCGCACTTCCGCCGCGCCGTGGACCACCAGCTTGGTACCGTCCAGGCTCAGTTGCATCCCCATCAGGAACGACGCCATGACAAACAGCACAACCGAGGCTATCAGCGCGTTAAGCAGATTGAGTTTCATACCTTCTCAACCTCCGGCCGCCCAAGGATGCCGGTTGGCATGATCAGCAACACCACGATCAGCAACGCGAACGACACCACGTCTTTATATTCGGTGCTCAGATAGGCCGAGGTCAGCGCTTCTGCCACTCCCAGCACCAGCCCGCCGATCATTGCGCCGGGAATACTGCCGATGCCGCCCAATACTGCCGCAGTAAAGGCTTTCATGCCGGCCATAAAGCCGATGTACGGGTTGATTACGCCGTAGAACTGGCCAAGCAGCACGCCGGCCACCGCCGCCATCACTGCACCGATCACGAAGGTCAGTGAAATCACCCGGTCGGTATTGATGCCCAACAGGCTGGCCATCTTCAAATCTTCCGCACAGGCACGGCAGGCGCGCCCCATGCGGGAATAACGGATAAACAGCGTCAACGCCAGCATCGCCAGGAAGGTGACGCCCCAGATAATCAGCTGCATGGTGCTGATGGTAGCGGCGAAGCCATTGCTTTCGCCCAGCACCCACTGGCCGGTGACCAGGCTTGGCAACGCCAGATCGCGCGAACCCTGCGTCAGGCTGACGTAGTTTTGCAGGAATATCGACATGCCGATGGCGGAAATCAGCGCTATCAGGCGCTTGGAGTTGCGCACCGGCTTGTAGGCCACCCGCTCGATGCTCCAGCCGTAGGCGCTGGCGATCACGATCGACACCAAAAACGCGGCGCCAATCAGTAGCCAGCCGACGTCGATGCCAAGCATCATCAGGGCGGCGATAACAATAAAGGAGACATAGCTGCCGATCATATACACCTCGCCGTGGGCGAAGTTGATCATGCCGATAATGCCGTAGACCATGGTGTAACCGATGGCGATCAATGCATAGGTGCTGCCCAACGTGACGCCGTTGAACATCTGCTGCAGAAAATAGAGAACCTGCTCTGACATACTCGAACCCTTGGCTGCGCTTATAGCAAACCTGAAAAAACTCAGGTAAAGGGGTACGGGCCGGCTTAGCGGCCCGCGGGCGCAGCATGCTGCGCCCTACCCTGATTATTATGGCTTATTTAATCGGTGTTGATGTGCCGTCGGCATGCCACTCGAACACGCCGAATTCGAAACCTTTCAGATCGCCCTTATCATCCCAGCTCAGCGGCCCCATCACGGTGTCCACCGGCTTGCCGGTTTTCAGATCCTTGACGATGTCGGCCGGCTCCTGGCTGCCGCTGCGCTCCATCCCGGTAGTCAGAGATTGAAGCGCTGCGTAAGTGGTCCAGACGAACGGCCCGGTCGGATCCAACTTCTTGGCTTTCAGTGCATCCACGATAGGTTTATTGGCGGGTACCTGATCGTAGCGTTTAGGCAGGGTCACCAGCATGCCTTCTGAGGCGGCACCGGCAATGTTGGACAGCGAGGAGTTGCCCACGCCCTCTGGCCCCATAAAGCGGGTAGTCAGGCCGGCCTGTTTTGCCTGGCGCAGGATCTGCCCCATTTCCGGGTAGTAGCCGCCGAAGTAAACGAAATCGACGTTTTCTTTCTTCAGGCGCGCCACCAGAGTGGAGAAATCTTTATCGCCGGCGGTGATGCCTTCAAACATCACCACGTCGGTACCCTGCTTTTTCAGGCTGTCGCGCACCGAGCGCGCCAGGCCTTCACCATACTGCTGCTTGTCGTGAACCACGGCGATGCGCTTGGGTTTGATTTCGCTGAGGATGTATTTCGCCGCGGTCGGGCCCTGATCGGAATCCAGCCCGGTGGTGCGCATGATCATCTTGTAACCACGGGTGGTCAGATCGGCGTTGGTAGCCGCCGGGGTAATCATGATCACGCCTTCGTCTTCATAAATATCGGAAGCCGGTTGAGTCGAGGACGAGCACAGGTGGCCGATCACATAGCGAATACCGTCGTTAATCACCTTGTTGGCAACCGCAACCGCCTGTTTCGGGTCACAGGCGTCGTCATATTCCACGGCAACCAGTTTATCGCCCTTGATGCCGCCTTTGGCGTTGATATCGGCAATCGCCTGACGGGCACCGGTAAACTCCATATCGCCATACTGCGCGACCGGGCCGGACATGGCGCCCACGATCGCCACCTTGATATCTTTCGCCATTGCCGAATGGCCGATCGCCATCGCGATACAACCCGCCAACAGCGCCTTACCTTTTGTTAATTTCATCCGCAAATCCCCATCTGTCGTTGTGAACGTACCTGTTGTGTTTGCCTGCACCTGACCCTTATTTACTGCTTTTATTCATAAGTAATAATGATTTAGGTGTTTTCGTGGCAATATTTTCTAATAAGACTTTATTTTTCATACCATTAAACAGGAATTTTCTGCTGCAAATCAACTTGAACAATCAGAAACAAGCGGTGTAAACAGGATAAAATCCGGATTAAATCTGCGCTGTTTTGCATCAGGCGCAGCGCGTTATGCTGGTTATCGATCCATTAACAATCTATTTACTCGGAAAATGCGTCCTGCAAAAAACATTTTGCGCAGTAATCGTACAGAAAAACTTACACAACGCTCTGTGCAAGATCTATTACACTGTCGGCATCGATTAGCCGTTCGGAAATTCTGCATGAAACTGACTATTGAGCGATTAACCTCGCTGTCCCCGCAAGACCTTATCGATCTCGGTAAAATCTGGCCGCAACAGCAGCCGCAGCAGTGGCAGAGCTGGCTGGACGGCGATAAGGCCCTGTTCGCCGCCCGTTTTAACGAACGGTTGCTGGGTGCGGTGAAAATTGTGCTGGATGGCGATAACGCTCAACTGCAGGATTTGCTGGTGCGCGAAGTGACGCGCCGCCGCGGCGTCGGGCTGTATCTGGTGCAGGATGCGCAGCGCCAACTGACCCAGGTAGCGCATTGGCAGCTTTCTACCGCCGGCCTGGCACCGCGCGAACGCGGTGAAGTGGATAACTTTATGCGCGCCTGCGGTTTCACCCAGCAAGGCGATCTCTGGCAAAAATGAAACGCGGGCTGATGGCGTTGCTGCTGTTGGCGCTGGCGTTGACGGCCTGGTTCGGCGGCCGTCACCAGGCGCTGCGGCTACCAGCGCCCCGGGACAGCCAGGTTTATATCTGGCAACGGGTCTGGACACCGCAACACGCCACTGCGCTGGCGCAAAGCCGTGACCTGTTCTCCACCCTGCGCGTGTTGGGTTCGCAGGCGCATCCGCGCGAAGGCTGGCGCGAAATCCCGGTCAATCTGCCGCTGCTGCAACAGGATGGCCGCCCGCTGTGGCTGGTAGCCCGTTTGGATGGGCAATTGGCGCAGCTCGATGAATCGACTATTCGTCAACGCCTGGTAAAACAGGTTTTGCAATGGCAGGCCGCAGGGTTGCAGGTGATCGGCATCGAAATAGATCATGACGCCGCCACCGCTCGCCTGCCTGACTATCACGATTTCTTGCAACAACTGCGCCGACAACTGCCTTCTTCCTTGCAACTCGGCATTACCGCGTTACCGGCCTGGATCGGCTCACCGGCGCTGCCCGGCGTGTTGCAACAGGCAGACAGCTCGGTGTTGCAGGTGCATGCGGTGCTCTCACCGCAGCAGGGGCTGTTCGCCGCCCCGCTGGCGCTGCGCTGGGTAAAACAGTACGCAAACATCACGTCCAAACCTTTCAGGGTGGCGCTGCCGGCCTACGGTATGGGCCTGCTGGGCGTTGATGCACAGGGCGCACAGGTCGAGAGCGAAGCCTCGTTGCGCGTGGCGGGCAATCCTCGCGAACTGACGGTAGCGCCGCAACAGGTGGCCGATTTTCTGCAGCAACTGGATACCCAGGCGGTACCGCATCTGCGCGGCGTTATCTGGTTCCGGCTGCCGCTGGCGGACGATCGCCGCGCCTGGTCGCTCGATACGCTGCGGGCAGTGATCGAGCGGCAGCCGCTTAATGTCAGCTGGCAGGTAAAATTTAGCCCTCAGCCACAGCAAAGTGGGCTGTATGATCTGATAATTCATAATAACGGGCCGGTTGATGCCCCGTTGCCTCGTGAAATAATCATCGCCGCCACGGACTGTCTGGCGGCGGACGCGGCGGGCAACTACCGGTTGGAAAGCGGGCCTCAGCGCCAGCGCTTTGTCCTTATCAGCGGCGATCAGCTGCGCGCCGGGCAATCCCGGCCGCTGGGCTGGCTGCGCTGCCAACAATTGACGCCAGGAGGCACTCTTGTCATACCCTGATGCACGCGCGGTACGCAACCGCCACGGCCGGTATCTCCCACTCGCCGCTCTGATCGGCTCCGCGCTGGCGATGCCCATTAACGGTTTCGCCTGCGGGCCGGATTTTCCCAACCGTTTGCTGACCGATCGTAACGGCACCCTGCTGTATATGCCGGAAGGCAATTTCGCCTTTGAGGCCAGTCGCCTGGTCGCGGTCGATAACCAACTGCCGCGGTGGAAAGCGCCTCCACCGGCAACGCCGCCGAAACCGATGCCGCTTTCGCCGGAGACAATCATTATCGGTAAAATGCGCGCCGCCAAGACCGTCGAGGAGGCCGATGCGGTCAATTCTCAGGGGTTGTCGGACGCCGCACGCCTTTATCAACTGGGTGCCGTGGCCTTTGCCGGTGCCGATCCGCGTGCCGCAGAGTATTTCCAGCAGGTCCTGGCGCTACCCGCAGCACAGCAGAGCGACTGGGGACTGCGGGCGCAGTATTCACTCGGACGGCTTCTGATGGGTGACCACGGCACACCGGAAAATGAGTCCGGCGCAGCTCCAGCGGTTAAACGCCCGGCGAAGCCGCAGTTAGAGCAGGCGCTGGCGGCTTTCCAGCAGGTGATTGACCGGGTAAAAGCCGGCGCGACCGATCCTGATCAACTGGCGCTGAGCAGCCTGGGGCAGCAAGCGCGCATCCAACTGTGGCTGGGCAACATCGCCCCGGCGGCACAGTTGTACGCCCAACAGGCGGCGCAGGGCGATCAAAACGGTGGGCTGTCGTTACAGTACGTCTCCAGCTATCTGGTCAATCCTGACCACTTTGAAGTGCTGAAACAAGCCATTAGCGATCCGTTGATCCAACAGTTGGTGACCATCGAACTCTTTGCGCGCGGCAGCAATTTGCAAATGTCGGATACCGATGCCACCGGTACCCGTTCGAAACAGATCATCAGCCAAATTCTGACGCTGCTGAACGCCTCGGTGAAAAGTGGTTTCAGCGGCAGCGACCGGCTTGCGGCGCTGGCTTATCGCGCCGGGCAATATCCCATGGCGGCCAGCCTGCTAAAACATGCCGGTGACAGTGGGCTGGCGTGGTGGCTGCGCGCCAAGATGGCGTTACGTGATGGGGATGTTAAGGCCGCTACCGCTGCCTATGCCAAAGCGGCTGCAGCCTTCCCTTCCAGTGAAAGCTGGGGCGAGCAGCGCAATGCGGACTTTACGCCGGAAACCATCGTGCCCGAATGCCGGGTGGCCGGGGAACAGGCGATCCTTGCGTTGGATCGCGGCGACTACCTGCAGGCGATGGATTTTCTGTATCGCGGCAAAGAGATTTATTGGGCAGATGTCGCCGATGTGGCCGAGCGGGTGCTGACGATCGACGAACTGAAAGGCTTCGTTGATAAACATGTGCCGGCACCGGCAACGCCGCTGAAACCCGTCAATCCCGATGAATACAACGGCCAGCAAATCACGCCGGATATCCAATTGCGGGAATTGCTGGCGCGGCGGCTGATGCGCGCCGGGCGGGCCCAGGAGGCGATGGGTTACTTTGATATTCCGAACTACCGCCAGGTGGCGCAAGGGTATGCCGATACGCTGAAAACCGCGCAGGACAAAACCGCCGACAAACGGGTGCGGGCCAAAGCCTATTATCAGGCGGCGACGCTGCTGCGCGCGCAGGGGCTGACCTTCACCGGCTACGAGATGACGCCGGATTACGCCATTTATGACGCGGGTTATTCGTATCTGGGGGATGCCTTTGATACCCGCGAGCTGAAACACAAGAGTTGGATCAGCAGCGCCGAGGCGGCGCGGGCCAAAGCGGCGCTGCCGGCACAAGACCATCGCTTCCTGCATTATCGCTGGCAGGCGGTTGATCTTGCCCAGCAGGCCGCCGATTTGTTGCCTCCCAAAAGCCAGGCGTATGCTGCCGTGCTGTGTAATGCCGCCGGCTGGGTTATTAAACGCGACGCGAAAACCGGCCAGGCGCTGTATCAGCGCTATATCAACACCGGCACTCGTTATCCCTGGGCCAGCAAGTTTGGCTACGACTGCCCTGCACCGGATTTTGCCGCGGCAGGCCAGTAACGCCGAATTTCAGGCACAAAAAAACCCGTTCAGCAGTGAACGGGTTTTTTAACGCTTCAGCGGGATCAGGCTTCGATCGCCATTTTCAGTTTCTTCATGGCGTTCTTTTCCAACTGGCGCACACGCTCGGCGGAAACGCCGTACTGATCGGCCAGTTCCTGCAAGGTGGATTTGTTGTCGTCATCCAACCAGCGGGCGCGGATGATATGCTGGCTGCGCTCGTCCAGGCCTTCCAGCGCGTAGGCCAGTTTGTCTGCGGCGTTGCTTTCCCAGTTATCTTCCTCGATGCCTTCGGCGAAGTCAGAGCTTTTGTCCTGCAGGTAGAGAACCGGCGCCATCGACTGACCGTCGCGCGCGTCGTCGTCCGGCGTAGGATCGAAAGTCATATCCTGCGCCGCCATGCGAGACTCCATCTCACGCACGTCTTTGCTGGTCACGCCCAACTCGCGAGCCACCAGTTCCACCTCGTCCTGATTGAACCAGCCCAGACGCTGCTTGGTTTTACGCAGGTTAAAGAACAGCTTGCGCTGTGCTTTGGTGGTAGCGACTTTGACGATACGCCAGTTGCGCAGTACGTATTCATGAATTTCTGCCTTGATCCAATGCACCGCAAAGGACACCAGGCGCACCCCAACTTCCGGATTGAAGCGGCGTACAGCTTTCATCAGGCCAATATTACCTTCCTGAATCAGGTCTGCCTGCGGCAGGCCGTAACCAGAGTAATTACGGGCAATATGAGCGACAAAGCGCAGGTGAGACAGGATCAGCTGCTTAGCGGCCTCCAGATCGCCCTGATAATGCAGCCGTTCAGCCAGCTCCCGCTCTTCCTCTGCCGTCAGCATCGGATAGGTGTTGGCGGCCCGGATATAGGCTTCCAAACTGCCCTGGGGCACTAAAGCTAAAGTTTGCATTTCTTTGGTCATTCAAACCCTCTCTTGAGAAAACAGGTCATGCAGGTGATTATTTACGGCGGGGAAAAGATTGATTTTACGGCAGTTGCTGTTGCAAAAGCGGTCCGCACGCCGGGCACCCTAACATTTTGCTGCAAATTTTGACCGTGTTCCGCCCTATAAGTTCACTGTTTTTCGATCGCATTGCAAATGACAATACGTGACGAAGGTGGAGACCGATAGGGAATTTGTGCGCTAAGAAGAAACTGAATGGTGCTTGCTTTACTGCCGGTAGCTCTTCTCCCGCAACACGCTCGGAGCAGCAGGAGAAGAGTATACCAAAAAAAATTTATTGTGGTGTAAATCGGCGTAAATGTTGCACCGTCGCCAGCCAGGCGGCGATCCAGCCAATCATCGCGGAGATAATCAGCAGCAACAGCGCCTCATCCCACCCCAACCCATGCAGGGTGAAGGTGGTGCCGAACACTTTTGCCACGCCGGTCACCACCGACTCCAATTTCCACACCAGCGCCCCGGAGAGCAGCAGCGACAGCAGCGCACCGAAGAAGCCGAGCATCGCCCCGCCGTTCAGGAACGGCCGCAGAATGAAGCCGTCGGTCGCGCCAATCAACTTCATCACATTGATGGTGTCGCGGCGGCTGAAAATACTCAGACGCACGCTGTTGCCGATCACCAGGAAGACCGCCACAATCATCAGAATGCCGATCATCGCCGCCACCTGCCCCACCAATCCGGTGAGCGCCGCCAGGCGGGCAAACCAACTGTCATCCATCCGCACTTCGTCCACCCCCTGAACCGCCGCCACGCGATCGCGCAGGGTATTGAGGGTATCCGAGCTCTGGAAGCTCATCTTCGGCGTGATGATGGCCACGGCCGGCAGCGGGTTTTCTTCCAGCATATCCAGCGCACCGCCAAAACCGGACCAGTTGCGGAATTCGCCCCGCGCCTCTTCGCGCGACAGGTAATTCACCTTCTCTACGCCGGCTTCCGCCTTGATGGCGTCGAGCACTTTCACCGCGGCGTCGTCATCGAGAGATTTATCCAGATACACCGTCAACTGCGGCGTCGGATACCACTGGGTGGCCGCAGTGCTGACGTTTTTCCAGACGATATAACACACGCTCGGCAGCGTCAGGGAGATGGCGATCACCATCACCGTCAGCAGCGTCGCCAAAGGTTGACGCAGCATATCCTTGATGGCGTTCATCCAGGCATAGCGCCATTGTTCACGCCAGCCGCCGCGCAGCGCCTTGCTCTTGGCGGTTTTTGCATTATTCGCCATGATGCGCTCCTCCAGCCATACGGCCCTGGCTCAGGCTCAGAATGCGGTAATTGCGACGAGCGATAAGCCCGGTATCGTGAGTGGCCATCAGCACGGTAACGCCAACACGGTTAAATTCTTCAAACAGGCGCAAAATACCTTCCGACAACGCATCATCCAGGTTACCGGTGGGTTCATCCGCCAGCAGCACCGCCGGTTTGTTCACCACCGCACGGGCGATGCCCACGCGCTGCTGTTCACCGCCGGACAGCTGAATCGGGAAGTTTTTCGCTTTATCCAGCAGCCCGACCTTGTCCAGCGCGGCGGAAACGCGGCGGCGGATGTCTTCGGTGCTGGCGCCGGCGATGATCAGCGGCATCGCCACGTTGTCATAGACCGTGCGATCCAGCAGCAGGTGGTGATCCTGAAAAATCATGCCGATCTGGCGGCGCAGAAACGGCACCTCGCTGTTTTTCAACCGGCTGATGTCGTGGCCACCAAACCAGATATGGCCGGCGCTTGGTCGTTCGATACCACAAATCAGTTTCAGCAGGGTACTCTTCCCCGCGCCGGAATGGCCGGTCAGAAACGCCATCTCCGCCGGGCGCAGATGGAAATCTACCCCCTGCAGCGCTTGCCGTCCGCCCAGATAAGCTTTACTGACCTGTTCAAAGCGAATCATCCGTATTAATCCTCTCGGGCAAAAAGTGCCTCAATAAAATCGTCAGCCTTAAATGGCCGCAAATCTTCGATACCTTCCCCAACGCCAATATAGCGAATCGGGATTTCGAACTGATCGGCAATGGCGAAGATCACCCCGCCCTTGGCGGTACCGTCCAGTTTAGTCAGCGTGATGCCGGTTAAGCCCACGGCTTCGTTAAATAATTTCGCCTGGCTGACAGCATTCTGTCCGGTGCTGGCATCCAGAGTCAGCATAACCTCATGGGGGGCCTGGTCGTCCAGTTTTTTCATGACGCGGACGATCTTCTTCAGCTCTTCCATCAGGTGCGCCTTGTTCTGCAAGCGGCCGGCGGTATCCGCAAGCAGCACGTCAATACCGCGCGCCTTGGCAGCCTGCACCGCATCGTAGATCACCGAAGCGGAATCTGCGCCGGTATGCTGCGCCACCACCGGAATACGGTTGCGCTCGCCCCACACCTGCAATTGCTCCACCGCCGCCGCACGGAAGGTATCCCCCGCCGCCAGCATCACCGATTTGCCTTCCGCCTGGAACTGACGAGCCAGCTTGCCGATGGTAGTGGTTTTACCCACGCCGTTCACCCCAACCATCAGAATGACATAGGGGTTTTTACCGCCAACATCCAGCGGTTGTTCAACTTTAGTCAGAATTTCAGACATTTCCTCCTTCAGCTTGCCATACAGCGCCTCGGCGTCTTTCAACTGCTTGCGGCTGGCGTGCTGGGTTAGGGAGGTAATGATTTTACTGGTGGTTTCCACGCCGACGTCGGCAATCAGCAACTGTTCTTCCAGCTCTTCAAACAGATCGTCGTCGATTTTCTTGCCACGGAACAGGCCGATAAAACCGGAGCCCAGGTTTTGCTTGGTTTTCACCAGGCTGCGCTTCAGACGGGCAAAGAAGCCTTCTTTGGTCGGACGCTCCTGCTCTTGAGTTACCGCCGGGACCGGCAGTTCGCCTTCCGCCGATTCGGGCTCTTGTTCTTCTCTTTCAACAACGGCTGGGGCAATGATAATCGGCTCCAGCGCAACGCTGGCCGGCAGAGGCTCTGCTTCTGGCTCTGCTTCTGGCTCTGGCTCTGGCTCTGGCTCTGGCTCAACCAGCGCCTCAATCATTTCCGGTTCAGGTTCAACGATCGGCTCAGGCTCGACGGCAGGCGCGATGAGTTCAGGTTCAGGCTCCGGCGCAATGACCGCAACCGGCTCAAGGATCTCTTCAGCCTCAGGCTGCTGTTGCGCCGCCACCTGTTCGGTGAGGGTGACAATCTCTTCCGCCAACGCTTGCGCCGGGGTGGAATGCTCAGCGACGGCAGGTACGCTTTCGGCGATGTGTTCGCCGGTCAGGCTGCCGTCCCATTCCCCTGGGGTATCGACGGAGGCGGCAGGTTCAGATTCCTGGGCGGGGAGCTTGTCGTCCAGCGGGGCGACAACCGGCTCGGCCGGCGTCTCCACGGCCTGATTTTCCGTCTGCTCTACCGACGGTTCAGGTTGCGATTGCTCTTCTTCCTTCTGGCCGAAGC
Organism: Serratia sp. C2(1); assembly: GCF_036352655.1. Lineage (NCBI taxonomy): Bacteria > Pseudomonadati > Pseudomonadota > Gammaproteobacteria > Enterobacterales > Yersiniaceae > Serratia > Serratia sp. C2(1). The sequence goes on along the minus strand of NZ_JAZFBA010000005.1, from coordinate 252,318 downwards.
CCAGCCAGGAGAAAAACCCACGTTTCTTATCTTTTGCCATGTGATGACTCTACTCCGTACCTAAGGCTTGCTTATGCTGACAATAATCCGCCGAGTCTATCACTTTCCCTCGCGCAGCAACACGCATCCGGTATGCTTTCCACTGTGAAATCAGGCAACAAAGTTTTACCGTTCCCCCCGGGGCGTCTCACCGGTAGAATAGAGGCAACTTTTCGTTAACTCGTGCGGCCTCGCGGCCAGAGAAAGAAATAAAGCAAACCTATGACAAGACTATCGCCACGGGCGACGGCAAAAAAACCGCCCCAGGCCGCGGCCGGGCAGATCCGCATCATCGGCGGCCAATGGCGCGGGCGTAAGCTGCCGGTACCTAACAGCCCGGGGCTGCGCCCGACCACCGATCGCGTCCGCGAAACCCTGTTCAATTGGCTGGCGCCGGTCATTCAGGGCGCGCGCTGCCTGGACTGTTTTGCCGGCAGCGGTGCACTGGGGTTGGAGGCGCTGTCACGCTATGCCGGCAGCGCAACGCTACTGGAGTTTGAACGCCCGGTGGCCCAACAGTTGGAGAAAAACCTGGCACTGCTGCAGGGTAAAGGCACGGTGGTCAACACCAACACGCTGAATTGGCTGGCGGGCAACGGCCAGCCGTTTGACGTGGTGTTTCTCGATCCGCCGTTTCGCAAAGGGTTGCTGGCAGAAACCGTCACCTTGCTGGAACAGCAGGGCTGGCTGGCCGATGAGGCCTGGATTTACGTAGAGGCCGAGGCGGAAAGCGCCGCGGCTGACGTGCCGGCCAACTGGCAATTACACCGGGAAAAAGTCGCCGGTCAGGTCGCTTACCGGCTTTATATTCGTTCGCAAGAGAAAACCGACAATGCTGATTAATCTGGGCCGCCTGCTGATGCTGTGCGTATGGGGCTTTCTGCTCTCCAATCTGTTCCACCCTTTTCCCAAGCCGCTGAAGTATTTCATCGACGTGGCGCTGTTCTTTATGGTGGTGATGCACGGGCTGCAACTGGTGTTACTGAAGTCCACCCAACCGAAAGATCAGCCGATAAGCTACTGGCAGGAAGCCAAGATCTTCATCTTTGGCGTATTCGAACTGCTGGCCTGGCAGAAAAAGCAGCCGCCCATTAAAAGGAAATAACCCGGTAGGGCGCAGCATCCGATGCCCCGTTATTGCGGTTGCTGAGCGGTAGCGGTAAAGGAGACGTATCTTGTGCCCTGCATGCTCAGCGTGCCTTGCACGCCCTTTTCGATCGGGTTGTACTGCCACTGTTTCAACCGCAGCCGGATGTCCTCACCGCCGCGCAGCGGGCTGAACACCACCTCATAATGCATCGGCTCATTGACCCCCTGCTCGCGCTGGCGCGAACGGGTGGTCGCCACGGGAAACTCGCGCTTGTCGCTCACCTTGACCTGTAAACTGCGCACCGGCGCGCGGTCATTTTCCGCCTCGGCCCGGCGCTGGTTGAAGTAACGGTGCGTCGCCAGTATGGCGATCAGCGCAATCACGGCGACAAAAAACAGCGGCGGCTTACTCATCTTTATTCCCATTCCTTTCGCGGCTAAATCGGCGTAAACATAGCATTCTCAAGAAAGCATTGTCGATTGCAGGCGCGCTGCCTACACTGCACATAGGAAGTGACACTGGTGACAATTTGGAGCCGTGATCTGCGGCTCCCATAATGAATAAGGAAGACACAATGAGTTGGCCGTTCCTTGCCGTATTCTTTTCCGGTTGGCTGTTCGTAGACGCCTCCTATCGCGGACCACGCTGGCAACGTTGGGTATTTAAACCGCTTACTCTGCTGCTGCTGTTGCTGCTGGCCTGGCAGGCGCCGGTGCTGGGCGCCGCAGGCTATCTGATCGTCCTCGGGCTGGTCGCGACGCTGATCGCCGACGCTTTGCTGCTGCTGCCGCGTGAGCGTGTATTGTACGCCATCGGCGCATTTTTCCTTTCGCACCTGCTTTATACCCTGAGCTTCGCCAGCCAGATGACTTTCAGCCTGTTTTGGCCGCTGCCGTTGGCGCTGCTGATTATCGGCGCGTTGCTGTTGGCGACGATCTGGACCCGGCTGGAGGAAATGCGCTGGCCAATCGCCACTTACGTAGCGATGACGTTGCTGATGGTGTGGCTGGCGGGTGAACATTACTTCATGCGCAGCACCGATTTCAGCTTCTCGCTGTTGGCGGGCACCTCGCTGCTGCTGTTAGCCAACGTGGTGTGGCTGCTTAACCGCTACCGCTTTAGCTTCAGGGCAGCGGATGCGGTGGTGGCGTTTTGTTACTTCTCCGGCCATTTCCTGATCGTCCGCTCGTTGTACCTGTAAATGTCCAGGGCGGGTTCGGGCTACCGAACCCGTTTTATTATCTCAGCGCCTTCAGAGTCAGGCCACCCTCCGCCCCGGATTGATTGCGGTAGCTCTCGCCGTCACGCGAAAAGAACGCCAACGTACTGCCATCGGCCTGCAACAGCGCGATGCCATCCGGCGCCGGGCGCCAACCAACGACCTCTGCCGAAAACACCTTTTGCAGACAGTGCTGAGGATCCACCAGCCGATAGCCATTGATTTCGCTTTGTTCACCGGCCAAAAATTCAATCTGACACTGCTGTTCGGCATCGGCGATCAACCATTGCCCCGCCAGCGACCTCGCGGAAGGAAGAACCAAACTGCCGGCCATAACTGCTCCCGTCACCATCATGCCCCCCGCCATCACGGCGGCCCACGCTAAACTGCCTTTCATGTTAACTCCTGCATAACGCCCGGCCAGGCTGCACCGGGCGTTATGATGTTCATTGTTACACGATAAAGTCAGTGGCAACGTCCGCCTGCCCGACAATTTTCACCAGGAAGTCCGGTGTCTGATGCCCGCCAATGTTCAGCGCCAAATCGCTGACGTTGCTCGAGCTATCGTAGGTCAACAATGCCTCACCCGCCGCACCGCTGAAATGATCGACGAAGTGGATCGCATCGCCGCCCTGCGCTCCTTGATTAAAGAACGACAGGTCAATTTTATCGGTACCTTTCTGGAAATCGCGGATCCAGTCAGAAGCGCCCGGCTTGGAATCGCTGACGGCGGCGAAAACAAAGGTATCTTTGCCGACGCCACCCCACAGTTCATCGGCACCTGCGCCACCGAACAGGATGTCGTTGCCCGCCCCGCCCTTCAACACGTTGTTGGCCGCATTACCGACGATCACGTCGTTGCCTGAACCGCCAATGGCGTTCTCAATGGTGACGCCCGCCGCGATCGACACATTGCCTTTCAGCCCGCCTACGTCCGAGAAAGATTTCTCGTTCAGATTGATACGCTGATTGGCGGTATAGCCGGAGAAATCGAAGGTATCATTGCCGCCCGCATCCCAGGCCGCAAAGATCACTTTCTGCGCGTTGCCGGCGGTGCTGAGGAAATCGCGGCCGGTATTGGAGTTGAAGCCATACACTGTGTCGCCGGTGCGGGTGGACAGGTTAGCGCCATACAGGTGCTGAATGGCGGAAATGTCATCCAGCAACGGCGCCGCGGCATAGTGGCCGCCGTTGTCGCCGCCGGTATTGGTTTCACTCCAGTAGCTCATCAGGCTGAACTCGCGAGTGTCTTCGGCATAGCTGGCGTCGTTGTAGGTTGGGTTGCCTTCCCCGGCGTTGTAATCGCCCGGGTGGCTCAAGCCCAGCGCGTGGCCAATTTCATGAGTGAACGTCTGGCGACCGTAATCTTCGCTTGCCGGATGTTGAACATTGGACTGATTGACGTTGTACCAGGTTTGGCCGCCCAGATTCTGCCCCTGATAAATCGTGTTCGGCAGGAAAGCGTAAGCCTGAGTATCGTAATCGTAATGGCCGGGGCGATCCTGGCTGTAATTGCCGAAAGTGATATTGGCCTTCTGGTTGGCGGCAACTTCGGTGAAGGTAATATTCGCCACGTCAGACCAGGATTGCAGCGACAGTTTAGCCTGCTGCTGCTGTTCGGCGCTGAACTTGCTCAGCCCGGTATCGCCGGCGACGTTGGTAGATGAGAATTTATAATCGGGGAAAGAGAAAGTTAATTTAACCGGTTGACCAAAAACCTTATAACCGTTCCAGGTTTGGTTCTCGCGGGTAATAAACAGCCCAGCTTGTTCGGTAGAAAATGAGTCCTTGCCATTAACCTGAATCCCGTTGCCACGCTCGTGGTAATGCAACAGATCCTCTACAGCATTATAGCCGGATCCGGTAGCGGCGAGGCTGGACTCAGTAACTTCAATTGCCTTTTTAGTAGATTGCATTGGTTCGATTCCACTCATTAGCTGATTGTTATCAATCAGACAGATAGACATAACCTGCCAGAAAGCCGCGATGGACGAACCACCGGCTTACGGGAAGGGGTTTATGCGCCGTTACCGGCAGTGTGTTAGATAGAATTAATGCATAGATATCAGTAAATAATATTACCAACAGAAATGGTAATCGATTCCAATTATAGGCACGGACTCAAAACTGAACATAAAATAATCAACTATATATTTCAATAACGAAAGATATTTATGCTGCTTTTTGATCTTATTTACAAATCAAAGGCAACCAATACCCGATAAGTTGGTTACAAACTTCAATAAAAATGCGACCTGCAGACACAAGCGGATCATGCTGGCTGTTTTGAACAAAAGAGTTAAATTTAACTAAACAGTTATAGATTAATAACTCTTTATTATTAGTCGGCGGGATTTTTTAGTTCGCTTGGAAATAACATCTTCTTATATCGACTAACGACCTGAGGGTGCATTGTCGAAAAACACCTTCTTGCATCGCCAATATATTAATATTTGCATTATTATCCTGCTATCAAACGCTTTTTATCGTTCGCCCCCTCTCCGCATGACAGTTAGCAATAATTCTCATCCCGGCGCTTGACTCTGGAGTTGACTCCAGGGTGTAGAGTCGGCGCAATGAACATCATTAACTGCCCGGAGGGGGACGTTATGCATACCCATCAAAACCATAATCATCAGGAACATAACCCTGCAGAAGGTACCTGCGGCTGCAATCACAGCCACGGTAAAACCCAACACGGTTGCAGCAGCGAGCAAAAAAACCTGGCCGTTGAAACCGATCACGCTCACCCGCACGATCATGGCGCCAGCTGTTGCAGCACGGACGATCATGAGGATCAGGATGAGGAAAGCGACAGGCTGGCTGCCGCCCCTCCTTCCGGTAGCCGGCGTTACAGTTGGAAAGTCACCGGCATGGACTGCCCAAGCTGCGCCAAAAAAATAGAGAACGCCGTGACGGGCATTCCCGGTGTAGAAAACGCTCGCGTACTGTTCGCCACTGAAAAACTGGTGGTCGACGCCCAATCCGATCTCAGTCTGCGCATCCAGGATGCGGTGCAACAGGCCGGCTTTACCCTGCTCGGCATCCAGGCAACCAAAGCCGAGTCGCCCAAGGCATCACACCTGAAGGAGTTTGGCCCGCTGCTGCTGCTCACCGCACTGATGGTGGTCAGTTGGGCACTCGATAAGGTCAACCCTGAGCTGGGGCGCATTGCGTTTATCGCCACCACGCTGGTCGGTCTGGCGCCGGTCGCGACCAAGGCGCTACGGCTGATCCGCTCCGGTACGCCGTTTGCCATTGAAACGCTGATGAGCGTGGCGGCAATAGGCGCGCTGTTTATCGGCGCCACCGCCGAGGCGGCTATGGTGTTGCTGCTGTTTATGGTTGGCGAACTCTTGGAATCCTACGCCGCCAACCGCGCTCGCCGTGGCGTGAAGGCGCTGATGGAACTGGTGCCGGAAGATGCTTTGCTGGTCCGGGGCTCGGAGCGCAAACGCGTACCGGTCTCCGATCTGCGCCCCGGCGATGTGATTGAAATTGCCCCCGGCGGCCGCCTGCCGGCCGATGCCGAACTGCTCAATCCGTTCGCCAGTTTTGACGAAAGCGCCCTGACCGGCGAATCGGTGCCGGTCGAACGCCTGCAGGGCCAGAAAGTGGCGGCGGGCAGCCTGTCGGTCGATCAGGCCGCGCAAATGAAGGTGATTTCCGAACCGGGCAAAAACGCCATCGACCGCATTCTGCAACTGATTGAAGAGGCCGAAGAGCGCCGCGCACCTATCGAACGTTTTCTTGACCGGTTCAGCAGTTACTACACGCCAGCGATTATGCTGCTGGCCGTTGCGGTGATCCTGGTGCCGCCGCTGCTGCTGTCACAGCCCTGGGATATCTGGATTTACCGCGGCCTGACCCTGCTGCTGATCGGTTGTCCTTGTGCGCTGGTCATATCTACTCCGGCAGCGATTACTTCCGGGCTGGCGGCGGCCACTCGACGCGGCGCCCTGATTAAAGGCGGTGCAGCGCTGGAACAGCTGGGCCAGGTACAAACCATCGCTTTCGATAAGACCGGCACGTTGACGGAAGGTAAACCCAGGATCACGGATGTGCTGCCGAGCAACGGCTTCAGCGAGCGGCAGTTGCTGACCCTGGCGGCGGCGGTAGAAACCGGCTCCCACCATCCACTGGCGCAGGCAATTATCAAACGGGCCGAGCAGTATGGCACCCCTCTGCCACCGGCTCAGAGCCGTCGCGCTCTGGCAGGGGTCGGGGTGGAGGGCAAGGTTGACGGCAAAACCTTGTTGATCAGCGCACCTGCCAAACTGGCGGCAGGCCAGCTCGACGCACAGTTGCAAAACCAGGTGGAAAAGCTGGAAAACGCAGGGAAAACGGTGGTGGTGGTGTTGGAAGACGGCGTGGCGATCGGCCTGCTGGCGCTGCGTGATACGCTGCGCAGCGACGCCAAACAGGCCATTGCCGAACTGAATGCCCTGGGGATCCACGGGGTGATGCTGACCGGGGATAACCCGCGGGCGGCGGCGGCGATTGCCGCTGAACTGGGGATCGATTACCGTGCCGGGCTGCTGCCGGAGGATAAAGTGAAGGCGGTGATCGGACTGAGTGAACTGCGCCCGACGGCGATGATCGGTGACGGCATCAACGATGCGCCGGCGATGAAAGCCTCAAGCATCGGTATCGCCATGGGCAGCGGCACCGACGTGGCGCTGGAAACCGCGGACGCGGCGCTGACCCATAACCGGCTGGTCGGTGTGGCGGAGATGATCCGCATCTCGCGCGCCACGCACGCCAATATTCGGCAAAACATCACCATTGCGCTGGGGCTGAAAGGGGTATTCCTGATCACCACCCTGCTGGGGATGACCGGGTTGTGGCTGGCAGTGCTGGCGGACTCGGGCGCTACCGCGCTGGTCACCGCAAACGCCCTGCGCTTGTTGAAGAAACGCAACTAGACAACGGCATACCTCAGGGGCGAATCAAGTCGCCCCTGAGGTGCAACTCACCTCGCTCAGACGCCCTTGCGTAACAGGTAGCGGTACGGTGCCTTGTCGGTTTCCTGCGCCACCAACGTGTGCTCCATAAAGCGGCAGAAGCCCGGAATATCGCGGGTGGTGGCCGGATCATCGGCAATAATCAGCAGGGTTTGACCGTCATCCATATGGCGTACGGTCTTGCGCACCATCATCACCGGTTCCGGACAGCGCAGCCCCAGCGCATCAAGCGTCTGGTCTGCCTGGGCAAATAAGTCAGTCATGCAATTTTTCTCGATCAAAAGCGATCGGCGAACACCCGCCGCATCTCATTGGCGCCTAGTTTACGCCGGTAGTTTTTCTGCGCAAGATGCGTTAACGTTTGCGTTAAATTTAACCATTGCATTGGTTGCGCAAACGCGTATCATGCCGCCGCGCAGCGCATTTTGCTGTTGCGACAAGAAACTCTGGGTTCCCTCACCCCACGACTAAAAAGGCTACAACATGTATTCGTTTACCGCTCAGCAGCGCCTCACCGCGTTGGTCTGGCTATCGCTGTTCCATATTGTCATCATTACCTCCAGTAACTACCTGGTGCAGTTGCCGATTACCGTTTTCGGCTTCCATACCACCTGGGGAGCCTTTACCTTTCCGTTCATCTTCCTGGCAACCGATCTGACGGTGCGTATTTTCGGCGCCCCGCTGGCGCGGCGTATCATTCTTTCGGTAATGGTCCCGGCGCTGTTCATCTCGTACGTGATTTCTACCGTAACCTATCAGGGCGAATGGCAGGGCTTTGCCGCGTTGGGCAGCTTTAACCTGTTTGTGGCGCGTATCGCCATCGCCAGCTTTATGGCTTACGTGCTCGGTCAGATCCTCGACGTACACGTTTTCAACCGCCTGCGCCAACGCAGTGCCTGGTGGGTTGCTCCTGCCGCGGCAATGTTCCTCGGCAATATCAGCGATACTCTGTCGTTCTTCTTTATTGCGTTCTATAAGAGCAGCGATGCCTTTATGGCCAATAACTGGGTAGAGATCGCCCTGGTGGATTACAGCTTCAAGGTTTTGATCTGCCTGCTGTTCTTCCTGCCGATGTATGGCGTACTGCTGAATATGCTGCTTAAGCGCATTGCCGTCCGCCGCAATGACGGCGGCCTGCAAGCGAACTGACCCGTGTTATCATTGGCGGCCTGCATCCTACGGAGGCCGCCAATGACAGTCATGACCCGCCACGCCACCCTCAAAGAAATCCACGCCCTGTACCGGCAAATCCCCGAATTCGGTGGCCTGCATAGCCTGGCCGATTTACAGCGACGCATCGGGCCGTCCGCCTGTCACCTGCTGCTCGCAGAAATTGACGGCCAACCCGCCGGTTTCAAACTGGGCTATCAGACGCAAGAGAAGGTATTTTACAGCTGGCTGGGCGGCGTGCTGCCGGCGTTTCGCCGCCACGGCGTGGCGCAGGCCTTATTGGCTGAACAGGAGCGCTGGGCACAGGCTCAGGGCTATCGCCAGGTGAGGGTGAAAACACGCAATCAGTTCCAGGCGATGCTGATGATGCTCATCGGCAATCACTATCAGATTGTTCAGCTGGAAAAGAAAGGCGAAGTGGCTGATTATCGGCTATTACTTGAAAAAACCTTGTGACAACATCTGCCTTGCATTTCAACGTGGAATAGGTTGCGATACGGCAGTAAAAACCTACCTGAAAGGAAGAAGGAAGCCCAATGCGTAAAGTAGCAAAATTGATGGGTATCAGCCTGTTAGTGCTTGGCCTGGCGGCCTGTGACGGCGACACCAAAGACACCAAGGCGCCGGCGGACGGTACTGCGGCCAGCGCACCGGCTGGGCAACAGGTGAGTTTACTGGACGGTAAACTGGCGTTCACCCTGCCGGTCGGCATGGCGGACCAGAGCGGTAAGCTGGGCAACCAGGCGAACAACATGCACGTTTACGCCGACAGCACCGGCCAGCGCGCAGTGATCGTGATCCTCGGCGACAAGACCGCCGACAACCTGGAAACGCTGGCCAAGCGTCTGGAAGACACCCAGCGCTCGCGTGACGCCAATCTGCAGGTGATTACCAACAAAGCCATCGAGGTTAACGGCGTCCCTCTGCGCCAATTGGACAGCATCATCACCAGCGGCGGCGAGAAAGCCTACTCTTCGATCCTGATCGGCACACTGGATAACAATATGCTGACCATTCAGGTAACGCTGCCGGCGGATAACCAGCAGCAGGCGCAAAGTGAAGCCGAAGGCATCATCAACACCTTGAAACTGAAGCCGTAATCCCAAGGGGCCGGCACGCCGGCCCCCGTTTCGCCACCTCATTACCGATTACGCCAATGCCTGCGCCAGCAGGGTGATCGGATGTTCGCAACGCTTGCTGGTCGACATCTCGATTTGCCACTTGCAGGTTTCGCAGTCGGTCACCACCAGATCCACACCGCTTTCCTCTATCTGGCGAAACAACGACGCGCCGATCCCCTGCGAAGTCGCATAGTTCTCCGATTTAAACCCGTAGGTGCCGGCAATGCCGCAACACTGCGAATCCAGCACGACCAGCTCCAGCCCCGGAATTTGCCGCAACAGCTCCAGCGTATAGGCGGTCCAGCCCATTTTCTCCATATGACAGGGCGTATGATACGCCACCCGCAACGGCGTGCGTTTCAGCGGCAACGTGCGGCCCTGGTTGAGCAAGCGATACAAATAACGCGTCGCCAACTCTACCCGCTCGCGCACCGCCGAGGTATCCACCTCCAGCAGGTGCGGATATTCATCGCGCAGGGTAAAGGTACAGCTCGACGAGGTGGCCACCACAGAAATACCGCGCTCCAGTACCGACTCATGCAAGGATTCGGCATTCACTTCGGCCTGCTTTTTGGCCTGGGCGATAAAGCCGTTGGCGATCAAAGGCACGCCGCAACATTTCTCGCGCTTCAGCAGTTGCACGCCGATATCCATCGCGTTAAAGACCTTGATCAGATCCTTGCCCAACTGCGGATGGTTGTAATTGACGAAGCAGCCGTGAAAAAACGCCACCTGTTCGGTATAGCGCTGCTGGGCCTGCGCCTGCCGGCGATACCAGCGGCGGAAGGTGCCGAACGAATATTTTGGCAACGCGCGGCGATGGTCAATTTTCAGCGCTTTGTCCAGCAGCGCACGCACAGGTTTCAGACCGGTGGCGGCGTTGACTATGGGCGCAAAGGGTGTCGACAGCGACCCCATGAGGTCGGTATGGCTGAGGATGGCGTCGCGCAGCGTCGGTTTGTTCTGGGCGTAATCGGCGCGGGCGCGCTGAATGATATCGCCGATTTTGACGTCGGACGGGCAGGCGACCTCACAGCGCTTGCAGTTGGTGCAATACTTCAGCGCTTCATCGTACAGAGCCGGATCTTTCAACCGCAGGCGTTCGCCGTCTGGCCCCGCCTGTTTTGGCCCCGGATAGAGCGGGTTGGCTTTGGCGACCGGGCAATAGGTGGTGCAGACGGTGCATTTGATGCAGTTTTCAAAGCTGTTGTCTTTCTGCAGACTCATGGTCGCTCCTCCTCTGCGGCAATCTGTTGCGCGACATGCAGCGCCCCGATCAGCGAAACGCCGGCACCGCAGCCTTGCCGTAGCGGATCGTACCCGCCGGTGACCGCCCCGATGGCATACAGGTTGGTCAGCGCCTCCCCGTGCCTTAACGCACGCAGCCGGCCATCGGTGCGTACGCCGAACTGCAAATAAGGTTGCGGAGCAAACAGATCGCTGCGGCTCCAGTCGGCGCGCTCCGTACGGCTTGCTACGTCCAGCCCAAACACCGGCTCACGCACGCCGTCAAAATCCGCCACCAGCCCATTACTGAAAAAGCTGCCGCTGGCCAGCACCACATGCTGCGCCTGCAACGGAATATCGCCGTGGTTGCGAGTGTAGAGGCCGGTAACACGCCCGGCGTCGATATCCGCTCGCTGCACGCTGTCACCCGGCATAAAAACACCGCCCAACTGTTGCAAGCGCCGGTGCAATGCCTGGTGCAAGCGCATGCCCAGCACCGAAGGCGGTAGCGTCGGCAACAGACGTACCGGCTTGCCTACCGCCGCCTGCAGTGCCACCAGCGGGGCATCTTCCTCCAGCCCCAGACAGGCCGGCAGGAAAATCGCCCCGGCATCGCCGGCCAGCCGGCGCAGCTCGTCCGCCATCGGTTTCAGGTTTTCCGGCAAATCCAGCACTCTGGCGATATTCACCGCCCGGAACTCGCTGGGGTTGTTGCGCAACCGATCCAGTGCAGGCAAATGCAACCAGCCGACCCCGGTGCGCACGCCCAGCGTCTGCATGAGTGAATCGGCAGCCAACTGCGGCTGAAAATCCAAAAAACCCTCAATGCCAATCACCGCAACGCTTTCCCACGGCAGTTCACCGACCAGCGGCGTCACCGGAATAGCCTGTGGGCTGAGCCAGGTGGCCCGGCGCGTACCGAGCGGCGTAACGCGCAGATGATTCCTTTCATTGCTGCCTTGCAGGTTCAAGCCGCAGCGCTGCAACAGTTGGGCTGCCTCATCAGACAACTGCGCCACCCGGCCTGCGCCAATCAGGGAATAAGGATGCTGCGGCGCCTGTCGCGTCAGTTCAGGCAACGTAATCAGCGGTGCGCCAACCGGCGTGCCGTCGGGCAGTTGCGCCAGCAAATCGAGCGATCCGGAGGAGAAATACAATGCACTCTGCCCGGCGCTGACCACGGCGCAGCGCTTGCCCTGTTCCGCCAGCCCGATGGCGCAGGCCATGCCCGCCAGTCCGCCGCCAATCACCACCACGTCAAATCGCATCATCCGCCCCCTGTTTCTCCCGGGCATCCAGCCCGCACAATCCCTGATAGACCCAGTTGGTGAACTCGCTTTCGCGCAGTGCGTCACCCCAGGCGATCGGGCGTATCCCCTTCCAGCGCTCATTGAGAAAATGCGACAACTGCTCGATCGACTGCTGCGGGGTGACGACGTTAAAGCGCGTCAATAGCCCGGCCGCACGGCAGGCGCACAGCTCGCCCTGGCAGGTGCCCATGCCAACACGGGTGCGGCGGCGCAGATCCACCAGATTATTGACGGTGAGGAAGTTCACCGCATAGCGCACCTCGCCGGCGGTGACCGCCTCGCATTCGCAGACCAGGCTGTTGTCCAGCCGATCGCCGGCCGGCACCTGGCTGGCGCGATCGCCGTGGCGGTACACCGCCGAGCCGCGAATACTGGCCGGCAACGCCACCAGGCTGCGCACCCTTTCCTCCGTCGTCTGCCGGGAGCCGGGCAACGGTGCGAGCGCGGTGGTGCATGGGCTATCCAGCCCAAGCTTTTCACACACTTTATCGGTCGCCCACTGCGCCATCAGGCGGTAGGTCATCAACTTGCCGCCGGTGATGGTGATAAATCCCTCCAGCCCATCGCGGCTGGCGTGATCGAGCAGCACGATGCCACGGCTGACGTTGCGGCCGCTGGGGTCGTCGTCACTGGCCACCAGCGGCCGCACCCCGGCATAGGCACGCAAAATGCGGGTTTGCGCCAGTTCCGGCGCCAGCAGCGCACCTTCGCGGATCAGAATGTCCACTTCCTGCGGCGTCACCACCATATTGTCTATCTGGTCATAGTCGATGTGGGTGGAGGTGGTGCCAATCAGCGAGATGGTGTCCCCCGGCACCAGAATGTCGGCGTCTGCCGGTTTGCGGCAACGGTTGATCACCATGTTGTTGATGCGATGGCCGAGGATCAGCAATGCGCCCTTGGCCGGGAACATGCGGATACGCAGATCGGCGTATTCCGCAATCTGTTGGCCCCAGATGCCGGCGGCGTTGACCACCACCTCGGCGTGGATATCGTAGCGGCGCGCAGTTTGATGGTCGAAAACGCGCACGCCGGTCACGCGGTCACCCACTCGCAACAAACCGACCACCTGATGATAAGTCAGGATCTGTGCGCCATGCTCGCGGGCATCGAGCATATTGGCGGCGGTCAGGCGGAATGGGTCGACGGTGCCATCCGGTACCCGCACGGCGCCGATCAGCGCCGGGTTCGCCGCCGGCTCCAGGCGCAACGCCAGTTGCGGCTCAATGGCTTCGGCGTTGATGCCGGCACGGTGGCACGAGGCGATAAACTGTTGCTGGTAGGCCAACGAATCCTGCGGCAGGGTAATGAACAACCCATCGGTGCGCTCGATGCAGTGAGGCGCGATGCGTTTGAGGATACGGTTCTCTTCTATGCACTCACGCGCCGATTCGCCGTCGGTTACCGCATAGCGCGCTCCGCTGTGCAACAAACCGTGGTTACGGCCTGTGGCGCCGGTGGCGATATCATGGCGCTCCAGCAGTATGCAACGCAGGCCACGGCGCGCGCAGTCGCGGGCAATTCCCGCCCCGGTTGCACCGCCGCCAATGATTATCACATCCGTTTCGCTGTCCGGTGAATGGCTGCTCATTACGCTCCCTCAGGATCCGTGGTTTTTACCCTATTGGGCCACAGTTACTGGGGACTTTGTTTGATAAGGAACAATAACGAACTCAAAACGAAAACAAAATGTCCACAAAAAGCCATGAATGTGATCAGAATCACGATTTTTGGTCGTTTTTCTATTTCATATCGTTAACTAATCGCTCAAAATCCGCCTGAGTTTCATAAAAGTGTAACATTTGCGCCATTCATCACAGTGACACCAGGCTGTTTTGACTAGGATGACGCTCGTTATGGAACAAAAAAACACCACATTCGATATCCGCTCAATCATCAAATGAACGTAAAAAGTCATATTGATGTGATAACTAAAAGCCATCGGAGGCGCTCATGTTGAGTATTTTTAAGCCGGCAGCACACATTTCCCGTGTGCCGGTCGACAAAGTCGACCCGCTGTACCGTAAATTGCGCTGGCAAATATTTATGGGGATTTTCTTCGGTTACGCCGCCTACTATTTGGTGCGTAAGAACTTCACCCTGGCCATGCCTTATTTGATCGACCAGGGTTTCAGCCGCGGCGACCTCGGTTTCGCGCTGTCGGGTATTTCCATCGCCTACGGTTTTTCCAAATTCATCATGGGGTCGGTTTCTGACCGCTCCAACCCACGCGTGTTCCTGCCCGCCGGCTTGATTCTGGCTGCCGCAGTGATGTTGTTCATGGGCTTCGTGCCTTGGGCGACATCGAGCATCGCGGTCATGTTCGTGTTGCTGTTCCTGTGCGGTTGGTTCCAGGGCATGGGCTGGCCGCCTTGCGGCCGTACCATGGTGCACTGGTGGTCGCAGAAGGAGCGTGGCGGTATCGTTTCGGTCTGGAACTGCGCCCATAACGTGGGTGGCGGCCTGCCGCCGCTGCTGTTTCTGCTGGGCATGGCCTGGTTCAACGACTGGCACGCGGCGCTGTATATGCCGGCCTTCGGCGCCATTCTGGTGGCCCTGATCGCCTTTGCGCTGATGCGCGATACCCCGCAATCCTGTGGCCTGCCGCCGATCGAAGAATACAAAAACGATTACCCGGACGACTACAGCGAGAAAGCGGAAGAAGAACTGACCGCCAAGCAGATCTTCATGCAGTACATTCTACCGAACAAACTGCTGTGGTACATCGCCGTGGCCAACGTGTTCGTTTACCTGCTGCGTTACGGCATTCTGGACTGGTCACCGACTTACCTGAAAGAAGTGAAACACTTCGCGCTGGATAAATCCTCCTGGGCCTACTTCCTGTACGAATATGCCGGTATCCCGGGCACCCTGCTGTGCGGCTGGATGTCGGACAAAGTGTTCAAAGGCAATCGCGGCGCCACCGGCGTGTTCTTTATGACGCTGGTGACTATCGCTACCGTCGTTTATTGGCTTAACCCGGTCGGTAATCCTGGCATCGATATGGCCTGCATGATCACCATCGGCTTCCTGATTTACGGCCCGGTGATGTTGATCGGCCTGCACGCGCTGGAACTGGCACCGAAGAAAGCGGCCGGTACCGCAGCGGGCTTCACCGGTCTGTTCGGCTACCTGGGCGGTTCCGTTGCGGCCAGCGCCATCGTCGGTTACACCGTGGACTACTTCGGTTGGGACGGCGGCTTTATGGTGATGATTGGCGGCAGTATCGGCGCGGTAGTGCTGCTGTTGCTGACCATGCTGAGCGAGAAAAAGCACCACGCAGAAATCGCAGCCAACAAACGCGGTTAAGCGTCATACACATTTCGCATTATTTGAAGGCCGCGCTGCGGCCTTTTTACTACTTTATTGCCCTGCACCTACAACATGGAGAATTACGGAATGCGGACTCAAGTCAAAGCCCTGCTGACAGGGATCATCCTGGCCACCTCAATGGTCAGCGCCGTACAGGCTGCGGACAAGGTGGTGATCGCCCACCGTGGCGCCAGTGGCTATCTGCCGGAACACACGCTGCCGGCGAAGGCTATGGCCTACGCGCAGGGTGCGGACTTCCTCGAGCAGGATCTGGTGATGACCAAAGACAACGAGCTGGTGGTACTGCATGACCATTACCTCGATCGCGTGACCGACGTAGCCGAGCGCTTCCCGAGCCGGGCACGCCAAGACGGCCGTTATTACGCCATCGACTTTACCCTGGCGGAAATCAAGTCGCTGAAGTTCACGGAAGGCTTTGAGATCGAAAACGGCAAAAAGGTGCAGGGCTACCCTGGCCGCTTCCCGATGGGCAAATCGGACTTCCGCGTCCATACCTTCCAGGAAGAGATCGAGTTTGTTCAGGGGCTGAACCATTCAACCGGCAAAAACATCGGTATTTACCCGGAAATCAAGGCGCCGTGGTTCCACAAGCAGGAAGGCAAGGATATCTCCAGCAAAGTGCTGGCGGTGTTGAAACAGTATGGTTACACCGGCAAGGGCGACAACGTTTATCTGCAATGCTTCGACGCCAACGAACTGAAGCGGATTAAAACCGAGCTGGAACCGAAGATGGGCATGGATCTGAAGCTGATCCAACTGATCGCCTATAACAAGTGGCAGGAAACCTATGAGCAGAAAGCCGACGGCAAATGGGTGGAATACGACTATGACTGGATGTTCAAACCGGGCGCGATGAAGCAGATTGCCCAGTACGCCGACGGTATCGGGCCGGACTACCACATGCTGGTGGAAGCGGAGAAGTCCAAACCGGGCCACGTGGTGCTGACCGATATGGTGAAAGAAGCCCATGCCAACAAGCTGGCGGTGCATCCGTTCACCATCCGCGCCGATGCGCTGCCAAACTACGTGACCGACGTGAATCAGCTGTATGACGTGATTTACAATCAGGCAGGCGTTGACGGCGTGTTCACCGACTTCCCTGACAAGGGCGTGCAGTTCCTGCAAAAGCAGGGCCAGCACAAGTAACCCGGATAAGGGCGCCGCAAGGCGCCCTTGTTGCCTCAGGCCAGGAACATCTTGCGCAGGTAATGCGGCACCGCGTCGTCAACGTTGGAGCCAATCACTTCCAGCTCCGGCAACTTGTCTTTCAGGCGCTGGTGCGCATCGCGCATAATGCAGCCCTTGCCGGCCATCGCCAGCATTTCCAGATCATTCATGCCGTCACCGAAGGCGATGCACTCTTTCAGCGAATAGCCGATGATTTTGGCCACTTCTTCCAGTGCATGACCTTTGGATACGCCGCCCGCCATCACTTCCAGACAGGTCGGGAACGAGAAACTGACGTTAACCCGATCGCCCCAGCGCGCATTGATGGCATCTTCCAGCGGCAGCAGCTTTTCATGGTCGTCACAGGTGAAGTACACCTTGCACACGCCGTCGGTTTCCAGCAGGCCCGGCTCATACAGCTGATACTGGAAGACCGATTCCTGGAAGAACTCTTTCTGCTCCGGGCTTTCCCGGTTGATAAACCAGTCGTCGTTGCGATAGACATTGGTGGTGATGTCCGCATCGTCATGCAGCATGCCGTAGAGATCGCGGGCAATGTCTTCCGCCAGGTTGTGGCTGAAAATCAGCTCGCCGGCGGTGTTATGCACACGCGCACCGTTGGAGGTGATCATAAAGGCGCTGATATCGAGGTTATCGCGGATCTGCGAAACGTCGATATGATGCCGGCCAGTGGCAAACACAAAGTGCACGTCACGCTGGGTCAGCAGCTTCAACGTCTCTTTGGCATAAGGCGACAGGGTGTGGTCAGGTGATAGCAGCGTGCCATCTAAATCGGAAGCGACGACGTGATACATAAGGATATGTTCTAACCTCTGATGGAGTGGTCGGCGGCAGGGGCGCCACCTAAATGTCGAGCAAAGAAACGCAGGATTGCGTTCAATGCTTCGGCGCGCATCGCGTCCCGCTCGAACAGGATCTCATGGCGTGCGCCTTTGATAACCCGCGGTTTCCCCCCTTCACAAGGGTGCCCCGCGTCTGACAGTGCCTGACAAAAAGCCTGCTGGGAACGGTTGTCGACTACCCGTTCCTCACCGGCCTGCAATAATAACAGCGGTGTGGTGATTTTAGCCGCCTGCGCGACAATCTGCCGCCCGGCCTGAATGCTTTCTCTTACCCAGTGGTAGGTAGGGCCCCCCACCTGTAACTCGGGGTAATCGGCATAATAACGCAAACAGCGACGATAGCGTTCACGGCTGTGGGTCAATACGTTGACCACATAGGGCAGCGGCCGCCACTGCCCGGTGCCTATCGCATAGTAATCGCGCACCCTCGGGTGTTTCTCCACCCAATTAAGGATACGGTCCGCCATCCAGCCCGGCATCGGCAGATGAATGCCGAACATCGGCGCGCAAAACGCAGCGGCATCAAACGCCTGCGGCTGACGCGCCAAAAACTGCGCCAGTATCGCGCCGCCCATCGAATGCGACAGCGCAAAGTGGTGTCGGTAGCCGCGCGGCGCCACTTGCTGCTGATAAAACTGGGCGAAATCGTCAATATAATCGGCAAAGTTTATCACATGACCGCGATGCGTATCAGCCAACAAGCGGCCAGAACGGCCTTGCCCGCGATGGTCGAGAATCATCACATCAAAACCGCAATGGAACAGATCGTAGGCAACTTCCGGATATTTAACGTAACTTTCGATACGGCCGGGGCTGATCACCACCACCCGCTGATGGCGCGATGAGCTAAAGCGCACGAAGCGGATCGGCACGCCGCCCACGCCACTGAACTCGCCCTCTTCCCGCCGCCGCCAAAAGTCCAGCAGCGGGCCGGTAGCGAAAGCAGCGAACTGCGTTTCACGCATTAACCAGTCATCGGTGCTGTGGGTGAACGACGTCATTGAGAGCTTTTCCCTGAGCCGCCAGCGGCAAAAATGTGGCCTCTGGCACAAGAAATAATACTAGCGTATTGTGATTGAATTCTTACAAGAACCGGGCCCATTTTGGCACAAATTGGTACTTTCAGGGAGCCTTACGATGACCTTGGACTGGTGGTTAACCTATCTGCTGACAACCCTTATCCTCAGCCTGTCACCCGGCTCAGGCGCAATCAACACCATGAGCACAGGTATCAGCCACGGGTATCGCGGCGCGGTGGCATCCATCGCCGGGCTACAGGTCGGGTTGAGTCTGCATATTGTGCTGGTAGGGATCGGCCTCGGTGCGCTGGTCTCACAGTCGCTGATGGCGTTTGAATTGCTGAAATGGCTCGGCGCCGCCTATCTGGTGTGGCTCGGTATCCAACAGTGGCGCGCCGCCGGTTCGTTGGACCTGCATACGCTGGCGGGTACCATGCCGCGCCGCCGTTTGTTCCGCCGTGCCGTCCTGGTGAATCTGACCAACCCGAAGAGCATCGTGTTTCTGGCCGCGCTGTTCCCGCAGTTTATTTTACCTAACCAGCCGCAGGCCGAGCAGTATCTGGTACTCGGCGTGACCACCGTGGCGGTGGATATTGTGGTGATGATTGGCTACGCCACGCTGGCGACCCGCATTGCCGGCTGGCTGAAGACGCCGCGCCAAATGCAGTTGCTGAACCGCATCTTCGGTTCGCTGTTTATTCTGGTGGCCGGGTTATTGGCTACGGCCAGAAAGGCCTGAGAATGCAATTTTAGGCGTTATTGTCGCAGGCAGGTTGGACTCGACCAGCGCACAGGACCCGGAGCGTACATAAAGTACGTGAGGAGTCCGAGCACTGCCCGGGTTCAACCTGGCAAGTAAAATAGCCTAACGGGTAAAGATCAGGTGCAGGCCGAAACCGGTGAACAGCACGCCCGCCAGCCCGTCGATCCATTTCGCCAAACGCTGATAGCCGCGGCGCATGGCCGGCAGCGCAAACACTACCGCCACCAGGCTGAACCAGACAAAGGTCTCGGCGATAATCAGCAGGAACAAGCCCCAGCGCGCGCCGGCACCCACATCGTCACCGACAAACAGCGAGAACACGCTGCCGAAATAGATAACCGCTTTCGGGTTTGAAAGGTTGGTCAGGAAACCGCGAATAAAGCTGCGACCGGCCTTTGGCAACGCCACTGTCACTTCTTCCGCCGGCACCGATTGGGCGCTTTGGGAGCGTGCGGAACGCAGCAACTGCCAGCCCATCCAGCATAAGTAAATCCCACCGCCGACCATGATGATCTGGTGCAGCCAGGCCATTTTCTGCAAGATCAGATGCAGGCCCATCAGTGCAACCCCCGCCCACACCACGATACCCAGTGAAATGCCCACTACGCCCATCATCGCCTCGCGGCGCGAACGGCTGGCGGCGGTTTGCGAAACAAAAAAGAAGTCCGGCCCCGGGCTCATCAGCGCGATCAAGTGCACCAGCGCCACGGTCAGAAACAGCATCAGCATGATTTATTGCCCTTATTCTTCGTCATTGTCGAGGTGATCGCGGATCATCGCCATAAACGGGGCGCCGAAACGCTCCAGTTTGCGCTGGCCAACGCCGTTAACGCTAAGCAGGTCGCCGGCCTTGATCGGCATCTGCTCCGCCATTTCCAACAGCGTGGCATCGTTAAACACCACGTAAGGGGGAATATTTTCTTCGTCGGCAATCGACTTACGCAGCTTGCGCAGTTTGGCAAACAGCTTGCGATCGTAATTGCCGCCGTAGGATTTCTGATTGGTGCTGCCCCGCGACTTCAGGCTCTGGATACGCGGCACCGCCAATTGCAGCGCAAGCTCACCACGCAGCACCGGGCGCGCAGCCTCGGTCAATTGCAACGCCGAATGCATGGCGATGTTCTGGGTAATAAACCCCAGGTGGATCAACTGACGCAGTACGCTGGTCCAGTGTTCGGTCGTTTGCTCGCGGCCGATGCCGTACACCGGCAACTTGTCGTGCCCGTATTCGCGGATGCGCTGGTTATTGGAACCGCGCAGCACTTCGACAATATAACCCAGGCCGAACCGCTGGCCGACGCGATACACGCAAGACAGCGCCTTGCGTGCGTCTTCCAGCCCGTCATAGCGTTTGGGAGGATCGAGGCAGATATCGCAGTTACCGCAATTTTGCTGCTTGCCCTCGCCAAAGTAATTGAGCAACACCAAACGACGGCAGGTTTGCGCTTCGGCGAAAGCCCCCATGGCGTTCAGCTTGTGGCGCTCGATATCCAACTGTTGTCCGGCCGGTTTCTCTTCCAGACAGCGGCGCAGCCAGGCCATGTCGGCCGGGTCATACAACAGGATCGCTTCGGCCGGCAGGCCATCACGCCCGGCACGGCCGGTTTCCTGATAGTAGGACTCGATATTGCGCGGAATATCAAAGTGCACAACGAAACGCACGTTGGGTTTGTTGATGCCCATGCCAAAGGCGACGGTGGCTACCACCACCTGCAAATCGTCACGCTGGAACGCTTCCTGCACCTGCGCGCGGCGATCGTTGTCCAGCCCGGCATGATAGGCGCCCACGCTCAGCCCGCGGCTCTGCAAACGCGCGGTGGTGTCTTCCACCTTGGCGCGGCTGTTGCAGTAAATGATACCGCTCTTGCCGCGCTGGTCCTGCACGAAGCGCCACAGTTGATCGAGCGGCTTGAACTTCTCCACCAGCGTATAGCGAATGTTTGGGCGGTCGAAGCTGCTGACCTGCACCAGCGGATCGTGCAGCGCCAACAGGCGCACGATGTCGCCACGGGTAGACTCATCGGCGGTAGCGGTCAGGGCAATCACCGGCATCGTCGGGAAGCGCTGCTTCAACTGACCCAATGCGCGGTACTCAGGACGGAAATCATGGCCCCACTGCGAAATGCAGTGCGCCTCGTCCACCGCCAATAGCGCCGGCGGACAGTGGTCGAGCAAATCGAGGAAGCTGTCCATCATCAGCCGTTCAGGAGCGATGTACAGCATTTTGATCTGGCCGCTGCGGCAACCCGCCATGACCTCCAGCTGCTGCTCGCGCGTCTGCGTCGAGTTATAGCAGGCGGCGGAAACGCCATAAGCCAGCAGTTGATCGACCTGATCTTTCATCAGCGAGATCAGCGGTGAAACCACTAACGTCAGGCCATCCATCACCAGCGCCGGGATTTGATAGCACAAGGATTTACCGCCGCCGGTCGGCATGACCACCAGACAATCCAGCCCGCCGATCGCCGCGTTGATAATCGTTTGTTGACCCGGTCGGAATTGCTGGTAGCCAAAGGTATCGCGCAATACCTGCTCTGCCAGCAACTCTTTGTTTATCACTGCTGCGGTTGACACACACATCCCCACTTTTTGCTGCATAGCGCCGCCATCATGACGGCCGTATTACATAATATCGTTAAGCATGACACCAACGCCAACCCGTGTCTGCCGGAAGTTGTAATCAATCAGCGATTCGCCGTAGCCGCTGAACACCTGAGTGTAGAAACGCACGTGTTTGGAGATTGGGTAACTCCAGCCCAACTCCGCTCCGCCGTAGCCGCTGTTCCAGTTGTAATGGCTGTCGACGCTGAACACGCTGTCGCCCCAGGCGTAACCGACTTTCAGACGGTAATACCCCATATATTTGGTGATATCCGGGTTGTCGTCGCTGCTGTCGCTTTCCGAGAAGCGGAACCAGGGCTTCAGATCCACCTGCCAATTACCGTTCTGCGCCATAAAACGCGCATAGCCGCGGTTCCAACTGCGGGAGGTGGGATCAGAACGCCCGTTGGACTGATGGTTGAGACCCACTTCAACGTCGCGCAACGTCCAGCCGGCAAAACGGTAATCCGTCGCCCAGCCGAGGAATACCTGAGGTTCGTAGTTGGTTTCGCGAAACGGTGACGATTCCCCGTGGTTGGAAAGCTGCCACCAGGAACGCTGAGTATAAGAGGCACCCAGCACCGAGTTGTCGCCCAGAATGCCACGCCACAGCGGGAAGGCCAGGCTGAGCTGGTATTTCACTTCATCCTTGCGCGCCTTCTCGGCCCAGTTATAGGTCTTGATGGCCTCTTTGTTGATATTGCTGGTATCGGTGTACAACACATAGTTGGTGTCGTACGGATATAGCGTGAAGGGGTTGTCGTGATCCTGCAGCATGTTGGCGATAATGCTGCCGCGCACTGCGGGTTTATCATGAATTTGCTGCTCTTTGGCTTCTTCCGCCTGCACCAGCAATGGCGCCGCCAACATGGCCAAAACGATCCCTGACAAAATGCGCATAACGTTCCTCACTCCAACAAAAATGACAAACTCTGAAATCAAAACAGGCCATTTTACACACAAAGACGGTTTTGCAGCAGTGCGGTGCGCATTTATTGGATTAGTCTGGTAAGCAACAAAATATAGGCATAAAATCAACAAAGGATTAACCTGGACTGACCAGTTAATAACCTCCTCACTCTATTGAATAAAGAACGGGTATTTATGTCCACTACACCACTGACACTCGATGCTGCACGCCAGAAAATCGGCGAAATCTTTGTTTATCACATGCCGTTTAACCGCGAGCTGGGACTTGAGTTGCGCCGTTTTGAAGATGACTACGTTGAACTGAGCTTCACCAATCAGCCCAAACTGGTGGGCAACGCCGCCCAGAAGATCCTGCATGGCGGCGTGATCGCTTCAGTGCTGGACGTTGCCGCCGGGTTGGCCTGCGCCGGTAGCGTGCTGATGCGTATGGATCCGCTGATCGAAGAGGAAGTGGCCTCGCGCCTGTCGCGCATGGGAACCATAGATCTGCGCGTTGACTACCTGCGCCCCGGCCGCGGCGAGCATTTCGTCGCCTCCGCCAGCGTCTTGCGCAGCGGCAATAAAGTGGCGGTCGCCCGCGTCGAGCTGCATAACCACGATGGCCTGCATATCGCCAGCGCCACCGCCACCTACCTGGTCGGGTGATTGTGCACGGTGAGCGTCTTAAGTACACTCACCGCATCTCCGTTTTACCCATCCGAGTACCGTCATGGACGCACAGCAAACGCGGCAGGGCATCTTCTTTGCTCTGGCCGCCTATTTTATTTGGGGCATCGCCCCGGCCTATTTCAAACTGATTCAACAGGTCCCCGCCGATGAGATCCTCACTCATCGGGTCATTTGGTCCTTCTTCTTTATGCTGGCGCTGATCACGCTGGGCCGCAACTGGCCGCAGGTTCGTGCCGCCTGCAGCAACCGCAAACGGCTGCTGCTGTTGGCGGTAACCGCAGTGTTGATCGGCGGCAACTGGCTGCTGTTTATCTGGGCGGTAAATAACCACCATATGCTGGAAGCCAGTCTGGGCTATTTCATTAACCCGCTGGTTAACGTGCTGTTGGGAATGCTGTTCCTGGGCGAGCGTTTTCGCCGCATGCAGTGGTTGGCGGTCGTGTTGGCGTTTGCCGGCGTATTGATTCAGCTATGGCAATTCGGGTCACTGCCGATTATCGGCCTGGGGCTGGCGTTCAGCTTTGCCTTCTACGGCCTGCTGCGCAAGAAGATCGCCATCGACGCGCAGACCGGCATGCTGATTGAAACCCTGTGGTTACTGCCGGTAGCGGCGGCATACCTGTTTCTGTTCGCCGAAAGCCCGACCAGCCATCTGAGCGCCAACCCGTGGTCGCTGAACCTGATGCTGGTCGCGGCCGGCATCGTCACCACCATACCGCTGCTGTTCTTTACCGCCGCGGCGACCCGCCTGCGCCTGTCGACACTCGGCTTTTTCCAGTACCTCGGCCCGACGCTGATGTTCCTGCTGGCCGTCACTTTCTATGGGGAGACCATCGGCCAGGACAAACTGGTGACCTTCGGCTTTATCTGGGCGGCGCTGCTGCTGTTTATCCTCGACGCACTCTACACCCAGCGCAAATTACGTTGACGCAGGCGAGGCTCGATTGGAAATGAAGCGGGCCATCGCCGGGCCGGTCAGCAGGATGGTGAACAGCCGCAACGTTTGCATCGCCATCACGAAGGACATATCCACCCGGCTGCCCGCCGCAATGATCGCCACGGTGTCCAGCCCGCCCGGGCTGGTCGCCAGATAGGCGGTCATCAGATCCACCGGCAGGAAGCGGGTCAGCATCCACGCCAGCAGCCCGCAAAACAGCATCAGCGCCACTATCGACGCCACCATCTGCGGCAAAGTACGCAACGCCAGCAAAAATATCGGCCGGGTGAAACGTAGCCCGACGCTCCAGCCAATCAGGGTATAAGCCAGCGCCAGCAGCCATTCGGGTACCTGCAACGCCATCGCGCCGCTGGAGTGAAGCGTTGCGCCGATAATCATCGGTAAAAGCAGCGCGCCGGAAGGAATGCGCAGCCGGGGGCCGAGCCAGGCACCGACAACGGCGATACCCAGCGTTGCGAGAAAACGCCAATCCAGCGGCGGAAACCATTCCAGTGCGGCGCTGCCGTGGCCCGCCTCATCACCCAATCCAATCCGCGCCACCATGGCCGCCGCAGTGGCGACAAACAGCACCCGCAGATACTGCATGAACGCCACTAACCGGACATCTGCACCGAAATCCCCCGCCATCGCCACCATCGCCGAAGCGCCGCCGGGCGATGAACCCCAGGCACCGGTCGGCCCCGGCAGCCCGCTGAAACGCACCAGACACCAGCCGGAAACGCCGCTGGCCGCCAGCGTGGCAAAGAGTACCAACAGCACCAGTGGCCAGTCGTCGAGTAACGGCGTGAGGATAGCGGGAGAGAGACTTTGCGCGATCATGCAGCCGAGCACCGCCTGCGCGACGATAAACAGACGAGTGGGAATACGCACTGTAGCGCCCGACAGCCCCATCGCCACGCCGACGATCATCGGCCCCAGCAACAGCGCAGCGGGAATATGAAATGTTTGCAGGCCAAACCCCAGCGCCAGCGAAGCCAGCAGCAGGAACAGCCATTGAGACCAGCGGGGCAACTTCTCCATCAAAACTCACGCCTTACGGGCAGATGAGACGAGGCGTCATTGTACCCCTATTTAGCAAGCTAAGGGATCATGAACCCTGATTCTTTAAACGTAGCGCGCACAGTCAAATTGAGTGCGGACAGCGCGCAGGCCCCGGAGCATACACGCAGTATGTGAGGAGGGCGAGCACTGCCCAAGCTCAAGTTGGCAAAGCGCGTTTCGTTTAAAGCCAGTTCTTGCGCTTGAAATACAGGTAAGGGGCCAGCCCCGCGAGGATCATCAGGCTGATGGCCCCCGGATAACCGAACGACCATTTCAGTTCCGGCATAAACTCAAAGTTCATCCCGTAGCTGGAAGCCACCAGCGTGGGCGGCAGGAACACCACCGACACCACCGAGAAAATCTTGATGATGCGGTTCTGTTCGATATTGATAAAACCCATCGCCGCCTGCATCAGGAAGTTCACCTTCTGGAACAGCGACTCGTTATGCGGCAACAGGGATTCGATGTCGCGCAGCACTTCACGCGCCTGTTCCAACTGGCCGGTCGGCAGGCGCGCCTTGCGCACCAGGAAGTTAAGCGCGCGTTGGGTATCCATCAGACACAGGCGCACTTTCCAGCCGATATCTTCCAGTTCCGCCAAGGTTGACAGCGCTTCGTCGTATTCGTCGCCCTGATGGCCTTCCATGATCACCCGGCTGAGCTTTTCCAGATCGCTATAGATATTTTCGATCTCGTCCGCCAACTGCTCAATCTTGGTCTCGAACAGATCCAGCAACAGCTCATAGGCATTGCCGTCAACCATCGTCAGATTGCGGGCGCGCATGCGGTACAAGCGAAACGCCGGCAGTTCGCGCTCACGCAGGGTATATAACCGGCCGTCGCGAATGGTGAAGGCCACGGTCGAGTTGCCGGCGTGATCTTCCGCATCTTCAAAATAGAAGAAGGAGTGAATATGCAAGCCATCTTCATCTTCGAAGAAACGCGCGGAGGCTTCGATGTCGTCCAGCTCCGGGCGCGTCGCCAGGCTCTGGCCCAGCTCATTTTGCACACGCTCACGCTCGCCCTCTTCCGGTTCAACCAGATCAACCCACAGTGACGAGGTGAGATCATCCGAGTCATCCAACTCCAGACGGGACAGGCGACTATTATCTAATTTAAACGCGCTTAGCATGTGCCAAAACTCCCTATTGGTGACGGGTGCAGACAACGCGTGGAAGCACAGAAACAGAGGGGTGTTGCATCACCAGCTTGTTTCAGACCATGAAGGATCTGACTCGTAGCGACGCTTTGCGAGGTCGCCGACAACCACGAAGGCCATCAGCTCAATGGGATAGCCTTAGAAGTTGTACCTGGTGTTGTCCAGGTCAGTGAGCCAGTATCTACTGGGTGTGTCCAAGGCGTATGTCCTCATTGATAATCGTGCGCGCATGTTACGCCGAGAAGAAAAAGCCTGTCAACACGTTAGACAGGATAATTGCGCAACAATTCAGCATGCTGTCGCGGGTTTAAAAAACGCGCTTAACCCGAGGTAAACCGTGCAGAAAAAGTCTGCGGCGATCTCTGACCGCCTCCGGGAAAGTTGCTAAGATTAGGCCACTATAAGCCTGCGGATTTAGCCGATGAAACAGATTACCGCCCACGACCTGACCGCGATGAGCGAACAGGCCGCCAAAGTGGCGCGCCTGCGCGCGCACCGTACATTACACGAAGAGTTAAGCGATCCGGTACAGCGCCTGGCGATTGCCATGGAGCCGGGCACCTATATCCGTCCGCACCGCCATCCGCAAACCTGGGAGCTGCTGATGCCGCTGCGTGGCCGCTTCGTGGTGCTGCAATTTGACCAGGATGGCGTCGTCACCCAGCGCACGCTACTCGGCGAAGAGACCAAAGTGCTGGAGATGCCGGCGTTTACCTGGCATGCGGTGTTGTCGGTCGATGCGGGCGGCGTGGTGTTTGAAGTGAAACAGGGGCCGTATCAACCGCTGGCGGAAGAAGATTGCATGTCATGGGCGCCGGCGGAAGGCGGTGAGGGTACCGAAGCGGTGATGCGCTGGTACGCCACCGCGCAGATTGGTGACCATTTCGCTCACTGAGGTGGTTCCTCAAACAGCACCCGATATACTCTAAATAATTCGAGTTGCATGAAGGCGGCAAGGCCGTGAGTCCCCAGGCGCTTATCAGGTAAGTGGCTGGGGTGAGCGACAAATCAGCCGGGAGCAGATTTGAACGCTGCTTGCAGCGGCCCCGTCAGGGGTGAGGCCCAGGGATGGGCCGAATAACGCAGCCAACACGCATGCGGCTTGAAGTATGACGAGTATAAGTTATACCGTTTCCAACCGGGCGTAGGCCGCCACCAGCCACTTGATGCCTTCGCCCGGAAACGCAATTTGCAAGCGGCTATGTTCGCCGCTGCCTTCCAGATTGACGATGGTGCCTTCACCAAACTTGGGATGGCGTACCCGCTGGCCAAGCTTGTAGCCGGTGTCGTTTTCACTGATTGGCGTGCCCATGCGGCGATGATTCACCGGCCGCGATACGCTGGCGCGCAGCCGCACTTCTTCCACACAGTCTTCCGGCAGTTCGCCGATAAAACGCGAAGGC
Organism: Serratia sp. C2(1); assembly: GCF_036352655.1. NCBI lineage: Bacteria > Pseudomonadati > Pseudomonadota > Gammaproteobacteria > Enterobacterales > Yersiniaceae > Serratia > Serratia sp. C2(1). The sequence goes on along the minus strand of NZ_JAZFBA010000005.1, from coordinate 224,272 downwards.
CGGTGATAAACTTCTTTGCCGTACAAACGACGCGTTTCGGCATAGGTCAGCGTCAGTTTCTGCATGGCTCGCGTCAGGCCAACGTAGGCCAGCCGGCGCTCTTCCTCCAATCGCCCGCCTTCGTCCAGCGACATCTGGCTCGGGAACATCCCCTCTTCCATCCCGACGATAAACACCAGCGGAAACTCCAGCCCCTTGGCGGAGTGCAGGGTCATCAGTTGCACCGCATCCTGATAAGCATCTGCCTGCCCCTCGCCCGCCTCCAGCGCGGCATGTGACAGAAACGCCTGCAGCGGCATCAGATCCTGATCTTCATCCTGATAGCTGTACTGCCGCGTCGCCGTCACCAGTTCCTCAAGGTTTTCGATACGCGCCTGGCCTTTTTCACCCTTTTCCTGCTCATACATGATGAACAGCCCCGAGTCACGGATCACCCGGTCAGTCTGCACATGCAGCGGCATGTCGGCAGTTTCGTGCGCCAGGGAATCCACCAATTCGGTAAAACGTTGCAGTGCGGACGCCGCACGCCCGGCCAGCACTTTGTCCTGCAACAGCGCACGGGTGGCTTGCCACAGCGTCAATTGGCGATCGCGCGCCGTACGGCGCACTTCATCCAGCGTTCGGTCGCCAATGCCGCGCGTCGGGGTATTGACTACGCGCTCAAACGCCGCGTCGTCGTTACGGTTGGCGATCAGCCGCAAATAGGCCAGCGCATCCTTGATTTCCTGACGTTCGAAGAAGCGCTGCCCGCCATAAATGCGATACGGCATGGCGGTTTGCAACAGCGCCTCTTCCAGCACGCGCGACTGGGCGTTGCTGCGATAGAGTATTGCGCAATCATTCAGCGCACCGCCGTTTTCCTGCCAGGTCTTGATGCGGCCGACGACAAAACGCGCCTCGTCGAGTTCATTGAACGCACAGTAGATGGAGATAGGTTCGCCTTCGGCCCCCTCGGTCCACAGGTTTTTACCCATGCGCCCGCCGTTGTTGGCGATCAGGGTATTGGCGGCCTTCAGGATATTGCTGGTCGAACGGTAGTTCTGTTCCAGACGGACGGTTTGCGCGCCGGGGAAATCCTTCAGGAAACGCTGGATGTTTTCCACCTGAGCGCCGCGCCAGCCGTAAATGGACTGGTCGTCGTCACCCACGATCATCACGTTGCTGTTATTGCCGGACAGCAGGCGGATCCAGGCGTACTGGATGCTGTTGGTATCCTGGAACTCGTCCACCAATACGTTGGTGAAGCGCTCGCGGTAGTGATTGAGGATATGCGGCTTGTTCAGCCACAGCTCGTGGGCGCGCAGCAGCAGTTCGGCAAAATCCACCAGCCCGGCACGGTCGCAGGCTTCCTGATAGGCCTGATAGATACGCAACCAGGTCGCTTCCACCGGGTTGTTATAGGTTTCAACGTGCTGCGGGCGCAAGCCTTCGTCTTTTTTGCCGTTGATGTACCACATCGCCTGACGCGGCGGCCATTGTTTTTCGTCGATATTCAGCGCTTTGACGATGCGCTTCAGCAGGCGAAACTGGTCGTCGCTGTCGAGGATCTGGAAATCCTGCGGCAGATTGGCGTCCATATGGTGGGCGCGCAGCAGCCGGTGAGCCAGGCCGTGGAAAGTACCGATCCACATGCCGCCCTGACTGGTGCCAATCAGGTGTTCGATACGGTGGCGCATCTCCGCCGCCGCTTTGTTGGTGAACGTCACCGCCATAATCGAATACGGCGAGCAGTTCTCTACCGACAGCAGCCAGGCGATGCGATGTACCAGCACCCGGGTTTTACCGCTGCCCGCGCCGGCCAGCACCAACAGGTTGCAGCGTGGCGCCGCCACGGCTTCGCGTTGTTTTTCATTCAGGCTGTCGAGCAGATCGGAAACGTCCATAGGCACCATTAATTGGTAAGGGAAATCGCGCCTGAGACGCGTTTTCCACTGGGAATTTATACAGAGTTCTGGCAGGGATTATAACAATGCTGTCAGCGATGCCAACTGCGAAATCTCAATATGTGGCAGCAGGCGGCTGTCCGCGACCTGCATCAGGTTACGCTGGCGGTCGTTGATCCAGCAGGCCTGCAGGCCTGAACGCAGCGCCCCGGCGACGTCGGTGGTCAAATCATCGCCAACGTGCAGCATGCGCTCGGCGGGAACCCCTAACCGTTCCGCGGCCAACCGGTACATGTCCTGATAGGGTTTGGCGCGGCCATCCGGCCCGGAACGCAGCACAAACTGGAAGTAACCGTCCAACCCGCACTGCGCCGGATCGGCATTCCCGTTGGTGATCGCCACCAGCGGGAAACGCGCTCCCAGCGCTTTCAACGTAGCGTGAGTCGTCTCCGGCACCTCGATGCGGCTGCGCCACAGCGCAAAGTTCTGCATCGCCGCATCGGCGCCGAGGGCGGCCTCGGCATCCCGCAGCCCCTGGCGGCTCAGCGCCAGATGAATGGCGCGCCAGCGCCACTGGGTGACGTCGTGATAAATCTCCGGATCCTGCTCGCGCAGCTCCTGGCGCAGGCGGTGAAAATCCGCCGACTGAAAGCGATTCAGCCCAGGATGATAATTCTGCAGAAAGGCGACCGACTGCAGCTCGGTCTGCCTGATCACCGGGCGGTTGTCGTACAGCGTGTCGTCCAGATCGAAGGTCAGCGCCGCCAGCGGGCGCAGCGGGCGATAAAAATGCATCAGGATTTCCCCCGTTTGGCGCGCGGATGCGCAGCATCGTACACGTTCGCCAGATGTTGAAAGTCGAGGTGGGTATAGATTTGAGTGGTGGTGAGATTGGCGTGGCCGAGCAGTTCCTGCACTGCACGCAGATCGCCGCTCGACTCCAGCATATGGGTCGCAAACGAGTGGCGCAGCTTGTGCGGATGAATATGGCTGTTAACGCCCTGCTTGACGCCCCACTCGGCAAAACGCTTTTGCACGTTGCGGGTCGAGATACGTTTACCCTGATTGGACAGGAACATCGCGTCGTCTGTCGGGCCGAACAGATCACGCATCGCCAACCAGTGTTCCAGCCAGGTAACGGCGGTGCGGCCCACCGGCAGCTTGCGTTCTTTGCTGCCCTTGCCCAGCACCCAAATTTCGCCGGCAGCCAGATCGACATGGCGGCAATCCAGCCCCACCAGCTCCGAAAGGCGCAGCCCAGCGCCGTACATTACCTCCAGCATGGCGCGATCGCGCACCGCCAGCGGATCGTTAAGATCGATATTCAACAGCTGGTTTATTTCATCGACATCGATATTTTTCGGTAGATGACGACCGCTGCGCGGCGTTCGGATGCCTTTGGCGGGATTGGCGATCAACGCACCCTGGCTGACCTGCCAGTCGAGAAAGCTGCGCAGCGCCGACAAGCGCAGCGCAAGGCTGGAAGATTGCAGGCCCGCGCGTTTGCTGCGCGCCGCCAGCATGCGGACTTGAGCGGCGGAAAGCATAGGCCATTCGGTCACGCCCATCTCCTGCGCCAGCACCATCAGCGCCTGCAGTTGGCGTGAATAGCTGAGCTGAGTGAGCGGGCTGAGCTGACGCTCAACCTTCAGATAGCGCAGGAAAGCGTCCACCGGCTGTTGCAGGCTGGCCGCTACCGGGGTCATGCTCGTTCTATCCAGCGTTCCAGCAGTTCAGGCAGCATGCGCGCCAGCTGATTGAGCATCACGGTACCCATGCCCTGCTGATAGTGTTGCGTATCGCGGCTGCTGAAAATCACCATGCCCAGTTCGCCATCTTCGCCCAACATCGACAGCGCGACCGAGCCGACCAGCTTGGCCTGCGGCAGCAGCAGCAGCAGCTCGGGACCATTCAGGCTGCCGAGAAAATGCTGTTGATCACCCAGACGCTGAATCCGCAGCGGTTCAAACGACGAACGCGTCAGGGCAAGATGGGTGAAGTCGGAAGGTGCACCGATCTTCCAGCTTTCGGAAAACAGGCGGATATTAGCGCCGGCCAAACCGAAGCCACGCGCCCAGCGCTGCAAGCGATTGAGCATATCCTGCAGGCTGCCGGCGGTGGCCAGATTGGCCTGCAGATGCAGCAAGCTGGCAAACAGCGTTTCGTTGGCGCTGGCCTGCTCCATCAATAGGGTGATCTCTTCTTCGAGCCGACCAATATGGTTGCGCTGGCGGGCCAAATGCCACTCGACCAGCGACACGGTCCCGCGGACGGGATGGGGGACGCGCATCTGTTCAACCAAACGCGCGTTGCGGATAAAGAAATCCGGGTTTTGCAGCAAAAACTGCATTACGGCGTCGTCATCAAGCTCAATGCCTGCGACAGCCTGGTCCTCAACACTCTTCATAGATGAATAAATCCGTCATATACATGGGTTGCCGGACCGGTCATAAACAGCGGATTGCCTGGCCCTTTCCAGCGAATATGCAGGCTGCCGCCCGGCAGTTCTACGTGCACCTCTTCTGACAGCAATTCCTGTTGAATCCCCACGGCCACTGCCGCACAGGCTCCGCTGCCGCAGGCCTGCGTTTCACCGGCACCGCGCTCATAGACCCGCAGCTTGATATGTTCACGACTGACGATTTGCATAAAACCGATATTGGCCCGTTCCGGGAAGCGCTCGTGCCCTTCCAGCACCGGCCCAAGCAGCTCTACCTTGGCGGTTTTTACATCATCCACCTGTAAAACACAATGTGGATTACCCATCGACACCACGCCGCACAGCACGGTATGTTCCGCCGCACGCATGATGTAGGTCCTTTCCTCTTTGGTGGCGCGAAACGGCACCGCCTGAGGATCAAAATTCGGTTCGCCCATATTCACGCACACCAGATCGTCGTCGGTGACGCTGAGCACCATGCGCCCGGTTTGGGTGCTGACGCGGATGTCGCGTTTGTTGGTCAGCCCTTTCAGCCGCACGAAACGGGCGAAACAGCGGGCGCCATTACCGCACTGCGCCACTTCACTGCCGTCGGCGTTGAAAATGCGGTAGTGGAAATCAAGTTCCGGATCGTAAGGCGGTTCTACCACCAGCATCTGGTCAAAGCCAACGCCCAAGTGCCGATCGGCCAATCGGCGGATCAGTTCAGGTGAAAAATAGACATTCTGTGTAACGGCATCGACCACCATAAAGTCGTTGCCCAGACCGTGCATTTTGGAGAACTGCATATCATACTCCGCTATCTGGACGCGCTATCCGTCTTGGGTTTGCGGCGACGCCCCGCCACCGCAAAACAGGTGTTACTGGTCGCTCATCGACGGTTTTTGCTGAGAGACAGAGGTTTCCTGCTGATTTTTCTGTACCTGATCGCCGGTTTGAACCTGAGTGGCAGGTTTCTTAGTACCCTGTTCGTCCGAAGGGAAATACAGCGGGCCTTTCAGACCGCAGCCAGTGAGCCCGGCAAGCAGAACTGCCATCAGCGCATAGCGTAGTTGTTTTTTCATTTGCATTAATGCCTGTAATTCATGCGTCCAAGATCTCTATAATCGCAGGTGGATCATGAAAAGCAATAGGAATTGATTATGAACGACAGTGAGTTTCACCAGTTGGCTGACCAACTGATGCTTAATATCGAAGAGACACTGGACGATTTTGACGGCGATGCGGACATCGATTACGAAACTAACGGCGGCGTAATGACGTTGAGCTTCGAAAATGGCACCAAAATTGTGATCAACCGGCAGGAACCGCTGCATCAGGTGTGGCTGGCAACCAAAACCGGCGGCTATCACTTTAACTACCGAGACGGTGCCTGGTTCTGCGATCGCAGCGATCGCGGGTTCTACCCATTGCTTAGCGAAGCGGCCAGCGCACAGGCCGGCGAAGACGTGCATTTTGCCTGATAAGCGGCTGATTCCGTAGGGCTTGCCCTACGGAATCAATGCAACTGAAATTGCTGCTTCAGCGGCTGAGCGGCACCATCGGCCAGGGTAACGCACAGGCTCGACAGGACATTGCTGCGGAACGGGATCACCTGAGTGCGGCCATCCAGCTGTACTATCTGGTAAAACTGCGGCAGGTTGAAGTTGATAAAACTGGAACCGTAAGTGAAGCGATCGTGCGAAGAGGAGTAGAAACGACTGACGTCGCGCACCAGTTCCTCTTTACTGCCTTCACAATGGTGATAAACCTCAACCCGGTTAGATTCATCCAAAATATAGATGTTAAAGCCTTTATCGTCCGACGTGTCTTCGAAGAAGAACTGAATGATCCCCTCACTGGCGAAACCATCCACTACCGGCGGCAAGTGCACCTGATCGGTTTCCACTTTGATCGACAGACCGTGCAATTTGTTGTTGGAAATGGCGCCGTAGAATTCCACCGCGTTCTCCAGCTTTTGCACCGACACGCTCAGGCGCTCAAAGAACAGGCCCCAGGTCTGGCCGGCGACGCGCACCGCTTTGAAACGGCCCGGCTCCAGGCGGGTGCTGGACAGGCGCAACTCTATGCATTCCGACACCAGTTGCTGAATGCGTGTGCGGATAAGGCCGCGCAAATGCTGGCTGTAGCAGAACACTTCCACCGATTCCGGTGGCGCGGCGTCCTGATGCATTTTACCGAGAATGGTTTTCAGCGCTTCCAGCACCGATTGCTCACCGCTGAAATGCAGGGTTCGCACTTCATTCCATGAGTTGCGGTACAAGAGATCGATACTGCCTACCAGGCACTGCTGCTGCTGGCCGAAACTGAACACGTCGAGCTTGCGGAAATCGAAATGCACCACCTGATTGCGGAAGGCGGCGGTCGGATCGTTTTCCAGATTGACGATAATCGCCAAATGGCGGATTTCACACGGGCTGTACAAGGCTTTTGGCGTCGGGGCCGCCAGGCGCAGCGGAAAATGGTGCGACACATCCGCCACCAGTTCCTGCAGTTTGGCCGTGTCGCACAGGTTGCCGCTCTTGATGTGCAGGCGGGTCTGCGGTGTCAGCAGACCGTTGAAATAGGCCCAGGCTACCAGCTTGTTCAGGTAGCGGTTATATTCCAGCGGTTGATGGCTGACGATGGAATCCATCGCCGGTGCCTGATTGTACAGATACCAACCGGTGCGGTTGGCGCGGCCAATCGGCACATGAATAAAGGTTAAGTCGTTTTCCGACAGGTCCGGTGAGATCTGCGGGTTGACCAGCGTGACCTTGCCGGGCAGAGCTTCAAACGCCGCATACAGTTTGCGGGTGAGCACACCGATATCCTGCGGGCTGGCACTGACGCTGAGGTTGTTGCGGCGCGCGAAGCGGATCAGGTTGCGATAGCTCTGCATCATCGCATCCAGCAGTTCGTTGTGCGCTTCACGTACCCGTTCGATCTTCCAGTTGGCGCGGTTATCCAGGATAGCCAGGCGCTCTTCGTCCCAGCCCCATTCGCTGACCAACTGGCTAAGGATTTCGCGGCGCCAACCGACGCAAGCATTAGCGCGCGACAGTTTTTCACAGACTTTCAGATAGAAACAGCGGCGGACGAGATCGAGGCGGGTGGTATCGTTGATTTGGTTCAGATAATGCGTGACGCGTTCGAGCATCATGCAGTAGGAGTCGAGACCGAAACAGACGATTTCGCCTTCATGCAGGCGATGTTTAATGTCCATCGCCAACAGTTGGGTATTCGGGTATTCCCAGGAATAGGCTTCCAGCAGCAAGGTTTTCAGCACCGCCTTGTAAGGCGAATCGATGCTCTTGTACAACTGCCACAGGCTGGCGCCAAAATACTCCTCCGCCGACAGCGTGCTCAGGCCACCGAGATCCAGCCATTCGTTCGGCGTCAACGCGCCTTGCGAATACAGCGACAGCACATACTCATCGTAATGCGCTTCTTCTTCGCCCGGCACCATGTTCCACAAAATACGTTTGCCGGCCAGGCGCACCGCGGTGCGGTAAAACTCATCCAGCAACAGGATATGTTGGGTGGATCCGCAGTTTTCGCCACCCAGGCTGCCGCTCTCGTTATGGCGGAAGCGGTTTTCATCGATCAGGAAGAAGCTGACTTCTACGCCCATCGACGCCGACCATTTTTCCAGCAGACTGCATTTTTCCTGCAGACGGCTACGCTCTTCGTTATCCAGCCAGGACTGATGGCACACCCAGATGTCGAGATCCGAGCTGCAGCTTTGGCCGATCGACGACGTGCTGCCCATCGAGTAAACGCCGGTAATCGGCAGCTCACCGCTGGCCAGCTTGTCAAACGGGCTGCCCCATTTGTCTTCTAAATCGTTAAGGTAGTCTTGCTGGGTTTCATCCGGCGTGTAGAGGCAAACGCCGTGGGGAACGTTACCGTTCAGATAGCCCGGCATCAGTGGGTGATGGTGGTGCAGTAAGGTAGGCAGCAGACTGTATACCCGTTGAAACGCGGGCTTCATGGCCGCTAGGGCGCGATCGACTCGTAATTGATTGATCGCATCCAGTCTCTGCTTCAGTGTCTCGATGTAGAGGTACAAGACGTCTCGCCTGATTATCCCGGTGTTTAGAAAAAACCCGTATTCCATAAGCGCCGTTTGTATTGGAAGAATATTTGGCAACTTATTGTCGGAAACGTGATCAATTTAACACCTTGCTGATTGACCGTAAAGGAGGTAACGCTCCACTATTATTGTAGCGCTTCTCTAAACGATTTACCCGCAGTGTTAACTGCCCCAAAACACATCACACGTCCCGTTGATTCCGTTGTCCTTTCTCCGCCTGTGGCTTCTTGCACTGACAGTTTTCACTCTCAGTGGTAGGATGGATGGCGAATTATAAAAACGGTAACAAGCATGTTAGACAAAATTATTCGAATTGCCACCCGACAAAGCCCACTCGCTCTCTGGCAAGCACATTATGTGCAACAGCGTCTGATGGCCAGCCACCCCGGCCTGCAGGTTGAACTGGTGCCAATGGTCACAAAGGGCGACATTATTCTGGATACGCCGCTGGCGAAGGTCGGCGGTAAAGGCCTGTTTGTTAAAGAACTTGAGTTGGCGCTGCTGGAAGGCCGCGCCGATATCGCCGTCCATTCGATGAAAGACGTCCCGATAGATTTCCCCGACGGCCTGGGCCTGGTGACCATTTGCGAGCGTGACGATCCGCGCGACGCATTTGTTTCCAATCGTTTCGCCTCGTTCGATCAGTTGCCGCAGGGCAGCGTGGTGGGCACCTCAAGCCTGCGCCGTCAGTGCCAGTTGCGCGAACGCCGGCCGGATTTGATCGTGCGCGATTTGCGCGGCAATGTCGGCACTCGCTTGGCCAAACTGGATAACGGCGATTACGACGCCATTATTCTGGCGGTCGCCGGGTTGAAACGCCTTGGGCTGGAGCAACGTATCCGCAGCCCATTGAGTCCCGAAGAGTGTCTGCCGGCAGTCGGTCAGGGCGCGGTGGGCATCGAATGCCGCCTCGACGATGACGCTACCCGCGCGCTGCTCGCGCCGCTCAATCACACCGCAACCGATATCCGCGTACGCGCTGAACGGGCGATGAATACGCGGCTGGAAGGCGGTTGTCAGGTGCCGATCGGCAGCTATGCCGAACTGGAAGGCGATAGCCTGTGGCTGAGAGCCTTGGTCGGCTCACCGGACGGCAGCCAGATGGTGCGCGGCGAACGTCGCGGCCCGTCGGCCCTAGCCGAGCAAATGGGCGTTGAGCTGGCGGAAGAACTGCTGGCACGAGGCGCACGGGATATTCTGCACGACGTATATCAGGGAAATCCCCCGGCATGACGATTCTGGTAACCCGCCCCTCTCCTTTTGGAGAACAACTGGTGAGCCGCCTGCGCGCACTCGGCCGGGTTGCCTATCATGCCCCGTTGATCGATTTCGCCCCTGGCCGCGATCTGCCCAAACTGCCGCAGGCATTGCAGCAACTTAATGACGGCGATCTGGTGTTTGTCGTGTCGCAGCATTCGGTGAATTACGCCAACTCGGTCATTGGCCGCGCCGGGCTGACATGGCCGGCTCGGTTGTCCTATTATGCTATTGGCCGTGCAACCGGGCTGGCGATGCACCGCATCAGCAGCCTGCCGGTGGAGTACCCGCGCGAACAGGAGATCAGTGAAACGCTGCTGCTGCTGCCGGCATTGCAGAAGCTGGACGGCAAGCAAGCGCTGATACTGCGCGGCAACGGCGGACGCGAGTTGCTTGGCAACCAGTTGAGCGAGCGTGGCGCCAACGTCAGCTATTATGAATGTTATCAACGCAGCCCGGTGCACTATGATGGCAGTGAGCAAAGCGCCCACTGGCAGCGCGCCGGTGTTGATACGCTGGTCGTCACCAGCGGTGAAATGTTACAACAGCTCTATACTTTAGTTCCTGATTACTATCGTTCTTCGTGGCTGTTGCGTTGCCGCCTGATAGTAGTGAGCGAACGTCTGGCTACCCTTGCCCAGGAATTGGGCTGGAGCACGATTCGGGTAGCTGATAAAGCCGATAATGACGCGCTAATCCGCGCGCTACAATAAACCTGACTATGGGATGAGCCACTATGACGGAACAAAATACCCCATCCGCCCCGGTTGAAGAACCAACCCCGGCGGTTGAGATCTCCCAGCAGCCAGATGCTGACCGCCGCAAAGGGAAAAATACCGGTCCGGTACTCGGCGCGATCGCCATCGTGCTGGTTATCGCTCTGGGTGCGGGCGGTTATTACCACACACATCAGCAGGCACAACGGCTTATCGCCGCCAATCAAGCTTTGCAGCAGCAGCTTGACGGGCTGAAACAGAGCCAGCAGCAAGAAAGAAACGCGCTGGAAGGTCTGTTGCAGCAACAGGGCAAATCGCTGGACGCCGCCGACCGCGAGCAAGCCACTCTGGCCCGGCAGCTTAACGAACTGCAGGAAAAGGTCGCGACCATCTCCGGCAGCGATGCCAAAACCTGGCTGCTGGCGCAAGCCGACTTCCTGGTGAAAATGGCCGGGCGCAAGCTGTGGAGCGATCAGGACGTGACCAGTGCGGCGACGCTGTTGAAAAGCGCCGACGCCAGCCTGGCTGACATGAACGACCCGAGCCTGCTCGAGGTACGTCGCGCCATCACCGAAGACATCAGCACCTTGTCCACCCTGACCCAGGTCGATTTCGACGGTATCATTCTCAAAACCAATCAGCTGTCCAACCAGGTCGACAACCTGCGCCTGGCGGATAACGACAGCGATGAAGCGCCAATGGATCAGGACAGCAGCGAGCTTTCCAGTTCGATTGGCGAATGGCGGCAGAACCTGAGCAAAAGCTGGCACAACTTTATGGCCGACTTTATTACCGTTCGCCGCCGCGATGCCAGCGCCGAACCGCTGCTGGCGCCGAATCAGGACATCTACCTGCGCGAAAATATCCGTTCGCGCCTGCTGGTAGCGGCGCAGGCGATCCCACGTCATCAGAATGAGACATACAAACAGTCGCTGGAAACCATCTCCACCTGGGTACGCGCCTACTTCGATACCACCGATCCGGCCACCAAAGCTTTTCTGGAAGAGTTGGATAGCCTGAGCCAGCAGTCGATCTCCATGGACGTGCCGGATCAGCTGAAAAGCCAGCCGTTGCTGGAAAAACTGATGCAGACCCGGGTACGCAATCTGCTGACCCAGTCCCCTGCCGCTCACCAGGAGGGATAAGCCATGTTACGCGTGCTATTTCTGTTCCTGGTACTGATCGCAAGCGTGGTAGTCGGCCCGATGCTGGCCGGCCATCAGGGCTATGTGCTGATCCAGACCGACAACTACAATGTCGAAACCAGCGTCACCGGCCTGGTGATCATGGCTGTCCTGTTCTTTGTCGTGCTGCTGGTGATCGAATGGATCCTGCGCCGCCTCTTCCGCACTGGCGCCCGCACCCGCGGCTGGTTCCTTGGCCGCAAACGCAGCCGGGCACGCAAACAAACCAAAGCCGCGCTGATCAAACTGGCTGAAGGGGATTACAAGCAGGTTGAAAAACTGCTGACGCGCAATGCCGACCACGCCGAACAGCCGGTAGTGAACTATCTGCTGGCTGCCGAAGCCGCACAGCAACGCGGTGATGCTTTCCGCACCAATCAGTATCTGGAGCGCGCAGCCGAGGCCGCCGATACCGATCAGTTGCCGGTGGATATCACGCGCGTGCGCATTCAACTGGCGCAGGGGGAAAACCATGCCGCGCGTCACGGCGTCGATCGTCTGCTGAACCAGGCACCACGCCATCCGGAGGTCTTGCGTCTGGCAGAGCAGGCTTATCTGCGCACCGGTGCTTTTGCCTCGCTGCTGGAAATTCTGCCGTCGATGGGCAAAATCAATTTGCACACCGAAGATGAACTGCAAGCGCTGCAACAACAGGCTTATATCGGCCTGATGAACCAGGCGATGGCAGACGAGGGCAGCGATGGCCTGAAGCGCTGGTGGAAAGATCAGAGCCGTAAAACCCGCCATGAAGTCCCGCTGCAAATTGCGATGATAGAACACCTGATCGAATGCAATGACCACGAAATGGCGCAAGAAATCGTGCTCGACAGCCTGAAGCGTCAGTATGACGAACGTCTGGTGTTGTTGATCCCCCGTCTGAAGTCCGGCAATCCGGAACAGCTGGAAAAAGCGCTGCGTCAGCAGGTCAAACAGCATGGCGCCACGCCGTTGCTGAACAGTACGCTCGGTCAGCTGTTGATGAAACACGGTGAATGGCAGCAGGCCGCCGACGCATTCCGGGAAGCGCTGAAACAGCGTCCGGATGCCTACGACTACGCCTGGTTGGCTGATGTGCTGGATAAGTTGCACCGTTCGGACGAAGCCGCTCAAATGCGGCGTGAAGGGCTGATGCTGACGCTGAAGCATAACGGCGAGTAACGCCGGCAATGTATGGTCCTCAAGGCGCGCCCTCTGGTCGCGCCTTTTTTATGCTCTTTATTCTCTGACCGGGCCAAACAAATGCAGCCAACACAGACACGGCTTCAAGTATGGCAATTATATATACCCAAAATAATTGAAGCTGTATCAAGGCGGCAAGTTTGTAAATCCCCAGAAGCTTACTCAGGTAAGTGACTGGGGTGCACAAACGCAGCCAACACAGATACAACTTCAAGTATGAAGGGGATAGGCAAAAAAAAACACTTGCCGCGGTGGCAAGTGTATAAAAAAGCAATCAGGTCTAGGACAACAGGGGCGGTGCCTCACTCAACGTTATGCCCGGAGTGTGATGTCAGCAGTTGCAAACAACGCTGTCATCGTTCTGGTGGACAATAGGCACCCTAAATCGGCTCTGCATCATTCCCAGGGTTTATGAAGCCTAAGGCGAACATAAGAGGTGGAATGAGCATCTACAGAATAGATATTGCACATGGCGTGCCAATTTTAGGCAGACGCTCGCCAAATTTCACACAAAAATCACTATTCCATTGAATTACAAAACATTTAATTATTTTCATGCCGATAGCGCTGTGCGTTCTCCTGCGCCATTCTCTTGGTCTGCTGCAGCTAACTCTGTCGCCTTAAAACGACGACTTAAGCCAAAGTGATTTTTATCAAATAAAATCATAACGTTATATGTCTCAACCTGACGACAATGCATGATACCCATGTCGCTGAAACCCAACGATGAGCCAAAAACCGCAGACAAGAAGGACAAGGACAAGGCTAAAGAAAATAAAAAGTACGGATTACAGAAAGCGAAAAGCCCGTTCATTGCTGAACGGGCTTTTCTGAAAGTGGTCGGCGAGAGAGGATTACGCGCATCTGCGATGCTTGCCCTGCGGGCCGTTGCCAAAGCAACGTGGTCTCGCTTACGCTCGGCTCAAACCTCCTTCGGAGGTTCTCATCCTCATAAACTACAGACGAAAAAAAACCTGCTTGAAAAGCAGGTTTCTTAAATGTGGTCGGCGAGAGAGGATTCGAACCTCCGACCCACTGGTCCCAAACCAGTTGCGCTACCAAGCTGCGCTACTCGCCGATTTCTTGTTGCAGATACTACTGAATTTTATCGCTTATGTCTATGTAAATATTAAATTTATCAGACATTTTGTGTGGTGCGAAGAGAGGGACTTGAACCCTCACGTCCGTAAGAACACTAACACCTGAAGCTAGCGCGTCTACCAATTCCGCCACCTTCGCACAGTCACAAAACAGCTTACAATTCTTCACTTCTCTTAGGAAGTGGGGTGGCTAATGGGACTCGAACCCACGACAACTGGAATCACAATCCAGGGCTCTACCAACTGAGCTATAGCCACCATTACTTCTTAACTTCACGCGGTAATACTACCACCGCAGCTCTTGCACACAAACTTAATGGTGCGCCCGACAGGATTCGAACCTGAGACCTCTGCCTCCGGAGGGCAGCGCTCTATCCAGCTGAGCTACGGGCGCGTAGCGCCGTTGCGGGAGGGGATACTACGGATTTAACCCAATCCTGTCTAGTGCTTTTTCGAAGAAATGTTGCGTTTGATTACGCTTTGCTCACTCCCACGCCGGAAAGCGCTATCCGTAGCCCCTTTTCACCGGTTATTGCTGCGTTTCTGCCCGTTTTTCAGCCGGATGATGTTTCTTGTGCATGCCGAAAACAAAGTAGCACAGGCTAACACCCGCCAAGAAAATCGCCCCCACCAGCAGAGAAATGCGCGTATCGGGGTTAATTCCCATGCCAATCAGTACGCAGACCAGGAAAGCGATGGTCAGATAGTTCACATACGGGAACATCACCGACTTGAAACTGTGGGTTTTGATCGCTTCTTTATGGGCGCGACGGAAATACAGCTGGCTAATCAACACCACAAACCACGGCACCATACCGGGCAGCACACTGGCGCTGTAGACATAGACAAACACCTGCTGCGGATTCGGAATGAGGTAGTTCAGCCCGGAGCCGATCAGCAGGCAGACGATGGTCACGGCAATGCAGTTCACCGGCACGCCGCTGGCGGACAGCTTGGTCAACCAAACCGGCAGTTGGCGGTTCTTGGCCAGGGCGTACAGCATGCGGCCACCGCTGTACATACCGCTGTTGCAGCCGGAGAGTGCCGCGGTCAGCACCACGAAGTTAATGATACCGGCGGCGGCGACAATACCGATTTTGGCGAAGGTCAGCACGAACGGGCTGCCGCTGGTGCCAATACCGTTCCACGGGAAAATAGTGACGATGACAAAGATGGCGCCGACATAGAAGATCAGAATGCGCCACAGGATATTGTTAATCGCGCGTTTCAGCGTGACCTGCGGGTTCTTGGCCTCACCGGCGGTAATGCCGACCAGTTCAACCCCCTGATAAGACGCCACAACGATACACAGCGCAAACAGGAAGCCCTTCCAACCACCGGCAAAGAAGCCGCCGTGTTGCGTAAGATTGGCGAAACCGATCGGCTCGCCGCCGTTGCCAAAGCCAAAGAAGATCACCCCCAGACCCACCAGAATCATCACGATGATGGTGGTCACCTTAATCATGGCAAACCAGAACTCCAGTTCACCGTAAAGACGCACCGCCGCCATGTTGGCCAAAGCGACCATCGCCACGGCGATCAGTGCCGGCACCCACTGCGGGATTTCCGGGAACCAGAACTGGACATAAACCCCAATGGCGGTGATTTCGGAGATGCCCACGGCAATCCACATAAACCAATAGCCCCAGGCGGTGAGATAGCCAAAATACGGCCCCATGTATTTATGCGCATAAACGGCGAAAGAACCCGCTACCGGCTCGAGGAACAGCATCTCGCCCATCGAACGCATAATAAAGAACACGAACAATCCGGCGATGATATAGGCCAACAATACCGACGGCCCCGCCCATTTCAGCGTGCTGGCCGACCCCATAAACAGGCCGACGCCAATGGTGCCACCCAGAGCAATCAGCTCAATATGCCGGGCCTCGAGCCCCCGGTGCAGTCCTTGCGGTTTTTCTTTGTGTGCCATAGATCCTCAATGATGTTTTTTTGATTGTGTTTGCGTGCCGGCCGCTGCCGGTCGTTATTGTTTTTAATTAAAATAGAGTAAATCATCCCCCGCCGCTTTGGCTGACATCAATGTATGTTCGGGGCGATCTTACGGCGAGAAAAACGTCGTTCAGCGCTGCCGCTCCGGGCGCCAGCGGCTGGGGATAATTTCCGGGCGGTATCGTTTCGCATTTTGCCGCTATAAGCAAACCGCAACTTAAAACTTTATGGAATAAATGAGGAAGGGCTTAGGGGCTGAGGTTATAGAAGTGCTGCCTAATGCGTCATAAAGCCGTTTTTTTGAACCAGTGAATACGCCAGGGCAGCACAATGCACCCCGACGTAGTTATCACATCTTGCCGCGGTAGTAGTAACCCACAAATTTCAGCAGTTTCAGCTGGCGGCCAATCCGGCTGGGTTGGCTGAGCAGCCGGTAAAGCCACTCCAGGCCAAGATTCTGCCACACCTTTGGCGCACGCTTCACGTGACCGGTGAATACGTCGTAGGTCCCGCCTACGCCCATATACAATGCTTGCGGGTGCACCTTGCGGCAGTCGCGCATCAGGATTTCCTGTTTCGGCGATCCCATGGCAACCGTCACTATGGCGGCGCCGCTGGCGCGGATGCGTTCAAACAGCGCATCGCGCTGTTCAGGCTTGAAGTAACCATCCTGACTGCCGACCAGGTTCACATTCCACTGGCTGCGCAACTTCTGCTCGGTTTCCGCCAGTACCGCAGGTTGGCCACCAATCAGGAACACCGGCGTCCCTTCTCGGCCGGCACGCTGCATCAGCGCTTCCCACAGATCGGCTCCCGCCACGCGCGACACGTCAGCGCCCGGATATTTGCGGCGGATTGATCGTACCATGCTGATACCGTCGGCATATTTGTATTCCGCTTCGTCCAGCAGTGCATGCAACGCGGTATCTTCCTCCGCCTTCAGTATCTTTTCTGCGTTCATTGCCACCAGCGTGCCCTGTTTTACCTGACCACCGTCAAACAGAAAATCCATGCATTGCGCCATATCGCGAAATCCCCAAAGGCTGAAACCGCGCAGCTCGTACTTGGGAACCCTAATCGTTGCTTCCATCGTTATTCTTATCCTTACAGAAGACCGTTGACGCGCGGGGAGGATGCCGGTGAAGCCGGCCTGCGTGAACGCAACACCCGTGCTTTAATCAAACCGGCAGTGTCGAACAGCCAGTACAGCAATTTCGCCATCAACAAACAGACGCCAAAAATAAGGCAGAAGAACACCACCCGCGAGACAAACGAATCCACGCCTTCCCTCGCCAAGACGATAATATTGAACACCGCCCCAAAACAGAAACTCTGCAATATGGCTGCCTTATAGCGGTTAGGCTCGCTTTTACCCATTTCGTACAGCCAGTCGAACCATTTGATGATCATGCCAACCAACACGGCGCCAACAGGGATGAACAACGCGCCGCCCATCACCACCAGCGACCCGATCAGCGTCGGTGAGATCGCCAGGCCGGAATGGTTATCCAAGACTTCCCAGGTGAAATAGTTGGCGGTATTCAGCACCGTATCCGGGCGGCCCGGCCATAGCCAAGCCGGAATGAACACATAGAAGTCACGCACTATCGGTGCCAGCCCCTGGAAGTCGATTTTGTCGTAGTTTTGCAGCAACAACGCCAGGTTTTCCCATGGCGAGAAAGTGTCTCGCGTCAGGTAAAGGAAGGTGTAAAACGCTTCAGAACCGCTGACGTCCAGGCTGTAACGCTTTAACGCCAGCCAGAACATGCCGACGATGCCGAACACGCCGGCGGCCACCAACATCCACAGCGAAATCCAGCCGCGCACGATGCCGATAAACAAAAACAGCGAGAAAGCAATGATGATATTGGCGCGGGTACCGCCGACAATCACGTAGGTCAGGATACCGAAGGCCACCGTTGCTGCCAGGAAGAAGAACCAGGCGCGCAGATCCTGTTTCAGGAAATACACCACCAGCATTGCCGGAATAAAGAAATAGAAGAACCGCTTGAGCGCTACGCCGGATACGTCGCTGGAGAAAATCTGGCTATAAGAGTTGAGCTTGAACAACAGAAAACCGTTTTGCATGAAGAAAATGCCAACGGTGCCGATGGCCACCAGCGCCAGCAGTATCCAGGTCAGGTTGGTTTCCACCCGATTCATGGTAAATACCGGTTTACGCGGTCGCTCGCTGGGCTTACGCAGCCGGGTTTTATAACTGACGTAATAAATCGCGTAAAACGCGGTAGCGGAGAGAATGGCGTACAGCAGGAACTCGACCGGCACCACCACAACGTCGAACTGAAACACCAACAGACACGTCAGCGGAAAGCCGAAGAAAAACGTCAGCAAATACAGCAGGGAAAAGAACACATTGAAGTTAAAGCGGATGCGCCGAAACTCCTGATAGGTCAGAGTAAGGATAAACAGCACGCCGACCAGATAGACGGCAAACAATCCGCCAAATTGCGCCAACGTCATGAGCCTTCCCCCGCACCCAGCGCCAATGCCTGTTGCCAGCCATCAATATAGTTTGGATTAAAGAAAGCGATCGCCTGTTTATCTACCGATGCCAGTTGGCGCTGCGCCTCGCGCACCACCGCTTCATCCAGCGAATCACCGTAGAATAACACCGGCAGATGCTGCTCCGCCAAATCCTGCCAGAAAGGGTTCTGCCGGCTGAGCACAAACGGCACACCGAACTGAATCAGCAAACACAGGGTACCGATACCCTGCTGGCGGTTAAAAATAAAGTAGCCGAGATCGCACTCACGTAAAATGTTCAAATAATCGTCGAACGCCACCTGCTGCGTCAGCAACTGCAGGTTCTTGTCGCCGAACAACTGCAGCCCGGCGGTACGCACCTGCTCAATGTAGGCGTCGTTGTTGGTCGGATAACCCATCGGCAGGATCACGCGCACGTCCGCACCGAACTGCTGGTGAATCGCCTTCAGCGCTTCAACGTGGCGGTTGGTACGATCGCCGGAATTCCCGACCAAAATGGTCATTGGCCCGGCCAGGCTTTTCTCTACGCTAATGCCGGTCAGCGCCGGATCCATTCGCGTTGGAAAATACAACAGCGAGGCCGGCACGCGCGCATGGCGCTGCTGGTAATGGATCACGTCGCCGCGGGTAGCAAATACATGCGCCACCCGCCCCTGTGCGATGCGGCGCAGTAAATAGAACAGACGAAATTTCCAATGGGTGGCATCCTCATACAAATCCGCGCCCCAGATATGCCAGCTCACCTGGCGAGCTTTGATTTTACCGCTCAGCAACGCCAGCCACAGTGCGGGATTAAACTGCCCATGCAGGAAGAAACGCTGATTACGATCGGCCTGAGCGCGAGAAATGACCGCCGCCGCCAGGCTTTTCTTATCCGGGAAAGCCTCAATGCTCAGCTCGGGAAAATCGCCCAGCGCCGCTACGTCTCTGGCCGCCACCATAAAATGGCGCGTCTGTTCGGGCGGCAGGCGCTTCGCCAACACGTCGTTGAAGAAACGCAACACCGTCTGATTGTGATGCGGGATATCAGATCCCAATACGTGAATCAGTATGGTCATACTCGTCTACGATAAAGAAGAAATACGCAGCTACAGAGCGCGAAATACACGATGTAGGTTGCCATATAGGCCTGTGCCGCACCCAATGCGCCGTGCAGCGGTATCAGCCAGTGCGAAAACAGCGTCAGCAGCGCAAACTGGCTGACTTCCGTCAGGATGTAAAAGCGCAGCGACGCCTTGGCGATAACCAGGTAGCCAAAGACATAAGCGCCCACCTTAAGTACATCCCCCACCAGTTGCCAGGCGAACAAATCGCGCATGGCGACGAACTTGTCCGTGAACAGCAACCAGATGGCGAAATCGCGCAGCAGCCAAACGGTGAAACTCGCTGCCGCCACGGCGGGCAGCACGAACTTCAGCGAGCGCACAATCTCTTGCGAGATGGCGCTTTTGTCCTTCAGGCGCGACAGCGTCGGCAGCAGATAGACGGTAAACGAAGCGGTGATAAACTGCAGATAAGCGTCGGAAATGCTGCTGACGCCCTGCCAAATCCCCACCTCATCCCAACTGTAATGGCTGGCCAGCAGGTTACGCATCATCACATAGGCCACCGGCAGCGTCACTGAGGTCATCAGCGCCATAAGGGTGAACTTGCCGAGATGACTGGCCAGCGCCTTGTCCCAGGCCAGCGCCAGATAACGCAGCGGCAAGGTCTTGCGCCGCCACAGTATGAAGCCGGCGGGTAATACCACCAATGCCGGCACCAACGCCAACCCCGCAAGCGCGCCTTCATAACCACCCAGCTTAAAGCACAGGTAATACGCCACCACGCCAATCAGGCTGCCGCCAATCACCGCCAACGCGTTGCCCATCGCATCGCGGTAACCTTTCAGCACCGCCATAAACAGGTTGGCGTAGGCAATACCCATCTGAATAAAGGCCACCGCTCGCACCACGTTCACATAGTCGGCGTGGCCGAACAGCGCAATGCTGATGGGCACGGCTGCAAATAAAAACACCAGCGCCAACAGCGTCGAGAAGCCCAGCACGATAGTCGACGCCGTGCCGACCGCCAGCCGCAACCGCTGTGGATCCTGATGATACTCGGCGACGTATTTAGTGATGCCGTTAAAAATACCGGCTCCGGACAGCACGCCCAGCACGGTGATCAGTTGGCGGAAGTTACCCGCCTGCCCAACGCCGCTGGGGCCAAACGCCACCGCCAGCAACTTCACCACCAATAACCCCACGCCAATTTTGATCAGCGTGGAGCCGGCGGTCCAAATCGATGCTTTTGCCAACGACATATCAGGCGAAGAAACTAAGAATGGTATTGATCACCGTACGCTGATTAACCTCAGACATATTGTAGAACAGCGGCAGGCGCACCAGGCGCGCGCTTTCCTGGCTGGTGAAGCGGTCTTCGCCGGCAAAACGGCCGAAACGATCGCCCGCCGGGCAGTCATGCAGCGGAATGTAATGGAACACCGCCATGATTTCGGCTTCTTTCAGATAATCGATAAACGCCGTGCGGTCTTCAATATCGCGCAGTTTGATATAGAACATGTGCGCATTTTGCACGCAGCCCGCCGGAATGGTCGGCAATACGATGCGGCCGGCCTCGGCCAGCGGCAGGAAGCTATCGTAATAGTTCTGCCATAGCGCCAGACGGCGTTGGTTAATGCGATCGGCAGCTTCGAGCTGGCCCCACAGATAAGCGGCCTGCAGATCTGACATCAGATAGCTGGAACCGATATCGCGCCAGGTGTACTTGTCGACCTGACCACGGAAGAACTGGCTGCGGTTGGTGCCTTTCTCGCGAATGACTTCCGCCCGGTCGATCAGCGCCGGATCGTTAATCAGCGTGGCGCCGCCCTCACCGCCTGCGGTGTAGTTTTTGGTTTCGTGGAAGCTGAAACAACCAATATGGCCGATGGTGCCGAGCGCTTGACCTTTATAGGTCGACATCACGCCCTGGGCGGCATCTTCCACCACGTACAAATTGTATTTTTTCGCCAGCGCCATGATGGTGTCCATCTCGCAGGCCACGCCGGCGTAATGAACCGGCACAATGGCGCGGGTCTTATCGGTGATCGCCGCTTCGATTTTGCTCTCATCGATGTTCATGGTGTCCGGGCGCAGGTCGACAAACACCACTTTAGCGCCGCGCAGCACAAAGGCGTTGGCGGTTGAAACGAAGGTGAAGCTCGGCATGATCACTTCATCGCCCGGCTGAATATCCAGCAGGATAGCCGCCATCTCCAGCGAGGCGGTGCAGGACGGCGTCAACAGCACCTTCGGGCAGCCAAAACGCTGTTCCATCCACTGCTGGCAACGGCGGGTAAATCCCCCATCGCCACACAGCTTGCCACTGCCCATCGCAGCCTGCATATACTCAAGTTCGGTGCCAACAACCGGTGGTGCGTTAAATGGGATCATGTTTTCCTCTGTATAACCAATACGAGGTGCTTTCGATAGCGGCACCCTGTCGTTGATAGAGCCGTAACGCGGCGATATTACCGATCTGGGTCGCTACCCGAAGAGACTGCAGTTGCCGTTGCCGGCACTCAGCAATAACAGCCGCCATCAATCGGGAGCCAATCCCTTTACCGGAGGCGCCGGGGAACGCCGCCAAAAGGCCAATGCGCGCCTCCTGACCACCGATATCGCGCAGGCTGACAAACCCTTCAGGCTGCCCGGCTTCATCCAGCGCCAGCAGGCACTGGTGGTCAAATGTCCCCAATACCGCTTTTTCTATCCACATAGCATAGAAGCGGCCGCTGTCATGAACGTCATACCAGGGCGCACGAAAACGGCTGGCAGTGAACACCTTGGCCGCCGCATCACGCAGCGCCGGGATATCGTCCGGCACTGCCGGACGAATGGCCCGAGGCAGCACGCTCGGGGATGATGCACATTCCGTGCCGATATTCAGCACCAGATCGACTTCACCTTCCACCAGTTGGAAACCCAAACTGGCCAATCCATCCGCCCAGGCCGTTTGATTAGCCGGAATTTTTGCCTGCACCAGTTCATAGGCGGCCAAATCGACCTCGGCGAGCGCCGGGGCCGCAGAGGAAAAACTGAGTTTGGCACTGTTAAGCGCAAAAAACTCGGTTTCCCAGGCCAAGGGTTCAATAGTGGCGTGGACGCACATGCAGCAGATCCAGCAAATACTTGCCGTAACCGGTTTTGGACAGCGAGTTGGCGGCACGCTTCAGGCCTTTGTCATCCAGCCAGCCGTTGCGCCAGGCGATCTCTTCCAGACAGGCAATTTTAAAGCCCTGACGTTTTTCCACCGTCTGAACAAAACTGCTGGCTTCCAGCAGGCTGTCGTGAGTGCCGGTATCCAGCCAGGCAAAACCGCGGCCCAGCAGCTCGACGGTCAGTTCACCACGCTCCAGGTACATCTGGTTAATGCTGGTGATTTCCAGTTCGCCGCGCTCGGAAGGCTTCACCTGTTTGGCAAACTCCACCACCTGCTTGTCGTAGAAATACAGGCCGGTTACCGCCCAGTCTGACTTGGGTTTTTTCGGTTTTTCTTCGATCGACAGCGCGCGGAAGTTTTCGTCAAACTCCACCACACCGAAGCGCTCGGGATCCATCACTTGATAGCCGAATACCGTTGCACCTTCGGTGCGCGTCGCCACGGTTTTTAATTTAGGGCTGAAAGACTGACCGAAGAAAATGTTATCGCCCAGCACCAGGCAGCAAGAATCGCCGTTGATGAACTCTTCACCAATCAGGAACGCCTGCGCCAGGCCTTCCGGCTTCGGCTGCGCGGCATAGCTAAGATTCACGCCAAACTGATCGCCGTTCCCCAGCAGTCGCTGGAATGAAGGCAAATCCTCCGGGGTGGAAATGATCAAAATGTCGCGTATCCCCGCCAGCATCAGCACTGACATCGGGTAGTAAATCATCGGCTTGTCGTAAATGGGCAACAGCTGTTTGGATACGCCGCGGGTAATAGGATGCAAACGGGTACCGGAACCGCCGGCCAAAATAATGCCTTTCATACTGACTCCAAAATCTACAGGCTGCCTCTCGGGCAGTACTGCAATAAATTTAGTCGGATAAACCTAAACGCTCACCCGCATAGGAACCATCCTGAACACGACGCCACCAGGTTTCGTTGTTCAGATACCAGGAAACCGTTTTGCGGATACCGCTTTCAAAGGTCTCCTGTGGCCGCCAGCCCAGTTCCCGGTCAATTTTCCCGGCATCGATCGCATAACGCATATCATGGCCCGGACGATCCTTGACGTAAGTAATCAGGTCGCGGTATTTCTCCACGCCCAACGGCTTAGCCGGAGCCAGTTCTTCCAACAGATCGCAGATAGTGTGTACCACCTCAATATTCTTGCGCTCGTTGTGGCCGCCGATATTGTAGGTTTCACCGATCACACCTTCGGTGACGACCTGATACAGCGCACGAGCGTGGTCTTCAACATACAGCCAGTCACGCACCTGCGCACCGTCGCCGTACACCGGCAGTGGCTTGCCGGCAACGGCATTGAGGATCACCAGCGGGATCAGCTTCTCCGGGAAGTGATACGGACCGTAGTTATTGGAACAGTTGGTGACGATGGTCGGCAGACCGTAGGTACGCAACCAGGCACGCACCAGATGATCGCTGGAAGCCTTGGAAGCCGAATACGGGCTGCTTGGCGAGTAAGGCGTGGTTTCAGTGAACAGATCGTCAGTGCCGTGCAGATCGCCATACACTTCATCGGTGGAAATGTGGTGAAAGCGGAAATTCTGCTTTCTTTCCGCGTCCAGCGGCTGCCAATAATGGCGGGCAGCTTCCAGCATGGTGTAGGTCCCCACCACGTTGGTTTCAATAAATGCCGCCGGGCCGTCGATAGAACGATCGACATGGCTTTCCGCCGCCAGGTGCATGATCACATCCGGCTGATACTGGGCAAACACCCGATCCAACGCCGCACGATCGCAAATATCCACCTGTTCAAACGAATAGCGTTCGTTATCGGCAATCACCGAGAGCGACTCCAGATTGCCCGCATAGGTAAGCTTATCGACCACCATGACGCTGTCCTGCGTAGCTTCAATGATATGTCTCACAACCGCGGAGCCAATAAAACCAGCGCCTCCAGTGACTAAAATACGCTTCAACGCCATACTCCTCTTGTATCAACAACCCACGTTTGTTTTATTTCTTCCGGCTTGATCGCTTTGAATTGCTTATGGTCGACCAGCATTACGATCACATCCGCCTGCTGCAAGGCATCGGCCAACGCTTTCAGCGTCACGTGACCGGCCAGAGATTTCGGCAACTGTTCAACATTGGGTTCTACCACCAACGTTTCGCCGACGTGCCAATCAGCAATCAGATGCGCCACTTCCACCGCCGGACTTTCGCGCAAATCGTCGATATTCGGCTTGAAAGCCAGACCGAAACAGGCAATTTTCACTTCTGAAGCGCGCTTGTCGGTGGCTGCCAGACAGTCGGCAACGGCGGCTTTCACACGGTCAACCACCCACAGCGGTTTTCCGTCATTCACCAGACGCGCGGTATGGATCAGGCGCGCCTGCTGCGGATTTTGCGACACGATAAACCACGGATCGACCGCGATGCAGTGGCCGCCGACGCCTGGACCTGGCTGCAGGATATTCACCCGCGGATGGCGATTCGCCAGACGGATAAGTTCCCAGACGTTGATGCCCTGCTCGGCGCAAATCAGCGACAACTCATTCGCAAAGGCGATATTCACGTCGCGGAAACTGTTTTCGGTCAGTTTGCACATCTCGGCGGTGCGTGAATTGGTCACCACACATTCGCCTTCAAGGAAAATCTTGTACAACTCGCTGGCGCGATCCGAGCATTTTGGCGTCATGCCACCGATAACGCGATCGTTCTGAATCAGCTCAACCATCACCTGCCCCGGCAGCACACGCTCCGGACAGTAAGCGATATTCACATCGGCGGCTTCTCCCGCTTGCTGCGGGAAGCTGAGATCGCTGCGCGCCTCGGCCAGCCACTGCGCCATCTGTTCGGTAGCCCCCACCGGAGAGGTGGACTCCAGGATAACCAGGTCACCCTTTTTCAGCACCGGCGCCAGTGATTTGGCGGCAGCCTCGACATAAGCCAGATCGGGTTCATGATCGCCTTTAAACGGCGTCGGTACCGCGATCAAAAAAGCATCTGCGGCCAAGGGTTTGGTCACCGCCTGCAGATAACCGCCGTCGACGGCCTCTTTAACCACTTTATCCAGATCGGGTTCAACGATATGAATCGCGCCGCGGTTAATGGTATCTACCGCATGCTGGTTAACATCTACGCCGACCACTTTTTTCTTGCGAGAGGCAAACGCCGCCGCCGTTGGCAGACCGATATACCCCAGGCCGATAACCGAAATAGTGTTAAAACTCATAGTGTCACCTGATGATTCTTCAAAGCTGCGAGAATACGCTGGCAGGCATGCCCGTCACCGTAAGGGTTATGCGCCCGGCTCATGGCGTGATATTCCTTTTCATCCGTCAACAGCCGGGTCACCGCATCAACAATTTTAGCCACGTCAGTGCCGACCAGGCGGACCGTACCCGCATCCACCGCTTCCGGCCGTTCGGTAGTGTCACGCATGACCAGCACTGGTTTACCCAACGACGGCGCTTCTTCCTGGATACCACCGGAGTCGGTCAGGATCATATAAGCGTTAGCCATCAGATACACAAAGGGCAAGTAATCCTGCGGATCGATCAGGATAATGTTATCAATCCCTTTCAGAATGCGGTTGACCGGCTCGCTGACGTTCGGGTTGAGATGCACCGGGTACACTACCTGTACGTCAGGATGAGTACGGGCGATTTCTGCCAGCGCGCTGCAAATCCGCTCAAACCCGCCGCCGAAGCTTTCACGACGGTGGCCCGTCACCAGGATCAATTTCTTGCTGGCATCCAGGAACGGGTAGCGCTGCGCCAGGCTGTCATGCACGGCGGCATCACCCATTACCCGGTCGCGCACCCAGAACAACGCATCAATAACCGTGTTGCCGGTAACGAAAATATGATCGTCCGGCAACAGCTCGCGCAACAGGTTCTGGCGTGAATTTTCCGTCGGTGCAAAATGATACATCGCCAGATGACCGGTCAGCTTGCGGTTGGCCTCTTCCGGCCACGGCGAGTACAGATCGCCGGTGCGCAAGCCCGCCTCCACGTGTCCAACCGGGATGCGCTGATAAAAAGCCGCCAGGCTGGTCGCCAATGTGGTGGTTGTGTCACCGTGGACCAACACCACATCCGGCTTGAATTCTTCCAACACGCCTTTCAAGCCTTCCAAAATGCGGCAGGTAATCTCACTCAGTCCCTGGCCAGGCTTCATGATGTTCAGATCGTAATCAGGTACGATTTCAAATAACCGCAACACTTGATCCAACATCTCACGATGCTGTGCCGTTACGCAGACTCTTGATTCAAAGGCTTCATCCTGAGCCAGGGCATGTACCAGCGGTGCCATCTTGATGGCTTCAGGTCTGGTGCCGAAAACAGTCAACACTTTCACAGCGAATCTCTTTTGGTCGGTTAATCGCAGGCATACCTGCGAATTGGGCGCTCACGCGCCCATAAGCGAATTATTATATTATTTTTAATTACGCGGGCGACGCACCAGGGCAATACCTGCGCCAACCAAGGCGCCCATCGCGCCCCACATGATCAACCAGAATACCCGCCGCGGGCTGTCACGTTTTACCGGTTCTTCCGGGGTCCGCAAATAGCGGTAAGTCTGAAATTTCTCGTCCAGAGTCGGACCAACATTCAAAGTCGACAGCATCGCACGATTTTGATCGTAATCCAGATCGTAAGTTGGCCCTGAAGCCTGCAACCCTTCCAGACGTGCCTGCAACATAGGTTTCCCCAGCAGGAACAGATCGGAATCCGGCAATTGTTCGGCCGGCGTGTCGGTTTGAGTCCGGCTGATGCCCTGCGTATCGGCAATTTTCAGCGCCTGCTCAATAGTGTTCAGCTCGCGCTTGTAAACCGCGTCGGCCACCGCCTCCTGACGCTTCACCTGCGCTTTCATCGAGGTAGTGCGGGCAGCCCATGCGCCCTGGATTTCTTCATTCAGGTGCTGAGCTGCGCGATGGCTGGCAAATGCCACGTACTGACGCAGCAGGTGATTGGCGTCCGCCGCAGTTTCCGCCGTCAGCTTCACGCCGTCGTTCGGCACTTTTTTGTCATCGCGCGGCGTAAACTGAACGTTGTTAATCAGTTCATCAAGCAATGCCGCATCAGCACGTGCATCCCCTTCCTGACGCTGTTTGTAATAATCGCTCTGCAGCCAGAAATCGCGACGCGTATCGTATGCCGCCAACTGCATAATGAATTCATTATAGGCTTCGTCAGCAATGCCCGGCTGCTCAGCCGAGACCGCCGGCAGCGTACGCACATCCAGATTTCGCAGGAACTGTTGCTGAGAGTAATAGCCCCCCAGTGCATTCACGGTTGGCCGATCGGTAATCGCTGTCGCACTCCATTCCTGTTTCACCAGGTAGGATACGACCAGCGCAACCACCGCGAACAATGCCGCCATGCCGATAATCCATTGCTTGCCGCGCCACAGGGTACGGCACAGGCCGCGGATATCGAGTTCGTTATCCACTGCCGGGATATTCTTGTCAGACGTTGTTTCTGGATTCATCACTGCCCAAAAGCCTCTGGTTAAGATACTTGCTTATTGTCGGTCGAACGCCGTAAGCGGCGCTTGATACGCTTAATGTAACGTGCAACGCGCCAGGCGCGTTTGATGCAATAACCGTACAAGAAGAAAGCAAGCAAGAATAATGCCAACATCACCCATTCAGGAACAAAAGTAAGGCGCTCACCGAGCACGCCAATCGCCGCCAGCAGCGCTGCCGCCAGGGTAATCAGCACGAAAGCCTGCCGCGGCGTAAAGCCTGCGCGCATAATCAGATGGTGAATGTGTTGACGATCGGGGGAGAAGGGGCTCATCCCCTTGCGTAAGCGACGGTACATAATCGCAATCATGTCCATCAGCGGAATAGCGATAATCCACAGGGCGGTAACGGGATTGATGGAGTGAACTTTGCCTTGCGAGCTTTGCAGCAACAACCAGATGGCGGTGAAGCCGATCAACGTACTGCCCGCATCCCCCATAAAGACTTTATACCGGCGGCCAAGAATGCCGAGGTTGAGCAGGATATAGGGAACGATGGTGGCGATCATCGCGAAGCACCAGAAAGCCAAATCAGAATGGCCGCTCAGATACAGCAGAACACCCAGCGCACCGAAAGAAACGCATGAAAGCCCGCCCAGCAGACCGTCAATGCCGTCCACCATGTTAAAGGCGTTGATGGCGGCCCAAACGGCAAACAGCGTGACCAGATAACCGAAAGGCCCCAACTGCATTTCCCAGTCGCCCAGCACGTGGCCGAAACTGCGCAGATAGAGACCGGCGAAAACCATCATCGCGATGCCAACCAACGCCTGAACCAGAGCACGAATTTTCACGCTGATATCGAAACGATCGTCGAGAGCACCAACGAACACCAATATACCCGCACAGGTCAGGTAAAGTTTGCCATGCGCAATCGTTTGGTCAGAGATAAGAAAGGCAAAGCACAGCCCGGCATAAACGGAAATACCGCCGACAAGAGGAATTAACCCCTGATGACGCTTACGGTAATTAGGTTTATCAACCAGACCAATACGTTTTGCTGCTTTACGGGCAACAAAGAGAAACGCCAAAGAAAACAGGAAAACAAATAGAATTTCAGTACTCATAGTGAGTAAGTTCACAGTTAACAGATCTCTGTAGAAGATAAGGCAGCTTAACACGGGCGACAGGTTGCGCCATTGGATCCCGCTACCTTTCAGTCATTTCCTATGACAACAGCCATTCATTCTTACGCCAATGTGTGTGCCCGCCATTTAGACAGCAACAAAGCGCGAGCGGCAAAGCGCCGACCGCAAATAAGATGAATTCTCAGTAAGTCACAAAAAAACTTACATTTCCATTTCTGTTACTTATCGTATCCGCCAAATGCAAAAAACGCCACGACTAGGCGTGGCGTTCTCTGAATTTTTTACTCAATTATGAGCGCGTCGTCATTATGAGCGCTTCATCATATCGAAGAATTCATCGTTGGTCTTGGTCATGGCCAACTTGTTAATGAGGAACTCCATCGCATCGATCTCGCCCATTGGGTGAATGATTTTACGCAGGATCCACATTTTTTGCAGTTCTTCGGACGTGGTGAGCAGCTCTTCTTTACGGGTACCGGAGCGATTGTAGTCGATCGCAGGGAATACGCGCTTCTCGGCGATTTTACGCGCCAGATGCAATTCCATGTTGCCGGTACCTTTAAACTCTTCGTAGATAACCTCGTCCATTTTGGAACCGGTATCTACCAGCGCAGTAGCGATGATGGTCAGGCTACCGCCCTCCTCAACGTTACGTGCCGCACCGAAGAAACGCTTGGGACGATGCAGGGCATTGGCGTCCACACCACCGGTCAGCACTTTACCGGAAGCAGGCACAACGGTGTTGTAGGCACGTGCCAAACGGGTGATGGAGTCAAGAAGGATGATAACGTCTTTCTTGTGCTCAACCAGGCGCTTGGCCTTCTCGATCACCATTTCCGCAACCTGAACGTGACGAGAAGCCGGCTCGTCAAAGGTAGAGGCGATGACTTCACCCTTCACCAGACGCTGCATCTCGGTCACTTCTTCCGGACGCTCGTCGATCAGCAGCACCATCAGCACGCAGTCTGGATGGTTGTAGGCGATGCTCTGCGCAATGTTCTGCAGCAGCATGGTTTTACCGGCTTTCGGTGGAGCAACAATCAGGCCACGCTGACCACGGCCAATCGGAGAAGCCAGGTCCAGCACGCGTGCCGTCAGGTCTTCAGTTGAACCGTTGCCACGTTCCATCCGCAGACGGGAGTTGGCATGCAGCGGGGTTAAGTTCTCGAACAGGATCTTGCTGCGGGCGTTTTCCGGTTTGTCGTAGTTGACTTCATTAACTTTCAACAGGGCAAAATAGCGCTCGCCTTCTTTTGGCGGACGAATCTTACCGGAAACGGAGTCACCTGTACGGAGGTTGAAACGGCGGATTTGGCTGGGGGATACGTAGATGTCGTCGGGGCCTGCAAGGTAGGAACTGTCTCCAGAGCGGAGGAAACCAAATCCATCCTGCAATATCTCCAACACGCCATCGCCGAAGATATCTTCTCCACTTTTCGCATGCTGCTTAAGGATGGAGAAGATAATGTCCTGCTTGCGCATACGGGCAAGGTTTTCCAGCCCCATATTTTCGCCGAGAGTAATCAGCTCAGAAACCGGCGTATTCTTTAATTCGGTAAGATTCATAGTGGTGGGTTCTTAAACTCGGGGTGTGTCTCGAACTGCTATCGTGAATGGTATGGCAGCGTGATACGTGCCTGTTTACTGGACGTTCGACCACCGGGCGCTGAGCTGTCACGGTAAGAAATGGCTTACAAGAGACGCGCGCATTGACGGCTTAAGATCGAAGGTACCTTAAAATTGATTTTGCAAAACCGTTTGACTGCTAAAACACGGGTTGAGTTCATTTTACTGTCAACACCAGCGGTTCAGCACAGAGTATAGCTTTAGATTCAAACTCTTTAGATTTAAAACTTCGGGCAAGTTCTATATGCAGTGTGGCTAAACTTAACACGCTTATTGGCAGGCGTCTAGCGGTGAATTTAAATCCCCGCCAGACGCCTGAATATCCCCCTAGCCTCTGAAGCTGCAGCCTTATTGGCTACGGCTTTGATCCCACAGGATATAGGGCGTTACGCCCGATTACAGATTCGCGTTAAGGAAGTCTTTGAGCTGGCCTTTGGACAGCGCACCCACCTTGGTCGCAGCCACTTCACCGTTTTTGAACAGCAACAGCGTCGGGATACCGCGGATACCGTACTTAGGTGCGGTTGCCGGGTTTTGGTCGATATTCAACTTGGTGATGGTCAACTTGTCTTCGAACTCAACGGCAATTTCATCCAGGATCGGAGCAATCATCTTGCACGGCCCACACCATTCAGCCCAGAAATCGACCAGGATTGGCCCTTCAGCTTTTAGCACGTCGCTTTCGAAGCTGCTGTCAGTCAGGTGAATAATTTTATCGCTCATGTTCTACTCCACAGGATTATGTCTACCTTGTTGGTGTAGCATTAACCAACCTAAGGTGATTTTATTTCACCGCGTTTATTTCAACGGATGTGCTTTCGTAAAGCAATAGTTAGCTGATATTCTACCACACTATGAGCAAAACACACTTGACCGAACAGAAGTTTTCCGACTTCGCCCTGCACCCGTTAGTCCTTGAAGCCCTTGAAAAAAAAGGGTTTCACCATTGCACGCCTATCCAGGCGTTAGCATTGCCGCTCACGCTCTCCGGGCGTGACGTTGCAGGTCAGGCGCAAACCGGTACCGGAAAGACGCTGGCATTTTTAGCGTCTACTTTTCACTATTTGCTTTCTAACCCGGCGAAACAGGGTCGCCAGACCAACCAGCCGCGCGCCTTGATCATGGCGCCAACGCGTGAACTGGCGGTGCAGATCCACTCCGATGCGGAAGCCCTTTCCCAAACCACCGGCCTGAAACTGGGTCTGGCGTACGGCGGCGACGGCTACGACAAACAGCTGAAAGTGCTGGAAAGCGGCGTGGATATCCTGGTGGGCACCACCGGTCGTTTGATCGATTACGCCAAACAGAACTACATCGATCTGGGCGCGATCCAGGTTGTAGTGCTGGATGAAGCCGATCGCATGTACGACCTGGGCTTTATCAAAGACATTCGCTGGCTGTTCCGCCGCATGCCTGCGGTCGATCAACGCCTGAACATGCTGTTCTCCGCCACCCTGTCCTATCGCGTACGCGAACTGGCTTTCGAACAGATGAACAACGCTGAATATGTTGAAGTGGAACCGGAACAGAAAACCGGCCATCGCATTCAGGAAGAATTGTTCTACCCGTCCAACGAAGAAAAAATGCGCCTGCTGCAGACGCTGATCGAAGAAGAGTGGCCGGATCGCTGCATCATCTTCGCCAACACCAAACACCGCTGTGAAGACGTCTGGGGCCATTTGGCGGCCGACGGTCACCGCGTAGGCCTGCTGACCGGCGATGTGGCGCAGAAAAAACGCCTGCGTATTCTGGAAGACTTCACCAAAGGCAACCTCGATATTCTGGTCGCCACCGACGTCGCCGCCCGCGGCCTGCACATCCCGTTGGTCACGCATGTGTTCAACTACGATCTGCCTGACGATTGCGAAGACTATGTTCACCGTATCGGTCGTACCGGCCGTGCCGGCGAAAGCGGCCATTCCATCAGCCTGGCCTGCGAAGAGTACGCGCTCAACCTGCCGGCGATCGAAACCTATACCGGCCACAGCATTCCGGTGAGCAAGTACAACAGCGACGCGTTGCTGACTGACCTGCCGGCGCCGAAACGCCTTGCGCGTCCACGCGGTGGCAACGGCCCACGCCGTAATTCCGCGCCGCGTCGCGGCGGCGGTGCACCACGCAATAACCGTAAACGTCCAGGCTGATAACCATGCTCAGTTCCAGCACGCTCTATGCCGCTATCGACCTCGGCTCCAACAGCTTCCACATGCTGGTGGTGCGAGAAGTGGCCGGCAGCATTCAGACCCTGGCGCGCATCAAGCGTAAAGTGCGTCTGGCGGCCGGGCTGGATCAGAACAATCACCTGTCGCATGACGCCATGCAGCGCGGTTGGCAATGCCTGAAGCTGTTCTCCGAACGCTTGCAGGACATCCCCCGCGCCCAGATCCGTGTGGTCGCTACGGCCACGCTGCGCCTGGCGTCAAACGCCGATGAATTCCTGCAGACCGCCGAGCAAATTCTCGGGTGTCCGATCCAGGTGATCAGCGGCGAGGAAGAAGCGCGTCTGATTTATCATGGCGTTGCCCATACCACTGGCGGGCCGGACCAGCGTTTGGTGGTCGATATCGGCGGTGGCAGCACCGAGTTGGTCGCCGGTACCGGCGCTCAGGCCGCCCAGCTATATAGCCTGTCTATGGGCTGTGTCACCTGGTTGGAGCGTTTCTTTAGCGATCGTAACCTTGGGCAGGATAATTTCGAACGCGCCGAACAGGCCGCGCGCGAAATGGTGCGCCCTATAGCGCCGCATCTGCGTCAGCACGGCTGGCAAATCTGCGTCGGCGCTTCAGGCACCGTACAGGCACTGCAGGAAATCATGGTGGCGCAAGGCATGGATGAGCGCATCACTCTGTCCAAGCTGCGTCAGTTGAAACAGCGCGCCATTCAATGCGGCAAGCTGGAAGAGTTGGAAATCGAAGGCTTGACGCTGGAACGCGCACTGGTGTTTCCAAGCGGGCTGTCGATCCTGCTGGCGATTTTCCAGGAACTGGGCATTGAAAGCATGATGCTGGCCGGCGGCGCGCTTCGCGAAGGACTGGTCTACGGCATGCTGCACCTGCCGGTTGAACAAGATATCCGCAGCCGCACCATTCGCAATCTGCAACGGCGCTACCTGTTGGATACCGAACAGGCCGAGCGCGTCAGCCAACTGGCAGCCAACTTCTCGCAGCAGGTGAGCAACGAGTGGCAACTGGACGCACGATGTCGCGAGTTATTGCACAGTGCCTGCCTGATCCACGAAATCGGCCTCAGCGTTGATTTCAAGCAGGCGCCACAACACGCCGCCTACCTGATCCGCCATCTGGATTTACCCGGTTTCACACCGGCGCAAAAAAAGCTGTTGGCTACGCTGTTACAAAACCAGAGCAATACTATCGATCTGCCGCTGCTGAGCCAGCAAAACGCCCTGCCGCCGCGCATGGCGCAACGTCTATGCCGCATTTTGCGCCTGGCTATCATTTTTGCCAGCCGGCGCCGCGACGACACGCTGCCTGCGGTACGCCTTCGCGCCAATAACGATGACGAGCTGACGGTGATCCTGCCGTCGGGCTGGCTGGAACAGCACCCGCTACGTGCAGAGGCGCTGGATCAGGAAAGCCACTGGCAAAGCTATGTGCACTGGCCGCTGATGCTGGAAGAACAACGTTGATATGACAAGGGCGCACATTGCGCCCTTTCTTTTTAGCCTTCGCCTTTGGCCTTGGCCAGCTGCGCGCGAATATTGGCCAAATGGCTCTGCCCTTTTTGCATCCGCTCCTGCGGGCTGACCACCTTACGTTCGCTTTCCCATGCCAGATCATCCTGTGGCAACTCCAGCAAGAAACGGCTCGGTTCCGGCCGCACCAGCTCGCCATATTGGCGGCGCTCGCGGCACAGAGTGAAAATCAGCTCTTTTTGGGCGCGGGTGATCCCCACATAGGCCAAACGCCGCTCTTCATCGACGTTATCCTCGTCGATGCTGCTCTGATGCGGCAATAATCCTTCCTCCATCCCCACCAGGAACACATAAGGAAACTCCAGCCCTTTGGAGGCGTGCAGCGTCATCAATTGAACCTGATCCAGTTCCTCATCGCTTTCGCCGCGCTCCATCATGTCCCGCAGGGTAAAGCGCGTCACCACCTGGGTCAGCGTCATCGGTTCATCCAACTCGCTGCCTTCGAGCATTTCCGTCATCCAGCCAAACAGCGTATTGACGTTTTTCATGCGCATTTCGGCGGCTTTCGGGCTGGGTGACGTTTCAAACAGCCAGCTTTCATAGTCCACGCCGTGGATGAGGTCGCGCACCGCGGCCACCGGTTCACGCTCCGCCAGTTGGGCGATACCGTCCAGCCAGTGGGTGAAACGCTGCAACGATTCCAGCCCGCGGCCGGTCAGATGCTGGCTCAGACCCAGATCGAAACTGGCGCGGAACAGGCTTTTGTTACGCTGATTGGCCCACTCACCCAACTTTTGCAGCGTCGCCGGGCCAATCTCACGCTTTGGCGTATTGACGATACGCAGGAAAGCGCTGTCGTCATCCTGGTTGGTCAGTACACGCAGATAGGCCAGCAAATCCTTGATTTCCGGCCGCGAGAAAAACGAGGTACCGCCGGAAATTTTGTAAGGAATGCGGTTCTGCATCAGCATTTTTTCGAACAACCGCGACTGGTGGTTACCGCGATAGAGAATCGCATAATCGCCGTAATTGGTTTTCTTCACAAAGTGGTGGGCAATCAGTTCCCCTACCACCCGCTCGGCCTCGTGATCCTCGTTATTCGCAGTCACCACTTTCAGCTCTTCACCGTAGCCCAACTCGGAAAACAGCCGTTTTTCAAACACGTGCGGATTATTGGCGATCAGGATATTCGCCGCTTTCAGAATGCGTTCGCTGGAGCGGTAGTTCTGTTCCAGCTTGATCACCTGCAGCGCCGGGAAATCCTCCTTCAGCAACACCAAGTTTTGCGGCCGCGCGCCGCGCCAGGAGTAGATCGACTGGTCATCATCCCCTACCACGGTAAAGCGCGCGCGACTACCCACCAGCAGTTTTACCAGTTCATACTGGCTGGTATTGGTGTCTTGATACTCATCCACCAACAGATAACGAATACGATTCTGCCAACGCTCGCGCACTTCTTCATTACGCTGCAGCAGCAAGGTCGGCAACAGGATCAAATCGTCGAAATCCAGCACGTTACACGCCCTCATATGGGCGTGATACAGGCCGTAGCAATGCGCGAACAGCTTGTCGCGCTCGGAACGCGCCAGCTCCATCGCCTTTTTGGGGTCGACCAGGTCATTTTTCCAGTTGGAAATCGTGGAAATCAGCTGCGCCACCAGCGTTTTGTCATTCTCCAGCCATTTTTCAGTCAGCTCTTTCAACAACGCCAGCTGATCCTGATCGTCAAACAGCGAGAAGTTGGACTTCATCTCCAGCGCGGCGTATTCGCGCTTGATGATTTCCAGGCCCAGCGTGTGGAAAGTGGAAATCATCAGCCCGCGCGCTTCTTTGCGCCCCATGGTTTGCGCCACACGCTCTTTCATCTCGCGCGCAGCCTTATTGGTAAAGGTCACGGCGGCGATATGTCGCGCCTGATAACCACAGTTGTGGATCAGGTGAGCGATTTTATTGGTGATGACGCGCGTCTTGCCGGAACCTGCACCGGCCAGCACCAGGCAAGGCCCGGTAACGAATTCGACGGCTTGTTGTTGGCTGGGATTTAATCGCATGGCGCTTTATTGCTCGGCTTTATCACGTGGAAGAGGATTGTAGCAGAAAGCGTCGATGAGATTTAACGGGTATACTCGGCGCAATTTCTGTATCGATAAGGCAATATCATGGCAAAGACGGCGTGCGCCTTGCACATTTTGGTAGATAACGAAAAACTGGCCAACGATCTGCTGGCCAAGCTGAAGCGCGGCGTCAGCTTCGACACGCTGGCGCGCAAATATTCCAGTTGCCCGTCAAAGCGCAACGGCGGCGCTTTGGGCGAATTCAACAAGGGCACCATGGTGGCGGCCTTTGATAAAGCGGTGTTCAGCATCCCGCTGCTGAAGCCTTATGGCCCGGTGAAAACCCAGTTCGGCTACCACATCATCAAGGTACTGTACCGCAACTAAGGGGGCAAGCCGCCCCCTTCGCTTTTACTGTGCGCTGGTTTCCGGAGCCGGAGCGGTGTCGGTCGGTTTGACCTCTTCCGTCACCACGGCCGGCGCCGGCGCCATAATGCCGTTGTAGGTTTCCTGCAACTGCTTCATGCTCATTTCCGGCTCGCCCTTCGGCTGCATCAATACCAGCGTCGCATCCTGCGAGAGCTGAAGCTTCAGCTCCTGGTTCAGCGCTTCCAGCGTTAATCCGGACAGGAACTCCTGACGCAGTTTTTGATATTGCTCCGGTGCGATGTCCACAACACCGCTTTGTTGCGAGCGCAGACGCTGGCTCATCAGCACGTCGGTGTCGGTGCGAGCATAGGTGGCAAACAGCTTGCTCAGTTGATCGTTCTTCTGCGCCAACAGGCCGTTAAACTCCTCCTGCGACAGCCCATTGTTCCGCACGTTGACCAATTCGCGGGCGATAAAACCCAGGCTGTTGTTCAGATTGTTGTTCGGCGTATCAAGGTGAATCGCGCACTGGGCACGCTGGTACTGCACGCGGCAATCAAAGCCCAAATGCAGGTTTTTCTGATCGCTCTTTTCCAACACCTGCTGAAGGTGCCAGAACAGCGCCTCGCGGGCGATATCGCTGCGCCAGTAACGGCTAAGGTTCTGCGAATCGCGGATCGGGTGCCACGGCGCGTCCCACATGATCGACAACGTATCCTGCTTCACCTGATCGCTGATCAGGCTGACCGGCTGCTGCGGCAACGG
The DNA here is from genome assembly GCF_036352655.1 of Serratia sp. C2(1). Lineage (NCBI taxonomy): Bacteria > Pseudomonadati > Pseudomonadota > Gammaproteobacteria > Enterobacterales > Yersiniaceae > Serratia > Serratia sp. C2(1). The sequence continues at coordinate 186,736 of NZ_JAZFBA010000005.1, read as the reverse complement.
CGTCAGCGTCGGCATGGTGGCCGGCGTTTCACGTTTCCCTTTCAGCGGCGAAAAGGCTTTGTTGATCTGCTCGCCCAGGCTGCGGCTGTCCACTTTACCCACCACGTACAGGGTCATCGCGTCCGGTGTGTACCATTGCTGGTAGAACTTCTTCAGTTGATCGACGTTCACCGGCCGTTTCACCGGCTGGGCCGGATCGTGCGCCAGCAACGTCGAGCCTTTCAGGCGATAGCGCCACCAGGCCTCTTTGGGGTTTGGCGGGAAAGTGCCGACCGGATCGACGCTGGAGTTCACCACCGCATGTACGGTATGTTCGTCGATCGCCAGCTTGCCCGTAGTATCGGAAAGCCACGCCAGCGCTTCTTTCAGCAAATCTGGGCGGTTATTCGGCAGGCTGAGATTATAAAGAGTGAAATCATAAGAGCTGATTGCCGGCGGCAAAGGCCGCTCGCTGTCCACGCTCTGCTGCCACAGCGAACGCAACTGCGGTGGCGTAAAGCTTTCACTGCGTGCCAGCGACAGGCGCGGCAACAGGTGGGCAAAACCGATCTGCTGGGAAGACTCCACCAGCGAGCCGGTATTGACCATCAACCGCAGTTCGACGCGATCGCTCGGTCGCTGCGGCGTATCGAGTATCTGCCATGAAAACCCGTTATCGAGCTTACCCTGCTGCCAGGCAGGATCGGGTTGTAGTGCTTCAGCCTGCACGCTGCCGTTGGCTACAGCCAACAACAGCCCACCCACTATGAGATGAATTCTGGTGCCCTGCATGTGAACCCCTACTTAATTACTATCCAATTTCTGTATACAAATGCGGATATTCCATTCACCGGAATATTAGGCTGTGTCGTACAGCCTACAAATACGCCCTGAGTTTCACAGTGGGGCGGAAAGCAGAAAGTGTACCACTCTGTTAGACCGCATGCCTTTGCGGATGTCACTCAATGAAGTGAAAAATAATGGATAGTCGGGTTTTTAATGCAAGAATTCTTTACGCGGGGGAATAAAGCATCACCGGCCACGGCCGCAGCCGGTGATTTGAAGCTAAAATCAGGCAGAAGGCAGTGTTTTATCGGCACCGTTACCGTGCTTGTTGGACAAGGTGTCTTTCAGCTGTTTTTCATCCAGCTGTTTACACCATTTCGCCACCACCACGGTTGCCACGCCGTTACCGACCAAGTTGGTCAGCGCGCGCGCTTCGGACATAAAGCGGTCAATGCCCAGAATCAGCGCCAGGCCGGCCAGTGGCAGGTGTCCCACGGCGGAAATGGTGGCAGCCAGTACGATAAAGCCGCTACCGGTCACCCCTGCAGCCCCTTTCGATGACAGTAACAGCACCACCAGCAGGGTCACCTGATGCATGATATCCATATGGGTATTGGTCGCCTGAGCGATAAATACCGCGGCCATGGTCAGGTAGATCGAGGTGCCGTCCAGGTTAAAGGAATAACCGGTCGGGATAACCAGCCCCACCACCGATTTTTTACAGCCCAGCTTCTCCATTTTGTCGAGCATGCGCGGCAGCACCGACTCGGAAGAAGAAGTCCCGAGCACAATCAGCAACTCTTCTTTGATATAGCGAACAAATTTGAAAATGCTGAAACCATTGGCGCGGGCAATGGTGCCAAGCACCACCACCACAAACAGCACGCAGGTAATATAGAAGCAGGCAATCAACTGGCCGAGTTGCAGCAGCGTACCCACGCCATACTTACCGATGGTGAACGCCATCGCCCCGAAGGCACCCAGCGGCGCCAGGCGCATGATCATATTGATGATGCCGAAAATAACGCGTGAGAAACTGTCGATCACGTTGAAGATCAATTGGCCTTTGTCGCCCAGACGATGCAGGGCGAAACCGAACAACACGGCAAACAGCAAGACCTGCAGAATGTTGCCGCTGGCGAAAGCGCCAATGACGCTGCCGGGAATGATGTCCAGAAGGAATGGAATGATACCCTGCTGCTGAGCTTGTTCGGCGTATACCGCCACCGCTTTGGCATCGAGCGTGCCCGGATCGATGTTCATCCCTGCGCCCGGCTTCACCACGTTGACGATCAGCAGGCCAATCAGCAGCGCCAGAGTACTGACAATTTCAAAATAGAGCAGCGCGATCGCACCGGTGCGGCCTACGGCCTTCATGCTCTCCATACCCGCAATGCCGGTCACCACGGTACAGAAAATCACCGGCGCGATGATCATTTTAATCAGCTTAACGAATCCATCGCCCAGAGGTTTCATCTGTGCGCCGATATCAGGATAAAAATGGCCAAGCAGGACGCCCAGCGTAATCGCCGTCAGCACCTGAAAATAGAGGCTCTTAAAGATAGTGATTTTCATATGAACATCCTTTGGGGGGAAAGACACGCACCAGGCGATAGTCTATACCCGTCATACTTGAAGCTGCCTCTGTGTTGGCTTCGCTCACTTACCCGAATCACTTACTACAGTAAGCTCATCGGGATGCGTTCTCTTGCCGCCTTGATGCAACTCCAATTATTTTGAGTCTAGTTATCTCGCCTGTTCATCGCTTGCGCGGAAAATAACACCCACATAACAACATGGAAATAATTTGTTGCAGCCACAGACACATGTTGATACGAATTTAAGAGCTGAAACGCGTCAGCTCGAATGTAAAGCGGCGAATTGCGTAACTATTTCTTTGCACTAATGCAAAAGGGGTAGCTGATAATCAACGTTTTTGGGCAGGATATTCAACGGGCGACGTACAGGTCGCCCGAAGCGAAAGACACAAGTGTTGGGCTTAAGCCGAGGGTTGGCAGAACTGCGCTTCAAACTCCGCGCGCGGCAGCGGGCGGGCAAACAGGAACCCCTGACCGCTGTGAATGCCGTGCTGCAACAGCCAGTCGCGCTGCCCGGCGTTTTCGACCCCTTCAGCCATTACCGGCAGATGCAGTACCTCAGAAATGGAACTGACGATACGCACCATCGCGTCATCCGCCGGTAACCCCTGAATAAAGCTCTTGTCGATTTTAATCAAATCGATCGGCAGACATTTCAGCCGGTTAAGGTAATTAAGGCTGGAATATCCCATGCCAAAATCGTCCAGCGCAATCGACAGCCCCAGATCGTGCAATTCCCGCAACAGCGCCAACGCACGATCGAGATCGTCAATGCGCACCGTTTCGGTAATTTCCAGCAGCAGCTTGCGCGGGTCGATATGATGCTGTGCCAATATGCTCTTGAGGTGCGGAATAAAGCCTTCATGCTGCATCTGGATGGCGGAAATGTTGACCGCCAGCGGCAGCGTAATGCCTCTGGTTTGCCAATCCGCCAGAATACGGCAGGACTCTTCCAGCACCCAGTTGCCGAGCGGCACAATCACGCCAAGCTCCTCGGCCAACGGAATGACGTCTGCCGGCAGAGTAAAGCTGCCGTCGTACTGCTGCCAACGCAGCAGCGCTTCGGCGCCGATCACCGCATTGGACTGCATATCCATCTGCGGCTGTAAAAACAGGGTGAAACGGCGTTGATCAATGGCGTGCAGAATTTCACTTTCCTGCGTCAGCCGCTTTTGGGTGCGCTCCGTCAGGCTCGGCTCAAAGAACAGGATCTGATTTTTGCCTTCACGATGCGCCGACATCATGGCTGAAGTGGCGCTGCGCAGCAGCTGCTCCGCGCTCTCTCCCACGTTGAGATAGTGAGCGATACCGATGCTGGCGCTTGGCCGCAACGGCATTTCCTGCAGGCTCAGCGGCGCATTGATTTGCGCCATGATACGGCGCGCCAACTGCATGGCGTGGAACGGCCGCTCAACGCCTTTGGCCAAAATAGCGAACTCGGTGTTGCTCAGTTGCGCCAGCACGCCGTTTTCATCAATACACTCACGCAGCTTCTTCGCCAACGTCAGCAACAGCGCTTCGCGCATCGCCGGATTGAGCACGCCGGATGCCTCATGCAGCGTCTCAATGCCAATGACCAGCAGGTTAAAGCGATCGGGGCGCAGGCTGGAGGCGATATGCTGTTCCAGCAAAGCGGTAAACAACGCCTGGTTAGGCAGCTCGGTTACCGGATGTCGCGTGCTCAGACGGCTCATCTCGGCATAGGCCTTAGCCAGTTGCTGCTGATTGCGGTTGTAGTTGCGTACCAGCAACCCCAGCTCATCGTCCTGGTGCAGGGCCGGCAACATCAGTTGGTGATAAGGCGCTTCGTCTTGCGAAATATTTTCCAGTTCTTTCGCCATTGCGCGCAGCGGATGCACCATCAACCGGTTCATACACCAGCTGATAGCGACCGACAGAATCAACGCCAGCAGCAAATAGGTCGACAGCATGGTCGACAACATGCTGAGAATGAATTGGTACATGCGGAACGAATCGGCCTGCAGCACCAGATAAGCCAGAGGCTGCGGGTTGGCCGGTACGCGCTCCAGCGAATAGAGCGGAACGGAAATTTGGATCGGCAACTCGAAGAGGCGGGCGATCAACGTAGGCACCGGGCGTTCCGGCGGGAAGTTGGCGTGCAGTGCCTGAAATTCATTCGGCAGCACGATATCCGCACGGGTCAGTATGCCCACCGGCAACAGGGTATTCAGCACCCGTTTGGTTTCCGGCACATCCATGCGCAGCACGGCCTCCGCCAGCGGTTGCCGTACGGAATGAGCAATGTTTTCCAGTTGCTGGGCATAGTCATCCCTGCGCTGCTGCACAAAATGGAATAACTGGATCACGATAAATATGCAGATCGTCACCAGCGCCACACCGGACACCGTTGCCATCTGTTTAATCGTTAATGAACGCCTGACCCGCAAACCTGCTCTCCGCTAATTCGGGCTGAAATAAAAAAGAGGTTAAGAAGTATCCTACCCCCCTTCGGACCGGTCCGAGTATACTCGATTGTCTGCTGTTTTTATCTTGCCATACTCATGGCAGAACCAAGAAAACTGCGGGTTTCAGTCTTTTCTTAAACGAAAGACCCTGTCTCACCCTGGTACCTGAGCGCCGGTGGCGGAAAATGGCAGGGCGCAGCCTTAACACAGGGTAGCAAAACTACCCTGTGTCCGACACTCCGAATCTGACTGAGCCAGGTTATTTGAAGTCTGCGTAAGGCGTGAGCGGTTGCGGCGGTAAATCGAGATCGCCCTGCCAGCCCGCCAACGAATAGCGTAGATAAATCAATGCGTGGCTCGGCGTATAATCCTTCGCCTGCTGAATATCGATACCGGCGCCCAGTGTCCAGTGCGAGCTGAGACGGCGCTCAACGATCGCCCGCAAAGTATAACCGACCCCGGAAGAGGAACTGCCGTCTTCCACCGCGAACTTGTCCGGCAACGAATCCGGTATCAGCCCCTGCAGCGGATAACGCCGCTGGCTGTTGGTTTTCGAATGGGACAGTGACACCGAACCACCCAGTTCCCAGGACCAGTTTTCGGTGCGTTGGCGATAATTTACCGGCAGCGCCAGCGACATATATTGCTGCGGGCTGTAATAGCCGCCCTGGCCGAGCGAGTAGCCGCTCAAATCCTTTTGATAGTGCCACAGCATGGTATTCAGCCCGACGGTGACACGGCGGTTATCTTCATTAATCAGCTTGTAGTAATAACCGGCCATAAAGCGTTCGCGCTGGTTATCCTCGACGTTTTTGCCGGTCAACTGGTGCGCGCTGAGGTCAGCCCAGACGCCGTGCGCTTCACCGCGATCGTAGCTGGCGCCAAGGCTTACCCCGGTGGCGCGCACGCCCCCCCAGGTAGTACCGGTATTCGGATCCTTGGTCCCGCCAAACGCCAGCAGCGAACTGGAGATCGGCCGCCGCGAGGCCGCCAGCGTCCAGCCAATGTGGTTCCAGTCATTGCTGTAGGCCAGCCCCCCCACCCAATCGACCACCTCAAAGCCCATCGGCGTGGTGCCGATGTCCCCCGCCCAGCGATCGTTTTTCCAACCGGCCGCCACGCTGGTGCCGGTGGTTTTCTGATGTTCATCGCCGCTGCAGCCCTGGGTATTGCAGGTACCGAAGGTTTCGTAATACTTGCCGCTGCTGTCGGGGGAGAAACTGCCGGCATCCAGTTGCACGGTATCGGTCCGCAAGAAGGCCCGCCCATCGTACAGCGGCATGTCCACCTGCAACATGGTGTCGTGCGCTTTGTAGTCGGAAATGCCGCCGGTGCCGCTGGAACGCCAGTAATCGTGATCGAGCGTAACATTGACATCTTGCTGGCGGTACAGATCCGCCGCGTCCGAGCGAATACCGCGCTTGAGCCAGTCGTCACCCGGGTTATTGCGCGTCAGATAGGTATAACTGTCGTTATCCTGCGGCACGCTTGGCGTAATACCACTGGCGACCATCGCTTGTTTATAGTCCTGCTGTGCCAATTCCGGCTGCCCCTGTTCCCGCTCAATCCGGGCCGCATCGCGGTAAATCAAGGCTTTCGCCTGCCCCGCCGGCTCCTGTTGCGCCGCCGTTTTCAGCCGGGTAAAGATATCGCTCGCTTTCTGCGGCTCCCCAACGGCATACCAGGCATTGGCCACCCGCCGCTCGCTGCTGCTGGAAGGTTGCGGCTCCTGCGGTGCGGTTTGCAGGCGCTGGCGCGCCTCGCTGAGTTTGCCCTGCGCCACATAGGCCTCAATCTCCCCCAACCGCGCATCCGGGTTGTTCGGCTCACGGGCTCGCACCCGCTGATAATCGGCCAGCGCGGCGTCATATTCACCGCGGGCCAGCGCCCAATCGGCCAACTGAAGATCGATACGGGTATCCGCCGGCTGCCGGCGTAAATAGGCCACCGCGCCAGGTTCGTCGCCTGCGGCGCGCAGCCGTTCGGCCTGTTCCAGCGTCGCCTGCATTTTCAGCCGCTGCGCCAGCTCGCGCATGTTGTCGTTCCACTGCGCGGCGGGCAAGGTATTCAGCTGCGCCAGCGCCTGCCGGTCGCGATCGCTGCCGGAGAGGTATAACGCATAAGCGTAGGCCTGCTGCGGATTGTCACGCTGCTTCTGCGCCAACCGGCTGAACAAGGCGTCCGCCTGCTGCGGTTGCCCGGCCTGACGTAGCGTCTGCGCATAGCGATAGGTCAACCAAACGTCATCGGGGTCCATCGATTGGGCACGGCGGTATTTTTCCGCCGCCTGATGCCATTGCTGCTGCCCGGCCAAATCGTCAGCCTGCTGTTTCAGCATGTCGAGCTGCAGGCCGTCGAGCGTACTGCGCAGCTTGTTTTGCTGGCTGCGCGGCAGGCTATTGAGATAGGCCAGCGCCTTTTCCGGCGACTGACGCTGATAGATATTCACCAGGCCACGCACCGCACTGCCGTTACCCGGCTCCAGCCTCAGCGCCTGCTGATAATAACGTTCAGCGGCAACGTCATCTTTACGCGCTGCCGCAACATCGCCCAGGCCGAGTACCGCGCTGCTGTCGCGGCCGTCAATCTGGCTCGCCTGCTGGTATTTCTGCTGTGCCAACGCCAGATTGCCGGCTTTCAACGCCTTGTCGCCTTCGTCAATTGCCAGCCAGTAAGCATTGCTCTTAATCAGGCTCTGCCATTTACTGCTGTTGTTGCCACCCTTATCGGCCTGCAACGCCTGACGAAACAGGCTCAACGCCTGTGGGCGATTACCGGCGCGTGAATAGGCCTGGCCCAGCGCCCCCAGCACGTCGGCATCATTGGGCGAGGCCGCCAGCGCTTTTCTTAATTCAGGGATCGCCGCACGGCTGCCGCCCTTGTCCACCTGCGCCAGCCCGCGCGCACGCGCCAGATAGGTGGGATCCGACAACAGCGCCTGCTGCCGGGCCAGTTCCTGCCGGGCGCTCACCGCCTGATCGCCGGTTTCAAATACGCCGAGGAATCGGTTGAGGGCCGCCACGCTTTGCGGGCCGACCGGCATGGCTTTGACCTTTTCCAGCCACAGATCGGCAGCCTCGCCGCGTCCGGCAGGATCGGCGGCCACTTTTTGCAGTAAATCATAGGCCTGCGCGTCGCGATCCTGGCTGAACAGCATCCGCACCAGCGACATGCGCAACTGCACGTTACCGGAATAGTGTTTATCCAACGACTGCAGCTGTTTCAACGCAGCGGCTTGCTGACCCGGCAGACGGGCAACCAGACGCCAGTATTCCACCGCCAGTTCCAGCGTCGGCGGATCGCCATGGAACAGGTCGTCATATTGCGCTTTCGCCTCCGGCAAACGGCCGGCGGTCGCCATCAACCGCGCCTGTTGCAGTTTCTGACGGGTTTCCGGCTGGGTCAGCAGCATGTTCATTTGCGCCTGACGATAAGCGCTGGACTGCGGCGCGACCTGCTTAAGCTTATCCAGTTGCTGCTGTGCCAACGCCTGATTGCCCTGCCGCAACGCCAGGCGCATGCGCGCCGAAATCACGTCCGGGTTATTCGGATCCATCAGTTCAAGCCGATAAAGCGACTGGCGCACCAGTTCATCCTTGTTACTGGCCTCCCCGACTCGCACCTGCTCCAACAGCCACTGCTCCGGCGAGACGGCTTCGGCCGCCTGCGCCTGCGGCAGCATCGCCAGGCTTAAAGGCACCAGGCCCAACCAGTTTATTCTGAAGTTACGCATTGGCCGCCCCAGGCGGGCTGAAGTTCACCCTGCCGATTAAAACGATAACGTTGTTGATCCCATCCCTGGCCGAACAGTGTCAGCGAGGCGCTGAAATAGGCATCGTCGCCCGGCGGGTGTTGATTGATGCGTTGGCGCTGGATGTCCAGCGCAGCCGTTTGGTTGGCCAACATCGGCAGCATGGCGGCGGAGAAACCCACCGGGCCATCACCGCGGGTTTTACCGCTGGCGGTGTCGGTTTTTTCCGGCGGAACGCCCTGCTGAGCGGTCGATTGCGCCATCGGCAGCAGCTGTTTGACCAATGCGGCTTTATGCTCGTCATCGTCCGCCAGCATACCGATCCACAAATAAACCCGGATGGCGTCGTAACTGCCGATATCCGGTTTCACGGTGTCCGGCTGCCAGCCTTTGCCGGCCTGCCACACCGCCCAATCCGGCGAGAAGCCATGCGGTGCGGTTTCCAGCAACAGCCGTTGATTGGTTTGCTGCATCGCTCGCCACGGGCCATTCAGGGCGGCGAAACGCGCCAGCAGCTGCGGCGGCAGGTAGCTTGGATTGAGCCGCCAGCGATCTTCTGCCACGAACCCGACCTTGCCCGGCAGCAACATCAGCCCCAGCCCGGGGATATCAGCCACTTCTTCGCGGCCGATACGCTGCAACAGCAGCGTCCCCAGAGTTTGATAACGCCGGCTTTTCCACAAACGGCCGGCTTCCAGCAGATTGTAGGCAATCCACAGGTCGGCATCGGACGCCGTATTCGTGTCCAGCACCGTCCAGCGTTTTTTATCGTCCTCGCCCCACAGCCAAGCGGGCAAATGGGCGCTGAGATCGCCCGCCGCCAGGTTGTTTTCCGTCCACTCCAGCAACTTGTCGAACGCCGGCCGATCGTTCGCCACCAGGGCGAAGAACAGGCCGTAGCTCTGTCCTTCCGAAGTGGTGATGCGGTTCGGGCTGCTCGGGTCGATCACCCGCCCTTCGTCGCTGATGTAAAACTGTTTGTACTGTTGCCAGGCCGGCCATTCGCAGGCCGCCGACGCGCTGAATGCGCACAACAGCAGCATGCCGAACGTCAGGCGTTTCAACGTTACGGACATGGTGATTAATCCCGATCTTCAGGCGACAGGCGGCGGCGGCTGAAAGCCTTCAGGCCACGCCACAACATCAGCGCCAGAATCACCACCACAATCACCGCAATCGCCGCCAGCAACACCGGATGGGTCGACAACGCGTGCCAGATGCGTTCCCACCACGGCAGGTGGCCGACGTAGTAAACGTCGCCCACGCGCAGGCTGTTCACCCCCGATTCGCGGATCACCGCCACCGAGCCGAACACTGCCGCACGCTTGCCGCTGTCCAGCAGCGCCGTGTTCAACAAATCATAGCCGCGCGGGCTGTCGGCCAGCAGCGCCACAATGCTGCGCTGATCGTTAAACGGCGACTGCACGCCGATAATCGCCGACATTGCACCTTCGGAACTGATGGTGGTCTGGCTGTCCGGTTTGGTGTCCTCCGGCAATACGTCCATTGTCGGCAGCGGCAACTGACGCGTTGGCTGCTTCACCCAGCTCTGGGTGGCATCCACCAGCAGACTGATTTTTTTGTCGTCCCGCAGTTCCGGCGGAATAGTGCCGATCATCAAAATATCGGCATCGCGATCTTTGGCCTGCGACCAGTCGTCGCTCAAGGTCATCGCCAGCGCCGGGTAACCGGTTTGGGCACCGATGATCCCCAGTGCGTTCAGCATGGCGCTAACCTGCGCCGGCTGCGGCTGTTTGTTGACCAGCACCAGCGTTTGCGACAGATCGGCCATACGGCTGAACGGGAAACCGGCATTGGCGAAAGCGCGCAGGTCCGGCATCGCCATAAAGTGACGGTACCCAGAGAAATCAATGGTCGATGACCCGTCGATGATTGCGTGGTTTTGGGTGAAGGAATACGTCTCGCAACGCCCTTCCGCCCCACTGGCCAGCAGCGTGGTGTAATCAAAGTCGAAACGCATCTGGTTGCTGGCACCCAGCCGCAGCGCCGGAATATTGACGCTCTTGTCGGAATCGATCAGCCCCTGGGTCAGCGGCAGACGCAGCAATTGAGTACCCTGCTCGTGTTCAGGCACCAGCGAATAGGCCTGCACGAACTGGTTGTTCAGGCTAACGCTCAGGCGCGAACCGTCCTGAATGCGCGGCGCGGTGTAACGATATTTCAGGTGCATATCTATGCCGGTGCTGCGGATCAGGAACAGATCCGGCGGCAGGTTCATGGTCAGCGAGATCGGGCCTGGTTCGATGCCACTGGTTTGCAGCTGTTCGGCATATTGCTGCAACTCGGCAAAGGTCATCGGCCGATCGGTACGCACCCAATTAGGCGCATCGTACGGCTTGCGCGGCACCAGTTGTTCAACCTTGTCCACCGTGACGTTCTGGCCACGGAACAGAATGTTGCCCTGCGCAATGCCTTTTACCGCGGTGATCAAATCGTTGTCATCGCGCCCCTGCACCAGCAGCAGTTTGACGTACGGATTATCCGGATGGCTGATCATTTCCACCGTTGGCCCATTGACCGCCGGGTAATCGCGCAGGAAATCCGGGCGCTGCTTATTGGTGGCGAAGACGATGGCGTGCCGGTCCGGCAGTTTGTTATACAGCGTCGGGAACGACTGGCCGCGCCACTGCGCCTTGCTGCCGAACCACGAGGCCAGCATGCCCGCCGCGCGCTGCTGAACGAGATCCGGCGAGCCGGCGAATACCATCGGCAAGGTCAGCGGCCGATTGTCGCGGCTGTCCAGGAAGGGTTCCGGGAAATGCGACAGTTCGTTTTTCAACGGCAGCGTCTGGAAACGCAAATTCAGCGAGCTGGACTTGCTGACGTCGAGCCATAGCGTACTGTTGGCCGGATTTTCGCAGATGTTCTGGTAATGGCCGACGAACACCAGCCGCACGCGGTTAAAATCGGTGATGTAGCGCGGGTCGATCGCCATCTGGATGCGGTTCGGCTTGCCGAGCTGTTCTTTGGTGAGGGTGGTCACGCCCATCAGTTCGTCATTGAGGTACACCTTGACGTGCGATTCCACCGGGATCAGCGACGGCGACGGGGTGAACTCCAGATCGAGCGTCGCCTGCGACACCACTTCGTCACTGCGTACGCCGAACTCAACCTGGCCATCCGGTCGGGTGCCGCGCAGGGTAAAGGTTCCCGGCGGCGGCGCTATCTGGGCAAACTGCAATTGCACGTCACGGACCGGCGCATTCGCATCCTGAGGTGCAGCCGCTCCCATAGGTGCAGTGACCGGTGCATCGGCCGGTACGCTCACCGGTGGCGCGACGACGGTCGGCGCGGTGGCGGTTTCAGCCTGAGACAGGGTGCTGATGCCTAAGGCCAGGGCGGTAAACCAGGTTATTTTTCTCGTCATCGTATCATCATCAATGTTAGCGCCTGGGAGCCAGGCAAGTGAGCGGCCGGTTTGCCTATACCACTGTCTCTTTTTGGCTGAAAGCCGGGTTCCTGCCTACGCCGCGCGGGATGAACGACGCTATCCAGGCAATCAGCGTCGTGGATCCGACCAGCAGGCTTCGCACCATCGGCGGCGCATAGTCCGCCATGCGCAGATATCCCCGAAAGCCCAACGCCAGAACGTCGCGCAGGCTTTCGATCGGTTTATCTTCAGGGAACCCGTCCTGCCACAGCGCCCAGGTATCGGCGCGGGCAAAGGTGCACTGAATGAAATCAATATGTTCACGGGTGCTGAGATCGACCATGCGGATCCCCACCTTGCTGCCGAAGGCGCGCGTGACCATGCACGGGAAGCTGTATTCTTGCTGGCCGCGTTTTAACAGCAGCGACACTTTGTCCCCCTCTTTCAGCGCATCGGATACGCGCATTTCAATCCCTACCCCGCCGTCGGAATAGTCGCGCAGCGTGCAAGGGAACAGGTGACCATCGGCACGGGCTATCGCGGCCGGCATGGCAATCTCCACGCGGTGCGCCTGGCGCACCTGCTTGGCTTCCACCGCCACCGCCACCGCGCCGCCGAGAATGGTCATGTTGTACAGCACCCACACCAGGCTGATGATCACCGTCATGATCTCGTCCGTTGGGCCGTAACCCAACCGCCAGATGCCGAAGATCAATCCCGCCAGATTGAGCACCACCAGGAACATGTAAGGCCGGGTAATCACCCAATCGACATGCTCCTCTTCCACCAGCCCGCCTTTGGCGGTCACGTTGAATTTGCCTTTGTGCGGATTGAACAGCGCCACCGTGGTAGGCCGGGCGATATACCAGGCCAGTACCGTTTCATAGATCTCGCTCCAGAAGGAGTGACGGTATTTACCCTGGATACGCGAGTTGGTCAGGCTGGCGTGGATCATATGCGGCAACACATAGAGCGCGATCGCCAGCGCCGGCGCAAAGATGATATAGGCGTGCATCAGCAGGAACGCCAAAGGCGCGGTGAGGAAAATCAGCCGCGGAATACCGGACAAAAAGTGCAACATGGCGTTGGCGTAGCATAGCCGCTGCGCCAGTTTCAGCCCCTTGCCGAACAGCGGATTATCCAGCCGGAAAATCTGTACCATGCCGCGCGCCCAGCGAATGCGCTGGCCAATATGCGCCGACAGGCTTTCGGTCGCCAACCCGGCAGCCTGTGGAATACGGATATAGGCCGACGTGTGCCCGCGACGATGCAAACGCAACGAGGTGTGGGCATCTTCGGTGACGGTTTCCACCGCGATGCCGCCGATCTCATCCAGCGCACTGCGGCGCAGGATGGCGCAAGAGCCGCAGAAAAAGGCCGCGTCCCACATATCGTTGCCGTCCTGCACCAGGCCGTAGAACAGCGTGCCTTCGTTCGGGGTCTGGCGGAAGCGCCCGAGGTTGCGCTCAAACGGGTCCGGCGAGAAGAAGTGATGCGGGGTCTGCAACATCGCCAGCTTCTTGTCTTTGAAGAACCAACCCATGGTCAATTGCAGGAAGGAGCGCGTCGGTACGTGGTCGCAGTCGAAAATCGCCACAAACTCGCCGGTGGCCTGCTTCAACGCATTGTTGATGTTGCCGGCCTTGGCGTGCTCATGGGTCGGCCGGGCGATATACTTCACCCCTACCTCTGCGGCGAAGGCTTTGAATTCGGGACGATTGCCGTCATCGAGGATGTAGATATTGACCTTTTCTTTCGGCCAGTCGATGCCCAGCGCGGCGTAAATGGTCGGCTTCACCACCCCAAGATCTTCGTTGTAGGTCGGTACCAGCAGATCTAGGGTCGGCCAGGTGGTGCTGTCGGCAGGCAGCGGCACCGGCTGGCGGTTAAGCGGCCAGACGGTCTGGAAATACCCCAGCACCAGCACCACCCAGGCGTAAGTTTCCGCCGCCAGCAGCAGCAGGCCGCAGGTCAGGCTGAGCGGATCGTCCCAGTTCAGCGTGGCGGTATAGCGCCACCAAAGGTAGCGGCAGGAAACGGTCAGCGACAACACAATCAGCATCAGCCCCGGCAGGCGGCCCGGTACCCGGCGCACCACCATCGCAATGCACCACAGCAGCACCACAAACACGAACTGCGCCGGCAAATCGAAGGGCTGCGAAATGCACAGCATGGCGAGGATCGCCGCCAGCACGCCGACAATAATAAACAGCACGCGGCGCATGCGTCGGCTCATCTGGCTCAGGCGCTCCACCGAACGCTGCTCTACCCCGGCGCTTTGCAACCGGTGCGGGAGCCTTTGCAACCAGTTGGCATAGCGCAATTGCAGGCGATGCCAACCGGCGAAATAATGACGGCCCATAGGGGCGCGACCGGTGCGAAACAGCAGCAGCCACAGCCCCTGCAACAGATAACGCAACCCATCTGCCGGGCGCGGGCGGATGAAGGACAGATGTGGGAACCAATAGGCACGGCCGGCACGCACCCGCTGCCAGCCCGGGGATTCAAAACGCAGGAAAACCCAGCCCAACGCCACCAGCAACGTGGCGAAGAAAGCGCTAAAGGCCGAGGATCCGTTACGGCGGTAGGTTCGATAGCGCGTCTGCACCGCCTGATAGACCGGCGGCACCAGCAGTAGGCTTATCATCCGGCTCATGGCGCCGCATCCTTGAGATTGATCAGGCACCAGTTGGCCAGCGTCAGCACCTCATCGGCAGCCAGGCTCTCGGGGCGGTACTCACCCAGCGGCTGTTTTGCCGCCAGCGCCTCGGCCATCGCCTCATCGCGGTGAATAACCACCGGCAACAGGCCACCCAGCGTTTGCAGCCACAGCTGATGCAGATCCTGCTGCAACTGACTGGCGGCAAAATAATGGTTAATCAGGAAGCGGCAACCTTCCGGCAGCGCCTGTTGATGCAGGCGGATCTGGCAGTTGGCGTCCGGGGCGATCAGCATGAAAACGCTGTCTGCCAGCGCCAACGCCTGCCGTGCCAGCACGCCATCATCCGCCGGCACATCCAGCAGGATCCAGTGGTATTGACCGCCGGCGGCCAACTGCGCCAGATTATCTTGCCAGCGAGCCGGGGATTGCAGATTCAGTCGTTCCGTGGCCGTTAGCCGGCCAAAAGGAAGAAAATCGAGTTTTTCGCAGTAGCGCATGGCACCTTGCTGCCAGCCGCCGCCGTCCTGCTCTGCGCGGGCCCAGCCGCGAGCCAGCTCAAACGGCGTATTGAAATGCAGGCGTAACAGGTTATCCGGCGCGAAATCAATCGCCAGCACCGACTCGCCCAACTGTTGTAATGCCCAGGCGAGCGCCGCCGTGACTGACGTCGCCCCCATCCCGCCTCGCAGCCCTTGCAGCGCAATTACCGGCATAAACTAACGGCTCCCTGTTGTTTGCGCCAATTCGGCCAGCAATGGCCAGCGCGTCATCATCTGCGTTAATCGTTCCTGACGCGAAATATCGACATAACTTAATGTTGGCAGAGCAAATGCCTCGCTAAGGGCCAGCAGATCGTCCTGAGTTTCCGGCGATACCACCGCGTGAAAGCGCGTTAATTGATTATTCATTCTGCCGCCTTTTAAAAATAGGCTAATGTTAATTAACTATAGCAATGTAAAAAAAAGAGCAACTTAAAAAAAAACACATAACCAATAAGATGATTCTTAACAGATATTATTACACAGATTGTCAGATTTGTTATTATTGATCCCAATGATACGATGACTGACTAGCAATACTCAGTTGCCCGCGACGACACTTTCAACGAAAGTAGAAAAATATCCTATGGCGCAATCTTTCTCATTAGGTATTCGGCAGATTTGGGAAGAACTGTCAGTGATGCAATCCCCTGGGCTTTATTGGGTGAATGTCGACCGCCAAACTGATGCCACTCTGCTCTGCCAACAAACTCTGGCTGCCCAGGCCGCAACCAGCCAGGTCGCGTTGATATGCAGCGGAGAAAAACCCGACAAACTGCTGGCTGAGCTGGCTTCCCCCGCGCTGAAAAAAATTCCGCTGTACCAGTTGCCGGAGAAAAAAGCGGCGCTGACGCATTTCTGCGATGATCTGATGCGCGCCTTAAAACCGCAAAACCGCTTATTACTCCTGCTGGCCCACGCCAGCCTGTGGCAAACCTTCACGACCGAAGAGTTGCGCGATTGGGCCCGTACCACCGGCCATTGGCTGCATCGCCAAGGGTGCACCCTGTTGATCCTCAGCCATGGCAGTGGCGTGAACAAACTCAAAGGGCAGCTCAGCACCCAGCACCGCATTCTTAACGGCCTGTCCAGTCTGCAGTGGCAGCAAGACAGCGCACAGTATCTGGTGAATTGGTGGTGTACGAAAAACGGCATCAACGCCAACCAGATGCTGACGCTGTTCGCCGGCGAAAACGGCTGGCAGGGGGACGACGACGGTAATCAACCCTCGCCAACGGCCATACGCAGCGACGAAGGCCTCTATCTGGCGCAGCAAAGCATTCTTGAAGGCGCGCCGCCGCTGTCGGCCAACTGGCAACTGCTGGAAAGCAATGCGCAACTTGCTCAACACGGCATGTTGACGCTCTCGGCAACGCTGATATTTGCGCTCTATCAGAGCGATGAAATCGACGCACTGGCACATCAAATTCACAGCCTGCGCCGCCAACGCGGTAACGGACTGAAAATTGTGGTGCGAGAGATGAGCGCCAGCCTGCGCTACAGCGATGAACGCCTGCTGCTGGCCTGCGGTGCCAACCTGATTGTGCCGCACGTTGCGCCGCTGTCACGCTTTCTGACCATGCTGGAGGGCATCCAGGGGCAACGCTTCTCGCGCCATGTTCCGGCGGATATCGACGCTCTGCTGCACGGCTTGCGGCCGCTGCAATTGAAAGGCTATATGCGTCCGGACGACTTCAGCCAGGCCGTCATTTCGCTGATGAACAACACGCTGCTGCCGGAAGACGGCAAAGGCGTGATGGTCGCGCTGCGCCCTGTGCCGGGGCTGCGCGCCGAACAGGCGATGACCCTGTGTCATCTGCGCCGCTTCGGCGACGTAATGACCGTGGTGCAAGGACGGCTGGTGCTGTTCCTCTCCACTTGCCGGATTAACGATCTGGACACCGCGTTGAAATTCATCTTCCGCCTGCCGGTAAACGAGGCGTTCAGCAACCGGGTGGTATGGCACCAGGACGTGGATATTACTTCAGAAATCAAACGGCTGGCGCAAAACGCCAATATTCCGTTAGCGCCGCAGGCCACCACGCCGTCCGCGCCGCGCCAGAGCGCCGCCGTGGCTGACAGCCCGCAGGAACGCCGTCAACCGGTAGCCTTCACGCTGGCCACCGGCGCACAGGAGAACAAGCATGCTGAACCTTAACGATATCGTGCAGCTGATCCTGCTGTGCGCGATCATTTTTATTCCGCTGGGCTATTTCTTTCACCGCCGTTTCCCGCGCTGGCGTCAATATTGGCAAAACCTGTTTTTATCACCGCGTTATTTAAAATCCTCTGGGTTATGGGTGCGCGAAGGTTCTTCATCTCAGATTAAGCATAAGAAACAGCCATGAAGCCAAAAAACAACACCCAACCCGATAACTCTCTGTGGCGCTACTGGCGCGGGCTCGGCGGCTGGAACTACTACTTCCTGGCCAAATTCGCCCTGCTGTGGTTCGGCTACCTGAATTTCCACCCGCTGCCGAACCTGGTGTTCATGGCATTCCTGTTGATGCCGATACCGGCGCTGCGTCTGCACCGCTGGCGGCACTATGTCGCCATTCCTGTCGGTATCGCCCTGTTCTATTACGATACCTGGTTGCCGGGCATTAACAGCATTCTCAGCCAGGGCTCGCAGTTAACCGGCTTCAGCGCCCAATACCTGCTGGAACTGGTGAACCGCTTTATCAACTGGCAGATGATCGGCGCCGCCTTCGTACTGCTGATTGCCTATCTGTTCCTGGCCCAGTGGGTGCGCGTCACGGTCTTCACCGTGGGGGCGCTGGTGTGGCTGAACGTCCTGACCATCGCCGGCCCGGCCGCGTCGCTGCTGCCCGCCAACACCACCGCAGCCACCACCACGCCGGCTGCGACGGCCCCGGCCGCAGCCGGCGGTGACAACGCCCCGACCGACAGCGCGCCGCCGACCAGCGCCAATCTGACGGCCTACCTGAATCAGTTTTACGATCGGGAAAAATCCCGCGCCACCGCCTTCCCGGCCACCCTGCCGGCCGACGCCCAGCCCTTTGATCTGCTGGTGATCAATATCTGTTCGCTGGCCTGGGCCGATATGGAGTCGATCAACCTGCAGAACCATCCGCTGTGGTCGAAAATGGACATCATGTTCGACAGCTTCAACTCGGCGACCGCCTACAGCGGCCCGGCCGCTATCCGTCTGCTGCGCGCCAGTTGCGGCCAACCTTCGCATCACGATTTGTATCAACCGGTGAATCAGCAGTGCTATCTATTTGATAATCTTGCTAAACTTGGCTTTAAAGAACAGCTGATGCTGGACCACTCGGGCGTGTTCGGCAATTTCCTCAAAGAGTTGCGCGAGCAGGGCGATCTGCAGGCGCCGCTGATGTCGCAAGCCGGTATCGGCAATGAACTGGCCTCTTTCGACGGCGAGCCGATTTACAACGATCTGGAGCTGCTCACCCGCTGGCTGGATCAACAACAAAAAGCCGGGGATACCCGCAGCGCCACCTTCTTCAACATCATTCCGCTGCATGACGGCAACCGCTTCGTCGGCTCGAACAAGAGCGCGGATTATCAGCCGCGGGCGCAAAAGCTGTTTGACCAGTTGAATACCTTCCTGGAACAGCTGGAGAAGTCCGGGCGTAAAGTGATGGTGGTGATTGTGCCGGAACACGGCGCGGCGCTGGTGGGCGACAAAATGCAGATGTCCGGCCTGCGTGATATCCCAAGCCCGAACATTACCCATACGCCGGTCGGCATCAAACTGGTGGGCATGACAGCGCCGCATCAGGGCAGCCCGTTGCAGATTAAAACGCCCAGCAGCTATCTGGCGCTCTCTGAACTGGTGTCTCGCCTGGTAGACGGCAAAGCCTTCACCGCGCCAAGCGTAGACTGGCAGGCGCTGACGCAGAATCTGCCGCAAACGCCGGCTATCTCGGAGAACGATAACGCCATTGTGATGCAATACCAGGGTAAGTCGTACATTCGCCTTAACGGCGGCGATTGGGTGCCTTATCCGCAGTAAACGCTACGGCCAATCCTGCAGTTAATTCTCAGGCACGCCTTCGGGCGTGCTTTTTTTATGGCTTGTAGAATAAAGGGGAGTTACAGCGCTGAATCGCCAGCCATTAAATATCAGGCTAATTAATAGAGAGAGGGCTATCATCATTTCACTAAGTAAATTCCGAATATAAATAATATTTTTTCAAAATGACGCTAATAAAATAATTTTTTATGAATATACCCAGAATAATTATTCATTAAATAAAATTAATCACTCCGGGCATTAGCCAAAAAAAACGCCGGCGCAAATGCCGGCGTTAACATTAATGATCAGCAATAACAGACTTATACGCCGGGATTTTCATCCTGATCGACCGCAAAGCAGGCCACCATCTGTTCGCCGTATTGCTTAAGCTGCGGTTGCAGTTGGGTGCATGGCCCGAAGGCGCGACGGCAGCGGGCGTTGAATGCACAGCCCGGCGGCGGGTTCATCGGGCTGGGCAACTCACCGGTCAGCTTGATGCGCTCGCGGCGCATATCCGGATTCAGACGCGGCGTGGCAGACAGCAGCGCCTGGGTATACGGATGGCGTGGGTTATTGAAAATGGCGTCTTTGCTGCCCTTTTCTACACAACGGCCGAGATACATCACCATCACCTCGTCGGCAATGTGCTCCACCACCGACAAATCATGTGAAATGAACACATAGGACAGCCCCAAATCCTGCTGCAGGTCCATCATCAGGTTCAGCACCTGCGCACGCACCGACACATCGAGTGCAGACACGGGCTCATCGGCAATCACCACGTCCGGGTTCAGCATCAGCCCACGCGCGATGGCGATACGCTGGCGCTGGCCGCCGGAAAACATGTGTGGATAGCGATCGTAATGTTCGGTTTTCAGCCCGACCTTCGCCATCATCGCCAGCGCCTTTTCACGGCGCTCCGCGCTGTTCAGCGATGTGTTGATCTGCAACGGTTCCTCGAGGATCTGCCCAACCTTTTTGCGTGGGTTGAGCGATCCGTATGGATTCTGGAACACAATCTGGATCTTCTGGCGCCGCAGCTTCTCGGCGGTGACGTCCGGCTTCAGCAGATCCTGCCCCTGATAGTACAGTTCGCCGGCCGTCGGCACTTCGATCATCGTCAGCAGGCGGCCCAGGGTTGATTTGCCACAACCTGATTCGCCCACCACCGCCAGCGTTTTGCCGCGCTCGAGGGTGAAGGAAACGCCATCCAGCGCTTTGACCAGCCGTTCCGGGGCAAATATCCCCTTCTTGACCGCATAGTGTTTCTTCAGGTCAATCGCCTGCAATAAGGGTTGATTCTGGCTCATACGGTCGGCCTCCCCGCATCATCCAGCGGTGTGTGACATTTAACCTGACGGCCGGGAATGCTGCGCAGTTCCGGCTCCTCTTTGCTGCAACGCTCATTGGCGTACGGGCAACGCGGGTTGAGCAAACACCCGCTCGGGCGGTCATATTTGCCCGGTACCACGCCCGGCAACGAAGCCAGGCGCGCCTTGTCGGCAGCGAATTCCGGCAGCGCACGCAGCAGCGCCTGAGTGTAGGGATGGCGCGGCGCGCGGAAGATCTCTGCGGCCTTGCCGGACTCCACCACCTGGCCGGCGTACATCACGATGATATGGTGCGCCGCTTCGGCTACCAGCGCCAGATCGTGGGTGATCAACAATAGCGCCATATTCTCGCGCTGCTGCAACTCCAGCAGCAGTTCGATAATTTGCGCCTGGATGGTCACGTCGAGCGCCGTAGTCGGTTCATCGGCAATCAGCAACTTCGGCCGACAGGCGATTGCCATGGCGATCATCACGCGCTGGCTCATCCCGCCGGAAAGCTGATGCGGGTACACGTCCAGCCGCGAGGCCGGATCGGGGATACCTACCTGGGTCAGCAGATCGATAGCCCGCTGGCGGCGGGTACTGCGATTGCCGCCCTGATGCACCTTCAACGCTTCCATGATCTGGAAACCGACGGTGTAGCAGGGGTTCAGGCTGGTCATCGGGTCCTGGAAGATCATCGCCACTTCCGAGCCCACCAGTTGGCGACGCTCTTTTTCGGAAATCTTGCGCAGATCCTGGCCGTTAAACTCCAGTTTTTCGGCCATCACCTTACCGGGGAAATCGATCAAGCCCATGATCGCCAGCGAACTGACGGACTTCCCGGAGCCGGATTCGCCGACGATACCGACCACCTGGCCCTGCTCAACGCTGTAACTGATACGGTCTACCGCACGGAAGGGGGTGCCTTCGTCACCGAAGTGCACCGAAAGCTTGTCTACATTTAATAACGCCATCTCTCTCGTCCTCTGTTACTGCTTGAGTTTGGGGTCGAGAGCATCACGCAAGCCGTCCCCCATCAGGTTGAATGCAAGCACCGTCAGCAGAATCGCCACGCCGGGGAAGGTCACGACCCACCAGGCGCTTTGGGCGAACTGCAGCACGTCGGAGAGCATGGTGCCCCACTCCGGCGTTGGCGGTTGCGCACCCATGCCCAGAAAGCCGAGAGCGGCCATATCCAGAATGGCGTTCGAGAAGCCAAGAGAAGCCTGGACGATCAAGGGTGCCAGGCAGTTTGGCAGGATGTTGATAAACATTTGACGCATCGCGCCGGCGCCCGCCACGCGTGAGGCCGTGACGTAGTCGCGGTTCACTTCCACCAGCACCGCCGCGCGGGTCAGACGCACATAGTGCGGCAGGGCGACGAAGGTCAGCGCCAGCGAGGCGTTAACGATGGAGGGGCCGAAGATCGCCACCAGCACCAGCGCCAGCAGCAGGCTTGGCAACGCCAACATGATGTCGACGATGCGCATGATGATCGCATCCACCACGCCGCCGAAGTAACCGGCCAACAGGCCCAGCACCACGCCCATGATCAGCGACAGCACCACCACCAGACAACCGACCAGCAGCGACAACCGCGCGCCGTACATCAGGCGCGACAGCACATCGCGACCCACATCGTCGGTACCGAGGAAATATTGCCAGCTGCCCCCTTCCTGCCAGGCCGGTGGCCTGAGCAGCGCGTCGCGGAACTGATCCGCCGGGGCATGCGGCGCCAGTACGCCGGCACCAATGGCAATCACAAACATCAAAACGATATAAACCAGGCCGACGACGGCCCCTTTGTTGCGCTTGAAATAGTGCCAGAACTCCTGGAACGGGCTCATGGGCTTCGGCGCACCTTTAACTACAGGCTCAGTGACTTGAGACATTAGAGCGCCCCTTATTTCTTGTGGCGAATACGCGGGTTGACCACGCCGTAGAGCACGTCTACCAGCAGGTTAACCAGAATGATCATACAGGCGACCAGCAACACGCCGCCCTGGACGACCGGGTAGTCGCGACGTTGCAGCGCGTCCATCAGCCAACGCCCCAAGCCCGGCCAGGAGAAGATGGTTTCGGTCAGAATGGCGCCGGCCAGCATGGTGCCGACCTGCAGGCCGATGACCGTCACCACCGGCAACAGGGCATTGCGCAACGCATGCACCACGATCACCCGCATACGGCTCACGCCCTTGGCGCGTGCGGTGCGAATGTAATCTTCGCCAAGCACTTCCAGCATCGAGGAGCGCGTCATGCGCACGATAACCGCCAGCGGGATGGTGCCAAGCACGATGGCCGGCAGGATCATGTGCATTACCGCATCGTTGAAGTCGCCCGGTTCGCCCCAGATCAGGGTGTCGATCAGCATAAAGCCGGTCAGCGGCAGGCTATCGTCGAGGAATACCGTATCGCTGACCCGCCCCGATACCGGCGTCAGGTTGAGCTGCACCGATACCAGCATGATCAGCATCATGCCCCACCAGAAAATCGGCATCGAATAGCCGGTCAACGAAATGCCCACGGCGGTGTGATCGAATATCGACCCCCGCCGGACCGCCGCCAGCACGCCAACCGGAATGCCCACCAGCACGGCGAAGATCATCGCGCAGAAACCGAGCTCCAGCGTGGCTTTAAAGCGTGGAACAAACTCTTCCCACACCGAGATGCGGCTCTTAAGGGAGGTACCCAAATCGCCATGCAGCACGTTGGATACGTAAGTGAAGTATTGTTGATAGAGCGGCTTATCCAGCCCCATTTCCGCCATCAACTGCGCATGGCGTTCTGCGGAGATCCCGCGTTCCCCGGCCATGATGGTCACCGGGTCACCCGGGATCATATGGACGAATGCAAAAGTCAGCAACGTTATGCCGATAAACGTTGGGATAACTAACCCCAAACGTCGGAGTATGAACTGCAACATATCCCGAACTCTCTGTATAAAATGCCCGGCAGCTCATCGTCCGCCAGGCTTATTAAAGCTCACACACTTTGAACAACCCTGATGCCATACGCCGGGGACGGCTCAGCAGAAGCGCAACCTGTTGCGCCCCTGCCAAGTCCTTTTGTGCACCCCGGCCGAAGGGCCAGAATCAATCTAGAGAGACGTTCTCAAAGTGATGCTTACCAAGCGGATCCACGACGTAACCCTTCACTTCTTTACGCACGGGCTCGTACACGGTGGAGTGGGCGATAATCAGCGCCGGAGCCTGATCGTGCATCACCACCTGAGCCTGTTTGTACAGTTCTACGCGTTTGTCGTGGTTCGATTCGGCGCGCGCCGGTTGAATCAGATCTTCAAACGGCTTGTAGCACCAGCGGGAGTAGTTGGAGCCATCTTTCGCTGCGGCGCAGCTGTACAGCGTGGCGAAGAAGTTATCCGGATCCCCGTTGTCGCCGGTCCAGCCCATCATCACCGTCTGATGTTCGCCCGCCTTGGCGCGCTTGAGGTATTCACCCCACTCATAGGTCACGATTTTGGCTTTCACGCCGATTTTCGCCCAGTCGCTCTGGATCATTTCCGCCATGCGACGCGCATTCGGGTTGTACGGACGCTGTACCGGCATCGCCCACAGATCGATGGCAAAACCGTCTGCCATGCCGGCTTCTTTCAGCAGTTCTTTGGCCTTGGCCGGATCGTAAGTGTAATCCGTCACCGCGTCGTTATAGCCCCACATGGTCGGCGGGATCAGGTTCTTGGCCGCTTGGCCGGCGCCCTGATACACCGCGTCGATGATCGCCTGCTTGTTGACCGCCAGGGTCAACGCCTGACGCACTTTCAGGTTATCCAGCGGTTTTTTCTCGACGTTGAACGCCAGATAACCGACGTTCAGCCCCGGTTTTTCCATCAGGTTGATGGTTTTGTCCTGCTTCATGCGAGCGATGTCGGCCGGGTTCGGGAACGGCATCACCTGGCACTCGTTTTTCTGCAGCTTGGCGTAACGCACGGAGGCGTCAGGCGTAATGGAGAAGACCAAACGATCGATCTTCGGCTTGGTGCCCCAGTAGCCTTCGAACGCCTTGTACAGGATTTTGGAGTCTTTCTGGTATTGCAGCAGTTGGAACGGGCCGGTACCGACCGGGTTCAGGTCCACTTTTTCCGGCGTACCGGCTTTCATCATGTTATCGGCGTATTCGGCTGACAGGATGGACGCGAAGTCCATGCCCAGATCGGCCAGGAACGGCGCTTCCGGACGGTTCAACACGAAGCGCACGGTGTTATCGTCCACTTTCTCGATTTTGGCGATCAGCTTCGGCATGTCCATGCCTTCAAAGTACTCATAGCTGCCGCCGGAGACTTTGTGATAGGCATTGTTCGCATCCAACTGGCGTTCGAACGAGAACACCACGTCGTCGGCGTTGAAATCGCGGGTCGGTTTGAAGTCTTTGCTGCTCTGCCACTTCACGCCTTTACGCAGGTGGAAAGTGTAGGTTTTGCCGTCTTCGCTGACGTCCCATTTTTCGGCCAGACCCGGCTCCAGCTCGGTGGTGCCGATTTTGAATTCGACCAAACGGTTATAGATGGGCACCGAGCTGGCGTCATAAGTGGTACCCGAGGTGAACAGCTGCGGGTTGAACCCTTCCGGGGACCCTTCAGAACAGTAAACCAACGTTTTTGCCTGCACGCTGGCCGCGACGGTCAACGCAATCAGCCCAATCCCGAATTTCAGAATCCCTGTTTTTCCCAAGGAACTTGTCATCGCTGTGCTCCGTTATGTGATGTGATGTGTGTATTACTGCCAGACCCTATATTTTTTTTTGCGCGGCCTGTGCAGTCGGTGCCCGAAGGCAGAAGGGATAAACGCGCGCGAGAGCCGGGGAGAACGCATCCCGACGGGGCGTCTGAGCGCGTGGAATTCACTCAAACAACTCTCGAACTTACCCCTGAGGCTACCAAATTGCCAACTGTTTGGGGTGTCGTCAATATAACCAGTAGGGATTTACACAGACTGTGAGAAACAGCAAACAAACATAAAAAAAACCTTTTTTTAACAGTTGCAGCATTAAAAATTATGCTATGCGGGCATTTTTAGCTCGATAGGCTGCTCTTATGAAAGTTATTGGTATTTAACTCCGAGAAAAAACTAAAAAAGTTTGTTGTTGAATGATGAATATCTGAACGGTTATTTGCGTTATCTAGGTTAAAAACAGGATGAAATGCTGATTCATTACTCGAAAGGGTGAGGCGGAGTTGTCTTTTTTGCGCCCTATGACGTCACAATCTGTGCGACGTGAAAAAACTTTCGTCTGTCAAAAAGCCGGGGGCGAAAGGATATCCCCCGGCAACGTGCTACAACCGAATTATTGCGCGCCGGCGCTATTGCCCAGGCTGGTATTCATATTGTTCAGAATATCCCCGTTGTCGGCGTCAATTTCCCAGGAGAACAACCCCCCCAACTGCTTATCCAGCACATACTTGCCTTTCGCCTGCACCGAGCGCGGATCGTCAAAGGTGATCAGGTCGCCGGTAGACGGCTTGAACACATAAGGCGCTTCTGCGGTGGCGTCATAGCTGTACTGCCATTCGCCGCTCATAAACTCGTTGGCGATTTGGCGGTAATCCACGATGCCATTTTCCCAGGTGCCTTTCACCGGCCCGGTGGCGGTGCCGGTAAACGGATTGTTGTTCTGGTAACCGCTCACGCCGGTCCAGCCACGGCCGTACTTGGCCGCACCCACCACAATTTTGCCCGGCTTCACGCCCTGCGCCAGCAACGCATTGACGCCGTTAACCGTGGTATAAGCCGTGTCCGGTTTCCAGGCCGGCGCTTTCAGCGCGGTCTGATGGCCGAGATTTTTCAGATCGAACGCGCCGTAGAAGTCATAGCTCATCAGGAAGATGTGGTCCATCGAGTTCTGCGCGGTGTTGTAATCCACTTTGTCGATCTTGTCCTTGCCGGCGCTGATGGCGGAGGTCAGCTCATACTTGCGGCCGGTTTCCGCCGAAAGCTGATCCAGCATGGCGCGCAAATCTTTCATCAACTGCACGTAGGTTGCCCCGTCCTGCGCGCTACCCAGTTTCGGGTTAGCGCCCTCTCCACCCGGGAATTCCCAGTCGATATCCACACCGTCAAAGAACTTCC
Organism: Serratia sp. C2(1); assembly: GCF_036352655.1. Lineage (NCBI taxonomy): Bacteria > Pseudomonadati > Pseudomonadota > Gammaproteobacteria > Enterobacterales > Yersiniaceae > Serratia > Serratia sp. C2(1). The sequence continues at coordinate 160,208 of NZ_JAZFBA010000005.1, read as the reverse complement.
AGGTCTGCAGGAACTCTTTCACCGAACCGACGAAGCGATCGCGCTTCACCTTATCGCCCATAAAGAAGAACGGGTCGGAAAGCGTCCAGCCGCCAATAGACGGCAGGATTTTCAGATCGGGACGTGCCTGTTTGAGCGCCATCAGCTGGCCGAAGTTACCTTTGTAGGGGTCATCCCAGGCGGTGACGCCCTTCTGCCCTTTCTGCAGCGCGGCGAACGGATCGTGGATCGACACCTTGAAGTCTTCGCGGCCCTGACAGGAACGTTGCAGCGCCTGGAAACTGCCTTCGATCTCTTTCAGGCTGTCGTTAATGCCGTCACCGCCGCAGATCGGGATAAAGCCGTACAGCAAATGCGTCAGGTTCTGCGCCGGGATTTTGTCGACGGTGAAATTACGGTTATAAACGCCCCATTCAACGAAATAGGAACCGACGACTTTGCCGGAATCTTGTTTATAAGGTTTATTTTTTTCCAGCAGCGGTTCTTTTAACGGCGCCAAATGGCTGCCATCGGTATCCGCCACCACAATTTCAGTCGCGTCGCTGGCGGTGCAACCTTCCGCATTGCATAATGCCACCTGCATTTGATAACGGCCGCCTTTATTAACCTTGAAGTTTGCCGTGCCCGAAGCACCGGTTGACGCACCGCTCCAGACCTCTTTGCCGTTTAATAGCACTTTGGCCGTGGTACCGGTATCGCCATTCCATAAATTCCATGAAACGGAAACATCCGCGGCAGTTTTTACTTTCACCAGATTATTATAAGCCGTCGCCGCCTGATCAACCTCGACAATGGCGAACTTGGTATTACCCCAGGCCAGCGTTGGCTTGCCCGGTGTAGCGGCCTGCGCCGCAGAACACAGCGTGCTGCCGATCAGCAACGCCAACAGCGGTTTATTAAATTTGCGCATAACTGATTCCTTTATTCCAAGAGGATAAACGTAAAAGAATTAATGATGGCCGCCTATTGCCGAAAAAAATGCCGCAATAATGTTGGCCGATTAAAATAAAAAATATTAACTATCTTGCCACACAGCGGGAATTAATTAATTCCGCTGTATGTAATCAGACTATAGATAAAACCACCGACAAAACAATAGCGCTATCAACCGGGTTTTATTGGGTAACGATGAATTTATTTAAAAATGGATAAAGGAAACAGCCAGAAATAAGGAGAGTGAATTAATTAGTGAGAAAGGGTAAATGTTTTTCATGGGGAAAAGTGAGTTCTGGACGCTGAGTGCAAAACACAAACTCCAGGCGAAAAAAAACCTGCTTAAAAAGCAGGTTTCTTAAATGTGGTTGGCGAGAGAGGATTACGCGCATCTTTGATGCTTGCCCTGCGGGCCGTTGC
>NZ_JAZFBA010000005.1:0-158755 GCF_036352655.1 Serratia sp. C2(1) | reverse complement strand
TAAAGCAACGTGGTCTCGCTACGCTCGGCTCAAACCTCCTTCGGAGGTTCTCATCCTCATAAACTCCAGGCGAAAAAAAACCTGCTTGAAAAGCAGGTTTCTTAAATGTGGTCGGCGAGAGAGGATTACGCGCATCTTTGATGCTTGCCCTGCGGGCCGTTGCTAAAGCAACGTGGTCTCGCTACGCTCGGCTCAAACCTCCTTCGGAGGTTCTCATCCTCATAAACTCCAGGCGAAAAAAAACCTGCTTGAAAAGCAGGTTTCTTAAATGTGGTCGGCGAGAGAGGATTCGAACCTCCGACCCACTGGTCCCAAACCAGTTGCGCTACCAAGCTGCGCTACTCGCCGATGGGGGCGCATGTTACTGCCGGCCATCCTGGGCGTCAACGACTTTTTCAACCGCGCCCGTCAAGTGGCGATAAAAGCGGCACAAAGCGCTGCACCAGAGCCTGCGCAGCGCTTTTTCATTATGCCTTGGCGGTATTGAGCGCCGGCGACTGAGCGCGCAGGAACGGCAACAGGAACAGCGCGGAGAGGCAGGCAGCGATGGAGATCACCACAAAGAAACCGTTCCAGTGCCAGATTTCCATCACCCGCGCAATCGGGTAGCCGGACAGCGCCGCGCCAAGGTAAGCGAACAGGCCGACAAAACCAGTCGCCGCGCCGGCAGCATCCTTGTGCGAACATTCCGCCGCCGCCATGCCGATCAGCATCTGCGGGCCAAAGATGAAGAAACCGATGGCAAAGAAGCAGGCGGCCTGCAACAGGAAGGTGACGCCCGGCATGATCCACAGCGCCGCAACCGACAGGAAGATACCGATGGCGAAGATCAGGTTCATCGGCCCGCGGTTACCGCGGAACAGCTTGTCAGAACCCCAGCCGGCCACCAGCGAGCCGATAAAGCCACCCACTTCGAACAAGGAGATCGCCGAGTTGGCGGTCATCAGCGAATAGCCTTTCTCCTGCGTCAGGTACAGGTTGCCCCAGTCGTTGATCGCGGTACGTACGATGTACACCAGCACGTAAGACACCGCCAGCAGCCAGATGTACTTGTTGGTCAGCACATAGCGCTTGATGATTTCCCGGTTGGTCAGCCCCTGGCCTTCCGATTCCTGCACCAGTTCCATGGCGTCGTTGCGCCATTTGCCGACGCTGGGCAGGCCCAGGGTGGACGGCTTGTCACGCAGGCGCCAGCACATCAGCAGGCCCAGCACCACGCCGATGATGCCTGGAATGATCATGCCGTAGCGCCAGCTGAAGTGCAGCGAGATAAAGCCGACCAACAGCGGGATCAGCGCGCCGCCGAAGTTGTGCGAGGTGTTCCAAATGGCCCACCAGCCGCCGCGCTCGGAGCGGGAGTACCAGCTGGTGAGAATTTTTGAGCATGGCGGCCAGCCCCAACCCTGAAAGAAGGCGTTGAGGATCCACAGCGTACCCAGCATCAGCAGCGACGAGCTGAGCCCGAAGAAAATATTGAGTATGCCGGTCATGATCAGGCCCAGCCCCATGAAATAGCGCGGGTTGGAGCGATCGCTGATCATGCCCGAGATAAACTTCGAACAGCCGTAGGTGATGTAAAACAGCGTGCCTAGGATGCCGACATCGGACATCGTCAGGCCAAGATCGCTCAGCATTGCCGGCATGATGAAGTTGAAGCTTTTGCGCGTGAAGTAAAACGCGGCATAGCCGATGTACATCGTCCACATCAGTTGGATACGCCAGTATTTATAGCTGGCATCGATCTGTTTTTGATCGGTGACCTGCGGCACATCCTGGCGGCTTTTAAGGAAAGACCACATGTGAAACCTCAGAAAGAGTGGGAAAAGTGCCGCTATCATGCTGCGCGTGCGCGCGAATGGCTTACGCCGGATTCCCGACGCGGCTAGGAGTATTTCCTAGTTTTGCCCCTCTGTCGGCGAAACTGTGGGTAAGATCACATTCAAACAGGTGCCCTGTTCTGACGTTAGCCGCAACCGGCCACCCAGTGCGCTGATACGCTCCTGCATGCCACGCAGACCGTAACCCGGCTCGTGGCTGGCGGGATCGATACCCACACCGTTGTCGCGAATAGTCAACAGGATGTGCGGCGGCTGCCCTTTGCGGCGGCCAAGACGCGCATCCAGCTCAATCCGGCTGGCGGCCGCATGACGACAGACATTGGTCACCCCCTCCTGACATACCCGATACAACGTAATCTTCAGCGTTTCGTCCAGCAGTTCATCCGGCACCTGCCACTGCATCACGCTCACCAGCGAGGCATCTTGCGGCAGTGATTCACGCAGCATCGCCGCCACCGCCGCCGACAGCGGCAGGTTATTCAACGCCGCCGGCCACAGTTGAGTCAGCACGTCATGTACGCCGTCATAGACCCGCAGCGCCAGCGTATCTATGGCTTCGGCGCACCCCACCACCTGCGGCTGCGGTGCCAGGCGTTTAATGATACTGGCCTGGGTACGGATGACGGTGACGGTCTGCCCGACCTCATCGTGCAGTTCCCGCGCCACTTCACGCCGGGTCTGTTCCTCGGCGGTGACCAGCGCACGCGCCAGTTGGCGGTTCTCCGTCAGCCGCAACCGCAGTTGCTGGTTCAGTTCGCGCTGGCGCTGGATGCCCGCGCCGAGCAACAGGCCGGTCAGGCTCTGGGCCAGCAGCGACAACAGCAGATCGCGGTGTGATTCCGGCTGCGGCGGCTCGTTGGCCACCAGCACCACGCCGTTGAGCAGCGTCGCCAACAGCGCACCCTGCCAGCCATAACGATAGGACATAAAGACAATCGGAATAGCCAGGCAGAACGGTGCGAAGCGGCGCAGTTCGGCGGCGTTCACCTGCTGCTGCAGCCAGATGCTGAGCGCGAACAGCAGCAGATAACTGGCCAGATGGTGCAAACGCAGCGTCACCGGTTTATGGATCAGGCCCGGCTCGAGCGGCACCCAGATTTGCCGCGCCAGATAATGCCACAGCAGCAAGCAGGTCGGCGCAATGGTGAAACCGCCCGCCAGGCCAAGCAGCAGCGCGCGCGCACCCTCACCGTTCACCAGTTGCCACACCATGGCCTGCAACAGTGCCGCCACCGCCACCACCGCGCCCTGCAGCAGCGGCCATTGCCATTCGCTGTCGCTTTGCTGATGGCGCAACAGCCAGGGGGAGGCCAGCAGGCTGAGCAGCACAGTCAGCGCCAGTACCACCACCGAAGCCCACAGCGCCGGACCATAACCGAACTGATCCGCCAGCAGCACCATCAGCAGCAGATCGGCCAGCAAAATCCCTGGCCAGAAACGGTAAGGGCTTTGCAGCAAAATGCCCATCCGCAGGCCAAACGGGAACAGCAACAGCGCCTGCCACGGCGGGTCGATCAGCGCAGTACCTATGCCCCATAGGCAAAAAGCGCTGGCGGCATAGATAAAAAACAGTGCCAGCTGGGTGATCAGGCGTTGCATCACAGGTTCAGCATCCGCTTGGCCAGTTCGACGTTGTTATTGATGCCCAGCTTGGCGAACAAATTGGCGCGATGCACATGCACCGTTTTCGGCGACAATCCCAGTGCGACGGCGATCTCCCGCACCTCCTGTCCCTGCGCCAGCAGCAGCGCGATTTCGCGCTCGCGGCGGGTAAGCGGATCAACCTTCACCCGCGCCAACTGTTGGGCGATTTCAGGCATCAGGTACACGCCACCGCTGGCGACGGTGCGCACCGCGGTGATCAAATCTTCCGGCTTGCAGCGCTTGGACAAAAAGCCGCAGGCGCCGCGTTCCAATGCCAGCTCCACCAGCGCCGGATTGTCATGCATCGACAGCATCACAACCCGGATCCCGGATGGGATGTCCGCCAGCAGATCCAGCCCGCTGCCGTCCGGCATCGAAATATCGCAGATGCAGATTTCCGCCTCCAGGCCCGGCAATCCGGCGCGCGCCTGAGCCGCGCTGCTGAACTCTCCGACCACCTGAATGTCCGCCTCCAGCGACAGCAGTTGTACAAAGCCCGATCGCACAATGTCATGATCGTCGATAAACGCCACGCGCAAGGTCATGGAAATCTCCGGTCCGAGGGGAAAGTGCGCAAGTATACCGCAGCCTGAGCCAGATGAATTGATGAAGGAAATGTATTGAAGAGAATATATCCCCAAAATAATTGGCGTTGCATCACGGCCGCAGCCAACTCAGATACAGCTTCAAATATGACGGGGATATTAACACCGGGCGCAACCGCGCCCGGCATGGGGAGTTACAGCGGGGTCGCCGCCGCTTTTTCCTGCGGGATGTTGCACCAGTTGTTTTTATCGACGATGCCGCCATCCGGCGAGGTATAACCGAGGCAACCGAGAATGGTATCAAACAGCTCGACGTGACGGTGGGTCTTACCGATACGCTGCTGCGCCTGCAATTGCTCAAACGCGCTGCGATGCTGCGGATCTTCCAGGAACTTGTCAGAGGTCCATACCATCATCGGCACGCGGAATTGCTCCGGCGGCGCCATTTCGCGCGGCGTGCCGTGCAGGTGTGAATTCTCGCCTATCGACTCGCCGTGATCGGACGAATAGAACACAATCGCCTTCTTATCGCGCACCTGGTCGATCACATTGGCGATAAAGCTGTCGGTATACAGCACCGAGTTATCGAAGGCGTTAACCAACTGATCTTTTGAACAGAAGTCGTCAACGCCGATGCACTCCGGCTGATAGCGCGCGTAGCTGCGCGGATAACGCTGCGAATAGAGGTAATGCGAGCCTTTGGTGTGCAAGATCACCATGTGCTTGCCTTTCGGGTAACGCGACAGCGACTCCTTCATTTCGTCCACCAGCAGCATATCGTCGACCGATTTGCCGTCGTTGCGTTTCTCGGAGGCGATCATCTCGCGGAACGAATAGTTATCCACTTCGGTATTGTTGTAGAACCAGACCTCGCTTTGCATGGCGAACAGTTCGGAGGTGAAGCCCAGGTTTTTCAGCACCGCGAACACGTTTTGCTCTTTCAGCGTGCGCTGCGGATTGTCCGACGTGCCGCCTTCGCGCACGAACATGCAACGCAGCGACAGCTTGGTGGCGGTATCGCAGGATTCACCGCGGAACGCCACCAGGTTTTTCTCCTGCGACAACCTTGGCGTGGTATCACGGTCATAGCCGAGAATGCCCATGTGATCCCAACGCGTGGTCTCACCAATGATGAACACCACGTAGGTATCATCGATATCCGCCGGCGGCACATAGGTAAAATTCTTGGCCGGATCGAACAAATTGGCCTGATCCAGGCTTTCGTCGTAGCGGGTATAGGCAAACAGCCCCAGCGCCGAGATCCAGTTGGATGGCAGGTAGGAATGCGCCACTACGCCGCCGTAACTGGGCAGATCGACGTTGGTGATTTTTTCCTGTGCGCTTTGCTCTTTGTCCAGCATGCGCAGCGGCAGCCAGACCAACGCCACCACCGCCACCAGCACCACCAGCGGTTTTATCCGGTGCCCAGGGGTTTTCAGCTGTTCGATCAGCGTGTAGCGCAGGTTGTTTTTCCAGATGCACAACAGCGGCAATGCGCTGAGCACCAGCATCCACAGTACGAAGTGCATTCCGACCACTTCTTTCGACAGGTCGATATCCGTGGTCATCACCGAGACGACGATACCGTAGCCAATCACCACGTTGAAGAACGTCATGTAATAGCTGGCGGCAACGGAAATCAGCACCAATAGCGAAGCGATAATGCGGTAAAACAGCCGGCCGCCCAGCGATACCAGCCGCATAATGAAGAAGGTAAACAGAACGATAGCGATCACTTCGGTGACCGCAGAAATAACCTTAATCCCCTGAATGCCGTGCGAAAACGAATCAAAGCGACGATAAAAAACGGAAAGGTTCAAAAAGATGCCGATATAGATCGCTAACAATAACGATAAATTCTGCTGTGATAGCGATTTAACTTTGTTCATGTAACGCGGTGGCTCCGGAGCTTTAACAGTTCTGAATCAGTCAGACATTGGATGCGGCTGCAGGTTCAGCCGATCGGCAATAAGCGCTATTTTGGGGGTAATAATCAAGTGAATTCTCAAAAAATAGGCATTTTTTGCCGTTTTTTGTGATGAAGATAAATGCGGGGCTGAGGGGGAAATGGAGGGTTATCCCTCCATTTTTTCCGTGGTGTCGGCGAAAACGTTATTTAACGTTAAGAGTTACATCAATATTGCCGCGGGTGGCGTTGGAGTATGGGCACACCACATGGGCTTTTTTCACCAGGTCTTCGGCTACGCTGCGTTCAATGCCCGGCAGCGTGATATCCAGCTGCACTTCGATGCCGAACCCGTTGGGGATTTCACCGATGCCGACGGTACCGTCGATTTTGGCTTCGGCCGGGATCTTCACTTTTTCTTTCGCCGCGACAAACTTCAGTGCGCCAAGGAAGCAGGCCGAGTAACCGGCGGCAAACAACTGTTCCGGGTTGGTGACTTCACCGCCCGCGCCACCCATTTCTTTCGGCACGCCCAGTTTTACATCCAACACGCCGTCGGATGAGGTCGCACGGCCATCGCGGCCACCGGTGGCGGTTGCATGAGCGCGGTAAACAACTTTTTCAATGGACATAAATCGTTCCTTCTTGCTGGGTTGGAGGTATGACATCGGGTTCAGTAGGCTGAACGCCGTCACTGGTCTATCTTTCACGATTAAATCGTACACTACTTATATTCAGCGCTTAACTCAGTGTAGTGCACGATCGGCGATCGTGCTTCTGGCACTGGTCATCAAATCTGGTCGATCAGCTTGCCGCGCAACTTTTCCAGTTGCTGCTTGATATTCACTATTTCGTCGAGGCTGCAATCGGTGGCGCACATCACCGCTTCCGGCACCGCCTGCGCTTTTTCGCGCAGCGCGCGGCCGTTATCGGTTAAGGCGATAATCACCTGCCGCTCATCGGTGGTGGCGCGATAACGCACCAACAGGCCGGCGGTCTCGAGCCGCTTCAGCAGCGGCGTCAGGGTGGCAGAATCGAGAAACAGCCGTTCACCGATGTCCGAGACCGTAATTTCATCCCGCTCCCACAGCACCAGCATCACCAGGTATTGCGGATAGGTGAGTTCGAGTTGGCTCAACAGTTTGCGATACACCTTGTTCAACGCCAGGTTGGCGGAGTACAGGGCAAAACACATCTGCTGGTCGAGCAGCAGCAGGTTTTTCGCAGTGGGTTGTTCGGTGTCTTTGGTTTTCATGAGGTAAATATAGATAGTGCACGATGCAATCGCAAACTATTTTTTTCGCGATGTGCTACATTTTTAATGCAGGGGATGCCACAGCAGGGTGCTGTGCGGAGGGGAAGGATATGACAACCACACTGGTAGAACGTGCGCGCCGTTACGCCACCAAAGCGCATGCGGCGATCGATCAACGCCGCAAATACACCAATGACCCCTACATTGTTCACCCGCAGGCGGTGATGGAAATCGTCAGCAGCGTACCGCACAGCGAAGCGATGCTGGCCGCCGCCTGGCTGCATGACACGGTGGAAGACACGCCGACCACCCTCGGGGATATCGCAAGCCATTTTGGGCCGCAGGTCGCTGAACTGGTGGGCATGCTGACTAACGTCAGCGGCACCGGCGGCGGCAACCGCTTTGAACGCAAAAACCGCGATCGGCGGCACAGCGCCGGCGCCTCGCCGCAGGCTAAAACCATCAAACTGGCGGACCTGATCGACAACACCCGTTCACTGCTCGAATACGACAGCCACTTTGCACGAACCTATCTGATTGAAAAACAGCGGTTGCTGGAAGTACTGACCGAAGGTGACCCGACGCTGTGGCGACAGGCCAGCCATATCGTCGAACAAGGGCTGGCCAGGCTCCAGTTGCCGCCGCATAACGTCCCGGCAAGCTGGTTCGAACATGCGCGCCGGCGTTACCGGGAAAGCGATACGGCATAACCGTCAGAACGTCACCACCGTTTTCAGCGCCGTCACCCAGGCGTCCTGGGTTTCGCTGACGCCCGCCGGGTGATGCCAGTATTGCAGACCCGGCTGCAACTGCAGCCAGGGGGTGACGTTGAAGCGATAGAACAGCTCCGCCGTCACCGAATGCCCCGGCACCGGACGATAGGTGGGATCCTGGTAATCGGTGGCCTGGTTGATTTGATTCAGGTAACGCTGATTATCCCGGTAACGATCGCTCAACTTGACCATAGATACCCCCAGCCCCAGCCAGTCGTCCGGCCGCGCGTCGAACAGGCCGTGATAACGAATGCCGGTCGACGTGGAATAGTGCATATAGTTAGAGCGCTGATCCGCCAGCCCCAGGCTGTAGAACAGGCTCAGTCCCCGGCTGGCATCGCCACGGTGGCGCGTCACCTGCTGGTTGAAACCGCTGTACAGGAACCAGGTGCGGTTGTGGCTGCGATACCCGTTAGGATCGGTCGCGCCGGCCCCACCGGAAACCCCTTCATACAAATCCTGCTGCCTGGCGTTGGTGAACAGGACACCGATGTTGTACACCCCCGGCAACTGATTGACCGCGTTGGTTTTCAGCTCCAGTTCCATCGGCAGTAAAAAGCCCTTGCTGCCCTGGGTGGTGGTGCTCCAGGCATGGCCGCGACTCGTGGCGTTGGGGTTCTGCTCCATCACGCCGGTTTTGAAGGTCAGCCCGTCGGTCAATTTGTACTGCAGGGTGGTGCCCCAGTAGTGCACGTTCCAGTTATACCAGGTCAGCGAGTTGGCGGACTTGCCGCCGCATAGCGCCAGCGTCTGGAAATCGCAGGGAATGATTTGATCGAAATCCTGCACCTTGTTCATCATGCCGACGCGCCACTGCAGCCGGCGCTCGAGAAAACTGCGGCTGAAGGTCAGCCAACCCAAGCGGGTGATCGACTGGCCGCCATAACTTTCCTGCGACAGATCGGTCGGATTGGCGCGCGGATCCTGCAAGCGGTCGCGCGTCAGGTTATTGTCGTGGTTGCGGTTAACGATATTACCCTCGATCGCCGCGTCCGGAATACCGGTCAGCGCCTGCAAATCCTGACTGAAGGTCAACGAGAACTGATCGATATATGAAGCCTGCTTATCCTGGTTATACCCACCGCCGGCGTTATACGACAGCTGGCTGAGATAACCGAGGTTATAGTGAAAGCCGCTCTCTTCGAGAATCGGTCTGATCCCCAGCATATCGCCCAGCAGCCCCGGCGAAGGTGGCTCGAAACCGAGCGCCAGGCCATCCCATTTGGCGGTTGGCGCTTCGACGTCTTTGCCGGTTTGCAGCGTTTCCGCCTGCACGCTGCTGCAAAACAACAGCAGTGCCGCGAGTGTCCCGGTGTGAAGTAATGGATATTTCATTATTATATTTCTCCGCATATAAAACGCTGACTGCGGGCAACAGCATTCCCTGGGCGAGAATTCCCCATAATTGACAGCAGTGAATAAAGGTCATTGCCCGACGATGGCCGCCGGGCGGATTGATGAAAGTTAGCCTTGGTCTTTCAGGCTGTTACCGTTGCTCTGGATCACATCGCGATACCAGTAGAAACTCTTTTTGCGGCGACGCTCCAGGCTACCCTTGCCTTCATCGTCGCGATCGACATAAATAAAGCCGTAGCGCTTGGACATCTCGGCTTTAGAGGCGCTGACCAGATCGATCGGTCCCCAACTGGTGTAACCCATCACCTCCACGCCGTCGTCAATCGCTTCGGCCACCTGCACCAGATGATCGTTGAGGTAGTCGATGCGATAGTCGTCGTTGATGCTGCCGTCGGCTTCAATGCGGTCCTTGGCACCCAGCCCGTTCTCCACGATAAACAGCGGTTTCTGGTAGCGGTCATACAGCACGTTGAGCAGGTAACGCAGGCCAATCGGGTCTATCTGCCAGCCCCACTCCGAACTGGCCAGGTGCGGGTTCGGTACCATGTTGAGAATGTTGGCGCGGGCGGTCTCGTTCTGCGCCTCGTCGGTAGTGACGCAGCCGCTCATGTAGTAGCTGAACGAGATGAAATCGATAGTCTCGCGCAGCGCCTGTTGATCCTCGGCGGTGATCTCGACCTGAATGCCGTTTTCGCGGAAATAGCGCTTCATATAGGCCGGATAACCGCCGCGCGCCTGCACGTCGCCAAAGAACAGCCAGTCGCGGTTCTGACGCTGGGTTTCCAGCAGGTCTTCCGGCCGGCAGCTCAACGGATACAAAATACCGCCCAACAGCATGTTGCCGATTTTGCCTTCCGGTACAATCTCATGGCAGGCCTTCACCGCCTTGGCGCTGGCGACCAGCTGATGGTGGATCGCCTGATAAATCTCGCTCTTGCTGCTGCCTTCCGGCAGGCCGACGCCGGTAAAGGGCGCGTGCAGCGACATATTGATCTCATTGAAGGTCAGCCAGTGCTTTACCTTGTGCTTATAGCGTTCAAACACAGTACGCGCATAACGCTCAAAGAAGCCGATGGTCTTGCGATTGCCCCAACCGCCGTACTTTTTCGCCAGCCCGTACGGCATCTCATAGTGCGACAGCGTAATCAGCGGCTGGATGCCGTACCTGGCCATTTCGTCAAACAACCGATCGTAAAACGCCAGCCCCGCCTCGTTGGGGGTTTCCTCATCCCCCTGCGGGAAAATGCGCGTCCAGGCAATCGAGGTGCGCAGGCACTTGAAGCCCATTTCCGCGAACAGCGCGATGTCCTGCGGGTAGCGATGGTAAAAGTCGATCGCCACGTCCTTGATGCCGCTGTCACCGTCAACCCGTGGCGTCACCGCGCCGAAAATGCCCTGTGGCTGCAGATCGGACGTCGATAGCCCTTTACCGTCGGTCTGGTAAGCCCCTTCCACCTGATTTGCCGCAACGGCGCCGCCCCACAGAAAATGGTCTGGAAATTTGCTGCTCATCGCTTTCTCCTTGGTTAACGTAATAAAGTCAGCAGCGGCGCCTGTTCCTGCACCCTGCCCTGGCCGCTGGCCAACACGTCGACGTAGTCATCGCTGTTGCTGACGATGATCGGCGTGGTGGTATCAAAGCCGGCGGCGTGGATCGCCGCCTGGTCAAACTCAATCAGCAGATCGCCCACATTGACCCGATCCCCTTCTTGCACGTGGGCGGTGAAATGCCGCCCATCGAGTTTGACGGTATCTATGCCGACGTGAATAAGGATTTCCGCGCCGTCGTCCGACTCAATGCCGATAGCGTGTTTGGTTTTAAACAGTGAAGCCACATGCCCCGCCACCGGCGCCACGACCCGGCCTTGCAATGGGACGATCGCCGCACCTTTGCCCAGCAACCCGCTGGCGAAGGTGGCGTCGTTGACCTGTTCCAGCGGTATCACTTCGCCGGCTATCGGGCTGACGATAACCTCCCTGCGGTTAAGCGGTGCGACGGGTACCGGCTCCTGTGGTGCCGCCTCTTCTGCCGGCACCACGCCGAACAGATAACTGGCCACCGCGGCGAAGCAGAACGACAGCAGGGTACCGCCAATCGCCCCCCACACCGTGGCATCGAAGCCGCCGGCGGGAATAATCTGCGCAAAGGTAAAGACGCTCACCAGACCGAAAGAGTAAGTGGCGGTATGGAAATAGCCGATTACCGCGCCGCCGAGCGCACCGCCGATACAGCCAAAGATAAAGGGCCGTTTGTTCGGTAAGGTCACGCCGTACACCGCCGGCTCGGTAATGCCAAACACCCCGGCACCGATGGCCGAGCCGGCCAACGCCCGCAGCTTGGCGTCGCGGGTGCGCAACATCACGCCCAGCGTGGCGCCCACCTGCCCCATCACCGCCGGCAACAGCAGCGGCACCATGGTGTCGCGCCCCAGCACGCTCAGGTTATTGATCATCAGCGGCACCAGGCCCCAATGCAGGCCGAAGATCACGCACACCTGCCACATCGCCCCCATAAAGGCACCGGCAACTATTGGGTTAAAGGCATAGATACTTTGATAACCATTGGCCAGCAGGTGGCTGAGCCAGGTTGCTGCCGGGCCGATCAGCAAAAAGGTCAGCGGTACGGTGATGGCCAGGCACAGCAGCGGCGTAATGAAGTTGCGCAGCGCGCTGTGGATCACCCGGTTAAACAACGGCTCCAGCCGGCAGGAGACCCAGGCGGCGAAAATAATCGGGATCACCGATGAGCTGTAATTGATGAAGGTCATCGGGATGCCGAGGAAATACTCGCGCACTGCGCCTGGCTGCTGCGCGGCTTCGAACGCCGCCATCATCAGCGGGTGGGTCAGCGCGCCGCCGATCGCCATGGTGACGAACGGATTGCCGCCGAACTTTTTCCCGGCGGTATAGCCCAGCATGATCGGCAGGAAGTAGAACAGCGAGTCGCTGGCGGCAAACAACATTTTAAAGGTGCCGCCGCTTTCCAACAGCCAGCCACAGGCCAGGCTCAGCGCCAGAAAACCTTTCAGGATCCCTGAAGCCGCCATTACCCCCAGCAGCGGGGTAAAAATGCCCGACACCACGTCGATAAAACGGCTGAACAGGTTTTCCTTCTTGCCATCGTCCCCGTCGCTCGCAGCCGCACCGTCGCTCAGGCCGGCGACCTGATTGACCGCGTTATAGACTTCCGCCACATGGTTGCCCACCACCACCTGGAACTGCCCGCCGCTCTCTACCACCATGATGACGCCGGGGTTGGCTTTCAACGCCGCAGCATCGGCGCGTTGACGGTCACGCAGCTTAAAACGCAAACGAGTGGCGCAATGCTCCAGGCTTTTCACGTTGTCGCGGCCACCGACGCCGGCCAAAATCTCACTGGCTAATGTTTCATATTTCATAGCGTTATCCTTACAAGCGATGTACTGCCGCTCCGGCATAACGATGGCCAATCGCCGTGACGGAATTCAGCGCAAAAAAAAACCTAAACCTCATGGCCTCTGATCCCAATAAGGGCAGAAGCACGAGGTTTAGGTTTTGCCTGCCAGAGCAGTGACAACCCTAAATCGGCTGAGTTATGACGTTAACATCCGGCTTTTTGCCGAGGCAAGATTTTCTGGCAGCAAATTACAGAACTGTGATTGCACTCTCATGATTCTTGGGACTGAAAATATATAAAAAAGCCATTACCGTAAAAACACATTACCGCCAGTCAGACGCTGACTGGTTGAAAATTCCAATGATAAAAACCGTGATGCTATTAGCATCACGGTTTTTTATTAAAACAACGCTAAAATTACACTTTAGCTGGCAGAGGACGTACTTTTGGCATCAAGATAAAGTCTTTAATTTTCGAAAAAATATTACCTAACCAGCAAGTTTTCCCAACGCTAAAGCCAGGATCAACCATCACATCTTTAATGTTCAGCAGAGGGAAAGCGCTGATGCCACCTGAAACGCTTTTCATTTCACCCATAGAAATATTTCTCATTACGTACTGCTCCTGTTTTATCGCCATCGGGGATAAATTATAAATCGCCACGAAATTTCACGAATTAATGTATATTGGTTTTAAGGCAAGGCATCCATTACGCCTTGTCGTTAACTATAAAATCACACAGAAAACAAAAAACAAACCCTTTAATTAAAGTTTATAAAAATATAATTCAAAAACCATAAAAAACAAAGATATAGATGAAACCCATGTAACAATATATAACTATCATTAAGCTACATTTAACAATATTAATAAAACTTTATTTGAATAAATTATTTCTACACGTAAAATTATGGTATATTTTCCTTAAATGTTAAAAAAGAGAGCTACAGGAAAAGGATAATAGGGAAATCATGTATATAATTAACGGGAAAATCCTATTTGATGAAAAAAGATGTTTAATAATCCATTTACCCCACAAGAGCCGAAAGGGAACTATAAAGCTTAATTTGCCGGTATGCCGGTGTTTGACCCTGTTGATAGAAAGCCAGGGAGAGATCGTATCGCAAGAGAAATTCATCAATGATGTATGGCGCAGAAATGGCATAGAAGTATCAACAAATACATTCTACCAAAACATTTTTCTGCTCCGTAAAAACTTGAAAATAGCGGGGGTCATGGATGACATAATCATAACCATACCTAAAAAAGGTTTAAAACTTTCAAAGTTAGTCATCATAAAAAAAACTGACGACTACGACAACGATCTTCATTCACAACCAACTAAAAAGGAAATCACGAGAGGAGAGGTAAAGTCAGCACTGAGGATATCGCCCTATATCATTATTACCGCTATAATTTCATTTATTTTTATTTGGTATTTTTCTCAACAATGATCAAAAAAAATAAGACCGACATATAATAATACTTCTCATTGTAAATAATATGTCTATCAGCACGATGATAAATTATCGCATTAGTTAAGATTAATGAATAAAGCCCGCTACGACGATGACATTAAATATGGCGCCAGGGGAGACCCGCCTCACCGGTGCCATGTCACTCCTCGTTAGGAAGTCCTTATCGATTAGACTAGGAGGAAAAAGATGCTACAGCCTTCTGAAGCACGGCACCTTCACTTAGCCTAATACGCGTGATCAAATAGCTCGTTGGAAACGGCAGCGCCTGAGACTACGACGAAAAGCAGGTCAAATCTAACACCATGATATAATATAGATGATTCGGTTAATTTATATAGTTATAAAAAAATCTTCCCCAAATGGCAATCCATTCGGGGAAGGAGATTTAATGCTATTGATAATTAACGGTATAGGTCACCAGACTCTTTACCATACCCGCCTCAACCTTGGCATTTGTTGTTCTGTAATAACGTGCTCTGAAGGGTACACTTATCAGCGTTTGACCCTCGCCAAACTGGCCAATCTTAAACCATGCACCATTGGTGATTTCTTCATAAGCCGAGGATGAAAGTTGGCGTAACATCTGCACGCCGAGACCGGATATAGCGTCACCTGACGTCGAATTTCTAAACTCGAACACACCGTTAGTTCCCGTCCCTCCGGCTGATGTTCCTGCGAGAGACATCATGATATTCATCGTACTCCATATATCAGCACTACAATTTAAATTTATTGTAAAATCTTTGCTATGTCCTTCTATCGGCCCCACTGTTCTTAACTCATTGATATTGAGATCGGGCAAGGCAATCTGAATATTTTTATCGCCGGAGATATCACAGGTTTGCATTGTAAATTGCAGATTATTCGCATTATTCATCAGAAAGCTCAGACTACCGTCAGACTGTGAGCCAACACTAAAAAGTATCTGATAGAATCCCCCCTTAGCTTCGATTATATTATTTGGCCCCGTCTTAACCAGCTCAATACGCACTGAGGTTTTAAAATTTAAATAGTTTTCCACTGGCAAACCCTGAACATAGGGTATATTAGTAGAATAGCCAGTATCAATCATTTCATACTTATCACCTCGCTTGCCATTCAACGTAACAAAAACGGTCAAGCCACTATCCTTGCCCAAAACATCCGTTAAATCCATCCGGTTTAAATACACAGACTCAGCCCCAAAACTGCCCATTTTTTTAGCACACCAAATAGGCAGTTCAACCGTTTTATCATAGATAGTGCTACCCATCGGCAAGTCTTTTGGAATTTTATTTGGAAAAGACAAGAAATCAAAGAGCACATAACTTGGCGCCTGAGGAGTTTGGATGAACTCACACCGCAATGCAGCATCAGAATAAAAACCCCAGGAAATTAAGCATGAAAAGGTCAGGTACTTTATCCATAAATTTACTCTGAAACTATTTTTCATATACTTCGCTACAGATAACATATATCACCTCTTCATCCCTGCTTTTTACTGCTAATGGCATCAACATTAACGTAACATTCTTGCTTAACCACATGTCACATCCAGACGTTCAAATTTTTTCTGCGATGCACTGGATTCATATTTCTTCAGATTGACATCGAATGAACAACTTCTATCGTTTTTACTTCCCCACATCACCTTGAGGCGATTAGTTTTCTCGTTAAGACGGGCATAAATTAGCCCCCCTTGAGCCACTACACCAACGTCATTATCATTACTATCTTTAACAACAGCACCGAAGGGAAGTGATTTTCCTTCCGGCAGCTTTGCTTTAATTAATACCATCCGCCCCTTGGTAGTTTGATAATTCAGCCGGACAATGGCTCCTGAGTAAGGTGCAATTTGTTGGCTAGTCGTTTGCAGTTCAACATCTAACGGCAATCCTTCCGGATTGATGGCAATTTGGTTCATTCGATATGGCGTAATATAAGGAACAAGAGCATAACCTGAATCATTTAATATCACGCCAGGATAACCCTCGACTCTGGCCCCTGCCGCACCTTCCGCTTTCACCACCGCCATGGTTTCTCCCATATAGGGGCTTGCGATCATCCCATCGGATATCCCAACCAAGCTTCCCGATAATCCTGCTGAGTAAGAATGGTAACCTTTACCTTCCGCGTATCCGCCTTTCAATTTGGTCTCTCTAAAACGGTAACTTCCTGAAATATTTCCAGAATTATTATTTTCTGCGTCTTTGACCAGACCTACGTTATAAGCGAACTGATCGCGCTCGCCCAAAATGCCATCCATACCCAGCTGACTAGAAATCCCCCTGCTATCATGGCTGGTGTAGCTGGACAGATTAGGTGAATGCATCAAACCGCCTAATGGCAGGGAAAGCATAAACATATACTGGGTTTCATTACGTCCAAGAGACTTCGACTGATTGACAGAGAGCCCATAGCTCAGACGCTGATAACGGTTGTTGTAACCAAGTTGATACTGCGTGTCCCTGCTTGCTTGTCCCCAATAATTTTGGGTATAACCGCTAACATACAGTTGCCCTCGTGCATCACCGAGGTTCTGGCTTAAGGTCAATGAAAATTTGTTTCTTGGCAGATCAAAGGGTTGCTGTCCGATTTTTTCTTCCCCTTTTTTATTCATATCGGCTAAAAGCACTGAATTATGAAGATCCAGATAGCCAGACGATGAAAATCGGTATGCAGCAATGGAAATGCTGCTATCGGTGGCAGAAATAAATTTACTGTAGCTGGCCCGCAGGCTACTGCCCTGCCGTTCATCAATACCATCGCTAAAGTGAGAGCCTGTAATATCTAATGCAAAAGCCCCAAGCGGCGTACCCAGAGCTCCCCCAGCTAATGCCGCGTAATAATCATTAGCCCCCATCAGGCCGGTGTAGCCCGTGAACCAATTATTAAAACCATACTGTAATGTCGACTGGAAAACTTTGGGGGACCAGGATACATTCTGATTACGCACTGTCCCCATAACAACGCTATATCGATAGTTACCCGGGCGAATTAGCTCGGCAACAGAAGCATAGGGAACCGTAAAGGTAGATACCCTGCCATCAGATTCTGTTACGGTGACCTGCAAATCGCCACCATAACCGGTTGGATAGAGGTCATCAATCGCAAACTCGCCCGGTGGCACAGTGGTTTCATAAACGACAGAGCTGTTTTGCCTGACGGTAACACGGGCATTACTTTGCGCTATACCACGAATTACCGGGGCATAACCGCGTTGAGAATCAGGTAACATCTGCTCTGCCGTCGCCATTTGCACGCCGCGAAAAGCGAAAGAATCAAACAAAGCGCCAGACGTATTGGAATCACCCAATAAAAAACGCGACTGAAGCGAGGAAATATCGCGTTGAACATTATTATTAATGGTCGAATAATGGCCTCTGCTCTCCTTATTCCAGTTGAGTGCGCCATTGTGACGAAACATCCAACCATTGATGTTCATTCCACCTTGCAAACCACCATAAAACGACTCCGTCGATGAGCCACTATTATTTTGCTGAAAGTACATAGTGTCGTAATTTGCGAATAAGGCATTTTCGCCCTTTTCCCAGAGTGACGGATCGACATAACCGTGTACATTACGCAGGAGGAAAGCTTGTGGCACAGCAACTTCCAATCGCATATCGGAAACATTTAGCCGAATGCTAGCAGCAGGGATTAACTCTTTCAACGTCAAACAGTTTGCCGACAGCTTAAGCAACTCAGTTTTCTGTTGATGCTGCGAGTCCAGTTTCAGGCCTAATTTATCAACCAGAGGAGAGGTCATGCAAACAACGGATTTCCCGTCCATTTCACGAACAGTTATTTTTTGCCGACCAAGCAATTGTTGATTAACATAAATATCAGGTTCATATATCCCAGGTAAAACTTTATATTCCCCATTAAACCTGGAAACATCAACCTCACTCCCCGTTGTTTTATTCAGGAACAGAGGATCAAAGTGAACAGCAGCGGCAACAGAATCAATTTTGACAACTCCAAAAATAACTGCAGAAGCGCAAGATGAAAGAAAAAAAGCTCTTTGGCAAAAGAGTATCTTCTCGTAAATAATACTTAGCACTCTCATAAATACATCCTTGTTTCACTTTTTATACTGAAAGATCTCGCTCTTTGGCTGTCACTACGGTTCCATAATCATTGATATACTGATACTTTATTTTACTCGCCGATAGATTTGTTTTTATTTTGAATATTTCTTTACTAAATGGCGAAATCATTCCCCCTTCGTCATCCTCTGCTCTATTCTTATTTTCATAAATTTCTACAGAGGCCAGAGATATATGGAATGGCGAGTTGTTTTTTGCTTCCAGATACACGTATCCTTTTTCCTTCGATGGCAAGGTTCGCCAGGTTATGCCTTCAGACGCATCAATAAGAGAAAGTTTTTCCAAACTCCTTGGCCTGAAAAATAATTTAATTCGCGTTCGGATTGCCATTTGCAAGGTATTAGCGTTAGAATTCTCTAACTGTGGTGGAATATCCAATACATTTAACCAATATACCGACTCTCTGTCTTTTGGCAGTGAACTCCCTGTGTAAGAAATTCGTAATGTTTGTCCTTGGCTCGGTTCAATACGAATAACCGGCGGTAAAATAACAAAAGGAACATCCATTTTATCTATTTGTGCATTAGCGCGACCGTCATCAATCCAAGATTGAACTAACGAAGGTTCAGAATTTTTGCTCTCAAGGCGCACGGTAACTTCACTATTACTCTCTGGATAGATAACACGAGTGCCAATGATGATGATACTTGCCAAAGCAGAGCTACTGGCAAACGTCACACCTAATAGAAAAAAGGCAATGAAATATAGTTTATTGCGAAATTTCATGCTGATAGACTTCCATCCAGAATATAATAACAATGGTGTAATGCAAGGAGCTTAATAGCTCCTTGCATTGTATTAATCCAACGAATACCTAACTAAAATAATTAGTTGTAGTCGATTGAATAAGTAACTGAAGTATTCAATTTACCTGCAGTGGTTTTACCTGTAGCAAAGTAACGAGCTTGATAACCCAGAGTAGCCGCACCATCAGTCAGGGCGGTACCATCCAAGCTACGCTGGCTGGTATTACCGGCTTCCAGAACGTTATCTTTAGCATCCAACAGTTGGACATCAACCTTTCCTGCGGCTTCAGAGGCTAATGCGGTATTCTTCAGGCGACCGGTAGCGGCATCAACATTAGCGCCGGCTTCAAAATAAGCACGAACGGTACCGGTTTTTGGAGTACAGTTGCTCAACTTCATAGTGAAATTGGTATTACCCGCAGTGGCATTTGCTGCAGCAAGCTGAGATACCGGCAAAGTTGGAAGGGTAATTGTAGCATTACCATTCGCACTGTCATTAACCTTAACATCACAGGTTGAGTCGGTCAGTTTTCCTGTAAAGGTAATGGTGCCTATCGGAGCCGCCATAACGACTGCAGGTGAAAGGCCCAATACTACCAGTGAAACGATCAATTTCATTTTCATTATAAGTTCCTTTTACATTTCTATATTATTTCAGTGCCGCTATTAAACTATTAAATGACGACATCAAGAGCGCAATCAACCTGTCAAGGCATATGCTTGAGTAATGACTCTAAAGGCAGGTTAAATTACGATATTAGGACTAACGTCTAAATGTCATTAGCCCAGAGAAAATAGCAGCGACTGCTGTAAGTGCAAAAAAACCTATTCCAGCGATACGCGATTGCACATTATCAGGTGACGGAATCTTAGAAGCTCCATTCCATTCAACGATTTTATCTTCTTTATTTCTATCCGGACGAAGGAAATTAAGAATATCAGAAGTGGTTATGACACCCCCTGATACTTTTAGCATCTCATCACTATCTACCTTGCGCATCAAGTCACTCCTCTACGATCAAGATTTATTTTTCAACCATGGTGTAATAAACGCGTCAATGAAAGAAAGCATAACGCTTACACCAAGCCCACCCACCATAGCACCTAAATTCTGACCGCTGAGTGGGTTTTTATCGCTCTTCAAAAATTTAATTAATCCTTCCGCGCTTTCTTTAAAATTAAAAGCACCGCCGGAAACTTTAGTTAACGATATATTATCAAGTTCTTTCATAACGCCCCATACCAAAAAATTAATGCCATATTGAATAGTATGGCATTAATTAAAATAGTTAGACCTTAGGAATTGGGAGAGTGTTATCGCCCCATTGCTCTACGGATTTGTTAAATAAAGACAGAGTTTTTGTCCAACCATTAGTTATACCATACAAACCGCCTTGAATCCCGCCCATAACAGCACCTACAATCAAACCTACACCGGCAGAAACAATACCAACACCCAGCATACCGCCAGTACTACCGCCAGAAACGGCTGCTTTATACATCAGGTTGGTTGAGCCCGTTACTGCACCTAAAACGCCAGCACCCATGGTATCAAAGAAACCGGCACCAGAAACCTCATCCACTTCCATAATTGTCAATTCACGCATGTATAACTTCCTTTCTTTTATACTAGAACAAAATAATGATGATAATGACAGCTTTCATTTCCTATGAAAGCGCATGTGGATGATATTGACTTTATCTCTCACCTACAATAGTAAAAAATCCATTTATCCATATTACCAATCAACTCAGACAATAAAAATGAAAATGAGAAGTAATGGAAAAGAATAAAATAACCTATCGAGCAAAAAATTCTAAAGCCGAGAGAAACATCCCCCTCGGCTCTAATTATTGACATCACTAATATCAGATTAAATTAACAGCCTTGCGTCCTCACGAGACCTATTCACAATGACCAGAGATATCCCCCCCTTCAAAAGCAGACATAAAATCATCTTTTTCGATTTCTTGCGCAACACCTTGGCTCAATAGTATTACCCTGTCAGCACTGCGAATGGTTTCAGGCCGATGTGCAATAATAATTCGGGTAATTGACATCGATTTAATGGAATCGTTAATGAATCGTTCGCGCTCTATATCAAGATGACTCGAAGCCTCATCCAGGATCAGGAAGTCAGGTTGTCGATAAAGGGCTCTGGCAAGTAAAACTCGCTGAATCTGCCCACCTGAAAGTGATGATCCCATGTCTCCAACCAAGCTGTGATATCCCATTGGCATCGCCAAAATATCGGTATGGATTTGGGCTATAGTCGCTGATTTTTCGATCAACGCTTGATCTGGCACTGAATCAAAGAAACAAATGTTATCCGCAATAGAACCGGCAAACAAAATGTCGTCCTGCATTACACAGCCGATACGCTCGCGGTAGTTATGCATACCTATTTTTCTAATATCAAGACCATCGATGGTAATGATGCCAGACTCCGGCTTTAACAAGCCCAACAGGAGCTTTGCCAATGTGGTCTTCCCCTGGCCAGAAGGGCCAATAATCGCCACGGACTCCCCCGGACGAATGGAGAAATTGCAATGGTTGATGACCAGGGGTTCGGTTTCCGAGTAACGGAAACACAGATTCTCTATATTGACTGCAGGCGCGGACCTATCAGACAACGTGGCGGGCAACGCTACCGTACTTTCCATGTCTTGCTCTGTATCCGTCAGCACAATGTCGGCCAAACGCTCCCCATGTAAACGAAGCATCGTAAATTCGATGACCGCATCGACCAAACCGGATGCTCGAGACATAAATTGATCGGAAAAACTGACGTAAGCAACCAGCATACCGCTGGTAAAGTTACCTTCCAGCACCTGCGTTGCCGCCAACCAGACAAGCACAATGCGCCCAACGCTTGAAATCGTGCCTTGCAGGGTACTGAAACCAATAGAAAGGCGCTCTATGGCAATACCTTTATTTGTCGCCTCCACCAACGCGTTCGCATAAGCCGCAATACGCGTTTCCTGCTTGTTATTAAGCTTTACCGCCTGGACGCCACGGATAGATTCAAGCAATTGAGACTGAGCACGAGCAGAAGCTACGATTTGATCTTCATTCGCTTGCCTGAAGGGGCTAAAAGCCACCCATCTAATGATCATATACGCCAGAAATAACCCTAATACCAACCAGGTTAAACTGCTGCTGTAGGCAAACAGCATTCCCAACGTAACAATCGCCATCACGCCGTCCAGGATCGAGCTGATAAAACGCCCGGTCAGTGTGCTCTGGATCGTGGAAATAGAACCAAAACGTGATACCACATCGCCAATATGCCGTTCTTCAAAATACGACATTGGTAGACCAAGCAGATGCGAACACACATTCGTTGTCCATTGCACACTAAGCAGGCTGGAAAACCAGGTCGTAACCCAAGAACGCAGCGCTGCGATGATATTTTGCAATATCATAATGATAATAAATCCAGTACCTAACAGCGTCAGCAAGTCGTAGTCCGCTGAAACCAGAACCTGATCCATTACCCATTGCATATAAAAAGGCGAAAGAATACCGAATACCTCAAGCGCAATAGAAAGGATCATAATCTGTGCAAAAGCAGACTTGATTCCTGTCACATTGCCAATCAGCTTCAACATCGAGATAGATTCTTTTTCACTCGCCTTCTTAAAAGAGGCCGAAGGTAGCAACTCAAGAGCAACGCCCGTAAAACAGCGTGAAACTTCATCCATCGGAACATCACGTTTGCCGCGAGCGGGGTCGTGAACAGTAATTTTATCTTTTGAAACACTCTTCAAAACAACAAAATGGTTCAAATCCCAATGCAAAATACATGGCTGCCGTAATTTTGCTAATTCATCCAAATCCAAACGCAGTGCTCGCCCCACCATGCCTAATCGGCTAGCCATTAACATTATATCGGCAAGCGTCGCGCCTTTTAACGATGTGGAAAAACGGCGACGTAAACTGACCATATCAATCGAATGACCATAAAAACTAGCAATCATACCTATGCATGCGAGACCACATTCTGCCGATTGAGTCTGTTGAATGACAGGTAAACTCCGACGCCAGCCAAAATTCAGGGACTCTAAAAACTTCATAACTGAACTATTCCTTACATGCTGTTCTCAAAAATAGAGATTAAACCGATGAATTCCGCCCCAATGCATAAAGTGGCTCAAGCACCCATTCATATAGACGGCGGCGATCAATAATAAAATCGGCTTCGACCGCACTCCCTGGTCGCAATTTTTCATTTTGGCCATAAACATTAATTTCTTGTTTTTCAAGCTCAACCAATACACGGTAATGTTGCTCCTGAACATTTCCCATTCCCGTCAGCGTCGCTACTTCTTGAGGTGAAAGCGCCACGCGTGAAACCTCTGAAACTTTGCCATATTGCTGACCAAATTTTTGGTAAGGGAAAGCTTGATAACGCAAAACGACTTTCTGTCCAGGCCGAATAAAGCCTATCGCTCTGCTACTCACCATAATTCGCGCCTGCAGGCGCCCATCTTCCGGCAATAGAGAAACCGCCGTTTGGCCCGCATTAACCATTTGCCCCAACTTCACTAATACTGTGCCCACCATGCCGTTATCCGGTGCACGCAATACAAAGGTGCGGCGGGATTCATTTTCAGCTAGCGATTGATTAATCTCAGAAAGTTTTCTTTCAATATCGTTATGCTGATTACGCATATTCAAGGGTTGCTCACGCAACTGCTGTTTTGTCTGTGCTAATTGCTGTTGTAAATCAATCTGTTGTCGTGCAATGTCCTGCAATCTTGCATCCGCTTCCAGCATGGCGGTTTCCTGCTGCTCAACCTGGACATTGGATGCATAGCCCTGCCCGCGCATCAACTGAGTTTTTTCCATTTGCCGACGAGCTAAATTCGCCTGCCTGACGCGTTGCTGGTGCAGTACATCCAGTTGCTTCATCTGAGAAGCCAATAAATCCTCACGCTCTTTCATCCCTCTTATTGCTTCACGGTTTAGTCCCTCGAGGCTTTTTAAATCCATTACAAGCCCATCTCGCTGAATTTTTAATTGGTCAGCTATCTTTTCACGCGTTTGCCCTAGCGCTGTGGAAATTTCCGATGAAATCGTGACCAGAGGATCGCCTTTTTTCACCAACTGCCCCTCATGCAAAGGAATATCGATGACAGTGCCTGCAACCATTGGCACAATATTCATGACACCATCCAGCGGAAGCAATTCTCCTTTTGCAGCTTCTCTTTTGGTATAGCTGCCACATATAAAAAATATCACAATAGATAGCGTAATAAACCCTGCGATGGCAATAACCAACCAGCGATAAGGTGGGCAATATAGAGCCACACTGCCAATAAGCTTAGATTTATTAGCGTCAAGAACTTCCTGACGGAATAATGAATCGCTCATTAAATATCATCCTTATAATAATCTATGCTTTTTGAGTTTTCCTTAGCACAGTTATACTCACTCAACGTTGAGTAATCCAACTGACCGATCGCTGCTGAAAGTTTTATTTTTGAAGTTAGAAAGTTGTATTGCACTTCAGCAAGATCCTGCAAGGTTTTATAGTAATCCTGCTCAGCATTTAACTCATCTATCGCCGTTCTTAATCCAATCTCTCTGCCGTATTTTGTAGACTTTACTTTATTTTTTGCAGAGATAAGGGATTTTTGCTCTGCTGAAAATAGTGCAACACCGTTCTTAACGCCTAAATACGCAGATTGAGTTTCTTGTCGCGCCTTGCGTCTTGCGTCCTCCAACATATCTTTCCCTTGATCACGGCGACGGAGTGCTTCTATTGACTGGGATATTTGCGCACCCCCAGAAAAAATGGGAATTGAAACGTTGACACCGATGGTACTTGAACGGGTTTTAGAGGTCGTGCCAAAAACCCGGTCTAATCCATTTTCATCTTCAGCTTTACTCCAGTTGCCACCGTAGCTGGCCTGCAACGTTACAACAGGCAGATGTGCACCATTTGCGGCCGTCAGATCCGCTTTGTTTTGGTCCAGTTGAAAAATAGCTGACTGTATACTCAAATTATTTTTCTCTGCCCGCTGCTGCAGAGAGGCAAGATCCACCTCAGAGTATGATGGCATGCACTGCATATTTATGGGTGAAATCGTATCTGGATTCAGCCCCGTTATTCTAAAATATGCAGTATTTGCGTCGGCCAGCTCATTAGTAGCCGAAATTTCTTTAGCTACTGATTTATCATAATTAGCCTGAGCCTCATCAACATCCAAAAGTGTCCCTTCTCCTAATTTCAACGCCATTTTTGCTTTGGCCAACTGCCTGGAATAGGTTGATTTGGCGCTCTGGTTGGTGTGTAGCACTTCCCGTTGATAAAGGACCATAAAAAAACTGTCAGCCACACTACTGATCAACTTCTGCTGAGCAATCAGCAATGTAATATCAGCGGAATTGGCGATGGCGACTCCTCGTTCCCAGGCGGCATACTTTGACATATCAAATAATGGCTGCGTGAGATTCACCGTATAATTATGTCTTTTCACCCCGGTTGCGTATGAAGCATGGGGTTGCTCTTGTTTCATATAACTGGAGTCAAGGCTGATATTGGGAAGAAGACCCGCAATCCCTTGAATTCGGCGCTGGCTATCCGCCTCTTGAGCATTACGTGCAGCGCTAATCTCCGTATCATGAACGCTTGCCGCAAGAACAGATTCCTGCAGCGTAGTGGCATAAATTACGTGAGAAAAAAAAAGCCCTCCCCAAAAAAATACCACAGGAAGCACCCTTGAATAATAATATTTCACG
The DNA here is from genome assembly GCF_036352655.1 of Serratia sp. C2(1). Lineage (NCBI taxonomy): Bacteria > Pseudomonadati > Pseudomonadota > Gammaproteobacteria > Enterobacterales > Yersiniaceae > Serratia > Serratia sp. C2(1). Next base: position 133,002 of record NZ_JAZFBA010000005.1, on the reverse strand, counting down.
TCCAGACATCCTAATATAATAAATTAAAAAAACGGATTAAGTTATTACCGAATCATTTCATGTATATATGCATATTTTATCAACTCACTATTAGATTTTATCTTCAACTTCTTCATTGCATTATACTTTTGAGTTGAAACTGTACTCACAGAGCGGCTTTGAATTTCTGCAATTTGAGAAAGTGAATGCCCTAAAGAAAAAAGGCGAACAATCTCCCATTCCTTCACCGTCAAATCCGTAATTTTATTTTTTACGTCATCATTAATGGCTGTTTTCTTGGTTAATACCTCCGACAGATAAAACCCACGGCGATCCAATATAGATTCGCACGCGTATTTTATTTCATTAATAGCATCTGACTTGCTGACAATAGAGCTAACACCACAGTTCATCGCTTTTTTGATGATAGCGATGCTCCCGCTCTCAATGTATAAAATGATCTTTGATTCCGGTGAGATATCTCTAATTGTTCTAAGTTTAGAAAACCCGACAACATCATTGTCATTAACATCACAAAACAAATCAGTAATAATAATATCAATTTTATTTATTTTAATAAATTCAATTAAATTTTTAAAACCCCTATCATGCTTTCCGAATTCAACATCATAGCCAAGCTCACCCTTTATATAACTACAAAGAGAGTATTGAATAATTGGATACTTATCAGACACTGCCAGTTTTGGTCTAATTCTGTTTTTATCATCCATATTAAACCCTCCTTGAGGAAAATTGTTATAAAAATTAAAATAAAAAATCAAAATTTAAGAAAAAATAAAAAACCCCGCATAATCACCACAAACATAAAAATACCCTTTCCAATCCACTTTTGCCATCCTATATTTTTTCAATGTATAAAAAATAATAAAAAACATTTTACATGACAAAGTAAATTGAGATTAACCAACTGATTTAAAAGGATTTAAATGAAAAATACTTAAAGGTAAAAAATTCAATAATTATATATTCTATAGATATAAATAGGTGAATGTAAAAAAAACACGCCAATCCACATCTAAAAACATTAATGGCATACCTCAGATGTTGTACTGTTCGTAAAAAATATATGTAACCCTAAATATTTCACTTAGCTATAAATACGAAAAAATCGTTATTTTTTGACCAAAAAATACCATAAAATCAGATGATGTAAGTGGGCTATATTCTATTGCCATATGACCATATCGCATTTTATCCCGTAATACTTAACTGTGTCAGCGGCAGAAAATCCGGTACACGATCCGTTCCATGCCTCGCCGCATTGTCACAGTATTATTGCCCTGATGACGGACGGCATCACCCACAAAAGGCCAACGATAATTTCCAGCAGGGACGAATACCACACCGGAGAACGTTATTTATTTTTCGAAAGAAGTTAATAGTAGATACAATCGATATGCTGCCCTCAGTGACATACCGCCAGTACTCATTATGGTTCGCGTATGGCTGAATTCAGCAAAAAAACCTAAACCTCATGGCCTCTGCGCCCGTAAAGAGGAACAAAAGCACGAAGTTTAGGTTTTCAGTGACAACTTTATATAGGCTTAACTTTGGCATTTATACTCTATTTTTACCTCAGCAAACTCTCCGTCGGCAAATTATAGAATGATGATCCGGCATGTCCCTTCAGTGGGCGAAATAGTGCATGCCGCCATCTACCGGGATCACGGCGCCGGTGATATATCGCGCCAGCGGGGAACAAAGAAACGCCGCCAGATAAGCCATGTCCTCCGGTTCGCCAAAGTAGCCGATCGGGATATTCTGCTTGATGAACGCCTGGCGCGCGGCTTCGGTCGGGTGCAGTTTTTCGCGCACCTGTTCGCTGTTAATTCTCCCAGGCTGCAGCGTATTGACGGTAATGCCCTGCGCCGCCAGCTCGCTTGCCAGTCCCTTGGCCCACAGGTGCAGTGCGCCCTTGGCGGCGGTGGCGGCATTCAGGCTGCGCGGTTCCATCGAGCCGCTGATGTTGATCACTCGCCCCCAGCCCTGCGCCTGCATGCCCGGCAACAGCGCGTGGGTCACCCGGCGGGCCGGCGTAAAGTTCAGGGCAAAAGCCTCTTCCCAACCGGCATCGCCTTCACTCAACGCGGTTGGACGAGCGCCGCCGACCGCATTAATCAGGATATCAATCGTCCCCACTTGCCGTGCCGCCTGCGCCAGCATGCTGTCGAGCGCCGTCGCGTCGGTGATGTCCGCCGCGATCGCATACGGCCGCCGGGCACCGCTTCGTTCAACCTCGTCAGCCAGAGCCAGCAACCGGTCTTCGCGGCGGGCGGTCGCCACCACGGTGACCCCCTGCGCCGCCAGAACCCGAACCATACCGGCGCCGATGCCTTCGCTGGCGCCGGTAATCAGCGCAACACGATCCTGCAGCTGCAAATCCATAAGATATCCTAATTAAATTATTCAATTTCGCTAAAGAGATAACGGCATTGAATCACAGCCCACTCTGTGTGAATATTCCTTAAAATCGCGGCAATACTGTGCAGGAATTCACTGATGTTCGATTGGCAGGATTTAAAACACTTTGTGGTACTGGCACGCACCGGTTCATTGTCGGCGGCAGCGCGGGAGTTGGGCTGCGACCACGCAACGGTCGGCCGGCGGGTGGCGGCGCTGGAGAAGGCGCTCGGGCTGCGGCTGATCCTGCGGTTGCCACGCAGCACGCCGCTGACGCCGGACGGCCAAAGGGTGGCCGGACTGGCGGCAGAGATCGAAAATCAAAGCCACGCCATTGCCCGCCATGCCCGCAGCGCCGGAGAAACGCCGCAGGCCCAGGTGCGCATCAGCGCGCCGCCGTCGGTCGCCGCACGGGTGATAGCGCCGCATATCGCCGAATTTCACCAGGCTTTTCCGCATATTACGCTGGTGCTCTCCGGTGAAGCCTCCATCGCCGAACTGGATCGCGGCGACGCCGAGGTGGCGGTACGCATGGTGCGGCCACAACAGCCGGATCTGCTGGTGCAACGCATCGGCATGATGCGCTACAGGCTTTACGCTACCCCGCAGCACGCTGCCCTGCCGGAAGCGGCACGGGCCTTTATCGCCTACGACCATCACTACAGCAACCAGCCTCACCAGCAGTGGTTGCAACAGCTGTTGCAGGGCCGCCCGGTGGTGTTTCAGGCCAGCGATCTATTCTCTTTGCAGGAAGCCGCGCGATCGGGGCTGGGTGCCGTAGTATTGCCGACGTTCGTTGCCGATAACGACCCGGCCTTGGTGGCGTTGCCGACGTCTATCGCACCGCCAACGCGCGAGTTATGGCTGGTCACCTACCCCGATCTGGCGCGTTCCACCGCCATCCGCACGGTCATGACTTTCCTGAGCGATCTCATCGGGAAAAAATGCCCGACGGTAACGTGAAACATCAGAATGGCTAATTGAATGCTGGACAAAAGTGACGCAGGGGATTATTACTGATCACCGCGGAATTTACTTTATGGACGGCTGTGATCATGACATTGCGTACTGAGTTTGGACGAATTTTGATTACCGGCGCGGGCGGCCGGGTCGCCACGGCATTCCGTCAATCGGTAGGCGATCGCTATCAACTGCGGCTGGCGGAAAGAGACATCAGCCTGTTGACCGGCCTGCAACCCGACGATGAAGTAATCAGCTTCGACATTGCCGATCTCGACGCCTGTCGCGCGGCCTGCGCCAATATCGATACCGTGCTGCACCTGGCCGCCGATCCTTCCCCCGACGCAGATTTCTGCAACTCGCTGATGGATAACAATATCCTTGGCACCTACAATATTTTCCGCGCGGCGAAAGACGCAGGCTGCAAGCGTGTGGTGTTCGCCAGCAGCGCGCAGGCGGTGGAAGGCTACCCGCTGGATTATCAGATCCGCCCGGAAGACGCGCCCAAACCGAAAAACCTGTACGGCGTCAGCAAGGCGTTCGGCGAAGGCATCGCCGCCTATTTCGCCCATCAGGAAGGGCTTTCCGCGCTGTCGGTGCGCATCGCCAACTTCACCACGCTGGAAGCCGGCGAGCAGTTAAGCGCCCGTGACATGAGCGCTTTCCTCAGCCATCGCGACGCCGCCGATCTGCTGGAACGCTGCGTCCGCATTGAAGGCGTGCACCATGCGGTGGTGCACGGCGTCTCCAACAACCGCTATAAGCGGCTGTCGCTGGAAGAGACCAGCCGCCTGCTCGGCTACTACCCGCAAGACGATGCGTTCAGCATTCTGGGCTTCGCCTAAAGTTTGTTGTCGATGCGCTGCAGCAGGTAGGGGAAGAACGGGTTGGAAGCGATGCGCATCAACGAATCGAGATCGACCACCAACACCGACCGTTCGCCGCGCGCGGCGATAGTGCCCAGGCTGATGCCGAACTCGTTGCGCTGCGCCGGGAAACGCCCATACAGCGAATCGCTCACCGGGAACGGCAACGCCACATGCGACAGCGAATAAATATCCGCCGGGTAAGTCATCCCCAGTGGCTGCACGCTTTCCACAGTTTCCCCGGCGGGCGTTATGCGGGCAATCGCCTCACTGCTTTCCAGTGAGGCATTGGCGATTACCGTCGTCTGGTAACGGCGTGGTGGCGCAGGCAACAGTTGGCTGACCGCCGCCGCCGCATTTGGCCGCAACAGCGGCCCGAAGTTGATCGTTCGATTGACGTCAAACAGCACCAGTTCGCTGCCGTTCGCCGGCAATTCGTTGTATAAGGCGCGGATCACTGCCCGGGTGCTGACGGTGGAATCCATCACCGACTGGAAGGTCAGCACCGGCGGCAATGCGCCCAGCTTGCCGTCACGCGCCGCACGGGCGATTTGCTGTTGCAGGCTATTGCTGAGCAGATAAGACTGGCGCGCGCCATTCACCGGAAACGAGTTGTATTTATACGGATTAAACTCCGGCAACACCCCTAGCCACGCCGCTTTGGCAAACGCCGGGAACACCGCTGGCCAGCCGGCGATGCCCGCAAAACGGGCAAAGCTGGTCACGCCGATCATCGGCGAGATCAGAATCAGCCGCTGCGGTGCCGCCAGTTTCGGGTCTTCCAGCGCGTCCAGCGCATATTTCATCGCCAGCGCACCGCCGTTAGAAAAGCCCACGATATGCAGCGGCTTGTCGCCCCCGACTTTACTGCGTGCCTCGCGTACCGCCAACCGCGTCGCCGCCAGCCAATCGCGCCATTCGATATCGGTCAACGCCCCCGGCACCGTGCCGTGCGCCGGCAGGCGAATGCCGACCGCCACAAAACCGCGCTGCCGGTAGTTTTCGGCGATATGCCGCAGGCTGTAAGGGGAATCGGTCAGGCCGTGCAGCAGCACCACCGCGCCGCGCGGTTCGCCCTGCGGCAACAGCTCATAGGAGCGGTTCCAGTCCTGAGCGAAGTGCGGCGGATACACAGGGCTACCGTCGAAATAGCGGTTAAGCGGAATGCGCTCGCTGGCAGCAAGCTTGTCGGTGACGTTGGCCTTCACCTCGTCGAACACCCGGTTTTCGGCGGCCAGGTATGCTTGCCAGTCAACCTTATCCAGCTCGAAGGCAGACAATTCGTGCGGTACAAAAGTGTGCCACGGCTCCAGCGCCGGGCCGCGTTGGGTGTCGTAAACCCGCACCGCAAGCAACGTGAATACGACGGTGACGACCACTATCGTCAGCCGTTTGATCCCTTTGATTATCGCCCTGGACGGCATGCTCACCCCTGAATTCACGGTTATCCAGCAGCGATTATAGGTGCTAAAGGGGCTCAGGGGCAGCGGTGTGCCATGAGAACACCGCGACAGGAATGAACAACGCCGGGCATGGCCCGGCATTTTCAACTAAATTACGGCTTTTCGGCGATTTTGCGCAGGTATTCGTTGTTTTTGAATGCAATGATGATCATTTCAAAACAGACGCGGGTAAACACGCCGCCGAGAATAATCCCGAGCAGGCCACGGAAGAACTCCCCGTAGAACATCGCCCCAATCCCGCTAACAAGAATGCCCAGCAGGCAAAGCCAGTAAACGGCGGTGATGATTTTCGGTGTCAGCATCGCGTCAAAAAAGAAAATATTTTTCATTGTAAATCCTTCCTTAGGTCAGTATTTAATTATCCCAGAGGCGACGCGTCGATATGGCGGCCGGCCCTTTTTGTTACGCCGGTTATGATAACGAGTTATGCGAGGCAAAGCGCAGGAAAATCAACGAACCATTGCATGAAGGTTGAGGGTAAAGATGCGCAACAAGATAGGCCACAACATACTGGGCTGTTTGGCGGCATTGCTGCTGTGCAGCCAGAGCGCACAGGCGCAGGAAACGCTGATCTTCGTCCGGCACGGGGAGAAACCCGCCAACAACAGCGGCCAGCTGACCTGTAAGGGGTTGAACCGCGCACTGGCATTACCGCAGGTGCTGCTGGGCCGCTACGGCAAGCCGGACTTTATCTTTGCCGCCGGGCCGAAGGAGAACAAAAGCGGCAGTTCGCTGCGCGCTTTATCGACCATTATGCCCACCGCCGTGCAGGCTGAGTTACCCATCAACATTCAGTTCCACGCCGACGACATCGCCGGGCTTGAACAAGCGCTGCTCAGCGATAAATACCAGAACTCGCGCGTTTTCATCGCCTGGGAACACAAAAACCTCGACAAGGTGGTGAAGAACATCGTTGCCGCACGCGGTGGCGACGCCAACCAGGTACCCAAATGGCCGGGCAGCGACTTCGACAGCATTTTTGTGGTCACGCTGGATCAGGGCAAAGTGACCTTCAAGCAGGAAAGCGAGGGGCTGACGCAATTGGCGGAGACCTGCCCATCCGCAGGGTAAAGCCAAAACAGCCCTCTGCTGGCTCAGCAAGGTGACAAACAACAAGCAGCCTCGCGGACTTGATATCGGGCCTAATTTTAAGGAACAAGATTGGTACTGTATGTTTAGAGTAATTTTAAATAGCTCAGGACTGGTGACTTATTGATTTGGCATAGTTCTATAATTATTAATCTGTAAAGCCTTCTTACCAGAATCCCTGTTCATATTGCCGGACTGAATGTTCATTACCAGCGATATATGCAAATCACTCCTTCTCCGACCAGGGATGGCTCCATTATGTAAGACGGAAATGTCGGCAGTTGGGTCCCTTTTTATTCCCCAGCATGATCTTGTTTTTATATGCAAGCTTAAAATCTTTGTAGAATACTGGCAGGTTGTTTGAAAACTGCGATATGTACCGCTAATAATAAAAGGGTAATGGAATGCTTGAACTATTTGATGTCAGCTACGAAGAGCTGAAAGTGACACACTCGAACGAACTTTACCGACTGAGAAAAAAAACCTTCAGTGACCGGCTGGGATGGGACGTGGCATGCAACCTCGACATGGAGTTTGATGAGTTTGATAGCCCCGGCACGTGTTACATTCTCGGGCTGTGCAAAGGACAGTTGATTTGCAGCGTGCGCTTTACCGCACTAAGCCAGCCCAACATGATAACCCATACATTCCGCACCTGCTTTGACAGCGTGTATATCCCCATCGAAGGAATAGAATCAAGCCGCTTTTTTGTCGACAAGGCTCGAGCGCGACAACTGCTTGGTGAACAATATCCTGTCAGCCAGGCTCTATTTTTGGCCATGATCAACTGGGCGCATCACCATGAACGCAACGGCATACATACTATCGTGAGCCGGGCGATGCTGAGAATCTTGCAGCGCTCAGCGTGGCAAATCAGCGTACTTAAAGAAGCATTCCTCAACGAGCGCGAGCGTATTTACTTGGTGTTTCTCCCAACCAGGCCAGAAGATCAAAACCGGATGGCATCGGGGATCATCACCGAGCTTGGTTGTCCAGCACCGTCCGTTATCACCTGGCCTCTGTCGCTGCCGGTGTAATAAGTTCCAACTCAACGCCCAGCCGGATGGCCTGACGGGCGTTGCTGACGCCCAGTTTAACCACAATATTGCCCATGTGGAACTTCACCGTACTCATGGAAATACCCGCGATGGCGGCAATCTCTCCATAGGTTTTTCCCATGCTGGCCCAATACAGCACCTCATTCTCCCGTGGGGTGAAAATGGGTTTGTCTGCGTCCGCATGATATTTTTGACTGCTGACTGAAGCAGCCCCAGCGAGACGATACATCTGTTCATTAATATCGATCAGTAGCATTTGCATGGCCCCACGATCGGACGAGAGCCGCTTTTCCAATTCATCTTGTCCGTTGCTGGCGATGATGACAGACAACAACGCCAGGTTGTTCATATGGTCATGCAGTACAAAGGTGAAACCGTTAACGATGTTGTACTGTTTGGAAAGGGAAAAAATTTTGGTGAACTTCAGATCCGACATCAGGGTGATATTTTCGTCCCATGCAAAGGGTGAGGTGCGTTTGAACGCAGTCAGTATCACCGGGTCAGTGAGCTGGAAATTATTGGCGCGGTAGAGATCCACCCATTCGTCGGGGTAACTTGAAATAATAAGCACATCTGACGGATTTTTTTTTCTGACAACCGTGTAAGCGTATTCAGGGCTGCCGAGCGAAGACAGTTTCCTGTCTATATGGTCCCGAAGTGTTTCCGTTATCGTTTGATTTTTATTGAAGATAGAAAACATACAGGCTCCGTAGTGGTTTGGCTTTTCCCTTTAGTGAAAGAACCTGTACTTAAGTATAGGCACGGACAAGACTTAAGTACAACTTACGTTTAGTGGTCCGCGATATATAATAAACCTCGTTCGGCACTGGTAAAAAAAACCTGACCTTTACGGTCAGGTAGCCAATATAGCCAACACCAGGGAAAATTTTCCGGCCAGACAGGGTATGCAAAAGTCGCTGCTGGCCGGGGTTGTTACTTTAACATTACTAACCTATTCTTTCAAACCTATCTTCGCCAAGACAGCAAATCTGTAGTTAGCCGACCGCTGTCCATTTGAGTTTGTCTCCTGTGCCAGGCACTGCCAGAGATAACATCTTTGATCAGAGAATCCGCTGGAAGGTCTGAAACTCTTGTAGAACCAAACTGTTTTTGTACGTTTTGCGAACAATGCGTTAAAGCGGAGCGAACGCGTGTGCAAACCGTTCACATGGGTAACAGTTTTAAACCCGCATGGCAGACAGCTCTCCCTATTATTGGCGCTCAAGCCAGTCGAGAAAGTCCCTCGCGTTATCGGCAAATGCCGCATCGTTAGCCGTGCCGGCGGCATGCGCCAGCAGATATTCCACCTCTGCCGTTTTATCAGGATAAACAGCCAAAAATTGCTCAACATAATCATTAAACGCGATCGGCCAAAACCGGCTGTCTGGATCGCGCAGCATATTGGTTGCCCTGACCAGCTTTCTGGCCGCCTCACGTTTAAGCCGCTGCAGCTCTGCGGGCACTCGCTCGCCTGCGATGTTTTGGAAATATTGCTCAAGCACAGCCCGCAGATCGGCATTTACCGCCTGCGCAATGCGGCGGTCCGGCTGAAAAAGCGGAAACGCGGAGGAGAGATCGCTGCCCCAAATACATCGGCAATGGTGTTTCAGCCAATAGCCCCAGCTAAAGAGATGGCTCGGTTTCAGCGCCTGTTCAACCGTGCCGATATCAAAATCCACCTTGCTGACTATCGCGTGCTGTTGCTGAAAATTTTGGCGCCACTGCTCGATATGCTGTAACTCCACCGCGGCGGCTGGGCGGGCCAACAACAGGGTAACGTCCAGATCGGAAACACCGGGTATCGCTTCACCCCGCGCGACGCTGCCGTAGAGATAAATGCTGTGGATCAGTTCAGGAAATTGACGCGGCAACCCCGTGGTCAAAGCCGCCAGCACGGGCGCGAACGCATCCTGTAGCTGAAAGCCGGTCACCGTGGGAATAAAGATATCGCCGTTCAATGTCATGGGCTGCTCCGAAGGCGTGATTTGGTCATCACAAGAATCGCATTTGATAGCTAACTTTATGGATTTTGCTCGCGGGGGCAAGAGGTATTCAGGCTACTTATTGGTATCAGTTTTCCACAGTCACAAACCGGCCATACCATTTCTCATTCGGCTTCTGTTAAGCGGCGCTGCGACTCACTTTGCGATCCTGATTCCAATCTCTGCAACAAATCCCTGTAAATCCATCCAGCCTGTTTCCTGCGCGTTATCGCCGGGATAGAGTCTTCTTGCTGCGGCAAAATCCGTAGCCGGGATTGGAACCCCCGATTATCTCAGAACTGAAAAACCTTGTGTTTTTTCAGCGCCTACGTGCACACTCTCTTTGGTGGCTCAGGCAGGGCAACCGCAAGGTTGACCGGTTTTTCTGAGAGCCGGGGTTCCAAACCTGTCTGGGCCACCACCCGAGATTGGAACCTCGCGTGATGGTAGCAATCACTACTATCTCGGAAAAAACATGATGAACACGACAATTGAAAACACCGCATCCTCTATCACCCTCTTCCGCGACCTCATTGCCGACCTGCAATTCTGCAAACTCAGCGATATCCAGTTATGCGATCTCAGCGCCGTAGCTCAGGAATCCGCAGAAGGGTTATGTCATGGTTTATTGTATCTGGCGGAATCGCTGGAAAACGGGGAACAGAGCTCAACAAGCAGCAAGGTACAAATCAGCGCCTGGCTCAAAGCCGCCGCGCATGTGCTCCCTGCCCTGTTAGAACTTAGCGAGCAGGCGAACAACCACCTGTTGCAGATGCATGAAGGCGGTGTTTATCAATCCTAGCCCTGTATCAGCGTACGGTCGCGGGAGAGTTTGAAAGACATTGAATGGCGGAAGATCACAGGAGTCGAACCTGCCCAGGACCGCTGGCGGCCCCGACCGGATTTGAAGTCCGGCCGCCCCACCGGGGACGAGGATCTTCCTTCGGGAGTCGGAAGCAAGAGGCTGATTATAGCGCAGTTTATCCCTGGCGCTAAGAGGGAAATAGCGGTGGCCCCCGGCAGCGATACCGGAGGCCGGCGGGGTTAAGGCTTCAGCAAATCTTTCACGTCCAGCAGGATAAATTCGTTATCGTCCGCCACGTTCGGCTGGCGGCTGGAAGAGAACGGGAAGTTATTGTCGTTGCCGACGATAATATGGCTGTCGTCTACCACATCAACATTCTCGATAGTGAAGAACGGGAAGGTCAGCACGCCGTCGTTCAGCGGCTTGCGCGCCAGCTTGTTCGGGTCCTGAATGTTCAGCAGATCGATATACGCCAGCTTTTCCACCGGTTTGCCGACGTTGGCGTCCGAGAAGGCGATTTTATACACCCGTTTGAACTTCGCCACCTGGCTGAAGCAGTTGTCGGTCGGTGCACCCGCAGCGCAGGCTTTGTCGGGCGTGCCTTCGCCGTTGTCGCGCTCAATCACCAGGCCATGCGTGGCGTCGATCATATTGAAATCGCCGATGGCGTTCTGGTTGTCTTCCAGAACGTATTGCCAGCTGCGGCCGGTCCATGCCTGCTGTTTCACGTCAAACTCCAGCACCCGCAGGTAGCGTTTTCCGTCGACGTTTTCAAACTTCTTGCCGTCCCACAGCGCGCCTTCCAGCAGCGGGTAGAGTTTGCTGCCGTCCGGCGACGCCGCCATGCCTTCAAAGCCTTTGGAACGCGCCACCTGGAAGTTCTGTTTGCCGTCCGGTGCGCCCGGCAGGGTCAGCGTCGGGTTGTCCGGCGATTTCACCACCTTGCCGTCCACCTTGGTGTCGAACACCGCCAGCACCTTGCCGCTCAGATCGGCCTTGATCAGGTAAGGGCCGAACTCGTCGCCGATCCACAAGGCATTGTCGGCGAACTGGAAGCTTTCCGGGTCGAAATCGCTGCCGGTCAGGTAACGTTTTTCGGTGCTTTCATTGATGATATGGAAGGGCACCTTCTGGTCCGGGTCGTGCAAGAATACCGTCTTCAGCGGCGTGACCGCGCCGGTGCTGAAGTCGATTTTGTAGTGATTAAGATACAGCATGGCGTCCGGCGAGTTGGCCTTGCTGCCAAAGCCGTTGTCGGTCAGCACCCAGTAGGTGCCGTCGGGCATATGTTTGATGCCGGAATGACCCTGCAAGGGTTGGCCGTTGATCGGCAGGCCGATGCCGGTCATGCGATCGGCAGATTTGCCCGCCACGCTGCCCATTTCGCTCACGCGCTTGCCGCTGGTGTATTTGCCGCTTTGCCGTAAATCGGTCGGCGCATCCTGTGGCGCGGAGATGCTGGATTTAACCGGCAGCAGCGCATGCCCGGCCAGTATCGCCTGCGCCGGCTGCGCGTCGGCCCACAGGTTGCTGCTTAATGCCATACAGCCAGCCAACAGCGCCAAACGGGTTTTGGTGATGTGCATGTCATGGTTCCCTAATTGTTGTTATCGCCCCGAGGTAAAAGCAACGTCACTATAGGGAGCAGCAATGACAGAAATATTATTCGCGGAATGCCTGCCGGTAGCTGCGCGGATGAAAACGCCCGGTGATGGCGATTAACACCACCACCAGCAGCGCATGGATTTGCCAATCCAGCACAAAGCCGCCGCTGTAGTCGCGCAGCAGGCCGGAAAGATATGGCGTCACCCCCGCCAGCAGAAAACCGATGCCCTGCATAAACGCCACTAACCGCCCCGCCTCCGCCGGGTGCGGGATATGATCGAGCGCCAGCACCAGGCACAGCGGGAAGGCGCCGCCCAGCCCCAGGCCGGCGATCAGTACCCACAGCCACGGCAGCGTCTCCGGCAGGTAAATCAGGCCGATAAAACCGATCAGTTGCATCACCAGCGCCAACCATAACAGCGGCCGACGATCCTGCGCCCGCGCCACCGCCGGCAGCAACAGCGCGCCAATCACCTGGCCGAAGGTCATCAGCGCCAGCAGCGTTCCGCTGGCCTGCGGCTGCCAGCCAAGCTGCATGTAATACGGCGGCAGCCAGGCGATCAGGCTGGTATAGCCGCCGTTGATCAAACCAAAATAAGCGCCCAGCAACCAGGCGCGGCGGCTGAACAACAGGTTTGGACCGGCAGTAGCGCCGGATGGCGCAAGGCGAGCCAACCCACGGCTGACCGGCCACCAGGCGATCAACGCCACCAGCGCCGGTGCCCCCCACCAGGCCAACGCACTGTGCCAGTCATGCCCGGCGCTCATCAGCCACGGCGTTATCGCCGCTCCCAGTCCGCCGCCGCCCATCAGCGCCGCCGACCACAGCCCGGCCACCAATGCCATCCGCTTGAGAAAGTGATGCTTGATAATCCCGGGCATCACCGCCTGGATCACCCCAATCCCCAGCCCGCCCAGCACCGCGCTCAGCATCAGTTGCACACTGCCCGGCGCCAGTTCGCGCCAGGCGGCACCGAGGCCGATCGCCAGCAGGCTCAGCACCACGCTGGTTCGTTCGCTGAACAGGCGGTTGATCGCCCCACCCGCCAGCGCCATCAGCCCCATCATCAGCACCGGCAGGGTGGTCAGCAGCGCAGCGCCGCCAAAGCTCAGCCCGGTGGCCTGCCGTAACGTCGGCAGCAGCGGGCCGATCGAGGTCAACAAGGGCCGCATATTCAGGCCAATCAGCACCAGCGCCCACAGCAGCGGGTTAAACCCGCGGCGCGGGGTGGCGGAGGAAACGGAATGATTTAACACGGCATAATCCTGGTCTTGCGGGATGAAGAGTGCAGCGTCACAGCCTGTGCGCCACAGCGTTGCGTTACTGTAGGCATCGCCGCTAGTATTGGGAAATTAAATAATGAAATAGCCGGCAGTGGGAAAATGAATCGTTACCCGATGTTCAATCCGCAGTTATTGCTCAGCTTTGTCGCGGTCTGCGACAGCGGCAGCTTCACCCGCGCCGCGGATCGGGTGTTCCTGTCGCAATCGACCGTCAGCCAGCAAGTGCGGCGGCTGGAGGAGATGCTCGGCAAGCCGCTGTTTGAACGTTCATCCCATCAGGTATTGCTGACCGAAGAGGGCGTCAAGCTATTGAGCTATGCGCGGCGGATTATCGCGCTGAATGAAGAGGCGCACGACGCGCTGACCGGTATCTGGCGCGACGGGGTATTGCGGCTGGGGATGCCGGAGGATTTCGCGGTGCCGACCACCGAGCTGCTGGCGGAATTCAGCCGTGCGCACCCGCACCTGCGCCTCGACGTCGCCAGCGGTCTGAGCGCCGATCTGCACAGCGCCTACGCCCGTGAAGAGCTGGATCTGATCCTGGTCAAACAGCGCCGCAGCCAGCCGCCGCGCGCCGCCAGGCCGGAACCGCTGCTGTGGCTCGACAGCCTGGCCTTCCCGGCGATCGAGCAATCCCCGGTGCCGTTGGCGGTGTTTCCGCTCAATGGCCTGTACCGCGAAGAGCTGTGTCAGGCGTTGGATAACCTCGGCAAACGCTGGCGCATCGGCTACAGCAGCGCCAGCCTGGCGGCACTCACCGCCGCCTCCGCCGCCGGGTTGGGCGTCACCCTGTTACCGGCCGGCTGCCGGTTGCCGAGCCACCAGGTGCTGGGTATCGCCGAAGGGTTACCGCCGATCGGCAGCTTCGAGCTGGCGCTTTACTACCGCGACAGCGCACCCGCCGCCACCCCGGCACTGGCCGAGCGGCTAAGGGCGTTCTGCGGGTTGGTGTGAGGGACATGATTCCAAAAGCTGGGGATGTTTGAGTCGAAGCCAGTCATTGACCGCCAGCCATAATGCCTCGGCCTGTTCCAGACAAGCCTGCACCGCCGCATCTGTGACCAAATCACCTGAATAATCCGCAATGTTGCGTTGTTTTCGCAAAGTATCCAGACAAATCATGGTTTCACGGGGGATCCCCACCGTAAGCGGCAAAGATTGAATCACAATCTGGTGATGGCCTGGTTTGCTGGTCAACGTCCGAAAGCCTTGTGCCTGCAAAGCGGCATTGGCCATTTGCATTACCGCTTTATACGCCGTGTCAAAACGGCTTTCATTGCTAAGCTGCGTAATGCTGGCATCACGTCTATTCCGTGCAGCGGCGGAGAGTAATTTTCTAATAGCGCCCGAATCAGGCGGTATCGCCTCCAGGCCGATGCCGACCAAATTGTCCAATGTCATCCTTGTCTCCCAAAATCCATAATTGCGGTTTATTCATAATGTCCTGAATAAACGCAGAACCCTCAGCCAAAGCCAACTGCCATTCTGCTGAAGAGTACAACTTAGGGTTAATTTCCCTGCCCAGCGTCTCCTGTAGCGGATAAAAAGTTTTGATAATCTCCGTGAAAGACACATCGCCGACGATCAAAACATCTATGTCGCTGTCTGCATTGGCTTTGCCACTGGCGATTGAGCCAAAAACAAAGGCCAACTCAAGCTCGGCATCGAGCCCGGACAAGGCCTGTTGCAAACACCCGACAATCCCGGAGGTTTTGCGGAAAACAGCCGCCAGCTCAGTAAAAATCAGGCAGTCGGGATTAGCCCTGTAACAAATTTGATTCCCCTGTTGCTGCCTGAGCAAAATGCCGCCCTGCGCCAGTTTATTCAACTCTTTATGCAGAGTGCCGGCCTGAGTTGCGGTCCGGCGCGCAATTTCACGCACATGAAACGCTTGCTCCGGCTGAGTTAGCAGCAGGCTTAGCACTTTTCGCCGATATTCGCTGAACAGGATGTCGAGCAGAGGATGGTACATGACGCTTCTTCTTGTAGCTTTATTTGCTACAAATGTAGCCTTTAAGGCTACAAAAAGGCAACTAATACCCGGCTTCACCGTGGCGTTCGCGGTACTCTTTGGGCGTTGCGTCATAGCCTTTTTTGAACACCGAATAGAAGTATTGCAACGACGGGTAGCCGCACATCTGGGAGATCTCGTTGATGGTCAGCGAGGTCGCCGTCAGCAGATTACGGGCGCGCTCCAGCTTTTCCTGATGGATCATATGGTGGATGGTTTCACCGGTCTCGTCCCGGAAGCGTTTTTCCAGGTTGGAGCGCGACATGCCGACCGCATCCAGCACCTGCTCGACCTTGATGCCCTTGCAGGCGTGATGACGGATGTAATGCATGGCCTGAATCACCGCCGGATCGCGCAGCGAGCGGAAATCGGTGGAGCGGCGTTCAATCACCTTCACCGGCGGCACCAGGATGCGTTGCAGCGGCAGTTCGCGGCGGTCCAGCAGTTGATGCAGCAGCTTGGCGGCGCGGTAACCCATCTGGCGAGTGCCCTGCGCCACCGATGACAGCGCCACCCGCGACAGGTAGCGCGTCAGCTCTTCGTTATCGATGCCGATCACGCAGAGTTTCTCCGGCACCGCGATATCCAGGTGCTCGCACACCTGCAGCAAATGGCGCGCCCGCGCGTCGGTCACGGCGATGATGCCGGTCTGCTGCGGCAGGGTCTGCACCCAGTCCGCCAACCGGTTCTGCGCGTACTGCCAGTTCTCCGGCGCGGTAGCCATGCCCTGATACACCACGCCCTGATATTGCTCCGCCGCCACCCGCTGGCGGAAAGCCTGTTCGCGCTCCTGCGCCCAGCGTTTTCCGCCTTCCGCCGGCAGGCCGTAAAAGGCAAAGCGATTGACCCCTTTCTCCTTCAGGTGCATAAACGCCGCCTCCACCAGCGCCTGATTATCGGTGGCGATATAGTGCACCGGCGGGTAATCCTCTTCGCGGTGATAGGAGCCGCCAACGCCGACGATCGGCACATTGACGTTATACAGCAACCGCTCAATCTCGCGATCGTCGTAATCGGCGATCACCCCATCGCCCAGCCAGTCCTTGATGTTGTCGATACGGCAGCGAAAATCCTCTTCGATAAAGATGTCCCAGTCACACTGTGAAGCTTGTAAATACTCGCCGACGCCCTCGACCACCTGGCGGTCATACACTTTATTGGCGTTGAACAGTAACGTAATGCGAAAGCGCTTCGCGAACATGCGGCATCCCCGATAAATAAACTGCTCTCTGGGATAACATAACCCTCTGCGAGAGCAGCAGGCGTCAACTCATAATTGTGAGCTCAAGCGCTACATCCAAAATAATTGGAGTTGTATCAAGGCGGCAAAGGAACTCATCCCGATGAGCTTACTAAAGTAAGTGATTCGGGTGAGTAAGTGCAGCCAACACAGATGCAGCTTCAAGTATGAAGGATATATTCTTATGCCCGGCGCTTGGTGGCAGAGTCCATCCACACCGCCAGCAGCAGGATCGCGCCCTTGACGATGTACTGCCAGAAGGTCGGCACGTCCAGCATGCTCATGCCGTTATCCAGCGACGCCATGATAAACGCCCCCATCACCGCGCCGGCTACGCTGCCGATGCCGCCGGCCAGGCTGGTGCCGCCAATCACGCAGGCGGCGATGGCATCCAGCTCGGCGATATTGCCCGCCGACGGCGAGCCGGCGCCCAGCCGCGAACTGAGGATCAACCCGGCAATCGCCACCATCAGGCCATTGATGGCGAACACCGCCAGCTTGGTGCGTTCGACGTTGACCCCCGACAGGCGCGCGGCATCGATATTGCCGCCAATGGCATAAATCCGGCGGCCAAAAGCGGTGCGGGTAGCCATGAATATCCCCGCCAGCATCAGCGCGGTGAGGATCAGTACCGGCGTAGGTACGCCACGGTAATCATTGAGCAGATAAATGGCCCCCAGCACCACCACCGCCAGGATACTTTGCCGGACCACATCGCCGGTCGCCGCGGCCACCGGCAGCCCGAGCTGCGCGCGTCGGCTGCGTCGCCGCCATTGCCAGGCGACGAACAGCATCAGCCCGACGGCGCCGATGCCAAAACCCACGCCGCTCGGCAGATAGCTCTGGCCGATCTGCGACATGGCGCCGCTGGTCGGCGCTACCGTGGTGCCGTTGGTGATGCCGATCAGAATGCCGCGAAAGGCCAGCATGCCCGCCAGCGTGACGATAAACGACGGCACCTTGCGGTACGCCACCCACCAGCCGTTCCAGGCGCCCAGCAGCAAGCCGGCCAGCAGTGTAACCACAATGGTCAGCGGCAGCGGCCAGCCGAGCCAGACGTCAAAAATCGCCGCCGCGCCGCCCAATAGCCCCATCATGGAACCGACCGACAAGTCGATCTCCGCCGAAATAATCACGAACACCATGCCCACCGCCAAAATGCCGGTAATCGCCGTCTGGCGCAGCAGGTTGGAGACATTGCGCGCGCTGAGATAGGCACCCTCGGTGGTAAAGGTAAAGAACAGCATAATGACGGCGATCGCCGCCAGCATCACCAGCACCTGAAAATTGATGGATTTCAGCTTCAGGATGGGCTTTTTCTCGGTAATTTCCTGCGCTATCGCGTCAGACTGCGTGCTTTTCGACATCGGTTTCACTCCTCAATGCGGCTTCCATCACCTGTTCCTGAGTCAACCCCCGGTTCTCCAGCGACGCCTTGATACGCCCCTGATGCATCACCAACACGCGGTCACTGAGGCCCAGCACTTCCGGCAGTTCCGAAGACACCACGATCACCGCGATACCCTGCTGTACCAGCTGATTGATCAATTTATAGATTTCCTGTTTTGCGCCGATATCGATACCGCGGGTCGGCTCATCCAGAATGAGGATTTTCGGCTTCAGCAACAGGCATTTGGCCAAAATCGCCTTCTGCTGGTTACCGCCGCTCAGCCTGGCGATCGCCAGCTCGGGCGACGACGTTTTCACCTTCAGCTGCGCCAGCGACTGGCGAATGGTCGCCTGCTCCTGCGCGTCGTCGATCACCGTCAATGCGCCGCTGAAATCGCTCAGCGCCGCCAGCGTCATATTCGCCCCGACGCCCATCACCGGCACAATGCCGTCGCGCTTGCGGTCTTCCGGCACCATGGCGATGCCGTGGCGCATCGCCTGTCGGCAATTGTCGATCACGGCCGGCTGGCCGTTAATGCGGATGCTGCCCTGCCAGCGGCCGGCATAGACGCCGAACAGGCACTGCATGGTCTCGGTACGGCCGGAGCCGACCAACCCGGCGACGCCAAGAATTTCGCCGCGCCGCAGGCTGAACGACACCTCATCCACCCGGCGGACGTGGCGGTTCACCGGGTGCCAGGCGGTCAGGTTATCCACCTGCAAAATCACGTCGCCGATCGTATGTTCCTGCTGCGGATACAGCTCGGTCAGTTCGCGCCCCACCATCATGGCGATAATGTCTTTTTCGCTCATCTCCGCCGCCGGCCGCGTGCCGATAGGCTTGCCGTCGCGGATCACGCAGATCAGATCCGAGATCGCCTTCACCTCGTTCAGCTTGTGCGAAATGTAAATGCAGGCGATGCCGTGATCGCGCAGATCCTGAATGATCGCCAACAGCGTGGCAGTTTCGCTTTCGGTCAGCGACGCCGTCGGTTCATCCAGCACCAGCAGCCGTACCTGCTTGTTGAGCGCCTTGGCGATCTCCACCAGTTGCTGCTGCCCCAACCCCAACTCGCCGACGCGGGTATTGGGATCCACCTCCAGCTTGACCTGCGCCAGCATGCGCCGGCAGCGCAGGTACATGGCGTCGTAATCCATCACCCCACGGCGACACTGTTCGTTGCCGAGAAACATGTTTTCCAGCACCGTCATCTGCTTCACCAACGCCAATTCCTGATGAATGATGGCAATGCCTTTTTTCTCGGTGTCGCGGATATTTTTTGCCGCCAACACATCGTCGGAAAAATAAATATCGCCCTGATAACTGCCGTGCGGATATATTCCGCACAGCACTTTCATCAGCGTGGATTTTCCCGACCCGTTTTCACCGCATAAGGATAATACCTGGCCGGCCTCCAGTTGCAGGCTGACATTATCCACGGCCTTGACTGCGCCGAATTGCATGGTGATATTTTTCATTTCCAATAGGCAGGGCATTATTCCCTCCGCGTCACCGGATATCGGCATTAATTAAGATCGGCTTTTTTATGGAAACCGTCGGCAATAATAGTGCTGTCGATATTTGATTTATCCACCGGGATCGGCGTCAATAACCAGGCCGGCACCGGTTTGACGCCGTTATTCAGGGTCGCGTTGGATTTGGGGTTTTCGCCCTTGCCCAGTTGCACGGCAATGCTCGCCGCCTCATCGGCCAGCTTGCTGATCGGCTTGTAGACCGTCATGGTCTGGGTGCCGGCCATGATGCGCTTCACCGCCGCCAGATCGGCGTCCTGACCGGTAATGCCCACCTTGCCCGCCAATCCCTGTGCAGCCAGCGCCTGGATCGCCCCGCCGGCGGTCGCGTCGTTGGAGGCCACCACGGCGTCGATATGATTGCTGTTGGCGGTCAGCGCATTTTCCATGATTTTCAATGCGTTTTCCGGCAGCCAGCCATCAACCCACTGATCGCCCACCACCTTGATTTTCCCACTGTCGATCAAGGGTTGCAGCACCTTCATCTGGCCCTGACGGAACAGTTTGGCGTTGTTATCCACCGGTGAACCGCCCATCAGGAAATAATTCCCCTGCGGCACCCGCTGCACCAGGCTTTGCGCCTGCAGTTCACCGACCTTTTCGTTATCGAAGGAGATATAGAAATCGATATCGGCGTTATTGATCATGCGATCGTAGGCCAATACCTTAATGCCTTCCCGTTTGGCCTCGCTGATGACGTTGCTCAGCACCTGGCCGTTATAAGGAATGATCACCAACACGTCGACGCCGCGGTTGATCATGTTTTCTATCTGCGCCATCTGGGTTTCTTCATTGCCGTTGGCCGATTGCACGAAAACGTCCGCCCCCAATGCCTTGGCTTTGCCGACGAAAATATCGCGGTCTTTTTGCCAGCGCTCCAGGCGCAGATCGTCGATCGCCATGCCGATTTTGATTTCTTTGCTCAGTGCAGGTTGGCTGGCCAGCGCCAGCAGCGCACAGACCGAAAGGAACAGGGGTTTTAATTTCATCTTATATACCTTTGTTATTTAATGTGTAAGGGTAATAATTGAAACGAACTGGTTAAGGATTGTTGTCGGTTATTTACTCTTCGGCAATTACAGATTTTTACCGGCGAATTATGATTTTTGGTTTAATGTTATTTTTATGATGGCGGTCATGCTTTCACCCTGAAAAGCACTGTCGTGCGCCATAAAATTCAAATGAAACGCGCTTAAATGCCTATTATGAGATCTGCCGCACATTTAATAATTCTGTGAATTTAAGAGTGAAATAACGTAATTGAGCCGCAGGGATCTAACTCCGAAGATAAATGCATCCCGTAAACCGGGCATCGCTACCCAGGAGTCGAAAATGCAATCCTATTTTGATCAGCTTGAGCAAGTTCGCTACGAAGGCCCCGACAGCAATAACCCGCTGGCTTTCCGCCACTATAATCCCGATGAGTTGGTGCTCGGCAAACGCATGGCCGACCACCTGCGCTTCGCCGCCTGTTACTGGCACACCTTCTGCTGGAACGGCGCGGACATGTTCGGCGTCGGGGCCTTCGATCGCCCCTGGCAGCAACCGGGCGATGCGCTGGCGCTGGCAAAACGCAAGGCCGACGTGGCGTTCGAATTCTTCCACAAGCTGAACGTACCTTACTATTGCTTCCACGACGTCGACGTGTCGCCGGAAGGCGCTTCGCTGAAAGAGTATCTGAATAACTTTGCGGTAATGACCGACGTGCTGGCGGAAAAGCAGCAAAGCAGCGGCGTGAAGCTGTTGTGGGGCACCGCCAACTGCTTTACCCATCCGCGCTATGGCGCAGGCGCGGCCACCAGCCCGGATCCGGAAGTGTTCAGTTGGGCAGCCACGCAGGTATTCACCGCCATGAACGCCACTCATCGACTGGGCGGCGAGAACTACGTGCTGTGGGGCGGACGCGAAGGTTACGAAACCCTGCTGAATACCGATCTGCGCCAGGAGCGCGAGCAGATTGGCCGCTTTATGCAAATGGTGGTGGAGCACAAACACAAAACCGGTTTCCAGGGCACGCTGTTGATCGAACCCAAACCGCAGGAACCCACCAAGCACCAGTACGACTACGATGTCGCCACGGTGTACGGCTTCCTGAAGCAGTTCGGGCTGGAGAAGGAGATCAAGGTCAATATCGAGGCCAACCACGCCACCCTGGCCGGGCACTCCTTCCACCATGAAATCGCCACCGCCATCGCGCTCGGCATCTTCGGCTCGGTCGACGCCAACCGCGGCGATCCGCAGCTGGGCTGGGATACCGACCAGTTCCCCAACAGCGTGGAGGAGAACGCCCTGGTGATGTTCGAAATCCTCAAGGCCGGCGGTTTCACCACCGGTGGCCTGAACTTCGACGCCAAGGTCCGCCGCCAAAGCACCGACAAATACGATCTGTTCTACGGCCATATCGGTGCGATGGACACGATGGCGCTGGCACTGAAAGTGGCGGCCAGGATGACGGCCGACGGCCAACTTCCTCAGCAGGTCGCCCGACGTTACGCCGGCTGGAACGGTGAGCTGGGCCAGCAAATTTTGCAGGGCAAACTGTCGCTGGAAGCCCTGGCGCAGTACGCTGAACAACATGCACTGGCGCCGCAGCACGCCAGCGGCCGTCAGGAACAGCTTGAGAACCTGATGAACCGCTACCTGTTCGGCTAACTATGCCCAAAATAATTCGAGTTGCATCATGGCGGCAACGAAGCGCATCCCCGGGAGCGTACAGCCAGTACGTGACAGGGGTGGGCGCAGGTAGCCAACACAGATGCAGCTTGAAGAATGAAGGGCATACCCGCGCGGCGCACCGTCCGCCGCGTTTTAAAGGATCTCAATCATGTACATCGGCATCGATCTCGGCACCTCCGGCGTAAAAATCATTTTGCTCGATGAGCAGGGCCAACTGCTTGCCAGCCAGAGTGAACCGCTGCCCATCTCCCGCCCCCATCCCTTGTGGTCAGAACAGGCGCCGCAGGACTGGTGGCACGCCACCGATCGCGCCATGCTGGCGCTGGGCAAGCAGCACAGTCTGCAACAGGTGAAGGCCATTGGCCTCAGCGGCCAGATGCACGGCGCCACGCTGCTGGATGACCGCCAACAGGTGCTGCGCCCGGCCATCTTGTGGAACGACGGCAGAAGCGCCGCGCAGTGCCAGGCGCTGGAGCGGGCGGTGCCGCAATCGCGGCACATTACCGGCAACCTGATGATGCCCGGCTTTACCGCCCCCAAGCTGCTGTGGGTGCAACAGCATGAACCGCACCTGTTCAGCCAGATCGATAAGGTGCTGTTACCCAAAGATTATCTGCGCTGGTGCATGACCGGCGAGTTCGCAAGCGATATGTCGGACGCCGCAGGCACCGGGTGGCTGAACGTAGCGCTGCGCGACTGGAGCGACGAGATGCTGGCCGCCTGCGGCCTGTCGCGCCGCCACATGCCGCAGCTGTTCGAAGGCAATCAAATCACCGGTCAGACCCACACCGAGCTGGCCAGGCGCTGGGGCATGCCGCCGGTGCCGGTGGTGGCCGGCGGCGGCGACAATGCCGCCGGGGCGATCGGCGTTGGGCTGTATCAGGCCGGGCAAGCCATGCTGTCGCTCGGCACCTCGGGCGTTTACTTTGCGGTCAGCGACGGCTTTCTCAGCAACCCGGCCAGCGCGGTGCACAGTTTCTGCCATGCGCTGCCCGACACCTGGCACCTGATGTCGGTGACGCTCAGCGCCGCCTCCTGCCTGGACTGGGTCTGCAAGCTGACCAATGTCGACAGCGTCGCCACCCTGCTGCGCAACGTCGAACAGGCTCCCCCGGCGGAAGCCCCGCTGTGGTTTCTGCCTTACCTTTCCGGCGAACGCACGCCGCACAACAATCCCACCGCCAAAGGAGCGTTCTGGGGCCTCACCCACCAGCACGGGCCGAACGATCTGGCGCGCGCGGTGCTGGAAGGCGTCGGTTTTGCCCTGGCGGACGGCATGGACGTGCTGCACGCCAGCGGCCTGCAGCCTTCGAGCATCACCTTGATCGGCGGCGGCGCACGCAGCCCGTTCTGGCGGCAGATGCTGGCGGATATCAGCGGCCAACGGCTGGAATACCGCACCGGCGGCGACGTCGGCCCGGCGCTGGGGGCAGCGCGCCTGGCGCAGATCGCCCTGAATCCGCAGCGCCCGCTGAGCGACCTGCTGCCCGAATTGCCGCGGGAACAGCTGCACGAACCGGATGCCGAGCGCCATCGGCACTACGCCGCGCGCCGCAGCACCTTCCGCGAGCTGTATAGCTGTTTGTTGCCGCTGATGTGAGGCCCTGGGGGCAGTAAACCTGCCCCGCATTATTACCAAATCGAATAGTCGCCAGTGGTAAATGTCGCTGCCAACCTGCGGGTTCCTCTCCTAAATTGGTGGATGTTTTTTGACGCACCTCACCTCTGGATTAAGGAACTGAACGTGGAAAAAACCCAACAACAAAGCCGCAGAGCTTTCCTCAGCCAAACCGGCAAGCTAACCACCGCCTGCGCGGTGATCGGGCTGACCGGCGGCGTGGCGCAGGCCGCACCGCAGGCTGGCGGCCACTGTGCGCCGGAGGCCAAACCCATGACCCTGACCGACAATCACTACGTGCTGAGCGACGTGCGGCTGGAGGAGGGTTTCGAATACGATGGCGATACGGTGATCGGCACCCGCACCGCGCTCTACCAGTTGGAAATCAAAGACGGCAACATTGCCGCCATCCACCCGGCGGATGCAGCGCCGATCGCCGGCGTGCCGCGCTATCAGGCCCAGGGCCAGTTGCTGCTGCCGGCGTTTCGCGACATGCACATCCATTTGGACAAAACCTTCTACAGCGGCCCGTGGCAGGCGCCGCGCCCACGTCAGGGCAAAACCATCATGGACATGATCGCGCTGGAACAAACGCTGATCCCCAAGCTGCTGCCGACCTCGCAGCAGCGCGCGGAAAACCTGATCGCCCTGTTGCAATCCAAAGGCAGCACCGTGGCGCGCAGCCACTGCAATATCGATCCGGTCAGCGGGCTGAAAAGCCTGGAGCACCTGCAACGCGCGCTGGAAAATCACCGGGCCGATTTCAGCTGCGAAATCGTCGCCTTCCCGCAGCACGGTCTGTTGCATTCTAAGGTCGACGGCTTGATGCGCGAAGCTATGCAAATGGGCGTGCAATACGTCGGCGGGCTGGATCCGACCAACGTCGACGGTGCGATGGAGGCGTCGCTGGACGCGATGTTCCAGATTGCGCTCGACACCGGTAAAGGCGTCGACATTCACCTGCATGAAACCAGCCCGGCCGGGGTAGCGGCAATTAACTACATGCTCGCCACCGTCGAAAACAACCCGGCGCTGCGCGGTAAAGTCACCATCAGCCACGCGTTCGCCCTGACCTCGCTGAACCCGAATGAGCTGGCGGAAACCGCCACCCGCCTGGCGGCGCAGCAAATCACCATCGCCTCCACGGTGCCGATCGGCGGGCTGATGATGCCGCTGCCGCAGCTCAGTGAAAAAGGGGTATTTGTGATGACCGGAACCGACAGCGTGATCGATCATTGGTCGCCGTTCGGTACCGGCGACATTCTGGAAAAAGCCAATCTCTACGCCCAGCTGTATCGTGGTTCGGATGAGTTCCATCTGTCGCGCGCCCTGTCCATTTCCACCGGCGGCGTACTGCCGCTGAACGACAAAGGCCAACGCGCGTGGCCCAACGCCGGTGACAGCGCGGAGTTCGTGTTGATCGACGCCAGTTGCTCCGCCGAGGCGGTGGCCCGCCTGCCCGCACGCAGCGCCACCTTCCATCGGGGGCGTCTGGTCGCCGGCCAGGTCGGCAAAGCCTGATGCTGGTCCGCTGATGCCATCATGATGGCCGTTTTTGGCCTTCTTCCCTGCAGGATAACGGCGCAGTATGGCGTCATACCCCACAGGCGGAGGCCGAAAATGTCACACAGCGCATTATTGATCATTGATGTTCAGCAATCCTTCCAGCATCGCCCTTTCTGGCAAGAAGACGATCTGCCCGCTTTCCAGCAGGCGCTCACAAGATTAATTGCAGGCTGCCGCCGGCAGGGCGTGGCGCTGGTCGACGTGTTACACGTTTCCCCGCAGGGGCCCTTCTCGCTGGCATCCGGCTTTGTGCAGCGCCTGCCGTTCCTCAGCCACCAGGCGGACGTAACCGTACACAAGCATGTGCACAATGCGCTGACCGAATCCGGGTTGGATGCCTGGCTACGTGAACGGGAGATCAATCACCTGATTATCTCCGGCATTCGTACCGAGCAGTGCTGCGAAACCACCACCCGCGTGGCAAGCGATCTCGGCTATCGGGTAACCTTCGTCACCGAGGCGACCCTGACGTTCCCGATGCAACACCCCGACGGCCAGATCTTTACCACCGAACAGCTCAAGCGGCATACTGAGACGGTGCTGGTCGACCGTTTCGCCCAGCTCGCCAGCGTGGATGAGGTGCTGGCGCAACTGTCACAGGAGTCATAATGCCGCAGGCCGTCTACTTTCTGATGCTGCCCCAGGTGCTGTCGCTGGACGTCAGCGGCCCGGCCGAAACCCTGCGCCTGGCCGGAACGTTCAGCCTGCATTACATCGGCCCGGAGCCGCAGGTAACCTGCTCCATCGGCATGACGCTGAGCCGGCTGGAACCGCTGCCCGCCAGGCTGGAAGACGACGCGATTTTGGTGGTGCCGGGGGTCAGCGATTCGGCGCGCTACTTTGCCAATCCGCAAGCCGAGCAGGCTCGCCGCTGGCTGGCGGCGCTGCAACCCGATCTGCAAAGCCGGCGCATCACGCTGGTCTGCGTGTGTTCCGGCGCGCTGCTGGCGGCGCAGGCCGGCTTGCTCGACGGCTACCAGTGCACCACTCACCATGACGTGCTCGAACGCATGCGCCTGCAGGCACCGGCGGCGCTGGTGAAAGAAAACCGCATTTTTGTCGAAGACCGCAGCGTCTACACCAGCGCCGGCATTACCGCCGGTATCGATCTGGCGCTGCACCTGATCAACCGCCACTGCGGCGCAAACCGGGCGACGGAAGTCGCCCGCGAAATGGTGGTGTATTTCCGCCGTTCCGGCGACGACCCGCAGCTTTCGCCGTGGCTGCGCTACCGCAATCATCTGCACCCGGCGGTCCACCGCGCCCAGGACGTGATGGCCGCCGAACCTGAGGCCGAATGGTCAGTGCCGCAGGTGGCGGAAAAAGCCCACGTCAGCAGCCGCCATCTGGCGCGGCTGTTCCGCAGCCATATCGGCATCAGCGTGCGGGAATATCATGAACAGCTGCGGCTGGCCGTGGCGCAACAGCGGCTGCAACAAGGCTACGGGCTTGAGAAAGCGGCGCTGGCGGCAGGGTTTTCGTCCGGCCGCCAGCTGCGGCGTGCGCAACAGCGCGGGCAAAACCCGCTATGACACCAGCCTTCGAACATCCAGCTTCTGTAGCCCCATCGACAGCAGCAGGCTGAGCGCCAGCGCCACACCGAATACCCAGAAGATATCCAGCAGCGGATAAGCGCTGAGCTCAAGATGCCGGTTGCGCATAAAGTTGACGATAATGGCGTGAAAACCGTAGATCGCCAGCGAATGGCGGGAAAAAATGCCCAGCCAGCCGATCGGATCAGGCAGGCAGTTTTTAAACCACACCAGCAGCGACACCGCCGCGATAAACACCAGCGGGCCGCAGTAGATGTAAAAGGTATCGGCAAAGCTGCCGTTGATGAACATCTGGCTTTTGGTGCCGCGAACAATCAGCGCCACGCTGAGTGCAAAACCCAGCGCCGCCAGCCAGCTGATGCCGCGCCGCCCGGTGTCCATCATGCCAATCGCCCGCCCGGCCAGCGCATACAGCAGGTAATAGAAGGTATCGCCGTAGATATACAGATTGACCGGCAGCAGGTGAGCGTTGCCGACGGTCACCGCACCGGTATTGGGGTTGGCGATCACCGCCAGGATCACCAACACCCCGGCCAGATAACGGCGCGAGACCGGTTTGACGCTGATCAGCGGCGAGAGCAGGTAAATCACCGCAATCGCATAGAAGAACCACAGGTGATAAAACACCGGTTTTTGCAGCATGCCGCGCAGCGACGGCCAGAAGCCGATTTTGGTGAAGGCCGCGATATAGACCAGCGCAATGAGGCTGTAGAACAGGATGCAGCAGCCGATACGGATGAAATGTTTTTTGCCGGCGCTTTTCTCGCCGAAAAACAGATAGCCGGAAATCATGAAAAACAGCGGCACCGAAACGCGCGACATGCCGTTCAGCACGTTGGCGATGTCCCAGTTATGTTCCCCCACCGCCATGCCGTTGGTGACGTAATAGGTGGTGGCGTGGATCATCACCACCATCATGCACGCCACCGCGCGCAGGTTATCTATCCAGCCAATTTTAGTGCTCAAAACGGTGCCCGACGTTGTGTCATATTTTTATGTTAATAAGAGGTTATATACCCGTCATACTTGAAGCTGCATCTGTGTTGGCCGCACCCGCACACCCCAGTCACTTAGTTTACTAAGCTCCTGAGGATGAGCGTGCTTGCCGCCTGGATGCAACGCCAATTATTTAGGGTATAGAGCGCGGGACGCGGCGACAACCCAAAAGCGAAATATCAGAATGTGCTGAAACAACACCTTATCGTTGCTAAGGTGAACAATTGGCGGCAAAATAGCCGCCATAACTCGCTCAGTTTGCGCTTCCCGCCCTGGCAGTTCCTTTTTTCTTCTTCACTATCAGTACTATAAATATGAAAACGACATTACCACCTGCGGCACGCTTGGGCCGACAGGCGCTTTTATTCCCTCTTTGTCTGGTGCTGTTCGAATTTGCCACCTATATCGCCAACGATATGATCCAGCCCGGTATGCTGGCGGTGGTGGCGGAGTTCAACGCCGGCGAAGAGTGGGTGCCGACATCCATGACCGCCTATCTGGCCGGCGGCATTTTCTTGCAATGGCTGCTCGGCCCGCTGTCGGACCGACGTGGCCGCCGCCCGGTGATGCTGGCCGGCGTGGCGTTCTTTATCGTCGCCTGTCTGGCCATTTTGCTGGTGACCAACATTGAGCAGTTTATCTTTATGCGTTTCCTGCAGGGCATTGGCCTGTGCTTTATCGGCGCGGTCGGCTACGCCACGATACAGGAATCCTTCGAGGAATCGGTGTGCATAAAAATCACCGCGCTGATGGCCAACGTGGCGCTGATTGCCCCGCTGCTCGGGCCGCTGGCCGGGGCTGCGCTGATCCACGTCGCGCCGTGGCAGAGCATGTTCGTGCTGTTCGCGGCGCTGGCGGCGATTGCCTTTTACGGCCTGTGGAAGGCGATGCCGGAAACCGCCTCGCTGCAGGGCGATAAATTCTCGGCCGCCAACCTGTGGCGCGACTATCGCCAGGTGCTGGCCAACCGCCGCTTTGTCTGCGGCGCGCTGGCCATCGGCTTCGCCAGCCTGCCGTTGCTGGCCTGGATTGCCCAGTCGCCGGTGATCCTGATCAGCGGCGAATCGCTGTCGACGCTGGATTACGGCCTGTTGCAGATCCCGGTGTTCGGTGCGCTGATCCTCGGCAACCTGACGCTGGCGCGCCTGACCGGCAAAAACAGCGTAGAACGCCTGATCAAGCTGGGCGCGCTACCCATGATGCTGGGGCTGTTGGTCGCGGCGCTGGCTACGCTGTTCTCCAGCCACGCCTATCTGTGGATGACCGCCGGGCTGAGCCTGTACGCCTTCGGTATCGGGCTGGCCAACGCCGGGCTGTACCGCCTGACGCTGTTCTCGAGCTCCGTCAGCAAAGGGACGGTCTCCGCCACCATGGGCATGTTGAGCATGCTGGTGTTTACCGTCGGCATCGAGCTGGCGAAAGTGGCCTATGTCTGGGGCGGCAGCGGGTTGTTCAACCTGTTTAACCTGATCAGCGGCCTGTGCTGGCTGGCGCTGGTGGCGCTGTTCCTCGGCAAACGCCGCAGCGGAGACGCAACGCCTGCGCCTAACGAAGCGCTGTAACGACAAACGGGGCTAACGCCCTAATGCTTGTCAGTTAGCGTTTTTCTGATGGTGTGGTGAAGTTTTCGGTCGATAAAGGTGAAATGCACCATGAAGCTCACTCGTCTCGACCGAGCAATGGGCCGTAGGCGCGGCCCCTTGCAACCCGCGCCTTTGCCCTGTCAGACGGTTGGCTACGCCAACGCCCCTCCCTCCGTCACAGCGCATCACGGCCGGCTACGACAGGCGTCCCTGCCTGTCTCGCCTGAAACCGCCGTCCATGGCGGTTTCACCTATGCGCCGCTCCTGCGTTCGGCGTCTTCAAGGGCGCCCAACACCCTGCTCATCTCATCATTTTCACTGTCTTTCATAACGCAATATCCAACGTTGCCCGGTGGCAGCCGATTCGGGTGTTGACCCTGGCGCGCATCACCGGCTGCCGAGCAAGACGGCGTTGTCAGGGGCAACCCGGCCAGGGAAGGCCGGTTGAGGCGAGACAAACAGGGACGTTTGTCGTAGCCGACCCGCCCGACAACGCAGGTGCAGCGAGGGTATCCGCGTAGCGGACAGACGGTGTTAAGCGAGGGCGCGGGTGGAGGGGCCGCGCCTTCGGCCCCTCCAATTGCCGTTCATGGCGGTAGCAGAGAAATGCGGGATATTTACGGCAATTCCTCCTGCACGGAGCGCACAGAGATTGGATAAAAAATGCCAGTCAGACTTAACTGACAAGCATTAGTCTAACGCCCCGCTTTAGCGTATCACCATCAACGGCCAAACAGCCCGCCATCGCGCAGCAGGTGCTGGTTGCCCTTGCGGCGGGTAAAGCCGCTGCGATCGAAAAATTCCAGCACCTGAATCGCCAGTTTGCGGCCGACGCCGAGCCTGTCGCGGAAATCCGCGGCGTTGGTGCTGCCCTGCGTTGCATCCAGCTCCCGGATCAGTGCGGCGAACTGTTCGATACGCCGGCTGAGATAATAACGGTCCACCACCACCGCCGTGATGTGCCCCAACTGCGCCGCTTTACGCAGCGTCGTCCGCACGACGGCCTCTTCCTCGCCCAATTCGGCGGCCAAATCGCGCACCCACCAAGCTTCGTCACCGAACAGCGGCTCAATACGGCGCCACAGAATCTGTTCTTCAGCGCTGAACGCCAGGCCATGCTCCGGCAAGTGCAGCCAGCCGCGCGTATTGCGCACGCTGCCGGCGGCCAGCAACCGATCGATCATCATAAATACCAGCGTTTCAGGCAACGAAGGCAATGCCATGCGCCGCAGGCGCGCTCTTCCCAACCCAAGCTGATCGGCATGCTGGTGGTGGTACTCGAACAGGACTTGCAGCAAGCGCTGTTCGCTCTGCCGCACGTTATCCTGCGCCAGCGCCCACTCGCCGGCAATCAGCAATTCATGGTCCGCCAACAGCTCGGCCAGACCGCCTTCGGTCAGTTGCCGCGCCCAGGCGAACATCGCCAGATCCAGCGGCCCGTTGGGCAGGTGCAGCGCCAGCGCCTGACGATCGTCGCCGGCCTGCGCCAATGCCGCCAACCAGGCAAGGTAGTCCGGCTGGCGTTTACCGCGTTTCGGCGTCGTCAAACTCAGCACCCGTGCGCCGCCCAGGGTCTGACGCGCGCCGATATCGCGCAGCACCAAACGATCGTTGTCCGCCAGCCACAACGGGCGATCGAGGATCAGTTCCGCCAGGTGTTCATTCAATAACGCAATCCGGCCGGTGATATGGCTGGCGGCATGATGCAGATGCAGCGGTTGCCAATGCTTTATCGGCTGGTCGGCATCCAGCGCCACCAGAATGCGTTCTGCCGCCTGCAACGGTTTTTTCGCCAACAGCCAGTCACCGCGAGCCACCAGCTCTTTGCTGACGTCACCGCTGATATTCAGTGCGATGCGCTGCCCGGCCTGCGCTTGCTCAACCTGTTGATTCTGCGCGTGCAGACCGCGTACCCGCACCGGGGCGTCCGCACCGGTCAGCCACAGCGTATCCCCTACCGCCACCTGCCCACCCAGCGCGGTGCCTGTTACCACCAAACCTGCCCCTTTCACGCTGAAGGCGCGGTCTACCGCCAACCGGAAACGGCGCGACAGCGCATGTTCATCAGGCCGTAACGCCAGCAGATGCGCACGCAGCGCGTCAATCCCCCGATCCCGCACCGCAGCGGTGACAAACTGCGGCGCATCGGGCCAGCCCTGCCGCGCCAGTTCATCGCCAACCTGCCGCCGCACCTCGTCAACCCGCGCTTCGTCCACCCGATCGGCCTTGGTCAATGCCACCGTGAGCGCCGGACGCCCGCTCAGCCGCAGGATCGCCAGGTGCTCACGGGTTTGCGCCATCACACCGTCGTCACAGGCCACCACCAGCAGCGCATGATCGATACCGCCGATGCCCGCCAGCATATTGGCGAGGAATTTTTCATGGCCGGGCACGTCGATAAAACCCAGCACCCGGCCGTCGGGCTGCGGCCAGTAGGCATAGCCCAGATCGATGGTCATGCCACGGCGTTTTTCTTCCGGCAGGCGATCGGCGTTGATCCCGGAGATCGCCTGCAACAGGGTGGTTTTGCCATGATCGACATGGCCGGCGGTGGCGATAATCATGCGTTTAACGCCTCAATCAGCGCCTGTTCCTGCTCCAGGCAGCGCAGATCCAGCCACAGCCGGCCGTCGTTAATTCGGCCGATCACCGGCTGCGGCAGGCGGCGCCAGCGTTCTGCCAGCGCTTCCAGCGTCGCCCCACGGCCGTCGAGCGGCGTAAAGGTCAATGCGTAGCTGGGTAACCTGTCCACCGGCAGCGAGCCGCTGCCAATCTGCGACCAGCACGGCTCGGCGCGCAGTTGGAAGCGTTCGCCAAACTGCGGTTCCAGCGCGTGCAGCAAGCGTTCGGCTGCGGCCTGCATCGCCTGCTGCGGGCGGATCAGCAGCCGCAGCGTCGGCAGTCGCTCCGCCAACAACTCAGGCTGTTGATAGAGGCGCAGCGTAGCTTCCAACGCCGCCAGCGTCAGCTTGCCGACACGCAGCGCGCGTTTAAGCGGATGCTGTTGCAACCGGGCGATCAGCGCCTTTTTGCCGACGATAATCCCGGCCTGCGGGCCACCCAGCAGCTTGTCGCCGGAGAAAGTCACCAGATCCACCCCGGCGGCCAGCAGCCGCTGCGGCATCGGCTCGGCCGGCAGGCCGTACTGCGCCATATCAATCAGCGAGCCGCTGCCCAGATCGGTGACGGTCGGCACGCCATATTCGGCGCCGAGCTGCGCCAGTTCGGCTTCATCCACCGCAGCGGTAAAGCCCTGAATGCTGTAGTTGCTGGTATGCACCTTCATCAGCAACCCGGTCTGTTCGTTGATGGCATTGCGGTAATCTTTCAGGTGGGTGCGGTTGGTGGTACCGACTTCAACCAGCCGGCAGCCCGCCTGGCGCATCACGTCGGGGATGCGGAACGCGCCGCCGATCTCCACCAGCTCACCGCGCGACACCACCACGTCCTTGCCGGGCGCAATCGCCGCCAGCATCAGCAACACGGCCGCCGCATTGTTATTGACGATGCAGGCATCTTCCGCGCCGGTCAGTCGGCACAGTAAATCCGCCACGGCGCGGTCGCGATGCCCGCGCCCGGCGCCGTCCAGATCGTATTCCAGCGTCACCGCCGCCCCCATCGAGTGCGTTACCGCTTCGATAGCCGGTTGCGCCAACAGGGCGCGGCCAAGGTTGGTGTGCAGCACGGTACCGCTCAGATTGAAGACCGGCGTCAGCGCCGAACGCTGCCGTTGCGCCAATCCGGCGCTGAGCGCCTGCGACCAGTCGCTGCACCAGTCGGGCAACCGCTGCTGCAGCTTGATCGTCTCACGCGCCTGCAACTGCAGCTCGCGCAGCAGGTCGCCAATCAGCGTCTGGCCATGCCGGGCCACCAGGGGTTCGATAGCGGGATCGCGCAGCAGGCGGTCGATGGCGGGTAACTGGCTGTAAAGACGGTGGGATTCAGTGCTCATGGTCGCTCGGTTTTTTTGTGTGATGATGTCGGCATAAAACAAAACCCCCGCCAAAGCGGGGTGAGGGAATTCAGGGGGGTGAAGTGCGGGCAAAACTTTCGCGGGCAAACAGCCGCTCGGCCAGTTTGATCAACGCAGGCCGTTCGACGCACCAGTTGGGCAGGATGCGGCGGAAATTAAGGTAGCCCAACGCGCAGCCGGTAGCGATGTCCGCCAACGTCAGCTCGGCGGCGTTCAGCAGCGTCTTTTCCTGTGCCAGCTTCTCCAGCGCGTCCAGCCCGTGCGTCAGCTTGTCGCGCTGGCGCAGTATCCAGGTTTCATCCTGTTTTTCCGGCGCGCGCTTGCTCTCGCGAAACAGCGTAGCGGCGGCTTCGGTTACGCCGTCGGCCAGCGCTTCAACCTGGCGTATACGCAGTGCCGCCGCGCGATCGGCGGGCAAAAATACCGGGGCGGCGGGAAGCAGTTCGAGGTATTCGGCAATGACGCGCGAGTCGTAATACACCGCGCCGTCATCGGCCACCAGCACCGGCACCTTGGCGAGCGGATTCAGCTCCACCACCCGGCTCCCCGGCTCATACGGCGGATCGTTAACGAATTCGAACGCGATCCCCTTTTCCAGCAGCAGCACGGAAATCTTGCGTACAAAAGGGCTGGTATAGCTGCCTATCAGCTTCATTCGTCTTCCCCCCGTGCTGTCGAATCACAGCGTTGTTATTTCACCACCAGCGTGTCGATAATCCGCTGAACCAGCGCCTGGTGCGCCTCGGGCGTTTTGGCCGGTGACAGCATTTGCAACGTCACCACCCTTTTATTCAATACCGTCAACACAAAGGTGGAAATCACCTTTTGCCCATTGACGCTTTGTTCGGTATCCAGCCGATGGAACTTCTGCTTACCGACGACGAAGTTCTCTTCTTTGGTCGTCTTGATATTCTGATAGCGGTCGGCCAGCTCGGTGATGATGCTTTGCGTCAGATCTTTCAGCATTTTATCGCTGGTATTGAGCTTCATGTCGTCGGGCGGGACCACTTCAGAAGAGACGGTGCTCTGGCGTGTCTTGCCGTCGAGGAAACGCTGAATGGTGGATTTGCTGTCGTTGACGATGCCGCTGTTCTGGGTCTGATCGCTGAACCCCGCCGGCAGTAAAAAGGTCACGTTACCCCTTTGCAGCGATACCTTCAGCCCCACAGGCTCGCTTTCCACCGGTGGCGGTGGCGGCGCAATGGGCTGCGTCACGATCGGCTTGGGGTCCGGCTTAGGTACGGCCGGTTTGGTGTCTTCCTTGTTGTCACAGGCCGACAGCCCGATCGCCAGAACGGCGACCGCCGTGAGTTTCGCAATGGTCTTCAACATCGTCCGTCCCTTTTCTTGCGCGTTGCGCGTCATTGCGTAAACGTAGCAACTCGCCCCTGCGAATGCCAGATGCGCAGTCTGAAATTAATCATCTGAGCTCTCGTAAGGGGCAAATACCGGCGTTTTGCGATTTACTCCCCCGGGAACAGGAACGGGTTGATGCTGCTGCGGGCAAAACCTTCATCTTCCAGTTTGGCGTCGAGCACCAGCGAGGCCAGATCGTCGGCCACCGCCTCAACCTGCGGGTCCTTTTCCTGATATAAAATCTTCAGGTAAGTGCCACAGTCACCACAGCTTTCCGCTTTCACCGCCGCCAGCTCGCTGTCCAGCGACCAGTAATTCAGATCGCGGGTTTGCTCGCAGTTGCTGCATTTTATCCGCACCACGTGCCACTCGCTTTCGCACAGGTTGCAGTGCAAATAGCGCAGGCCGCTGACGGTGCCGATATGCACCACGCTGGAGACCGGAATGCTGCCGCATACCGGGCAGAACTGACGGTGCTCGCCATATTCCGCACGCGCCTTGCCGGGGATCAGGCTTGCCATCTGCGCCCAGTAAAGCGACAGCGCGGCCCAGATGAACGGCGCTTTCTCGCTGCCGATCTTGCCGAACTCGCGGTTGAGCAAGGCGTCGGCCATCAGCTCCAGCTCATGCGCCGACGCTTTTTCCAGGTTATCCAGCACCGCCAGAATGTGTTCCGGCGCCAGTGGACGCAGCTCGGCGATCAACGAGCCCAACAGCCGGTGCCAGTGTTCGCTGCGCGGATAGACGCTCAAATCCAGCGGCGGCTTGCCGCTGGCCGCCCCCTGCTGCAGCGCTTCGGTCAGATCCAGCTGCAACGGGTTGTCGTGCAGCGCGTGATGCTGCGCCTCGGCCAGTTGGGCGGCGAAGTTCAGGTAGTCGCCCAGCGGGTTGTCCGTCGCCAGCTTGCGCAGGCGTTCGGCGCGGCGGCTGTAGAGGCTTTTCAAATTGGCGAAAAGTAACGGCGGAATCGTCTCCGCCGTTGTGGACTTCTCGCGCTGTGCCCCTAACTGCTCTTTAGGAACGATGCGGATACTCATCAGGGTTTGTCTTCCTGTTGTTTCTCGCGGACCTCTCGGTACCAGCGCGGATGATGTTTTTTAGCCCAGGCCGCAGGCACCCAGCCTTCGACCATCGCGGTGATGGTGCCTTTTACCCACAGCGCGGCGTAAATGTGCACCATTATCACGATGATCAGGCCGACCGCCGCCAGCGAATGCACCAGCAGCGCGATGCGGATCAGCGGTATCGGGAACGACGGCGCAAAGTACGGCCGCCAGATCACCACACCGCTGGCCAACAGCAGCACCAGGCTGACGATAGCTGCCCAGAATACGCACTTCTGACCGAAATTATAACGCCCAGTGTCGCCCACTTCCTCGTTCATGGCGATTTTGTGGATATTTTTGGCCCAGACGATGTCTTCCCGGTTGATCAGATTATGCTTCCAGTAGCGCAGGAACATCAGCAGGAAGGCCGCAAACATGAAAGCGCCGACAAAGGGGTGCAGGATGCGCGCCAGCTGCGGCGTACCGAAAATATTCATCAGCCAATTGAAGGAGGGGAAAAAGAACCCCAGCCCACTGATGGCGGCGAACACGAAGCAGAACGCCACAATCCAGTGGTTAATCCGCTCCGGTGCGCTGTAGCGCTGAATCCGCTTTTCCTTCTTCATTTGCGCGTCTCCTCATCGTGCAGCTCGTCGTTGTCTTCCTCTTCGACGCGGTTTGGCCCGACGCCGACATAGTGGAACACGCTGGCTGCAAAGGTGGCGGCAAAGCCGATGGCCGCCAGGGGTTTCCACACGCCCTTCCAGAACGTGATCGCCGGGCTGATGGTCGGATTATCCGGCAAACCGTGATACAGCTGCGGTTTGTCGGCGTGGTGCAGCACGTACATCACATGGGTGCCGCCCACGCCCGCCGGATCGTACAGACCGGCGTTCTGATAACCCCGAGAGTTCAGCTCGCCGACGCGCTCGGCGGCAATCTGCTTCATCGCGTCCTTGGTGCCGAAGTGGATGGCGCCGGTCGGGCAGGTCTTCACGCAGGCCGGTTCCTGGCCGACATCGACGCGGTCGACGCACAGGGTGCATTTGTACACCCGGTTGTCGTCCTTGTTCATGCGCGGCACGTCGAACGGGCAGCCGGCGATGCAGTAACCGCAGCCGATGCAGTGCTCGGACTGGAAGTCGACGATGCCGTTGGCGTACTGAATGATCGCGCCTTCCGATGGGCAGGCCTTCAGGCAGCCCGGGTCGGCGCAGTGCATGCAGCCGTCCTTGCGGATCAGCCATTCCAGCTTGCCGTTTTCCTCCACTTCGGAGAAGCGCATGACCGTCCACGACTTGGCGGTCAGATCGGCGGGGTTATCGTACACCCCGACGTTGCTGCCGATTTCATCGCGAATGTCGTTCCATTCGGAACAGGCCACCTGACAGGCCTTGCAGCCGATACAGGTGGTGACATCGATAAGTTTGGCCACTTCTTCCTGATGGTCACGGGCGCGCGGGGCCGGCGTGAAACCATTGGTGGCGGATTTACGAATGATGTCCTGAGATTGCATTGCCATAATTCGTCTCCGTTACACCTTTTCCACGTTAACCAGGAACGCCTTGAACTCCGGCGTTTGCGTGTTGGCATCGCCGACAAACGGCGTCAGCGTGTTGGCGATAAAGCCTTTCTTCGCCACCCCTTCGTAACCCCAGTGAATCGGGATACCGATGGTGTCGACGTCCTGGCCGTTCACCTGCAATGTGCGGATACGCTTGGTCACCACCGCCTTGGCCTTGATATAGCCGCGGTTGGAGCTGACTTTCACCGTATCGCCGTGCTTGATGCCTTTTTTCTCCGCCAGCTTCTCGCCGATCTCCACAAACTGTTCCGGCTGCGCGATGGCATTGAGCTGCGCGTGCTTGGTCCAGTAGTGGAAGTGCTCGGTCAGACGATAGGTGGTGCCGACATACGGGAACTTGTCGGAAGTGCCCATCGCCGCCAGATCGTCCTTGAACACGCGCGCCGCCGGGTTGGAGACCACGTTCGGATGCAGCGGGTTGGTGCCGAGCGGCGTTTCGAACGGCTCGTAGTGCTCAGGGAACGGCCCTTCCGCCATTTTGTCGGTGGCGAACAGGCGGCCCATGCCTTCCGGCTGCATGATAAACGGCCCGACGTCGCTGCCCGGTGCGGCGGCGCTGTAGTCCGGGATATCCACCCCGCCCCACTTGGCGCCGTCCCACTCCAGCAACTGACGTTTCGGATCCCAGGGTTTCCCCTGCGGGTCGGCCGACGCGCGGTTATACAGAATGCGGCGGTTGAGCGGCCAGGCCCAGGCCCAACCCAGCGTGTTGCCGAGGCCGGACGGATCGGCGTTGTCGCGCCGCGCCATCTGGTTGCCGGCCGGCGTCCAGCTGCCGGCGAAGATCCAACAGCCGCTGGCGGTGGTGCCGTCGTCGCGCAGGTGAGCGAAGGTGCTGAGCTGTTCGCCCTTTTTCGCCAGCACTTTGCCGTCGGCGTCGAGAATGTCCGCCAGCGCCTTGCCGTTGCTTTCCATCGCCACTTCTTCCGAAGCCGGGTTTTCCGGCGTCAGGTAATCCCAGGTCATGTTCAGCACCTGTTCAGGCACCGCACCGCCGTCACGCGCGTACATCTCGCGCAGACGGATGAAAATGCCCGCCAGGATTTCCCCGTCGTTCATCGCCTCACCCGGGGCATCCGCGCCTTTCCAGTGCCACTGCAGCCAGCGGCCGGAGTTGACGATCGAGCCGTTTTCTTCGGCAAAGCAGCTGGACGGCAGGCGGAACACCTCGGTCTGAATCTTCGACGGATCGACGTCGTTGAACTCGCCGTGGTTCTGCCAGAAGTTGGACGTCTCGGTGTTGAGCGGATCTATGGTCACCAGGAACTTCAGTTTCGACAGCGAGGCCACGACCTTGTTTTTGTTCGGGAACGACGCGACCGGATTAAAGCCCTGGCAGAGATAGCCGTTGACCTTCCCTTGCGACATCATCTCGAAGTACTGCAGTACGTCGTAGCCTTTGTCCCACTTCGGCAACCAGTCAAAGCCCCAGCCGTTGTCCTTCTGCGCCTTGTCGCCGTAGAAACTCTTCATCATGCTGACGAAGAATTTCGGGTAGTTGCTCCAGTAGTTCACCTGGCCCGGCAGCAGCGCCTTCGGCGTGTTGGCCTTCAGGTAGGTGTCGATATCCGTCTGTTTCTCCGACGGCAGCGTCATATAGCCCGGCAGGCTTTGCGACAGCAGGCCCAGATCGGTCAGGCCCTGGATATTGGAGTGGCCGCGCAGCGCGTTGACGCCGCCGCCCGCCATGCCCATGTTGCCGAGCAGCAGCTGGATCATCGCCATGGTGCGGATGTTCTGCGCACCGACCGAGTGTTGGGTCCAGCCCAGGGCGTACAGGAACGACGCGGTTTTATCCGCCACGCAGGTTTCGGCGATGTATTCGCAGACCTTGATGAAATCCTCGGTCGGCGTGCCGCAGATATTGTTCACCACCTCCGGCGTATAGCGGCTGACGTGCTGTTTGAGCATGTTCCACACGCAACGCGGATCTTGCAGCGTGACGTCGCGCTTGGCGAAGCCGTTCTCGTCGAGCTGATAATTCCAGGTGGTTTTGTCGTATTTGCGGTTTTCCGCGTCGTAGCCGCTGAACAGGCCGTCTTCGAAGGTAAAGTCTTCCCGCACCAGCAGGCTGGCGTTGGTGTAGGCCTCGACGTATTCGCGGTTGATTTTGTTGTTGGTGATCAGGTACAGCAACACGCCCGACAGAAAAGCGATGTCGGTCCCGGAACGGATCGGCGTGTAGAAATCCGCCACCGATGCGGTACGGGTAAAGCGCGGATCGATGACGATCAGCTTGGCTTTATTGTGAATTTTGGCTTCCATCGCCCAGCGGAACCCCACCGGATGCGCTTCCGCCGCATTACCGCCCATGACGATAATCAGATTCGCGTTCTTGATATCAACCCAGTGGTTGGTCAT
This sequence comes from Serratia sp. C2(1), assembly GCF_036352655.1. Classification (NCBI taxonomy): domain Bacteria; kingdom Pseudomonadati; phylum Pseudomonadota; class Gammaproteobacteria; order Enterobacterales; family Yersiniaceae; genus Serratia; species Serratia sp. C2(1). The sequence goes on along the minus strand of NZ_JAZFBA010000005.1, from coordinate 93,004 downwards.
CGCACCGCGACCAAATGTTGGAGCAAGACTTGCTACCGTTGGTCCGTGTCAGACACGCGCCTGGTTGTCTACGGCAAGCATGCCGAGAGCGCGACTAAATTTTTGGGTTAAATATCCGGTTTCGTTGCTGGACGCGGAGGCACACAGCATGCCGGTGCTCAGCCAGCGGTTGACGGTAACGCCCTGTTCGTTGGTTTTCACGAAGTTGGCGTCGCGGTCTTCCTTCATCAGTTTGGCGATGCGGGTAAAGGCATCGTCCCAGGTAATGCGCTGCCATTTATCTGAACCCGGCGCACGGTACTCCGGGAACTGGAGACGGCTTGCACTGTGGATGAAGTCGACCAGCCCCGCGCCTTTCGGGCAAAGCGCGCCGCGGTTTACCGGGTGATCCGGGTCCCCTTCAATGTGGAATATGCTTTCTTTGGCGTTTTTGGCGCCATCACCAAGGCTGTACATCAACAGCCCGCAGCCGACGGAACAATACGTACAGGTATTACGGGTTTCACGGGCGCGCAGCAGTTTGTACTGCCGGGTCTCCGCTAACGCCACGTCCGGGGCAAAGCCCAGTGCAGCTACCGTCGTTCCTGCCATACCGCCAGCGCAGATCTTAAAGAACTGCCTTCTGCTGACCTGCATGGGGATCTCCTTTCACTCTCGATTGTCACATTGTTTCAAATGGCGCTTTCCCCCTTGAAGCGGGAAGCGCTAAAATTGATCTTGTTTTTACGCGGCAATATTACCACAGCGTATATGGGGTTGTTACAAACAGGTGCCAGTTAAGTGAATACTATAAACCCAGAGCAGCACATAAATGAGACCCCGCTCACAGGGGTGACCCAGGCCCAGGTTTATCAGCGCGGGCAACTCGCCACCGCACAGCCGGACTGGCTGGCGGAAGAAGTGCCGGTCGCCCTGGTCTATAACGGCATCTCTCACGTAGTGATGATGTGCACGCCAAAAGATCTGGAGGCGTTCGCCCTCGGCTTTTCGCTGTCCGAAGGCATTATCGAGTCACCGCGCGATATTTACAGTATAGAGATTAACCAAACCTGCAACGGGCTGGAGGTGCAAATAGAGCTCTCCAGCCGCCGCTTTGCCGGGTTGAAGGAACGCCGCCGCGCCATGGCGGGCCGTACCGGCTGCGGCGTGTGCGGCATCGAACAGTTAGCGGACATCTTCCGCCCGCTGCCTGCGCTGCCGTTCACCCAACGCTTTTCTCTCGCCAACCTCGACCACGCGCTGAGGCAGCTCAAGCAGGTACAGAGCGTCGGGCAGCTCACCGGCTGCACCCACGCCGCCAGCTGGATTTCGCCGCAGGGTGAATTGCTGGGCGGCTGCGAAGACGTCGGCCGCCACGTCGCGCTCGACAAGTTGCTCGGCGTGCGCGCAAAGCAAGATTGGCAACAGGGCGCGATTCTGGTCTCCAGCCGCGCCAGCTATGAAATGGTGCAAAAATCCGCGATGTGCGGCGTCGAGATCCTGTTCGTGGTTTCCGCTGCCACCTCGTTGGCGGTGGAAATCGCCGAGCGCAGCAACCTGACGCTGGTCGGCTTCAGCAAACCCGGCCGCGCCACGGTGTTTACTCACCCGCAGCGCATTGTGGATTGATTTAATCCCTTACACTAAGTAGGGCATTGATAATCATTTTCAAGATCATTTAATTAACTATAATGATCCGACTGCTTACGCGGTGCTCGCACCTTGCGCCGCCCATACACCACTGGAGATGATGATTATGAGTTATTCACTGCCATCCCTGCCGTACGCCTACGACGCACTGGAACCGCATTTCGACAAGCAGACGATGGAAATCCATCACACCAAACACCACCAGACTTACGTCAACAACGCGAACACCGTGCTGGAAGCGTACCCTGAGCTGGCTTCGCTGAGCGTTGAAGCGCTGATCCAGGATCTGGATAAAGTGCCAGCCGACAAGCGCACTTTCATGCGTAACAACGCCGGCGGCCACGCTAACCACAGCCTGTTCTGGAAAGGCCTGAAAATCGGCACCACGCTGGGTGGCGATCTGAAAGCCGCTATCGAGCGCGATTTCGGCAGCGTCGAGAAATTCCAGGAAGAGTTCGAGAAAGCCGCAGCGACCCGCTTCGGTTCAGGTTGGGCCTGGCTGGTGCTGAAAGGCGACAAACTGGCCGTGGTGTCTACCGCTAACCAGGACAGCCCGCTGATGGGCGAAGCCGTTGCCGGCGCTTCAGGCTTCCCAATCCTGGGCCTGGACGTGTGGGAACACGCTTACTACCTGAAATATCAGAACAAACGCCCAGACTACATCAAGGCATTCTGGAACGTGGTTAACTGGGATGAAGCGGCAGCACGCTTCGCTGCGAAGAAGTAATTCGCCCCCAGCACTGATGATGCCCGCGTGAAGCGGGCATTTTTTTGCCCAAAATCCGCTAAAGTTTGACCGCCCTTTGCCGATGATTTGTTCAATCGACGTTCGCCCGCAAAGGAAAAATAATATGGCGGCATTGCAAACATTGGCAGGAAAGTTCGTTCATCTTACCGTGGGTAAAAAGCTCGGCCTCGGGTTTGGCCTGATGCTGCTGCTGACGGCGATCATCGCCGGCACCGGCGCACAGTACCTGCATATCATCGAATCCCGCGCCGACCGCATCGATTTCAGCAATCGGCTGAATGACGAAATCAATCAGGCCAAATATAACCGCGCGCTGTTCGGCCAGACCTACCGGCCCGAGTACCTGAAGAATAACCGCGCCAATATCGAAAACGCGGTGCGGTTGATCAACCAGGGCCAGGCGTTAGACTGGGATGCCCAAAGTCGGCAAGACTTGCAGCGCCTGGTGGTATTGATCGGCCAATACCAGCAACAGCAAAACGCCTTCGAAAAGGCGGTAGCGGCGAAAGACGCGGTACGCCAAAGCTGGAACATGTCGGAAGTGCAAGACAGCCTGAATCAGGTAGAGCGCCAACTGACCAATGGCGACCTGCAACTGGCTTTTGTTCAACTGAATCAGAAGTTGACCCTGGTGCGTTACGGCGCACGCGGCCTGTTGCTGAGCCTGAACCGCGAATCTGAAGCGCCGCTGGTAGCGGCAATTGATGACGCACGCAACGCGGCAAACGCCCTCAGCCGACGGCTCAGCGATGCCCAGCGCCCCCTGCTGCAACCGCTGTTGAGCGCGCTCGACGACTACAAAAACCGAATCGAAGCTTACCTGCCGGCCTATGAACAGGAACAGCAGATCAGCCAGCGGCTGGGGGACAGCGCCCAGGAGGTCGGTACGCTGGTCAACGCCTTTATGCAGGACGAACTGGCGCAAACCCATAACGATATTAATGCGGCGCAGCTGCAGATGGGCATCACCACGCTGGTTGCCATTATCGCCGGGTTGCTGATTGCCTGGCGCATCACGCTGCAGATCACCCGGCCGCTGCGCAGCACTCTGGCGCTGGCGGAACGCATCGCCAACGGCGATCTACGCCAGGCGCAAACCAGCACCCGCCGCGACGAACTGGGCCAATTGCTGAATGCGGTGGCGGCGATGAGCCAAAACCTGCGCGATATGATCGAGAAAATCCAAATGGGGGTCAGCCAGGTATCCACCGCCGCGGCAGAGATTGCCGCAGGCAACACCGATTTGTCCTCTCGTACCGAACAACAGGCGGCGGCGGTAGAAGAGACCGCCGCCAGCATGGAACAGCTGACCGCCACGGTAAAACAGAACGCCGAAAACGCCCACCACGCCAACCAACTGGCTACCGACGCTTCGCAAACCGCCCAACAGGGCGGCAAGCTGGTAGAGAGCGTCGTCAGCACCATGCGTGATATTTCCAGCAGTTCGCAGAGAATCGCCGAAATTACCACCTTGATTAATGGCATTGCTTTCCAGACCAATATTCTGGCGCTCAATGCCGCCGTAGAAGCGGCGCGCGCCGGCGAACAGGGGCGCGGCTTTTCGGTGGTGGCCAGCGAAGTACGCAATCTGGCGCAACGCAGTGCCCAGGCGGCCAAAGAGATCGAAGGGCTGATCGCCGAATCGGTCAGCCGGGTGCAAACCGGCACCACCTTGGTGGAGAACACCGGCAGCACCATGGAGCAAATTGTCCTGTCGGTGACCCACGTGCGCGATATCATGGCCGAGATCGCTGCCGCCTCCGACGAGCAAACGCGCGGCATCGCCCAGATCGGCCAGGCGATTGTCGAAATGGACCATACCACCCAGCAGAACGCCGCCCTGGTGGAGGAATCCGCCGCCGCCGCCGACTCGCTGGAAGAGCAGGCTGACATGCTGCTGCAAAGCGTCTCGGTATTCCGCCTGGCGGAGCAGAAAACCCCCGCCGCAGTGCCGACAACCGCTGCGTCAAAGGTTCCGGCGGTTAAAGCGGTTGCCGCAACAGCGCAAGACAACTGGACCAGTTTCTGATGCTTCCTCCCGCCCGGTTATTTTCGGGCGGGATATTCTGTTCCCGCCGATCAACTCAGGCTATGCTGAACCTCTGACGCAAAGAACGGAGGCGTATATGCATCACCCAGAGGTTTACATCGGCAGCATCCAGCCTTATGAAGGCGGGCGGCCCAGCGGCATCGCCAAACGCCTGGTGGACGGCGCCATCAAGCTGACCCCGCTCGGCCTGGAAGGCGACGAGCAAGCGGAAAAAAGCTATCACGGCGGGCCGGACCGCGCGCTGTGCCACTATCCGCGCGAACATTACGCTCACTGGCGCGAACAGTTTCCTGCGCAAACGGAACAGTTCAGCGCGCCGGCCTTCGGCGAGAATATTTCCACTCTGGGGCTGACCGAGCACAATGTGTTTATGGGCGATATCTTCCGCTGGGGAGAAGCCTTGATTCAGGTCACCCAACCGCGATCTCCCTGCTTCAAGCTCAATTACCACTTCGCGATCGACGACATCTCGGTGCTGATGCAACAGAGCGGCCGCTGCGGCTGGCTGTACCGGGTGGTGTCCGTCGGCACCGTCAGCGGCGATCGTCCGCTGGAGCTGGTGACGCGCAACAGCGACGTCTCGGTGGCCGAAGCCATCGGCATTGCCTGGCATATGCCGTTCGATGAAGAGCAGTATCGCCGACTGCTGGCGGTCGCCGGGCTATCCGCAAGCTGGAGCAAAACCATGCTGACGCGCATCACTACCGGCCGTATCGAAAACCTTAACCGCCGTCTGTTGGGGCGTTGAAACAGACCCCAGGCATACTGTTGTGCAAACTCTTCAGGCAGGAGCAGAAGCTATGACCACTCCCTCTCATTCGATCCACCACACCGCAGCCGTTGGCTATCAGGCCAATGCCGACCGCTACGTGAAAGGGCGACCGGATTATCCGCCGGAGATCGCCACCTGGCTGCGTGAGGTTATCGGCCTGCATGCCGGAATGACGGTTGTCGACCTCGGCGCCGGTACCGGCAAGTTCACCCCACGCCTGCTCGAAACCGGTGCGCAGGCGATCGCCGTCGAACCGATAGCGCAGATGCTGGAGAAACTCTCGGCCGCACTGCCGCAGGTGAAAACGCTGGCGGCCACCGCCGAGTCGATCCCGTTGCCGGACGAATCGGTCGACGCCGTGGTCTGCGCGCAGTCCTTCCACTGGTTCGCCACGCCGCAGGCGCTGGCTGAAATTCAGCGCATCCTCAAGCCCGGCGGCAAACTGGGTCTGGTATGGAACATGCGCGATGCGCGAGTGAGTTGGGTACGCAAGCTGAATCAGATTGTGGATCGACACGAAGGCGACGCGCCGCGTTTCTACACTGGCGAATGGCGCAAACTGTTTCCGCTCAAAGGGTTCGAAGCGTTGCAGGAGCAGGTGTTTATGTTCGGCCACCAGGGCGCAGCAGAAGATGTGATTTACAACCGGGTGCGCTCAACCAGCTTTATCGCCGCCTTGCCGCCGCAACGGCAGGAAGAGGTGATCGATCAGATTCGCCAGTTGGTGGCGGAGGAAGGGGAATTGCAGGGCAAGGAAACAGTGACCGTGCCCTATCAAACCAAGGCGTATTTCACGACCAAGCGATGAAATACCGGGCGTCGCAGGGCGGCGCCCGGGTGAATCAGAAGGCTTTTTTGGCATAGCCGGTGACCACTTTCAGGCCCATCTCACGGCCCAGCGCGGTCATCGGGTGCACCACGATCAGGCCGCGCGCACTTTTCTTCAACGAGCCCATATCCGCCTGCTCTTTCTTGGTGATTTCGCGGCTGAAGGGCAATTGGCTCAGCTTCTGCGCTTCCGCGCTCAGCTTCTCGACGCGTACGCCTTTCAGACGTTCGATTTCCGTCGCCAGCTTCTCTTTTTCTTTGGTGTGCTGGGCAATCAGCTCGACGTTGCCCTGTTGGATCACCGCCGTGTCTTTGTGGTTCAGTGCGTCCAGCAGGTCGCTAAGGCGCTTAATCTCTGCCTTTTCTTTCTCTTTCATGGTTTATGGCCTGTTTGTGCCTGTGCGGCACGCTAATCAACGATGCCCACATTGTAGCAAAATGCGCGCACAGTTACTCGCCTTGCTCGATTCCCGGCGGCAACCCACTCATCTCGCAGGCTTTCGCCCCCACGCGCGCCAACGCCTGGGTATAACGTGCATTAAACGGATAACAGCAAGAGAGCCGCAACCCGTTGCGGTAGCGACCGCTGGGGGAATATAAGGTGCCCGGCGTCAGGCAGATTTGTTCCTCCAGCAGCTGATGGAACAGCGCCACGCTGTCGACCCCACCCGGCAACTCAACCCAGAACACAAAACCGCCCGCCGGTTGCGTCGCCCGCGTGCCGCGCGGGAAATGGCGGGCAATCAAGGCCCGTGCCGCCTCCACCTGAGCGGCATAGCGTTTACGCAGGTTACGCAAATGGTGATCGTAGCCGCCGGTTTCCAGGAACATCGCCAGCGTTTCCGACAACAGCTGTGATTCCGCCATCGATGACACCGCCTTCAGCTTGCGCAGCGCTTCGTTAAAGCGCCCGCCGCTGACCCAACCGATGCGGAAATCCGGCGCCAGCGTCTTGGTAAAGCTGGAGCAAAACAGCACCCAGCCGTCGCGATCGAAAGATTTCACCGCCGGCGACAGCGCGCCGCCGAACTGAATCTCGGCGTACAGCCCATCTTCAATCAGCGGTACCCGATGATCGTTCATCAGCCGCGCCAGCCGTTTCTTGGCCGCCAGCGGCATGGTGCAACCCAGCGGATTCTGCACCGTCGGCATGGCGATCACCGCATCCAGCCGCTTCTCATTCAACAACAATTCCAACGCGTCCAGCGACAGGCCATGCTGCGGATCGGTCGGGATTTCCAGCGCCTTCAGCCCCAGGCTGGCCAGCAGCGGTAGCAGATAAAAATAGGTCGGCGACTCCAGCCCGATACAGTCGCCCGGCTTGGTGGTCACGCGCAGCGCCAGCTGCAGCGCCTCCATGCAGCCGTGGGTCAGGGTGATATCGCCAGGCTCCAGCAGCATGCCCAGCGTCATCGAGCGGCGAGCGATCTGCTGGCGCAGCCGCAAACTCCCGGGCGGTAATGCGTACTTGCCGATCAGATCGGGCTGGCGACGCAGCTGCGACGACAGCATCCGCCCCAGCTTGCCGCCGGGATAAAAATCGGAGGTTTGCGGGCAGGCCAACGACAGGTTGGTGAACGCCGGGTTCTGCTGGGCGGCAAACACCCTGTCGATCAGCGCCAGCACGTCATCCGCCGGCGGTTCTATCCGGCTACTGGGCTGCGAGGCGGTTTTCAGAGCCGGCAGCGTGCTGCGCACATAAAAACCGGACTGCGGCCGTGCTTCGATCAGCCCACGGTCTTCCAACGCACGGTAGGCCGCCACCACGGTATTGATGCTGACGCTGTGGGTCTGCGCGCAGCGGCGCACCGAAGGCAAACGGCTGCCGGGCAGCAGCGTGCCGCGGCGAATGGCCTGCGCCAGGGTATCCGCCAGTTGCTGATAACGCGTTTCCGGCATTTCATCGAGCAGGGTCACAGTTTCTCTCCAGGTAATGGGTACAGTTTACGTCTTATAAAACTGTACCCATAACAATAGCGTGTTTCTGGTTCTGTCACCATCCGTCCGCAGGTTTTATGCTGGTTCCCTTGCTACTCTGTCGTTTAAGGAACCCGTTATGCTGGACTCCGCCTTTATCAGTTATGTCACGGTGATGTCGATCACCCCCGGGCCCAACAACCTGCTGCTGGCCTCTTCCGGGGTCAACTTCGGCCTGCGTCGCACCCTGCCGATGGTGTTCGGCATCAGCCTCGGTTGCGGGGTACAGCTGGCCCTGACCACCAGCCTGCTGGCGCTGGTGCTCAGTTGGGCCGGGGCGATACGTTTCCCGCTGGCGGTGATTGGCTGCGCCTATTTACTGTGGTTGTCATGGAAGCTGTTCCAGGCGACCTCGCCGGATGCCAAACAGCAGGCGCAGCCGATGCGCTTGCTCAACGGCGCGCTGTTCCAGGCGGTTAATCCCAAAGCCTGGTTGATGGCCATTAACATCGCGATCCTGTTCACCCCGCGCGAAGGGACCAGCCTTAGCCACACGCTAATGCTCGTTGCCGGTTTTACCGCATTGAATATCCCTTGCGTGCTGGTGTGGGCGGCGCTGGGCGATCGCCTACGCGATGCGCTGCGCGTCACCTGGAAGCTGCGGCTGTTTAACGCGACGATGGCGGGTTTGATGGCGGTAACGGCGCTGTGGCTGTTATTCGATGAGTGGCGCGCGGCCTTTGCTTAACCGCGGCCGAGAGGAGAAAGCCGGGACGGCTGTTTGGCGCCGATACCGGCGATCAGATCGGTAATCGACAGCACCATGGTGGAGCGCACCACCTGCTGGTAACGCTGACGCTGCATGGCGATCAGCGATTCTTCCGCTTCGCCGGGCTGCAGAAAAGTCGGCACCGGCGGCAGCGCGGCCACGCAGTGCAGTTCGCCGAACGGGCCGAGGATTTCATCGTCGACAAAACGGTATTCCGATCCGTCGTGATTGAGCTCTTCGCGCATCGCCATCAGCAGTTCGGCGTCTTCGTATTCGTGACGCGAGATCACGCCCAGCCCGTACATCAGCTTAAGGCGCACCGACAGCTCACCCAAGGGGCCGGCACCGGACAATAGCGGTTCAACGGCATACTTCACCGCATAGTCGTCCTTGCGGAACACCTGCACCACCAGCACGTTGAGCGCTTCCGCCAGCAGCTCTACCGCTGCGATCAGAAAACTGCGCACCGTCTTGCCTGCGTTCAGCTTTTCCAGAACCTGGTTTTCAAATGCCTGTGCTTCTTCCATCGTCGCTTTTCGAATGGCGTGGGAGGGGTGTGCTGTATCGGCCACTAATTTAATACCATAGGCGTTATTGTCGCAGCCAGTTTGCGGGCAGACAGCGCGCAGAACCCGGAGCGTACACGTAGTACGTGAGGAGTTCGAGCACTGCCCAACCGTAAAATGGCAAGTAAAATAGCCTATTGGCGCTGCATGGCGTTATACACAGCAATGGCCTGTTCTACAACCTCACTTTCAACCGGCAGACCGGAAATTTGCGCCAGAGCCGCTTTTGGCCCCAATTTGGCCAGCAACGCCACCAGCTCTTGCGCCTGCGGATCCTGCTCGCTGCGGTAGCTCATGGCGGCGGCAATGCCCTGGATCAGGTTGGCGTGCGGCAGGCCATATTCCAGCGTGCCCAGCAGCGGTTTGATCAAACGGTCACCGGCACTCAGTTTGCGCAGCGGCTGGCGGCCCACGCGCTCTACATCATCGTGCAGGTACGGGTTTTCAAAGCGGCTGAGGATTTTGTCGATATAGGCGGCGTGCTTGTCGGCGTCAAAGCCGTAGCGTTTGATCAGCACCGCACCGCTCTCTTCCATCGCGCCTTTCACCACCCGGCGGATAGCAGGATCGAGGATCGCATCACGGATGGTCAGCAGACCGGCCTGTTGACCAAGGTAAGCGGTGATGGCGTGGCCGGTATTGAGCGTAAACAGCTTGCGTTCGACAAACGCCATCAGATTATCGGTCAATTCCATGCCGGCGATCGCCGGTGGTTGGCCCTTGAACTGGGTCTGATCGACAATCCACTCGCTGAAGGTTTCTACCGTCACTTCCAGCGGATCGCTGCTGCCCGCTTCCGCCGGCGGCACGATGCGGTCCACCGCCGAATCGACAAAGCCGACGTGCTGTTCGACCCACGCCTGCTCGTCTTGCGGCAACGCGTCGAACACGTGCTGTTTTAACTGGCTAGTGCCGCGCACCATGTTCTCGCAGGCAATGATGTTCAGCGGCCGGCTGTTGCCCTGCTGATGGCGTTTGATCAGCCCTTTGGCGATTGTACCGGCAATTTTAGCCAGGATCTGCGGGCCGACGGCGGTGGTCACGATGTCCGCTTCGGCGATCAGCGCCACGGCCTCTTCGCTGCCGCTGTTAACCGCACTGACGTCATTCACGCTCTCAACCCGCGCCTGCTCGCCCACGACGTGAACCTGATAGCTTTTGCGGCTGTTCAGCAGGTCCAGTACGCTTTGGTTAACGTCGGCAAAGGTCAGTTCGGCGTGCGCGTCCGCCAGCAGCTTGCCGATAAAGCCACGCCCAATATTCCCTGCACCGAAATGTAATGCTTTCATATTCCTACCTTTCCAATGTCGAAGGGTGCAGCAAGCTGCACCCCTTAAAATGATTCTGTTATCCGGCTTTTTTGCCACCCAGCAGATCCAACACTTCCTGCACACTGGTGGTATTCGCCAACCGCTCGATGACGCCTTCGTCATCCAACGCGTTGGTCAGGCTGGTGATCACCTGGATATGTTCGTTGTTGCGGGCGGCGATACCGATAACCAGTCGCGCCACTTCATCCTCTTCATCCCCGAAGCGCACGCCCTGCGGATACTGGCAGAACACCACGCCGGTGCGCAGCACCCGATCTTTGGCTTCGATGGTGCCATGCGGTACCGCGATCGACTCGCCCAGGTAGGTGGAGGTGAGTTTTTCACGCTCCAGCATCGCCGGGACGTATTCCGGCTCTACGTAGCCGCCTTTAACCAGCTGTTCGCCGGCGAAGCGGATCGCCTGCTCTTTGTCGCTGGCCTGCAGGTTAAGGAACACGTTGCTTTCGCTCAGTTTGAACAGGTTTTGCTCGGTCGCTTCAAAACTGTCGTCAAGCGTGCTGATGACTTTTTGCTGGTTATCGGTGGTTTTGTTGGCCGCCACCAGACGTTCGGTCAGATCGCTGTACAACTTGCTGTCGAGGAAGTTGGTCAGCGAGATGTGCTGGGCCTGCGGCGCATGGCGCATCGCCCGCTCGGTCAGATCGCGGTGGGTGATCACCAAATCCACATCGTCCGGCAGGCTATTGATGGCGCTGTTGGTCACTGAGATGTTTTTCAGCCCGGCATCCGCCACTTTTTTGCGCAGTACGCCGGCGCCCATGGCGCTGGACCCCATGCCCGCATCGCAGGCGACGATGATTTTACGTACGGTAGTCAGGTCGCCGTCCACCGCCGCCTGAGCCACGGCACCGCCTTTAGCCTGAGATTTCATCTCCTGCATGCGGCGGGTCGCTTCTTCCAGATCGTCCTCTTCCTTCACTTTCGACGTTTTCAGCAAGAAGGCGGAGACCGCGAATGACACGACAAAGGCTGCACCGATCGCCGCCAGGTTAGCAAAGTAAGCGCCCTTCGGCGTCATCGCCAACACCGCCAGGATCGAGCCAGGGGAAGCTGGAGATACCAGGCCCCCATTCAGCAGGGTCAGGGTGAACACGCCGGTCATACCGCCCAGGATCACCGCCAGAATCAAGCGCGGGTTCATCAGCACGTACGGGAAGTAAATTTCGTGGATCCCCCCGAAGAAGTGGATGATTGCCGCACCACCGGCGGACTGCTTGGCGCTGCCTCGGCCAAAGAACATGTATGCCATCAGCACCCCCATGCCCGGGCCTGGGTTAGCTTCAATCAGGAAGAAGATGGATTTACCGGTTTCGGTCGCCTGCTGAATGCCCAGCGGCGAGAAGATACCGTGGTTGATGGCGTTGTTCAGGAACAGGATTTTTGCCGGTTCAACGAAGATGGATGCCAGCGGCAACAGGTTGTTGCTCACCATGATATTTACACCGGCGGCGAGGATATGCGACAACCCTTCGACCAAGGGGCCAATGGCCATAAATGCCAAAATCGCCAGCAGCATACCGATAATGCCGGCGGAGAAGTTGTTCACCAACATCTCGAAGCCGCTTTTGATCTTACCGTCGACCCAGCGGTCAAAATGCTTGATCGCCCAGCCCCCTAGCGGACCGGCGATCATCGCGCCGAGGAACATCGGCATGTCTGCACCGACGATCACCCCCATGGCGGTGATGGCACCGACAACCCCACCGCGTTCGCCCCCTACCAGTCGCCCACCGGTATAACCGATCAGCAGCGGCAACAGATAGGTGATCATTGGGCCAACCAGTTTGGCTAAGGTTTCATTTGGCAGCCAGCCGGTAGGAATGAATAACGCGGTGATGATACCCCAGGCGATAAAGGCGCCAATGTTGGGCATCACCATGTTGCTCAGGAAGCGGCCAAAGTTTTGAACTTTGACTTTGATGTCTGGTGAAAACATAAAACACACCCCTATTGTTACGCGCTGACAATAGAGCGCGTGATTATTGTTGTTACGATCCAGCCGTGTTGGTGCTGTCTGCGAGTGGACTCTATCACGCTGTTTTTACTACGCGAACTTCACGGATTTTTCGTGATCAACATCACACCAAACACCCCATACACCGGGCACTTATAGTGATATACATCACAATTATTCGGTGTAAAAAAAACACAACGCGAAAAAAATCGGCGTAAATTCGCAAAAACAGTGATTTGAATCACACTTTCATGATGCGTGTTTGTTTTTAAATTGTGATAAATATCACAATTTATTTTATCGGTGACTGCCGAATCCTGGTTTGGGGAAGACCTTCCCTGTGAACATTCATCCCGCAGGCAAATAGCGACGTGATGAATGTAAGAAAACTACATGACGAAATACGGTGATTCATTGAAGTGTAGTACAGAAGCGCTGGGGAAGAAGTGAGCAAGCTATTGGAAAGCTGGGGGGATAAATAACAGAAGCCGGCAAGCCGGCCTCTTAAAAACAATTACTGGGTCACGCTCGCGACGGTTTTCTGTGCATTCAGTAAATCCTGCTGCTTGGCCACCAGATTCGACATCATGGTGTTGTACTGCGTTGCCTGCTGCGAAGTACGGAACTGCACGCCGTTATTGTTGAAGCTCACCTGATTGCCCTGGGTCCGCAGGAAATCCCCAACTTGCACCAGATCCTGAACGAAACTGGCGGTGGTAGGGATAACCGGCATCAGCGCATTGGCCGGCCCGGTGACAATCTTGTCATACACCTGATTATAAACGGCTTTCAGATCGTCAGGTTGCTTCAGTGCCGCCCGCGAGGTGTCCGCCTGTGACTTGGCCGACTGAATCTGCTGGCCCAGCAGGTTCAGCGCCCCAACGGATTGCTGCAGCGAATCGCGCTTGCTCATGTAATCCTGGGCGGTGCGGATCTGATTAATCTGATCCAACGCCGGCGTCAGGCTGGCATCCAGCGATTTGGACAACTGCTGTGAAAAACCGACCAGGATGGCGTAATCACCGGCATAGTTGCCGAATTTCTGCTTCTGATCTTCGCTCAGCGTCGGGATTTTCGCGCCGCTGCGCATAACCGTATTCTGTAAGTAATCAACAAACGCCTTGCGTTGTTCCGGCTCTTTATCGCCGCAGGCGGTCAATTGCATGACCACCAACAATGCCAATACCGGGGCCAACCAACGCGCGAAAACTCTGCTCTGGATCCCTACCGCCATGTGACATAACTCCTGTTATAAACCTGCTTTCTCATCGGACTCCGTCCCTTTTGTTGCACTCCTTGCGCCTATAAGAATAGATCAACTGAATGCGTTCCGATACGCGATTCACCATTCGGTTGCGATTCTGTGGTGAAAGGCCGCTCATGGGCGGTAACGGGGACTCTGTCACACGCACCGACTGCGCACCCTTTGTGGAATTTATGCTGGAGATGATTTTGCGGGCGCTGGAGCAAAGCCTTACCCCCCAAGTCGGCGAGCTGTTAGCGGCGCTAAAGGGAGAGATGTCGCGCGAGGCCATTCAGAGCGAGCTGCAACGGCAGGATCGGAAATCTTTCCGCGAACGTTATCTGCAACCTGCGCTGAATGCAGGATGGATCGAAATGACGCTACCGGATAAACCCAACAGCCGTCTGCAAAAATACCGGCTCACCGCAGCACAGCGCCGCCAGCAATAAAAAAGGCGCCCGCAGGCGCCTTTTTCACGGCAGAACCGCTTACTGCAATACGGAGATATCCGCCACCTGCAGGAACAGCTCACGCAGCTTGCTCAGCAGCGTCAGGCGATTGACGCGCACGGCGTCATCCTCAGCCATGACCATTACGTTGTCGAAGAATGCATCCACCGGCTCGCGCAGGGCAGCCAGTTGCACCAGCGCATCCTGATAGTCGCCTGCCGCGAACACCGGCTCCAGTTTGTCGCGCAGCACCACCAGGTGGGTCGCCAGTTGGATCTCGGCCGCTTCCTTCAATACCGCTGCATGAACGCGATCGTTCAGCGTATCGGTGGATTTAGCCAGGATATTGGACACCCGCTTGTTGGCCGCCGCCAGCGCTGCCGCTTCTTCCAGGGTACGGAAGTGGGTCACGGCTTTGACGCGCGCGTCGAAGTCTGCAGGTTTGGTCGGACGACGTGCCAACACCGCCTGAATGGTGTCGACGGCGTGACCTTCTTCCTGATACCAGGCGCGGAAGCGGCCCAGCATGAACTCGACAACCTCGTCGACGACCTTGGCATTGCTCAGCTTGCTGCCGTACAGGCGCACGGCCTCTTCGGTCAGGGTCTGCAGATCCAACGGCAGGTTTTTCTCAACGATGATGCGCAACACACCCAATGCAGCGCGGCGCAGAGCGAACGGATCCTTGTCGCCTTTCGGATGTTGCCCGATGCCGAAAATACCGGCCAGGGTGTCCATCTTGTCGGCGATCGCCAGCGAACAGGCCACCAGCGATTCCGGCAGCGCATCACCGGCAAAGCGCGGTTGATACTGCTCGTTCAGCGCAACGGCAACGTCTTCCGCTTCGCCGTCGTGGCGCGCGTAGTGCATGCCCATCACGCCCTGGGTGTCGGTGAATTCGAACACCATGTTGGTCATCAGATCGCACTTCGACAGCAGGCCCGCGCGGGTAGCGTGGTTAACGTCGGCACCAATTTGGCCGGCAACCCAGCCCGCCAGCGCCTGGATGCGATCGGTCTTGTCGCGCAGGGTGCCCAGTTGCTGTTGGAACAACACGGTTTCCAGACGCGGAAGATTGTCTTCCAGACGTTTCTTGCGGTCGGTATTGAAGAAGAATTCGGCATCGGCCAGACGCGGGCGCACCACCTTCTCGTTACCGGAGATGATTTGCTGCGGATCTTTGGATTCGATATTCGCCACGAAGATAAAGTTCGGCAACAGTTTGCCCGCAGCGTCATACACCGGGAAATACTTCTGGTCGCCCTTCATGGTGTACACCAGCGCTTCCGCCGGCACCGCCAGGAATTTCTCTTCGAATTTGGCGGTCAGCACCACCGGCCATTCCACCAACGAGGCCACTTCTTCCAGCAGGCTTTCGCTCAGATCGGCCTTGCCGCCAATCTGCTGCGCCGCCAGCTCGGCGTCGCGCTTGATCAACGCCTTGCGGGCTTCGTAATCGGCAATCACCTTACCGCGCTCCAGCAGGATCTGCGGGTATTGGTCGGCGTTGTCGATAGTGAACTCGGCTTCACCCATAAAGCGGTGGCCGCGCAGGGTGCGCGCAGATTCGATGCCCAGCACGGTGCCCGGGATCAGTTCTGAACCCAGCAGCAGGGTCACGGTGTGTACCGGGCGCACGAACTGCACATCGGAGTCGCCCCAACGCATCAGTTTCGGGATCGGCAGTTTGGACAACGCAGTGCTGACCATGCCCGCCAGCAGCGCTTGCGCGGACTGGCCTTTGACATGGGCGCGATACAGCAACCACTCGCCTTTGTCGGTCACCAGACGCTCGGCCTGATCGACAGTGATGCCGCAGCCACGCGCCCAGCCTTCGGCCGCTTTGCTCGGCTTGCCTTCTGCGTCGAACGCCTGGGCAATCGCCGGGCCGCGTTTTTCGACTTCGCGATCGGCCTGCGCGGCGCTCAGATTGGCCACTTTCAGCGCCAAACGGCGCGGAGCGGCAAACCAGCTCACTTCGCCGTGCTCGAGGTTGGCGCTATCGAGCTCGGCGGTAAAATTCGCGGCAAAGGATTCTGCCAGTGAACGAAGAGCCTTCGGCGGCAGCTCTTCCGTGCCGATTTCCACCAGGAAAGTCTGTTGAGTCATGGCTGCCTCTTAGTTCTCGTTCTTTTTGCACATCGGGAAGCCCAGCGCTTCACGGGAAGCGTAGTAGGCCTCGGCAACGGCTTTGGTCAGCGTGCGGATGCGCAGAATATAGCGCTGACGCTCGGTCACCGAGATCGCCTTGCGCGCATCCAACAGGTTGAAGGTGTGGCCGGCCTTCAGAATACGTTCGTAAGCCGGCAGCGGCAGCGGTTTTTCCAACGCCAGCAGCGACTGAGCTTCTTTCTCGTACTGCTCGAAGCAGGAGAACAGGAAGTCGACGTCGGCATACTCGAAGTTGTAAGTGGACTGCTCCACTTCGTTCTGGTGGAACACGTCGCCGTAGGTGGTCACACCCAGCGGGCCGTCGCTCCAGACCAGATCGTAGACGCTGTCCACGCCCTGAATGTACATCGCCAGGCGCTCCAGACCGTAAGTGATCTCGCCGGTCACCGGTTTGCACTCCAGGCCGCCGACCTGCTGGAAGTAAGTGAACTGCGTCACTTCCATGCCGTTCAGCCACACTTCCCAGCCCAGGCCCCAGGCGCCGAGCGTCGGGTTTTCCCAGTTATCTTCTACGAAGCGGATATCGTGGATGGTCGGATCCAGACCCAACTCTTTCAACGAACCGAGGTACAGTTCCTGAATGTTGTCCGGCGACGGTTTAATGATCACCTGGAACTGATAGTAGTGTTGCAGGCGGTTAGGGTTTTCACCGTAACGGCCGTCGGTCGGGCGACGGGACGGCTGCACATAGGCGGCGGCAATCGGCTCTGGGCCGAGTGCGCGCAGGCAGGTCATCGGGTGAGAGGTTCCCGCGCCGACTTCCATGTCCAATGGTTGAACAATGGTGCAGCCCTGGCGCGCCCAATAGTCCTGCAGTGTCAGGATCAGGCCCTGAAAGGTCTTGGTATCAAACTTTTGCATGTTGAATTCGCACGCGATACAAGTGGATTTATATGGAATGGGCCAGTATACCCGTTGACCGTAAGATATACAGCCAGAATCCGGCAACAACTGCGAATCGGCAAAGAAGCGCCGCCTTTTCATGCACTCTTTTAGGGCAAATGCGCCTACCAAGCGCCCGTTCGATGCCCTCGCCCCCCGCCGCATCCCGTCCCGCAACGGCCAACGAGACTGGCACCAACCTTGCAGCGTCCTGATATCAAACGTTTCAGGAGGTTCGCTGATGACCAACGCCTTAACCGACAGCCGCTATCGCTACCGTATTTTCGCCATGGTGTTTTTTATAGCGCTGATCAACTACGTCGATCGCGGCGCGTTATCTTTCGCCGCCAACGACATCTCGCATGAATTCAACTTCAACAAGGCGCAACTGGGTGCCGTACTGGGCTACTTCGGCTTCGGTTATTTGTTCGGTTCGCTGTGCGGCGGCTTTTTGGCCGACCGTATCGGCACCAAAAAAGTCTGGCTGATGGCCGGGGCGCTATGGTCGCTGCTGGAGATCGCCACCGCCTGGGCCGGCGAGTTGGGGGTGGCGCTGTTCGGTGGCTCGGCGATCATGGGTTTCGCCGCGCTGCGGATCATGTTCGGCTTTGCCGAAGGCCCGGCCTACGCGCTGATGAACAAAACCATCGCCAACTGGGCACCGCGCAAGGAGCGGGGATTTTCATTGGGCATCGGCCTGTTGAGCACCCAGGTAGGCTCGCTGCTCACCGCACCGCTGGCGGTGGGGCTGCTGCTCTTGACCGATGACTGGCGCAGCATGTTTATCCTGCTGGGCCTGTTCTCGCTGATCGCCATTTTGCTGTTCGCCCGCTTCTTTACCGATACGCCGCAGGAGCATCCTCAGGTTAACGCCACCGAACTGGCGGCCATCGACGCCGATCAGGAGCCGGACAGCCGGCAACCGCACCTGCCGTGGTGGGCATTTTTCACGAACCGCACGCTGGTGTTTAACGCCCTGGGTTACTTCTCTTTCCTCTACGTCACCTTTGTGCTGGTCACCTGGGGGCCGAAATACCTGCAGGACACCTTTAATTACGATCTGCACTCGCTGTGGTATGTGGCGATGATCCCGTGGAGCGGCGCCTGCTTTACCGTGCTGCTCGGCGGCCGCATCGCCGATGCTTTGCTGAGACGTTTCGACAACCTGCGGCTGGCGCGCAACCTGTTTGCGGCGGTGACGCTGCTGCTGACCGCCACCTGCTTCCTGCTGATCCCGTTTATGAGCACGGCGACCGAAATCATTCTGTTGATGACGCTGGGCAATGCGCTGAATGCGCTGGTGAATAACGTGTATTGGTCGGTGGTGATCGACGTCACGCCGAAGGCGTCGGTGGGCGCTTACAGCGGCATGACGCTGGCGATCGCCAATATTGCATCGATCACCGCGCCGATGCTGAGCGGTTGGTTGGCGCAGCACCACGGCTATGGCGCCATGTTCTTCGCCACCGCCGCGGTATCCTTCTGCAGCATGCTGTGCATGACCCTGCTGCAACCGGAAAGGAAGATGCAGGAAACCCGCACAGGCGCTGAATCTGTGCCCCTAAGCGTCAAAACCGCGCGCTGACGCCGACGTTATACATAAACTGTTCGCCGCTGCTCAGGCCGCCGGTTTGCGAAACGGTGGCGAACGCCGCTACCTGGTCAGTCAGCGGCATGTTCGCCCCCAGCGTCACATCCACCCAGTTTTTATCCTGGCCGGCGCTGTCGCGGGTGAACGAGGTCTGCGTGGACTTCAGCCCGCCGCCGGCGCGGTAGACATCATCGCCAAACTGATGCTGATAGCTGACTTCGGCGTACGGATTAAACACACCGAATTTGCTGTCCAGCCGCCAGCCCAACGCGCCGATCTGCGAATGGTAGGTCTGGTCGTTAAAGCGCATTGAGGTGCTGTTGTTGCCATCCTCGCTGTAACCGGAGACGTTGCTGTAATCCCAGGCAAATTGCGCCATCGGGCCGCTAGTCAGGTAAGCGGTAATGGGGAAGTCGTATCCGGCGGTAAGGCGCGCGCCCCACTGCTTGCCGGAAGTCGAGCCGGTTTCGGTGCGGGTTAGCGGCCCAAGCTGCATGCTGCGGCGAATATCGTCGTAATCCATCGTCGCGTAGTGCAGATCGGCATTCACCCAGCCGTGCTCAAACAGATCAAGGGCGGTAAAGGCCGACAACAACAGACCGCGTGCCTTATATTCATAGCGGCTGGACGGCTGTTGATCGTCATTGGAGCCGGATATCAGCGCGCCAATCAGCCAGCCTTCGGTCAACTGATAATCTACCCCAACCGTCAGATTATGGGTGGTGGCGTTGCCATCGCCCGCCGCCTTGTTGGCCGAATAATCATAATGCTGCCCGGCATAACCGCCGAAGACGCCCAGCGCTCCCTGTGGGTTGTCGTCATTGCGCAGTTGCTGGAAACGGCTGTCGAGCGTTGCACGGCTGTCACGCGCCATCGCCGCCGTCGCCTGATTCAGCGCCACCACCTGCGCCGGACCGTCCAGCACCGCCTGAATGTAATCGGCAATCAGCAGATGCGCCTGCGGGCTGGGGTGAAAATGGTCGGAGAACAGATAGGACTGGTTGGCGTCGAAACCCGGCGTGGCGGAACTGCACACCGCCGACGACACGCCGGCCGGACAGGCCATACCGGCGGTATTGGCGAAGCCAAACTGCGCCGGGTTGGCTATCGCCTCGGCGAACAGCTTGTTCACGTCGACGCGAACAATATTACCGCCGCCCTGCGCCAGCAGGCGATCCTCACTCTGGTTATAAAAATCGGTCAGCTGCGCGGCCTGAGCACTCAGGCTGTCGTAGGCGGCAATCAGCTGCGCGGCAATCGCCTGCTGCACCTGCGGGATTGCGCTGGCCTGTGCGGCGGCGGAAGTCAGCGCCTGATGAATTGCCTGGGTGCGCGAAGCGCTATCCGGCGTGGTCAGCGAATTGAGGGTCGCGTAGGCCGCCTGCACTGCGGCGCCCTGCACCGGCGTCAACGCCTGCTGGATAATCAGCTCCATCAGCTGTGGCGTTGAACCAATATTCGGTACCGTCGGCACGATCACCGTACCGGCGCCGGCATTCAGCAGTGAACGAACCTGCATTGCGGCGGCCGCTGCACTGTTATAAGCCACGTCCGGCCCGGTCGCTGGGTTTAACGCCGCCGCCGCCAGATCGTTGCCGCCAATCCAGTGAATATAGAGACCGTCGCCATCGGCCCTGCCATCGACCCGACCAAGGTAGCTCTGCACCTGATCCTGAGTATTGTCCGCCGGGTTGAGCGCCGGCACTGCCACGCCGCCGCCGGCGGCATAGTTGTAGCCACCGTCGTTCGACGCCACCAGCGCGGCGCCGATGCGTTGCGCCAGGACTTCGTCATACAGCAGGTGTTTATCGCTATCGTAGGTAAAGCGGCCATTGTTGCCGGTATCGCTCAGGCTATCGCCAAATACGTAGACCTGGTCATAAGCCGGCGCCGGGGTAGTCATACTGCATAATATCGCCACTGCAAGCGCCGCCGGGCGGGGCATGCGAGTTATTTTTAGAGGCATGAAGAGACTCCTGAGAGCCAGCAAATGAAGGAAAACCGTTTCTTATCATTGACCTTTTTTACCTTCGGCCATCTAGTAAATATTGCTGGCTTTTTCGCCACGTCAAGTCGCTTGATGATAAAACAATCATGGGCTTGCCAAGTTTACCGCTTCAGGCGATGATTACTGTAAATAAACACAGCTTAAGGACAGGCAGTATGACCAGCGAACGTTGCGGTTGGGTGACGGCAGATCCGTTATATCTCGACTATCACGATAAAGAATGGGGCGCGCCGACCACCGATGCGCGCGAACTGTTTGAAATGCTGTGTCTGGAAGGCCAGCAGGCCGGGCTTTCCTGGATCACGGTGCTGAAAAAGCGTGAAAATTACCGTCGCGCCTTCCACAATTTCGATCCGCACCGGGTGGCGGCCATGACCGAACAGGACGTGGAAAGGCTCCTGCAGGACAGCGGCATCATCCGCCATCGCGGCAAACTCGAAGCCATCATCACCAACGCCAAAGCCTATTTGGCCATGGAAGCGGCCGGCGAAGATTTTTCCGCCTTTATCTGGGGCTTTGTCGGCGGCAAGCCACAGCTCAACGGCTGGCAAGCGCTGAGCCAGGTGCCGGCGAAAACCGAGCTGTCCGATGCCTTGTCCAAAGCGTTGAAAAAACGTGGCTTCAAATTTATCGGCTCCACCATCTGTTACGCCTTTATGCAGGCCTGCGGGTTGGTGAACGATCATCTGACCGGGTGTATTTGCTACCCAAAGCAGAAATGATCCGCCCCTGCCGCCCGGCCGATATGCCGCGGCTGATGGCCCTGTGGTTGCCCAGCACCATCGCCGCACACCCGTTCGTGGTGGAAAGCTATTGGCGAGAAAGCGCTGCGCTGGTGCGGGATAGCTATCTGCCGCGGGCGCAAAGCTGGGTGTATTGCCACGCTGGGGAGATCGTCGGGTTTATCAGCGTGCTGGATGACCGTTTTATCGGCGCGCTGTTCGTCGAACAGGCCTTTCACGGCCACGGCGTCGGCCAGGCGTTGATGACGCACGTACAGCAGCGCTACCCCCGGTTGAGCCTTGAGGTGTATGAACAAAATCTGCGTGCCTGCGCGTTTTACCGTAAACAGGGTTTTCAGGCAGCCCAACGGCTGTTCAATGAAGAAACCCAGGCTTATACGCTGATCATGAACTGGCCACCGGCCGTCTGAACCCTGTCGATTTCGCTTAAAAATAACGCATCCCGCACCGGGGTGCGTTCAATTCGGAATCCGCTGCATGGTATTCCCTTGATTTTTCCCTGATAACAGGCTCAGCTTCTATCCGCTTGTTAAGGAAAAAACATGAAACGCATTGCGATTATTGCCGGCGCGGTGAGCGTTGCGCTCACGCTGTCAGCCTGTACCACCAACCCGTACACCGGGGAATCTGAAGCCGGTAAAGCCGGTATTGGCGCCGGCCTTGGTGCGGCACTGGGTGCCGGTGTGGGCGTGCTCTCCTCGTCGAAAAAAGACCGCGGCAAAGGTGCTCTGATCGGCGCAGCAGCCGGTGCGGCCCTGGGCGGCGGCGCGGGATATTACATGGACGCGCAGGAAGCCAAACTGCGTGACAAAATGAAAGGCACCGGCGTCAGCGTCACCCGCCAGGGCGACAATATCGTGCTGAATATGCCGAACAATGTCACCTTCGACAGCAGCAGCGCTACCCTGAAACCGGCGGGCGCCAACACCCTGACCGGCGTAGCCATGGTGCTGAAGGAATACCCAAAAACTGCGGTTAACGTGATTGGCTACACCGACAGCTCCGGTTCCCGCTCCCTGAACATGACCCTGTCGCAGCAGCGCGCCGACGGCGTGGGCAGCGCCTTGATCACCCAAGGCGTGGCGGCAAACCGCATCCGCACCTCAGGCGCAGGCCCGGATAATCCAATCGCCTCCAACAGCACGGCGGAAGGCAAGGCGCAAAACCGCCGCGTCGAGATCACCCTCAGCCCGCTGCAGTAATCCCGTGCGGGGCGCCAAGCCCCGCCGCTTCTCGCTTTCCGCCCATCCCTCAGTCACACACAACCTGCCATTCAGCATTCCCGGCCCCGCGCCGGGTGTGGTAGTCTCCTTGGCAATTAACCGCAGGGGAGATCGGCAGTGAGCACTGTTAAGGCAATGCGCGCCTCGGGGCGCGCCACCATCAGCGATGTGGCGAAAACCGCCAAAACCGGCAAGACCAGCGTATCGCGCTATCTCAATGGTGAGCAGCACCTGCTTTCTGACGATCTCAAACAGCGCATCGAACAGGCAATCCACCAGCTCGACTACCGGCCGAGCCAGATGGCCCGCAGCCTGAAGGGCGGGCAAACGCGCCTGATTGGCCTGATCATCGCCGATATCACCAACCCCTACTCGGTGGACGTCATGCGCGGCATCGAAGCCGCCTGCCGTCAACACGGTTTTACCCTGCTGGTGTGTAATACCAATAACGAGGTCAATCAGGAGCAACACTACCTGCAGTTGCTCAGCAGCTACCGGGTAGAGGGCATCGTGGTCAACGCCGTCGGCATGCGTGAAGAAGCGCTGTCGACGCTGCAACAATCCATGCTGCCGATGGTCCTGATCGACCGCAAAATCCCTGATTTCGCCTGCGATGTGGTCGGCCTGAACAACCATGAGGCGGCGACCACCGCCACCGAACATCTGTTGCAGCAGGGATTCGAAGCCATCCTGTTTCTCAGCGAACCTATCGGCACGGTCAATACCCGGCTGGAGCGGCTGCACGCCTTTAATCAGACTATGGCGCAACATGACGGGCTGCTGGCTGAACAGGCCGAGACGCCGCTTAACGACCTGAAGCAACTCGAACGCGTGCTCAGCGGCTTTAACGCTCGCCACCGCGGTATGCGCAAGGCGGTGATTTCCGCCAACGGCGCGCTGACGTTGCAGGTCGCACGCGCCATGCGCCGGCTGGGCATTCAATGGGGCAGCGATATCGGCCTGCTCGGCTTTGACGAGCTGGAATGGGCCGAGCTGGCGGGGGTAGGCATCACCACCTTGAAGCAGCCGACCTATCAAATGGGCCACGCGGCACTGGAACAACTGGTGCAACGCATTCAGGGCCTGGATACGCCTAGCGGCGAACAGATGTTCTCCGGTGAACTTATCGTGCGCGGCTCCACCACCCGCTAATCTCCCTTTCCCCCAGCTGTGGCGCGGTTTACGGCGCCTTTCCACCTCCCCTGAAAGACTATTTTTTGCTCATGTTCGTGATTGCGATCATATTTTTACATTCTGTCGCTTTCACCTGGAACCGGTTCCATTTAACGTACCCTTAACAGCAGCAGTGGGAATAACGCCACCTCAGGAGCCAAAATGAAAAGAGAAATTATCGTAGTGACCGGCGCATACGGCACCGATGTGGTTCAGCAATACGGTGGGCAAGTCGCTTTACTGCCGATCATCGCCGGCGCGGGCGCGGATGGCGTGGAGATCCGCCGCGAGCTGTTTTCCGCCCAGGAGTTGGAAAGCCTGCCGGCGCTGGCTCAGGCGATTGAACAACAACAGCTGTTTGCCGTTTATTCCGCTCCTGAAGCGCTGTTTACCCCACAGCATACGCTGAACCCAAACCTGCCGGCGCTGCTGGTGGAAGCCCAGTCGCTGAAGGCACGCCAGTTGAAGCTTTCCCTTGGCCACTACCAACCGGGTTTCGATTTTACCGAACTGAAAGTGGCACTGGAGCAGCACCCGGTCAAGCTGGTGGTGGAAAATGACCAGACTCCTGACTGCGGCATCCTGTCGCTATTGAATGCCTTTTTCCATGCGGCGGAAGACAACCACCTGCCGGTCAGCATGACGTTCGATATGGCCAACTGGCACTGGGTGGGGCAAGACGCCTTCGCCGCCGCAGAACGCCTGGCGCACCACGTCAGCTATGTCCACGTCAAAGCCGCTACCCACGGCCTGCGCGGCTGGCGCGCGGTGGCATTGGACGATACCGACGGCAGCTGGCGCGACCTGCTGGCCCGCCTGCCGCTGGCTGCACCGCGCGGCATCGAATTCCCCCTGCAGGGTGACAGCCTGGAAGCCGTTACCCGCCACTACGTTAACCTTCTGCGTGCGGAGTAAACATCATGACAACGCTGACAGCGGCGCGTAACGCGCCATTGGACGTAGTTACGCTGGGTGAGGCCATGGCGATGTTCGTGGCCACACAAACCGGCGATCTGGCTGAAGTCGAGACCTTCACCAAACGCATCGCCGGTGCCGAACTGAACGTGGCGATTGGCCTTGCGCGCCTTGGCCTGAACGTGGGCTGGGTCAGCCGGGTCGGCAACGACGCTTTCGGCCGTTTCGCCCTGCAACAGCTGAAAAAGGAAGGCATTAACTTCCAACAGGTCACGGTAGACGGCAACTATCCGACCGGTTTTCAGATCAAATCGAAAACCACCGATGGTACCGATCCCAGCGTGGAATACTTCCGCAAAGGCTCAGCGGCCAGCCATTTGTCGACCGCCGACTTTAACCGCGATTACTTCGGCTCCGCACGCCATCTGCATCTGAGTGGCGTGGCTGCCGCCCTGTCCGGCCAGTCGCTGGAGCTGTGCAACCATGCCGCCCGTGAAATGCGCGCCATGGGCAAAACCATTTCATTCGACCCCAACCTGCGCCCGGTACTGTGGTCCAGCCAACAGGTGATGATCGATCAGTTGAACAAACTGGCATTCGCCGCCGACTGGGTGCTGCCGGGGCTTAAAGAGGGGCAAATTCTTACCGGCCAATCCACGCCGGAAGGCATCGCCGATTTCTACCTGGAACGCGGCGTGCAAGCGGTGATCATCAAAACCGGCCCGGACGGCGCCTGGTTTAAAACCGCCGCCGGCGATCGAGCCACGGTGCCGGCGATCAAAGTCAGCAACGTGGTGGATACCGTAGGTGCGGGAGACGGCTTTGCCGTCGGGACAATCAGCGCCCTGCTGGAGGGCAAAACGCTGAAACAGGCGGTGCAACGCGGCAATAAAATCGGCTCGCTGGCGATCCAGGCCATCGGCGACAGCGAAGGGTTGCCAACCCGCGCGGCACTGGCTGAATAAAAATAACAAACATAAAACAGTTAACAGCCTTCTCCGAACGGCACACGCCTCTGGCCCTACAACCAGACTCGCCGGGAGAGCACCACTCCGACACTGAGGAATCTGAACATGAATACAGTCACTCTCGCGGCCAAACGCTGGTGGTACATCATGCCCATCGTGTTTATCACTTACAGCCTGGCCTACCTCGATCGCGCTAACTTCAGCTTTGCTTCAGCCGCCGGTATCAACGACGATCTGGGCATTACCAAAGGCATGTCCTCGCTGCTGGGCGCACTGTTTTTCCTTGGCTATTTCTTCTTCCAAATTCCCGGTGCGATTTATGCCGAACGCCGCAGCGTAAAAAAACTGATCTTCTGGTGCCTGATCCTGTGGGGCGGCTGTGCCTCGTTGACCGGCGTGGTCAGCAATATCCCGATGCTGGCCGCCATTCGCTTTATTCTCGGCGTGGTGGAAGCCGCCGTGATGCCGGCGATGCTGATTTACATCAGCAACTGGTTCACCAAATCAGAACGTTCACGCGCCAATACCTTCCTGATCCTCGGTAACCCGGTCACCGTGTTGTGGATGTCGGTGGTTTCCGGCTACCTGATCCACGCCTTCGGCTGGCGCGAGATGTTCATCATCGAAGGTATTCCGGCGGTACTCTGGGCCTTCTGCTGGTGGGTGCTGGCGAAAGACAAGCCGGCACAAGCCAAATGGTTGAGCGAAGACGAGAAATCGGCGCTGCAGCGGCAGCTTGACGAGGAGCAGAAAGGCATCAAGGCAGTACGCAACTACGGTGAAGCCTTCCGTTCACGCAACGTGATCCTGCTGTGCGTACAGTATTTCGCCTGGAGCATCGGCGTATACGGCTTCGTGCTGTGGCTGCCGTCCATTTTGCGCAGCGGCATGCAAATGGGCATGGTGGAAGCCGGTTGGCTGTCGGCGGTACCTTACCTGGCGGCGACCATCTCCATGATCCTGGTGTCCTGGGCTTCGGACAAAATGCAGAACCGCAAACTGTTCGTCTGGCCGTTGCTGCTGATCGGCGCGTTGGCGTTCTTCGGTTCCTATGCCATCGGCACCAACCATTTCTGGGTTTCCTACGGCCTGCTGGTGATCGCCGGCGCGGCAATGTATGCCCCGTACGGACCCTTCTTCGCCATCATTCCGGAAATGCTGCCGAAAAACGTCGCCGGTGGCGCGATGGCGCTGATCAACAGCATGGGTGCGCTGGGCTCCTTCTTCGGCTCCTGGTTCGTCGGCTACCTGAACGGCGCGACCGGCAACCCGTCAGCGTCCTATATGTTTATGGCGATTGCGCTGGTGGTGGCGGTGGTGGTGACGCTGATCGTCAAACCCGCCCGCAACGAGGTTCATCCACAAGTAGCCTGATCTCGTTATACTTTATTTTCTGTTGAACATACCCGATGGATTTCAGGTTGCAGCCAACAACGCTGCAGCCTGAAAGACAAAGGGTATTGCTGGAGTTCGTGATGAAACCTTCTATCGTATTGTACAAAAGCATTCCCGCTGAGCTGCGTGAACGACTGCAACAGCACTTCACCGTGCACGCCTTCGATGGCCTGTCGCCGGATAACCGCGACGAGCTGAAACAAGCGCTCGCGCAGGCGGAAGGGATCATAGGTTCCGGCGGCAAGATTGATGAAGCTTTCCTGCAACAGACGCCCAAGCTGCGCGCCGCCTCGACCATTTCCGTCGGTTACGACAATTTCGACGTCGACGCGCTTAACGCCCATAACGTGGTGCTGATGCATACCCCGACCGTGCTGACCGAAACCGTCGCCGATACCCTCATGAGCCTGGTGCTGGCGACGGCGCGCCGCGTGGTGGAAGTGGCCGAGCGGGTCAAAGCCGGTGAATGGCAGGGCAGCATCGGGCCGGATTGGTTTGGCGTCGACGTGCACCATAAAACCCTCGGCATCCTCGGCATGGGCCGCATCGGTCTGGCGCTGGCGCAGCGCGCGCATTTCGGCTTCGGTATGCCGATACTGTACAACGCCCGCCGCACCCACGAAGAGGCCGAGACCCGTTTTAACGCCCGCCGCTGCGATCTGGACACCCTGTTGGCCGAGTCCGATTTCATCTGCATCACGCTGCCGCTGACCGAAGAGACCTTCCATATGATCAGCCGCGACCAACTGGCGAAGATGAAAAAGAGCGGTATTTTGATCAACGCCGGCCGTGGCCCGGTGGTGGATGAAGCCGCGCTGATCGAAGCGTTGCAGAACGGGACGATCCACGCCGCCGGGCTGGACGTCTTCGAGAAAGAGCCGCTGCCGGTCTCTTCGCCGCTGCTGACGCTGCCGAACGTGGTGGCACTGCCGCACATCGGCTCCGCCACGCATGAAACCCGCTATGGCATGGCCGAATGTGCGGTGGATAACCTGATTGCCGCACTGACCGGTACGGTAAAAGAAAACTGCGTCAATCCGCAGATACTGAAGAAATAGTCATAACGGGCGGGAGTTTTCCCGCCCATCTTCTTCCCTCCTCTCCCCCTTCTCCCTCCTCCCTGAAAATACGCCATCGGGATGAGGCTATTTTTTCTTCATTTGTCACACTGGCCTTACCCCAGAATAAAAACGCTTCCTGCCGCGCGTAAGGAGAGCCATGAAACGCCTGACCCTGCCCCTGCTGATGCTACTGTCACCGGCCGCAACAGCAAGCTGGACGCTGCAAAGCTTCCCGGCCTTTGACGAATCCACCGCCGGGCTGTTCACCAGCCAGGCCACGCTATCCAAGGGCGAACTGCCACTGAAAATTTATCAGGATCGGCAATGCTGGCAGCCGACCGCTGCGGCCAGGCTGAATCAAACCCTGTCGCTGCAACCTTGCGGCGATGGCCCTCCGGTCAACTGGCGGCTGTTCCGCGACGGTGAATACCAGGTGCGCGTCGATACCCGCAGCGGGACACCGACGCTGCAACTCAGCCTGAAAACGCCCCCGCAGGCCACCGCATCAGCGGCACCCCGCACCTGCCAGCGCTGGGACGGCCAGCCCGTCACCCTTGAGGTAGCGGCAACCTTCGCCGACGGCGAAACGGTGCGCGATTTCTATTCCGGCCAAACGGCCAAGGTCAACCAGGGCAAAGTGACCCTTCAACCTGCCGCAGGCAGCGGCGGCATGCTGCTGCTGGAATCCGCCGGCACGGAAAAACCGGCGCCGTTCAACTGGCACAACGCCACGGTCTATTTCGCACTGACCGATCGCTTTGAGAACGGCAACCCGGCCAACGATCACAGCTATGGCCGCCGCAGCGACGGCATGCAGGAGATCGGCACCTTCCACGGCGGCGATCTCGCCGGGCTGACGAAAAAGCTGGATTACCTGCAACAACTTGGCGTCAACGCACTGTGGATCAGCTCGCCGCTGGAACAGATCCACGGTTGGGTCGGCGGCGGCACCAAGGGCGATTTCCCGCACTACGCATATCACGGCTACTACGCGCTGGACTGGACCCGGCTCGACGCCAACATGGGCAGCGAGCAAGAGCTGCGCAAGCTGGTCGAACAGGCGCACCAACGCGGTATCCGCATTCTGTTCGACGTGGTGGTAAACCATGTCGGCTACGCCACCTTGGCCGATATGCAAACCTTCCAGTTCGGTTCGCTCTATTTGAAGGGCGCGGAGATCGAAAAAACGCTGGGTAAAAACTGGGGTGACTGGCGACCGGGCCCAGGCCAAAACTGGCACAGTTTCAACGATTACATTAATTTCAGCGACAAGGCAGGCTGGAGCCCGTGGTGGGGGAAAAACTGGATCCGCACCGATATCGGCGACTATGACTCGCCGGGCTATAACGACCTCACCATGTCACTGGCTTTCCTCCCGGACATCAAAACCGAAGCGCCAGGCGCCAGTGGGCTGCCACTGTTTTATCGCCACAAACCCGACACCGCTGCACGCGACATTCCCGCTGCCACGACCCGCGACTACCTGACCACCTGGCTCAGCCAATGGGTGCGCGATTACGGCATTGACGGCTTCCGCGTCGATACCGCCAAGCACGTGGAAAAGCCCACGCTGGCGCTGCTGAAACAACGAGCCACGGCGGCGCTGGCGCAATGGAAAGCCGCTAATCCGCAACAGGCGCTGGATGACGCTCCGTTCTGGATGACCGGCGAAGCCTGGGGCCACGGCGTGATGCAAAGCGATTATTATCAGAATGGTTTTGACGCGATGATCAATTTCGATTTTCAGGATCAGGCTTCGCAGGCGCTGAGCTGTTTCTCCAGTATCGATGCCACTTACCAGCAAATGGCCGGCAAACTGCAGGATTTCAACGTACTGAGCTATCTCTCCTCGCACGATACCCGGCTGTTCTTCGCCAGCGACGCCAAAGGTTCGCTGCCATTGCAGCAACGTGCGGCAGATCTGCTGCTGCTGGCGCCGGGAGCGGTGCAAATTTACTACGGTGATGAAAGCGGCCGCCAGCTCGGCCCGACCGGTTCGGATCCGCTGCAGGGCACGCGTTCGGATATGAACTGGAGTGAACTGCAAGGCACCAAAGCTCCGCTGCTGGCGCATTGGCAGCGGCTTGGGCAGTTCCGCGCCCGCCATCCGGCGATCGGCGCCGGCACGCAGCAGTCGCAGCAAACCGCAGCCTACTATGCTTTCAGCCGCCGGCTCGGCGACGACAAGGTGATGGTGGTGTGGGTCGGCGATCGGTCACATTAATTCAGCACAATATGCTGGCAAAATATCGCCGGGCGGCGTTTATTCCCGGCGGTTGTTTTATGTACCGCATTGCGCCGAAAATTATCTGACGGTATGGTGGGCGATTACCTGCTAAAAACAATACTGTTGCACCTATGACTTTTTCACTTTTCGGCGACAAATTTACCCGTTACGCGGGCATTACCCGTTTAATGGATGACCTGAACGAAGGCCTGCGCACGCCCGGCGCCATCATGCTCGGCGGCGGCAATCCGGCGCAAATTCCAGAGATGGAAAGCTACTTCAAACAGCTGTGTCAGGACATGCTCGACCAGGGCAAACTGACCGAGGCGCTGTGTAACTACGATGGCCCGCAGGGCAAAGACGCCCTGCTGAAAGCGCTGGCTACTTTGCTGCGCGACGAGCTGGGCTGGCAGATTTCACCACAGAATATTGCACTAACAAACGGCAGCCAGAGCGCATTTTTCTACTTGTTTAACCTGTTTGCCGGGCGTTATGCCGACGGCAGCCGCCGCCGCGTGCTGTTCCCGCTGGCGCCGGAATATATCGGCTATGCCGACGCCGGGCTGGACGAGGGGCTGTTCGTTTCGGCCAAGCCCAATATCGAACTGCTGCCGGAAGGCCAGTTTAAATATCACGTTGATTTCGAACATCTGAACATCGGCGACGATATCGGCATGATCTGCGTTTCGCGCCCGACCAACCCAACCGGTAACGTGATCACCGACGAAGAGCTGATGAAGCTCGATCTGCTGGCGCAACAACGCAATATTCCCCTGGTGATCGATAACGCCTACGGCGTGCCGTTCCCCGGAATTATTTTCAGCGAAGCGACGCCGCTGTGGAACCCGAACATCATCCTGTGCATGAGCTTGTCCAAGCTCGGGTTGCCCGGCTCACGCTGCGGTATCGTGATTGCCGATGAGAAAGTCATCAGCGCCCTGACCAACATGAACGGCATCATCAGCCTGTCACCGGGCAGCATGGGGCCGGCGATGGCAGCGGAAATGATCGAACGTGGCGATCTGCTGCGCCTGTCGAACGAGGTGATCCGTCCGTTCTACAAACAGCGAGTTGAACACACCATCGAGATCATCCGCCGTTATCTGTCGCCAGAGCGTTGCCTGATCCACAAACCGGAAGGGGCGATTTTCCTTTGGTTGTGGTTCAAGGATCTGCCAATCACCACCGAGTTGCTGTATCAGCGCCTGAAAAAACGCGGCGTGCTGATGGTGCCGGGCCACTACTTCTTCCCGGGGCTGGAGCATGAATGGCCGCATACTCACCAGTGCATGCGGATGAACTACGTGCCGGATCCGGAGAAAATTGAGCGTGGCGTAGCGATTTTGGCGGAAGAGATCGAACGCGCGCATCAGGAAGCGGGTTAACGCCTGAACCGGGGGTGCTGCTGGCAGGTAAAAGCTGCGCCCCGGCTTGCGGTTAAAGTCACAAAACCAGCAAGGTTTTTGACATAAGCAGGAAAGGGTAACGTAGGCTGCGCCACAGAATGCCACGGGGGAAGCCCTTTTGGACTTCCCCCGTGTTATTACCGTTTTTTCAGTCGGTTACTGTGCCTCTAACCCCGGTGTGGTGCCGATGGCAATACGTTGTGGCTGCAAGGCATCCGGCACCTGACGCACCAGATCGATATGCAACAGGCCGTTTTCAAACTGCGCCTCGGAAACCTGCAGGTGCTCGGCCAGCGTGAAGGTCAGAGTAAACTCTTTGCACACCAACCCCTGATGCAGGTATTCCACCTGTTTTTCCGGCGGCGTCGGCTTACCGCTCACGGTCAGACGTGGGCCTTCGACTTCAATATTCAGTTCGCTTTGTTTGAACCCGGCCAGCGCCAGAGAAATGCGGTAGTGGTTATCGTCGCTTTTCTCGATGTTATAAGGCGGGAAGCCCTGCGGCTCCTGACCGCCCATTGAACTGGCCAACTTGTCAAAACCAATCCACTGACGCAGCAAAGGTGACAGATCGTAATTACGCATAATGTAAAACTCCTTCTATGAAGCGAGATTTTACCCGTCGCCTTCCAGTTACAGCGTTGTTACCTGTACGCCTTCACCCCAGTGACTCACTAGAATGAACGGCGCGCCTGGCTGCAACTTAAAGTTCATAGGGTAAGTTATTAAGATATGCCCCCTGACGGCGGGCAAGTTATCATTTAACACCAGCGAGACGTTTCGCTGATGAAATAAGAATTATTTGATTTCAATCCGACGCGGTTTTAATGTTTCCGGCACGATGCGCTCCATGTCGATATACAACAACCCATTTTCCAGCTTCGCGCCTTTAATTTTGATATGCTCGGCCAGCTGGAATTTACGCTCGAAGTTACGCTCGGCAATACCTTGATATAAGTAGGTTCTTTCAGCAGGCTCATTATTATGGGCACCACGCACAATCAGCAAATTGTCCTGGGTGGTGATCTCCAGCTCCTGTTCGGCAAACCCGGCCACCGCGATCGCAATGCGATAATGGTTTTCATCCACCAGCTCAACGTTATAAGGTGGGTAGCCGCCATTCCCCTGACTCTGCCCGGCCTCCAGCGCGTTAAACAAACGGTCGAAACCAATGGCGGAACGGTATAGCGGGGAAAGATCGAAATTGCGCATAAAACAGCCTCCTAAGGCACTTCAGCGAGGTTTAATAATTAAGCCTTCCACTAAGGACAGACTAATAATAAGAATTTCCTTACGGCAAATTCTTAATTTGGTTCTGATAAGAAAATGGGGGGTGATTTCATCATTTCAACCGGCGGCGATCAAAAAAATGACAATCAGTTCGGCGAAAGTTTTTTTATCCCTTACAATAAAGTGAGAAAGCCGCCACAGAGCGTGACCTTGCTCCTTTTAAAACATCGACAAGATGTTATAGATCAGCAAATTTTGGGGAACAGCACCCTGCAGGATGGAATAATGAAAACGATAAAAGTGATAGCAACCAGTTGCATACTGCTGGCAACCAACGGCTGCTCCAGCGTCATGAGTCACACCGGCCCGAATCAGGGCTACTATCCGGGTACCCGCGCCAGTGTAGGTATGCTGAAGGACGACAACACCAGCTGGGCGATGATGCCGTTGGTGGCATTGGATCTGCCCTTCTCCGCCGTGATGGACACCGTGCTGCTGCCTTACGACTATATGCGCTCCGGCAGTGATGACACCGCAGACTCACCGAAAGCACGCATCCTGCGCGGCGAAGAACAGAACCTGGCAGCCAGCGGCGATCCCAGCCATGCAGCCAACGTCGCCGCACATTAAGACGCCTTGCGCGGGCTGCCCGGCCCGCGTCCTGATCACACCTCAGCCACAAAAATCTGGCTGAATCCCTCCACCTCGCGCATAAATGCCACGTGGTTACCGTCCGGCGAAAAGACGATGGCATCACCCGACGGCGGCAGCGCAGTGCGTCGCGTCAGCCGCTGCATGCGGCCACTGGTCACTTCGCACAACATCAGGCTGTTATCACACACCAGTGCGATCCGCCCCCCCTGCGGGTGCCAACTGAACGCAGACTGGATCCCGTGTTCGCCCCGGGTAATTTGGCGCGGCTCACCGCCGTTCGGCGAAACCGTCCACAGTTGCACTACGCCCTCGTCATCCTTCATCAGAAAAGCAATCATGCTGCCATCAGGCGAGCTGCGCAGCCAGTGGCGCGGCGCGGTGACGACACCCGGATAACGACGCCGGCCGGTAAAGGTCAGGCGACGCTGGCGCACACCCAAAGGGGGAGCGGGTAAATGGGTCGAGGTGCCCTGCAGCGGTCGAGAGCCGGCTTTGGCATAGTCGGCGTCGTCGTGCGGCAGGTCGACAATAAACACTTCCGGCAACTTTTCGTCGGCAGCGGAACGCGTATCGCCGATAAACGCCAGTGCCCAACGCTGTTGGCGTCCATCGGGCCGGGTATAGCCGCGTTGCCCGACCCACCCCTCTTCATAGGCACGGCTAATCTGGTCACTGCCCGGCTGCGGTTGTGGCGTGGTTTCGCTGACCAGCACGCAGTAATGGCTGCCATCATATTCACGCGGATGCTGCTTGGGTGGATTTACGCCCTGCAACGGCACAGCCACGCCGACGTTACGCAGATCCAGTGCCGGATCCAGCTCATGCATCACATGGTCGTTATAGGTAAAACTCAGGCGGCTGCCGTCCGGGCTGAATACGTGAACATGAGTGCCGCCGCGCAGCGCCCCGGGGGTATAGGGCGCGGTGATATCCATCGCATCGAGAGTAATGGCCAGTTCACGATCCGGTTCGCTGACGACCACGCCACGACGGTGATGAAAATCGTAATGCCAAACGCTGTCCGGGTGTTCCGGGCCGTGAATAAAAGCATAACGGGCCGGCGCGTCCGGACTGACGGTCACCACACCCACATGTGCGCCGTGTTGGGCGCTATATACTACCTCTACCTTGCCGCTTTTGGCATTCACCCGTTCAATACTCAGACCGGTAAAGGAAGCGCCGTTCGGGCGCACGTCGTAAGCCAGCCACTGGCTGTCTGGCGTCCAGACGTTGATATTGGTTAACTGGTGTCCACGCGGATCAAAAGTCAGCTGTTTTTCCCGATAGCTCATGGCGGCTCCCCTGCACATGTTGGCACTCAGTCACCATCTTACCGGATTGGACAATGGCTTCACATCGCACATCAGGGCACTTTTCGCCGATGAAGGGGTTTACAGAAAATACAAAAAAGTACAATATGGATTTATAGTCTAAATCAACCGTTAATGTCTCCAAGGTAACTCGGGCCAGAAACGGTCATCAACGCAATGAAAAATAAAAGGAACCGGCATGAGCAGCTT
This sequence comes from Serratia sp. C2(1), assembly GCF_036352655.1. Classification (NCBI taxonomy): domain Bacteria; kingdom Pseudomonadati; phylum Pseudomonadota; class Gammaproteobacteria; order Enterobacterales; family Yersiniaceae; genus Serratia; species Serratia sp. C2(1). Next base: position 57,580 of record NZ_JAZFBA010000005.1, on the reverse strand, counting down.
ATTTGACGCAATTGTTTCCGCCCATCAGACGTTGCGCCCACAGGTTCGCGTGACCCCACTGGAGCGCAGTGTGCTGCTGTCGCAACAACTGGGTTGCGAGCTGTATCTGAAATGCGACCATCTGCAGCCAACCGGTTCATTCAAATTTCGCGGTGCCAGCAATAAACTGCGGCTGCTGAGCGACGAACAGCGCCAACGCGGGGTGATCGCCGCCTCCAGCGGTAATCACGGCCAGGCGATGGCGCTGGCGGGCAAACTGATGGGCGTCAGCGTGACGGTCTATGCGCCGGAAACCGCCGCCGCGATCAAGCTTGAAACCATCCGCGCTTTGGGCGGTAAGGTCGTGACGGTGCCGGGGGATGCTCTGAAAGCGGAACAGGCAGGCGAGAAGGCGGCCCAGGAACAGGGCAAAGTGTATGTTTCCCCTTATAACGACGAGCAAGTGATCGCCGGCCAGGGCACCTGCGGCATGGAACTGGTCGAACAGCAACCGGATCTGGATGCGGTAATTGTCGCCGTGGGCGGCGGTGGCTATATTTCAGGTATTGGCACCGTACTGCAGCAATTGTCGCCCAAAACCCAACTTATCGCCTGTTGGCCCGAGAATGCCACCAGCATGTACAGCGCGCTGGAAGCCGGCCATATCTTCCCGGTAGAAGAGCAGGAAACCTTGTCCGACGGTACCGCCGGCGGCGTGGAGCCGAACGCCATTACCTTCCCGCTGTGCCAGCGGCTGATCGATCGCAAAATTCTGGTCAGTGAAAAGGAAATCAAACGGGCGATGCGCCAGATTGCCGCCAGCGATCGCTGGATTATTGAAGGCGCTGCCGGGGTGGCCCTGGCGGCGGCCATCAAGCTGGCACCGGAATTTCAGGGAAAAAAAGTGGCGGTCGTGCTGTGCGGAAAAAACATCGTGCTGGAGAAATACCTCAAGGCCATTGCCGATGAAAATCATTAACCAGCAACAGATAATTGACAGTTTCGACGCAGATAGCATCATGCCGCTGCTTAAATCGGGATTTATTGCTTACTCGCGGCAGCAGGTACAACAGCCGCCGGTCCAGCATTTTCTGTTTGAGCAAGCCGCAGGCGACTGCTGTATTAAATCGGCGTGGCTGGAAGGCGATGAACAGTTTGTCGTCAAGGTGTCCGCCGGTTTCTACCGCAACCCGGCGCACGGGTTGGCCAGCAATCAGGGGTTGTTGATGGCCTTCTCTGCGCTGACCGGCGAACCGCAGGCGCTGTTGCTGGACGAAGGCTGGCTGACCGCGTTGCGCACCGCGCTGGCGGGCCGTATTGCCGCCGAGCTGTGCGCCCCGGCGGACATCCCGGCGATCGGCATCGTCGGTTGCGGCATGCAGGCCCGGTTGCAGCTGCAGCAGCTAAAACCGCTCACTCCGTGTCGCGATGTCTGGCTGTGGGGACGTAGCGAACCGGCTCTGCAAGCCTTTCGCCAGGACGCCGAAGCCGAGGGTTTCCGGGTGCAGACCACCCAAAACGCGGCAGAGCTGGCGGCGCATTGTCGGCTGATTGTCACCACCACCCCCAGCCGCGAACCCATTTTGCAGGCGGCGGATATTCAGCCGGGCACACATATTACGGCGATTGGCGCAGACGCCAACGGCAAGCAGGAGCTGGCGACCGATTTGGTGGCCAAAGCGGATCTGTTGCTGGTTGATGCTTTGTCGCAGTGTGTAGATTATGGCGAGATCGCCACCGCTTATCGACAAGGTTTGCTGACATCGAAGCCGATCGTTGAATTTGGCGCAGCTCTGGCGCAGGGGGGAACGCTGCGCAGCAGCCCGCAGCAAATCACTATTGCCGATCTTACCGGGCTGGCGATTCAGGACGTCCAGATTGTGAAGGGTATTTTAGCGCGGCTGTAACGCGCCTCAGGGGCGCTGGTGCGCCCCTGGGATGCAACAACGCCTCAGGCATTCAGCACAAACTTCTCAATGGCGCGCGCCACGCCGTCTTCAGTGTTGGTGGTGGTAACGAACTGCGCCACCGCTTTCAGTTCCGGGATGGCATTGCCCATCGCTACGCCAACGCCGGCGTATTCGATCATCGCAGTATCATTGGCCTGATCGCCCAACGCCATCACGTTTTCCTGCGCAATGCCGAGGTGTTCGGCCAGCATTCTGACTCCGGCACCTTTATCGACGTTTTTGTGCAGAATTTCCAGGTAATAAGGCGCGCTTTTCATGATGGTGTAGCGCTCCCGAGTCTCGGGAGGAATGCGCGCAATGGCGTGATCCAAAAGTTCCGGCTCGTCTATCATCATCACTTTCGGGAAACGCATCTGGCGATCCATTTCTTCCACGCTGCGGTATTTCAACGGGATGCCGGTCATCTCCGACTCGTGCACGGTGTATTTGCCGATGTCCTTGTTCGGGGTATACAGGGTATCGAAATCGAACGCCTGGAAGTGGACGCCAAACTGCCGCGCCATCTGCTCGAAGTGAAGGTAGTCTTCAAAGCCCAGGGTTTCCTGCAGGATGCAGGCGCCGTCTGTTGCCTGTAAAACCAGGGCGCCGTTATAGGTAATGCAGAAATCACCGCTGCCCTGAATGTCCAATTGACGCAGATAGTCCTGCACGCCGACGTAAGGCCGCCCGGTAGCCAACACCACGTGTACCCCGTTGCGCCTCGCCTCGGTGATGGCCTGCTTCACCGCCGGCGTTATCTGGTGCTGCGGATTAAGCAACGTGCCGTCCATATCGATCGCAATCAGTTCAATAGCCATTCGAGCTTCTCCCAGTGGTTTTTTCCCATGCTAACGCGTTTCAGCCCGTGCTGTCAGCGCCAAAAAAGGCGTAAAAAAATCCGCGCAAGTCACCCGGCGCGGATTTTCACAGCCATTAATGCGTTAGATATCGATGTTCGCCGCCTTCAGGGCGTTTTCTTCGATAAAGGCGCGGCGCGGTTCGACCGCATCTCCCATCAGGGTGGTGAACAGCTGATCGGCAGCGATGGCGTCCTTCACGGTCACGCGCAGCATGCGGCGGCTTTCCGGATCCATGGTGGTTTCCCACAGCTGCTCAGGGTTCATTTCGCCCAGACCTTTATAACGCTGTACCGACAGACCACGGCGTGACTCTTTCACCAGCCACTCCAGCGCTTGCTCGAAGCTGTCTACCGGCTGACGGCGCTCGCCGCGTTCGATGAAGGCATCTTCTTCAATCAGGCCACGCAGTTTTTCGCCCAGCAGGCAGAGTTTGCGGTATTCGCCGCCATGGAAGAACTCGAAGTCCAGAGGATAGTCGGTATCCACACCATGGGTCCGGATGCGCAGCACCGGCTCAAACATCTGACGTTCGCGATTTTCGAAGATCACAGAGTCATAGCTGCTGCCGTGCTGCTCCTTATCGTTCAGCAGTTTTACCAGCGATTCAATCCATGCCTGGACTTTGCTCTGATCGCTCAGATCGCTTTCACTCAGGGTTGGCTGGTAGATCAGGTTGTTCAGCAGCGCGCGCGGGTAGCGACGTTCCATACGACCGATCAGCTTCTGCACGCTGTAATGCTCGGCTACCAGTTTTTCCAGTGGTTCACCGGCAAGCGCCGGCGCGCTGGCATTGGTGTGCAGAGTTGCGCCGTCCATCGCGATGGCGATCTGGTACTGATCCATCGCCTCGTCATCTTTGATGTACTGTTCCTGCTTGCCTTTTTTCACCTTGTACAGCGGCGGCTGGGCAATGAATACGTGGCCACGCTCAATGATTTCCGGCATCTGGCGGTAGAAGAAGGTCAACAGCAGCGTACGGATGTGCGAGCCGTCGACGTCGGCATCGGTCATGATGATGATGCTGTGGTAGCGCAGCTTGTCCGGGTTGTATTCGTCGCGGCCAATGCCGCAGCCCAGCGCGGTGATCAGCGTCGCCACTTCTTGCGAAGACAGCATCTTGTCGAAGCGCGCCTTCTCAACGTTGAGGATTTTACCTTTCAGCGGCAAAATCGCCTGGTTTTTACGGTTACGCCCCTGCTTGGCGGAGCCGCCCGCAGAGTCCCCTTCCACCAGGTACAGTTCAGACAGCGCAGGGTCACGTTCCTGGCAGTCCGCCAGTTTGCCCGGCAGGCCTGCCAGATCCAACGCACCTTTACGACGGGTCATTTCACGCGCTTTACGCGCCGCTTCACGGGCACGCGCCGCATCGATGATTTTACCGACGACGATTTTCGCATCGCCCGGGTTTTCCATCAGATAATCGACCAGCTTCTCGTTCATCAGCGTTTCAACCGCGGTTTTCACCTCGGAGGAAACCAGCTTGTCTTTGGTCTGAGAAGAGAACTTGGGATCCGGCACCTTCACCGAAACCACGGCAATCAGGCCTTCACGCGCATCATCGCCGGTGGCGCTGATTTTAGCCTTTTTGCTGTAGCCTTCTTTATCCATATAGCTGTTCAGGGTACGGGTCATCGCGGTACGGAAACCGACCAGATGGGTACCACCATCACGCTGCGGGATGTTGTTGGTGAAGCAGTAGATGTTTTCCTGGAAACCGTCGTTCCACTGCAACGCCACTTCCACACCGATATCGTCTTTCACGGTGGAGAAATAGAACACGTTGGGATGGATCGGGGTTTTATTTTTGTTCAGATACTCAACAAACGCCTTGATACCGCCTTCGTAGTGGAAGTGGTCTTCTTTGTCCGTGCGTTTGTCTTTCAGGCGGATAGACACGCCGGAGTTAAGGAAAGACAGCTCACGCAGGCGCTTGGCCAAAATATCGTACTCAAATTCGGTATTGTTGGTGAAGGTTTCATAGCTTGGCCAGAAACGCACCGTGGTACCGGTCTGATCGGTTTCACCGACCACTTTCAGCGGTGCCTGCGGTTCGCCCATGGCATAGGTCTGCTCATGCACCTTGCCTTCACGGCGGATCACCAGTTCCAGTTTCTCCGACAGGGCGTTAACAACGGAGACGCCTACGCCATGCAGGCCACCGGATACCTTGTAAGAGTTGTCGTCAAATTTACCGCCGGCATGCAGCACGGTCATGATCACCTGCGCTGCGGACACCCCTTCCTCTTCGTGAATACCGGTCGGGATACCGCGACCATCATCCTGTACCGAAACAGAGTTATCGGCATGGATGACCACCTGAATGTCACTACAGTGGCCAGCGAGTGCTTCGTCGATAGCGTTGTCCACAACCTCGAATACCATGTGGTGCAGACCGGTGCCATCATCGGTGTCGCCGATATACATGCCCGGGCGCTTACGCACCGCATCCAGCCCTTTTAATACCTTGATACTTGAGGAGTCATAAGAATTCGACATCAACGTTTCTCGCTCATTTTAGTCCTGTGGTTGAACCTCTATTTTACCTTGTTCCACGCGGAACATCTTGCCCTTTTCACCGGCCATATCGGTCACTTGCTCAGCGCTCACGGCGCTGACAAAGACCTGGGCCTGGGTGGCTTTCAGGCGATCGGCCAGTAACCGGCGACGGCCGGTGTCCAGCTCGGAGGCAAAATCATCAATCAGATACAGGCAACGCCGCCCGCTCTGCCGGGTGAGAAACTCACCCTGCGCTAAGCGCAACGCGCACATCAGCAGTTTCAGCTGACCGCGCGATAACAAATCCTCTACCGGCGTGCCGTCGGCACGTATGCGGAAGTCCGCCTTATGCGGCCCCACTGCGGTATAGGTTAACGCCCTGTCGCGCTCAAACTGGCGCTCCAGCAGCTCTCCGTAGTCGCTCTCTTTGTCCCAGCCGCGCTGGAAAGAGAAACTCAGGGCAAATTCGGGCAAAAACTGCGCGCATGTCGCGGTGATATCCGCGGCAATCGCGTCGCTGTAAGCTGCCCGCCACTCGCTGATACGCTCGGCCAGCGGGATCAATTCCTGATCCCAGGCGCGGATCTGCGCATAGCGACTGACCTGGCGCAGCGCGGCATTGCGCTGCTTCAGTAACCTTTTCAGGTTGCTCCAGGCGGTGAAAAAACCGGGTTCGTTATGAAAACACCCCCAGTCCAGGAAGGCGCGCCGGAATTTCGGCCCGCCGTTTAGCAGGGTAAAACCTTCGGGGGTGATCAGCTGCATCGGCAATAGCTGCGCCAGTTCAGCCACTTTGTGGCCGTCGCTGCCATCGATACGAACCTTGCTGTCCCCCTGACGGCTCTTGCTTAATCCTACGGATATTTCACGTTCTGCGCCGTCAATGCGGCCGTGCAAAATGAACTCCGGCTGGTCGTGGCGGATCACCCTGCCGGCCTGCAGGCTGCGAAACGCGCGCCCGTGGCCAAGGGTATACACCGCCTCAAGTACGCTGGTTTTCCCACTGCCGTTGGCCCCAACCAGGAAATTGAATCCCGGTGCCAGATCCAAATCCGCCGCTTCAATATTGCGGAAATCTTTAATCAGTAAACGCGTCAGAGCCATGCCATTATTTCTTATGATCGAGGGCGTAATTGTCGCAGGCAGATTGGGTGCGGCCAGCGCACAGCCACCGGAGCGTACTTAATGTACGTGAGGATGGCGAGCCCTGCCCAATCCCAAGCCGGCAAGTAAAATGGCCCGCCATCGATCACAGACGCATTGGCATGACGACATAGGCCGCAGCCTGACTCGCACCGTCTTCGATCTGCACGCTGGAAACCGAATCGGTCAACAGCAGACGCACATCTTCACACTTGAGCGCATTCAACACGTCCAGCACATAGCTGACGTTGAAACCAATTTCCATCTCGGTGCCGTCGTAGCTGACATCGAGGATCTCTTCCGCTTCTTCCTGCTCAGGGTTGTTGGCGGTGATCTTGAGCTGGTTCTGGCTGACATACAGACGCACGCCGCGGAATTTTTCGTTCGACAAAATGGCCGCTCGGGCAAACGCCTGCTTGAGCAGATCGCAGCCGGCTTCCAGCGTTTTGTCCGGGTTCTTCGGTAATACGCGGCGATAATCAGGGAAACGGCCGTCAACCAGCTTGGAGGTGAAGATAAAATCACCGACGTGAGCGCGGATGTTGTTGCTGCCGATCTGCAACTGCAACAACGTATCGCCACCGTCCAGCAGACGCACCAGCTCCATTACCCCTTTGCGCGGCACGATCACCGAATGCGAAGGCAGTTGCTGCCCGATAGGCATTGAGCATACCGCCAGGCGGTGACCGTCGGTCGCCACGGTACGCAGTTCTTCACCTTCGGTTTCGAACAGCATGCCGTTTAAGTAGTAGCGCACGTCCTGATGAGCCATCGAGAACTGCGTGGCCTCGATCAGACGCTTCAACGTCGCCTGCGGCAGAGTAAATTCAACTTCACTCTGCCAGTCGTCCAGGTTCGGGAAATCCGCCGCCGGCAGCGTAGAGAGCGAGAAGCGGCTGCGGCCGGAACGCACCAACATACGTTCGCTTTCAAGCGTTACGGTGATCTCGGCCCCTTCGGGCAGACCACGGCAGATATCAAAGAATTTACGCGCGGGGACGGTAGTCGCGCCCGCCTCATGGGGCTGGGACAGGGCAACGCGCGCCACCATCTCCATCTCCAGATCGGTACCGGTCAGCAGCAGGGAGCCTTCCGTCACCTGCAACAGCAGGTTACCCAGAATTGGCAGCGTTGGGCGGCCGCCCAGCGGGCTGCTCACCTGTTGCAGCGGTTTTAGCAGATGCTCACGTTCAACGATAAATTTCATAGCGCTAGGAAGATAATGTTCTGATTAAATTGGAGAAATCTTCTTTGATGTCGTGACTTTCCTCACGCAACTGCTCAATCTTCCGGCAGGCGTGCAACACCGTGGTATGGTCGCGGCCACCAAACGCATCGCCGATTTCTGGCAGGCTGTGGTTGGTGAGTTCTTTTGCCAGCGCCATCGCCATCTGGCGTGGACGGGCAACCGAACGCGAACGCCGCTTGGACAGCAAATCCGCGACTTTAATTTTGTAGTACTCCGCCACCGTCTTTTGAATATTGTCGATGGTGACCAGCTTTTCCTGCAGTGCCAACAGATCGCGCAGCGCTTCACGCACGAAATCAATGGTAATGGCACGGCCGGTAAAGTTTGCGTTGGCAATCACGCGGTTCAGCGCCCCTTCAAGCTCACGCACGTTGGAACGCAGGCGCTTGGCGATAAAAAACGCCACTTCGCCCGGCAGACGGATATCGTTCTCGTCGGCCTTTTTCATCAGGATCGCCACGCGGGTTTCCAGCTCCGGCGGTTCGATCGCTACCGTCAGACCCCAACCGAAGCGGGATTTGAGGCGATCCTCAACCCCGTTAATCTCTTTGGGATAACGATCCGAGGTCAGGATAATCTGCTGATTGCCTTCCAACAAGGCGTTAAAGGTATGGAAGAATTCTTCCTGAGAACGCTCTTTGTTGGCAAAAAATTGGATGTCATCGATCAGCAGCGCGTCGACCGAACGGTAGTAACGCTTAAATTCTTCAATGGCGTTGTTTTGCAAGGCTTTAACCATGTCCTGAACAAAGCGTTCAGAGTGCATATAGACCACTTTGGCATTGGCCTTGCGCGCCATGATGCCGTTACCGACCGCATGCAACAGGTGAGTTTTACCCAGGCCGGTGCCGCCATACAAAAACAGTGGGTTATAGGCACCACCCGGGTTATCCGCCACCTGTCGAGCCGCCGCGCGCGCCAGTTGGTTGGATTTACCCTCTACAAAGTTATCAAAGGTGTGCTTTGGGTTAACGTTGGAGCGGTAAGAAAGTTCGGGCTGGGGCGCCGCGTTATCCCAGCTTGGCCGGGAAGGCGCCACGGTGCGCACCACCGGCGCGCTTGGCGCGCTGCGGCTTTCGGTGACGGTCTGGCTGATGATTTGGGTGAGCGGTTTGCTGCCGACTTCAAAACGCAGCAAAGGGACATCCGTACCGCAGAAGTCATTCAACAGGCCATTGATATTGTTTAAGTATTTATCGCGAACCCAATCCAGCACAAAGCGATTGGGCGCATAAAGCGCCAGGGTGTTGTCACTCAGTTCCGCCTGCAATGGGCGTATCCACATACTAAATTCTGTGGCAGGTAACTCATCCTGCAATCGGGCAAGACACTGCTGCCAAAGCGAAAGTGACACGGCGGACTCCACTCGAACAAGATCAATAAAAGAAAAGAATCAGGCTACTTTTTTATAACTCATGATTTTTGACACATGCCCGGCATCGGCTGAACACCAGTGGGGCATGCGAACCGCCTTTCACGGTTTATGTCCCCCACGATCCCCGCTTGAGAGATCGCGATCGGAATGACGGATCATAGCGCAATCCGAGCAAGAGATCCTCCCCTTCATCACAGATTAGATCCATTTTATCCACAGGCCCCGGCCTGCGGCGATCTTTTCGCCACCCGCGTTAAATTACAGGCGAGATCCCGCCCGGGGAACGCCGTTTTTTACATTGTCAACCGGTTATACCCTGTTATCCACGAAGGATCCTGGGCTTTAACCACAAGGATCGCTTCAGGATCCTTGCGGTTTCCCCCCGAGTCCGTATAATATTCGCCCTACGTGTGATACCTGGTTCCTTATGGTGAGTCATTAGCCAGACAGGATTCAGCTGTGACCACGAGCCAAGACCGGATTTTACTCCGTATTGGCAGACAACCAGGTAGGCTCGCGCGATGTGAATTGACTCAGGACTGTACAATTATTACAATCCCGCCTCTTTATATATTGCGATTGAGGCGTCGGTAGCTTTCACGCCGAGTAGCCAAACGCATTTGACTTATGTCCTTATTTAAGTTTAGGTAGAAATCGCCATGAAACGCACTTTCCAACCGTCCGTATTGAAGCGCAACCGTAGCCACGGTTTCCGTGCTCGTATGGCCACCAAAAATGGTCGTCAAGTTCTGGCCCGCCGTCGTGCGAAAGGCCGTACTCGTCTGTCTGTTTCTAAGTAATAAAAGCTAACCCGCTGAGTGGTTAAGCTCGCTTTTCCCAGGGAGTTACGTTTGTTAACTCCCACTCATTTCACTTTCGTCTTCCAGCAGCCACAACGGGCCGGCACGCCGCAAATCACCATCCTCGGCCGCCTGAACCAGCTGGGGCATCCCCGCATCGGTCTTACCGTCGCCAAAAAACACGTCAAACGCGCGCATGAACGCAACCGGATCAAACGCCTTACCCGCGAGAGCTTCCGTTTACGCCAGCACGAGTTACCGGCGATGGATTTTGTCGTGGTGGCCAAAAAAGGGATAGCGGATTTGGATAACCGCGCGTTGACGGAAGCTTTGGAAAAATTATGGCGTCGCCACTGTCGCCAGGCTCCCGCATCCTGATCGGGCTGGTGCGGGCTTACCAGCTCGTCATCAGTCCGCTGCTTGGGCCTCGTTGTCGCTTCCAGCCGACATGTTCTCATTACGCAATTGAGGCATTAAGCAGGTTTGGCATGATAAAAGGCAGTTGGTTAGCATTGAAACGCGTATTAAAATGCCACCCCTTGAACCCAGGTGGCGATGATCCCGTGCCGCCGAAAACCGACGATAACAGAGAACACTAACGATGGATTCGCAACGCAATCTTCTCCTCATCGCTCTGCTGTTCGTGTCTTTCATGATCTGGCAAGCCTGGCAAACGGACAACGCTCCGCAACCAGTCGCCCAGACCACGCAACAGACTTCGAACACTGCTACCGGTGATGCCGCAAGCCAGGCTGTGCCCGCCAGTGGCCAGGGTAAACTGATTACCGTTAACACTGACGTGCTGTCGCTGACCATCAACACGCGTGGTGGTGATATCGAGCAGGCTAAACTGTTGGCCTACCCGGATACCCTGGGTTCATCGACTCCATTCCAACTGCTGGAAAACACCCCGTCGTTTGTTTATCAGGCGCAAAGCGGCCTGACCGGCAGAAACGGCCCGGATAACCCGGCAAACGGCGATCGTCCTCTGTTCCAGGCGGCGCAGGACAGCTACACCCTGCCGGAAGGCCAGGATGAGTTGCGCATTCCGTTGACCTTCACCGGTAAAGACGGTGCGGTTTACACCAAGACTTTCGTGCTCAAGCGTAACCATTACGCGGTTGGCGTTGACTACAACGTCGACAACAAAAGCACCGCTCCGCTGGAGCTGACCCTGTTCGGCCAACTGAAGCAGACTACAGAGCTGCCTAAGCACCGCGACACCGGCAGCAATAACTTCGCTCTGCACACCTTCCGTGGTGCGGCGTATTCTTCCAGCGAAGACAAGTATCAGAAATACGCGTTCGACAAGGACGAGAACCTGAATGTCACCACTCAGGGTGGTTGGGTTGCGATGCTGCAACAGTACTTCGCCACCGCATGGGTGCCGGCAACTCAGGGCAGCAATACCTTCTATACCGCTAAACCTGGCGACAACCTGTCCACCATCGGCTTCAAATCTACCCCGGTTGTGGTGCAGCCTGGTGCGCAGCAGCAGCTGAACGCTACCCTGTGGGTTGGCCCGGAGCTGCAGGATCAGATGGCCCAACTGGCGCCGCATCTGGACCTGACCGTGGATTACGGTTGGTTGTGGTTCATCTCCCAGCCGCTGTTCAAACTGCTGAAGTTCATCCACGGCTTCATCGGTAACTGGGGCTTCTCGATTATCATCATCACCTTCATCGTGCGCGGCATCATGTACCCGCTGACCAAAGCGCAGTACACCTCGATGGCGAAAATGCGCATGCTGCAGCCAAAACTGCAGGCGATGCGTGAGCGTATCGGTGATGACAAACAGCGCATGAGTCAGGAAATGATGGCGCTGTACAAGTCCGAGAAAGTGAACCCGTTGGGAGGTTGTCTGCCGCTGGTTATCCAGATGCCAATCTTCCTGGCGCTGTACTACATGTTGATGGGTTCGGTTGAGCTGCGCCATGCGCCGTTCGCCCTGTGGATCCATGACCTGTCGGCACAAGACCCGTACTACATCCTGCCAATCCTGATGGGCGTGACGATGTTCTTCATTCAGAAGATGTCGCCAACCACCGTGACTGACCCGATGCAGCAGAAAATCATGACCTTTATGCCGGTAATCTTCACAGTGTTCTTCCTGTGGTTCCCGTCCGGTCTGGTGCTGTACTACATCGTCAGTAACCTGGTTACCATCCTCCAGCAGCAGCTGATTTACCGCGGCCTGGAAAAACGTGGCTTGCACAGCCGCGACAAGAAAAAGACCTAAGCGTATTGTAAGGGTTCGGCGCGCTGAACCCTTGCAGCGAAAGATAAGAGGCGGTCATTTAGACCGCCTTTTTGCATATTGAATCGTCAGAGAGAACCGTTATGAGCAGCACTACCGATACCATCGTAGCCCAAGCCACCCCGCCGGGACGCGGCGGCGTCGGCATTTTGCGCATTTCCGGTCGTGGCGCGAAAGACGCCGCCCAGGCCCTGCTTGGCAAATTGCCAAAGCCACGATACGCCGATTATCTGCCGTTCCGCGACGCCGCAGGTGCCACTCTGGATCAGGGCATCGCGCTGTGGTTCCCCGGCCCAAACTCGTTTACCGGTGAAGACGTGCTGGAACTGCAGGGCCACGGCGGGCCGGTAATCCTCGATCTGCTGCTGAAACGCGTTCTGGCGCTGCCCGGCGTGCGCATTGCGCGGCCCGGCGAGTTTTCCGAACGTGCCTTTCTCAACGACAAGCTGGATTTGGCGCAAGCCGAGGCAATTGCCGACCTGATCGACGCCAGTTCCGAACAGGCAGCGCGTTCCGCGATGAACTCATTGCAGGGGGCGTTTTCCACCCGCATCCACCAGCTTGTGGAAGCACTTACTCACCTGCGAATCTACGTGGAAGCGGCGATCGACTTTCCCGATGAGGAAATCGACTTCCTGTCTGACGGTAAAATCGAAGCACAGCTCAACGGCGTGATGGCCGATCTGGATAACGTACGTGCCGAGGCGCGCCAGGGAAGCCTGCTGCGCGAAGGGATGAAGGTGGTGATCGCCGGGCGGCCAAATGCCGGTAAATCAAGCCTGCTCAATGCGTTAGCCGGCCGCGATGCGGCGATCGTCACCGACATTGCCGGCACCACCCGCGACGTTTTACGCGAGCATATTCACATCGACGGCATGCCGCTGCACATCATCGACACCGCCGGCCTGCGTGAAGCCAGCGACGAAGTGGAGCGCATCGGCATCGAACGTGCGTGGAACGAGATTGAACAGGCAGACCGCGTACTGTTTATGGTTGACGGCACCACCACCGCCGCGACCGAACCGGCAGAGATTTGGCCAGAGTTTATGGCACGCCTGCCACACAGCCTGCCGATCACCGTGGTGCGCAACAAAGCCGATATCACCGGTGAAACGCTGGGCATGACCGAAGTGAATGGTCACTCACTTATTCGTCTTTCGGCGCGCACCGGCGAAGGCATCGACCTACTGCGTGATCATTTGAAACAGAGCATGGGTTTCACCAGCAATATGGAAGGCGGCTTCCTGGCGCGCCGTCGCCACCTGCAAGCACTTGAACAAGCGGCCCAGCATCTGGTCGAGGGCAAAGAACAGTTAGTGAGCGCTTACGCGGGGGAGTTACTGGCCGAGGAACTGCGCCTGGCGCAGCAAGCGCTGAGTGAAATCACCGGCGAATTTACCTCAGATGACCTGCTGGGACGTATTTTCTCCAGTTTCTGCATCGGAAAATAATCGGCAACGGGTGCTGGAAACGGCACCCGCATCCAACAATCCCCCCGTCATTTCCCCTTTATCCGCCCAAACTAGCCTAAGCTTACCTCAGCGATTTCCGACGGGAGGCCATAAGCATATATGAACAAACCATTGGATTTACTGGGTGTCGGTTTGGGGCCGTTCAATCTCAGCCTGGCTGCCATGGCCTTTGAAAGCGGTGCGGTGAACTATGCCTTTCTTGATCGCAACGCCAGCTTTCGCTGGCATCCCGGTATGCTGCTACCTTCAGCCTATATGCAGACTTACGTGCTGCAGGACTTAGTGACTGCTGTTGCACCGCGCAGCCAGTTTTCGTTTATCAATTATCTGGTCGAGCAGAAAAAAATTTACCGTTTTCTGATCACCGAACAGCAAATTATCAGCCGCGAAGAGTTCTCTGACTATCTAAGCTGGGCCTGCGATAGATTGGATGGGCTGCAGTTTTCACAGTCGGTTGAAAGCATTGATTTTGACGATGACCAGCAGTTATTTGAAGTCCGTACCCTCAACCAAACCCTGTGGGCAAAAAACATCTGCCTGGGTACCGGCCACGATCCCTGGATCCCCGATGAGTTTTACCCGGCGCTGGGAGAGAATTGCCTGCATGCCGCAGAGATCGCCCTCCGTAACCCGGATCTTACCGGCAAACGGGTGATGGTGGTGGGCGGTGGCCAAAGCGGCGCCGACATCTTCCTCAATGCGCTGCGCGGGCATTGGGGTGAACCCGCTCAGTTGGATTGGCTTTCCCGCCGACCCAACTTCCAGCCTCTGGATGAATCCGCCTTCACCAATGAGTATTTCACTCCGGAATACGTCGATTACTTCTATACGCTGCCGCAGGATATCCGCGAACGGGAAATCAAGGCGCAAAAGCTGCCCGCCGACGGCATCAGTAACCATACGCTGCGCACTCTGTATCGCGAGCTGTATATGCGTTTTGACGTGATGCACCAGACGCGCAACGTACGCCTGTTGCCACACCGTACGCTGCTGGCGATCGAGCCAACGGGGAAGGATTTCCAGTTGCGCACCCGGCACGGCCTGGAGAATCGCCAGGAGGGATTTAATGCCGACGTGGTCATTTTAGCTACCGGCTACCGCCCTTCGCTGCCTTCCTGTCTGAAACCGCTGTTGCCGCGCATCCCGTTCGACAATCAGCAACACCTGCCGCTGTTACCGGATTTTAACCTTGAGTGGCAAGGGCCGGAGCAGAACCGGATTTATGCGGTGAATGCCGGCATCCACAGCCACGGCAGCGCCGAAGGCGGCCTGAGCCTGATGGCCTGGCGCTCTGCCCGCATCCTCAATCATTTGCTCGGCAAACCGCATTTTGATCTGACGCCTAATGCCTCACTGATACAATGGTGGAGTGACGCGGCGCCGGACAATGACATTCAAAAAACAGATAAATAGGATAAACCTCATACTGTTTTTTAATGATAAATCCGCGACTTATGCTTAATCTAACACTCCTGCGTTATCAGAGCGCTCTCTGTCATGGAGTGAACAATGGCATGTCATTTTGCCCGATGGATCCCCGCCAGCGCCGCCCTGGATACCCACAGATTATCCGTCGAGGTGTTGACCGCAACCGCTGATTTTTCCGTTAAACGCCGCCAGCGTTTCCTTCAGGGGCGCATCCTGCTCGCCGAGATGATGTTTTATCTTTATGGGCTGCCGACACTACCGCCGATAGCCACCACACCCACCGGGCGCCCCTGTTTTGCCGACAACCATCTGCCTGACTTCAGTCTGGCCTATGCCAGCGATACGGTAGGCGTCCTGCTCAGCAATGAAGGCAAGGTAGGGCTGGATATAGAGGTCATGCGCGCGCGCGGCGGCCAGCAAAAAAAACTGCAACACCAATATCAGTCACCGGCAGAGACCGCCTGGATCAGCGCACAAGACGATCGGCTGGAAGCGGAAACCCAGTTGTGGAGCATCCGTCAGAGCGTGTTGAAACTTTCCGGTCTGGGCAATAGCGGGCAATCCACGCTGCTGCTGCACCCCTTTTCCGGCCATCTTCGCTCCAGTGCCACGCCTCAGGTTCAGGTGATGAGCGATGCCGACGAGTATCTGAGCTGGGCCTGCGCGCATGAACCCAATCTTGACCAGCTAGTGTGCTGGCAGTACGAAGAGCACAAAGGTCTGCAAAAATACGGCGAGATTTCATCACGCGCCCCCGCCGTCTCTACCCGCTTTGTAAAGCTGACCAGCCTGGCTCATCACCGCTGACATCGGTGGTTTATGGCGAAAAAAATAAGATAAAACTTTTTTTAACCTATTAATTTCTGAATAAAATTGTAAAAGCAGGCAAATATGCAGGAATTGGCTATTCTCACCGCCAAGTTTGCCCTACTATCGGCCGGTGTTCTAAGCTGAATCTGTTCATTCGAAAGGGAGAATCACCATGTCAGACCAAGCCTTAAAAATAGTCACCCTGCTCGGCAGCCTGCGCAAAGGTTCTTACAATGCCATGGTGGCCCGGGCGCTGCCTGACCTCGCCCCCCAGGGGGTGATCATCGAAGCGCTTCCCTCTATCCGTGATATCCCGCTGTATGATGCCGATGTGCAACAAGATGAAGGTTTCCCCGCCGCGGTTGAAGCTATCGCCGCACAAATCCGTCAGGCTGACGGCGTGATCATTGTGACCCCGGAGTATAACTACTCGGTGCCGGGCGGATTGAAAAATGCCATTGACTGGCTATCCCGCTTGCCGAACCAGCCGCTGGCCGGCAAACCGGTCGCGATTCAGACCAGCTCGATGGGGCCGATTGGCGGTGCGCGTTGCCAATATCATCTGCGTCAAATTCTGGTGTTCCTCGACGCCATGGTGATGAACAAGCCGGAGTTTATGGGTGGGGTCATCCAGAACAAAGTGGATGCACAAGCCGGGCAATTGATCGAACAAGGCACGCTGGATTTCCTGACCGGCCAGCTGTCCGCATTCAGCGACTATATCCGCCGCCTGAAGTAAATTCTATTTTTGACGCCTTCGGTCGCGAAGAGATTGAAGGCGTTATAACAGTAAGAGAACGCCCCCTAATCCATTAAGAAATAAAGCTATGCAATTATGTATTTTTTTATTTTAGCCTTATTACTGGCTTTGTTTACCAGACCTTTGTTCGCCGCAGAAATGCGTTATCCCGCCGGGGAAGAGCCAATCGAGCTGCCTGCGCATAGCCCGCTGAACACCCAGTTGCCGCGTACCGCCCAAAGTCACGAAGACAAGAAAATCGGGGCCATGTCGCTTTATTTAACGCTGATGCGCGAAGATGAACGCAACGTATGGGCCCCCTATCAGTTAGCGGCCTCTTCGGCTGAAAAGGGCCAGACAGAGCTGGCTGAACGCTATCTGCAACTGAGCGCCAATCGTGGGCTGTGGTATTACTACACGTTGCTGGAAGACGACGCCTTTAACAGCATCCAGCACCGCGCCATCTATCGGTCGATCCTCGCCACCACCAAGGCTCGCTACCTGCAGCACGCCCATTTATTCGAAGGCAAGGCCATCTATGCCATACCGAAGGGCGCTCCTCCGTCAGGAGGATGGCCAACGGTGGTGTTCCTGCACGGCTATGGCAAAGGTGCCAATATCAGCCCGGAAGAACGCTTGTTGTTCAGTGAAATGGGCGTCGCCTATATCGAGATCAACGGCACCCAGATGCTGTCGGAAAACAGCTTCCGCTGGTCGAATTACAGCGAGGAAAGCACCCAGAGCGCCATTCAACAGGCCCTGCGGCCGCAGGAAGAATTAAAGCTTAATCCGCAAAAGATCTATCTCACGGCCCGTGGACAAGGGGCGTTGCATGCCGCCAATCTGCTGAGCAGGTATCCGCAGTTTTATGCCGGCGCAATGCTGATCGCCCCCAATGGCGGGATCAAACCGGCGCAGCAATCGCTGGCCGCGCACAAAAAGGTGGTGGTGGCGTACTACGATCGGCAAAACTTCAGCGATCAGGCGCTGGCGCTGCACTTCGCCAATCTTTTCAGCGAGAACAATCAGGTAGAGACGCTGCATTTTCCCCAGGGGGAGAACGCGGAAGGCGGCTGGCAGGCGCGTTTCAAACGGCCATTGCAGTGGGTATTGAATCAGGCGCCGGACGCGACACCTGGGGCATAGATAACAGGGCCGGCAAGCGTCGGCCCTTGTCGTATTAATGACCGTCCACAAAGACAATCTTCAGCACAAACAACAGCGCCACGACAACCACGCAGGGGCTGATTTCACGCCAGCGGCCAGTACCGAGTTTCATCACGCAGTAAGAAATAAAGCCCAGCGCGATGCCTTCGGTGATCGAGAAACTGAATGGCATCATCACCGCAGTGACAAACGCCGGCACTGCCTCGGTCAGATCGTCCCATTTCACGCGCGCCAGGCTGGATGTCATCAGCACGCCAACGTAGATCAACGCGCCGGCGGCGGCATAAGCCGGCACCATGCCCGCCAGCGGCGACAGGAAGATCACCAGCAGGAACAAAATGCCGGTCACTACCGCAGTCAGGCCGGTGCGGCCGCCAACGGATACGCCGGCAGAGCTTTCAATGTACGCGGTGACGGAAGAGGTACCGACATACGAACCGGCGACCGAACTGATGCTGTCCACATACAGCGCCTGTTTCATACGCGGAAACTTGCCCTTGTCGTCGGTCAGCCCAGCCTTGTCGGTCACGCCAATCAAGGTACCGGAGGAGTCGAACAGGTTAACCAGCATGAAGGAGAAGATCACCCCGGCCAAGCCGATATTCAGCGCCCCGGCCAGATCGACCTGTCCCACCACCGAAGTAATGTTCGGCGGCATGGAGAACAGGCCCCCGTATTTGACATCGCCCAGCGCCCAGCCGATCAGAGTGGTTACCACGATGGAAACCAGCACCGCCGCATGGAAGTTGCGTGATGACAACACGGCGATGATAAAGAAGCCCAGCGCGCCCAACAGCACATTGTGCGAAGTCAGGCTACCGATGGTGACCAGAGTGTCCGGGTTGGCCACCACGATACCGGCGTTTTTCAGCCCCATCATGCCGATAAACAGGCCGATACCGCTGGTGATCCCCACCCGCAGGCTCATAGGAATGTTGGCAATCATCCAGTAACGAACACGGAAAATGGTCAGCAGCAACAAACCGACGGCACCCCAGAAAATAGCGCCCATGCCGATCTGCCATGAAATGCCCATAGCGCCAACTACCACAAATGCGAAGAACGCATTCAGGCCCATCGCCGGTGCCAGCGCCACCGGCAGGTTAGCCAGCAGGCCCATAAAAATGCTGCCAAAAGCGGCAATCAGGCAGGTTGTCACGAACACCGCCTGCGTATCCATGCCCGCCGCGCCCAGGATCTGGGGGTTAACGAACACGATATACACCATGGTCAAAAAGGTAGTAATACCGGCAATCGTTTCCGTACGCGCCGTGGTTCCATGTTGCTTGAGTTTAAACACACGCCCAAGCAAGCCTTGTTCAACGTCAAGGCCAGATACTGGTTTGCTCATTATCAGAATTCCGAAGAAGGGAATGGACAGTCGCTGGCTATCCTATAACAAAAAGTCTGGCTTTTGACGTCGGTCACAGGTTTTTTTCGCCGTCTTTACGGCCAAAGTAGTCAACAGTCTGTATTTATTGATCTTCATCGGCAAAGTGGATTAAGGAGTCGCAATCTTTCCTGATGCGGTTAAAGTGGTTTTATCGCCGCTTAACCGAAGGACGCTTACCCTGATGAATCAGATTGACTGCATTTTGTTTGATTGCGATGGCACGCTGGTAGACAGCGAGGTGCTGTGCAGCAAGGCTTATGTGCATATGTTCGCCCACTATGGCCTTGAGCTGTCGCTGGAAGAGATGTTCAGGAAATACAAAGGAATAAAACTGTACGAGATCATCGAGCAGGTTAATGCGGAACACGGCGTAGCGCTGCCGAAAGAGGAATTGGAACCCTTATATCGCAGGGAAGTGGCTCGCCTGTTCGACAGCGAGCTGCAGGAGATCGCCGGTGCACGCGAGCTGCTGGCGCAGGTAGCTGCGCCGATGTGCACCGTCTCCAACGGCCCGGTCAGCAAAATGCAGCACTCGCTCGGCCTGACCGGCATGCTGAACTATTTTGATGACCGATTGTTCAGCGGTTATGACATCCAGCGTTGGAAACCTGACCCCGCGATCCTGTACCACGCCGCCGAAAAAATGCAGGTCCCCATTGAACGCTGCATTCTGGTCGATGACTCCGCTGCCGGTGCCCAGGCCGGGATCGCCGCCGGTATTCCGGTGTTTTACTTCTGTGCCGATCCGCACAACCAGCCTATCGAAAGCCCGCTGGTAACGCCGTTTGACGACCTGGCCCAACTCCCGGCGTTATGGCGAGAACGCGGCTGGCAGTTGACCCGTTAATCGGCCCCGATCAACTCGCCGGCAGCGGCGGTTTGTTGCGCCACCAGCGCCAGGAGCGTTTCATTGCCTTGGCCTGCGGGCTGAGGCGGCGGTTGACCGCATTGGCCAGCAGATCGAGCGCCAGGCAGAACACGAAGTACACCAACGCGACAAACAGGAAGACTTCCATCGGGTACACCATGCTGCGGTTATTGACCTGGGTTGCCAGAAAGGTCAGTTCGCTGACGCCGACGATATAAGCCAGCGAGGTGTCCTTGATCAGGGAAATCCATTGGTTGATAAACGACGGCACCATCATGCGCAACGCCTGCGGCAGCACGATCATGCGCAGCGTTTGCCAGCGGGTCAGCCCCAGCGACAAACCGGCCTGCCACTGGCCGGGGCCAATGGCGACAATACCTGCCTTCACCGCATGGGCCAAATAGGCCGAGGCGATCAGTGCCAATGCGCAGACCACGGTGGTGATTTCCGGAATATCCACGCCAAACAGGATCGGCAGCAAGAAATAAGTCCAAAAAATCAGCATGATAACCGGGATGGCGCGGAAAAAACCCAGCACCGCAGCCAATAACCCGGCGGCTACACCGCGCGACATCGCCAAGGCCACGCCCAGCAGCGTACCGAGGACAGCCGAAGCCAGGCCGGCCATCAGGCTGATCGCCAGCGTCAACGCCGCCCCGCCCAACGGCCCCTCCGGCCAGGTGCCCCACAGCAAATACCCCAGGTTGTCGTATATAACGCCGAAATCCATGTTAGTGCCCTCTCAGGGGTTTACGCTGCTGTCGCCACATGCCCCAGCCTTCCAACAACGCAATGATGGCGATGTACAACACCGTCGCGACGCCGAACGCCTGGAAGGTGCGCAGCGTTTCGGTTTCCACCTGACGCGAGGCGTAAGACAGCTCGGCAACGCCGATCGCCATGGTCAACGAAGAGTTTTTTATTACGTTCATGTATTGGCCCAGCAGCGGCGGAAAGGCAATTTTCAGCGCCTGCGGCAACACCACATAGCGCATGGCCTGCCACCCGGTCAGCCCCAACGCGTTAGCGGCGTATTTTTGTCCGCCGGCAACGCCGCGAATGCCGGAACGGATCTCTTCGGCGATAAAGGCGGCGGAATACAGCGTCAGGCCGAAGAAGCCGGCGAGGAATTCGAACGACGGCCAGGCGATTGGCCCAATTTGATGCGAAGTGTTCAGCCATTGCATGGCGGCGGAAGGCAAGATCTGCCCAGCGGCAAAATACCAGAAGAACAGCTGTACCAGCAGCGGCGTATTGCGAAATAACGAACTGTAACCCACCGCCAGCCAGCGCAGCGGACGCAGGCTACTGTCGCGCATCGCCGTCAATATCAAACCCAACAGCGTGGCCGCCAGGCTCGCGCAAGCGGAAAGCCACAGCGTCAGCAGGAAGCCATCCCATAACCAGCCCAGATACTGAGGCGCCAGCAGCCAGTCCACCTTCATGTTCAATCCTTGTTTTGCCAAATGCATCAGGGGCGCAGCAAGCTGCGCCCCTCCGTTCAGACCCGGCACTTCAAATCGTCAGGCTTTTGGCTGTTGATCCAAAGGCGCGATCTTGAAATCGCCGCGCGGCTGGGCGGTTTTGGTTTCCGGACCGAACCAGCGGTCGTAGATCTTAACCGCTTCGCCGTCTTTTTCCAGCTTGATCAACGTGTCGTTAATGCTGGCCGTCAGGCGATCTTCCCCTTTTGGAATACCGACACCCTGGTACTCTTTGGTGATGCTGAACGGCGAGATCTCAAAATCGGCTTTCTGCGCCGCCGGCAGGTTACCGAGCAGGCCAACCAGCTTGGCGTCATCCTGAGTGATCGCCTGTACGTTACCGTTACGCAACGCCACAAAGGCCAGCGGGGTATCGTCGTAAGAGATCACTTTTGCGGTTGGGTAATGTTCACGCAGGGTGATTTCCTGCACCGTCCCTTTATCCGCACCGATACGCAGCTTTTTAATGTCTTCCGGGGTTTTCAGTACGCCTTTACGGGCGATAAATTTCTGGCCGGTGGCGAAATAAGGCACGCTGAAGTTCACTTCCTTGGCGCGCTCGTCGGTAATGGTGAAGTTGGCGGCGATCAAATCGACCTTCTTGGATACCAGCAAGGGAATGCGGTTAGCCGGGTTGGTGGCGCGCAGCTCAACTTTTACGCCCAGCGCCTTGCCGATCGCGTCTGCGACATCAACGTCATAGCCGACCAACTTTTTGCTTTGCGGATCGATATAGCCGAACGGCGGGTTGCTGTCGAACACCGCGATACGCACTACGCCGGCTTTTTTGATGTCGTCGAGTTTGTCCGCATGTGCGGCACCGGTGGCGAGGCTGGTCAGGCTGGCTAACAACGTTAAGGCCAAAGCGCGATGTTTCATGAAAAGCTCCTAAGTGGGTGATGTCCTGCTGGCTGCTAAGCTAGCAAGAGCCACATAGGTCAGGAAATAATATAAAAAGCTATATTTATAACCTTTTTATCTTTGAGGGTTTTAAACAGCATAAAGGCGCAGTTTTCTGCGCCTTCCGGGGAGTAACTCGCGGGGAAAATTACTCTTTTTTTTCTTCTTTGCCGTCGGAAGACAGCAGTTTTTCCAGCGCATCACCGCCAATGTGGCGGAAATCCTGACCTTTCACGAAGTAGAAAATAAATTCGCAGATGTTCTGGCATCGATCACCGATACGCTCGATCGAACGGGCGCAGAACAGCGCAGTCAGCACGCTCGGAATAGTGCGGGTGTCTTCCATCATGTACGTCATCAACTGACGGACAATGCCCTCATACTCCTGATCGACCTTCTTGTCTTCGCGGTATATCCGGATTGCTTCATCCAGATCCATACGCGCAAAGGCGTCCAGCACGTCATGCAGCATCTGCACGGTATGGCGGCCAAGCGACTCCAGGCTGACCAGCAACGGCTGATGCTGGTGCGAGAATTTCTCGAGCGCGGTACGACAAATTTTATCCGCCACGTCGCCGATACGTTCCAGCTCGGAGATGGTCTTGATGATCGCCATCACCAGGCGCAGGTCGCTGGCGGTCGGCTGACGCTTGGCAATGATGCGCACGCAGGCTTCGTCGATCGCCACTTCCATCATATTGACCTTGGCGTCACCTTCAATAACGCGTTTGGCCAGTTCGCCGTCCTGATTATGCATCGCGGTAATGGCGTCGGTCAGTTGCTGTTCCACCAGCCCGCCCATGGTCAACACCTGGGTACGGATGTGCTCAAGTTCTGCGTTGAACTGGCCGGAAATGTGTTTATTTAAATTCAGGTTGTCCATTTGGGTTCCCGTAATCAACCGTAGCGGCCGGTGATGTAGTCTTCGGTCTGTTTTTTCTGTGGCGCGGTGAACAGGTTATCAGTATCACTGAACTCGATCAGTTCGCCCAGATACATAAATGCCGTGGAGTCAGAGCAACGCGCGGCCTGCTGCATGTTGTGGGTCACAATCACCACGGTGTAGTCAGACTTCAGTTCGCTGATCAGCTCTTCGATTTTGCCTGTGGAGATAGGATCCAGCGCCGAGCAAGGCTCATCCAACAATAAAACGTCCGGACGGATGGCGATGCCGCGTGCGATGCACAGGCGCTGTTGCTGGCCGCCGGACAGGCTGTAACCGCTCTGGTGCAGCTTGTCCTTGGTTTCGTTCCACAACGCCGCTTTGGTCAGCGCCCACTGTACGCGCTCATCCATATCGGCACGCGACAGCTTTTCAAACAGGCGCACGCCGAAGGCGATATTGTCGTAAATCGACATCGGGAACGGCGTGGGTTTCTGGAACACCATGCCGACCTTGGCGCGCAACAGAGCGATATCCGAGTTATCGGTCAGAATGTTCTGCCCATCCAGCAGGATGCCGCCTTCGGCACGCTGCTCGGGATACAGCTGGTACATTTTGTTGAAAGTACGCAGCAGAGTGGACTTGCCGCAGCCGGACGGGCCGATAAACGCGGTGACCTTGTTCTTGGCAATGTCCAGCGTGATGTTTTTCAGCGCATGGAATTTGCCATAGTAGAAGTTCAGATCGCGTACCTGAATTTTGCTGCTGGAAGCGTCAGTAACCATACTCATCAAGACTTCTCTCTTTTCATCAGCGCCGCCACGGCAGCGCTCAAAATTTTATGAATGCTTCTGCTTGGCGAAAACCACACGCGCCAGGATATTCAGTAACAGTACGCACAGGGTGATCAACAGCACCCCGGCCCAGGCCAACTGTTGCCATTCGGCGAACGGGCTCATGGCGAATTTGAAAATGGTGACCGGCAGGTTGGCGATCGGCTGCATCAGGTCGGTGCTCCAGAACTGATTCGACAACGACGTAAACAGCAGCGGTGCGGTTTCCCCGGCGATACGCGCAATGGCCAGCAACACGCCGGTGATAATGCCGGAGATCGAGGCTTTCAGCGTGATGGCAGAAATCATGCGCCATTTCGGCGTACCCAGCGCGTAAGCCGCCTCACGCAGCGTATCCGGCACCAGCTTCAACATATTCTCGGTGGTACGGATTACGATCGGCACCTGCAGCAGCGCCAGCGCGATGATCCCGGCCCAGCCGGAGAAGTGCTCCATCTTCGCCACCACAATGGTGTAGACGAACAGGCCCACGACTATCGATGGCGCCGACAGCAGAATGTCGTTAATAAAGCGGATGACTTCCGCCAACCAGGATTTACGGCCGTACTCCGCCAGGTAAATGCCGGCCATGATGCCCAGCGGCGTACCGAACACGGTGGCCCACAGGATCAGCAAGCCGCTACCGGCGATGGCGTTAGCCAAGCCGCCGCCTGCGGTGTTCGGCGGTGGCGTCATTTCGGTGAACAGCGCCAACGACATGCCGTCGATGCCTTTGGTCACGGTTGAGAACAGGATCCACACCAGCCAGAACAGGCCGAATACCATGGTCGCCATCGACAGGAACAGCGCCAACCGGTTTTTCTGGCGGCGCCAGGCCTGCATTTTGCGGCGGCTTTCCAACAGCGCCAGGTCGTTTTGCATATCCATAGTCGCCATGTTAGCGTCCCTCGTTCTTGGCCAGACGCATGATCATCAACTTCGACAGCGCCAGGACGATAAAGGTGATAACAAACAGAATCAGCCCCAGCTCCATCAGCGCGGCGGTATGCACCCCTGACTCAGCTTCGGCAAATTCGTTGGCCAACGCCGAGGTGATACTGTTGCCCGGCATATACAGTGAAGCGCTGTCGAGCTGGTAGGTGTTACCTATGATGAAGGTCACCGCCATGGTTTCCCCCAGCGCGCGGCCCAACCCCAGCATCACGCCGCCAATCACGCCATTCTTGGTAAACGGCAGCACGATACGCCAAATCACTTCCCAGGTAGTGCAGCCGATACCATAGGCCGACTCTTTCATCATCACCGGCGTCTGTTCGAACACGTCGCGCATTACGGCGGCGATGTAAGGAATAATCATGATCGCCAGGATCACCCCGGCAGCCAGAATACCGATACCGAACGCCGGGCCGGAGAACAGCTCACCGACAATCGGAATACCGGACAGCACATCGCCGACCGGGGTCTGGAAATATTCGGCAAACAGCGGGGCGAACACAAACAGGCCCCACATGCCGTAAACGATACTCGGGATTGCCGCCAATAGCTCAATAGCGATGCCCAAAGGGCGTCTCAACCAGTTTGGCGCCAATTCAGTCAGGAACAGTGCAATACCGAAGCTCACGGGTACGGCAATAATCAGGGCAATCAACGAGGTGACGACGGTGCCGTAGATGGGTACCAGTGCACCGAACTGCTCGGCAGGCGCATCCCACTCTTTGCTCCACAAGAAGGAAAAGCCGAATTTCTGCATGCTCGGCCAGGAGGCGAAAATCAGCGAAACAATAATGCCGCCCAGCAACAATAGGGTAATCAGCGCCGCCAGTTTGACCAGCGCGCTGAAGATGACATCACCATTTCTACTCGGTGCTTTAATGGTCGGCTTATACTCAGCCATAGATTACTCTCTGTTTTAACCCTGGCGAGCTCAATGGGTGAGCCCTGCAAAATAGGCTGGAGCGCGGTGAACCCGCGCCCCTGCGTTCTTTTAGTACAGTGCTTTACCGGAACTGTCTTTTACGTTGGTTTTCCATGCTGCACGCACCTGCTCAACCACTTCGTCAGGCAGAGAGGCGTAATCCAGATCGTTGGCCTGTTTGGCGCCGGTTTTGTACGCCCAGTCAAAGAACTTCAGCACTTCTGCGCCCTGAGCCGGGTTTTTCTGCTCTTTGTGCACCAGGATGAAGGTGGTGGAGGTGATTGGCCACGCATCATCGCCTTTCTGGTTAGTCAGGTCCTGCGCGAAAGTTTTGCTCCAGTCCACACCTTTAGCCGCGTTACTGAAGCTCTCTTCAGTCGGGCTGACCGGCTTGCCGTCGGCAGAAATCAGCTTGGTGTAAGCCAGGTTGTTTTGCTTGGCGTAAGCGTATTCGACGTAGCCGATAGAGCCAGGCAGACGCTGTACGAACGCGGCGATGCCGTCGTTGCCCTTGCCGCCCAGACCGGTTGGCCAGTTAACGGTAGAGCCTGCGCCGATTTTCTCTTTCCACTGCGCGTTGGCTTTAGCCAGATAGCTGGTGAACACGAAAGAGGTGCCTGAACCGTCAGCGCGGCGCACCACGGCGATATTCTGATCCGGCAGCTTGACGCCCGGATTCAGCTTGGTGATTGCCGGGTCATTCCATTTCTTCACGTTGCCCAGGTAGATGTCGCCCAGCGTTTTACCGTCCAGGGTCAATTCGCCGGATTTGATGCCCGGGATGTTAACGGCCAACACTACGCCACCGATCACGGTAGGGAACTGGAACAGACCGTCAGCCGCCAGTTTGTCGTCAGACAACGGGGCATCAGAGGCACCAAAGTCAACGGTGTTGGCGATGATTTGCTTCACGCCGCCAGAGGAACCGATCCCCTGATAGTTAACTTTGTTGCCGGTTTCTTTCTGATAAGAATCTGCCCACTTGGCATACACCGGAGCGGGGAATGTCGCACCTGCACCGGTCAGGCTGGCAGCAGCGAACGCGGACACGGCGGTCAGGGAGAAAGTCGCTGCCACAATACTGGCGACGGTGGTACGCATCAGTTTCATAATCCCTCCTAATGGGATATTCAAAAATCGACTTCAAGTCGTTTTCATCAGAGTAAGTATTGCTGCAGGAGGGAAAATAGGACAGTTTGGTGACAGTAAAATGTACGAAATATGACAGTTATATTACAACGCAAAACAAGTAACTAATATAGTATAGAAATCATGATGTTAAATACAAAAACACACAATAATTAATCAATGAAAAACCGTTGCCGACGCAGCTATCCGCTTGAAAACGACAACGTTTATCCCCTGTGTCACAGTATTGTCATCGTTAATTTGGTAATGAAAAAGCCGGCTCTCAGGCCGGCTTTTCAAACATAACAGAAGCTGATTACTCTACTGTGACGGACTTCGCCAGGTTACGCGGCTGGTCAACGTCGGTGCCTTTGATCAGCGCTACGTGATAGGACAGCAGCTGCAACGGCACGGTGTAGAAGATGGGCGCCACGATTTCTTCCACGTGCGGCAATGGAATGATGGTCATCCCTTCGCTGCTGACGAAACCGGCATCCTGATCGGCGAACACGTACAACTGGCCGCCGCGCGCGCGCACTTCTTCGATATTGGACTTCAGTTTTTCCAGCAGTTCGTTGTTCGGCGCCACCACGATGACCGGCATATCGGCGTCGATCAACGCCAGCGGGCCATGTTTCAGCTCGCCCGCCGCATAGGCTTCCGCATGAATGTAAGAGATCTCTTTCAGCTTCAGCGCGCCTTCCATGGCGATCGGGTACTGATCGCCACGGCCAAGGAACAGCGCGTGATGCTTGTCGGAGAAACCTTCCGCCAGCGCTTCAATGTTTTTGTCCAGCGACAACATCTGTTCGATACGCGCCGGTAACGCCTGCAAAGCATGCACAATTTCATGCTCAACGCTTTCCGCCATGCCTTTCAGACGACCCAAACGCGCCACCAGCATCAGCAATACCGCAAGCTGGGTGGTGAAGGCTTTGGTAGAGGCTACACCGATTTCAGTGCCGGCTTTGGTCATCAGCGCCAAATCGGACTCACGCACCAGCGAAGAGCCGGCCACGTTACACACCGCCAGGGAACCGAGGTAACCCAGTTCTTTAGACAGGCGCAACGCCGCCAAAGTATCGGCGGTTTCACCGGACTGCGACAGCGTGATGATCAGGCTGCCCGGGCGCACGGCCGATTTGCGGTAGCGGAATTCAGAGGCGATTTCAACGTCGCAAGGCACGCCGGCCAGCGCTTCGAACCAATAACGCGCCACCATACCGGAGTGGTAGGAGGTGCCGCAGGCGATGATTTGCACGTGCTGCACTTTAGCCAGCAATTCATCGGCACGCGGACCCAGCTCGCTCAGGTTGATTTGGCCATGGCTGAAACGCCCTTCCAGGGTGTTTTTCAGCGCCAGCGGCTGTTCGTAGATCTCTTTTTGCATGTAGTGACGGTAAGCGCCTTTGTCACCGGCGTCATACTGCACTTTGGATTCGATCTCAGGACGCTCGATGGCGTTCCCCTGCTTGTCGAAAATGCTGACGTTGCGGCGAGTCACTTCCACCACGTCGCCTTCTTCCAGGAAGATAAAGCGACGGGTCACCGGCAGCAAAGCCAGCTGATCGGAAGCGATAAAGTTTTCACCGACGCCGCGGCCGATAACCAACGGGCTACCGGAACGCGCAGCCACCAGCACGCTGGGATCGCGGCTGTCCATGACCACGGTGCCGTAGGCGCCACGCAACTGTGGGATCACGCGCTGAACGACTTCCAGCAGCGTACCGCCCTGGCGCTGTTCCCAATGCACCAGGTGCGCAATCACCTCGGTGTCGGTTTCAGAGCTGAAGTGATAACCACGCTCGATCAGCAATTCACGCAGCGGCTCGTGGTTTTCGATGATGCCGTTATGCACAACGGTGATGTAATCGGAAACATGCGGGTGCGCATTTGCTTCGGTAGGTTCACCGTGCGTTGCCCAGCGGGTATGCGCAATACCGGTGCCACCGTGCAGTTCGTGTTGTTCTGCGGCTTCGGACAATTTATGTACTTTGCCTACGCGGCGTAAACGGCTTACGTTGCCTTCGGCGTCAACCACCGCCAGACCGGCGGAGTCGTAACCGCGGTACTCAAGACGGCGTAACCCTTCCAACAGAATTTCTGCAATATCACGTTGCGCTACTGCGCCTACAATTCCACACATCAGTTGTATTCCTAATTAAACGCCTTTCGGGGCGCTTTCGATGTCTTGACCTGATTTTGCCGGTTTTTACCGTGCCTCCCCGAGCCTGTAGATGGTGGGGATTATCCTCTTCATCTTTCGAGCTGCTGCGTTGTTGGCTGCGAGTGCTTATCCCAGTCACTTAGTGAACTAAGCTCCAGGGAATTCACACTCTTGCCGCCTAGCAGCAACTCGAAATCTATTGAGGACTTTTATGTTTTGTATTGGGCTCTTGTGCAGAACCCAACGCAAAACACACGGGCTATTTCTTTTTAACCGGACGCTGCCAGCCCTGGATATGCACCTGCTTCACCCGGCTCAGCACCAATTCATTTTCAGCGATATCACGGGTGACCGTAGTGCCCGCGGCAATGGTGGAACCTTTGCCAACGGAAACCGGTGCCACCAGTTGGGTGTCGGAACCGACAAACACGCCGTCGCCGATAATGGTTTTATGCTTATTGGCGCCATCATAGTTACAGGTAATGGTACCAGCGCCGATATTCACATCATCGCCAATTTCGGCATCGCCCAGGTAGCTCAAATGGCCCGCTTTGGAACCTTTGCCCAGACGCGCTTTTTTCATCTCGACGAAATTGCCGACGTGAGCGCCTTCCGCCAACTCTGCGCCCGGGCGTAAACGGGCAAAAGGCCCCACCGTACAGGCTGCTTCCAGCACCGCGTCTTCCAGCACGCTGTACGGGCTAATTTCGCAATCATCGCCGATCACGCAGTTTTTCAGTACGCAGCCGGCACCGATCTTCACCCGGTCCCCCAGCTTTACCGATCCTTCGATGATGACATTAGCATCAATAGAGATATCGCGGCCGTGCACAAGTTCCCCACGCAGGTCAAAACGCGCCGGATCCAGCAGCATGACGCCGGCCAGCAGCAATTTTTCAGATTGTTCTGCCTGATAGATACGCTCAAGCCGTGACAATTGCAGGCGGTTATTCACGCCTTCCACTTCGCTCAGGCGTGACGGATGCACCGCTTCAATTTTCTTACCGTCGGCATGGGCCAGCGCAATGATATCTGTGATGTAGAATTCACCCTGCGCATTGTCGTTGTTCAGCATCCCCAGCCAGCGCTTCAG
This sequence comes from Serratia sp. C2(1), assembly GCF_036352655.1. NCBI lineage: Bacteria > Pseudomonadati > Pseudomonadota > Gammaproteobacteria > Enterobacterales > Yersiniaceae > Serratia > Serratia sp. C2(1). Next base: position 27,231 of record NZ_JAZFBA010000005.1, on the reverse strand, counting down.
ATCGCGCCCATTAGCGACCAAAATACCGGTATTGATTTCACTAATCTGCCGCTGGTCTTCGCTGGCATCCTTGTGCTCAACAATACCCACCACATCGTCGTTCTCTCGCACGATGCGGCCGTAACCGCTTGGGTCAGCCAGCTTCACCGTCAGCAGGCCAATGCCACCCTGCGGCTTCGCCGCCAGCAGGCGCGTGAGCGTATCTACGGAGATCAGCGGCACGTCGCCGTATAGCATCAGTACGTCTTCATCATCGGCAAAATGCGGCGCAGCCTGCTGCATGGCATGGCCGGTACCCAGTTGCTCGGCCTGCAATACCCAATTCAAGGCTTCGTCGGTCAGGGTGCTTTTCAGCAGGTCACCACCGTGGCCGTACACCAGATGGACGTTTTTCGCGCCCAGTTTCATCGCGGCATCAATGACGTGCTGCACCATCGGCTTACCGGCCAACGGATGTAACACTTTGGGAAGATCGGAATACATGCGTGTTCCCTTGCCTGCGGCGAGGATCACCACACTCATTGCGCTGTTCGACATAAGCAACCTGATAACTCCATTTTGATAGACGAAAGTAGAACTCTTTAATGACGATATTACTACATATTTCTCTGCACGAACCCGGCGCAAGCCATGCGGCACTAGGCGTGTCTAAGCTCAGGCTGACACCCTGCAATCCTGGGCATAACTGTCGGCAATCGGAGACATTTTTAGCCTGTGCCAAGAGTTATACCTCACAATGTCCAGCAGGCTGAAACGCTTATTTTAAAGCAAAAAAAAAGCGACCCTATAGGCCGCTTTCTTAATTTTAGCTGCGTTATGCACGCGCTAAAATATTACATCGATCTTCTGGTAAGCTCGATAACGCGCAGTTTCGCGATCGCTTTCGCCAGTTCTGCAGATGCCTGAGCATAGTCGACATCGCCATGAGAGCTGCTGATATGCTCTTCAGCTTTACGCTTAGCTTCCAGCGCTCTCGCTTCGTCGAGGTCCGTTCCACGGATAGCAGTGTCAGCCAGCACGGTTACCACGCTCGGTTGTACCTCAAGGATACCACCGGACAGGTAGATGAACTCTTCTTCACCGTGCTGTTTAACAATACGCACCATGCCAGGCTTGATGGCAGTCAGCAGCGGCGCATGGCCAGGGAAAATCCCCAGTTCGCCTTCGCTACCTGTCACCTGGATCTTTTGCACCAGGCCGGAAAACATATGTTTTTCCGCGCTGACTACATCCAGATGGTAAGTCATAGCCATATCACCCTCCTCTCAAGACGTTACAGTTTCTTGGCTTTTTCCACTGCTTCTTCAATGGTGCCAACCATGTAGAACGCTTGTTCAGGCAGGTGGTCATAGTCGCCGTCCATAATGCCTTTGAAACCACGAATGGTGTCTTTCAGCGATACGAACTTGCCCGGAGAACCGGTAAAGACTTCTGCCACGAAGAACGGCTGAGACAGGAAGCGTTGGATTTTACGCGCACGGGATACGACCAGCTTGTCTTCTTCTGACAACTCGTCCATACCCAGAATTGCGATGATATCTTTCAGTTCCTGGTAACGTTGCAGAATGGACTGCACGCCACGCGCTACATCGTAGTGCTCCTGGCCAACTACCAGCGGATCCAATTGACGGCTGGTGGAATCCAGCGGGTCAACGGCCGGGTAGATACCCAGAGAAGCGATATTACGGCTCAGTACCACGGTTGCGTCCAAGTGGGCAAAGGTGGTGGCTGGTGACGGGTCAGTCAAGTCATCCGCAGGAACGTAAACGGCCTGTACGGAGGTGATAGAACCGGTCTTGGTAGAGGTGATACGTTCTTGCAGAACGCCCATCTCTTCCGCCAGCGTTGGCTGATAACCTACCGCAGATGGCATACGGCCCAGAAGTGCGGACACTTCGGTACCGGCCAGGGTATAACGGTAGATGTTATCAACGAACAGCAGAACGTCGCGGCCTTCGTCACGGAATTTCTCCGCCATGGTCAGACCGGTCAGAGCAACGCGCAGACGGTTACCCGGTGGCTCGTTCATCTGGCCGTAAACCAGGGATACTTTGTCCAGTACGTTGGAGTCGTTCATTTCGTGGTAGAAGTCGTTACCCTCACGAGTACGCTCACCCACACCTGCAAACACGGAATAACCGGAGTGTTCGATCGCGATGTTACGGATCAGCTCCATCATGTTTACAGTTTTACCCACGCCCGCACCGCCGAACAGACCGACTTTACCGCCCTTAGCGAACGGACAGATCAGGTCCATAACCTTGATACCGGTTTCCAGCAGATCCTGGGAGTTGGCCAAATCTTCGTAGCTTGGCGCCGGACGGTGAATTGCCCAACGTTCTTCTTCGCCGATCTCGCCTTTCATGTCGATTGGTTCACCCAATACGTTCATGATGCGGCCCAGGGTAGCTTTACCTACCGGTACTTCAATCGGGTGATCCAGGTCGATCACTTTCAGACCACGACGCAGACCATCAGAGGTCCCCATCGCGATACAGCGAACCACGCCACCGCCCAGCTGTTGCTGAACTTCCAGCACCAGCTTATCGGTACCGTTTTCTACCTCAAGAGCATTGTACACTTTCGGTACGGCATCCTGAGGGAACTCGACGTCCACTACGGCGCCGATTACCTGGATAATCTTTCCAGTAGCCATCTTGAATCCTCTACGTAATTCGTAAACCTAGCTTAAACCGCGGAGGCTCCCGAAACGATCTCGGTGAGTTCCTGAGTGATGCTGGCCTGACGAGCCTTGTTGTATACCAACTGCAGCTCTTTGATCAGGCTACCGCCGTTATCGGTTGCGGCTTTCATCGCTACCATTCGTGCGGCCTGCTCGCTGGCCAGGTTTTCCACGACGCCCTGATAAACTTGCGATTCCACATAGCGGCGCAGCAAGGTATCAAGCAGCACTTTTGGGTCGGGTTCATACAGGTAATCCCAGGATGTTTTCTTCAGTTCACCGTCATCGGAAGGCGGTAACGGCAGCAACTGAACGATCTGTGGTTCCTGGGACATCGTATTGACAAATTTGTTGCTGACAATGTACAGCTTGTCCAAACGACCTTCGTCGTAGGCTTGCAGCATCACTTTCACCGGCCCGATCAGATCCGACAGGGAAGGTTTATCCCCCATGCCGGTCACCTGGGCAACCACGTTGCCGCCCACGGAACCAAAGAAAGAAGCCGCTTTAGAGCCAATCAGCGCCAAATCAGCTTCGACGCCTTTTTCGGACCAGCCTTTCATCTCTGACAACAGCCGCTTGAACAGGTTGATGTTCAAACCGCCACAGAGACCACGGTCAGTAGACACCACCAGATACCCGACGCGCTTAACGTCACGCTCATCCAGGTACGGGTGCTTATATTCCAGATTACCCAACGCAAGGTGACCAATCACTTTGCGCATGGTCTCTGCATAAGGACGGCTGGCCGCCATGCGTTCCTGCGATTTACGCATTTTGGAGGCGGCGACCATTTCCATCGCTTTAGTGATCTTTTGCGTGTTTTGCACGCTCGCGATCTTACTACGTATCTCTTTTGCGCCGGCCATCTCTGCTTCTCCTCATTACCAGACGGCCTGCTGTCTTTCAACAGCAGGACCGTTAGGCGTTACCAGGACTGGGTTTTCTTGAAGGTCTCGAGGATAGCTTTCAGCTTGCCCTCGATCTCGTCATTGAAATTGCCAGTTTGGTTGATGTGGTTCAGCAACTCGGCATGCTCGCGGTCTGCGTAAGCAACCAGCGCGGCTTCGAAGCTCACGACTTTCGCGACTTCAACGTCGTTCAGGTAGCCACGTTCAGCGGCAAACAGCACCAGAGACTGTTGTGCGACAGACATCGGCGCATACTGTTTCTGTTTCAGCAGCTCGGTCACTTTCTGACCGTGGCTCAGCTGTTTGCGGGTCGCATCATCCAGATCGGAAGCGAACTGAGAGAACGCAGCCAGTTCACGGTACTGTGCCAGCGCGGTACGAATACCACCGGACAGTTTTTTCATGATCTTGGTTTGCGCTGCACCGCCCACACGGGATACAGAGATACCCGGGTTAACTGCCGGACGAATACCGGAGTTAAACAGGTTGGATTCCAGGAAGATCTGACCATCGGTAATCGAGATTACGTTGGTCGGAACGAACGCGGAAACGTCACCCGCCTGAGTTTCAATGATCGGCAGAGCGGTCAGTGAACCGGTTTTACCTTTGACTTCACCTTTGGTGAAGGCTTCGACGTAGTCGGCGTTTACACGCGCAGCACGCTCCAGCAAACGGGAGTGGAGGTAGAATACGTCGCCTGGGTAAGCTTCACGACCTGGCGGACGACGAAGCAACAGGGAGATCTGACGATAAGCAACAGCCTGTTTGGACAGGTCATCGTAAACAATCAGTGCATCTTCGCCGCGGTCACGGAAGTATTCACCCATTGCGCAACCGGCATAGGGCGCCAGATATTGCAGTGCAGCGGACTCAGACGCGGTAGCAACCACAACGATGGTGTTTGCCAATGCGCCGTGCTCTTCCAGTTTGCGAACCACGTTAGCGATGGTGGACGCTTTCTGGCCGATAGCCACGTAAACACATTTGATACCGGAGTCGCGTTGGTTGATGATCGCATCGATGGCCAGAGCGGTTTTACCGGTCTGACGGTCACCGATCACCAGCTCACGCTGACCACGGCCGATTGGAATCATCGCATCAACAGATTTGTAGCCAGTCTGAACAGGCTGATCAACGGATTGACGCTCGATAACACCAGGGGCAATAGCTTCAACCGGGGAGAAACCGTCGTTATCAACCGGGCCTTTACCGTCGATAGGTGCGCCCAGGGTGTTAACTACACGGCCCAACAGGCCACGGCCAACCGGAACTTCCAGAATACGGCCGGTACATTTTACCTTCATGCCTTCGGCCAGATCCGCGTACGGACCCATAACCACGGCACCTACGGAGTCGCGCTCCAGGTTCAATGCGATTGCGTAACGGTTGCCTGGCAGCGCGATCATTTCGCCCTGCATAACTTCGGCCAGACCGTGTACGCGGATGATCCCGTCACTGACGGAAACAATAGTACCTTCATTGTGAGCTTCGCTCACCACATTGAACTGAGCAATGCGCTGCTTGATCAGTTCGCTGATTTCGGTGGAATTCAGTTGCATGCTCCAGTCCCCTTAAGACTGCAAGACGTCTGTCAGGCGTTCAAGACGACCGCGAACGCTGCCATCAATCACCATATCGCCAGCGCGGATAATCACGCCGGCCAGAACAGACTTGTCAATTTTGCAATTCAGCTTAACTTTGCGTGACAGACGTTTTTCCATCGCAGCGGCAATTTTAGCCTGCTGTTCGTCGTTAAGTACGCTCGCAGAGAGCACTTCGACTTCGACGGTGGATTCCAGCAAAGCGCGCAGTTCGATGAACTGCTGCAGCACCGCAGGAAGAACCAGTAAACGTCCATTTTCGGCCATTACACGGATAAAGTTCTGGCCATGTTCGTCGAGCTGCTCGCCACAAACAGCGATGAACGTTTTGGACAGCGTCTCCGGCGCGACAGCACCAGACAGCAGTTCAGAAATTTGTTCATTGCGAGTGGCAACAGCGGCAAACGCCAGCATATCCTGCCAGCGTTCTACGCTTTGGTGCTCAACGGCAAAGTCAAAAGCTGCTTTGGCGTAGGGGCGAGCTACAGTTACAAATTCAGACATCAGCCCCTCCCTCCTTACAGTTCAGCGACCAGTTTATCAACGATGTCGCTGTTAGCAGCTTCATCCACGGAACGTTCGATGATCTTCTCGGCGCCGGCAATTGCCAGCATCGCGACTTGCTTACGCAACTCTTCACGAGCGCGCTTACGTTCGGCTTCGATCTCAGCCTGAGCCTGCGCCACGATTTTGTTACGTTCCTGCTCGGCTTCGGCTTTCGCTTCATCCATGATCTGAGCTTTGCGTTTGTTTGCTTGCTCGATGATCACCTGAGCTTCTGCTTTAGCAGTTTTCAGCTGGTCGGTCGCATTGGCTTGCGCTAAGTCCAAATCTTTTTTGGCACGCTCTGCAGAAGCGAGACCGTCAGCAATTTCTCCCTGACGCTTCTCGATGGCAGCCATAATCGGCGGCCATACATACTTCATGCAGAACCAGACAAACAGAACGAACGCGATGGCCTGGCCGAGGATTGTTGCGTTAAGATTCACAGCACAATGCCTCTTTAAAAGTTAATAGTGGTTTCAGTGTAGAGAAATTCTCTACTTACGCGACAGCAAACATCACGTACAGACCCAGACCAACAGCGATCATCGGGATGGCGTCAACCAGACCCATAACGATAAAGAACTGTGTACGCAGCAGAGGAATCAGGTCAGGCTGACGTGCAGCGCCTTCCAAGAATTTACCACCCAGGATGCCGATACCGATCGCAGCACCGATTGCCGCTAAACCCATCATCACAGCGGCAGCCATGTACAGCAGATCCATACTCAGGTTTTCCATGACAGTCTCCAGTTTGTTTCAGTTTAAAAGTGCAAGTGTTTTAAGAAAATCAGTGCTCTTCAGATGCCATCGACAGATAGACAATCGTCAGAACCATGAAAATAAAGGCTTGAAGCGTAATGATCAGGATGTGGAAGATAGCCCAAGGCAAGCTCAGGACCCACTGTGACCACCACGGCAACAGGCCGGCAATCAGGATGAAGATCAACTCACCCGCATACATGTTGCCGAACAGTCGCAGGCCCAGTGAAACAGGCTTGGACAGCAGGCTGACACCTTCAAGAATCAGGTTGATAGGAATGAATACAGGGTGGTTGAACGGCTGCATGGTTAACTCTTTAACGAACCCGCCAACGCCTTTCATTTTGATGCTGTAGAACAGAATCAGGATAAATACGCCCAACGCCATCGACAAGGTCACGTTCACGTCCGCGGTTGGTACTACACGCAGCGCAGGCAGACCAAGATGAGCCCCGATGAACGGCAGGAAGTCTACCGGAATCAGGTCCATCATGTTCATCAGGAATACCCAGACGAACACGGTCAACGCCAGCGGAGCAATTACCTTGCTCTTGCCGTGGTACATATCGCGCACGCTGCTGTCGACAAACCCGACGACCAATTCCACTGCGGTTTGCAGTTTACCCGGCACGCCGCTGGTGGCGTTTTTGGCAACCCTGCGGAAAACCACCAGGAACAGAACCCCGAGGACAACGGAGAAAAACATCGAGTCGAGGTTAATCGACCAAAAACCAGTCCCGACCTGAAGCTGCGTCAGGTGGTGACCGATATACTCCTGTGGACTGTTGTATCCCTCTGCAGACATGATGCCTCTACCCTTATTTAGTTAATTTCGGTAACTGTTAATCACGGCGGGTGCCAAAATTTGCACCACTAACACCGCTAAATAGGTCAGGCCAAGCGGTATAAACTCCGCCTTGAACACCCCAAGCGCCACGATCAGCAAAACGATGGTGATCACGACCTTTAGCCCCTCGCCTATGGCGAACGACCAGGCAACCCGACCGGGCGCCGGCGTCTGCGCCTGATGGCGCAAGGCAAACAGCATAAACATTGCACTCGGCAACCAGGCGGCGAGACCACCTGCCAATGCCGAAGCGCTCCATTCCAGGCTTTTCAGCAAGAAAACAGCGCTGATCAGAACAAAAGTCATTAACTGCAGGAACAGCAGTTTGCGTGCTACTTTTCCGCTGTAAAGGGACACAGACATGACGTTTGTTCTCTCCGTACCCCAGAGGGGGTATGCTGAGTGACGTATAAAACTGTCTTTGCTGTTCTGAGTCAAGCAGCAAAAAACGAGCAAATTATACGGGGCATACCAACGAATTCAATCGATAAGTAGCGAAAAGGTGAACAATTATTTAAATTCCCCTATTTGGGGCCATTTTCACAAGAAAACGGTCGGAATAATAGGGCTGATTTAATTGTCTGATTATTCCAGCATTGCACCAAGAAACGCGAAGCCGCTCACAATAATGCCTCGTAATGATTTATAGCTCATCGTAGCCTAAACTGTCTTTAGCTAATTGAGCGTTCAAAAGACATTATAAATCAAAACATTACATGTTAACTGTTCAAAAACAATCCATACACCCGATAAAAACCTTTTATTGACAGCTTCCGGGCTAATATTACAACAGCCAATTAACATTAGCAGCAAAGCAGAATCGTCCGCCTATCGTTGCTAACGTGACTATTTCAAAATGCAATTACCTTATTGTCGCTAATTTACGGCGCTTTTTGTGTTAATAAAAAGTAAATTAACTAAAAAAACCGCTATTTAATTAGCCTGCTTACTTTTACTTAAGGCACTATTTTTTAATTCACGCTTATTTGATCGAAAGCAAAATCAGTTTGCCTTAAGTACCACCAAATGGCGTTCACCTTCGAGTTCAGGCACCTGCAGACGCACCACCGTCTCCAGCACTATGCCTTCAGGCAATCGTGCCAGCTCTTCATCCGGGCGTACCCCTTTCAGCGCGTAGAACCTGCCCTGCCCTTTTGCCGGCAGATGATGGCACCAGGACAGCATATCCTGCAGCGAAGCGAAAGCGCGGCTGATGACGCCGTCAAACGGCGGTTCGGCCGGGAACGCCTCGACACGGCTCTGCACCGGCTCGACATTGGCCAATCCCAGTTCATGCTGCACCTGGCGCAGGAAGCGCACGCGCTTGCCCAAGCTGTCCAACAGGGTGAAATGTGAATCAGGACGGACGATGGCCAACGGGATACCAGGCAGACCGGGCCCTGTGCCTACATCGATAAAACGCGAGCCTTGCAGATGCGGATTCACCACGATGCTGTCGAGAATATGGCGCACCAGCATTTGCTGCGGATCGCGCACGGAGGTGAGGTTATAAGCCTTGTTCCACTTATCCAGCATGCCGACATAACCCAACAGCTGCTGTTTTTGCTGATCGGGAAGCGCAATACCTGCCGCCGAGAGCAGCGAATCTAATTTTTTCTGCACAACGTGTCCTCTGACAGGCGCGGAACGGCAAGCCAAATCAGGGCTGGCCAATGAGGCGACCATGATAATTCAGGCCCGGGATGATGTCAGCGGTCGTTTGCTCACAGAGTAAACAAACGACCGCCCAGAAACAGGATTTATGCGCTGCGGCGCAGCAGCCCCTGCTTTTTCAGCCAAATCAGCAGGATCGATATCGCCGCCGGAGTGATGCCGGAGATACGGGAAGCCTGGCCGATAGAGTTCGGTTTATGATCGTTCAGTTTGGCGATCACTTCATTCGACAAGCCGGACACCTGCTGATAATCGAGATCCAGCGGCAGCACGGTATTCTCGTTGCGCTGTTGCTTTTCGATCTCTTCCTGCTGGCGAGCGATATAACCTTCGTATTTTACCTGGATCTCAACCTGTTCGGCGGCCTGAGTATCCGCCAGCGGCGGTGCGAAAGCGGCAACGGTGGTCAGCTGCGCGTAATCCATTTCAGGACGGCGCAGCAGTTCCTCGCCGTTAGCCTCACGTGACAGCGGTGCTTTCAGCAATGCGTTGACCTGCTCGACGTTTTCAGCGTGAGGATGCATCCAAATGTCACGCAAGCGCTGGCGCTCTTGTTCGATATGTTCCAACTTCTCGCTGAAACGTGCCCAGCGGGCATCGTCAACCAGGCCCAGCTCGCGGCCTTTTTCGGTCAGGCGCAGGTCGGCATTGTCTTCGCGCAGCATCAGGCGGTATTCGGCGCGTGAAGTGAACATGCGGTACGGTTCTTTGGTCCCGAGAGTACTGAGATCGTCCACCAGTACGCCGAGGTAAGCCTGATCGCGACGTGGCGACCAGCCTTCGTCTTCATTGGCGTAGCGCCCGGCATTCAGACCGGCCAGCAGGCCCTGGGCCGCGGCTTCTTCGTAGCCGGTGGTGCCGTTGATCTGGCCGGCGAAGAACAGGCCCTGGATGAATTTGCTTTCCAGTGTGGGTTTCAGATCGCGAGGATCGAAGAAATCATATTCGATGGCGTAACCCGGGCGAACGATACGGGCATTCTGCATCCCTTCCATCGAACGAACGATCTGCATCTGTACGTCAAACGGCAAGCTGGTGGAAATGCCGTTTGGATAAATTTCATTGCTGGTCAGCCCTTCCGGTTCTAGGAAGATCTGATGCGCGTTACGATCGGCAAAGCGCATCACTTTGTCTTCGATCGACGGGCAGTAGCGTGGGCCGATCCCTTCGATGATCCCGGCATACATCGGGCTACGATCGAGGTTATTCCGGATCACGTCATGGGTTTTTTCATTGGTATGGGTGATGTAGCACGCCATTTGTTCCGGATGCTGATTGGCATTCCCCATGAACGAGAAAACCGGAATCGGTGTATCGCCATGCTGCGGAGCCAGTACGCTGAAATCGATGGTACGTGCGTCAATCCGCGGTGGCGTGCCTGTTTTTAAACGGTTTACGCGCAGTGGCAGCTCACGCAGACGCTGTGACAGCGAGATCGACGGAGGATCCCCGGCGCGGCCACCGCTGTAATTTTCCAGGCCAATGTGGATCTTGCCGTCCAGGAAGGTGCCTACGGTCAGTACTACCGCTTTGGCACGGAATTTCAGGCCCATCTGGGTAACAGCGCCGACGACGCGATCGTTTTCCACAATCAGATCTTCGACCGGTTGTTGGAAGAGAGTCAGATTAGGCTGGTTCTCCAGAGCGGTGCGAACTGCCTGGCGATACAGCACGCGGTCTGCCTGAGCACGAGTCGCTCGTACCGCAGGGCCTTTACTCGCGTTTAGTATCCTAAACTGGATGCCGGCATGGTCGATCGCCGTGGCCATAAGGCCGCCAAGTGCATCAATTTCCTTAACCAGATGCCCTTTACCAATACCGCCAATCGCCGGGTTGCAAGACATCTGCCCCAGCGTATCGATATTGTGTGTCAATAATAAAGTCTGACGCCCCATGCGTGCCGCAGCCATAGCGGCTTCGGTACCGGCATGGCCACCACCGATGATGATGACGTCAAATTGCTCTGGATAAAACATGGAACTGCACCTCGCCGTATTGCGAACGATCGTTGTTTGCCCTGGGGTGGGGGATTCTACTCAAGTTTAGTCGATCGACCAAGTGGTCAGGATCTTAGGTAATTAAAAGAAGATCTTTTTTATTTAAAGATCTCTTTATTAGATCTCTTATTAGGATCGCGATCCTCTGTGGATAACTGATTATTCGCGAGTGAGATCAGCGGATTAAGGAGGATCGTTAGCTGTGAATGATCGGTGATCCTGTTGCTTATAAGCTGGGATCTAAATGGCATGTTATGCACAGGACAAAAAGCGACCTAGGGTTGTTATTGGGATAACTACTGCTTTTACCCTGCTTTTAAGCATAGTTATCCACAATCGTTCGCGTGATCTTTGTGCAAATTAGAGCAAATTAACCCAGTTTTTTACCCATTCCTCTGCCGGATCCTCAGGAATTTCGTGTTTGGTCACGTCGATCTCCAGCCGATCGCCGATCCTTTTCGCTCCACAGGCGATCAAAAGATCGTTGATCCGTTGGATCGCGCCGCAAAAGGTATCGTATTCAGAGCTGCCTAAACCGACGGCACCGAACTCTACCTGCGATAAGTCAGGCCGCTGTTCTTCTATTTGTTCCAGAAGCGGCTGCAGATTATCCGGCAAGTCGCCGGCGCCGTGGGTTGAAGACACCACCAGCCAGCGCCCGGAGAGGGTCAGTTCATCCAATTCAGGGCCGTGCAGCATTTCGGTAGTGAAACCCGCTTCTTCCAGTTTTTCAGCCAAATGTTCGGCTACATACTCGGCGCTGCCAAGCGTACTGCCACTGATCAGAGTTATGTCTGCCATGAATGCATGATCCCAGCCTTCTTAAAGTCGCAGCATTGTACGCTGTGAATCGGCTGGGATCTACCTGTGGATAATATGGGTATACTAATTAACTGACTAAGGCGTGATGGTACGCATGATGGGGTTCTGCAGCGAGATCAGGGTTTCGGTGGACTGGATCTCGTCAATCGTCTGGATCTTGTTGATAAGTACCTGTTGCAACGCATCTATGGAGCGGCACATCACTTTGATAAATACGCTGTAATGGCCAGTGGTGTAGTAGGCCTCGACCACTTCTTCCAGGCTTTCGAGTTTTTTTAGCGCGGAAGGATAGTCTTTGGCACTCTTTAATATAATGCCGATAAAACAGCAGACGTCGTAACCCAGCCGTTTGGGGTTTACGTCTACCCGTGCGCCGGTAATGATGCCGGCCTGCTTCATTTTCTCTACCCTTACATGAATGGTGCCGGGACTGACGGCAAAGTTCTTCGCCAGTTCGGCATAAGGCGTGCGTGCGTTCTCCATAAGGGCGTTGAGAATGCCGCGATCGAGATTATCGATCTGGTAATTTTCCGCCATTTAAACCCCCGTTAATTGCTGATTGTTTAATTATCACCGTCTAAAAATGAACGATTAAAATTGAAAAGGCAATATTGATTATCGTATGTTGAATTTAAGTGCCGTTATGTTGCTTAATCGATGACAACAGAGACAGATTTATAAGAGAAACGGCAATGAAAAAACAGTTTATCCAAAAACAACAACAAATCAGCTTGGTTAAATCCTTCTTCTCTCGCCAACTGGAACAGCAGCTTGGCCTGATCGAAGTGCAAGCGCCTATCCTCAGCCGCCTGGGCGACGGCACTCAGGACAACCTGTCCGGCAGCGAAAAAGCGGTGCAAGTAAAGGTGAAAACCTTACCGGACGCCACCTTCGAAGTGGTGCATTCGCTGGCCAAGTGGAAACGCAAAACCTTGGGCAGCTATGATTTCGGCGCAGGTGAAGGCCTGTATACCCATATGAAAGCGCTGCGCCCGGATGAAGACCGTCTTAGCGCGATCCACTCGGTTTACGTTGATCAATGGGATTGGGAACGGGTGATGGGCGATGGCGAACGCAACCAGGATTACTTGCAAAGCACCGTGCGCAGCATTTATGCGGCTATTAAGGCTACGGAAGCCGAAGTGAGCCGCGAATACGGCTTAGCCCCATTCCTGCCGGAGCAAATCCACTTTGTTCACAGCGAAACCCTGTTGCAACGTTACCCTGAGCTGGATGCCAAAGGTCGTGAGCGGGCTATTGCCAAAGAATTGGGTGCGGTATTCCTGATCGGTATCGGCGGCAAGCTGTCGCATGGCAAATCTCACGATGTGCGTGCGCCGGATTATGATGACTGGACCACGCCGGCAGCAGAAGGGCTGGCTGGCCTGAACGGCGATATTGTGGTGTGGAACCCGGTATTGCAGGATGCCTTTGAACTCTCTTCTATGGGGATCCGCGTTGACGCCGACGCGCTGAAACGCCAATTGTCGCTGACTGGCGATGAAGATCGCCTCAAGCTGGAGTGGCATCAGTCGCTGCTGCGCGGCGATATGCCGCAGACCATTGGCGGTGGCATCGGACAGTCGCGTTTGGTCATGCTGTTGCTGCAACTGTCGCATATCGGCCAGGTGCAATGCGGCGTATGGTCGCCGCAAGTGCGTGAAGCGGTCGAAGGGCTGTTGTAATCTTCAGCGCCGCCAGCGGCGCATTAAACGGCTTTTTAACCCGGTATCAAAGCGCCAGATATGATCGAAGATGCGCATTATGCCGGGTTTGCCATAGGCGGACATCGCCACGGCATGAAAGCGCTGCTGGTGGCTTTGCTGCTGCTGTTTCACCTTCTTTATTACTTCCTCCGGCAACCGCTGGGCAATAAAGTCAGAAATGATCACTGCGTCGGCGTCAAACCAGCCGCTGTCTGCCATTTTGGTGACGGTGGCGTTCAGGCAAGCGGCCAGATCGGTGCCGCCGCGAAAATGCTGGCCGAGAAATCGCACCGCCTGCTCGATGCCGCTGGCGGCGGTAAGCTCGTAATGTACGATTTGGTTGGCGAACAGCATGATGTAACAACGGCGGTTATCCGCCAACGCTATGCGCAGCAGTGCCAGGCAAAAGGCCTTGGCGCACTGCTCATTGAAACCGCCCATCGAGCCTGAAGTATCCACGCAGACGATAAACGGCCCGCGTGGTTGCTGATCTTGCTGCTGGTGGGTGACCTGTCGGATCAAGATTTGCTCCTGCCAGACGTCACCCTGCAGGCGATACGTCAACAGCCGCTTTTCCAACAAGCGGCGGTAAAATTCAAACTCCAGTTCTTCGATGCCCAGCGTGGCCAGTTCCGGCGGCAGCAGGCGCAGAATATCGTCGCTTTGGTGAATGCCGCTGACCTCTTCCGGCAGCGTGGCCGGCACCTGGACCATTACGCGGAACGGTTCCGGCAGCGCGTCTTGCTGTTGCACCGCCTTGGCCTGATAACTGCGGCCCAATTGCTGCGCCAGTTTTTTCAGCTCCGGCTGCTGTTGCAGGAAATTGCCGTATTCCACCAGCCGTTGGTAGTCGCCGCGTTGCAGATGGCCTTTGCTCATATCCCACAACCGCCCGGCGGCGGTGTCATTTTCCGACAACAGCGGCTCCAGCGCGCCGCTCAGCGCCAGACGTTCCTGCAGCTCTGCCATCAGTTGCTCTCGCTCCTGTTCCAGTAGCTGGTGGTGCAGCATGGTGGCCTGTAGCGTCAGGCTGATGCGCCAGCGCTGCAAAAACAGGGTCTGGAAGCTGTCGTCCAGCGGATGATTGGGCAGATCGGCGGCGTCCACCAGCGAACGGGCCTGCTCATAAAACGGAGAAACCAGTTGGCGCAGCAGATCGAGGGTATCGTTCAGGTGGTGATAGAACTGGGTATTGTTCTCCAACTGACACTGTTGATAGCGATAAAACTCCTGCGCCAGCGCCGGGGGAACCATGGCTTCATGAATACGCTCTTTCAGTTGCAGCTTCCAGCGCGGCAGATCGCGATCCAGCGCCCGGCGGATGGCCGGAAACTTCTTGAAAAAAACCGTCAACTGCGGTGCTGCCAACATGCCGACGATCATCTCCTCGATCAGCTCGCCTTCGGTGATCGCCAGCAGCAGATCGAGCGTTTCCAGGCTGAGCATCGTTATTGGCCGCGCATCTGCTGGTGCTGCTGCTTGATCTGCTCTGCCACCTGCAACAGGCTGGCTTCAATTTTTGCCAGGCCGCCGGCAGGAGTAAACAGGCAGGGTTGGTGTTGGCTGAACAACCGACGCTGTTCTGCCAGGCGTTGCGCCAGCGCGTCCATTTCGTCCAGCATCGCCTGCGGCGTTCCGCCGGTCTGTTTGCCGGGCAAGGCCAACAGAGAAGGCTGGCGGCTGACGTCCAGTATCGTCAGGTGCAGTTGCTCGTCCACTTCCAGATCGATCTGCTGGGCAAAGCCGATGCCGTTCAGTTTGGCGCGCACGTCGCCACCCTTTTGCAGCCAGTTTTCCAGCGCGCTGCTTTCAATGCTCAGATGGTTGACCTGAATATCATGCAGCTGCAGCGGTTTTTGCAGTAGCAGGGTCAGGGTACCGGTGCCTAAGGGCGCAGCCGGCATAAACTGGGGTTTTCTGCTGAACATGGCGCCTTTTTTCACCAGCGCTATTGCCTGACGATCGCTTTGTTGTTGTTGATGTTGTAGCCAGCGGGTGTGGATCTGCTGTAGCTGGATCAACAGCGTTTGCTGCTGATAGGCCGACTCGGTCAGTAGCTGGTCGATTTGCTGTTGCAGCAGCTTTAGCGAAGTGAGGTCATGCCACAGGCAATCCTTCAACAACATCAGATCGAGCGGGGCGACGGCGTCGCGGCCGCTGAAGAAGGCGCAAGCCTGCAACAGCCGCAGCGCTTTTTTCCAACGACGGTCGGAGACGTAGGGGGCGCTTTCTAGCGCATCCAATCGTTGGCGCAACTGGAATATCAGTTCAAAGCAGCCTTCGGGCAGTTTGACCTTGTCGATCTGCGGCTGCCATTGGTGAAATTCTTCGTCGCTGATGCTCAAGGCTTCAGGGACCGGGTTGTCATTCTCATTCTGGCGGCTGACCAGCAGCGAGCGGAAATTCTGTTTATCCTGAACTTTGTCCAGCCACAGGCGGATCAGCATGCGGTCGTACAGCGCTTCCAGGCTGTTGTCGGCCTCAGGCAGTTCGTTAGAGGCGGTAACCAGTAATCGCAGCGGGATCGGTTCTTCGCTGTTGCCGTTGCGGAAGCGGCGTTCGTTGATCGCCGTTAGCAGGGTATTTAGGATCGCCGGGCCGGCTTTCCAGATTTCATCCAGGAACACGATCTCCGCCTCGGGCAGATAGCCGGCGGTCAGACGCTGATAGCGGCCTTCATCTTTTAATGCCTGGATAGACAGCGGACCGAACACTTCTTCCGGCGTCGAGAAGCGTGTCATCAGGTATTCGAACGAACGCGCGCGGCGAAAGGCGAATTTTAACCGGCGGGCAATCAGGCTCTTGGCGATGCCGGGTGGGCCGAGAAGAAACACGCTTTCACCGCTCAGGGCCGCCAGCAAACACAGGCGAATTGCTTCCTGCCGTTCATAAAGACCGCTCTCCAGCGCGCTGCTGAGGCGGGAAATCCGTTCTGCCAGAAGTGATGATGGCGCCATATTATTGTCGTGTTGTCCGAGAGTTAGCCAATCTTGGTGGATAATTCGATGATAAACCACCATTATTTTTAATGGTATAGCTTGTTGATTAGTAAAATCTTTCTATTATCAAAAGGGTGGCTGGTTCACATTTTGTTTATTTTTCGGGGCTGATATAAGAGTAGGCAAGCAGTATAAATCGTGCATACTGTGCGCCTTTTAGTGGGCGTAACGGATCTTAGAGCCCGTATCTCTGGCTGATGCGGATGCATCGCTAACGGATGTTCTAATAAAGAAACGAATTATGAGCACAGAACATAAACAGTCCTTATCAGCGGTAACTCTGGCGGCAATTGGGGTGGTTTACGGTGATATTGGCACCAGCCCTCTTTATACCCTGAGAGAATGTTTCTCCGGCCATTATGGCTTCGATGTTCGTCCTGACGTGGTGTTTGGCTTCCTGTCCCTGATTTTCTGGATGCTGATTATCATCGTTTCGCTTAAATACCTCAGCTATGTCATGCGTGCGGATAATGCCGGCGAAGGCGGTATTCTGACGCTGATGTCGCTGGCCGGGCGCAATACTTCCGCGCGTACCACGGCGGTGTTGGTGATTCTTGGCCTGATTGGCGGCAGTTTCTTCTATGGCGAGGTGGTGATCACCCCGGCGATATCGGTGATGTCGGCGATAGAGGGGCTGGAGATAGCCGCGCCGTCGCTCGATGGCTATATCGTCCCCTTATCCATTCTGGTGCTGACGCTGCTGTTCGCTATCCAAAAACACGGTACCGGCAGCGTCGGCAAACTGTTTGCCCCGGTGATGCTGCTGTGGTTTATCGTGTTGGCGGTGCTGGGCGCGCGCAGCATCATCGCTAACCCGGAAGTGCTGCAGGCGATGAACCCGAAATGGGCGCTGAACTTCTTTATGGAATATAAGAAGGTCTCGTTCTTTGCGTTGGGCGCAGTGGTACTGTCGATTACCGGCGTTGAGGCGCTGTATGCCGATATGGGGCACTTCGGCAAATTCCCTATCCGCCTGGCCTGGTTCACCGTGGTGTTGCCTTCGCTGGTGCTGAACTATTTCGGCCAGGGCGCGTTGTTGCTGAAAAATCCCGAGGCGATCAAGAACCCGTTCTTCCTGTTGGCGCCGGATTGGGCGTTGATCCCGCTGCTGATCTTGGCGACGCTGGCTACGGTCATTGCCTCGCAAGCGGTGATTTCCGGCGTATTCTCTCTGACCCGCCAGGCGGTGCGCCTGGGGTATCTGTCGCCGATGCGCATTATCCATACCTCGGAAATGGAATCCGGCCAAATCTATATTCCGGTGATCAACTGGACGTTGTATATCGCGGTCGTGCTGGTGATTGTGGGCTTTGAACACTCCAGCAACCTGGCGGCGGCGTACGGCATCGCCGTTACCGGCACCATGGTGCTGACCAGTATTCTGGTGACCTCGGTGGCGATCAAAAATTGGCACTGGAACCGTTTCATCACCGTTGGCATCCTGATTATCCTGCTGATTATCGACGTGCCGATGTTCTCCGCCAACGCCCTGAAACTGTTCTCCGGCGGTTGGCTGCCGTTGATGCTGGCGCTGGTGATGTTCATCATCATGACCACCTGGAAAAGCGAACGTTTCCGTCTGTTGCGCCGCATGCATGAGCACGGTAACTCTCTGGAGGCGATGATTGCCTCGCTGGAGAAATCGCCGCCGGTGCGGGTGCCTGGCACGGCGGTATTTATGTCGCGCGCCATTAACGTGATCCCTTTTGCGTTGCTGCATAACCTGAAACACAACAAGGTGCTGCATGAGCGGGTGGTGCTGCTGACGCTGCGTACCGAGGATGCGCCTTACGTACACAATGTGCGCCGGGTGACCATCGAACAGCTGTCACCGACTTTCTGGCGGGTGGTGGCCAGCTACGGATGGCGCGAAACGCCGAACGTTGAAGAAGTGTTCCACCGCTGTGGGTTGGAGGGGCTGCCGTGCCGCATGACGGAAACCTCGTTCTTTATGTCGCATGAGTCGTTGATCCTGACCAAACGGCCTTGGTATCTGTTCCTGCGCGGCAAGCTGTTTATCGCGCTGAGTCGCAACGCGTTGCGCGCGCCGGACCAATTTGAGATCCCGCCTAACAGGGTGATAGAGCTGGGAACCCAGGTCGAGATTTAACTCCCTCTCAGGGGCTCAGCCATGCTGGGCCCCTTTTGTTTCCGCTTTTCAGTTGCACGAGCGAAACGTTTCGATAGCGATCACATTTCTGCATTATCCCGGTTGCCTTCCCCTGCCTTTTTTTTAAACTCATCCGATAGCGAAACGTTTCGCTGCTGGAGTGAGAAGATGAAAAAAGGCGTACTGCTGAATGCTGAGGTTTCTGCCGTGGTTTCCCGGCTCGGCCATACCGATCAGATTGTCATCTGCGATGCGGGGCTGCCGATCCCGGCGGTGACGCAGCGTATCGATCTGGCGCTGACCCAGGGAGTGCCGACGTTTTTGCAGGTGGTCGGGGTAGTGACGCAGGAGATGCAGGTTGAAAGCGCCATTCTGGCGGAAGAGATGGTGCATCAAAATCCGCAGCTCCATCAAGCCTTGTTGGCTCAACTGACACAGCTTGGCCAACACCAGGGAAACACCATTAGCGTGAGTTATATCAGCCACCAAGCTTTTAAAGCGCAAACTGAACACAGCCGGGCGGTGATCCGCAGTGGTGAATGTTCGCCGTACGCGAACGTCATCCTCTGCGCCGGCGTAACTTTCTGAGGCATTTATGCAACCTTTACTGCAACTGAAAGGGATCGATAAAGCCTTTCCCGGCGTGAAGGCGCTTTCCGGCGCCGCACTCAGCGTCTATCCCGGTAAGGTGATGGCGCTGGTGGGCGAAAACGGCGCCGGGAAGTCCACCATGATGAAAGTGCTGACCGGCATTTATAACAAAGATGCCGGCAGTCAGTATTTTCTCGGCAAAGAGGTGGCGTTCAACGGGCCAAAGGATTCGCAGGATGCGGGCATCGGCATTATCCATCAGGAACTGAACCTGATCCCTCAACTGACGATTGCGGAAAACATTTTCCTGGGGCGTGAGTTTGTTAACCGCTTTGGCTGCATCGACTGGAAGCGAATGTACGCCGAAGCCGACAAGCTGCTGGCGCGGCTGAACCTGAGTTACAGCAGCCACCGGCTGGTGGGCGAACTGTCGATCGGCGATCAGCAGATGGTGGAAATCGCCAAGGTGCTGAGCTTCGAGTCGAAAGTCATCATTATGGATGAGCCGACCGATGCGCTGACCGACACGGAAACCGCGTCTTTATTTAACGTGATCAACGAACTGAAGGCCGAGGGGCGCGGCATTGTTTATATCTCGCACCGGCTGAAGGAGATTTTCGAAATCTGCGATGACGTTACGGTGTTCCGTGATGGGCAGTTTATCGCCGAGCGACCGGTCAGCGAGCTGCAGGAAGATCTGCTTATCGAAATGATGGTCGGCCGCAAGCTGGAGGAGCAATATCCGCGGCTTAACCTGCCGCGCGGCGAAAAGCGGCTGGAGGTCAGCCAGCTTTCCGGCCCCGGCGTGGATGACGTCAGCTTTACTCTCTACCGTGGTGAAATACTGGGTGTCGCTGGGCTGATGGGGGCCGGGCGTACCGAGTTGATGAAGATTCTCTACGGCGCCGCGCCGCGCAAAGCCGGCACTGTCAGCCTCGATGGCCATGAGGTGGTGACTCGCTCCCCGCAGGACGGCCTGGCTAACGGCATCGTGTATATCTCCGAAGACCGCAAGCGCGATGGACTGGTTCTGGGAATGTCGGTGAAGGAAAACATGTCGCTGACTGCGCTGCGTTATTTCAGCCGCGCCGGCGGTAGCCTGAAACAGGCTGATGAGCAGCAGGCGGTAGGGGATTTCATTCGCCTGTTCAATATCAAGACCCCTTCGATGGAACAGCCGATTGGCCTGCTTTCCGGCGGTAATCAGCAGAAGGTGGCGATTGCCCGCGGTTTGATGACGCGGCCAAAAGTGTTGATCCTCGATGAGCCGACGCGCGGTGTCGATGTCGGCGCAAAAAAAGAAATCTATCAGTTAATCAACCAGTTCAAGCAGGAAGGGCTGAGCATCATTCTGGTGTCTTCGGAAATGCCGGAGGTGCTGGGCATGAGCGACCGCATCCTGGTCATGCACGAAGGGCACTTAAGCGGTGAATTCCCGATTGAACAGGCCACCCAGGAAGTGTTGATGGCAGCGGCCGTCGGCAAGCAATACGGCGTAAAGCAGGAGTAATCAGATATGAGTTCCCAGAGTGTCGCAAAGCGCTGGTTCAGTAAAGAGTGGCTGTTAGAGCAAAAGTCCCTGATTGCTCTGCTGGTGCTGATTGCCGTGGTCTCTTCAATGAGCCCGAATTTCTTCACCCTGAACAACCTGTTCAATATTCTCCAGCAAACTTCGGTGAACGCCATTATGGCGGTCGGGATGACGCTGGTGATCCTGACTTCCGGTATCGATCTGTCGGTGGGATCGCTGCTGGCGCTGACCGGTGCGGTGGCGGCGTCGATCGTCGGTTTTGAAATCAACGCGGTGGTGGCCGTTGCAGCGGCGCTGGCGTTGGGTGCTGCGGTGGGCGCCTGCACCGGCGTGATTGTCGCCAAAGGCAAGGTGCAGGCATTTATTGCTACCCTGGTGATGATGTTGCTGCTGCGCGGCGTCACCATGGTGTACACCAACGGCAGCCCGGTGAATACCGGTTTTACCGACGTGGCCGATACGTTCGGCTGGTTCGGTATCGGCCGTCCGCTGGGGGTGCCAACCCCGATCTGGATCATGGCGATAGTGTTTATCGCCGCCTGGTACATGCTGCACCACACCCGCTTGGGCCGCTATATTTATGCCCTGGGCGGTAACGAAGCGGCGACCCGCCTTTCCGGCATCAGCGTCGATAAAGTGAAGATTATCGTTTATTCACTGTGCGGGCTGCTGGCGGCGCTGGCGGGTGTTATCGAAGTGGCGCGCCTGTCTTCTGCGCAGCCGACAGCCGGTACCGGTTATGAGTTGGATGCCATCGCGGCCGTCGTGCTGGGTGGTACCAGCCTGGCGGGCGGCAAGGGCCGCATCGTCGGCACGCTGATCGGGGCGCTGATCCTTGGCTTCCTGAACAACGGCCTGAATTTACTGGGTGTTTCTTCCTACTACCAAATGATCGTGAAGGCAGTGGTGATACTGCTGGCGGTTCTGGTAGATAACAAAAGCAACAAGTAACCTCCCCTACAGGAATCACGATGATGAAAATGAAAAAACTGGCAATCCTGGCTTCGGCCTTCGCTCTGACTGCTACCCTGAGCGCTAACGCGTTGGCGAAAGACACCATCGCGCTGGTGGTGTCCACACTGAATAACCCGTTCTTCGTTTCCATGAAAGAAGGCGCGCAGCAGGAAGCCAACAAGCTGGGTTATAACCTGGTGGTGCTGGACTCGCAGAACAATCCGGCGAAAGAGCTGGCTAACGTGCAGGATCTGATGGTGCAGGCGCCTAAACTGCTGCTGATTAACCCAACGGATTCCGATGCGGTGGGTAACGCCATCAAGATGGCCAATCAGGCCAAAATCCCGGTCATTACGCTGGACCGCGTGGCGAGCAAGGGCGAGGTGGTCAGCCATATCGCTTCGGATAACCGCGTTGGCGGCAAAATGGCCGGCGACTTTATCGCTAAAAAAGTGGGCGCAGACGCTAAAGTGATCCAGTTGGAAGGGATCGCCGGTACCTCCGCCGCCCGCGAGCGCGGCGAAGGGTTCAAACAGTCTCTGGATCAGAACAAATTCAAACTGCTGGCCAGCCAGCCAGCAGATTTCGATCGTACCAAGGGTCTGAACGTAATGCAGAATCTGCTGACTGCGCATCCGGACGTGCAGGCGGTGTTTGCGCAGAACGACGAAATGGCGCTGGGCGCACTGCGCGCGCTGCAAACCGCCGGTAAAACCGATGTGGTCGTGGTAGGCTTCGACGGCACCGCCGACGGCGTGAAAGCGGTTGAAGGTGGCAAGTTGGCGGCGACCGTGGCGCAGCGTCCGGACCAAATCGGCGTGATTGGCGTGGAAACGGCGGATAAAGTCTTGAAAGGCGAGAAAGTGCCGGCAACCATCCCGGTTGATTTGAAACTGGTCACTCAATAAGTCATACCAGCGCCATCGAAACGGGGCGTTTATGATGGCGCGCAATTCAGGAATCAATGCGATGGAAACAGGTAAGCTGGTGGTGCTTGGCAGTATCAATGCCGACCATATCCTCAATATTGAGCAGTTTCCCCACCCGGGTGAAACGGTGATCGGGAAACAGTATAAGGTGGCATTTGGTGGTAAAGGCGCGAATCAGGCGGTGGCGGCAGGGCGCAGCGGTGCGGAGATTGCCTTTATAGCCTGCGTCGGCGCAGATGACATCGGAGAGCGCATCCGCTTGCAACTGGCGACCGATCGCATTGATACCCAACCTATTGAGGCGATTGCCGACAACACCACGGGCGTGGCGCTGATTTTTGTCAATGCTGAAGGCGAGAACGTGATCGGCATCGATGCCGGTGCCAATGCCGCCGTAACGCCCGACTATCTGGCGCGCTATCAGCAGAAAGTGATCCAGGCCGATGCTTTGCTGATGCAGCTCGAGTCACCGCTGGAAACGGTGATGGCCGCCGCACGTCTGGCGAAGCAGCATCAAACGCAGGTGATCCTCAATCCGGCACCGGCGCGTGAGCTGCCGGATGAACTGCTGGCGATGGTCGATATGATTACGCCCAATGAAACGGAAGCCCAGCGCCTCACCGGCATAGCTATCGCTAATGATGATGATGCGGCGCGTGCGGCGCAAGCCTTGCACGATAAAGGCATCGGCACGGTGATCATTACCCTTGGCAGCCGTGGCGTTTGGCTGAGTGAGAACGGCAACGGCAAGTTGGTGCCCGGCTTCAAGGTTAAAGCGATAGACACCATAGCTGCCGGTGATACCTTCAACGGGGCGTTGGTGACGGCGCTACTGGAAGGTAAAACGATGGCAGATGCGGTGCGCTTCGCCCATGCGGCGGCGGCAATCGCGGTAACCCGCCCTGGCGCTCAGCCTTCCGTGCCCTGGCGTGAAGAGATCGACGCCTTCTTGCAGCAGCAGGAGTAACGCCTTTGGCCACCATGAAAGATGTCGCCCGCCTGGCGGGCGTTTCAACCTCGACGGTTTCACACGTTATCAATAACAATCGCTTTGTCAGCGACAGCGTGCGCGACAAGGTCATGGCGGCCGTAGAACAATTGAACTACGCGCCTTCCGCGCTGGCGCGCAGCCTTAAGCTCAACCAGACGCGGACCATTGGCATGCTGGTGACGTCCAGCAACAACCCGTTCTATGCCGAAGTGGTGCGTGGCGTTGAACGCAGTTGCTACGAGCGCGGCTACAGCCTGATCCTGTGCAATACCGAAGAGGATGCCGCGCGCATGAACCGCAGCATGGAGACGCTGTTGCAAAAACGCGTCGATGGCCTGCTGTTGATGTGCACCGAAAACCATCGACCGTCACAGGACGCGCTGAGCCGCTATCCGTCACTGCCTATCGTGATGATGGACTGGGCACCGTTCGAAGGGGCCAACGACATCATTCAGGATAACTCGCTGCTGGGCGGAGAGATGGCGACCGATCACCTGATCGCCCGCGGTTATCGCAACATTGCCTGTATCGCCGGCCCGCAGGATAAAACCACCGCTCGCCATCGTTTGGAAGGCTACCGCCGCGCCATGCAACGCGCCGGGCTGGCGATTTTGCCCGGGTACGAAGTGCACTGCGACTTTGAATTTGAAGGTGGCGTTGCCGCGATGAAACAGCTGCTGGCGTTGGCCGAACCGCCGCATGCGGTATTCGCCGGTAACGACGCGGTAGCGGTAGGTGCCTATCAGGCGCTATACCAGGCCGGGTTGTCGGTACCGCAAGACATGGCGGTGATGGGCTACGATGATATCGAACTGGCCAAGTATCTGGCACCGCCGTTAAGTACTATTCATCAGCCGAAGGATTCTCTGGGGGAACTGGCGATTGATGCGCTGATCAACCGCCTGCAGAATCCGGAACGTGAAGCCCAGGTTCTGGTGCTGACCCCTGAGCTGGTGGAACGTGCTTCGGTGGGCCACCGCTAGCCCGCCGCTTTCGCTTCTTTCTTCGCTTCCCGGCCGCCGATCAGATTGCGGCCATCCTTCGTTCTCAATAGCATGAAGACAAACGCCGACGCGACGGTGACAATCCCCATCGTAATAAAGGTGTAGTGGAAGTGATCGATCATGGTGCCGAGCGACATCGATTCGTAGAAACGCAAAACTGCTGCGCTGATCGCCACGCCGAAGCTGATGGAAAGCTGTTGGGTAACCGCCAGCACGCTGTTGCCGGAGCTGGCATTGGCATCGTTTAAATCCGCCAGACTGATGGTATTCATGGCGGTGAATTGCGTAGACATAGCCATGCCGAGAACGAATAACGGCAAGATCATCAACCACAGCGGCATCCCAGGGCTTTGCAGCGCGAACTGGGCAATCAACACGCCGATAATTACAGTGATCCCAACCAACGTCTTGCGGTAACCGAACCAGCGCAGCACCTGTGTGACGGTGGATTTTGCCATCAGCGAACCGACGGCAGTCGGTGCCATCATGCAGCCGGCGATAATCGCAGAATAACCGAAGCCCACCTGTAGCATCAGTGGCATCAGAAACGGCACACAACCTGTGCCCAGGCGCGAGGCGACGTTGCCGGCAATGCCCACCGAGAAGGTGCGTGTCTTGAACAAATCCAGATCAATCAGCGGTTGGGGATGCCTGCGGGCATGAGCGATATAACCGAACAGCATCACCACGCCGCTCAGCAGGATACCTAGCGAGATATAGCTGGCCAGCACTCGTTCGCCGAACAACTCAAGCCCGGTGGAAACCAGCACCAGACTTAGGCCAAACAACATAAAGCCAATGAAATCGAAACGGCGCTTGGGGGTGGTGAAGTCCGGCATGTATTTACGCGCATAGAAGATGCCGAGCAGGCCAATCGGGATATTAATCAGGAAAATCCAATGCCAGGTGGCGTAAGTCACCAGCCAGCCGCCCAGCAGCGGCCCCATGATTGGCCCAACCAACCCCGGCATGGTCACGAAGTTCAGTACTGGTAATAGTTCGCTGCGCGGGTAGGCGCGCAGCAGCGCCAGACGCGCCACCGGCATCATCATCGCACCGCCGATCCCCTGAATGACGCGTGAAGTCACCAGCACGCTTAACGTAGGGGAAAGCGCACACAGCAATGAGCCCAAGGTAAACAGCGATACCGCGAGGATAAATACCCGGCGGGTGCCGAAGCGGTCCGCCAGCCAACCGCTGACCGGGATGAGCATGGCGACCGTCAGCGTATAGCTGATGACGGCGGACTGCATCGCCAACGGCGAGCGATCCAAACTGTGGGCGATCGCCGGTAATGCGGTGTTGAGGATGGTGGCGTCCAGTGCCTGCATAAAGAACGCCATTGCGGCGATCCAGGGTAGCCCTGCCATACTGCGCGCGGATTTGGTCATTGTCGATCCTGGTTAGCTGTCGTATTCGTCCCTCTCATCTTTCTTATATAAGAAAGATGAGTCAGTCTTTCTCTTTGAGTAAAACCTGGCATGCGGCTAACGCCTGGGTGCCGTCACCGGCCAGTATCGCATCCACGATTGTCTGATGGTGTTGGAGCTTAATCACTTCATTACCGGTAATGGCGCGGAAGTAGCTTTGATACACCGAACTGAACAGGTTGGCGAATGATGTCAGAAACGGGTTACCGCTGGCTTCATAGATAAGCTGGTGGAATTGGGTATCAACCTGGATCCAGCGCTCGCGGTCAAATTGGATATGCAGTGCGCGCATCTCCGCCATCAATTCGGCCAAGTGTGCAGTTTGCTGAGCGCTGGCGTTGGCCGCAGCTAGCGAACAGGCCTGCGGTTCCAATGAAGTGCGCAATATAAGGAAGTGTTGCATCACCTGATCGAAGTTTTCCCGCGTCATCCACCAGGTCAATAAATCCTGATCGAGGAAATTCCACTGGCTTTGCGGCATCACCCGGGTACCGATGCGCGGGCGAGGCAGCAGCATACCTTTGGCTGCCAGCATCTTTACTGCTTCACGCACTGCCGTGCGACTCACGCCGAATTGTTCTCCCAGTTCCATCTCTCCGGGCAAGATACTGCCTGCCTGATAATCGCCTGCCAGAATTTGTTGGCCGAGTTTCTCTGCAAGCAGATAAGAAAGGTTGCGTTGGGCGGCCTGTTGTTGAGCGTTAAATTGCATGGCTGCGAGTCCTTACTGACATTGTTACTCTTATTTTACTCTACGGATCGCCTGCTTTTGTGGCTGTTTGCCGGAAAAAGTGACGGAATTGCTGGCTTGTGCAGCGTTTTGCCGAAAAAATCCGCGCTTGAAAAGTTTTTTGCATTTAGGGGTTGCGGCCTTCTGAGAACTCCCTATAATGCGCCTCCACTGACCGGGAACAACGACTGACAAGTCGCCGGGTCAGGAAGAGAAAAGCAAAATAAATGCTTGACTCTTCGGGTGAAAAGCGTAGTATACGCCACCTCGAGTTAACAAGCGAAAGCGACTAACTCACTGCTCTTTAACAATTTATCAGACAATCTGTGTGGGCACTCCACAAGACGATATCCAGTACCTTCGGGTACGAAAAAATATCAAGTCTTGAAGAGTGACTACTGAAGTAAAATTCATTT
>NZ_JAZFBA010000004.1:0-324439 GCF_036352655.1 Serratia sp. C2(1) | reverse complement strand
AAAGGTTACTAAATGAATTTTACTTCAGTAGTCACTCTTCAAGACTTGATATTTTTTCGTACCCGAAGGTACTGGATATCGTCTTGTGGAGTGCCCACACAGATTGTCTGATAAATTGTTAAAGAGCAGTGAGTTAGCCGCCGTAGCTTGCTATCTCGAGGTGGCGTATATTACGCTTTCCTCTTTCAGAGTCAACCCTAATTTTCAGGATTTTTCTCTTCGAACCCCGGAGACTCTGTGAAGTTGTTCACATGTTCCGTGTCGATGGAGGCGCATTATAGGGAGCCGGTTCAGAATGACAAGGATTAATATTCACTTTCTTTCCGACCGCTCACTATTCATGCATAACGCCTACTAAACCCGCTTTTTAATGGCTTCCGGCAGGTCTGCCAGGCTGTTTAACACCCAATCCGCCAGTTTTTCTCCCTGATCGGTGACCGGCTTGCCGGTACGCACCAGCACTTTGGTGCCAACGCCTGCCGCAATGGCCGCCTGCATATCTTCCGGTTTGTCGCCAACCATATAAGAAGAGGCCATATCGATGTTTAATTCCTGCTGCGCCTGCAGCAACATGCCCGGCTGCGGTTTACGGCAATCACACGTCTGACGGTATTCTTCTATTACCGCTTCTGGATGATGCGGACAGAAATAGATGCCATCAAGGTCAACATCGCGATCGGCCAGCGACCAGTCCATCCACTCGGTCAGGTACATAAACTGTTTTTCGTCGAACTTGCCGCGCGCGATACCGGATTGGTTGGTGACCAGTACCAGGGCAAAGCCCATCTTTTTAAGTTCGCGACAGGCGTCAATCACGCCATCAATAAAATGGAAGTCATCGATTTCATGGACGTAGCCATGATCGACATTAATCGTGCCATCACGATCTAGGAAAATTGCTGGAACGCTTTGTGTCACCGGTTTACTCCTGAGGGCCTGAAAACGCGTACAGTATCGCATGTTTTACCCGGTGCTGAGAACGGCAGAGAACAGTGTTGGCCGTTGACTTGGACGTCTAGACGCCTTAACATCTGATCCATACCTTGGTCCACGCCAGGGTTTACTTTTATCTAGCCACGGGCAACCACGCTAAAATAAGAAGAATATGATTAAACTTTCTAACATCACCAAAGTGTTCCAGCAGGGTTCGCGCTCTATTAATGCGCTATCTGACGTGACTCTTCACGTCCCTGCCGGGCAAATTTATGGCGTTATCGGTGCCTCCGGTGCCGGTAAAAGTACGCTGATCCGCTGCGCCAACATGCTTGAGCGCCCAACCTCCGGCCAGGTGCTGGTTGACGGACAGGATCTGACCTCCCTGTCCGAAAGCGAACTGACACGCGCTCGCCGTCAGATCGGCATGATTTTCCAACATTTTAACCTGCTGTCCTCCCGCACGGTATTTGGCAACGTTTCGCTGCCATTGGAGCTGGACAATACCCCACGCGCTGAAATCAAAAAGCGCGTGACCGAATTATTGGAGCTGGTCGGGCTGTCAGACAAACACGACGCCTACCCTGCCAATTTGTCCGGTGGCCAGAAGCAGCGTGTAGCGATTGCCCGCGCGTTGGCAAGCCAACCTAAAGTGCTGCTGTGCGACGAGGCCACCAGCGCGCTGGATCCGGCAACCACCCGTTCGATTCTGGAACTGCTGAAAGACATCAATCGCCGCCTCGGCCTGACCATTTTGTTGATCACCCATGAAATGGACGTGGTAAAACGCATCTGCGATCAGGTTGCGGTTATCAGCCAGGGGCAACTGATTGAAAAAGATAGCGTCAGCGAAGTGTTCTCGCACCCGAAAACGCCGCTGGCCCAACAGTTTATTCAATCCACGCTGCATCTGGATATCCCGGACGATTATGCCAAGCGTTTGGCGCCGGAACGCAGTGGCGGCCGTCAACCGCTGCTGCGCCTCGAGTTTACCGGCCAGTCCGTCGATGCGCCTTTGTTGTCAGAGGCCGCTCGCCGCTTCAACGTTAATAACAACATCATCAGCGCCCAAATGGATTATGCCGGCGGCGTGAAATTCGGCGTAATGCTGGCGGAGCTGCACGGCAGCGATGAAGACGCGCTGGCAACGATTAAGTTCCTGCAGGAAAATCAGGTAAAAGTAGAGGTTCTGGGTTATGTCTGAGGCAATGATGTGGTTAATGGCACGTGGCGTATGGGAAACCGTCATGATGACCTTTGTCTCCGGCTTCTTCGGTTTCGTGCTCGGCCTGCCGGTTGGCGTGCTGCTGTACGTAACCCGTCCGGGGCAGATTGTCGCCAACAATACGCTGTATAAAACCCTGTCCGGGCTGGTGAACGTGTTCCGTTCCATTCCGTTCATTATCTTGTTGGTGTGGATGATTCCATTTACGCGTCTTATCGTCGGTACCTCGATTGGCCTTCAGGCGGCCATCGTACCCTTGACCGTAGGAGCCGCGCCGTTTATCGCCCGTATGGTGGAAAACGCTCTGCTGGAGATCCCATCCGGCTTGGTGGAAGCGGCCCGCGCGATGGGTGCAACCCCGATGCAAATCATCAAAAAGGTCCTGTTGCCGGAAGCCCTGCCCGGTCTGGTGAACGCAGCCACCATCACGCTGATTACCCTGGTTGGCTATTCCGCCATGGGTGGCGCGGTTGGCGCCGGCGGTCTGGGCCAAATCGGTTACCAGTATGGTTATATCGGTTATAACGCCACTGTGATGAATACCGTATTAGTATTACTGGTAGTGCTGGTCTATCTGATTCAGTTCTCTGGCGATCGGATTGTAAAGACCGTCACCCACAAATAGTTTTCACAGCAACTGCGCTCACACAGCGTATTTTTAATGCGAGTCTAATGAGGAAGGGATATGTCGTTAAAATTTAAGTCCATCGCGGCAATCGGCGCACTGATCGGTACTCTGGCTCTGGCAGGCTGCGGTCAGGAAGAAAAAGATCCAAACCATATTAAAGTGGGCGTTATCGTCGGTGCTGAGCAGCAGGTTGCTGAAATAGCGCAGAAAGTGGCAAAAGAGAAATACGGTCTGGACGTTGAACTGGTGACGTTCAATGACTACGTACTGCCAAACGAAGCACTGAGCAAAGGCGATATCGATCTGAACGCCTTCCAGCACAAACCGTATCTGGATCAGCAAATCAAGGATCGCGGCTATAAGCTGGTCGCGGTAGGTAACTCCTTCGTTTACCCGATCGCCGGTTACTCCAAGAAAATCAAATCGCTGGATGAGCTGAAAGACGGTTCCCAGGTTGCCCTGCCTAACGACCCGACCAACCTGGGCCGTTCTTTGCTGCTGCTGCAGAAGGTTAACCTGATCAAACTGAAAGACGGTGTTGGCCTGCTGCCGACCGTGCTGGACGTAACGGAGAACCCGAAAAACCTGAAGCTGGTAGAACTGGAAGCCCCACAGTTGCCGCGTTCCCTGGACGATCAGCAAATCGCACTGGCGGTAATCAACACCACCTACGCCAGCCAGATCGGCCTGACTCCGGCAAAAGACGGTCTGTTTGTTGAAGATAAAGACTCACCGTACGTTAACCTGCTGGTTGCCCGCGAAGACAACAAAGACGCGGAAAACGTGAAGAAGTTCGTGCAGGCATACCAGTCTGACGAAGTTAACGCAGCCGCCAACAAGATCTTTAATGGTGGGGCAGTGAAAGGCTGGTAATCATTAATTACCGATTTTATTCCTATAATTGCAAGACGGGCTCCGGCCCGTCTTGTTATTTCCGCCGTAGATTGCTTCAATAGCGCCACTTTTATAAAAAGACAGAGGAATCTCAATGCGTGTTTTATCTCTCTGTTTGTTAGCGCTCGCGCTGGCAGGGTGTTCGTCGCAGCGTATCGCGCCCTCCTCAACAAACAACACCAGCAAACCGACTGTAACCACACCGACAAAGACCACGCCAGCGGCACGTCCAGCGCCGGTAAAACTGTATAAAAGCGCAGAAGAATTAGTGGGCAAACCTTTCCGCGATCTGGGTGAGGTCTCTGGTGAGTCATGCCAGACCACCGTACAGGATTCACCGCCAAATCTGGCGACAGCCCGTAAACGCATGCAAATCCGCGCGTCTTACATGAAAGCAAACGCCGTGCTATTGCATGATTGCCAGATTGTCAGCGGCGTTGCCGGTTGCTACCAACAGGCGATTTGCCAGGGTTCAGCGCTTAACGTTTCGTCCAAATGACCGAGTTTGTCTTCAATCAGATCGGAATCATCCGTTCACCGTATAAAGAAAAGTTCGCCGTACCCCGCCAGCCGGGGTTAGTCGAAGACGGTGGCGGTGAACTGCTGCTGCTGCCGCCCTACAATCAGGCGGAAGCAGTGCGCGGGCTCAGCGATTTTAGCCATCTGTGGGTGATGTTTATTTTCCATCAAACCCTGGAAGGTGGCTGGCGCCCCACCGTGCGGCCACCGCGTCTTGGCGGCAATGCCCGGATGGGCGTGTTTGCCACCCGCTCCACCTTTCGCCCAAACCCGCTCGGCATGTCGTTAATAGAATTAAAAGGCGTGCGCGTTCAGGGGAGCGAAGTGGTGCTGGAGTTGGGCAGCCTCGATCTGGTTGACGGCACGCCAGTGGTGGATATCAAGCCCTACCTGCCGTTTGCCGAAAGCCAACCGCAGGCCCGCGCCGGGTTTGCTCAGACGGCACCCGTCGGCGATATGCCCGTACGTTTTGCCCCCAAGGCTGAACAACAGCTACAGCAACACCAACATCGCTATCCGCAGTTGCGGCGTTTTATCACCCAGGTGCTGGCCCAGGATCCACGTCCGGCCTACCGCAGGGGAGAAGAAGCGGAACGGGATTACGCGGTTTGGCTGCTGGATTTCAACGTACGCTGGCGGGTGGTGGATCAGCAAACCGAGGTGTTGTCACTCGACCTGCGTTAAAATTCCACCGTCTCTCTTTTGACAACCCGCTCGCACTGGTAAACTAAAGCACTTTTGTCACTTTTGGCCGCCACTGTGGCAGCCCGATGCAATTTGCAGTTCTAACGGAACCAAAACACCATGCGTACTAGCCAATATTTGCTCTCCACCCTGAAGGAGACACCTGCCGACGCCGAAGTGATCAGCCACCAGCTGATGCTGCGCGCCGGGATGATTCGCAAGCTGGCCTCAGGTCTTTACACCTGGTTGCCAACCGGCCTGCGCGTTCTGAAAAAGGTTGAGAACATCGTCCGCGAAGAAATGAACAATGCCAACGCGATCGAAGTTTGCATGCCGGTGGTACAGCCCGCCGATTTATGGCAGGAAAGCGGTCGTTGGGAACAATATGGTCCTGAGCTGCTGCGCTTTGTCGATCGCGGCGAACGTCCGTTTGTGCTGGGCCCAACGCACGAAGAAGTGATTACGGATCTTATCCGTAACGAGATCAGCTCTTACAAACAGCTGCCGCTGAACTTCTTCCAGATTCAGACCAAATTCCGTGATGAAGTACGCCCGCGTTTCGGCGTGATGCGTTCCCGCGAATTCCTGATGAAAGACGCCTACTCGTTCCATACCTCGCAGGAATCCCTGCAGGCGACCTACGATGCAATGTACGAAGCCTACAGCAAAATATTCAGCCGCATGGGCCTGGATTTCCGCCCTGTGCATGCCGACACCGGCTCGATTGGCGGTAGCGCATCACACGAGTTCCAGGTGCTGGCCGACAGCGGTGAAGACGATATCGTGTTCTCTACCGGTTCTGACTTTGCCGCCAATATCGAACTGGCAGAAGCCGTAGCGCCGGCTCAGCCGCGTGCAGCCGCCAGCGAAGAACTGCGCGTTGTAGATACGCCGAACGCCAAGACCATCGCCGAGTTGGTAGAGCAATTCCAACTGCCGGTTGAGAAAACCGTCAAGACGCTGCTGGTGCACGCCGAAAAAGAAAGCGGCCACAAGCTGGTTGCCCTGCTGGTTCGCGGCGATCACGAGCTGAACGAAATCAAGGCCGAGAAGCTGCCACAGGTAGCCACTCCATTGACCTTTGCTACCGAAGAAGAAATCCGCGCCATCGTCGGTGCAGGCCCGGGTTCCCTCGGCCCGGTCAACCTGCAGGTTCCGGTCGTGGCCGATCGCAGCGTAGCGGCGATGAGCGATTTTGGCGCCGGCGCTAATATCGACGGTAAACACTACTTTGGCATTAACTGGGAGCGCGATCTGCCGCTGCCGCAGGTTGCCGATATTCGTAACGTGGTAGAAGGCGACGCCAGCCCGGACGGTAAAGGCACGCTGTTGATCAAACGCGGTATCGAAGTGGGCCATATCTTCCAGCTCGGCACCAAATATTCTGAAGCGATGAAAGCCACCGTTCAGGGTGAAGATGGTCGTAACCAGGTGCTGACCATGGGTTGCTACGGGATCGGGGTTACTCGCGTGGTGGCTGCCGCCATCGAGCAGAACCACGACGATCGCGGCATCATCTGGCCGGACGCCATCGCCCCGTTCCAGGTGGCTATTCTGCCAATGAACATGCACAAATCCTTCCGCGTACAGGCGCTGGCTGAAGAACTGTACAACACCCTGCGTTCGCACGGTATCGACGTTATTCTCGACGACCGTAAAGAGCGCCCGGGCGTGATGTTCGCGGATATGGAACTGATTGGCGTACCGCATTCAATCGTCATCGGCGACCGTAATCTCGACAGCGAAGAGATTGAATACAAAAACCGCCGCATCGGCGAGAAGCAAATGATTAAAACCGGCGAAATCGTTGATTTCCTGCTGGGGCAAATCAAGCGCTAAGCTGCTGCATCAGATAGTAAAAAACCCGCCTCGGCGGGTTTTTTTATGGCGATTATTTGCTGTCGCAGTTCTTGTTCTTGTCGAAGGCTATCTTGCCGTCCGGCACCAACGCCCTCTCGGTTTGCCCTTCTTCCATTGACGGCTGGACGCTGAAATGGCCATTCAAGGTCAGAAATACCGGCTCGCCGGGGGTTTTGTACGCCTTGGCATACCCTTGTTCCAGCGCGATAGTATTGTCTACCGGGAAAGTTTTGCCGGTGGCGCAATCCTTGAACACCGCGGCATCCGCCATGTAGGTGTAGCTACCTTTGAGCGCCATCGGCGTTTTAGGCAATGCTTTTTCCACCGGTTCCAGGCGGTAGTTCAACCTAGACTCAATCACGGCGCCGCTTTGATCCAGCATTTCCAGGCTCTTGCCCACGGGGCGGAAATAGCGTTTTTCTCCATGGCTGTCGGTCAGAACCAGCTTATCTGCGGTTCGCGCCCATTTGCCATAATCGGCAAAAGTCTGGTCCCCGTCTTTGGTTTCGCGATAGGTTTCCTGCAAAACGAAAGTACCGTCTTCATCCAGGAACAGCGCTGTATCCAGGCCACTGCAATCAGCGCAAGGCAGTACGCCCTGGTAACTCTGCTGCATCGCCTGAAGAGGTTGTTCTTTCGGCTGATACTGATTATTACATCCCAATAATGAGAGCGCCCCTGCCGCTAAAAACAGGGCTATTGTTATTTTCTTCACAGCTATTCTCCTACTGTGCTCATGTATCCTTAAGTGCGGATCTTGCCGCGCAGCGCTTTAGTCGCGCCTTTACGTACCTTGCCTTCCAGCCGACGTAATTTTGCCCCTTTCGTGGGCTTGGTCGCTCTGCGCGTTTTTTCCACCACCATCGCCTGCTGAATCAACGCCACCAGCCTGGCCAGCGCCGCCTCGCGGTTTAATTCCTGGCTACGATATTCCTGCGCTTTAATAATCACCACGCCATCGGCGGTAATTAAATGATTATTCAGAGCCAGCAGCCTTTCTTTATAATACTCTGGCAGGCTGGACGCCCGGATGTCAAAGCGCAAATGGATAGCCGTTGAGGTTTTGTTCACGTGCTGGCCACCCGCACCCTGCGCGCGGATCGCCGTCAGTTCCAGCTCGTTATCCGGTATGGCTACGTTTCTTGACAGCTCCAGCACCGGTCACACCTGCGCCTGTTGCCACTCGGCAAACTGGATTTCCAGACTATTCTGAGCATCAGAAAGCCAGATAGTGCCTTCTTGCAACGTAGCTTGCAGCGTCATATTGCGGCTGGCCATCGCTGCCAATTTGCCTAATTGTTCATCATCCAGAAAACGGATGCTTAGGTTTTTGTGGTTTGCCACTTTGCTCTGGATACCCTGCCACCAAACGTGTCCGGCGCGTTCACCGTAAGCGTAAAGCACCACTCGCGGTGACTGGTTGCAGGCTTTCCTGATTCGCTTCTCATCAGGCAGGCCCATTTCGATCCACATTTCCAACCCGTTGTGATCGTTACGCCGCCAGATCTCCGGCTCGTCTTCGGCGCTCAAGCCCTTGGTAAACACCAGACGTTCATCGGCATGGCAGATCCAGGCCAGCAGGCGCAGCATCATACGCTGTTCGGTTTCGGAAGGGTGTTGGGCCAGGGTGAGCGTGGCGTCGTGGTAGAAGTGACGATCCATATCAGCGATATTGACCGTGGCTTTATAAATAGTTGCTTTCAGCGCCATGGGTGACCTCATTATTATCAGGCGACAGTGTACTAGATTTGGCCCATCCGCAGCCAGCACGGCTGGGCAAAGCACAGTGCGAAAGCCGCGCTGAGGTGCTAATAACTCCCCAACAGCTGTGCTATAGTCGACTAGGATTAAGTAAAGCTCCGAGAGCCTGCGCCTCATCGCCATACGAGACTTCGATGACGCAGAGGTTCTTAAGGGAGGAAACTGTGCAACAATACTGTGAGTTAGTACGCCGTTTTTACGCCGAGATCGGCAGTGGGGATCTCGGCTACGTGCCTGATGCGTTAGCATGTGTATTAAAGGCATTGGACGAAGTTGCTGCGGATAACGCGCTACCGTCCTCCGTTAGGGAACAGGCGGCCTTTGCCGCCGCTAACTTATTGGTGAGCGACTATGTTGATGAATGATGAGTACCAATCCATCAATTGCGATGACTATGAAAGCCTGGAACTCGCCTGTCAGCATAACTACATTCTGAAGCTGGAGTTACGCGACGGAGAAAAACTCGAAGGCAAAGCCACCGAGCTGAAATTTACCAAGGGCGTTGAGTACCTGATTATCGATCAGGCCGGCAATGCTCTCAGCTTGCGTCTGGATCACATCCTCAGTTTCAGTCATCCGGAAATCGGTACCGTGGTCGTCAGCCTGTCTGATTGATTTTTCGGTAACGCCATCCCAACAGGGCAGCCCAACGGCTGCCCTCGTCATTTATGGCTTCAGGCTGGCTATGGTTTAAGACTGGCTATGGTTTAAGACTGGCATAGTACGCGGCCAGATCGGCAATATCATCATCAGACAACGCTGAGACATAGGCCTTCATCACTTCAGCCTGGCCGCCGTTGCGCCCCCCTTTTTTATACGCCTGCAGCGCATGCTCCAGATACATGGCGTTTTGCCCGGCCAGATTGGGATATATCGGTACCGACACCTTCCCCTCCGTGCCGTGGCACGCGACACAGCTGGCGGATTTTCCCTTCCCTGCGGCCACATCACCCGCCGCTATGGCCGACAGGCTGAAAAGGCCAAACACCACAGCCATTGCGCTAACAAATTTCATCATTGCTCCTCACATTATTATTATTTTTTATGCCAACGCAGCCGCCAGGATTGCTCCCCTTCCGGCGTCTGACCGGCTTCGCTGACAAACACGCCCAGCGCAGCGATAAGCTGGTCATCATAATAAATCAACGGGGTACGTTCGCGCTGCCACGGCGGCACACTCAATTCCTGCCACAGTTTTTTAACTGACCGGGAATGGGTTCGGCCAAGGATGCGGATTTTTCCCTGAGCGGCAAAACGAACGCTCACCTTCTGTTGCCGCTGCGGTGCCCGCAGACAAATATCACCCGCCCCGCTACTCAGCTTACCCAATCCATCCGGCAGCTCGAGCGGCTCCACCAACGACCAGTTCAGGCAGACTTCGCGCAAATCCGCCATGATCGGCAGCAGATACAAACGTCGGCGAAAACGGCGGATCTGATACTGCCCCGGTTGCAACTGCGGTTCGGCATCATCCCGACTGAGCGCCACCTCGTCCCATAGCCGCTGCAATTGCTCGCGTGAAGGCATGGTGACGCCAAACAGCGCGATCCAACGGCGCAGCAAGGCAAAACGCCGCGCTGGTGAACACCCCAGCAGGCCGTCGATCGCCAGCGCATTATCTTCATCGAGCAACGAGTGCAGCTGTTCTGACAGCAGTTCATCCAGCAGTTGCTCTTGTTCCGCACAGAGGCTGGCGCTGCGCGCCGTCGCGGCGGCAAAATACGGCCAGCGTTGGTTCAGCAGCGGTAACACCTGCAGGCGCAGGAAATTGCGGTCGAAACGCGGGTCCTGATTGCTGTCGTCATCAATCCAGGCAAGCCGATGCCGCTGTGCGTAATCCTCCAACTGCAGACGCGATATACCCAGCAAAGGACGCAGCAAGGGGTTACTCCCCAATGAGGCCTGCGCAGCCATCGCCGACAGGCCAGCCGGACCACTGCCGCGTTTCAACGCCAGCAGGAAGGTCTCGCATTGGTCATCAAGATGTTGCGCGGTGAGCAAGACCTCATCGGCAGCCAGCGTAGCGACGAAAGCCGAGTAACGCGCCGCACGGGCCGCAGCTTCAATCCCACCCTGCCTGCCATCTACCTGCACATGTTGAACCACCAGCGGTAACTGCCAGGTGGCGCATTGCCGTTGGCAGTGAGCCACCCATTCGTCGGCAAAAACGTTCAGGCCATGGTGTACGTGCACCGCGCGCAACTGCAAATCCGGCAATTGCCTTCGCAGATGCACCAGCAGGTGCAACAACACGCTGGAATCCAGCCCACCGCTGAACGCCACCAGCAAACGCCGGTGAGTACCCAATTGGCGACTGACCTGTACGGAAAGTTGATCGGTATTCATTGGTTTATCGTTTATCGCCTGACAAGCGGCTGGAGGCCGCCATAACACCCATGGGACAGCACGTTAACCAGCCCGCCGCCTTCAGGCAAGCTTTCATCGTTCATACAGCTCCAGCGGCAATCCATCGGGATCGCTGAAAAAAGTAAAACGGGACTGGGTATAAGGATCGACGCGTATCGGCTCGCACACTACCCCAGCGGCCTGCAGATGCGCGATAGCCTGTTCGATATCGTCTACGCTGAAGGCCAGGTGGCGCAGGCCGCATGCTTCCGGACGGCTGACACGAGCCGGTGGTGACGGAAAAGAGAACAGTTCGATGCTGTATTGGCCATTGAGCGCCAGATCCGCCTTCCATGAATCTCGTTCTTCACGGTAAAACTCACCCAATAGGGTAAAACCGAGGATGTCGCAATAGAAATGCTTACTGGCCGCATAGTCTGAACCAATGACTGCGATGTGGTGCACCTGACGTAATGCCAACATGGTAATGCCTCATTGTCTGCCTGATGAAGCACGGTATCCGGCGGGGATTACAACGTCAACGGCAAAAACCAGCAGGATAAAACGGAGTCGTCATTCAGGTCATGCCTCTTAAGCGTTGAGATCGGCCGGCGCCTCCTAAGCCAAGGGCGTTTTCAGCACCTTCACCAGATAACGCCCATCCTCGGTCAGTTTCGCACCGTGGATATCGGTTTCAAAGCCGGGATAACGCTCACCAATGGAACATAGCATCAGCAAGAAATCGAGTACCGCACGGCTCTCCTCGGTGATCATCTCACCCGGCATCACCAGCGGCACCCCTGGCGGATAAGGCAGGATCATATTGGCTGCCACCTTGCCCACCAGTTGATCCAGCTCGCAGGTTTCCACATTCCCGCGTACCTGCTGCTGGAACATCTGGTGCGGCGTCAGCTTCATTTCCGGCAGCACGTCGAACGCCCGCAGCATCAGCCGCGGCAGATCGTGCCGGCAGATCAACCGGTGGATCCCGGCCGCCAGATCCTGAATGCGCATATTGCGGTAGAAATCAGGATCCTCCGCATACAGATCCGGCAGCATGTTCTTCACCCGCAGATTAAGATCGTAAGCGCGTTTGAAATCGGTCAGGCCGCGCAACAGGCTCATCGCCTTGGTTTTATCAATGCCGATACTGAACAGGAACAGCAGATTATAAGGCCCGGTTTTTTCCACCACGATGCCGCGTTCGTCCAGGTATTTCGCCACCAGCGCCGCCGGGATCCCGCTCTCTTCCAACGTACCCAGCTCGTTCATTCCCGGTGTCAGGATCGTCACCTTGATCGGATCGAGATACATATGATCGCGGTCGGTATTACCAAACCCGTGCCAGTTATCATCCGGATTCAACGGCCAGCATTGCGCCTCGTCGATCTCTTCGGGCTGCCAGATATCGAAGAACCAGCTATCGCTCTCCTCTCGCAGTCGCTGTACCTCGCGGCGAAAATGCAGCGCGCGCTCTACCGAGCGGTTGATCAAGCGTCGCCCGGGGTTGCCGCGCAGCATCGCGGCAGCGGTTTCCATCGATGCCACAATGCCGTAGTTCGGTGAAGTGGTGGTATGCATCATATAGGCTTCGTTAAAGGTGCTTTCGTCGTAATCGCCCTTAATGTGAATCATCGAGGCCTGCGAGAATGCCGCCAGCAGCTTGTGCGTGGACTGCGTTTCGTAGATCACCTTGCCGGGCGTGCGCTCACCGCTCATGCCGCTCTTGCCTTCGTAGATCGGATGGAAGTTGGTATAGGGTACCCAGGCGGAGTCAAAATGGATGGATGGCACGTCCAACGTCTGCTTGATGTAATCGGTGTTATACAGCAGGCCGTCATAGGTTGAGTTGGTGATCACCGCATGTACCGGCCAGCTGGCATTCGCGGTGGCGGCGACCCGGCCGGCAATGCTCTCATGGGTAAACTCATGCTGCGGGATGCCGCCAAGAATGCCGTAGGCGTTACGCAACGGGCGCAGGTAAATCGGCACGATATCGCTCATCATCAGCAGATGGCACAGCGATTTATGGCAGTTACGGTCGATCAATACCGTGCTGCCGACCGGTGCCGAATACATACCGACAATCTTGTTCGCGGTGGAGGTGCCATTGGTCACCAGATAGCTCTGCTCGGCGTTAAAGGTACGTGCAATATACTCTTCGGCCTCCAGATGCGGGCCGGTGTGGTCCAGCAGCGAACCCAGTTCGGTCACCGATATGGAGACGTCGGCTTTTAAGGTGTTGGCACCGAAAAAATCGTAAAACAGGCAGCCAACAGGGCTTTTCTGGAAAGCGGTACCGGCCATATGCCCTGGGGTGCAAAAAGTGTATTTGCCCTCGCGCACATAGTTGAACAGCGCCTTGGTTAAGGGCGGCGTAATGGTGTCGATATATTCTGCGGTGTATTGCTGGATACGCTGCGCAATATCATCTGCCGCATTCAAGCCATACTCAAAGAAATACAGCACCATGCGCATTTCATGCAGGCTGACGTCGAAGGTGGAATACTGGTTGATAAACGCATATAGCGGCAGATATTCATTCAGCTCGTTAATTTCGCTGCACAGCTCCAGGCTGTAGTCGTCCCAATCGAAAATCACTCCGCAAATACGCGCATTGGCTTCGATCAGCTTTAGCAGGTCGCCGCCGTTTTTCGGATAAACCAACTGGAACCCCATCGTAGCCAATGCGGTGTGCAGCTCACGAATAGGCTCATCTTTGTAATAGACGCCCGTTGGGCTCATGATTGCGATGATATTCATCGGCTGCTCCTGTCAGTTAACCGCCAAACCTCTATAACAACATGAAAATACGACTCTGTGTACCCCGTCATCGGCATGCTGCGCGCCGCAGCGCAAAAAGCTTGCGTACAGCCGCGGCTTTTTCATCAGATATAAAAAAACCGCCCGAAGGCGGTTTTTTGCAACGCAGAACAAAACTCAGCAATAGCCGTAGTTCATCAGGCGCTGATAACGGCGATTGAGCAACTCTTCGTTGTTCAGGCCATCGAGATCTTTCAGGTCAGCCAGCAATTGCGCTTTCAGCGAGGCTGCCATTGCCGGTACGTCACGGTGGGCGGAGCCCAGGGGTTCCGGGATCACCGAATCGATCAGCTTCAGCTCTTTCAGGCGCGGTGCGGTAATGCCCATCGCTTCTGCGGCCAATGGCGCTTTGTCGGCGCTCTTCCACAGAATCGAGGCGCAACCTTCCGGCGAGATCACAGAATAAGTGCTGTATTGCAGCATATTCACTTTATCGCCAACGCCGATCGCCAACGCACCGCCAGAACCGCCTTCGCCGATCACGGTGCAGATCACCGGGATATTCAGGCGAGACATTTCACGCAGGTTGCGGGCGATGGCCTCCGACTGGCCGCGTTCTTCCGCGCCAACGCCCGGATAAGCCCCTGGCGTGTCGATGAATGTGATCAACGGCAGCTTGAAGCGGGAAGCCATTTCCATCAGACGCAGTGCCTTGCGATAGCCTTCTGGTGCAGGCATACCGAAGTTACGGCGGATTTTCTCTTTGGTTTCGCGGCCTTTCTGATGACCAATGATCATCACCGGGCGGCCATCCAGGCGCGCAATACCACCAACGATCGCTTTATCATCGGCATAAGCGCGGTCGCCAGCCAACTCTTCGAAGTCGGTAAAGATGTGTTTGATATAATCCAGGGTGTAAGGACGGCGCGGGTGGCGTGCCAATTGGGCAATTTGCCAGGCCCCAAGATCGGAAAAAATCTTGCGCGTCAGCTCAACGCTCTTTTCACGAAGGCGCTGAACCTCTTCGTCCAGATTAATATCTAATTTTTCGTCTTGACGACTGACTGCAGTCAGCGAGTCAATTTTCGCTTCCAGCTCTGCAATCGGCTGTTCAAAATCAAGAAAATTCAGACTCATAGCATTCCTATATTAGTCAAATTCCAGTTCCACCTGCTCATTACCTACCAAAGTCCGCAAATCTATCAACAAGCGGTCGGTGGGCGTCACGCGCCAGGTTGCGCCAAAACGCAGCTTGGCCCGCGCATCTTCCCGTTGATAGTAAAGATGCACTGGAATCGTCCCCGAGCGATGGGGTTCCAACGACTGACGGAGACGGTTCAAAAGCTGGTCATCAATTTGCCTGTCCGTCAGCGAGATAGCAAGCCCACGAGCGTATTTTTCACGGGCTTCACTGATGTCCATTAGTTCGCGGGCCGTCATTTTAAGCCCGCCGCTAAAGTCATCAAAGCTGACCTGTCCACTGGCGATCAGGATACGGTCTTTTTCCAACAAATGCTGGTATTTTTCTAACGCATCGGTGAATAACATCACCTCCAGACGACCTGAACGGTCATCCAGCGTACAAATACCGATGCGGTTACCGCGCTTG
Source organism: Serratia sp. C2(1) (assembly GCF_036352655.1). Lineage (NCBI taxonomy): Bacteria > Pseudomonadati > Pseudomonadota > Gammaproteobacteria > Enterobacterales > Yersiniaceae > Serratia > Serratia sp. C2(1). The sequence continues at coordinate 309,217 of NZ_JAZFBA010000004.1, read as the reverse complement.
GTGACCATAACCCGCGAGGCGATCACCAGCCCAACGGCGGTCGTCATTTTGCCCCGATCCGTCGGGTGCATATCTTTCAAACGCTGGCCACCGGCGTAACGTTCGATCTCCTTCAGGTACTGGGTGATCGGGTGGCCGGTCAGGTACAGCCCCAGAGTTTCCCGTTCACCATCCAGCACCACCTGCTCCTGCCAGCGTGGTACGTTGGCGTAGGATTGCTCCACCTGTTCCGGCGCTTCCGCCAGGACGCCAAACATGTCAACTTGGCCGATCGCTTCGGCTTTCGCATGCTGATCGGCCGCTTTCAACGCGTCGCCCAGTGAGCTCATCAGCGCGGCGCGGTGTGGCCCAAGGCGATCGAACGCCCCGGACATGATCAGTTTTTCCAGAATGCGTCGGTTCAGTTTTTTGATATCGGAGCGCGCGCACAGATCGAACAGGTCTTTAAAGTAGCCCTGTTCCCCGCTGTTCCGCGCTTCGAGAATGGCTTCAATCGGCCCTTCACCAACGCCTTTGATGGCGCCGATGCCATAAACGATCTCGCCTTCATCGTTAACGTGGAAATGGTACTGCCCGCTGTTGATGTCCGGCGGCAGGATTTTCAGGCCCATGCGCCAGCATTCATCCACCAGCCCCACCACCTTGTCGGTGTTGTCCATATCGGCGGTCATTACCGCTGCCATAAACTCGGCCGGATAGTGAGCTTTGAGCCACAACGTCTGGTATGACACCAACGCATAGGCGGCAGAGTGCGATTTGTTAAAACCGTAACCGGCGAATTTCTCTACCAGATCGAAGATTTTTACCGACAGTTCACCGTCGATACCGCGCGATTTTGCCCCATCTTCGAAACCGCCGCGCTGCTTGGCCATCTCAACCGGGTTCTTTTTACCCATCGCACGACGCAGCATGTCTGCCCCGCCCAGCGTATAGCCGGCCAGCACCTGGGCAATCTGCATGACCTGTTCCTGGTACAGAATGATGCCATACGTCGGCTCCAGCACCGGCTTAAGCGACTCATGCTGCCACTGGATGTCCGGGTAGGAAATCTCTTCACGGCCGTGTTTGCGGTCGATGAAGTTATCTACCATGCCTGACTGCAACGGTCCCGGGCGGAACAGCGCCACCAGTGCGATCATATCTTCGAAACAGTCAGGCTTCAGGCGCTTGATCAGATCCTTCATGCCGCGTGATTCGAGCTGGAATACCGCAGTGGTTTCCGAGCGCTGCAGCATATCGAAGCTTTTTTTGTCTTCGAGCGGAATAGCTGCGATATCAATAGGTTCCAGCCCGGATTTCGCTCGCCGGGCATTGATCATCCCCAACGCCCAGTCGATGATGGTCAGGGTACGCAAACCAAGGAAATCGAACTTCACCAGCCCGGCGTATTCCACATCATTCTTGTCAAACTGGGTGACCGGGTGATTCCCTTCCGCGTCGCAATACAACGGTGCGAAGTCAGTGATCTTGGTGGGTGCGATAACCACGCCACCGGCGTGCTTACCGGCATTACGCGTCACACCTTCCAGCTTGCGCGCCATGTCGATCAGCGCTTTGACCTCTTCGTCAGCCTCGTAAATTTCCGGCAGTTGCGGTTCGGCGGCAAAGGCCTTTTCCAGGGTCATGCCCGGATCGGGTGGCACCAGCTTGGAGATGCGATCGACGAAACCATAGGGGTGGCCCAGCACGCGGCCCACATCGCGGATAACCGCTTTCGCCGCCATGGTGCCAAAGGTGATGATCTGCGATACCGCCTCACGACCATACATCTCCGCCACGTGCTCAATCACCAGATCGCGTTTTTCCATGCAAAAGTCGACGTCGAAGTCAGGCATCGAAACACGTTCCGGGTTGAGGAAACGTTCGAACAGCAAATCAAATTCCAGCGGATCAAGGTCGGTAATTTTCAGTGCATAGGCCACCAGCGAACCGGCGCCGGAACCACGTCCCGGTCCTACCGGTACGTCGTTATCCTTCGACCACTGGATGAACTCCATGACGATCAGGAAGTAGCCCGGGAACCCCATCTGGTTGATCACTTTCAGTTCAACATCCAGACGTTCGTCATATTCAGGACGGCGCTGTGCGCGAACCTCCGGATCCGGGAACAGGAATTCCAGGCGCTCTTCCAGCCCTTCCTTCGATTTGAGCACCAGGAAATCCTCGGTAGTCATATCACCGGTCGGGAACTGCGGCAGGAAGTATTCGCCGAGGCGGATGGTGACATTGCAGCGCTTGGCGATTTCAACGCTGTTGAGCAGCGCTTCGGGGATGTCGGCAAACAGCTCGCACATCTCGTCTTCGTTGCGCATGTATTGCTGCATGCTGTAGTTGCGCGGGCGTTTGGGATCGTCAAGCGTGAAACCGTCATGGATCGCGACGCGGATCTCATGGGCGTCAAAATCGTCCTCAACCAGAAAACGCACGTCGTTGGTGGCCACCACCGGCAACCCACGTTCGGTGGCCAGCGCTACGGCTGCATGCAGGTAGTTTTCTTCGTCCGGCCGGCCTGTGCGGATCAGTTCGAGATAATAGCTGTCCGGGAAATATTGCTGATAGAAGTCCAGGCACTGATCTACCTGTTGCTGGTTACCGCGCAGCAAAAATTTGCCGACGTCCCCCTGACGGGCGCCAGAAAGCAGGATTAACCCCGCACGGTGTTCGATCAGCCAGTCACGATCAATAATGGGGCCGGCGGCGCCATAACCACGCTGGTAAGCGCGGGAAATCAGCAGCGTCAGGTTTTGATAACCTTCATTGTTGGCGGCCAGTACGGTGAGCTGCGCCAGTTCATCGCCCAGCACTTCGCTTTGCACATGAAAATCCGCGCCGATGATCGGTTTGATCCCGGCGCCATGCGCGCTGCCATAGAACTTCACCAAACCGCACAGGTTGGTGAAATCGGTAATTGCCAAAGCAGGCATGGCTAACGCGGCGGCTCTTTTCACCAACGGCCCAATCTTGGCTAATCCATCAATCATGGAGTAGTCACTATGAACGCGCAGGTGAATAAAACGAGGTTCGGCCATATCCAGATACCTGAAACTAGGGGGCTCAGCAAGCTGAACCCAGGTTAACGCTATCGCGCGCCCAGCCCGGATGCCCAGGCCGGCAAATTACAGCTCCAGCGCCCTTCTTACCGGGGCAAAGCTGCGGCGATGATGTTCGGTCGCACCCAGCACGGCCAGGCGCTCCAGGTGGAAGGCGGTCGGATAGCCTTTATGCTGCGCAAAACCGTAATCCGGGAACTCGCGATCCAATTCGGTCATTTCGCGATCGCGCGTCACCTTAGCCAGAATGGAGGCGGCGCTGATTTCAGCCACGCGGCTATCACCCTTCACCACCGCCTGCGAGCGCATGGGCAATTTCGGGCAACGGTTACCGTCGATTAATACCATGTCCGGCGCGATATGCAATCCGGCAACCGCACGCTGCATTGCCAACATGGTGGCGTGCAAGATGTTCAACCGATCGATCTCGTCCGGCTCGGCACGCCCCAGGCTCCAGGACAAGGCCTTTTCCACGATTTCGTCATACAGTGCCAGACGGCGTTTTTCACTGAGTTTTTTCGAGTCTGCCAGGCCAATAATCGGCCGAGCGGGGTCGAGGATCACTGCTGCGGTCACTACTGCGCCCACCAAGGGGCCGCGGCCCACTTCGTCCACACCGGCAATCAACGTAGCGGCGGGATAGATAAAGGGTTCGATCATGCTTTTGCCAGCTCCAACACAGCCTGAGCGGCCTGTTCATCAGCACCGCAACGGATGCTTTGGTGCAAGGTAAGGAAAGTCTGTTTCAGATCTTCGGTCTGCGGGCTGTCTTCCAGCAACGGCATCAGGGCGGCCGCCAGTTTGTCCGGCACGCAGTCGTGCTGCAACAGTTCGGTGACGATTTCACGCCCAGCCAGCAGGTTAGGCAGCGAGACATACGGCGTCTTCACCAACCGCTGCGCCAACCAGAAGGTAAACGGCTTCATGCGGTAACCCACCACCATCGGGCATTTGGCCAGCATACACTCCAGCGCTGCCGTACCTGAGGCCAGCAATGCCGCATCGCTGGCGATCATTGCCTCACGTCCCTGGCCGTTCAGGAGATGAACGGTCAGCTCCGGCGCTACTTCAGCCTTGATACGTTCGAACTGCTCGCGCCGTTTGGCGTTGACCAGCGGCACAACCACTTCCAGATCAGGATAACGGGTGCGAAGCAGTTGGGCGGTCTTCAGGAAGTCGGCGCTCAGCATCTCGACCTCCGCACCTCGGCTACCCGGTAACAGGGCAAGGCAGCGTGCGTCGGGAGCTATGCCCAGCGTAGCGCGCGCGGCCAATTTGTCCGGCTGCAGCGGCATGGCATCGGCCATGGTGTGGCCGATAAACCGACAGGGAACGTTGAAACGATCGTAAAACGCTTTTTCGAAAGGGAGAAACGCCAATACCAGATCGGTAGCTTTGCCAATTTTGAAAACGCGCTTCTGACGCCAGGCCCAGACCGATGGGCTGACATAGTGAATAGTGCGGATGCCGCGCTGCTTGAGGCGGCCTTCCAGCGTGATATTGAAGTCGGGCGCATCGATGCCGACAAACACGTCCGGCTTCAATTCACTGAACCGACGGGTAAGATCCTTGCGGATCTTCAACAGGCGTGGCAAGCGCTCAAGCACTTCAACCACGCCCATTACCGCCAGCTCTTCCATTTCGTACCAGGTTTCGCAGCCTTCAGCCTGCATCAGCGGGCCTGCGACGCCAACAAAACGCGCGTCGGGGATCTGCGCCTTGAGCGCTCGGATTAAACCCGCGCCAAGAATATCACCGGAAGTTTCTCCGGCGACCAATCCGATAGTCAATGGACGATTTTGCATAGGTCAGCGAATAATACCGCGGGTTGAACGGCCAAAGAAATCGAGGAACTGCTGCACGACCGGCTGCTCTTTGGCCAGGGCTTCGATTTCAGGCTTGGCTTCGTCCAGCGTTTTACCGCTGCGATAAAGCAGTTTGTAGGCATTGCGAATGGCATGCAGCGCCTCTTTATCAAAACCACGACGCTTCAACCCTTCGATGTTGATACCGAATGGCGTGGCGTGATTACCCTGCGCGATGACAAAAGGTGGCACATCCTGAGCAACGCCTGAACAGCCGCCAACCATAACGTGAGCACCAATCACACAGAATTGGTGCACCGCCGTCATGCCGCCAATGATCGCATAATCATCAACTTCAACGTGGCCGCCCAGCGTCGCGTTGTTGGCGAAGATACAACGATTACCGACGATACAGTCATGGGCAATGTGCGCGTTCACCATGAACAGGTTGTCGTCGCCGATCTTGGTCAGACTGGTGCCCTGCACCGTGCCGCGATGAATGGTGACGCTTTCGCGGATGCGATTGCGATCGCCAATCTCGACACGCGTCGGTTCACCCGAGTATTTCAGATCCTGATTCGCTTCGCCGATAGAGGCAAATTGATAGATCTGATTATCGCGGCCGATTTTGGTTACACCATTCACCACAACGTGGGATTTCAGTACCGTGCCAGCGCCGATTTCCACCTGGGAGCCGACGTAACAGAAGGGACCGATGTGCGCGCCAGCGCCGATAACGGCACCTTCTTCAATAATCGCGCTTGGATGGATAAAGGCGGTTTTGTCAATCACGGATTAAGACTCCCGGCTGCGCGCGCACATCATGGTTGCTTCGCAAACAATTTTACCGTCAACGGTTGCTACGCCTTTGAAGCGCGTCAGACCGCGACGAGTTTTTTCAAAGGTGACTTCCATGATCATCTGATCGCCTGGCACTACCGGTCGTTTGAAACGGGCTTCGTCGATACCGGCAAAGTAATACAATTCGCCCGGTTCCAGCTTACCGACGCTTTTAAACGCCAGAATACCGGTGGCCTGCGCCATTGCTTCCAGAATCAATACGCCTGGAAAAATCGGCTTGCCAGGGAAGTGCCCCTGGAAAAACGGTTCATTTACAGATACGTTCTTCACCGCACGCAGGAATTTGTGCTCCTCAAAATCAAGGACGCGATCGACCAGCAAGAACGGGTAACGATGAGGAAGCAATTCCAAAATTTCTGCAATATCCAGAGTATGAGTGTCAGTAGTCAAAATACTCTTCCTGTCTCTAAAAACTGATGGCATCAACAACACGGCCTGCGCTGACCCCAAAAGGAGATCATCATGCAGGCCGCAAATTAACAACTCTTTGCGCTTTTGGTCTTATGACCAACGCGTTTCGTTTTGTACCCAGCGAGGCGGGCGGCAGTGATTAGTCTTTTCCGACTTTTCGTTCGACAGCTTTTAAGCGCTTGCTAATCTCATCGATATTCATCACCAACGCAGCGGTTTTACGCCAAACTTTGTTGGGTTGTAACGGAATGCCCGAAGAGTATACCCCAGGTTCGGTGATTGGTCGCATAACCATTCCCATTCCAGTGACAACAACCTTGTCGGCGATCTCCATGTGACCGTTGATCACGCTGGCTCCGCCGATCTGGCAATAGCGGCCGATTTTCAGGCTGCCCGCCATAATCACACCGCCGGCGACGGCAGTATTGTCGCCAATCACAACGTTATGTGCAATCTGGCATTGGTTGTCGATGATAACACCATTCCCGATTTGGGTGTTATCCAACGCGCCGCGGTCAATGGTAGTGCAAGCGCCGATCTCGACGCGATCGCCGATAATCACCGTGCCCAGTTGAGGGATTTTAATCCACTCGCCGCGTTCGTTGGCATAGCCGAAACCGTCAGCGCCAATTACAGTGCCCGATTGGATCAGACAATGCTGGCCGATCTCGACTTCATGATAAATAGTGACATTCGCCCACAGACGCGTACCTGCGCCAATGCGTGCGCGTTTGCCGATAAAGCAACCCGGGCCGATAACCACGTTATCGCCGAGTACTGCGCCTGACTCGATGACCGCATTCGCCCCGATGGCAACATTCTGCCCCAGAGTAGCTGCAGGTGAGATGACCGCGCTTGGGGCGATATCCTGAGCCGGAGCCGGCGTGGTGTCCATCAGCTGCGCCATACGCGCGTAGGTCAGATAAGGGTTTTTAACCACCAGCGCCGCAGAACGGCAGTGTGGTAGATCCGCCTCGGTAAGCACTACTGCGCTTGCCAGGCAGGAGGCCAGCTGCTCTTGATAGCGGCTGTTTGACAAAAACGTGATTTGGCCAGCTTGTGCCGAATGCATAGAAGCAATGCCGGTGATGACGAGATCGCCATCACCGTGCAATTGTGCATCCAACTGCTGCGCTAAATCAGCCAGTCGAATTGAAAGCATGTCTTATTTAACCTGTTTCAGCACGTCGGCAGTAATGTCTTTAGAAGAACCTGCGTAAGCAACGGCGTTAGCATCGATAACTACGTCGTAGCCTTCTTTGCTGGCAACAGATTTCACAGCGTCCTGAATACGGCTCAGGATTTTGTTACGCTCTTCCATCTGACGGCGACGGTTGTCCTGCTCAAAAGCCTGCGCTTTCTGAGAGAACTGCTCGCGCTGAGCCATCACGTCTTTTTCCAATTTGCTGCGATCGCTGGCTTTCATGGTAGCGCCATCACGCTGCAAACGTTGCATTTTGGTCTGAAGGCTACGCTCCATGTTCTGAAGTTCGCCCGCACGGCCTTTGAACTCGTTTTCCAGCTGTTTAGCCACGGTTTCACGTGCTGGCAACTGTTGGAAAATGCTGGAGACGTTAACTACAGCGATATTATCTGCTGCCTGAACGCCAGCTGAAGCAGCCATTGCTAAACCGAGGCCTGCGGCACACAACCACTTTTTCACTATAAACTCCTTACCATCACCCATTTGTGCCATACGACACTTGAAGTACACAATCTGCCAGACTTACCCCGTGAAACAATGAGAATCATCTCTCTGTGTTCTTACGGGCATCTGGCATTTGCGATTCTTAATAACTGCTATACCCAGAAGCGGGACCTGTTACCAGGTCTTGCCAATGTTAAACTGGAACTGTTCGGACTTGTCGCCTTCGTATTTCTTGAGCGGATTGGCATAAGAGAACACCAACGGGCCCAGCGGTGACATCCATTGCAAGGCAATACCGGCAGAAACGCGGATATTGCTCGCTTTACTGTAGTCTGGAATGTCGAAGCCTTGCGTCTTGCTGTTATCCCAGTTGGTATCCCACACGGTGCCTGCATCCATGAACAGCGAGGTACGCACTGAATTGGCGTATTTTTCGCTGATAAATGGCGTTGGCGTGATCAGCTCCATACTGGCAACCGCCATGGCGTTACCACCCACTGCATCATCCGAATTACAAATAGTGGTACTGTTGGAGCAGTTGTACGAACTGGAGTTGTAGTACACCGCTTTCGGACCAATGGTATTAGACCCGAAACCACGAACTGTGCTTGAGCCGCCGGCATAGAAGTTCTCGTAGAACGGCATCTCTTTACCGCCCAGACCATCGGCATAGCCCAGACGACCACGCCCCAACAGCACCCAGGTACGGTCGTCGTTGATCGGCACGTATTGCACGCTGTCCAGCGTCATCTTGTAGTATTCGTTATCCGACCCCGGAATGGTGACTTTACCATTCAGCGTAGTGCGGTTACCCGAGGTTGGGAAATAACCACGGTCAAGGTTGTTATAGGTCCAACCCAGATTCAGCGTGAAATCATCGGCAGAATAGCTGGCGCGATCGGTAGTGTTCGGGTTCAGACCCATCGAGTCCAGATAACGCCACATGGCGATCTGTGGCTGCATGTTCGACAGACCGTTGTGGACATAACCCAGGCCGGTGCGCAACGAGTTGTTTTCGTTGATCGGGAAGCCCAAAGTACCGTCTATACCGTAACTCTTGTTGGTATAGTCGGACAGGTCCGCATCATCCGCTTTAAAGTCGTTGTAGAAGATACGGCCACCCAGGCTAACACCGTCAACGGTGAAGTATGGGTTGGTTACCGACAGCTCGGTGTACGTCTGGTAGTCGTTCTTGGTGCCGCTGATGCCGACGGAGTAACCGGTACCCAGCCAGTTGTCCTGCTGCACGCCAGCCTGGAAGCTGACACCGCTCTCGGTGCCGTAACCGACGCCGAAGTTGAAGGTACCGGTGTTGCGCTCTTTCACTTTGTAGGTGACGTCGACCTGATCGGCGGTACCCGGCACGCGCTGGGTTTCCACATCAACCGTTTCAAAATAGCCCAAACGGTTCAGACGTTCTTTACCCTGCTCAACCTGAGCGTTGCCCAGCCAAGCACCTTCCATCTGACGCATTTCACGGCGCAGTACGGAGTCTTTACTGGTATCGTTGCCTTCAAACTTGATACGGCGCACGTAGAAGCGGTTACCCGCATCGATATTCACGTGCAACTTGACGGTTTTATCCGCGTCGTTGATCTCAGGCTGAGTGGCCACTCGTGGGTAAGCATAACCATAACGGCCCAACATCGTTTTGATGTTGTCTTCCATTTTGGTCACTTTACTGCCGTTATACAGTTCACCCGGTTCGATCTTGGTCAACTGAGCGACTTCCGCCGAGTGCCCGGCCAGATTGCCGTTCACCATCACGCCGCTGAGCTTATACTGCTCACCTTCGGTGATATTGATGGTGATGTAGATGCCTTTTTTGTCCGGCGTCAGGCTGACCTGAGTCGAATCGATATTGAAGCGTGCATAGCCGCGGTCCAGATAGAAACTGCGCAGGGTTTCCAGATCGCCCGCCAGCTTTTGCTTCTGGTATTTGCGATCGCCAACCACGTTCCACCACGGTACTTCATCACGCAGTTGGAAGCGTGAAATCAGCTCATCGTTAGTGAAGGCATGGTTGCCGACAATGTTGATTTGTTGAATCTTGGCGGAAACCCCTTCCGTGAACACCAGTTTCAGGTCGACACGGTTACGCGGCAATGGCGTGACTACGGCTTTCACCGAAGCACTGTATTTGCCGACGCTGTAGTAGAAGTCTTCCAACCCTTTTTCAATGCTGGAAATCGTGGTGCGGTCGAGCGCCTCGCCAACCCGAACGCCAGAGGCCTCCAGGTTTTGCTTGAGCATGTCATCCTTCACCGACTTGTTGCCGGAGAAAGTGATGCTGGCAATGGTAGGACGTTCCTTAACCTGAACAATCAGCGTATTACCATCGCGCAGCACGCGAACGTCCTCGAAGTTGCCAGTGGCAAACAAGGCACGGATGGTATTACTGATATCATCGTCAGTGACGGTATCGCCTACGCGAACCGGCATGTTGAGTAACGCCGCACCGACGGCGACTCGCTGCAGGCCTTCGAAATGAATATCCTTCACTACGAACCCGTCTGCACCGTATACGGTGGCGCTGCCAAACAGCAGCGACGCTATGAGCAACTTTTTCATCGCCATCGTTGTTATGCGTTCTTCCTAACCTATCCTCGCCCCTAAAGACGAGAAAAATCATTGAAAAGTGCAAGACCCATTAAAAGCACCAACACGATCGAACCAATGCGGTAACTGTAGTCCTGTACTCGCTCGGAAACCGGCCCACCCTTCAGCTTTTCTATCGCCAGGAAGAGGAGATGCCCACCATCTAACACCGGTAATGGGAACAGGTTGATGATACCCAGGTTGACACTAATCAACGCGAGAAACATCAAATAATACACAAACCCGACCCCAGCTGACGCTCCTGCTCCCTGTGCAATCGAAATCGGGCCACTCAGGTTGTTCAGCTTTACATCACCGGTTATTAATTTACCCAGCATGTTGACCGTAAGCCGCATTAGCTGCCAAGTCTTGTCCCCGGCCTGATACAGCGCCGGGAAAGGTCCATACTGACGAATCGTCCTATACTCGGCCGGCAGCGGCAGCACTTTCGGAATGATGCCCGCAAACCCCACGCTTTTGTCTTTTCCCACCGGCTTTGTATCCGGTATCAGCGTCAAAGACAAGGGGGCGCCGTTTCTTTCAATCTCTAAAACCAGCGGTTGCCCAGGACCATCGTGGATCCGCTTGACCAACGTTTGCCAACGGCCCAACAGCTGACCATCGACTTTAACGATCCTGTCTCCCGCTTGCAAACCCGCCTTTTGCGCCGCCGAATCCGGCTGCACTTCGGCAAGAACTGATTCTATCTGTGGGCCGCGTGGAATAATACCCAGCGCTACCACGGGATCTTGCTTATCAGGCTCAAAATTCCACTGGCGTAAATCCAGGGTTTTAGTCACCACCTGCGAAGAACCGAACGGAGCGATACCCACTTCGGTTTCCGCGTCGCCAATCTTCGCCACCAGAGCCAAACGAACTGACTCCCAATCAGGCGTTTCGATGCCATCAACGGACTTTAGTTCCATTCCGGGCGAAATTTCGGCTTGTGCGGCAATCGATTGTGGTGATATTTCACCAATCACCGGACGAAAACTGGGCACACCGATAATGAACACCAGCCAATAAGCAAGGATAGCAAACAGGAAGTTGGCGATGGGGCCCGCACTGATAATAGCTGCGCGTTGCCATACGGTTTTATTGTTAAACGCCTGATGACGGAGTTCCGGCGCAACCGAATCAACCCGCTCATCGAGCATCTTCACATAACCGCCCAGCGGGATCAGGGCAATCACATACTCGGTACCCTGGCGGTCTGTGCGCCGCCATAATGCGCGGCCAAAGCCAATGGAGAAGCGTTCTACACGGACACCGCAGCGACGGGCAACCCAAAAGTGCCCGAACTCATGCACGGTGATTAAAACACCGAGCGCAACAAGAAATGCGACTAAGTTCCAGAGCACGCTAACCATAATCCCTTCACTCCCCGCCGTTGACGGATTAAAACACTAACAGCATCAGGCAGGCAAATACAGGCACTGCTGCGGTCAGGCTGTCGATACGATCGAGTATTCCGCCATGACCCGGGATCAGATGACCACTGTCTTTGATACCCGCTTCGCGTTTGAACATGCTCTCGGTAAGGTCGCCCAGCACTGAGGCCAACGCGGCGATCACCGAACAAATCAATAAGGTTGCCGGCACCACATTCAACGGTGCGTAACGGCCAAACAGCCAGGATATCAATGCCGAGGTAACCAGACCGCCGATTAATCCTTCCCAGGTTTTCCCCGGAGAAACCTTCGGCGCCAGCTTGTGCTTGCCAAACAGCTTGCCGAACATATAAGCGCCAGAATCCGCGCCCCAGACCAGCAGCATCACATACAGCAGCCACCAGGCCCCGGTGAAGTGATTTTGTTCGTAACCGAATTGACGCAATGCCAGCATGCCCCAAAAGAAAGGCACAATGGTCAACAGGCCAAAGAGCAGACGAATCGGGCGTGAATTACGCCACAGCGCAGCGGAGCCGGGATAAAACAACACCAGCAGCAGCGCCGCCAGCCACCAGACCAGTGACAGCCAGAGCGGCCCGCCCACCTGAGGCAAATCGACCGACTGGTGATAGGCTGGAATACTGAGCATCATCAGAGCCAGCAGGAAACCACACAGTATCGCCAACCAGATGCGCTGCGAGCGGGAAGTAAAACCGGCCAGTTGGCCCCACTCCCAGGCAGCTAACATGCACACAACGAGCGTTACCAGGGCAAAGCCCACCGGCGGCAGCAAAAACAGCGCCGCGATAACAATCGGAATCAAGATCAGAGCAGTTATGAGGCGATACTTCAGCAAAAGTTCCCCCTAGGACGCATCGGCGCCGTTAGGTGTTGTTCCCCCGAAGCGACGCTCACGTTGTGCAAATGCATTCAGCGCACCTTCAAAGACAAGTTCATCAAAATCAGGCCAGAGTACATCAGTAAAGTAAAGCTCGGCATAAGCAATTTGCCACAGCAAGAAGTTACTGATGCGGTGTTCGCCACCGGTGCGGATAACCAGATCCACCGGTGCCAAATCGTTCATGCAGACCCGCTCGCCCAATAACTCTTCGCTGATTTGATCCGGACGCAGCAAACCACCCTGCACCTGCTCAGCCAGACCCCTTACTCCCTGAATGATATCCCAACGGCCACCGTAGTTGGCGGCGATGTTGAGTGTCAGGCCATCGTTATTTTCTGTCAGTTGCTCAGAGCGACGGATCCGCTCCTGCAAACGCGTGCTGAAACGGCTGATGTCGCCGATCACCCGCAGTCTGACGTTATGTTTATGCAGGCTTTTTACTTCACTATCCAAGGCACGGACAAAGAGCTCCATTAGCGCGGAGACTTCCTGTACCGGACGATTCCAGTTCTCGCTGCTGAAGGCATAAAGCGTGAGTGCATCTAAATGGTTGTTGGCGGCAAAACTGACCGCGCGACGTACCGATTTCACCCCTGCTTTATGACCGAAGACACGTAACTTGCCCTGACGTTTAGCCCAGCGCCCGTTGCCGTCCATAATAATGGCGACATGTCGTGGCCCAAAGACGGACGGATTAGCCTCTTGTTGATTTGCGGACGACATAACTCGTACTTATTTCCTCAATAGAAATACAACTGCCCTTCCGGAACATCAGGCCCTTACGCGCAAAAAAAGCCGTGTGCCCGACACGGCTTTTCAGTCTGCCTCCGCACACCCGGTGATATCCGGGGTGCTATCGGCATCCGAGATGCCAATCAGGCCATAATTCAACGGTATAACCGCTGACAGGTGGCGCAGACTATACCACCTCAGCCGGGCATGAACAAACAGCCCCACTGCGGCACGCGTAATTTACGAACAAAATAGGATAATAGCCGGTATCAACCACGCAGTGACTTCACAATCCCAACGGCAACTTCACGGGCCCGACGATCTATGTCTAAGACCTCATCAATGCAGGACGGTTCCTGCAAAGACAACCGTTCGACTACTTTTTGGTTCACTGCCGCGATATCGGTAAAGCGAATCTGCTCTTGCAGGAAGGACGCAACGGCCACTTCGTTAGCCGCATTCAGCGCGGTAGTTGCCGCCTGGCCGGCATCAAAGGCGTCAATCGCCAGATAAAGGCAGGGGTAACGCTCCCGCTCAGGTTCGGCAAAGGTCAACGAACCGATACGGCAGAAATCCAGCGCTTCCACGCCAGAGTTGACCCGCTGCGGGTAAGCCATCGCATGGGCGATCGGCGTACGCATATCCGGCGTGCCCAACTGGGCCAACACGCTGCCATCAGCATAGCGCACCATTGAGTGAATCACCGACTGCGGGTGCAGAATCACTTCCATTTGTTCAGCCGAAGCGTTGAACAACCAACGTGCCTCAATATATTCCAGTCCTTTGTTCATCATGGTGGCGGAATCCACCGAGATCTTGCGCCCCATTGACCAATTAGGATGGGCGCAAGCCTGGTCCGGCGTCATTGTGGCAAACTGATCCAACGGCGTAGTGCGGAACGGACCGCCAGAACCGGTAAGCACAATGCGCGAAACACCATGTTCAACTAATGAAGAGTATCCCAACTGACGCTGAATGCTTTCAGGCAAACTCTGAAAAATCGCGTTATGCTCGCTGTCCAGCGGCAATAATTGTGCCTGGCTCTTTTGTACCGCGTCCATAAACAGCCGACCACAGGTCACCAGCGACTCTTTGTTCGCCAGCAATACCTGCTTGCCGGCGCGGATCGCCGCCAGCGTCGGCAGCAGCCCGGCAGCGCCAACAATAGCCGCAGTGACCTGATCGACATCATCCAGCGCCGCCAACTCACAGGCGGCCTGTTCACCCGCCAGCACCTCAGTGCCAACGCCGTTTTCCGCCAGTACGGCGCGCAGTTCTCGCGCAGCGCCTTCGTCCGCCATCGCAGCATAAGCTGGGCGAAACTCCATACACTGTTGCGCCATCACCGCTACATTGCGGCCTGCAACCAGCGCTTTAATCGCAAAACGGTCGGGATTTTCCCTGACCACGGCCAGGGTGCTGGTTCCCACTGAGCCGGTGGAACCAAGAATAGTCAGTTGCTTCATGAGTTCACTCTGAATAACTGTCTGATGAGATCGGAGGTGTTCCAGTGTGTAACCTTGGCCACCGCTTGTCCATGATCAATCAGTACGATGAAACGGGATCTGCGCCACAAAAAACAAAGCGCCGCCCAGGCGACGCTTTTTTCTGCGCGATGCTGATTAGAAATCCATCAGCTCTTTTTCTTTATCCGCCAGAGCGGCATCCAGAAGTTTGATGTAAGCATCGGTCAGTTTTTGAACATCTTCCTGTGAACGACGATCTTCGTCTTCGCTGATTTCTTTGTCTTTCAGCAGCGCTTTAACTTTGTCGTTGGCGTCGCGGCGAACGTTACGCACGGCTACACGGCCCTGCTCGGCTTCGTTGCGCACAACTTTAATCAGATCTTTACGGCGTTCTTCGGTCAGAGGAGGAAGCGGAACGCGGATCACGCTACCTGCTGAACTTGGGTTCAGGCCGAGGTCTGAAGACATGATGGCTTTTTCTACCGCGGAACCCAGGGAACGATCAAACAAGTTGATGGCCAGGGTGCGGGAGTCTTCTACGGTCACGTTAGCCAGCTGACGCAGCGGCGTAGCAGAACCATAGTATTCCACCATGATGCCGTCCAGGATGCTTGGAGAAGCACGGCCGGTACGGATTTTGCTGATTTGGTTTTTGAATGCTTCTACGCTTTTTTCCATGCGTGAATCAGCATCTTTTCTGATTTCATTAATCACGTTGCGAACCTTTAGAAACGGGTTACTTGGCAGGCTATACATCAGTATAGCCCGTGAATTTTACTTGAGGAAAGCGCTCAACGCACGGCGTTATCCGCTCCCGCTAAATTTGGCAGAACAGCTTTATTTGCTGATCAGCGTACCTTCGTTTTCACCCATCACTACGCGGCGCAACGCGCCCGGTTTGTTCATGTTGAATACGCGGATCGGCAGACCGTGATCGCGGGCCAGCGTAAACGCCGCCAGGTCCATCACTTTCAGCTCGCGCTCAAGCACGTCCTGATAGGTTATATGTTCGTACAGCGTCGCATCCGGGTTTTTAACCGGATCGGCGGAGTATACGCCATCGACTTTGGTCGCTTTCAGTACCACGTCGGCTTCAATCTCAATCCCACGCAGGCAAGCCGCTGAGTCGGTGGTGAAGAACGGGTTACCGGTACCGGCAGAGAAGATGACCACGCGGTTATTACGCAGCAGGCTGATTGCCTCGGCCCAGCTGTAGTTGTCGCACACGCCGTTCAACGGAATGGCCGACATCAGGCGGGCGTTCACATAGGCACGGTGCAGTGCATCACGCATAGCCAGGCCGTTCATCACGGTAGCCAGCATTCCCATGTGGTCGCCCACTACGCGGTTCATTCCGGCCTGCGCCAGACCCGCGCCGCGGAACAGGTTACCGCCGCCAATCACTACACCGACCTGAATTCCCAGTTCGACCAGCTCTTTAACTTCCTGAGCCATACGATCCAAAACGCTGGCGTCGATACCAAAACCTTCTGCGCCTTGCAGGGCTTCGCCACTCAGTTTGAGCAGAATACGCTGATATACGGGTTTTGCATTGGTTGCCATGGTGTTCTGTCCTAAGAAGCAGTATTAGTATTGGGGATTTCAGCCGATGAAGCGCGCCTGTGCTGAGTATAGCGCCACAGGGCCTGCCACCGGTGTAATTCTGGCTGGATAAAATGGAACCGCCAGATGGCGGCTCCATTAACAGTCATTAAGACTGTTTGCTCATTGCTGCAACTTCAGCAGCAAAGTCATTTTCAACTTTCTCGATGCCTTCGCCCACTTCGAAGCGGATGAAGTTAACAACGTCAGCGTTGTGCTCTTTCAGCACTTGGCCAACGGTCTTGCTTGGCTCGATAACGAAAGGTTGACCGGTCAGAGAAACTTCGCCGGTGAATTTCTTCATGCGGCCTTCAACCATTTTCTCTGCGATTTCTTTCGGCTTGCCAGACTGCATGGCGATGTCCAACTGAACCTGGTACTCTTTTTCTACCACTTCAGCAGACACGTCTTCAGGCTTCACGAATTCAGGTTTGCTAGCCGCAACGTGCATGGCAATTTGCTTAACCAGTTCTTCGTCAGCGCCTTTAGCGGCAATCAGAACGCCGATGCGTGCGCCGTGCAGGTAGCTGCCCAGCACTTCGCCTTCCAGGGAAGCTACGCGACGGATGTTGATGTTCTCGCCGATTTTTGCAACCAGTGCGACACGTTCTTCTTCGAACTGTGCTTTCAAGACGTCAACATCAGTGATTTTGCCTGCAACAGCAGCGTCCAGCACTTTGTCAGCGAACGCCTGGAAACCGGCATCTTTAGCAACGAAGTCAGTCTGGCAGTTAACTTCTACGATCACGCCGTAGTTGCCTTCGATCTTGGTTTTGATCACGCCGTCAGCAGCTACGTTGCCTGCTTTTTTCGCTGCTTTGATCGCACCGGATTTACGCATGTTTTCGATCGCCAGCTCGATGTCGCCGTTAGATTCGACCAGCGCTTTTTTACAATCCATCATGCCAGCGCCAGTACGCTCGCGCAGTTCTTTTACCAGGGCAGCGGTAATATCAGCCATTTCTTTTTCCTCGGTTATCTCGCACGGAGACAGTTCTCATTCAGATAAGCAAAAGGGGCCTATTTAGGCCCCTCTAACCAACATATTCAATACCTGGTTAATAAGGGCTCTGTGACGAGCTTGCCTTATTATTCAGCTTCTACGAAGCTTTCTTCCGCCTGAACGGCCAGATCTTGAGAACGACCTTCACGGACGGCGGCAGCAACGGCAGTCAGGTACAATTTGATTGCACGGATTGCATCGTCGTTACCAGGGATGATGAAGTCAACGCCGTCTGGATCAGAGTTGGTATCAACGATAGAGAATACCGGGATACCCAGGTTGTTGGCTTCTTTGATCGCGATGTGTTCGTGATCTGCATCGATTACGAACAGAGCGTCAGGCAGACCACCCATGTCCTTGATACCACCCAGAGAGTTTTCCAGCTTGGCCAGTTCGCGAGTACGCATCAGCGCCTCTTTCTTGGTCAGCTTGTCAAAGGTGCCATCTTGAGACTGGATTTCCAGATCTTTCAAACGCTTGATTGACTGACGAACGGTTTTCCAGTTAGTCAGCATGCCGCCCAACCAGCGATGGTTCACGAAGAACTGATCGCAGTTGTTAGCATATTCTTTTACCGCTTCGCTTGCTGCGCGCTTGGTACCAACGAACAGGATCTTACCTTTACGGGAAGAGATCTTGGTCAGTTCAGCCAGTGCTGCGTTGGCCATTGGTACGGTTTTTTCCAGGTTGATGATGTGAACCTTGTTACGTGCGCCGAAGATGAAAGGCTTCATTTTCGGGTTCCAGTAACGGGTCTGGTGACCAAAGTGTACACCGGCCTGGAGCATGTCGCGCATGGAAACAGTTGCCATGATTAAACCTCTATAGATTAGTTGGGGTTATGCCTCCACGTATCCCATAACGCCGACCCCGGCGGTGATAAATCACCTCAGGGCACCCCGGCGAATGTGCCGATACGTGTGTGTTATTTACACAATGTGAGTGCAGTTAAAGTATTTTCGGCTTTTTCCGTTATCGTCACAAGGACCAACTTACGGATCGCCGGCGCGCTTTATACCATAAACCCGTCACCGACACCAACTTTAGTTGCGTCCCTCGGGCCGCCGAGAAATCAAATTTGGCAGCCTCTGGCCGGGCTGATACCATAAGAGACTGCTTCTTATTTCTTTCTGTTGTCGGCGAGCACGACACCTGCGGACGAATTTCATGGCAATCTCAATTAAAACACCTGATGACATCCAAAAAATGCGCGTGGCAGGCCGTCTGGCCGCCGAAGTGCTGGAGATCATCGAGCCGCACGTCAAACCTGGCGTGACCACCGGCGAACTGGACCGTATCTGTCACGAGTACATTACCAACGAGCAACAGGCCATCTCCGCCTGCCTCGGCTATCACGGCTTCCCGAAATCCGTCTGCATCTCGGTGAACGAAGTGGTGTGCCACGGCATCCCGAGCGATGACAAAGCGTTGAAGGACGGCGATATCGTCAATATCGACGTGACCGTCATTAAAGACGGCTTCCACGGCGATACCTCCAAGATGTTCATCGTCGGCAAACCGACTATTCTGGGCGAGCGACTGTGTCGCGTCACCCAGGAAAGCCTGTATCTGGCGCTGAAAATGGTGAAGCCGGGCATCCGCCTTCGCACCCTGGGCAAAGAGATCCAGAAATTCGTCGAAGCCGAGAAGTTTTCCGTAGTGCGCGAATACTGCGGTCATGGCATCGGCGAAGTGTTCCACGAAGAACCGCAGGTGCTGCACTATGACGCCGATGACGGCGGCGTGGTGCTGCAGGCCGGCATGGCGTTCACCATCGAACCCATGGTCAATGCCGGCGACTACCGCATCCGCACCATGAAAGACGGCTGGACGGTAAAAACTAAAGATCGCAGCTTGTCGGCGCAGTATGAGCATACTATTGTGGTCACAGATAACGGCTGCGAGATAATGACGTTGCGCAAGGATGACACCATCCCCAACATCATTACGCACGAGATGTAAGCGCCGCGGCGTTCTGCCGCGATGCATGATGTCACAGGCCGGCTTTTGCCGGCCTTTTTTATGGGCTGCGTACTATGTCTGAAAATTTTCGCGAACAGAGCCACTCGGTCATTGAGCAACAGGCCGTGCCGAAGCAGCCTGAGTATCCCAATGCCTACGGTGATGAAGATATTAATTGCGGCGCGCTGAAACAACGCCTTGAGCAATTTCAGCTGTGGCTGGCGGCCGCGTTCAACGCCGGCTCCAGCGCCGAAAGCCTAGTCGCGGCCCGCAGCGATTTTATCGATCGCCTGCTGCGTCGTCTGTGGATTTTTTATGGTTTCGAGGATATCCCGGAAACCGCTCTGGTGGCAGTCGGCGGCTATGGCCGCGGCGAGCTGCACCCGCTTTCAGACATCGACGTGCTGGTACTCAGCCAGCGCCGCCTGAGTGAACAACAGTCGCAGCGCGTAGGGGAATTTATCACCCTGCTGTGGGATCTGAAACTGGAAGTGGGCCACAGCGTACGCACGCTGGAAGAGTGCTTGCTTGAAGGGCTGGCGGATCTGAGCGTGGCCACCAACCTGATTGAGTCGCGCATGATCTGCGGCGATGTCGCGCTGTTCCTGCAAATGCAAAAACACATTTTCAGCGACGGTTTCTGGCCCTCTCCTCAATTTTTCCACGCCAAAGTGGCTGAGCAGCAGGAACGCCATCAGCGTTACCATGGCACCAGCTACAATCTGGAACCCGATATTAAAAGCAGCCCCGGCGGCCTGCGGGATATTCACACCTTACTGTGGGTAGCGCGCCGTCACTTCGGCGCCACCTCGCTGGACGAAATGGTCGGTTTCGGCTTCCTCACTCAGGCCGAACGCAACGAGCTCAATGAATGCCAGAGCTTCCTGTGGCGCATCCGCTTCGCCCTGCATCTGGTGCTGCCGCGTTACGACAACCGGCTGTTGTTCGATCGCCAACTCAATGTGGCGCAATTGTTGCGTTATGAGGGTGAGGGCAACGAACCGGTTGAACGCATGATGAAGGATTTCTACCGCATGACGCGCCGCGTCGGCGAACTGAATCACATGCTGCTCCAATTGTTCGACGAAGCGATACTGGCATTGGACGCCACGGAAAAGCCACGCCCTCTGAACGAGGATTTCCAGCTGCGCGGCGATCTAATCGATCTGCGTGACGAAACGCTGTTCATCCGCCAGCCGGAAGCTATCATGCGGATGTTTTACCTGATGGTGCGCAACCGCGAAATCAAGGGCATTTACTCCACCACCGTACGTCAGTTGCGCCATGCGCGCCGCCATCTGAAGCAGCCACTGTGCAACATTCCAGAGGCGCGCGATCTGTTTATGGCCATTCTGCGCCATCCGGGCGCTGTCGCGCGCGCGCTGGTGCCGATGCACCGCCACAGCGTGCTGTGGGCCTATATGCCGCAGTGGGGCAAGATCGTCGGGCAAATGCAGTTCGATCTGTTCCACGCCTATACCGTCGACGAACACACCATCCGCGTATTGCAAAAACTGGAAAGCTTCGCCGACGCAGAAACGCGGCCACGCCATCCGCTGTGTGTGGAGCTCTATCCGCGCCTGCCGAACCCAGAGCTTCTGCTGCTGGCGGCGCTGTTCCACGATATCGCCAAAGGCCGCGGCGGTGACCACTCGCTCCTCGGCGCACAGGATGCGCTGGAGTTCGCCGAACTGCACGGCCTGAATTCGCGTGAGGCTCAATTGGTGGCCTGGCTGGTGCGCTGCCATTTGCTGATGTCGGTGACCGCCCAGCGCCGCGATATTCAAGACCCCACGGTTATCCAGCAATTCAGCGCTGAGGTGCAGAGCGAAACCCGCCTGCGCTATCTGGTTTGCCTGACGGTGGCCGATATCTGCGCCACCAACGAAACCCTGTGGAACAGCTGGAAACAGAGCCTGTTGCGTGAGCTGTACTTCGCAACGGAAAAGCAGTTGCGTCGCGGCATGCAAAACAGCCCCGACTTGCGCGAACGCGTACGCCACCACCGCCTGCAGGCGCTGGCGTTGCTGCGCATGGATAATATCGATGAAGAGGCGCTGCACCGCATCTGGAGCCGATGCCGGGCCGATTATTTCCTGCGCCACTCGCCCAATCAACTGGCCTGGCACGCCCGCCATCTGCTGGCCCATGACTCCACCAAACCGCTGGTCCTGGTCAGCCGTCAGGCGACGCGCGGCGGCACCGAAATCTTCATCTGGAGCCCGGACCGCCCTTACCTTTTTGCCGCCGTGGCCGGTGAGATGGATCGCCGTAACCTGAGCGTGCATGACGCGCAGATTTTCACTAACCGCGACGGCATGGCGATGGATACCTTCATCGTGCTCGAACCGGACGGCAGCCCGCTGGCTCAGGACCGCCACGCGGCGATCCGCCACGCGCTGGTTCAGACCATCACCCAGCGGGAATATCAGCCGCCGCGCGTGCGCCGGCCGTCCTCCAAGTTACGCCATTTCAGCGTGCCGACCGAAGTCAACTTCCTGCCGACGCATACCGATCGCCGCAGCTATCTGGAACTGACCGCACTTGACCAGCCCGGCCTGCTGGCGCGGGTGGGCGAAGTGTTCGCCGATCTCGGCCTGTCGCTGCACGGCGCGCGCATTTCCACCATTGGCGAGCGAGTTGAGGACTTATTTATTCTGGCCGACAGCGATCGGCGCGCCCTTAATCCGGAAACGCGCAGAAAGTTGGAACAACGGTTGACAGAGGCCCTCAATCCAAACGATAAAATGTGATACAAGTAACCTTTTCGTAGACAACAACATCAGGACAGAGAACAGCATGCAGCAATTACAAAACGTTATTGAAAGCGCCTTCGAACGCCGCGCGGATATCACCCCGGCGAACGTAGACACCGTAACGCGCGAAGCGGTAAACCAGGTGATCGGCCTGCTGGACAGCGGCGCCCTGCGCGTTGCCGAGAAGATTGACGGTCAGTGGGTAACGCATCAGTGGCTGAAAAAGGCCGTGCTGCTTTCTTTCCGCATCAACGACAACAAAGTGATGGACGGTGCCGAAACCCGTTATTACGACAAAGTGCCGATGAAGTTTGCTGATTACGACGAAGCGCGGTTCCAGAAAGAAGGTTTCCGCGTGGTGCCGCCGGCGACCGTTCGCCAGGGCGCATTCATCGCACGCAACACCGTATTGATGCCGTCCTACGTGAATATCGGCGCTTACGTTGACGAAGGCAGCATGGTCGATACCTGGGCTACAGTGGGTTCCTGCGCGCAGATCGGCAAAAACGTTCACCTGTCCGGCGGCGTCGGCATCGGTGGCGTACTGGAGCCGCTGCAGGCCAACCCGACCATCATTGAAGACAACTGCTTCATCGGCGCGCGTTCAGAAGTGGTTGAAGGCGTTATCGTCGAAGAAGGCTCCGTGATTTCCATGGGCGTTTACCTCGGCCAAAGCACTCGCATTTATGACCGTGAAACCGGCGAAGTGCATTACGGCCGCGTTCCAGCCGGCTCGGTAGTGGTTTCAGGCAACCTGCCGTCCAAAGACGGTTCTTACAGCCTGTACTGCGCGGTCATCGTCAAGAAAGTCGACGCCAAGACCCGCAGTAAAGTCGGCATTAATGAGTTATTGCGCACCATCGACTAAATTAAAATAGCGGGTGATTAACCCGCTATTTTTTTGTCTTCAGTACGCGAGCAGTCACAGTCTCTGGCACGGTTTTTCGCCATAATCCCAGACCGTGGAATAAAGTCTATTTATAAGGTGGCGCTATTATGTATGACAACCTGAAAAGCTTGGGAATCAATCAACCGGAAGATGTCGATCGCTATAGCCTGCGTCAGGAGGCCAATAACGACATTCTTAAGATTTACTTCCGCAAGGATAAGGGCGAATTCTTTGCCAAGAGCGTGAAGTTCAAATACCCGCGCCAACGCAAAACCGTAGTGGCGGATAACGCCGGCCAGGGTTACAAAGAAATTCACGAGATCAACCCGAACCTGCGTTACGTCATTGATGAACTGGATCAGCTATGCCAGCGCGATCAGGTTGAAGTGGATCTGAAACGCAAAATTCTTGATGACCTGCGTCATCTGGAAGGTGTGGTCTCCCACAAAATTGCCGAGATCGAATCCGATCTGGAAAAACTGACCCGCGGAAAATAAGCTCAGGGCCGGTTCACCCGGCCCACAAGCGTGACTCTTTTTTACCCGATGAATTTCAAGTTGCAACCAACAACGCTGCAGCTTGAAAGGCGACGGGGAAATTATTTCAGCAACGAGCCCCATTGCTCAACCCACGGGCAGGAAACCACTTCCGGCTCGGGCTGTTCCATCGCATCGATCTCCAACACCTCACCCACGCGGGTTGCCCCCTGCTCTTGCAACAGTGCGTCAAAAGCACGCCCGGCACCGCAGAAATTGTCGTAGCTGCTGTCACCGAGTGAAATCAACCCATAGCGCAGTTCCGGCTGGTAGCCGATTTGATCGCGGATGGCATGAAACAGAGGCGCAATGCTGTCCGGCAAATCGCCTTGGCCGGTGGTGGAGGTGACCACCAACACATGGTGCTGGCGGTAGAATTGCCAGGCCTCAAGCGTCCCCTCCTCAAACACTTTGACTTCATGTCCCTGCTCACTAAGGATATTTTCCGCCTCTTCCGCCACCAGCAATGAATTGCCGTAGACCGTTCCCACGAAGATTCCAACCTGAGCCATTGCCCCTACTCCCTCAATTACCTTTAAAAATTACCCGTTATCCTGACCGTTAGCCGCACTAAACTCAACCCCGGCGAGCTCGGAGAAACGCCCTGCCCAGCCAAACTGCGACATGACGCCCTGCCAGGGTTCGTCCCAGCGTGCAAAAAGAGATAATGGCTCACCGGTCACAGGGTGGTTCAACAGCAGGTGGCTGGCGTGCAGCATCAAGCGCGGGCAGCCGAAGTGCTGGGCCATGCCGCGGTTCTGGCGCAGGTCGCCGTGCTTACTGTCACCAATGATCGGATGACGAAGATGCACCATATGGCGACGCAACTGATGCTTACGGCCGTTTTCCGGCTTCAGCTCCAGCAGGCTGTAGCGCGCGCTGTCATAACGGCCAATGGCCACCGGCATCTCCACCTGTGCCAGCGGCCGGTAATGGGTGACCGCCGGCTGCGGGCCTTTATCGACGGCGGCATGCTTATCGGCGATTTTGTCCAGTTCTTCCGTCAACGGATAGTCGAGAGTTGCCCCTTCCTGCACGTAGCCACGCACCACCGCATGATAGGTTTTCTGCACTTGGTGTTGCTCGAACTGCTGCGACAGCAGGCGCGCCACTTCGCTGGACAGCGCCATCAACAGCACGCCGGAGGTCGGACGGTCGAGGCGATGCACGGTAAATACGTGCTGGCCTATCTGGTCACGCACCGTCTGCATCATAAACCGGGTTTCATGACGGTCCAGCCAACTGCGATGCACCAGCCAGCCCGACGGCTTGTTCACCGCCACCAAGTGCTCATCCTGGTAAAGGATCTCAATCATTATTGCGGTTCTTTATTCAACATAAGATCCAAACGTTCCAGCAGCACCAGCAGCGGCATGCAGTTCGGATCCTTATCTTTCAGCGCCTCTTCAAAGTAAGGCGTAATGGCGAAACGCGTCGGCAGTGGCGCATGGGCATCCAGTAGCGCGTACATCCGCGGCAGAAATACCCATTGCAGCCACTCTTCGGCCAGCATGCTGTCTACGCAGAAGGGTTCGGTGCTGGCGAAGGCTTCAGGCTCAGGCGGTGTGGCTTGCCACAGCGCCAGCTCTCGCATTGACTGTTCAATCGCCTGCAAACTAAGGCGAACCTGATTTTGTATACTCATCTGCATTCCCGATCTGTTTAAACCATGATATTCAGCGGCGCGGCTGAAAGGCGGCAAAGCATAGCATTTTACCCTTTATAGCCCAAATTCGGCTGGGTTGGTGATATCGACCGATTTGTTCTGGTGACGCCCGCCGCCACACGGCACAATGAGCTCACCGAATAAACCGCAAAGATTAGACACATGCCCGCAATCACACCAATAAGAAATCATGCTACGCCCGGCAAAGCCATGCTGGCTTCGGTCACCGGCTACGCGATGGACGGCTTTGATCTGCTGATCCTCGGCTTTATGCTGCCAGCCATCAGCATCGAACTGGGTCTAAGCTCTTCCGCAGCCGGCTCGCTGGTTACCTGGACGCTGATCGGCGCCGTATTGGGTGGCGTGATTTTCGGCCACCTCAGCGATCGCTTTGGTCGCATCCGGGTCCTGACCATCACCATCCTGATGTTCTCCCTGTTTACCGGCCTGTGCGCTCTGGCGCAGGGCTACTGGGATTTACTCGCCTATCGCACGCTGGCGGGGATCGGGTTGGGGGGTGAGTTCGGTATCGGCATGGCGCTGATTGCCGAAGCCTGGCCGGCGGAAAAACGCAACCGCGCCTCTGCTTATGTTGGCATGGGCTGGCAGCTTGGCGTACTGGCGGCAGCTTTCCTCACGCCACTGTTGTTGACGCATATCGGCTGGCGCGGCATGTTTCTGGTTGGGTTGCTGCCGGCAATGGCGTCATTCCTGATCCGCCGCACGCTGGGCGAACCGGAAGAGTTCGTGCGCCAGCAAAATAGTGGCCAGCAGCTCTCCTTTACCCAGCGTGTAAAGCTGCTGTTTAAAGACCGGGCCACCAGCAAAGCCAGCATCGGCATTTTTATTCTGTGCTCAGTACAGAACTTCGGCTATTACGGGCTGATGATTTGGATGCCGACCTATCTGGCAAAAAATTTCGGTTTTTCACTGACCAAGTCTGGCTTGTGGACCGCGGTAACGGTGCTCGGCATGACACTGGGCATCTGGCTGTTTGGCGTCTTGGCCGATCGCTTCGCCCGCTGGAAGATATTCGTTGTCTATCAGATCGGCGCAGTGGTAATGGTCGTGGTCTATGCGCAACTTAGCGACCCTATGTTGATGTTGTTCGCCGGCGCGCTAATGGGGTTATTCGTCAATGGCATGATTGGCGGCTACGGCGCGTTGATCTCCGATACTTATCCGGTCCAGGCACGCGCTACCGCACAAAATATTCTGTTTAATCTCGGGCGCGGCGTAGGCGGGCTGGGGCCATTGGTGATTGGGGCATTGGTTACGCAGGTTTCCTTCACTGCGGCAATCAGCCTGCTGGCGGCGATATATCTATTGGATATTTACGCCACGCTGTTCCTGCTGCCGAAAAAGCAGAGCAATGGCGATACGCTGGGAGCTATTGGTTAACAATGCCGAAGAGTTCGAGATGGGTTAAGTATCCTTGATACTTAAGGGACAAACTGCCATAAAAAGTTGGGGGCACTGTGTTAACAGTGCCCCCGGTTCGTTTTATAGCTGTCCCGCTACACAGTGTGCTCCCTGCTCAATCCTTGAAAACTTTTCCTGCGGCCATCCTGACCCAACCATCCTTGCTCTATCCTGCAGCATCATCCTGACGCGGTTCCTTAGTCTTCATGACCCGCCAACCATCCTGTGCCGGCTCTCAATCTCCATCCTGGAGGTGTCCCTGGTTTCAATCCTGAAACATCCTAGGCATCTCCTGACGCCGTCCTTCGCTCTTCACTGAGCGCGTCCATTTCTTCGTCCTGAAGCTGCATCATCCTGACGCTTTCCTGCTCCACCGTATCCGTTCCGGTAACCATAAGATCGCTTAATTATCCCGGCTTCACAAGGGTTGGCACAGGGATGACGGGAAATTAACGCTAAGAGTTATCCTAAAGCAAATCTAACCAATTGATCTGGATAACAATAAACCCAACTGAAGCCGTCAGCCGGGAAAAATTAAAAGCGATCTCTCACAGCCTGTGTGAGAGATCTCGCACACGGACAATGCCCGGTACGGCGTCAAACACTCAGCAGCGGGCGCAATGCATCGAGGAAATTCCCCAGCGAAGCCGCCAGCAAGGTGCGTTTATCGCTGCCGAATTGTTCCAGTACGACATTGCCGCTGACGTTGCACAGCGAGACCATAGTCATCTCTGATTCAGTAGTTGCCAGGAATAGCGTCGGCGACAGCTTAAGGCGTTTTTGCGTCACCAGATGGCCGATCAAATTCTCTTGCAAGCGAATAAAATCGTCTGCGCTCCACACCTGCAACAAGGTTATATCATGCTCACCAAATTGCGCTCTCATATCCCCCGCATACTGCTGGGTATAAAACAGGCCAATATCTGGCTGCAACCGCAACTCGAGCGCGGCTTCCACCTTTTCCAGCGTCGCCGCCGGGGTGAACGGCTGCGGCAACCACAACACTTCATCATCGCGGTTTTCTACAATGCAAGGTGAGGGTACAGCGTACAAATCCTGGCTCGCCGGCGCATGACCGCGCTCCTGCTGCCAAAGCTCGACATAGCGCTGGGTGAATTCACGCAGGGCGTGCGGTACATCATGGTCCATATTTCTTCTCGCATACGGTAAACTGGAGGCTATTGTACCTATCTATCACCGAGGTGACAGCAGATGTCCTCCTATCAAGACCATCACGCCCTGTCGGCACTGACGCTGGGAAAACCTACCGCGTACCGCGATCGCTACGACGCTCAGCTGCTGCAGGCGGTGCCGCGCAGCATGAACCGTGAACCGCTGGGTTTGTATCCGGACAGCCTGCCGTTCCACGGTGCCGATATCTGGACGCTGTATGAGCTTTCCTGGTTGAACGGCAACGGCTTGCCGCAGGTCGCGGTGGGCGAGATTAGCCTCAACGCCAACAGCATCAACCTGATTGAATCCAAAAGTTTCAAGCTTTACCTCAACAGCTTTAACCAGACCCCATTTACGGATTGGGAGACCGTGCGCAGCACGCTGCAACGCGATCTTTCCGCCTGTGCGCAGGGCGACGTCAGCGTCGCCTTGTTCAGCCTCGATCAGGTGGAAGGCAGCCCGATCGCCCGGTTGGACGGAGAGTGCATCGATCATCAAAACATCCGTATCGATAACTACGAGTTCAACGCCGATTACCTGCTGAACGCCACCGGCACCCGTCAGGTTGAAGAGCAGCTGGTCAGCCATCTGCTGAAGTCAAACTGCCTGATCACCAACCAACCCGACTGGGGATCGGTGCAAATCCAGTATCGTGGCGCGCAAATCGATCGTGAAGCGCTGCTGCGCTATCTGGTGTCCTTCCGTCATCACAATGAATTTCACGAACAGTGCGTCGAGCGCATCTTCAACGATCTGATGCGCTATTGCCGGCCAGAAAGCCTGTCGGTGTATGCCCGCTACACCCGTCGCGGCGGGCTGGACATCAATCCCTGGCGCAGTAACCTTGACTTTGTTCCGTCGCATGGCCGTCTGGCGCGCCAATAGTGCGAAGCATTGCTCAACAACTAAGCTAACGAGCGGTTTGTATTGGTAAAAATCAGGGGACGGCGGTAAGGTTAAGAAAGGCTGCGGCCAGTCATTGACCGCAGTGCGCTAACAATAACGAGATGCTGTTCTGCTGCGTATGGATTACTACTGCCCCGTTTCGGGTGCAAAGGAGTTACCTTGATTACACACATCAGCCCGCTTGGCTCTATGGATTTGCTGTCGCAGCTGGAAGTAGACATGCTGAAGCGCACCGCCAGCAGCGATCTGTACCGTTTGTTCCGCAACTGTTCGCTGGCCGTGTTGAATTCCGGCAGCCAAACCGACAACAGCAAGCAGCTGCTTTCGCGCTATGAAACCTTTGACATCAATGTCCTGCGCCGTGAGCGCGGGGTCAAACTCGAGTTGGTTAATCCGCCGGAAGACGCCTTTGTCGACGGCAGAATTATCCGCTCTCTGCAGGCCAACCTGTTTGCCGTGCTGCGCGATATCCTGTTCGTTCACGGCCAGATCGACAGCGCCGGTCGTTTCCAGCATCTGAACCTGGAAAATTCGGCGCACATCACCAACCTGGTATTCTCCATCCTGCGCAACGCCCGTGCACTGCATCTCGATGAAGATCCGAATTTGGTGGTGTGCTGGGGCGGCCACTCCATCAATGAAAACGAATACCTGTATGCCCGTAAGGTCGGCAGCCAGCTTGGCCTGCGCGAGCTGAATATCTGCAC
The DNA here is from genome assembly GCF_036352655.1 of Serratia sp. C2(1). Lineage (NCBI taxonomy): Bacteria > Pseudomonadati > Pseudomonadota > Gammaproteobacteria > Enterobacterales > Yersiniaceae > Serratia > Serratia sp. C2(1). The sequence continues at coordinate 279,732 of NZ_JAZFBA010000004.1, read as the reverse complement.
CGGCTGTGGGCCGGGAGCGATGGAAGCGCCGATGAAAGGCGCCGCTGTGGGCCATGCGCAACAGCGCTACCGCAACAGCCGTTTTATCGGCATGACCGAACCGTCGATCATCGCCGCCGAGCCGCCTAACCCGCTGGTCAATGAGCTGGTGATCATGCCGGACATCGAAAAACGTCTGGAAGCCTTTGTACGTATCGCCCATGGTATCATCATTTTCCCGGGTGGCGTCGGCACGGCTGAAGAGCTGCTGTACTTGCTGGGTATTTTGATGAATCCGGAAAACAGCGAACAGGTATTGCCGCTGATCCTCACCGGGCCGAAAGAGAGCGCAGATTACTTCCGCGTGCTGGACGAGTTCATTATGAATACCTTGGGTGATGAAGCGCGTCGTCATTACACCATCATCATCGACGATCCGGCCGAAGTGGCACGACAGATGAAAAAAGCCATGCCGCTGGTGAAAGAGAATCGTCGCAACACCGGTGATGCTTACAGTTTTAACTGGTCGATCCGCATCGCACCCGATCTGCAACTGCCGTTTGAGCCGAGTCACGAAAACATGGCGAATCTCAATCTGTATCCGAACCAGCCGGCCGAACAGCTGGCCGCTGCGCTGCGCCGCGCGTTCTCCGGCATTGTGGCCGGCAACGTGAAGGAAAATGGCATTCATGCCATCGAGCAATTCGGCCCGTACAAGCTGCACGGCGAACCGCAGATGATGAAACAAATGGACAGCCTGTTGCAGGGCTTTGTCGCTCAGCACCGCATGAAGCTACCGGGCAGCGCCTATGTTCCCTGCTATGAAATCGTAGCCTGATATCTCCGGGCGGCTAAAAGCCGCCCTTCTTTTATCTATCTGACTTTACTCCGCCTCTCCTCTCTGGATTTCAAGTTGCAGCCAGGCGGCAAACGTACTCAGGTGTTGCAGGGGCACTATATGCAGTGCCCGTATTGGTCGGGGCGAATATATTCGCCCCCTGCAGAAACTGAGGTGGATACGTGAAGTCAACAACGCTGCGGCTTGAAAGACGACGAATAAATGCCTATACACCTACTGATTGTTGACGCCCTGAACTTAATTCGCCGCATCCACGCCGTGCAGGGTTCTCCCTGCGTGAATGCCTGCCAGCATGCGCTGCAACAGTTGATCCAGCACAGCCGGCCAACCCACGCGGTGGCGGTGTTCGACGAAGATGACCGCAGTGAAAGCTGGCGTCACCAAATTCTGCCCGACTACAAAGCCGGACGCTCGCCGATGCCGGAAAACTTACAGCAGGAAATGCCACAGCTGCGGCAGGCATTCGAAGCGCTCGGCGTCGCCTGTTGGCATTCGCCAAGCAATGAGGCGGACGATCTGGCGGCAACGCTGACGGCCAAGGTCGCCGGCGGCGGCCATCAGGTGACGATAGTGTCTACCGACAAAGGCTATTGCCAACTGTTGGCGCCCAGCGTACAGATCCGCGATTACTTCCAGAAACGCTGGCTGGACATGCCCTTTGTGCAGCAGGAGTTCGGGGTAGCACCGCAGCAATTGGCGGATTACTGGGGGCTGGCAGGAATAAGCAGCAGTAAAATCCCTGGCGTGGCCGGTATCGGGCCGAAAACGGCGGTATTGTTGTTACAACAGGCAGGTACGTTGGATGGGCTGTATCAGGATCTGGAACAGGTGGCGGAAAAATGGCGCGGCAAGTTGCAACAACACCGCGACATGGCTTACGTCAGTAAAAAGGTCGCCACGCTGCGCACCGATTTGACGTTAACCGGTAACCTGCAGCAGCTGCGGTTACCGGTTAGCTAAAGGCACTGCAAGCAGCGCCCGGTCAATTATTCGCGCTCGTCGCGACGCCCCGGCACCGCCGACCACATACGGCGCACATGTACCGTGACTTCTTCACGATCGTGATACAGCTGTTTGGCATGAATTTCTGAACTGATGCCAACCGCGTCCAACGCTTCCTTGATGGTCTGCAGATTCTGCGAAACCTCTTCGTAACGTTTTTTCATCGGCAGCTTCAGGTTGAAAATCGCCTCACGGCACCAACCTTTGACCAACCACTGGATCATCAGGCTGGTCACCTTGGCCGGTTTCTCCACCATGTCGCACACCAGCCAGTAAATCTTGCTGCTGCTCGGTTCGTATTTGAAACCGTCGGCGCGGTGATGCGTAACCTGCCCGGTATCCATCAGGCTCTGCGCCATCAGCCCGTTATCCACCGCATGCACCATCATGCTGCGTTGCACCAGTTGATAGGTCCAACCGCCCGGACAAGCCCCCAGATCGACCGCATGCATACCACTGCTCAAACGTTCGTCCCACTCATCGGCAGGAATGAACACGTGGAACGCCTCTTCCAGTTTCAGCGTAGAGCGGCTCGGCGCGTCAGATGGGAACTTGAGGCGCGGAATACCCATATAGAACGGCGAATTGTTGTTGCTGAAGGAGTAGCCGACATAGCAGCAACCCGGTGCGATAAAGAACACGTGAACCACCGGACGGGTCGCGTTCTCGCGCGCCATCAGCACCTTTTGCTCACGCATTGCGGCACGCAGCGGCACGGTCAGTTTACGGCAGAACTTCATCAGCTCTTTGCTTTCGTTGGTGTCCGGCACTTCCACTCGCAGCTCGCCGCCGCGATCGACCACGCCAATCAGCATGCCGACAATCGGTGACACACGATCTTCCGGCGGGAGGTCGCGCAGCAGCTCGCCAACCACCAGCATCTGACGGGCAAAAATCAGTTCACGGAACGGGATTTCCCGCGCCAGGCGGTCGGCGTCATCCGGCTGATAGCACTCGAACAGCACGTAGCCGCTGTTATCTTTTACCCGGGCAAAACCAAAGACTTCCAGCTCGGCAGCCTTGGCGGTAATTTCCGCCGCACACTCTTTTTCAAAACCAGGACGGCAATACAACGCAAGCTTATTCATGGCGCTCGGCCTTTTTCCTCAGACGCAAAGCGCCAATCAACATCAATGCCCAACCGATCAGGAAGCACACGCCGCCAACCGGCGTGATATAGACCCAAACCTTCAGGTGCGACAGCGCCAGACAGTACAGACTGCCGCTGAACAGTACGGTGCCGAGCGCCAACAGCGCCCCGCTCCAATAAAACCACAGGCTGACGCGGCGTTGCATCGCCACCGCCAGCACCAGGATCGCCAGGGTATGGAACCCTTGATAATCCAGCCCGGTGCGGATCCAGGCCATCTCGTTAGCGCCCAGCGTGCCGCTTAATACATGTGCGCCAAACGCACCCAGGGCAACAAATACAAAGCCGCTGATAGCAGCAAAAATCAGCATTGAGCGACTGCTCATCGTTATTTACCTTATTGAAGAAAACCGGCTGCGGCAGAGCGGCGGCCAGCCTTATTGTTCATAGCGAAAGCGGAATTTCTCCTGCTCGCTGGCTGCCCGAGCCAGGATCCACTGACGAAAGGCGGCTATTTTACCCAGTTCTGCCTGGCTGTCATGGCATACCAGATAAAAAGCGTTTTTACTGACCAGCACATCGTTAAACGGGCAAACCAGCCGCCCGGCTTCGATTTCGGTCTGCGCCATAACGTTGTTCACCAGTGCGACTCCCTGACCATGAACCGCAGCCTGAACCACCATTGCGCTGTGGCTGAAAATCGGCCCCTGTTGCACATTAATGTGCTGCAATCCCAACTGACGCGTATAGGCCAGCCAATCGCGGCGTGAAGTATCGTGCAGTAGCGTGTGATAAGCCAGATCGTCCGTCACTTTTAACGCATGTTCCCCGGTCAGCAGGCTGGGTGAACACACCGGCAACAGATATTCCGCATATAAACGCTCGGCGCGCACGCCTGGCCAGTTGCCGCGGCCATAGAAAATCGCCACATCGACATCATCCGCCAGCTTATCTTCCTCGCGGTCCACAGCCTGGATACGCACGTCGATCCCCGGATAAGCTGAGTTAAAGCCAGAGAGCCGCGGCACCAACCACTGAATGGCGAAACTCGGGGGCAAACTGACGGTCAATGCCCCCTTGGCACTCCGCGCCTGCAACTTGCGGGTAGCCTCGGTGATCGAAGAGAAGATTTCCTTGATATCCAGGTAATAACTTTGCCCTTCTTCCGTCAACAGCAGCGAACGATTGCGCCGCCGAAACAGTTTCAGGCCGAGGAAGTCCTCCAGAGACTTGATCTGGTGGCTCACGGCGGCCTGGGTAACGAACAACTCTTCTGCCGCTTTGGTGAAACTCAGGTGGCGGGCAGCCGCGTCGAAGACCCGCAGCGCATTGAGAGGTGGTAAGCGTTTAGACATTTATTAGCTACTTTTGTGTAACAATATTCCGAATGATTCGGCATAAAAAATCAGGCGGCGTTGTGTACCAACTTACAGGTCCACGACAGCAAACCGCTATCATTAGTTTTTTTAATCCGAGCCATTATAAATTGTCCGTTGAGCATGCGCCAGCAAATACCTATAGTGGCGGCACTTCCCGGGCCGGAACGAAAAGGGAGTGGGTGTCGAGGACGCCGATGAACTTTTGGCTTGTGGTTGTGATGTTGTGTTTGCAAATTGTCTGGCAATCCAGACATGGTAGCTAAGCTACTGTTTTTTCACTTCCTGTACATTTACCCTGTCTGTCCATAGTGATTTTATGCAGCACCGCAATATTTGCGGTGCTTTTTTTTGCCCGTTTTTTGACGAGGTTACTGGTTGCTTTCAACCATCTCTTTCACGTCTGAACGGTTGATCTGCTGTTCAACGCCGTTGGCGTCTTTATAGCTGATCATGCCTGTGTCGTTATCCACCTTTGGTTTTCCGTCAGCGACAATGGTGCGTCCATCATTGGTATGCATTACGTAATTGCTGGAACATGCGGCCAGGGTAAACGTTAGCATCAGAGCAGAAATAACTGCGGCTGTTTTCTTCATTGCGGACTCCTTGTAGATAAAAATGCTGTAAAAAACCTTTTATGTTATTTAACGCCATTACTTGGTAGGCACTTAATAGCATAACAAACTTATGAGAGATTTCCAGGCGATAAGTCCGAATGGACGGGAGAACTTGTCTCCGACGAAAAAATAGGACAGGATCACCCATTGACTCAGCCAGTGACAATCAGGGTATGACACCTTTTAATCCCACCGATTTTCGTAATCAGTTTCCGGCCCTGCAGCAGGCGGGAAGTTATCTCGACAGCGCCGCCACCGCGTTGAAACCGCTGGCGGTTATCGCGGCGACGCAGCAGTTTTACCGTGACGACGCCGCCACTGTGCATCGCAGCCAACACCGCGCGGCGCAGGATTTGACCGCCCGCTTCGAACAGGCGCGCCGGCAGGTCGCTACGCTGATCAATGCCCCCACGGCCGATGACATTATTTGGGTACGCGGCACCACCGAGGCAATCAATCTGGTGGCGCAAAGCTATGCCCGCCCCCGGCTGCAACCGGGTGACGAAATTCTGGTGAGCGAAGCCGAACACCACGCCAACCTGATCCCCTGGTTGATGGTGGCGGAACAAACTGGCGCGCGGGTGGTTAAATTGCCGCTTGGTGCCGATCGCCTGCCGGACCTGGCACAGCTACCCAGGCTGCTCAACGATAAAACCCGGCTGTTGGCGCTGGGGCAAATGTCCAACGTCACCGGCGGTTGCCCGGATCTGGCACAAGCCATCACTCTGGCCCACGGCGTCGGCGCGCGCGTGATGATCGACGGAGCGCAGGGCATAGTGCACTGCCCGGCCGACGTTCAGCGGCTTGATATCGATTTTTACGCCTTCTCCGGTCACAAACTCTATGGCCCGACCGGCATCGGCGCGCTGTACGGGAAAAGCGAATTACTGGCACAGATGGTGCCGTGGCAAGGTGGCGGTAAAATGGTGACCCAGGCGTCATTCGAGGGCTTTACACCACAAAAACCGCCGCACTGCTTTGAGGCCGGCACACCCAATATCGCCGGCGTACTGGGGCTGGCCGCGGCACTGGAATGGCTTGGCACTCAGGATAGAGCAGGCGCCGAGCGCTACAGCCGCGATTTGGCCGATCTGGCCGAGCAACGGCTGGCGCAGTTACCGGGCTTTCGCAGCTTCCGCTGTTCAGGTTCCAGCCTGCTGGCGTTTGATATTGTCGGCATTCATCACAGCGATATCGTCACCCTATTGGCAGAGCAAGGTATCGCGCTGCGCGCCGGCCAGCACTGTGCCCAGCCGCTGATGGCGGCGTTGGGAGTCAGCGGTACACTGCGCGCGTCATTTGCGCCTTACAACAGTACGGAAGATGTTGAAACCCTGGTGACAGCGCTGATCAACGCCATCGATCTGCTGGCCGACTAAATTAATTTCGGAGACGCTATGCTTGCCCCACATCCCTTTGGCAACGAAATTACCGCCGAAGCGCTGATCGTAAAATTTACCGCGCTGAAGCAGTGGGAAGATCGCTATCGCCAACTGATTATGCTGGCGAAACAACTGCCGCCGCTGCCAGAGTCGTTACGCACGGCAGAAATGGAACTCAGTGGCTGTGAAAATCGCGTCTGGCTGGGGCATCAATTGTTGGCTGACGGCACGCTGCATTTTTATGGCGACAGCGAAGGCCGCATAGTACGCGGTCTGCTGGCGATAGTGCTGACGGCAGTGGAAGGTAAAACGCCGCAGCAAATAGCGGCAATGGATCCGCTGGCGCTGTTTGAGCAACTGGCGCTGCGTGCCCAGCTTAGCGCCACTCGCGCCAGCGGGTTGGAAGCGCTGGCCACCGGGGTGAAAACAATCGCTGCCCGTTATGCCTGACGCGCGGCTTTCGCTACCATTTTCTTCAAAGCGTGGGACACGGCAACAAAGCCGAAGGTAGCGGTAACCATGGTCGCCGCGCCAAATCCCGCGCTGCAATCCATTCTTTTCGGTCCTTCTGCGGTGCTGCGTGATGCGCAAACCGTACCGTCCGGTTGCGGGTACACCAGCGGTTCACTGGAAAACACGCAATCGATGCCAAGCTTGCCCTTACTGTTCTTCACCACGTTGAAATCATTCTTCAACCGCTCGCGCAGCTTGGCGGCCAGCGGATCCTGAATGGTCTTCGCCAAATCGGCCACCGCAATCTGCGTCGGATCTATTTGCCCGCCCGCGCCGCCGGTAGTGACCACCGGGATCTTGTAACGGCGGCAATAAGCCAGCAGCGCGGCCTTCGGTCGTACGCTGTCAATCGCGTCGATCACATAGCTGAAATTGTTGTTCAGCAGCTCAGCCACATTGTCCGCAGTAATAAAGTCGTCGACGCAGGTCACCCGGCATTCAGGGTTGATCGCCAGAATGCGCTCCGCCATCACCTCTGTCTTTGACTGGCCAACATGCTGACGCAATGCATGGATCTGGCGGTTGGTATTGGTGACGCAGACATCATCCATATCGATCAGCGTAATGGCGCCGATACCGGTGCGGGCCAGGGCCTCTGCCGCCCAGGAACCCACGCCGCCGATGCCAATCACGCACACATGCGCCTGGGCAAACAGCGCCAGCGCCTGCTGACCGTACAAACGTGCCGTGCCGCCAAAACGCTGCAGATAGGCTTCAGAATAGGCTGTGCTCATAACGCTTTACTTACCTTAACAATGCAAATGATAAGGGCCGGAAGATCCGGCCCTTGCGGGTCATTATCGGCGTACCCTATGACTTATTGTCGTCAGCGGGTGACCAACAACGAACCGCCGTTAGCGGAAGAGGTCTGGCTGGTGAACAATGGCGTGCCGGTGTTACCGCCTTTCAGCACCCAAACTCGGCCGTAATGGTTGTAATACCCCGCCGAGTGGCCGGCGTCCGGCCCGATGCCCTGGTACATATCGAAGTGCTGGCCTTTGATAGCGCCGCCCACGTCCAGAGCCACCATCAGGCGCATCTCATATTTTCCCGTGAATTTACCCTTGTTGTCCAGCAGAGGCACTTCTGCCAGCAGCGTGGTCCCTGCCGGGATCAGTGAACGGTCGGAAGCTACCGAGGCTTTGGCAATCAAAGGTACCGCACTGGCACCGCGCACCGGCGCAAAAGCCTCCGGACGGAAGAACACAAAGGAAGGGTTCTGCTCCAGCAGCTCACGCACTTCTGCAGCGCTGTGGGTATCGGCCCATTGGCGAATCGCCTGCATAGACATATCCGCTTTGGCCACTTCGCCGCGATCGATCAGCACTTTACCGATGCTACGGTAAGCGTGGCCGTTCTTGCCGCCGTAGCCGAAGAACACCAGCGGCTGGCCATTGCCGTAATCCACATACCCGCTGCCCTGGACTTCCATCATAAAGTTGTCCATCAGCGAGTTGGTGTAAGCGACGATATAACGGTCATCCAGCGCGCCCGAGTATATGCCCGCGCGATCCGGCAGGCGGCCTTTGCCTTTTGGCGGCATGCGGTACAACGGGTAGCGGAACTCCCCCTGCTGGGTATAACGCGCCTGCACGACCGGCGTATAGTAGCCGGTGAACTGCACGTTACCGTAGTTGTCCACGCCTTCCATTTGATAGGCGCTGAGACCGTATTGGTTCAGTTGACGGGTATCGGCACCCGCGGCCATCCAGCTTTGCACTGCCTGAAAGGTGGTGTTATTGCGATTAAACAGTGAAGGAGAAGCGTATTGAATCTCCATCAGCTGATTCGAGTAATCCTTGGCGTTCACCGGTACGCCTTTGGCATTGGGTTGATTCACCAACTCCAGCGACTGCTCCAGACGGCCATCTTTATACTGCTGTCCCCGGTCGGTCGGCTTTGACGAACAGCCAGCCAATACCGCTACCATCAACCCGCCCAGCAGGTATTTGCCCCAACGTCCTTTCATCGCGCACACTCTCAAACAGATATGATCTACCGGCGAACGATAACAAACACCCATAGATAAGGGAATCGCCGCAAATAAAAAAACCCGCACGGCTGATAATGATGAAAAAGAACGCAAATTGCGGACTAATTCAGCATAAAGATGGCTTTAACTCAATTAATTGCAAAAAGGGTTGCAACAAAATGCACGGAGAGTATAGTGCGCTTCCATCGGACGCGGGGTGGAGCAGCCTGGTAGCTCGTCGGGCTCATAACCCGAAGGTCGTCGGTTCAAATCCGGCCTCCGCAACCAACCGATACTGCATCAGCAGTATCACGTAAAGGTTGGGATTCGATGAAAAAAGTATTATACGGACGCGGGGTGGAGCAGCCTGGTAGCTCGTCGGGCTCATAACCCGAAGGTCGTCGGTTCAAATCCGGCCCCCGCAACCAACCGATACTGTACCAGCGGTATCACATGAATGTTGGGTTTCGATAATACAAGCATTAAGACGGACGCGGGGTGGAGCAGCCTGGTAGCTCGTCGGGCTCATAACCCGAAGGTCGTCGGTTCAAATCCGGCCTCCGCAACCAATCTTGATGACTACAAATAAGCACCTTAACGGGTGTTTTTTTGTATCTGAAATCTGCCAAAACCCGGCCGGGTGCCCGCCCAGCCGTCTCTGCGTAAACCTTATCCGCGTGCCGCCGCGCCGCCGTTGGCGAAATACGCCTTGATACCCGCCAGAATGGATTCCGCCACCTGCTGCTGGAAATGGCTGGTACGCAGCTTGCGCTCTTCTTCTATATTGCTGATAAACGCCGTCTCAACCAGGATCGAAGGAATGTCCGGCGCCTTTAACACTGCAAAACCGGCCTGATCGACACGATTCTTGTGCAAACGGTTAATTTTGCCCATCCGGTTCAGCACTTCCTTGCCGAATTTCAGGCTATCGTTAATGGTTGCGGTCTGTATCAGATCAAACATGGTGTGATCCAGATAGCGATCGCCACTTTTGCTTACGCCGCCGATTTGGTCCGATTCGTTCTGAGTTTGCGCCAGGAATTTCGCCGCCGAACTGGTGGCGCCCTTGGTCGACAGCGCAAAGACCGAAGATCCGCGTGCGGCCTGGCTGGTAAAGGCATCGGCATGGATAGAAACGAACAGATCGGCACGCTGCTTGCGCGCCTTCGCCACCCTCACCTTCAGCGGAATGAACACATCTTCATTGCGCGTCATAAACACTTTCATGTTCGGTTCGCGCTTGATTAACGCGCTCAGTTTGCGGGCAATCTGTAATACGATGTCCTTCTCGCGCGTTTTGAATTTGCCAATCGCCCCCGGATCCTCGCCGCCATGGCCGGGATCCAGCATGATGACAATAGGCCGATCGCGCCCCGCCTTGCCGGCCTGCGGCGCCTCCGCCGGCAAAGTGCGCTCGAGATCGCCCTTGTTGTAATCTTCCAGTAATGCCAAGAGCGGATCATAGTCTTCGCCGGTGCCGCCCTTGCTGGGATACAGATCCATCACCAGACGGTTGCGATATTCCGGTACCGGCGCCAGAGTAAACATATGGGGACTGACGCTCTGCTTAAGTTCCAGCACCAGCCGAACGGTGTTTTGATCAAACTGACCGACTCGCGCCTGTTTCAAATAGGGATCGTCAGCGCGAACCTGGCCGACAATGCCCTTCAATACGCTATTGAGATGGACCCCTTCGATATCCACCACCACGCGATCGGGATTGGTCAGCGCAAACTGTTTGTATTTCAGTTCGGTGTTTGATTCGAGCGTCACGCGGGTATAAGTAGAAGAAGGCCAAACGCGCACGGCAATCACATGCGATGATGCGGCGAAGCCTACGCGACTCACACTCAGCAACCAACTGGCGGCAACCCCCTGCAATATACGACGGCGGCCCAGATTGTGATTTGAGTTTGGCATGCGACTCCGGCAGTGATAACAGGTTAAAACAGATGAAAAAACGCCGATAAAACGGGAATGGCAAAAACTTTAACGAATCCTCCTGGCGCTGTCATCAGAAAATCTTTCCAAGGTTTTTCAATTTATTAACCGATTCCCCCCTTCCGCAAATAAATACAGACAATTTCCCGCTTGCCATCGGGGCAATAAAAGAATAAAAATACAAAAATATCGTATAAATATGCAAAAGAGGTTTTGCCGTGAAGGAACGTAGTACCGAGCTTGTTCAAGGATTCCGTCACTCAGTTCCCTATATCAACGCCCACCGCGGCAAGACGTTTGTCGTCATGCTTGGGGGAGAGGCCATAGAGCATGAGAATTTCTCCAACATCGTCAACGATATCGGGCTGCTGCATAGCCTGGGGATTCGTTTGGTGGTGGTCTATGGCGCACGGCCGCAGATCGACAGCAATCTGGCGCAGCATAACTACGAACCTATTTATCACAAACATACCCGGGTCACCGACGCCCACACGCTTGAGCTGGTTAAGCAAGCGGCGGGCCTGCTGCAACTGGACATCACCGCACGGCTGTCGATGAGCCTCAACAATACGCCACTACAGGGCGCGCACATCAACGTGGTCAGCGGCAACTTTATCATTGCCCAGCCGTTAGGGATTGATGACGGCGTGGATTACTGCCACAGCGGCCGTATTCGCCGTATAGATGAAGAAGCGATCCACCGTCAACTCGACAGTAATGCCATAGTGCTGATCGGCCCGGTCGCCGTTTCCGTTACCGGCGAAAGCTTTAACCTGACGTCAGAAGAAGTGGCGACCCAATTGGCCATCAAGCTGAAGGCGGAAAAAATGATCGGGTTCTGCTCGTCGCAGGGCGTCACCGATCAGGATGGCAATATCATTTCCGAGCTGTTCCCCAATGACGCGCAGAAACGCATCGAAGAACGCGAAGCCAGCGGCGATTACCATTCAGGCACCGTACGTTTCCTGCGCGGTGCGGTGAAGGCCTGTCGCAGCGGCGTGCGCCGCAGCCACCTGATCAGCTATCAGGAAGACGGCGCACTGGTGCAAGAGTTGTTCTCACGCGACGGTATCGGCACCCAGATCGTCATGGAGAGCGCCGAACAGGTGCGCCGGGCGACCATTAACGATATCGGCGGCATTCTGGAACTGATCCGCCCACTTGAGCAACAGGGTATTCTGGTGCGCCGCTCCCGTGAACAGCTGGAGATGGAGATCGACAAATTCACTATTATTGAGCGCGATAATCTAACCATCGCCTGTGCGGCGCTGTATCCGTTCCTGGAAGAGAAAATCGGCGAGATGGCCTGCGTAGCGGTACATCCGGACTACCGCAGTTCATCACGCGGTGAAATGCTGCTGCAACGGGTGGAAAGCCAGGCGCGCCAGATGGGTTTGCAAAAGCTGTTCGTGCTGACCACACGCAGCATCCACTGGTTCCAGGAGCGCGGTTTCACGCCGGCGGAAGTGGACGTGCTGCCGATGCAAAAACAGGCGCTGTACAACTACCAACGCCGCTCGAAGATTCTGCTGGCGGACTTGTAACCCTCTGCGGGTTCAGCCGATTCCCCTCGTCTTTCAAGCTGCAGCGCTGCTGGCTGCAATTTTAAGGCCCCAGGATAGGCTGTACCCGTTTCGCTTTATGTCGTTATCTGCAAGCGCTCCGCCAACCCGCTGCGGCGTTGGGTTGGCGTACGGATCGCCCGCATCAGCACGGCATCGGTGGCATACAGCGAAAGCTGCCTGCGAGCTCGGGTGATAGCGGTATACACCAATTCGCGGGTCAGTACCGGCAAGAAGTGATTGGGCAACACCAGCACCGTATGATCAAATTCCGACCCCTGAGACTTATGCACCGTCATCGCATAGGCGGTTTCATGCGCCGGTAAACGGCTTGGTTGCACCGACTTGATGCTACCGTCCGGCAACTGGAAGTGCACGCGCAGCTCACCGCTTTCATCGCGCAGGGCGATGCCGATATCGCCGTTAAACAACCCCAGTGCACTGTCGTTGCGGCCAATCATCACCGGGCGACCAGGATACCAACGCCCCAAGGCCCCTGGCGTACGCTGGATCAACCCGGCCCGTTGCAACCCCGCCTCGATACGCTCGTTCAGCCCGGCGATACCGAATGGCCCTTCGCGCAGCGCACAAAGCACCTGGAAACGGCCAAATTCCGCCAATACCTCTCCCGCATCCGCTCTGGCAGCAACCCGTTGCAAATAATCGCCATAGCCTGCTACACAGGCGTTCAACAGTGCCTGATAGTCTTCCGTTTCTGCCAAAGGGTAACCCGCAACGTCACTGAAGCTGCCACTGAGCGCCCAAGCCGCCCCCTTGCCGTCACCGGCATTCACCGCAAAGGCCAATTGACCGATGCCGGAATCGGCATCAAAACGATAGCTTTTGCGCAGCAGGCACAGACTGTCTCGCACCGCAGCCTCCGACTGCGCGCTTTGCCCTTGCACCAGACAGCCGGTCAGACGGGTGAGTTGTTCTGCACGCGCAGCGCTGTATCCCTGCTCGGCAAAACGGCAGATATCCCCCAGCACAGCCCCGGCCTCTACTGACGCCAGTTGATCCCTGTCGCCAAGGAAAATCACCCGCGCCTGCAGGGGCAATGCGGCAATCAGACGTGCCATCATCGGCAGATCGACCATTGAAGCCTCGTCCACCACCAGCACATCCAGATGCAGCGGATTGCCGCGATGATAACGCATGCGCTGGCTATTGGGCTGAGCGCCCAGCAGGCGGTGCAGCGTCGACGCATCTGTAGGGAACAGCGCGCGTTGCTCCGGGGTTAACGCCAACTGCCTGCCGGCGCTGCCTAGCGATTCGGTCAGACGCGCCGCCGCCTTGCCGGTGGGTGCCGCCAGTTGAATGCGCAAACGCCTGCCCTCGGCAAGCTGTACCAGCGCCGCCAGCAATTTGGCGACGGTGGTGGTTTTGCCGGTGCCCGGTCCACCTGAAATCACCGCAATACGCCGTGTCGCGGCCACTGCGGCGGCAATTTTCTGCCAGTCCGGCTCATTCGTCGCCTCGCCGAACAGCCGATCGAGGATGGCGCGCAGTTCAGGTTCATCAACCGCCTGATGGATACTGTCACTGCTGATAAACGCCGCCACCTCGCCTTCGTTCTGCCACATGCGCTGCAGGTACAAACGCTGCTGTTGCAACACCATGGGCATGGCACTGCTGCCGTCACCCACTGCCGTACTGGCCGCCAGACGCTGCTGCCAGCGGGCAATATCCGGTTGCCCGGCCGCCAGCCATACGGCCTGCGCCAGTTCCGGCTGACGCCCCTCAAACAGGTTTTCCGGCAGCAACTGCTCCAGCATCAGGCAAACATGGCCGGCGCCTGCCTCCGCGCTGAGACAAGCTGCGGCCAGCAGAATATCCGGCTCTTTCTCCCCGGCCACTATACGGGCGAACTGCAAGTCCAGCGGACGCAGCACGCCAAGTGCCTGCGCCTGCTCCAGTAGAGCGATCATGGTTCATCCTCCGCCGTAATGGCTTCGCCGCTGAACAGGCGGTCCATACCCTCTACCAACTGCGGATCTGGGCAACAGGCGAAAATACCGTTGCCCGGGTGCTGTGCGTCTACTCCGCGCAGGAACAAGTAAATCACTCCGCCGAAGTCGCGCCGATAGTCATAATCCGGCAACCGATGGCGCAAATAACGATGCAGTGCCAGCGTGTACAGCTGGTACTGCAGGTCATAGCGGTGTTCCGCCATCGCCTGCTCCATCGCCGCCCGGGTATAAGCGCTGCTGTCCTCGCCTAACCAGTTGGATTTGTAATCCAGCAGGTAGTACTTTCCCTGCCAGCAGAACACCAGGTCGATAAACCCCTTCAGCATTCCCTGCACCTGCTGGAAATCCAGCGCCGGACAGCGAGCTGAAAGCGGGTCGTATTTTTTCACCAACTTATCCAACTCACGTGCCTGCAATAGCCTTTCGATAGGTAAATAAAACTGCAGCTCAGCCTGTTTCTGCTGTGGTACCAAGGCTGACAATGTGACGCCGGCATCATTGAGCGGGACATTCAGCAACACCTGCATCCATGCCAGCAGTATCGGTTGCCAGTGATCGGCAAACCCTTGCTGTTGCAACTGTTCAAACAGCCATTGCTCATCAATAGGTTGGGTGAAATCCAGCGTTTCAAACAGGCTGTGCAGGAAGGTTCCCGGGGCCGCGCCGCGTGGGAAGGTATGCGGTGTGAGCGCTGGCTCACTATCCAGCGCCTGTTCGCCTGCAGCGTCGACATCCAGCCGTGGCAGCAGATCCTGCATCAGGCCAGAGCCGTGTTGCTGCAGGCCGGTGTAACTGGTCACCCGCCAGAAATCCTGCACCGGGCGCGTGAAGCTTTTTGCCGCCAGTTCGGTTAACACCGGCGCTTGGGGCAGCCAGGCCTGCTCATCCAGTTGCTCCACCAACGACAGCGCAATGCCCTCTCCAGCCAGCTGCTGCAGACGTTGTTGCAGCCAGGCGGCATCCCCGGCCTGGCCGGCCTGCACCAGGTAACCCAGCGCGCTGCGGTGCAAATCGGTATCACCCTGTTTCTTGCGCGTACCCTGAATCAACGGCGCTATGCCGATGCTGCAGTGGTATACCGAGCGGGTCAAGGCTACATACAGCAGGCGCAAATCCTCCGCCAACCTCTCTTCTTCCGCCCATTCGATACTTTCTTCATTGGCGTTGAGGTCAAGCAGCGCCTGGAAACTCTGCCGATCGTGGTACAGCACCTGCTGCTGCTGGCGGAAATTGCCGACAAACGGCAGCCAGACCAGATCGAACTCCAACCCTTTCGATTTATGGATGGTGATCACCTTCACCAGATGGCGATCGCTTTCCAGTCGCAGTTGCTGGTTGTCGGACTGACGATTTGGCTGGGCAATCTGCTGCGCCAGCCAGCGCACCAGCGCATGTTCGCTGTCGAGCTGCGCAGAGGCCTCTTGCAACAGCTCCCCCAAGTGCATTATGTCGGTCAACCGACGCTCGCCGCCGTGGCTGGCCAGCAGGTTTTCCGCCAGATGGCGCTGATTCATCACCTCACGCAGCATGGGCAACACGCCGCGGCGCAGCCAGAGCGTACGGTATTTATCGAACTCATTCACCAGCGAATCCCAGGCGCGTTCGTTGCGGTTCAAGCCATCCAACGCTTGCGCATCCAACCCCATCAAACCGGTCGCCATGGCGCTGCGCAACGTGCGCTCCTGCTCCGGCGCCAGCACCGCCTGCAACAGCCACAGCAAATCCTTGGCTTCCGGGGTATCAAACACGCTGTCGCGGTTGGACAAATAGACCGAAGGAATGGCCAGGGCGCTGAGCGCATCACGCACCAACGCCGCCTCATTACGACTACGCACCAGCACGGTAATATCGGAGGCCTGCACCGCCCGCCGCTTATCGCCGTCCACCAGCCAGGCATGTTCACTTTGCCCCGCACTGAGCCAGTCCCGGATTTGCGTGGCGCACAGGCGCGCCATCAATTGTTGGTACTCACTAACGCCAACACCTTCCCCCTGCTGCAACCAAAACTGCATCGCCGGCTGCGGCTGTTTATGCAGCTCAAAAGCCAACCCACGATTTTTCTCGGCAGCCGCCACCTCAATAAAGGGGATTTGACCGAACAGGAAGGGTTTTTCCACCTGAGTAAACAGATGGTTAACGCTACCTACCATTGCTGGGGACGAGCGCCAGTTAGTCTCAAGCGTGTAGTGGGCGCTTACCTCAGAACGGGCGCGCATATAGGTAAAAATATCGGCACCGCGGAAGGCGTAAATGGCCTGTTTTGGGTCGCCTATCAGCAACAGGCCGCATTCCGGCCGGCCGACGTAGAGCTTTTGGAAGATACGGTATTGCTGTGGATCGGTATCCTGGAACTCATCGATCATCGCCACCGGATAACGCTGGCGAATCGCCTGCGCCAACCGATCGCCGCCTTCACTTTGCAGCGCGCTGTCCAACCGGCTTAGCAGATCGTCAAAACCCAGCTCGGCGCGCTGGCGTTTCTCTTGTTGAATGGAGAGACGTATCTCACTCAGCGCCCGCGCCATAATCAAATCGCGCAGCGTCAGCGGTTCATCAAATAATTCATCTATCGCCACAAACAGTTCATGGCGGGGCGGCTCGCCCTTTTTGGTTTTATCCAGCAGCACTGACTGACGGAATTTATCCAGCTCTTTCGGCAGCAGGTAATCCTGGGTTTCCAACACCACCCATTCACTCACCTTATGCAACCAGTTAGGCAGGTGTTTGCTGCTGTAGCTGCGCTTATCAACGCCGGACTGGCTGATTAGCGCCTCCAGTTCCCCCGCAGCCGCCAGCCACTGAGCTTTAATGGCATCAATTCGCGCCACGATCTGCTCATGGCGCATCAATACCGTTTCTTCATCTTTCGGCGGCCGACGCAGCGTTGGCGCTTCGCCGCTCAGATAGCCGGAAAGATCCGCCAGCAACGCCTCCGGACCGCTCCACTCCTGGCTCACGGCCCGCGCGACACCCAATGGCAACGGATAACAATGGCGACGCCAGAAGTCTGCACAGGCCTGGCGACGCAGCGGCAGTTCATCCTGCACCAGCGTTTGCTCAAACAGAATGCCGGACTCGAAGGCGTTGTGGGCCAGCATACGCTGGCAAAAGCCGTGAATGGTGTAGATCGCCGCCTCGTCCATCTGCCGCTCGGCAGCCAATAGCTGCGCGGCGGCATCGGGCAAATCGTCAATCTCCGCCATCAACGCAGACAATAAAGGATCCTTGCTGAGGCCGCGGACGCAAGCAATGCGTAACGCATGGATATTGCTACGAATACGCCCACGCAGCTCCTCGGTGGCGGCCTCGGTAAAGGTCACCACCAGAATTTCCTCTACCGTCAGCGGCCGGGGAAAGGCCGCCCCCTGACCCAGGCCAAGCAACAGGCGTAGATACAGTGCGCTGAGGGTAAAGGTTTTGCCGGTCCCCGCCGACGCTTCTATCAGCCGTTCGCCAAACAGCGGCAGCGTCAGCGGATCAAGGCGCTGCGGGGCGGCCTCTGTCATGGTGTCGCCACCTTACGCGGCAGAGTTTGCTGCAGTGCGGAAGCGTTTGGATAGGAGACCCAATCCTGCTGCACGGCATAATCCGCTTTCTCTTGCCCGCTGCCGCTGACCTGCGACAGCACCGCCAGCCCCTGCGGCTGAATGACCGCCTGGTGGAAATAATCCGCCAGCTTGGTCGGCGTCAACTGCTTAACCTGCTCAATCAGCTTCTCGCGGGTATCGAAGGTAAAATTACCGCGATCGAAATCATTGGCAAAGCGGCTGGCTTCTTCGCTCAGGGTTTGCGGGCGCTGTTTCAGTTCGTTGATCATCGCCTGCTTGTACTGTTCAAAATCTGCCTCACTCATTTCACGCAGGCGCTTTTCGGTTTTCGGGTAGAAATCCTGGTAGCGTTGGTACAGATACGCCGGCTGCTTGCTGTTGCTTTGCAGCAGGAAGCCGATCCCCCACTGGCGGCCCACGGACATTGGGAAAGCAAAGACCGCATAACCCAACTGTTCCTGAGTACGCAGTTGGCTGTAGAACCAGGGCTGGATAATCTGCCCCAGCAGCGAGCTGTAAGCCATGCCGGTCACTTCGTCATACCCGGTCGGCACATAGACTGCCGCCAGCGCCGAATCGGTGCTGCTGCCCGCACGCTGCAGGTTAGCCAGCTGTTTTTTAGCCACTTCAACGTCTTCGCCGTGCCACCATTCAATACCGGTGCAGCCCAGGCGGTGTTTCAGCGTTGAGGCCAGGGTATCCACCTGCTGCTTGCTCATATTGCCCACCACCAGCAACTCCGGTGTGGCGTCGGCCAACAGGCTGTCGCGGTACGCCAGCACATCTTTCAGCGTCAGGGTTTTCAATACTTCGCGGCGCTCGCTACGTTCAGAGTAAGGCACACGGGAAACCATCTGCACCGGTTGGATCGCCAGCTCAAACGCTTTTCCTTTCTCAGCCGAATCCAGCTGTTCCAGATACCAGGATTTGGCCTGCGCCAGTTGATCTTCCGTCGGCGTGAAGTTGGAATACCCCTCAATCAGTGAGGTCAGCAACTGCGGCAAGCGCTGGGTAAAGCCGTTGGCATTGAACATCAGGCCATTGTTCGGCGAAGTCGAGAAGCTCAGCCCGCCAATCGAAGCCTGATAACTCAGTTGATCCAGAGAAATACCCGCCAGATAGTCGGTCAGCGAGAACAGCACCTGATTGCGCGCAGAGTCCATGGTTTTTGCATTGCGGAACGCCACTGTGACATCGGCTTTAGGCTCGTCGGCAAAGTAGCGGCTCGGCATATACAACACCCGCAGACCCGGCTGATCGACCACCATTTCCGGTTTCTTGAACTCGTGGGACGGTTTGTTCAGGGTAAAATCATCGGGAATATACGGGTTCAACGCAGGCAACGAGAGGCTGATCCCCTTGCCCAGCTGCTGCCACTGTTCGAAGCGCTGCGGCGCGATTTTATCAACCTGATAAGGTGCATTGACGAAATAGGCCATCTTGTTATGCGGCTCATTCGGGCTGACAAACCAGATGCGCGCATTTTGCGGCGTCATGGCATCCAGACGCTCGGCAATCGCCTTGGCGTCATAGCGATCGGCCAGGTAAGGCGCATCCAGCGTGTGTTCTACCGGCACGCGCAGCATGGTGTCCACCAGCCATTCGATGTAATCCATATCGCGGGTGATCGACGGGTAGCGGAAATCCAGGTTGAGAACGTGGGAGATCTCATCGAAATAGCTTTGCTTGATGCCTTCGCTGCGCAGCATTTTCAGGTAGTTAAAAATGGCTGCTATCACCTCGTCACGCTTGGCCAAGCCTTTATCGGTCAGGGAGACGCTGATGGAGAATACCCCGCCGTTGCGATCCACCATCGGATCGGCCCCGGCGTTGATTGCATCCGCCAACCCCTGCTTTTGCAGCCAGTCTGACAGGGTATTTTGGCTACGGTTGCCAATCAGATAACTGATATAGGTATCCGTCTTGCTTCGGAATTCTGCGCTGTTGTTATCAATGCGGAACTCGACTTTCAGCTGTTTGCGCGGCTGGGCCGGCACATAGTGGATAATGATCCCCTGCTGTTCAGGGGTGACCGCCGGGACGGTAATTGGCGGCACGCTGGCTTCGCGATTGGGTACTTTGCCAAACGTATTGGCCGCCAGTTTGGCCAATTCCGGCAATGGCTGGTTGCTGTACAACACGCCCATCATCAGGTTGGCAGAATAATAACGCTGGTAAAATGCCGTCAGCTCATCATGCAATTTGCTGCCCGGCTTGTCCTTCAGGGTATCGAGATTGCCGCCGGAGAAACGCGCGCTCGGGTGAGCCGGATTCAGCGTTTCCGCCCCGACCTGCGCCATGCGCATGCCGTCGCGTGAACGCGCCATCGTCAGCTCGGCATTGACCGCATTACGTTCACGATCGGCATTGCCGGGATCCAGCAGAGGCTCGGCAATGGCGTCCGCCATGCGGTCTACCGCCGGCGCTAACGCGTCGTTTTCCACTTCCAGGTAGAACGCGGTGCGATAAGACGCAGTGCTGGCGTTATGGCTACCCCCGTGTTTTTTCAGAAACTCCGCCAGGTTTTCCGGCTGCGGATAGCGTTTGGACCCCATCAGCACCATGTGTTCCAGGTAGTGCGCCAGCCCAAGCTGACTGTTCGGATCTTCCAGCGATCCCACCGGCAACGCCAGTGCCGCCAACGATTTTGGCGCCTGAGCATCGGATACCAACAACACGGTCATGCCGTTTGCCAGTTTGATCGCCTGATATTGACGTGGATCGTGATCGCTTTTATTGATCTTGTCCGCGAGCGGTTGCCATCCCTGTGCGGCCCAGCTCAACGGTGCCCAACACATGGCCAAGAATACTAACCCGGTAATGCGGGCCAACTGTCTGCGCATATCCAAAATAAACCCCTATTCTGACACCGCTACGCCAAATCCCTGACGTTGACGGTGTGCATCAAAACAACACAACAAAAGGCTATATACCTGTACGTTATGTAAGACCGGAGCTAACCCCGATAGTTGAATATAATCCTGCTTATTTTTACCACCTCAGGGCAATCAGTACCACCAGGGATGTGACCTAAGGTCATGCCAAGGGATCAGCCTAAATTATGCTTCACCACCGGCAACAGGTAACGTTCTGTTTCGGCCAGAATTTGCTCTAAACAGGCATTGTCCAACTGACGGAATACCCGTTGGACATAGGCGTCTTCGCCTTCTCCAGGAATGCGCTGATCGCCCTGCCAGGTTTGCAACAGCTTGGCCCGCGCTTTGATTTGCACCTCTTCATCCCAGTCAATGCTCTGGGTTTCCGGTTGATAGCACTGGCTCAGCCACGCCCAACCGCTTTTATTCAGCAAGAGCAACGGCTGGCATAAACCACGCTGATAACCCGCCACCAGCTCTGCCAACTGCTCACGGGCATCCTCTGCGGTTAACGCGGCAAAACGCCACGCGGCGCCTTTGCGCCCATAAATGCGGCTTTCCCCCGTGCCACCGGCGCAGCAGTACGCCAGATGTTCCAGCCACAACAGTATTCCATCAACCGCCGACAGAGTAGCCGGCCGCCAGCGCAACAGCCCGTCCTCCTGTACCTGATGCAGCCAGCCGCTGATATGCACCCCGGCGATGTCGATATCCAGCTCCAGACTGTGCCCCTCGCTGCGTTCGGCACGCACCTGTTCGGCCAGTTCACTCATCTCCTCTTGCTGCTTCTGCCAGTAAATCTCGCCGAAAGGGCCAAAAGGCAAGCCACCGGCGGCACGCACCCGCTGAAACAAACGGGTGGCATCCTCGCCGTCGATCAAGGTATTCAACAATTGGCTGTTGAACTGATAGCGGCTGAGATTATCCAGGATGAAGGGCTCTTCGTCCGGCAATTCGGTCTCTTCGAGGATAAAACTGACCCCCAGCCGCAGTTGGAAGAACGCGCGGATTGGGTGGCGATAGAACCGAAGCAAATCATCCAGCGAGATCTGGGTCTGCTCATCAGGCAATAACGGTTGATTAAACGGTGGATGCGCCACGCCGCGTCCAACGGCTGCGGGCAGCCATTCGGCGGCATAGCTTTGCGCTTCCGTGCCGGGCACAAAATTCTCGGCGGCGAACGGCATGCGGGCGTGCCAGTTAAGCAAGTGTTTACCGACCTTCTGTGCGCTGGCATCGGCGTCCAGCGCCTCATCGCCCGGCAGGCAATAACTTTGCTCCAGATACTCCAGCAGTTCGGTCACCAGCACCGAAGGGTAACGCAGACCGTTATCCTGAATGGAGCGACCAATAAAGCTGATATACAGCCGCTGCTGTGCCGACAGAATCGCCTCCAGGAACAGATAGCGATCGTCATCACGGCGGCTGCGATCGCCGCGCTTCACCTGCTGTGCCATCAGATCGAAACCCAGCGGCGGCAAAGTGCGCGGATAAACTCCGTCGTTCATGCCCAGCAGACAAACCACTTTGAACGGAATGGAACGCATCGGCATCAGCGTACAAAAATTGATTTGCCCGGCGAGGAAGCGTTGACTGATACGCTCCTGATCGAGGCGCGCAGCCAGTTCGTCACGCAGAATGGTCAGCGGTACCTCATCGGGGTAACGCGCCGCCAGCCCATATTCGAACACTTTGTTCCACTGCTGCTCAATCAGCGCCAGTGCCGCCTCGGTTTCGCCGTCCGGTTCAAAGAAGGTATCAAGCAGCTGGCGGCAAAGCGGCAGCCACTCCGGCAAAGAACGCGCCTCGGTCAAGCGTTGCCGCCAACGGCTGAGGGAGGCCAACAGTTCGGCCAACTGCCCCGCCAGCTCCGCGACCAGCCCGCTCGATTCATCATAAGGCAGCACGCCCTGCCAGTCCCCGGCATTGCTATCCATCGCGTAGCCCAACAGCATTCGGGTAATGCCGAACTGCCAGGTATGCTGGCCGGTGGCCGGAAGATCCAGTTCGCGTACGTTGTCGTCATCCAGCCCCCAGCGGACGCCGGACTCCCCCACCCAGTGGCGTAACAGGCGTAGCCCTTCTTCCTGGATCGAGAAACGCGCCGCCAGCGCCGGCACTTCCAGCAGCGCCAGCACCTGTTCCGAAGTAAAACGGCTCTGCGGCAGATCCAGCAACGAGATGAACGCCTGCAACGCCGGGTGCGCCTGGCTCGCCTTCCGGTCAGAAATCGCAAACGGCAGATAACGTTCTGGAGAGGCGTTGCCGAACACCGCCTGAATATAAGGCGTGTAGCTGTCGATATCCGCCACCATGACAATGATATCGCGCGGCGTCAGCGCAGGATCTTCCGCCAGCATGGTCAACAGTTGGTCGTGCAAAACCTCCACCTCGCGCTGCGGACTGTGGCAAGCGTGCAGGCTGATAGAACGGTCTTCAAGATTAAGCCGGCGCTTGGTCTTACTGCTCTCCAGCGTTTCCGGCGTGGTGCCGATGACGGCGCTATTTTTCAACTCCAGCATATCGTGCTGAATGGCGTGCAATAAGTTGTCCGCAGGGATATCTACAAACGCAAAAACCTCCTGCGCGGATTCTATCTGCGAGAGTAAAAAGTGATGGTCACGCCCCAACTTGCCCCATGAGGCCAACAGCGGATTGGGCAGGTCTTGTTCGCCTTCCGCATTAAACAGCGCAGCAGCGTTATCGGGATCTCTGAATAGCGCGTATTCCGTTTTATCCTGATAATGGCGCCGCTTGCGGCTCTGTAATTTCGCCAGGAATGATTGGCTCTGAATATCTCCCCAATAGTAGCGGCACGGATTGGTGAACATCAGGTGAATATCAATATGGCGGCCCAGCGCCTGCAAGGCCTCCAGATATACCGGCGGCAGCGCCGAGATACCGCAGATAAACACCCGCGGCGGTAACCCTTCCGGGCAATGATCCGTTTTTTCCAACGCGCTGATAAAGCGACGATACAGGTTTGCACGGTGCCATTCCGGCTGCCCCAACTCGTGGGTATATTCGACCAATCGCGCCCACAGCGGGGCCTGCCATTGCTGGGCCTCCGCCAGCCCATCAATGCTTTCGCCCTTTTGCCAGCTTTCCAGCCAGTGCGGGCGATACACCAGGTATTGGTCAAACAGGTCCGCCACCCGGCCGGCAAGCTGATGAATTTTACGCTTGTCGCCGTCGTCGGTGAGGTAATGTTGCAACGGGGCAAAGTCCGGCCGGGTGAGCAGATCCGGCAACAGCCACATCAGTTTCCAGGTCATGGCGTCTTTACTGAAGGCGCTCTCTTTCGGGATGCCGGGTAAAACCCGGGTGAACATCTCCCAGATGAAGGTTGCAGGCAGTGGGAAGGTGATATTGGCGGCGATGCCAAACTGTTCCGCGAGCTGCATCTGCAACCACTGCGCCATACCGGGGCTTTGCACCAGCACCACTTCCTGTTGAAAAGGGTCGGCCAATGGCTCTCTGGCTATCAACGTACTGGTCAGCGTTTTCAGCAAATCCAGCTGATTGGAATGATAAACCCTAAACATGGGTGCTCCCTTAAAACATGATATCTGCCGGATTACCGGCGATGCAGTACCAGCGGTTCAATTCAGCCCACTGCCGCTGAGGCGTTTGTATTCTCACCGTCAGCCTTTGGCAAGCGCCTTGCGGGGAGTTCAGCCGCATCTCGCGCTGCCACCCGGACGGCAACGACAGCAGTTCGGCATCCGTGCGACCGGTGGCGGCAAAGACTTCCAGTTGTTGGTGCGCCAACGACCAGGCTTGTCGATACTGCCACTGGCGCTGGAAAGAGTGCAACAGCACCTGATGATACTGTAACAATCCCAGCAGCGACACAGAGAACAGCAATGCGGCAATCAGCACTTCCGGCAGGCTGAACCCCTGTTGGCGCCATCGCTCTGCTGCGGGAGCCACCCGCGCGTTAATCCGCACAGTCCGTTTCTCGTTTTTCGGGGCAAAAATCCAGCCAACCGCCGATTTCCGCCCTTAGCTCAAAGGTACTGCCCGTGCCATCCGGTTTGGTCAATTGATATAACCGCAACGGCTCCCCTTCACTCATCGCCCCGTCACCCCGCACCAGCACAATCCCCGCCTGGGCGGACCATTTGGCGCAGGCGCGCAGCGCTTCGGTTTGCTGGCACCACCAGCCGTTGGCACCTAACCGCTTGCGGGGCCAGGACTGCGCCACGCCCCAACTGAGCGCCGAAGCAGCCTGGTTGTACGCCTTCAGATAGCGCTGTTGATCGGCGGCCAGCAGCAGAGCGCTATCCAGTTGGCGGTGCTGGGCATTCAACAACATCAACCCCATCACCAATAGCAGCATCACTGCCGCCAACGTGCTGCCGCCACGCTGCCCCACCGCACTCATGGTAACGAGGCCATGTTAATCGCCCAGTGCAGGCTGCGCCGTATAGCGTCATCCGCCTTCGAACGCCCGGCAAGTGACAGCATGACCCATGTTTTGCCATTGCTGCCCGCGAGCGATTTGACGCTGAAAGTTTCAATGCGCACTTCGTCATTATCAAGTAGGCGCTCCCAACCCGTGCCGTGACAGTGGGTTACGCCGCGTTGCCCTTCCAGCGCCCCCTGCCGAAGCCGATAACCAAAATATCCGGCGTCTGCGCCGAGCGTTTCCCAATGACCGTTACGGGTGATGTCGTACGCGATGATCACACAACTGCCCGCCGCCTCCCCGGGCGCATGGCCAATCAGCAATGCCCGCCCCCGGCACATGCCTGCGCAGAAACCGGCGCGGCGCAGATCTTTCTCAATGCCGAACGCCAACTGCCGAAGCACCGATTCCAGCCGATAGTGCCGGCCGACATCGACACTGTGCTGTCGCAACACCGGGTAGGTTTTCGCCGCCGCCAGCATAATCAGGCTGCCGAACGTCAACGCCAGCATCACCTCCGGCAGCGTGAAACCGCGCTCTAGGGCTGGCATGCCGTAATCCCCCGGATGTTGACATCCTCACTGCACAGGCGTAGCCGGCCTTTGGCGGACAGCACCAATCGAAGGCTACCTGCGGCATTGGCGAGCACAATATGCCCAGCCTGCGCGTTATTGCGTAATCCATAAAACCCCATCTCCTTTTGGGTATGCTCTGCCAGCCTTACATCCCGGTAATGCGGGCTGAATAGGTCATCGCTATGCCCCTCACACCCCGAAAGTGGCTGATTGCTCCCGATACACCAGGGATCGCCGCTTTTAAACCACAGCAGCGCCGTGCGGTTGCGCCAGTTGGCGTCCGCCTGCATCCGGGTGAGAAACGCCAGCAACTGCTGAGCGGTATGTTCCAGCCGCAAACTCTGCTGATAATAGCGCCACTGGCTGACGCCCCAGCCGGTAAGCATGCCCGCCAGGGTGATCACCACCAGCAATTCAATCAACGTCATGCCGCGCTGGTCTTCAGTATTGAAAGTCAGGTTATCGTTCATGGCGATCAGTGTAATCAAAGCGGTAAAACGGGGAAGTGCGGCTTATTCAGGCTGAAGCGCCCTGCGCAACCTTTCGATGCAACGGGCAGAAAACCAAAATAAAATGCGAAGCGGAGCGCAAACAGGGCCAGGGCGGAGGGAGAAAAAGTAAGGGCGCAACCCGTGCGCCCTTGGGGATAAATCATGCGGCCGATGTCAGATGGCAACCGGTGCCTTGATGGCTGGATGCGGATCGTAACCTTCGATTTCAAAGTCTTCAAAGCGATAATCGAACAGCGAAGCCGGTTTGCGCTTGATCACCAGCTTCGGCAACGCACGCGGTTCGCGGGTTAGCTGCAACCGAGTCTGCTCCATATGATTGCTGTACAAATGGGTATCGCCACCGGTCCAGACAAAATCGCCGACCTCGAGATCGCATTGCTGCGCCATCATATGCACCAGCAGCGCATAGCTGGCGATGTTGAACGGCAGGCCGAGGAACACGTCGCAGGAGCGCTGATACAGCTGGCAAGAGAGTTTGCCGTCCGCCACGTAGAACTGGAAGAACGCATGGCACGGTGCCAGCGCCATTTGATCCAGCTCGCCTACGTTCCAGGCCGAAACTATGATGCGGCGTGAATCCGGATCCTGTTTCAGTTGTTTCAGTACGTTGCTCAACTGGTCGATCTGGCGGCCGTCCGCAGCACCCCATGCGCGCCACTGCTTGCCGTACACCGGGCCAAGATCGCCATGCTCATCTGCCCATTCGTCCCAAATGCTGACGTTGTTTTCACGCAGATAAGCTACGTTGGTGTCGCCGTTCAGGAACCACAACAGCTCATGGATGATGGAACGCAGGTGACACTTCTTGGTGGTCACCAACGGGAAGCCTTCCTGCAAATTGAAACGCATCTGGTGGCCGAAAATCGACAGCGTGCCAGTGCCGGTACGGTCGGCTTTAGGGGTGCCCTCGACGAGCACTTTGTTCATCAAATCCAGATACTGTTTCATTTGTTCCTCACGATAGTTGCTGCTGCGGGCGACGACGATACGCCCAAATCATCATAATAATACCGGCCACCACCATCGGGACGGACAGAATCTGCCCCATGCTGACAACGCCGTCGAACAGGCCGAGCTGAGCATCCGGCTGGCGGAAGGCCTCGACGATAATGCGGAATGCGCCGTAGCCAATCAGGAACAGACCGGATACGGCCCCCATTGGCCGCGGTTTGCGGATAAACAGGTTCAGAATGATAAACAGCACCACGCCTTCCAACAGCAGTTCATACAGCTGGGACGGGTGACGCGGCAGCACGCCGTACTGATTCAGCAATGGCAACAGCTGCGGATCGGCGGCGGCAATGGCGACGTCTTCGCCGCGCGAGCCGGGGAACAACATCGCCCAAGGCGTATCGGTAGTCACGCGCCCCCACAGCTCGCCGTTGATAAAGTTGCCCAAGCGGCCGGCCCCCAGGCCAAACGGGATCAGCGGAGCGATAAAATCGGAAACCTGGAAGAAGGTGCGTTTGGTGCGGCGGGCGAACCAGAACATCACCAGGATCACCCCCAGCAGACCGCCGTGGAACGACATGCCACCGTCCCAGACTTTAAACAGGTAGAGCGGGTTATCCAGGAACAGCGGCAGGTTGTAGAACAGCACATAGCCAACGCGGCCACCGACGAACACACCGAGGAAACCGGCATACAGCAGGTTCTCAACTTCATCCTTGGTCCAGCCGCTGCCCGGCTTGTTGGCACGGCGCACCGCCAGCCACATGGCAAAAACAAAGCCAACCAGGTACATCAGACCGTACCAGTGCAAAGAAACCGGGCCGATAGAGAAAATCACCGGATCAAATTTAGGAAACGCCAGATAGCTATTGGTCATCTATCACCACAACATGTCTATTATTCTTCCCCAACCGGGGGCGGCAGGTGCCAAACGCGCTAAAACACTCTTTTTCGTTGCTTTCAACGCAGTCGAGGAGGCGGATAATAGCATAAGCTTAACCGCCTCCGGACTGACCGGCAGGGAAAAGTTCTGTAAAAAAATCAGTCAACAGCAGCCTTTACTTGCCGCCGCGGATCAAACCGCCCATACCGCGTCGTTCCATAAACGCCGCGACCTGGTGGCGCACTTCGGTGGTCATCTGAGCGCCCAGCACCCGCTGCGCCAGCACTTCGGCGTCGGATAGCTCAATATGCCGCAGCAAATATTTGATACGCGCCACGCTGCGCCCGTTCATGCTCAGGTTACGATAGCCCATGCCCACCAGCAGCAACGCGCCCATCGGATCCCCGGCCAGCTCACCGCACAGGCTCACCTGCAACCCGGCCGAGTTGGCCTGAACGACGATCAGCTTCAACACCTGCAGCATCGAAGGGTGCAGACTGTCGTACAACGCCGCCACGCGGGTATTGTTGCGGTCTACCGCCAACAGATATTGGGTCAGGTCATTGGTTCCGACCGAAATAAACTCAACCCGCCCCGCCAGATGAGGGATCAGGAAAATCATCGACGGCACTTCAAGCATGACGCCAAGTTTGGGTTTCGGGATTTCGTAACCCAGCACCTCTTCCACTTCACGCCCTGCGCGATCGATCAGACGCCGAGCCTCGTCGATCTCTTCCAGGCTGGTAATCATCGGCAGCAGGATACCCAGGTTACCGGTCCCGGCATTGGCGCGCAGCATCGCGCGCACCTGAATCAGGAATATTTCCGGCTGATCAAGGGTAATGCGGATACCGCGCCAGCCCAGGCAAGGGTTTTCTTCGCTGATTGGCATATAAGGCAGCTGTTTATCGGCGCCAATATCCAGCGTCCGCAGCGTGACCGGCTTGTTCGGGTAGAGCTGCAACATGCCCTGATACTGCGCAACCTGCTCTTCTTCCGAAGGGAAGCCGCTCTGCAACATAAAAGGGATTTCGGTTCGGTAAAGGCCGACGCCATCGACTCGCCCGCCCAGCAGCTGTTCGTGTTCCGGGCTGAGGCCGGCGTTAAGCATCACTTGGACACGCTCGCCACTTTTGAGCTGGGCCGGCTGCTCGACGTCGTCTTCCGCCAGTTTGCTTAACTCAAGTTCTTCGCTGATCAGCCGCTGGTATTCCTGAACCAGCACAGGTTCAGGGTCCACCAACAGTTCGCCGCGATAGCCGTCGACAATCAGCAGTCGCTGGCTGAGCAGTGCAGGCTGGATATCCGCGCCCATCACCGTCGGCACGCCCATCGCCCGCACTAAAATCGCCGCATGGGAGTTGGCGGCACCGTCGCGCACCACCACGCCGACCAGTCTGTCCTGCGGCATTTCGGCCAATAGCGTCGCGGTCAGTTCGTCCGCCACCAGCACAAAGCGCGCCGGCCACTGAGTAGCGCCTTGGGTGGTGTCGTCGAGGTGGAACAACAGACGCTGGCCGAGCGCACGCAGATCGCTGGCACGCTCGCGCATGTAAGTGTCTTGCAGGCTGGCAAATTGGGCGGCAAAGACCTCTATGACCTGTTTAACCGCCCATTCCGCCACCGAACCGGCGTCAATTTCGGCGAACAGTTCGCGCTTGAGGCGAGCGTCGTTCAACAGGTGGGAGTACAGATCGAAAATCGCCGCGCTCTCTTTTTGCGAGCTGGCGGCAAAGCGCTTGCTGAAGCGGCGGAATTCCGCGCCTGCTTCTTCCAGCGCCTGCGTCAGGCGTTCCCGCTCGCTCACGGTATCGAGCGTCGAGGCCTTGTAAACCTGATCGAGCGACGGCTGGCTGCTGTCTTGCCAACCTTCCGCCACCGCTACGCCGGGTGATGCCGCCAGCGCCCGGATACGCGTCTGGCGATATTGGCCAAAAATGGCGTTAAGCTGCGACTGCGAGAGGATCCCGGCCATTTGTGTGGCCAGGGTTACCATGAAAGACTCTTCGCCTTCGTCGAACTGGCGCAGTTCGCGCTGCTGCACGACCAACACCCCCAGCAGCTGGCGGCGATGGATAATCGGCACGCCAAGGAAGGATCGGAAACGATCCTCCTTTACCTGGGGTATGTATTTGAAGCTGGGGTGGCTCTGCGCATCCGCCAGGTTTATCGGCTCCGCACGGCGCCCGACTAACCCGACGATACCTTCATCAAATGCCAACGCGATAGCCCGCCCGCGCGGTTTTTTCAACCCGCGCGTCGCCATCAGGTAATAGCAGCGGCGATCGTTGTCCGCCAAATAAATGGAACAGACTTCCGTATCCATCGCCAGACAGGTTTCATTGACCAAAAGATCCAGCGCATCTGTCAGACTGGCCGCCGCGGCCACCTTCTCAACAATTTCTCGCAAGCGCGTGAGCATAGTCGGCTTAACTTAACCTCTCTTCCGGCGATAAGCGGGGGGCTGCTGCCGCTGTGTTGCCTGCTCCTGCATCGGCATCACGGTGACGGCGAATTCTTTCATCACCCGGCGGTAAACGTCGCGTTTGAACGACACCACCTGGCGCACCGGATACCAAAAGCTCACCCAGCGCCAGCCGTCGAACTCCGGCGTGCTGCTGCGTTGCATATTGATATCCGCGTCATTGCACATTAACTGCAACAAAAACCATTTCTGCTTTTGGCCGATACAAACCGGCTTTGTGTCCCAACGCACCAAACGTTTTGGCAATTTATAGCGCAACCAGTTGCGGGTAGAGGCCAGGATGCGCACATCCTTTTTGCTCAGCCCCACTTCTTCGAACAGCTCACGGTACATTGCCTGTTCTGCGGTTTCGCCAGGGTTAATCCCACCTTGGGGAAACTGCCAGGAGTGTTGACCGTAACGGCGAGCCCAAAGGACTTGCCCCTGACGATTACAGATTACGATACCAACATTCGGGCGGTAGCCATCATCATCGATCACCGGACTACCTCGATAAGCTTAAATTCGCATAGATGTCCTGATTGTTTCACACAAGCTACAGGCGGTAAACCACTGCTTTGCAGCACCCTAAACCGGATAACATTGGGATAACTCACAGATAATGGCAAAGTTATAAACAAGCAAGGCGATTTTACGGCGGTTTTATTCACTTTTTCTGTGGATAGGTGTGTGAAGAACTCAAGGGATAAGCCGGTAAAACTCTGGTGAACCCAAAAATGACGCTAAAAGCGATTTAATATTAATTAAATAAAAACAGTGGGATATATTATTATCAACAGGCATCGGTAAGGTAAAAATGTGATCTATGCACGTTAAGGATCTTACCCTGGCGAAAGATCCACCAACGACGTTTTTATCCACAGATTATCCGTATGAGTTACGCACAAAACGGACAATTTCGCAAAAAAGCGCCCGCGTCAAGGCTGTAAATCGAACCAGTGATCGGGAAAAATTTGGGTTATCCCACAAATCTGTGGATAAATAGGTGTAAGATCCTGTTTATTGTCGGTGGCTTCAGGTGCACAAGCACCGGACGAAATTTGTTTATTGCGTGACGGAAGAAAAAAAGTCATGGAAAATCATGCCGCTATTTGTTTATTCCCGCGTCTTTTCCGGTCGATGTTCGCTGTGCACAAATGCAGTACGTTTTTCAACCAAACCTGACGGGCTTGTAATATGGCGTTTTTATCCCCTCTCCCCACTCCGCCGGAAAACGAACAGCGGCTGTTTGAGCGAGCGCAGCAGCTTGCCGGTTTTAGCCTGGGTGAACTGGCTGCACGCGCCCAGTTGCCGATCCCGAAGGATCTGAAACGCGATAAGGGTTGGGTAGGCATGTTGCTGGAGCTTTACCTTGGCGCCATGGCGGGCAGCAAGCCGGAGCAGGATTTTCCCGAACTGGGCATTGAGTTGAAAACCATCCCGATTGACGCCGCCGGCAAGCCGCTGGAGACCACCTTCGTCTGCGTAGCACCGCTTACCGGCAACAGCGGCGTTACCTGGGCCAGCAGCCATGTGCGCCATAAGTTGGCGCGGGTACTGTGGATACCGGTAGAAGGAGAACGACAAATCCCGCTGGCGCAGCGGCGCATAGGATCACCGTTGCTGTGGAGCCCGAATGCCGCTGAAGAAGAGATGCTGCGCCGTGACTGGGAGGAACTGATGGACCTGATCGTGCTCGGCCACGTGGAGCGGATCACCGCACGCCACGGTGAGGTACTGCAATTGCGGCCCAAGGCGGCCAACAGCAAGGCACTGACCGAGGCCATCGGCGAACAGGGCCAGCCGATCCTCACGCTGCCGCGCGGTTTTTATCTGAAAAAAAGCTTCACCGCCGCGTTATTGGCAAGACATTTCTTAATATGATCCTCTTTGTTTAAGCCATGTTTAGCTAACGGTGTCGCCGCATCAATAATCGCGTATAATTCAGCCTTTGCATTTTATTAAGGTGTGGCTTGGCAATGTTCGATTGGATTATGGATCCCAATGCCTGGTTAGCGTTAGGTACGCTGACCATTCTTGAGATCATTCTGGGTATTGATAATATTATTTTCCTGTCTCTGGTGGTGGCCAAACTGCCGAAGGCGCAGCAGAACAAGGCACGCCGTATCGGTCTGGCCGGCGCAATGCTGATGCGTTTGGGGCTGCTGGCGTCTATCGCCTGGGTGATCCGTCTGACCCACCCGCTGTTTACCGTGATGGACCACAGTATCTCGGCACGCGATCTGATCCTGCTGCTCGGTGGGCTGTTCCTGATCTGGAAAGCCAGTAAAGAGATCCACGAAACCATCGAAGGGTCCGATGAAGAGCACCACACCAAAGTGAACGGCTTCTTCGGCGCCATCGTGCAGATAATGTTACTGGATATCATCTTCAGCCTGGACTCGGTGATTACGGCGGTAGGCCTGTCCGATCATCTGTTTATTATGATGGCAGCGGTGGTGATTGCGGTGGGGGTAATGATGTTTGCCGCCCGGCCGATCGGCGAGTTCGTCAACCGTCATCCTTCAGTGAAAATGCTGGCGCTGGCGTTCCTGATTCTGGTCGGTTTCACCCTGATGCTGGAAAGCTTCCAGGTGCATATCCCGAAAGGTTACATCTATTTTGCGATGTTCTTCTCGATGTCCGTCGAAGCACTCAACCTGATGCGTGGCAAGAAAAACCAGACAGTAGAGTAATCCCCACGGGAGCGAGCGAAAGCCGCTCCCGTTCGCATTTTTATCCTTCTTTCACTTCTTCTGCACACTTTCTCTTACCAAGATAAGGACTTATCCGAAACACGAGGTATCCAGAGTTTGCTAATCTTGGGAGAAGGCTCTTTTCTGCATACATAATTGAGGATCGGCAGGATGAAAAAGTGGGTAATGGCAGTTTCTGCGTTGGTAATCGCCGCCGGGCTGACGGGCTGCTCCAGCGATTACGTGATGGCGACCAAGGACGGCAATATGATCCTGACTCAGGGCAAACCCGAGATCGACCAGGATACCGGCTTGATCAGCTATAAAGATGAAAAAGGCAACAACCGCCAAATCAACGGCGATCAGGTTTCACAGGTCATCGAACGTTAATCCCCCTAACTGTGCCCTATGGCTTTCAATTTACGGCTGGGCGCCTAAATAACTGCGTGTAATACCGCTACACCCCAAGCTTGAGGCGGGTGGGCAGCATGCAGTTTAGCCGACCGTTGAGCGCATGGACGCGCGATACGCGCCTCCATGGATGGATTCACGGCGTGTCGGCGCTCTGCATGCTCCTCACCTGTAGCACTCTTAGGCGCAGCTATTTAGATGTAGCTTGAAAGACGACGGGTATATCGCCTCCTCTTCTGCGCGATAACCTTCTCCGCACGGAATCCACTTCCCCCATCTTCACGGCTTGGTTATAGTCGAGAAAGGCGATATCACCGCCTTGCAGGTTATTAGGCTCCTGTTTCACCGGGCGTAAAGGCCCGTAAGCGCTAACATGAAAGGAAGGCCGTTAATGCAATACCACCGAATTCCCCACAGTTCTTTAGAAGTGAGCGTGCTGGGACTGGGCACCATGACCTTTGGCGAACAAAACAGTGAAGCCGATGCCCATGCACAACTCGACTATGCATTAGCCGCTGGCGTCAATCTGATCGATACCGCAGAGATGTATCCGGTACCGCCCCGTCCTGAAACCCAGGGGCTGACCGAACAGTACATCGGCAGCTGGATCAAGGCGCGCGGCAACCGTGAAAAAATAGTGCTGGCCAGCAAGATCGCCGGACCGATACGCGGTACCGACAGCAGCATCCGCCCGCAACAGGCGTTGGACCGCAAAAATATCCGCGCCGCGCTGGACGCAAGTCTGAAACGGCTGAACACCGATTATCTCGATCTTTATCAGTTGCACTGGCCGCAGCGCCAAACCAACTACTTCGGCAAACTCAATTATCAATACACCGACGATAAAGCCACCGTTACCCTGCTGGAAACGCTGGAAGCGCTGACCGAGCAGGTACGCGCCGGTAAAATCCGTTATATCGGGGTATCCAATGAAACGCCGTGGGGCGTAATGCGCTATCTGCAATTGGCTGAAAAACACGAACTGCCGCGCATTGTCTCGATTCAAAACCCCTACAGCCTGCTGAACCGCAGCTTTGAGATCGCTCTGGCGGAGATCAGCCAGCACGAGGGCGTTGAACTGCTGGCCTATTCAAGCCTGGCGTTCGGCACCCTGAGCGGCAAGTATCTTAACGGTGCCAAGCCGGCCGGAGCGCGCAATACGCTGTTCACCCGCTTTAACCGTTATTCTGCGCCGCAAACGCAACGGGCGATTGCCGAATATGTCGCGTTAGCCAAAAAGCACGGGCTGGATCCATCACAGATGGCGCTGGCGTTCGTGCGGCAACAGCCGTTCGTGGCCAGCACCCTGCTGGGTGCCACCACGCTGGAACAGCTGAAAACCAATATCGACAGTTTTGACGTGGTGTTGGATGAAGACGTGTTGCAGGGATTGGAAGAGATCCATACCCGCTTTACCATTCCCGCGCCATAAATAAGTCGGGGCACGCTGGCTGTGCCCCGGCCGCGTTCACTGCCGTTATTTCGCGCCGCGCTGTGAAAACCACAGCGCGGTAATTGCCAGCGCAAACACCACGCCAAAACCAATCCCCACGCCGATCACCGGCACGCTCACTTTCACCGCCAGAGAGTACAGACCCAGCATGAGCAACATGGCGGTATTCTCCCCCAGGTTTTGTACCGCAATCGCATTGCCGGCGCCCACCGAACGTTTACCACGCTCCTGCAACAACGCGTTCAACGGCACAACAAAGAAGCCCCCCAGCACGCCGATCGTCAGCAGCAACGCATAGGCATTAAACAGAGTGGTTTGCAGCGCAAAGATTGCCACCGCCACACCAATCAGGATCCCGGCCGGCATACAGCGTTTCACCGTTTCCAGCGTGACGAAGCGCGCGGCCGCCCCGGCGCCAATCACAATCCCTACCGCCACCATGGCGTTCAGCAGCGTCGGTGTGGCGTTATCGGCGATGCCCAGCGCCACCGGCACCCACAGCACCAACAGAAACCGCAGCGTCACGCCGGCTCCCCAGAACAGGCTGGTGCCAATCAATGAGAAACGTGTCTGGCCGTCGCGCCACAGCACGACGCAAGCGTTGAAGAAGGCGCGGGTCATCGCGCGCGGCGTCCAGGCCGCTGCCGGGTGCGCCGCCGGCAGCCGTGGAATGTACAGGTTGGCGATCACCGCCGCCGCATACACCAGCGCACAGACCGCCAATGCCGCCACAATGTGCCAGTCGGCCAGCACGCCACCGGCAACCGAGCCAATCAGGATCGCGGCAATGGTTGAAGCCTCCATCAGGCCATTGGCCTTGACCAGCTTTTCGCCGCGGGTGATTTCACCCAAAATGCCGTATTTGGCCGGGGAATAAGCCGCCGCCCCCACGCCCACCAGGCTATAACCGAGGAACGGATTAAGCCCGAAACAGATGACCAGCGCGCCGGCCAGCTTCAGACCATTCGCCACCATCATCACCCGCCCCTTGGCGAAGCTGTCGGCGATTTGGCCGACAAAAGGCGCCAGAACGATATAGGTGGCGACAAACGCCATCTGCAAAATCGGTTGGCTCCAGTCGGGGTACAGCTGCTGCTTGATCAGGGCCAGCGTGGCGAACAGCAGCGCATTGTCACCGAAAGCGGACAAAAACTGCGCACAAATCACGGCAATCATGCTGCGCGAAAGCAAAGGTGAGTCGGTATTCAACGACGGGTTCATCGGGCATTCTCCGGTTGTTCGGCCATTTTACGCAGGGTTACAAAGTCCGGTTTACCACTGCCGAGTACCGGCAAGGTTTTAAGGAGACGAATATCACGCGGTACCGCCAGTTCGGGGCTACCCAACTCACGCGCCGCACGCAGCAAGGCTTCGCGGGTGATGCTTGCGTCGGTGGTAAACAGCACCAGCGCTTCCCCCTTGCTGCTGTCGCTTTTCACCGTGGCGGCATGCTGCCCTTCCGGCGCCACGCGCTGTGCCAGCAGCTCCACGCTCTCCAGCGAAACCATTTCGCCGGCCAGTTTGGCAAAGCGCTTTACCCGGCCACGAATGACGCAGTAACCCTGCTCGTCCAACGTGACGATATCGCCGGTGTCGTACCAGCCCGGTTGCAGATTGCCGTTTTCATCTTCCGCCGCCGGCGGTTCCAGTTCACCCGGGCGCTCCACGCGCAGATAGCCTTTCATGATATTCGGCCCCTTCAACTGCAGGCGGCCGCCGTTATCGATGCCCGGCACCTTCAGCAGACGCGCCTCCATCTTCGGCATAATACGGCCCACGGTACCCACCTTCGCCGCCAGCGGAACGTTGATCGACACCACCGGCGCGCATTCGGTTACACCATAGCCTTCCAGAATACGGATGCCGTATTTGTCCTGATAAATCTGTTTGGTGCTGTCCGCCAGCTTTTCCGCCCCGGCCACCACATAACGCAAGCGGGCAAAATCATACGGATGGGCGAAGCGCGCGTAGTTATTGAGGAAGGTGGCGGTGCCAAACAGCACGGTGCAGTTGCGGTCATACACCAGTTCGGGCACCACGCGGTAATGCAACGGACTGGGGTAAAGGAAAATGCGGCTGCCGGTCATCAGCGGGGTCAGCAGCCCAACGGTCAGGCCGAACGAATGGAACAGCGGCAGCGATGACATAAAACGGTCACGCGGGGTGAAATCGGCAATAGTGCGGATCTGTTCAACGTTAGCCAACAGGCTGGCGTGGGAATGCACCACGCCTTTGGGGCTACCTTCCGACCCCGAGGTGAACAGGATCAAGGCGGCATCGTCCGGCTGTTGCGGCAACATGGCATGCGCCGGCTGGAACAAGTGGCGCAGGATCCACAGTTTGTCCGCCAGGCTCAGGGTATCTTTAAGGTCTTCCAGATATACCCAGTTGGCTTCCGGTACCTGTTCCGGCAGGTGAGTCAACTTGCCCTTTTCCAGGAACTGGCGCGAGGTGACAATGGTTTTGATGGTCGCCGCAGTCATCGCGCTTTTCAAACCGTTGGAGCCGGCGGTGTAGTTGAGCATGGCCGGAATACGGTTGCGCAGCGATGCGCCGAAAATCGCCGCGGCGGTGATGGTAGCGTTCGGCAACAACATGCCGACATGTTCACCTTCGGCGGTAAAGCGCTGCAGGATGCGGCTGACGCCCAGCGATTTTTTGATCAACCGCCGGTAACTGTCCTCCTTGAAGGCGATGTCTTCAATGCATGGCTTGTTGCTGCCATAGCGGTGCTGAGCCGCCAGCAGGGCACGGAACAGCGTTTGCGGTTCGCGAGTGTCCATCCGCGCCTGCATCATAATTTGCATCAGCCGGTCACCGGCCAGTGCCCGGCGATCGCGGGCACGCGGCGCTTCCGGCATCGGCAGCGAAGTCGGCGGTAAAATACGGATGCTGATCTGCGGAAACCAGCGGATCTTGAACACGCCGGCCATGCGGCCAAAGGGGCTGAACTCGGCGCCGTCCAGCCGTACCGGTACCAGGGTCGCGCCCGATTTGGCGGCGATAAACGCAGCGCCGTCATAAACCTTCATCAGCGAACCGGTAACGGTGATGCGCCCTTCGGGAAACACCACGATCGGCCTGCCCTGCTCTACCATACGTACCAGGTGCTTGATGGCCATAGGTTTGGTCGGGTCGAGATAGACCAGATCGATATAGGGTTTAAGCCAGCGCATAAACCAGCGATCGCCGATGCTGGCGTAGACTGCAAACACCGGTTTGATCGGCAAAAACAGCGCCAGCAAAATGCCGTCGATAAAAGAGATATGATTAGGCGTAATCAATAGCTTTGGCTGTTCGAAGTGCCGGACATCACCCTCAACGCGAATTCGATACAGCAGGCGGAACAGCGTGCGCAGCACGGAAAGGATCATGCCTTCTCCCTTTAGCCAAGATGAGCGTAAACAGTTGTAGGGAAAAGAATACTATACGGCAGGCAAAAAAAAACCTACGCATCCGCGTAGGTTGGTGCAATTGAAAATGGCTTCAACATACAGAGTATGCTGATTTCTCACCAATCAATACCTCTGGGACCACCTACTCTAGAGAGATGGTGCGCAAGAAACTACCGACGAATCGCAAGAGTTCTGCTCTAAGTGAAACCAGCTGTAAATTTCCCGCAGTTTACGGTAATAACTCAATGAAACTTAAACAATCCTGGGAGGAGGCCGATACAAAATCGGATCTTGTGCAGGCGGGATGGGAAGGCATAAGGCAAAAAAAAACCTACGCATCTGCGTAGGTTGGTGCAAATTAATATGGGTTCAACACACGAGTTGTTGAGACTCACCAATCAATACCTCTGGGACGTACAATTTACCCCCTTGCGTCGAAAACCAGCCAGCGGGCAATCGCAACATTAGGGCGCAAAGTGTAACCAGCGGTGTATACCCGCCACCGTTGAAACTTCAGCATCCTTGGCTGCACTCGGTTGCGATAGGAGAGCGAATATGCGCTCCCCGATGAATGCGGGCGCAACATGCAGCGCCCCTACGCTGGCAGGAAAGGTGTCGATGTTTATCGCACGCTTACCTCAACCAGACAGCTCATGGCATTCGGCCCTTGCGTCAACGGCGAGGTGCCGATATCCAGCGTCAAAACGTTCGGGTTGCCGGACTGCTCCACCGCCAGGCGCTGCGCGCCAAAGCCCGGGTCGAACCAGGCTCCGGTGGCCATCAATACCACGCCGCGAGTGACGCCGTCGGTAATGGCAACGCCCGCCAGACAGCGACCGCGCACATTGCTGACTTCCACCTCGGCCCCCTCGGCAATACCGCGCGTTGCCGCATCCTCAGGGTGCATATACAGCGTCTCTCGGCCCGCCGTTTTATTGCCTTGCGCCAGTGGCGCCGGATCCATCTGGCTGTGCAGACGATCGCCCGGCTGGATGGAAATCAGGTGCAGCGGCCACTCTTTGGCCTGCGGCGCGCCCAGCCACTCGACCGGCGGCTGCCACTGCGGATGCGGTGCAAAATCCGCATAGCCGTAACCGGCGATTTTCTCGCTGAACAACTCAATTTTGCCGCTTGGCGTTTGCAACGGATTGGCCTGAGGATCGGCGCGGAAACCGTCGAAGAACACAAACTCCTTCGCCGGTACCGGCAACTCTACGTGGCCTTTACGCCAGAAATCCGCGAACTCCGGCCACTCGACGCCGGTACCCGCCTGCGCCTGCCCGCACTGCTGGTAGATAGATTCGATCCAGGCCTGTTCGTCGCGGTTTTCGGTGAATTGTTCACGGTAACCGAGCCGCTCCGCCAGATCGGCGAAAATATCAAAGTCGTTGCGCGCATGGTGTTGCGGCGCTATCGCCTGATGCATCGCCAGCACATAACGATCGCGCGATGAACCCCCGATGTCGTTGCGCTCCAGCGAGGTGGTGACCGGCAGCACGATGTCCGCCATCTTCGCCGCCGACGTCCACCAGATATCCTGCACAATTACCGTATCCGGCTTTTGCCACCCTTCCACCAGCCGGTTCAGCTGTTGATGGTGATGGAACGGGTTGCCGCCGGCCCAGTGAACCAGATGAATATCCGGATAGTGCAGCGTTTCCCCACGGAACGAGTAAGGTTCGCCGGGTTGCAACAGCATGTCGCAGATGCGCGCCACCGGGATCGCCAACCCGCAAGGATTGTGGCCCACCGGCATCATCGGCCCCGGCGTATCCACCCGCGGGTTGCCGACGCCGTTCATTGAACCGTGGCCAAACGAGAATCCGCCGCCCGGCAGGCCGACCTGGCCGAGCATCGCCGACAGGGCGATCATCATCCAGTACGGCTGTTCGCCGCGATGAGCGCGCTGAACCGAGTAGGAACAGGTAATAAAGCTGCGTACGCCGATCAATTGCTGCGCCAGCAGGCTGATGCGCGCCGCCGGGATGCCGGTGATGGCACTGGCCCATTCCGGCGTTTTCGCCACGCCGTCGTCCGTGCCGCGCAGATAATCCGCCAACTGCTCGTACCCCACACAATGGCTATAGAGGAAAGCCTCATCCTGCGCGCCCCGGCGCTGAATTTCATACGCCAACGCCAGCATCAGCGCCACGTCGGTATTGGGGCGGATCGGGATCCATTCGGCATTCACAAAGGCCGGGCAATCATCGCGCATCGGGCTGATGTTGATCACCGGGGTGCCTTTCTGCGCCAGCTTCTGCAGCCAGGGTTTGAGCGTATGTTCTGCTGCGCCGCCGGAGGCTATCTGGGCATTTTTCAACGCCAGCCCACCGAAGGCGACAAACAGCTCGCAATGTTCGACCACGCTCGGCCAACTGGTCACGCGCCCGGTCAGAGGGGTAAAGGTGCCGATCACGTACGGCAAGAAAAACTGCGCCGCGCCCCAGCTGTAATTGCCCAGTTGATCAACGCCACCACCGCCGCTGAAATAAAAACACCGCACCAGCGAGCGCGCGTGATGCAGGCGCCCGGCGGATGACCAACCATAGGAACCGGTAAACAGGCCGGAAGGGCCGTAGCGATCGCGCACGCGGCGGTTTTCTTCCGCCACCAGATCGAGAGCGAGATCCCAGTCCACTTCGACAAAATCTTCCCGGCCACGCAGCGTGCGGTCGCTGCCCTCGCGCTTCTGCAGCCAGGAACGGCGAACTGCCGGCTTGCGGATGCGCTTGTCGGAGTAGACCATGGGCGCAATGGAACCAAGCAGCGGGGAAGGATCCTGATCGTCGGCGAAAGGCTCACAGCGGATAAGCCTGCCGTCTTCAACCACGGCGGTATACGCCCCCCAGTGTGCAAGTTGCGGGTAACGTTTAATGGACATGAGGTTCTCGGGCAATCAATAGATGCACAAAAATAACATCAGCCGGCGCAGGGTTCCAAAGCACAAATTGCTCTATCACTGTACTCTGCGGGCCTAAGCGCACATTAAATCGCACATATCTGCAACGGCCACCACAAGTTGCGATCACCACCGCTTGCAGCCCCGGGCTTTTTCCGCAAAACTGGGGAATGTAAGCGATTACCCAGGATGTATTACAGATATGGCTACGATAAAGGATGTTGCCAGGCTGGCGGGTGTTTCCGTGGCCACGGTGTCTCGCGTAATAAACAACTCCCCGAAGGCCAGCGAAAGTTCGCGCTCTGCGGTGCTGGCGGCGATGGAACAACTGCAGTACCACCCTAACGCCAACGCCCGCGCGCTGGCGCAGCAATCAACCGAAACGCTTGGGCTGATCGTGTCCGACGTTTCCGACCCCTTCTTTGGCGCCATGGTCAAGGCAGTGGAACAGGTGGCCTACGCCACCCACAACTTCCTGCTGATTGGCAACGGTTATCACGAGGCTGAAAAAGAGCGTCAGGCGATTGAACAACTGGTACGGCACCGCTGTGCCGCGCTGGTGGTTCACGCCAAAAAGCTGACTGATAACGAACTGAGCGGCTGGATGCAGCAGATACCGGGCATGGTGCTGATAAACCGCACGCTGCCGGGTTTTGAGGCACGCTGCGTGGCGCTGGACGACCGTTATGGTGCCTGGCTGGCCACCCGCCATTTGATCCAGCAGGGGCATCAACGCATCGCCATTGTCTGCTCCACCCACCAGATTTCCGACGCGGCGGACCGTCTGCAGGGCTATCTCGATGCGTTGCAGGAGCATGGCATTGCGGTGGATGAAAAACTGATTGCCTACGGTGAGCCGGATGAGATTGGCGGTGAACAGGCGATGACCGAGTTGCTCGGGCGCGGCAAGCACTTCACCGCAGTGACCTGTTATAACGACTCAATGGCCGCCGGCGCGCTCTCGGTCTTGAGCGACAACAGTGTGGACGTGCCAGGTCAAATGTCATTGATCGGTTTTGATGACGTGCTGATTTCACGCTACCTGCGGCCACGCCTGACGACCATCCGCTATCCGGTGGTAGCGATGGCGACCCAGGCTGCCGAACTGGCGCTGGCGCTGGCCAACAACCAGCCGCTGCCGGAGATCACCAACATGTTCAGCCCGACGTTGGTACGGCGTCACTCCGTTGCCAGTATCAATAACGTTTACGAGCAGAATTAAACCAGCGCCCGGTGGTACAACCGCACCGGGCGGTCCGGATAATCCAGCGCGTCGCCGATGTAATGCCAGCCGTGGCGTTCGTAATATCCGCTGAAGTCGCTGTACAGATACAGTTCACTGAAGCCCGCGCGCCGGCTGTAGTCCTGCACGTGTTGTTGCAACCTCAGGCCCAGATCGCTGCCGCGCTGGCTTTCATCCACGTACAGCGCCGCCAGCCAGGGGGTCAGATCCTGGCGGCTAATCAGGTCGCAGCGCCACAGGCCGACGGTGCCCACCGGCTTATCTTCTTGCAAGGCAATAAAGGTGATCGGTAAATCCGCTCCCCGCAGGCCGCTTTCTACCACGCTGACGAAGAATGCCCGGCTGTTCTCGCAGCCAAACGCCCGCCACTGCCAGTCAACCACTTGTTGCAGGTACTGCGGGTAATCCGCCAAAGGCACAATGTTAATCATATTTCCGCATCCTCTCGTTGCCCGCCAGCAGTCTAGTGCCGTTCCGTCACCGCGTAAACCCGATGGCAAAAAGCCCCGCAGCCAAGGGCTAACCCTATGCTAAACTGAGCGTTATTTGCCGCAGCGGATGTTGAAAAGGGGTTAGCCACTGATGATCACCATGTTGGATGTTTCCCTTCGCGCTGGGGTATCCAAAGCCACGGTTTCACGCGTGTTAAATGGCACCGGCCAGGTGAAAAAAAGCACCCGCGACGCGGTGTTCAAAGCGATGGACGAACTGGGTTACCGCCCGAATTTCCTCGCCCAGTCACTGGCGAATAAAAGCTCCAACAGCATCGGGTTGGTGGTATCCAACTTCGACGGCCCCTATTTCGGGCGTCTGCTGCGCCGGGCCGCCAAGCTTATCGAGGCCAGCGGCAAGCACCTGATAGTCACCGATGGCCACGATACGCCGGAAGATGAACTGCAGGCGGTGCAGTTATTGGCCGATCGCCGCTGCGACGCGATCATTCTCTATACCCGTTTCATGTCCGAATCAGCGTTAATGGCCCTGCTGGACAGCCTGCCGATACCGATCATGGTGATCAACCGCGATCTGCCACAGGCACGTGCGCGCTGTGTTTTCTTCGAACAGCAGCAGGCCGCCTTCCAAGCGGTGGATTATCTGATTCAACAGGGGCACCGCGAGATCGCCTGCATCACCGGCCCTATCGCCACCCCCACAGCCCAGGCGCGGCTGGCGGGTTATCGCCAAGCACTTGAGCAGCACAAAATTGCCTTCGACGATGCCCGCGTGGCCTATGGCGACAGCAGCGTGCAAAGTGGCTATCAGGGCAGCCGCAGCCTGCTGGCCGGCGATGCCGGTTTCAGTGCGCTGTTCGCCTGCAACGACGATATGGCCGTCGGTGCGATGAAGGCGCTGCACGAAGCGGGCAAGCGCCTGCCGCAGGACGTCTCGTTATTCGGTTTTGACGACGAGCCGAGCGCCGCCTATTTACAACCCGCGCTATCCACCGTTTACCTGCCGATCGACGTGATGATTGAAGCGGCTATCAGCCAGGCTTTCCGCCTGATCAATGGCGAAAACCTTCCCCCGCTTTCCCCGTTCACCGGCGAACTTCGGCTGCGCGACTCCGTAGCTCCTGGCCCCTACGCCGATTGATATTCTCGGGCGCCAAACGCTGTTCACATCATCTGGCAACCCAGAGGTAACGCATATGGCCAAGCCTTTATCAAATCTGATCGATAAACTCGATCCCACCGTCGTTGCGGCAGCCCGGCAAAAGGCGGAGAAAGAAATTTTTGAACTGCGGCTGGCGATGCTGCGAGAAGAACTTGCGGTGTCTCAGGTAGAACTGGCGAAACGGCTTGGCATCAGCCAGCCGTCGGTCGCTAATCTGGAAAAACGCGGTAATGAAATAAAACTCTCTTCACTGAAACGCGACATTGAAGCCACGGGCGGCACGCTTTCGTTAGAGGTTGAGCTGCCCAACGGCCAGCATCGGCGGATGGCACTCTGAGATGGGCGCAGTGCGCTACGCCCATCGGCATCAGATCAGTTCCAGCGCAATCAACTCTTCAATGGTCTGCCGGCGACGGATCAGCCGTGGCTCACCCTTCTCGAACAACACTTCCGGCAGCAGCGGACGACTGTTGTAGTTTGAAGACATCGAAGCGCCATAGGCGCCGGTATCATGGAATACCAGATAGTCGCCTACCTGCACCGGCGGCAACTCGCGGGTTTCAATG
Organism: Serratia sp. C2(1); assembly: GCF_036352655.1. Taxonomy (NCBI): domain Bacteria; kingdom Pseudomonadati; phylum Pseudomonadota; class Gammaproteobacteria; order Enterobacterales; family Yersiniaceae; genus Serratia; species Serratia sp. C2(1). The sequence continues at coordinate 234,972 of NZ_JAZFBA010000004.1, read as the reverse complement.
CCGCCACCGGCCTGTTGGGTGAACACGTCGCCGGATTCGCACAGCGGCCCGGCAATCACGGTGTCGCGCAGCGGCTGATGCTCGGTATTGCGGCCATCGGCCGGCAGCAGGGAAATATGGTGATAGCTGCCGTACATCGCCGGACGCATTAAATCGTTGAAGCCGGCGTCCACCAGCACAAAGTGGCGGCTGCCCATGTCTTTCACCGCACGCACCTCGGCGACCAACACTCCGGCTTCCGCCATCAGGAAACGACCGGGCTCGATCTCCAGGCTCACCGGATGACCCAGATGGGCGGCAATGCGCTCGCGCGCGCTGTTCCACAGGCCAAAATAGTGTTCGGTATCAATCGCCTCTTCGCCGTATTGATAGGGAATCGACAGCCCGCCGCCGGCAGAAATCGCACTGATATCATGACCCAGCTCGATCACCTGCTGCACCATGGCGTCACACACGCGCTCCAGATGCTGGTAATCCACGCCCGAACCGATATGCATATGCACACCGATCAGCTTCAGGCCGTATTGCTGAATTTTTTCCACCGTCTGCGGCAAATCGGCATACCAAATCCCGTGCTTGCTGTTCTCGCCGCCGGTATTGGTTTTCTGGCTGTGGCCGTGACCAAAGCCCGGGTTGATACGCAACCACACCGGATGGTCAACGGAAACCTGGCCCAGTTGATCCAGCATGTCGATCGAACCGACATTGACCGGTATTTTCAATTCGCTGACGCGCGCCAGCGTCGCGTGGTCCAGTACATCGGCGGTGAACACGATGTCGCTTGGCTCACCGCCCGGCTGAAAACCGGCCTGCAGCGCACGTTCAATCTCGCCCAGCGAAACAGAATCCACCTTAACGCCCTGTTCGCGCATCAGGCGCAGAATATGAATATTCGAGCAGGCCTTTTGGGCAAAACGGATCACGTCAAAATGGCGCAACTGGCTGATACGCTCGCTGATGATAGCCGCGTCATAGACCCAGACCGGGCAGCCAAAACGCTCAGGCAAGGCCAGCAGGTTAGCGGCGTTGAGGGCGGTAGTCGTGTCGTGCAAAGCGCGTGGCATGGTGATGTTCCCGGATCAAAAATGTGAGTGAAGTCATGTCGTCAATAGTGCCGCACTCTTTCTCGCGTGGAAAATATCTATTTAGCCGAAGTCTATTCATTTATGATATGGACTTATCCGTTCATGGAGCGCGCCGATGCACGCAATTACCCTGCGCCAGATTGAAATTTTCCATGCGGTGATGACCACCGGCAATCTGACTGAGGCCGCAGCGCTGCTGCAAACCTCTCAGCCCACCGTCAGCCGTGAGCTTGCGCGTTTCGAAAAACAGCTCCAATTGCAGCTGTTCGATCGGCTGCGCGGGCGTTTATACCCGACGGTGCAGGGCTTGCGGCTGTTCGAAGAAGTGCAGCGCTCCTATTACGGCCTGGAACGCATCGTCAACGCCGCTTCAGGCATCCGCCAGTTCCAACAGGCGCAGCTTTCCATCGCCTGTCTGCCGGTATTTTCGCAGTCGCTGCTGCCGGCAGTGTGCAAACCCTTTATCGATCGCTACCCGGAAGTCAGCTTCAGCGTGATACCGCAGGAGTCGCCGCTGCTGGAAGAGTGGTTGTCGGCACAGCGCCACGATTTGGGCCTGACGGAAAACACCCTGACCCCGGCGGGCACCGAGCGGATGACGTTGATGACGCTGAACGAGGTGTGCGTCTTGCCGGCCGGGCATCCGCTGTTGGCGAAAGCGGCGCTGACGCCGCAAGACTTCGACGGGCAAAACTTTATCAGCCTGTCGAACACCGACAGCTACCGTCAGTTGCTCGACTCGCTGTTTAATGAGGAAGGCGTTAACCGCCGTCTGATCATGGAAACCCACAGCGCGGCATCGGTATGCGCCATGGTGAAAGAAGGTGTGGGGTTGTCGATAGTGAACCCGCTGACGGCGCTCGATTACGCCAACGGCGGCGTGCACGTACGGCCGTTCAGCGTTGAAGTGCCTTTTACCGTCAGCCTGATCCGGCCGCTGCACCGCCCGTCATCGGCGCTGGTCACGGCCTTCATTCAGCATATGCAGCAGCAGGCGGAGGCTCTTCCCGTCCGCCTGGCCGCAGTGATTAAGCGCTAGCCGGCCGCTTGGCGCGGCTGAAAGTCACCAGACACAGCACCAACCCCAGCAGCGCAATCGCCGCAGCGGCCAGCGGCACGCTGGTCAGCCCCATCCCCTGGGCGATCACCACGCCGCCTACCCAGGCACCGATGGCATTGCCCACGTTAAACGCGGCGATGTTCAGCGTGGAAACCAAGTTCGGCGCCTTTTTACCGTAGGTCACGACGTTGATCTGCAGCGCCGGCACGGCGGCAAATGCCGCGGCCGCCCACAGGAACAAGGTCATTTCCGCCGGCACCATAGAATGGCTGGTCCAGCTGAACAGCGCGGCAAAGAAGGCAATCACCAGGAACGTGCAGGTCAGCGTAACCGGCAAGCGCCAGTCCGCCAAACGGCCGCCGACGATATTGCCCAACGTCAAACCTACGCCCATCAGCAATAGCGTCCAGCTTACACCCTGCGATGAAATGCCGGTCACTTCAGTCAGCAACGGCGCGATATAGGTAAACAGCGCAAACATCGACGCGGCAAAAGCCACCGTCATCAGCAGCGAAAGCCAGATGCCGCCGCCGCGCAGGGCCGCCAGTTCTTTTTTCAGATCGGTTGGCGCCTCATCCTCCACCGCCGGCAGCTTGCTGTACAGCGCGAGCAGGGACAGCACGCCGATGACCGCCACCGCCCAGAAGGTCGAGCGCCAGCCCAATGCCTGCCCCAGCGCGGTGCCGAGCGGCACCCCCAGCACGTTGGCCAGCGTCAGGCCGGTGAACATCAGCGCCACAGCGGAAGCACGGCGATTCGGCGGCACCAGATTGGCGGCCACCACCGCACCTATGCCGAAGAACGCGCCGTGACACAACGCGGTGACAATGCGCGCCAGCATCAGGAAATCGTAGCTGTAACCCAGGGCGCACATGATATTGCCGAAGATAAAAATCACCATCAGCAACAACAGCGTATTCTTGCGCGGCAACTTCGCCGTCAGCAGCGCCATGATGGGGGCACCGATCGCCACGCCAAGGGCATAGCCACTGATCAGCCAACCGGCTGAAGGAATAGAGACCTGAAGATCCCCCGCCACCTCAGGCAGCAGCCCCATAATCACGAATTCGGTGGTGCCAATGGCAAATGCACTTAACGCCAGTGCAAGCAGAGAAACAGGCATGTGTAACGCTCCCAATCAACAAAGCCCCGGCATCAGGCGCACGGGGCCGGTAAAAACTCACGGAATTGCCGGACAGCCTGACAGACTGCCCATGAAAAGGGTCAGAAGGTGTTATTCAAAGCGCGGGGATATTTTCTTAACCCTATAATTATTAAGTCTTATTCGCTCTTTTCACGCTACAGAAATAGCACGGCAACCGGCCTTGAAACCAGTGACAAAGCCCCGTTGAGCACAAAAAGCCATCATCAACTCGCTAACCGTTTGAATGCGCTGACGATGAAAAATGTGTGCAAATGTTGCTGTCGTGTTAACGCTATCAGCGCAGCGTCGCCCGCCAGGCGGGATCGTTGGCAAACCACTCCACCAGAAAATCCAGCATGGTGCGCAAGGTCGCCGGCATTTGGCGACGCGAGGTATAAATGCCGTAAATCCCCATCGACTGCGGCCGATAATCCGGCATCAGTTCTATCAGTTCACCGCTTGCCAGCAATGGCGCCGCCGAATAATAAGGCTGCATGGAAATGCCGGCGCCCTGCACCGTCCCCGCCATCAATACCACCGACTCGTTGGCGCTGAGATTGCCGCTGACCGCCACCGCCGACTTCACGCCCCGAGAATCAAAATGCCACAGACTTTTACCGAAGTAGGAATAAGTCAGGCAGTTGTGCAACGCCAAATCCTGCGGATGGCGCGGCGTGCCATGCGCTGCCAGATAAGCCGGGGAAGCGCATACCACCGAAGCGCAAGAAGAAAGCGGTCGGGCGATCAGATTGGGATCCAGTTCATTGGTGATGCGCAGCGCCAGATCGATGCGCTCCTCCACCAGATTTACCGCCCGATTATTCATTTGCAAATCCACCGCCACCTGCGGATGGCGTTTGAGATATTGCGCCACCGCCCCCACCAGCGCGGTCTGGCCCAGCGACTGTGAACAGGTGATGCGCAGCAGACCGCGCAATTCATCGCTTTGCTCGCCTTCCACCAGATCGATCTCACCCGCCAGCGCCAGCATCTGCCGGCAACGTTCGAGAGTGCGCTCTCCAGCGTCAGTCAGACTAAGCTTACGGGTAGTGCGGTGCAATAAACGTGCACCGGCCCATTGCTCCATCTGCGCCAGATAGCGCGTCACCATCGCACGCGACATTTCCAACGTTTCCGCAGCGGCAATCATGCTGCCGCGATCAACGATGGTGATAAAAACCTCAGCTGCGGTAATGCGATCCATGATTCGTCCGATTTACGCAATGAATAATTGCTCATTATCCGGTTTTTCTAACGCTTTATGCAACCTAACATCTGTACAACAGCTGATACCCAAAAGGACCTCTGCCCATGTTTAAGAAATCATTATTGACCCTGGCTTTCGCCGGCATCGCCACAGTAAGCACCTACGCCGCCGCGGCTGACGCCCTGACCCTGGACGTGTACAACCCGGGTGAGAAAAGCGTGTTCCCGGTTTCTTCGGAAATCATCAGCGGTAAACACGAAGTGGCGCTGATCGACGCCCAGTTCCAACGCAACGACGCCGAAGAACTGGTGAAAAAGATCAAAGCGACCGGCAAGAAACTGACCACCATCTACATCAGCCATTCCGATCCGGATTTCTATTTTGGTTTGGACGTGATTAAAGCCGCGTTCCCGCAGGCAAAAATCATCGCGTCACCGGACACGATCAAAGAAATCAACGCCACCAAAGACGGCAAAATGGCGTACTGGGGCCCGATCTTGAAAGAGAACGCGCCTAAAGCGGTAGTGGTTCCTCAGGCACTGCAGGGCGATAGCTTCACCATCGACGGCCAGAAAGTGGAAGTGAAAGGCCTGACCGGCCCAACGCCGGAACGCACCTACGTGTGGATCCCTGAGCTGAAGGCGGTCGTGGGCGGCGTCCCGGTAGCCGGCGACAATATCCACCCGTGGATCGCCGATAACCAGAGCGTGGAATCCCGCGCTCACTGGCAGCAAACGCTGGAAAGCATCAAGGCACTGAAGCCGAAAGTCGTCGTCCCTGGCCACTTCCTGCCGGGCGCGCCGCAGACTCTGGAATCCGTGACCTTCACCCAGAACTACCTGACTACGCTGGAAGCCGAACTGCCGAAAGCCAAAGATTCTGCGGCGCTGATTGCGGCAATGAAAAAGCATTACCCGAACCTGAAAGATGAATCGAGCCTGGAACTGAGCGCCAAGGTGCTGAAGGGCGAGATGAAGTGGCCGCAATAAGCGCGTCGCCATTCAGACTACACGGCCTTTGACAGGCCCAATGTTCTGCGGCGTTCGGCCGCAGAACATCACAAGGAATTAAAGATGACCGGTACAACTCTGCATTACGTTTTCGATCCGCTGTGCGGCTGGTGCTATGGCGCAGCGCCGTTGGTGCAAGCGGCCAAGAGCATTCCAGGGCTGACTGTTGCCCTGCACGCCGGCGGCATGATGACCGGCAATAATCGCCGCCAGATCACGGATGAATGGCGTAACTATGTGATTCCGCATGACAAGCGCATTGCGGAGCTGACCGGCCAGACCTACGGTGAAGCCTATTTCAATGGTCTGCTGCGAGATATCACGGCGATCATGGACTCCGAGCCGCCGATTACTGCGATTCTGGCGGCTGAAGCGCTGGGGGGACGCGGGCTGGATATGCTGCACCGCATTCAGATAGCGCATTACCAGGAAGGCCGTCGCATCGCCGATACGCCGGTGCTGGAAGCCCTGGCGAAAGAGCTGGGCCTGCCCTCTGCCCCGTTCATTGCCGAGATGCACTTTAACGCCGGCGCGCCGACCGCACAACACATTGCGGAAAGCCGGGCATTCCTTGCCAAAGTCCAGGGCCAGGGGTTCCCGACCTTTGCGTTGCAAGACAGCGAAGGCCAGCTGCGCCAGATCCCGGTAGGCAACTATTTGGGCAACGCTGATGCCTGGAAAGCGTTGTTGAGCGGCGCGGTGAACTGGGCATAATCCTGTTTCGGCTGCGCACCCCGCAGCCGATTATTCGACCCGTATGAACGTCCCCTGCGCCTGTACGTTAAAACCAAATCCGCAGTCGCCCTTGGTACGCATATCCACCGCATCTGCCGTAAATTGCATCACCACGTCACAGGCCATCCCGTCCTGTGGCTCCCGCTGGCGGTATACCGCCTTGCCCCGTTCAATCGGCAATACCTCGGCGAACTCGCCCATATTCGGCCCGTAATACAGCCCCATTTGCGGCATATAATAGCCGGAATAATTAATCAGCCAGCGCCCGCCCTGAGGCTTGACCTCTACTTCGCTCCATACGCCGCGCCCGGCGTACTGCCAATAGACGCCAGCCAGCCCGCTCACCGGCGCTTGCTTCGCCAGACGTTGCTGCAGCAGCTTTAGATTATGCTGGGATTTCGCATCCTTCGGCGCCAGCGCCAGATAAGCGCGCGCCTTGAGCAGTTCGCCGGCATGCATCAGCGACAGCGCCACGTTGTTATAAGCAGTGGCGATCGCCTGCTCGTTCAGGCCGCAAAACTCGCTCCAGGCGGCCTGATCACGGAAAACATCGGCCGCCCGGCCATAATCGCCCCGCTGGTATGCGCTTTTCCCCAGTTCGGCATAGCCCGCCACTTTCTGGCAATCGGCATCAATATCCGGTTCATCAATATGTGCCATCGCCTGGCCGCTGGCGAGCGCGCCATAGATCAACAGCAGGGGAACCAACGCCTTCATGCCTTATCCTTTCCAGAGTGAGTAACCGGTAATTCGGCGCCAGTATAACCCTCATGTCCCCCGGCTTCACCTCTACGGATTCATCCACAATATTTCAAACGGTTAGCCACGTTAAAACTGCTTACATGTCACGGTTTGTTTGTTACCGGCCGGCGGCTCATGCTGATCGGAACGTAAAAACTCGAGAGCCTTATGAACAGCCCCCCAACGCAAAAACGCGCCGTCTGGCAGTTGATTAAACCTTTTTGGGTTTCGGAAGAGAAATGGCGAGCCTGGTCGATGCTGATCACCATCGTCGCCCTGTCGCTCGGGCTGGTGTATATCAGCGTGCAGATCAATCAGTGGAACCAGGTGTTCTATGACGCGCTGCAAAACAAAAACTACCCTGTGTTCAAGGCACAACTGTGGCGTTTCACCTATCTGGCGCTGATCTTCATCGTGCTGGCGGTGTATAAAATCTACCTGACCCAAGGCCTGCAAATGCGTTGGCGGCGCTGGATGACGGAAAAATTCATGGGTAAATGGCTGGCGCATCAGGCCTATTACCATACCGAGCAACAGCAGATCGTCGATAACCCGGACCAGCGTATCGCCGAGGATCTCAACGTCCTGACCCAGTACACGCTGTCACTGTCTCTCGGGCTGCTCTCCAGCCTGGTGACGCTGTTTTCCTTTATCACCATTCTGTGGCACGTCAGCGGACCCATGACCTTTATGATTAGCCGGCACACCATTACCGTGCCCGGTTATATGCTGTGGTTTGCGCTGTTGTACGCCGGACTGGGCTCACTGTTGATCTGGTGGGTCGGCAAGCCGCTGGTCCGGCTCGGCTTTAACCAGGAGCGCTATGAAGCGAACTTCCGGTTTGGCTTGATCCGCATCCGCGAAAACAACGATGCCATCGCGCTGTACCACGGCGAACCCCGTGAAGCGCAACAGCTGGGCGGCCGTTTTGAGACCCTTCGCGCCAACTGGTGGTCGATCATGCGGATCACCCGGCGGCTCAACATTGCCTCCAACTTTTACAGCCAGTTCGCCATCGTTTTCCCGCTGCTGGTGGCGGCGCCGCGCTACTTTTCCGGCGCCATCCAGATGGGCGGCATGATGCAGATTGCCTCCGCTTTTGGCGAGGTACAGGGGGCGCTGTCATGGTTTATCGACGCTTTCAGCGATCTCGCCACCTGGAAAGCCTGCGTGAACCGTCTGGCCGGTTTTAACGCCGCGGTAGATCAGGTACACCACCAGCAACGCGGCATTCAGTTGCGGCCGGAAAGCACCCAGCCGTTGATTCTTGATCACCTCAGCCTGCAACTGCCGAACGGCCAGAGCTTGCTGAATGCAAGCTCCATGACGCTGAAACGCGGCGAACGCGTGCTGGTCGTCGGCCCTTCGGGTTGCGGCAAATCGACGCTGCTGCGCGCTATCGCCGGCATCTGGCCGTACGGCTCCGGTGCCATTGGGCTGGACACCGCCTGCCGCGCATTATTCCTGCCGCAATGCAGCTATATTCCGATAGGCACGTTGCGGGAGGCACTCAGTTACCCTCACCTCGCCGCCGACTACAGCGATGAACAACTGCTGAAAGTGCTGGAAAATTGCCGCCTGAAGCATTTGCAGCGCTGGCTGGACACCGGTGCCAACTGGAGCCACCGCCTTTCACCGGGTGAACAGCAGCGGCTGGCCTTTGCCCGTGCCATTTTGACCCGCCCGGATATTTTGTTCCTCGACGAAGCCACCAGCGCGCTGGATGATGAAACCGAGCAACTGATGTATTGCCTGCTGGTTGATGAGTTGCCGCAGGTGACGTTGGTGAGCGTGGCACACCGCAACAGCGTGGCTAAATATCACCACAGTTGCTGGCGCTTTAGTCGCCCGGAAGAGAATGAACCGGCGCGCATGGCGCTTAGCCCGTTGCCTGTCGCCGGTTAACGAAGCGATTGCGGCCCGATGAGCGCTCTTACCCTTCATCGGGCCGCAATCGCTTAAGGGCAGAGCCCGTACGCGCCGGTTAAGCGCCCCTTGTCAGGCCGCCCGTTCTTCCCTACACTTGCGCGCAGATATCGGTACCCTGCCGGTACGTAAGCGTTAACGTCAATCAACGTATCATGTCTTGCAGCATTGATTGGCTGCATGCTGGTGCGAGGAATTCATGCCACACTCCGCGTTATCCCCAAAATCTGCCGCCACGAAGCGCAGCCGTTTACGTCACTCCTTATTGCTGATTGCCGGCATCATGCTGATCGCCGCTAACCTGCGCGCCGCGCTGACCAGCGTGGGCCCGTTACTGGAACAGATCCAGCAACAGCTGATGCTGTCCGCCACTGCTGCCGGCTTGCTCAACTCGCTGCCGTTGATCCTGTTTGCCGTCTTATCGCCGATGACGCCGGGCCTGGCCAAAAGAATCGGCATTGAACGCACGTTGGGCATGGCGCTGCTGCTGCTGATGGCGGGCATTGTACTGCGCTCCCTGCCGCAAAACGGCATGCTGTGGTTAGGCAGCGTCTTGATCGGCGCCGCCATCGCTTTTGCCAACGTGGTGTTGCCAACGCTGGTAAAACGCGACTTCCCGAGCCGTGCCGCCGCCATAATTGCCGGCTATGCGGCGGTGATGTCGCTGGCTGCCGCTACCGCCTCCGGCCTGGCGGTGCCGCTGGCGTCACTGAATAACCTCGGCTGGCGTTTCTCTCTGCTGTGCTGGAGCCTGCCCGCCCTGTTGGCGCTGATTGTCTGGCTGCCGCAGTTGCGCCGCCCGCCGGCTTTGACGGCCGGTGTGACACAACCAGTCTCTTTAACGCCGTCCCGTTCGCCATGGGGCAGCGCGCTCGGGTGGTAGGTAGCGCTGTTTATGGGCTTACAGTCCATCACCTTCTACACCATTATCGGTTGGTTCAGCGCCTTTGCCGCCAGCCACGGCACCTCGCCGCAACAGGCGGGTTTCGAACTGTTTATCTACCAGATGATGGCGATAGCCGCCAACTTTGTCATGGTATTTATTCTGCCGCGCGCGCGCGATCAACGCGCTATCGTGTTGTGCAGCTCGTTGCTGATTTTTATTGGCGTCACCGGCCTGCTGCTACTGCCGGAAAACTCGCTGATATGGTTAATCTTTGCCGGATTGGGGGCGGGAAGTTCTTTGGTGCTGGCGCTGTCATTCTTTGGCTTGCGCAGCGGGCATCAACACCAGGCCACGCAGCTGTCAGGCATGGCGCAATCGGTAGGCTATTTGCTGACGGCGCTAGGCCCAACCTTGTTCGGCGTGCTGCACGACCTGACTCAAGGTTGGCAATTGCCGCTGAGTATCCTGCTGGGCCTGACCCTGCTGCAAATGCTGTTTGGCGTTCTCGCCGGGCGTAATCGCATCATCCGCTAACCTCGTGGCGGGTGGGTAGCGCCGGCACAGAATCCGGGCCATCCACCAGCCAGAGATCGTCAATAAAATCGCGCTGTGCGGCGCTCAACTGCCAGCGAGGCGGTATCTTGGCAAGGCTGCGCTCTTTAGCGCTCTTACCATTTTTAACGCGTTTTTTGTCCATCGACATACTTCCTAAATCATCAGCAACCCATAAATCACGGTGGCAATACCCAGCCAAACACCCCGCAGCCGATAAACACGCACAACCAAGCCCTACGTTTGATGTCCCTCACATCCTTCCCTATCACGCCTCACCTAACCAATAGATTAATATGATTAAAAAATAGTAATTGATAAGATTAATAAATCAATGAAACAGGTTATTCGCATGGCGATTTCAAGAAAACACGCTGAATAGCGACCTTGCATTAAATAGTAAATAGTGCAAAAAACGACATCGCTGCACTTCATAGGGCACAGGCTAACAACAACTCAACTATCAGTATCCCGATAGTGTGACACGATAAAAACGATCAAAATCAAACCATCAGTAAATGAATTATTATTAAAACCGATGGCTGGATTTAACCTAAATCGGCGGGCGGTTTGGCGGTAAAAAGAAATGAAGAAGAGAACGTTAACTGCGGCTTGAGCGACTGAATCCTTAATTCAGGCCGCGTAAACCGGCCTGAAAGGGATGCAATAGATCAGCTAATTTGCGTAACTGAGTCCTTACTGGCATGATCACGCTCGCTGCCCGACAACTCCATCAGATGCCCATCGCGCATTTGCAACAGCCGATCGGCCTGTTCGAAATAGTAGTCGTCATGGCTGATGGCAAATACCGTTTTGCCCAATTCACGCAACTGCGGTAACAACTCTCGATAAAAGATGCGACGAAATTGCGGATCTTGATCCGCTGCCCATTCGTCCAGTAGCAAGATATCCCGCTGTTCTGCCACCGCCAGCAGCAAAGCCAGGCGTTTACGCTGCCCTTGCGACAGCTGCGGATTGGTCACTCTCAGGCCGTCAAATTCCAGTTTGTTTTTCATGTTCAACCGGTTAAGCCAATTTTCCACCAATTCGGCGTCAGGCTGCCGGCCATCCGGCCCCTGCAAATGGTGGAACGGATGAAAATCGGTAAAAATGGCGGAAAACAAACGGCGGTAGTCGTGCATATCCGATGCTTCCTGCGCAACGCCATCCAGCAGGATCTGCCCGCTGACCGGCTGATACAGACCGGTCAGCAACAACGCAAGCGTTGATTTTCCGCTGCCATTACCGCCAATCAGAAACACCAATTCCCCCCGGCGCAACGTCAGGGAGACGGGCCCAACGGCAAATCCGGCTTTCTGCTCCGTCGCACCGTGATGGAATATGATGTCGCGCAGTTCCAGCGTTTGCCAGGCTTTGGTGGCAACGGCTGGGAATGCCGGCTGATAATCGGCAAGCCGCAGGGATTTGATCTTGTTGAAGGCCACTTCTGCCCCTATCAGCGTCGGAAAAGCCCCTACCGCTTGCAGCAATGGCGTGCGCAAAAATAACAGCGTCAGTGAATAGGTCGCCGCAATGGCGGTATCTGCCCAGCTCAGGCTGTTGGCCATATAGAACACCAAACCAATGGCGCCCAGCATCATGATATTCGACCAGTTTACCGCGCTGAGATGGAAGGTATCGGCACGAATAATATGGTAACGGTAGCCTTCAGCATCCGGCAGGTAGGCCTGTTGATAGAGCGCCTTGGCACGGTCACGGTTTAGCACCAGTTCTTTGCGGCCGTCAATGGCAGACTGATAATGTTGGTAAAGGCGCTCTTCCGCCTCACGCACGCTGCTCAGATGACGATACACTCGCGATACCAGATACCCGCTGCCAAAAACCGTCACCGCCACCCAGACAGCGGTCACTGCCAGCATCTGCGGTGAAAGCCAGCCCAGATAGGCCGCAGACCCCAGCGTCAGTATCACCCCTTGCACCAGTTCCGGCAGCCGGACAAAAGCCAGAGTAATATTGCGTATGTCGCTGGCCAGGCTCGCCAATAGAGAAGCGCTGCCCAATTGCTCAATCCGTTCAATAGGGGTATCCAGGATCCGCTTCACCAGTTGGCCACGCAGCCGGAATACGAAATGATGGCCAAGCGTGGTCAGCGCCAGCTGCGATCCCAGCGTCACCGCCAGCAACAAAGCCAGTAGCCCAAGAAACTCCGGCAGCACAGTCAGTGGGTTGCCCGCCGCCGCCATCAGCCGCAGATTGATAAAGGCGATGATGCCGATACCCAGCGCCGCGCTAGCCATGGTCAACGCCATTACCGCCAGAAACGGCCAACGATACTGATGGTAAACCACCCGTAGCAACTCCATAAAAAACCCTTACTCTGAAATCTTGAGATGGCAGGCATTGTAAGCGGCGAGAGAATGATATCAATAATAATTCTCATATCACTGGCGGCACTGCGAGAAAACATCCCCATCCGGGGCAGCATGGTTATCAGAAATATTCCATACGGATATCGGGCCGCGGAGTACTAAATTGAATTAATGGAAATATAAATGCGCGCTACCACTCAAAAAGCCGCCTATTTATCAATGGAAAATATCAAAAAAACATTCACTAAAAAAATAAGAATAAAATAAATATATGAATTTACCATTAACACCTTGAAGTAATTTTATTTTCTTTGCCGTCACTCTGCGTTAAGTGCTTTAATAAAAAGCCGACTAATTAAAACCCCGTCAACGTTAATAGCCTAGGTAATTAAAATGAAGAAACGTAAATTTCTCAGCCAGGTTGAAATTGAGCAACTTATCTCAGCCGTTCCTGAGGGTAAAAACAGTGTTCGGGACCGTTGTTTGCTACTGATGTGTTTTATTCATGGTTTACGGGTCAGCGAACTCCGTTCATTACGTTTACAGGATATTGATCTTACAACTAATCGGGTACACATATTCCGGTTGAAAAATGGATTTTCCGTTCAGCACCCAATACAACCCCGGGAGCGCAATGCCTTATTGAAGTGGCTTGGCCTAAGGCCAGGCTATCTTGAAGCCGATAGCCAGTGGCTGTTTTTGTCACGCCACGGTGGGCAAATATCGCGACAACAGCTGTATCGGCTGATGCGAATGTACGGTGAAATGGCCGGCATTAGCGTTCAAGTGCATCCTCACATGCTTCGCCACTCCTGCGGCTATGCCTTGGCTGACCGAGGGATAGATACGCGCCTGATCCAGGATTATCTGGGGCATAAAAACATTCAGAACACCGTAATTTATACTGCCACTAACGTAGAACGATTCAGAATTATCAATATTTGATATAAAAAAAATGATAAATAGAGACTGAATGCCCCGAAGGAGAAACACCATGAAATAGATCTCTTAGGGGCATTTCATTTGAAAAATGCGGAGCGCAGCTTTTCCCGCAGTTTATCATTGCCGATGCGGTTCTTTCACTGCTGCCAGAAACTCGTCGGGACACCAACACGCCTTAACGTTGCGTACTTCTCTGCCACTCTCCCGCAAGCTGGCGGGTAATTTTGCTGTGCAGTGAAAACAGTTCACTGTCGTTCGACACCTTCAGCTTACGCATGGCGCTGCATTTGTGTGCGCTGATGGTTTTGATGCTGCGCCGCTGCAATTCGGCAATCTCCCGCAAACTCATGCCATTAAACAAAAAGGCCAGAACATCGCTTTCACAACGGGTCAGCTCACGCGTCACCGTCGTTTCTCTCGCGGAAGTACGCGCCAGACAGGCACCAATCTGTGGGCTTAATACTCGCTCTCCGTTCAGCACCCGGTTGAAAAACTCCGCTACCAGGGGTAACGCATCATCCCGCGCTACAATGCTGATATTAGGCTGGCTCAATAGCAGTGCCAGCTCTTCGACACTTTGGCTGCGGGTATAGGCCACCACCCGCAAGGCCGGTAACTGAGCGCACAGGTCAAGCAGTATCTCCCGGCCCTGTTCCGTACTCTCGCCCACGCCATTCAATTCGGCAATCAAGACGTCGGCCTGTTGGTAGATTGCCCCATCTGCCGCCTCTCTCATACTGGTTTCCCGTACCACGATCTTTCCCCGCGTCGAGAGCGTACTCATAAAACTTGCCAATCCATCAAGCGTCAATGGGCAACGATCCATTAACGCAATGTTCAACCGTTGGTGACGTGAAACCTGCATATCCTGCTCCTGTCTTCCTTCTATGCTGCCGCGTTAAAACGCTGCCAGTTTACGCCCTTAACGAACAAAGGACGGGCCATTCACCGCCATCCATTTCCCCTGAAGATATAGCTCGCCATCATTATGAAAACCCAGCTTTAACATGGCATTACGCTTGTGCGTGCTGACGGTGCGGATATCGCGGCACAGCGTCAAAGCAACATTGGTCACGCTTTTACCGGAAAATAGCTGGGCCAAGACATCCAACTCGCGTACCGTCAGGGGCTTCTCTGTTGCGGCTTCATGCAACCCACGTTGGCGGATGCGATGGCTAAAGTTACTGTTTCCCGCCAAAACCTGCCGTACACAATGTTCCAGCGCGACAGCAGGCTCCTGTTTCAACGTCATGCCTCGGATACCTGAAGCTATCAGCTGCCGCAACACTCTGGGCTCATCCAGCGCAGTGCACACGAGTAACGCGGTATTAGGCGACTGCTCATGTATATCGGCAATCAGTCTCAAGCCATCCAATACGGACTCCGACTTGCCGCACAGCTCCATAATTAACAGACGGGGCTGATGTCGGGTTAACGTGGCCTTCAGCTCGGCAAGGCTTCTCGCCAGCAGAAGATTGTCCTGCCGAAAACCACAAGACTCGATCAATAGGTTACTAATCCCTAACGCAGTGATGGAACAGGGCTCCATAATGACTAGGGTTCCGGTTTTTTTATCGTATGTATCCTTTGAATCTGGCATATTACTGTGTTGATAATTAATAGTCATATCATCACCTTAACTTTGCTATTACGATCCCTCGTCAACCATTCGTGCCTGGAAACATCACCGGGCAACACCGGTCTTCAGCATCGGCAGCCGGCAGTCAAGAATGCTGGCGCTATAAATGCCTATTCATAGACAAAGGCAATCTGCAGTACGCCATCAATACTGCCGGGCGTGGCGCCACCATTCACGCTGTACGCTCGGGCCCGAAGATTGAATATGGCCTCGTGCGTCAGTGGATTGACCGATTGCGCCATGCTTTTATTGTTACCCAGATTGCTGCCGCTTTGGCTTTGCAACTCGATTTGTACCCTGCGCGATGTGCCGACGCTTTTATATAAATCGGCCCCCTCTTCCGCTTCCGAACCGCTGAAAGTCGCCGTCGCCGAGGTGGTGGTGGTCGGGCAGTTTTTCAGCGTTAGCGGAAATTCGATCCATTCGCTGCCGGAGCCGGCTCTCCCCAGGATAGCGGCAGAAATATTGTCGCCGAGATTTACCTGAATGTTGCTGTTTGCGCCATCGACAACACAAGGCGCCGCTTTGATGGTGCCGGTTATCTGTAACTTTGCCGCCGCAACCGGAAACGCCACCTGAAAAATGCCGGCAATGACCAGCGCCCGGCTTATTCCACTCAAGCCATTAAACATAACGCTCTCCTTTTCTTTGAGGACACAATCCCCCCACGGTTAAAAATCCACTTATTGAATCTCTGCCTGAATGGTCGCCGTCGCATTGAATTTACCTACAGCGGGCATCTGCCCGGTGGTATTGACCGGATACGCGCTGAACCTAGTGCTGCCACTCTGGCTGGGATAGTTGAAATCAACGTCCAGACGCCCATTTTGCGGCGAAACAGAATGACCGGACCGATCCATAATCATTACCCCTATACTGCCGTTAGTGGTCTTCAGCGCCCCAGGCGTATTGCTGTCGGATTCCCCTCTGAATGACAGACTGATCTTGACCCCTGCGGAAATATTGCGACAGGCCAGAGTCAGTTCCTTCTGATACGGGGTAAAATTAGGCGGCATATTTCCTTTGGTCTGAAAATCGGTAGACAGAATGTCACCAAAATCAATCATCACCGTCTGTGGGCTGATTTCGCAATTTTGCGGCACGGTCACCACACCGCTCATCGTGACCGTGGATACCGGGGTAACGCTGCTCACGCCATTGACGACAGAGACATAATTCTCGACCAACCGGGTACTGGGGATGATGGTCTGGCCGACAAAAGGTCGGCGAAAATAGAGATGAACCCGGCCTCTGGCTCCGCTGCTATAAGGCGCGCTCGCACAGCTTTCACCGGGCTCCAGTTCCGTTTTTCGATTGGAAATATTGCTGAAAGGCGTCGGGATATACTGTTGCAGATTGCCGCCAACATACACCTCACTGGCCACAGCCAGGTATTCATTCAGCACGTAATAGGTTAAAGGGCCGTCTATATGATTTTGCACCGGCAGACTCGACCGAGCGGTGACATAAGACGCCGTGCGGTCAGTGCATTCGCACTGCACATCGTAGGTATCGCTCAGATTCCAGTTATTACCGGAGGCATTATTAATCACCATACCGGTGATGTTCTGTTCCGGCCTGCTCAGCGTAGGCGCAAACATAAATGAAAATTGATGAGTTCCTCCTATCGGCCTGCATTGGCCAAAGGCAGCCAGTGCCTGCGTTGTGCTGAACATAGCGGCGCAAAGCAGGCCATAATAAATCACAACTCTTTGATTTGATTTTACTGATTTCATCAAACGCACCTTATAAACACTGCCCGTTGACCAGGCGAATCCCACCGCTTTCGGGTTGATTAGCCAATTGATAGCTGACCTGACACTGCTGGGTTGCGTCATGGCCCCACTTAACCTGCAACTGGCCGCTTTCAGGCATACCTGCCAGATAAACCTGCCCGCCGTCACCGACGATACCCGCGTTGTTGGCAGCACCGACCGTAGCGCCGAAAGGCACCGGATTACCGCT
Organism: Serratia sp. C2(1); assembly: GCF_036352655.1. Classification (NCBI taxonomy): domain Bacteria; kingdom Pseudomonadati; phylum Pseudomonadota; class Gammaproteobacteria; order Enterobacterales; family Yersiniaceae; genus Serratia; species Serratia sp. C2(1). Next base: position 217,750 of record NZ_JAZFBA010000004.1, on the reverse strand, counting down.
GCGCGTCAGCAGCGTCATCAGTACGCGCTGGCCGACGTTAGGGTTGAAGCTGGCGCGTACCACCGCGCCACGGGTCGGGATCACCGTTTGGCTACTGAGCGTCATATCGACATTATCGGCGAACGAGTCCCCATCCAACCCAACGATATTGCGGCGATAAGGTGTCAGATAAGGCACTACCGCATAACCGTGCCAGTCGGTGCTCACCCCGGTCTGGTTCAGCACGTTGACGCCCGCTGCGCCTGGCGCTTGCACCAGCGCGACCGTATCGCCCAGCGGCTGGGACAGCGTGATACCGTTTTGATGCACCAGCACGCCGCCCTGAATGCCATAGTTCACCTGCCGGCGGTGACGGTCATAGCCATAGCCCAAATTCAGTTCCGCCAGAGAACCCTTGTAATCGGCCTGAATATTGCCGTTGGCCCCTACGCCTCGGCCGGTATAACCCTGGCTCAGGCTGTAGTTCAGGTTATTGCCCTCCAGCGCGCTGCCGCTCAAGCCAAGATTGTGGCTGGTGGCACCATTGCGGCTGCTGTTCATGTTATAGGTCGCATAACTTCCCGGTAGCCACTTGCTCAGTGGCACGCTGACGTTGAAGGCCACAATATGGTCACGCACATAGGTCCGATTTCCGTTGCTGTCATATCCGTTCTGGCTGAAGGTATAATTCAAGCCGTAACTCACGCTTTCCCAATTGTTGTTGTAGCTGACGCTTGCCGACTGGAAGCGGCGATTGTCGTTCCAGTAGTCTTCACTGAACACACTGAGCGATAACGATCCGCCCCTCTCCCACAGGCTTTGACTCAGCATCAGTTCGGCACGGCTTTTCTTGTGATCGTTATGGAACGCCCTGCCGCCATAGCTCTCAAGCGCCTCTTGCAGGGTATAAAAACCACGCGTGGAATAACGGTAACTGGCCAGGCTGAAGTTAGTGCCGGACTCGATAAAGTTTTTACCGTAGCGCAGCCGCCATGATTGCCCCTGATCTTTGGGTTGCGCTTCCTGCTTGGTCCAGGCCTGCGTGACGTCGGTGGACATGGCTCCAAGCGCCCCCAGATTTTGCCCCCAACCCAGCGCCCCCCCCCTGATACTTGCTGGCGGCTTGCATCCCGCCATAGATCGTCGCGCCCCAAGGAAGACCATAAATACCCGTAGCCTGGCTAAAGGGATGTTCATCGACACCGCCGCTGTAAGAACGGTACTTTCCGCTGGTCAGGCTGTACTTAAAGCGCCCCTCACGTTGCAATACCGGCACCACTGCATAAGGCACTACAAAATTTTGTTCCTGACCATCGGCTTCGCGAACGCTCACACTCAGATCGCCGCTACCGCCGGTAGGATAAAGATCGGTAATTTCAAACGCCCCGGGCGGCACATAACTTTGGTAAATGACATACCCGTTCTGGCGGATCACAATTTGAGCGTTGCTGCGCGCTATCCCACGCACCACCGGCGAATAACCTTTCATGCTGTCCGGCAGAATTTCACCCTCCGAGGCCAATTGCCCGCCGCGGAACTGCACGCTGTCGAATACATCGCTGGCTGTGGTGCTGTCACCCAAAGTCAAACGGCTCTGCAACGCAACGATGTCACGTTGCAGGTAGGTATTAATAGAACGCCATGAGGAAATTCCGCCGCTGTATTGGTTCCACACCGAATAGTTACGCAGACGCCATGCGCCCCAGTTGATACCTGAGCGTAGGTTGAGGTAATAGTTGTTATTGTTTTGCCCCTGGCTTTCACGTTCCTGACTATTGGCGCCGGTGAAGTTGTAATTGACCAGCAGCGCCAGTATGCCGGTATCCCACAGTTCAGGTGGTACATAGTCGCGCGCATTCCTATTCAGCGCGGCTTGGGGAATACTCAGATTAAGTCGCAATTGGTTGAACTGAAAAGTGGTGGAGGACTGAGGAATCGTCTGCGCCAGATTGACGCAACTTTCCGAGCTGTCAATAGCGGGAAAGGAGCTTACCTTTACACCCAGTTCAGTCAGCTTCGCGGCGCTCAGACAAGGCTGTAGGCTTTGCTTCCCTGTCGCATCACGCTGGAGACGAAACTCGATATCCAGAGTATCTATCTGCTGACCGTTAAGATAAAGATCGACCCGGTAGGTACCCGGTGCCTGGCTGCTGTTTTCTTCAAAAACAGAAAGATCTGCCCCACGCAGCGCCGGGTTGTCGATTTCCAGTAACGCCGGGTTAAAATAACGGCTCGCATAGGCCACGCTGGAAGAATTCAGCAACAGCAGCATTTGGCAAGATATCAGGTATGCCAAGACCGACTTCGGTTTTCGCAGACCAATACAACTCGGGTTATTCATCTTTTTAACTCCCTGTCCCGATCATTTCGCCTGTCCTAAACTCTGGCGACCCCTATCCCTGTGTCCCGTCGTCTGTACGGGGCTAAAAATGCGATAAAAGAAACGGCTATAACCTGTTGATGAACGTAGTCCCGGTACCGCCGTAGTCATTGATGATTTGCCAGCTCAGGTTACCGCCGCTTCCGCTGGCGGCCGGCAATGGAAAACTGGCGGTGGCCTGTGGGGCTACCATTGTGCTGCCGGGGATCTCATGACCATTGAGCTTCAAATTGAAAAACGTGAGGTAATAAGGTGAAGGATTATTGACCTGCAAACGGTTATCGCTGCGCACCCATGTCAGTTTCCCGGCCGCCTCTTCCAGATTGCCGGATAACCCCTGCGGACGATAAATCAGCTTGATACGGGTCTTGATCGCAATTTGCAGCGTGTTGTCTTTTTTCTCTACCGATGGGATGGCTTTCACATTCAGCCAATACAGAGATTCTTTGTCCGAGGGTAAATTGCCGCCCGCCCGCACTACGCGCAGCAAGTTATTTTGCCCCCCATCCAGCCGGAACAAAGGAGGCGTAATGATAAAAGGGGCTTTGGTGCTGTCGCCTTCCTGCGCGTCGACCCAGGATTGGATCAGATAAGGTACCGCGTCCGGGTTATTGATATTCAGAGCGGACTCTTTTTTGGCACCGTCATAAATCAGGCGAGTCCCCCCCACGATCACCCCCGCCTGCGCCGGCATCAAAAACATCGCCAACAACGCTACAATCAGCGCGAAATAACCTGCTCTCATTTTCTTTTTGCTCCGTTCGTCCATGAATAAAGAGCCAGAGAACACGTCCTCCGGCCCATATCTTTAGCCGCCAAATATCGGCTGCGCTAGCTTATGGATAGACGATCGTAAAGTTGGTGGTGGCGTCAGCTTTACCGACGGAAACGGTGCCGAAGGCATAGTAACGGGCAAAGAATTTCAGAGTGTTAGCGCCGGTTGAAACCAGAGCGTATTCACGGGAATCATTGCCCAGGTTAATCGCATTATTGCTGTCGTCCAGCAATTGAACCCCTACGCCATTCGCCTTATCGGCGACATCGGTCAGCGCCAGCAGACCGACCGGGCCAGGAACCCGGGTCCCGTCAAAACGCACGGTGGCCTTGGTCACGGTATTTGGGCAATCCTTCAGTACCAGACTGAACTCTTTGCCGCCCGCAGAGCTGCCGGCACCTGTGGCAAATGCAGTTTTAGAGATCGCGCCCAGAATTACGTCCTGGTTTTGAGAAGCCGTATCGACGGTGCAAGATTTATCGGTAATCGAGCCTTTGAAATTCACGGTGCCATCGGCAGCGAATGCAAATGCGGTAAATGCAGATGCGGTCAAAACGGCTACGGCCAGTAAATTCTTTTTCATCCTACTTTCCTTAAAAGGTATGCAAAATATGCATTGATTTATTTCCGACATAACCCTATGTCACTCCTTTTATTTAGCTCAGCAGTCAAGATGTACTCCTCGACAGAAACTATTAATTGTCGTGAGCCTATTCATCCAAACGATTCATTTTGAACTAAAGTGACTCCTTTGGTTTTTAAAACTTATTTTTGATATGTTTTTGGATTTTAATTCTTAGGCGTGTGGTTTTTTAGATAACTTAAAGGTTTAAAAACCAACTTTTCGACAAGAGTTCTCTTTCTGGCTTAAAAATGGATAGGGTGACACTTAGAGAGGCAGCATGGGGAATATAAGAATTTTCTTTCCATAGCATTGATTTAAATGAAAAATAGCAATCTATTAAGAAAGTGCCGATGGGAGTATTGACTTTGGATTTACTCATCTTTACAGTATGTTTCACTTTTTAGTTCAAAGTGACTCCTTAGTCATATAAACCTAAGCGCTACCTACCAAATCTCCTTAAATCTCTGCGCGTTACTGGCCGTATATATAACGGTGTTTTGAATGTTTTTGTGCCCCAGATAATCCTGAATTAAGCGGGTATCGATTCCCCTGTCCGCCAATGCAAAACCGCATCCGTGACGCAGCATATGCGGATGAGCATTTACCTCCAGCCTGGCCGCCTTGCTGTAATTACGAATCAACCAATAAATACGTTGCCGTGACAGGCGACCACCTCGATTGGAAAGAAATAACCATTCCCCCTCAGCCCCACGGTGTTCTTTGCGCTTTTCCAGCCACCGCCGCAGGCATTGCCTTTCACGCAAATATAATGGGTGAACGGTGGAAAAACCGTTTTTCAAACGGTGAACATAAATATTCCCTCCCTCCAGATCGATATCCGACAAACGCCAGCCACCAATTTCGCTCGCGCGACAACCATGAATAAAACACATATAAATCAAACAATAATCGCGTTCTGGATTCTTCCCTTGCAGCGTAACTTCAAGCATTCTTTCCACTTCGGAAGGGGTCAGATGTTTACGATTGGACATGCTACCTCTATAACTTGATCAGAAAAATGTGGCTGTCATTTTCCTTTTACATCACCACAATGGACACCCGGAGCGCACTCCGGTTTACGGATAGGTTCTTGCATCCTGTGCGGAGTATAACGGATTTAATTGTTGTGAACAGCCCTGATCCAGACTGACCGACGAAGCATTCTCAGCATGAAACCGAGACGATAACCAAAAAAGAAAATAGCGAAAAACCAATGTTTTAAACCTATAAAAACGACTAAAAACATCGGAAAAACCAATGTAATAACTCTATTTAATCATTTTTAATTGTATAGAAAATGGTTATTTAAATAAAAACAAAGAGTACTCACAAACACAAATCGCTTCAAAATTGAAGTTCCACAAATTTATTATGGCACGAACTTTGCTTATCTTGCTTTATTATATTCTTTTCAATGGAGCAGTAAAAAATGGCATTGGGGGAGTTGTCGCCCAGGGTGTTCAGTCAGGCCCTGCGATAATGCGCAAGAGCCAGATATCAATATACCCGTCATACTTGAAGCTGCATCTGTGTTGGCTCCGTTATTCGGCCCATCCTACTGCCTTGCCGCCTTGATGCAACTCCAATTATTTTGGGTATAACCTATTGCATGGACATATAACGGCACAATTCCCCTAATGTCATATCCGGCTGCTCGATAAACATTTCTGCACTTAGCGAAATACCGAACTCTCGCCTCGCCAAGAGCATCAGCTCCACATAATCCAGGCTGTCCAGGCCCAACTGCTGGAGCGGCACATCCGCTGACAGAGAGGTTAGCCTCAACTCCCTGGCTTCATACAGCATCGCGCAAATCCTTTCATACAGAATTTGATACTTTTCCATCATCACTCCTTGTCCTCAATATCGTGCTTGCCGAATACCAGTACCGCGTTCGCCCCACCAAAGCCAAAGCTGAGGTTCATGACATTCTTCAAACGCCCATGGCGGTGGCCTTCACGGATATAGTCGAGATCGCAGGCCGGATCGGCTTCATTCAAATGGCAGGTAGCCGGCATTATCTGCTGCTGCAGTGCCAGCAGGCAGATAATGGACTCAAAGCTGCCGGAGGCGGCAATCAAATGGCCGGTATAAGATTTGGTGCTCGACAGCGGGGTATGGTAGGCATCCTGCCCCAAAGCCAGTTTAATCGTTTTCGTTTCGTTCAGATCATTGAGCAGCGTTGAGGTGCCATGCGCGTTGATATAATCGACCTCGTGATTGCGCAGGCCCGCCTGCTCCAGTGCCTGGCATATGCTTTTCACCCTCGCCTGTTTATCTTCCGCCGGTACGGTAAGATCGAAGGCATCCGAGCAATTACCGTAGCCTTTGATTTCTCCCAATATCGCCGCACCGCGCGCCAAAGCGGCATCACGCTCTTCCAGGCAGAGCACCGCCGCTCCCTCCGCCAGTACAAAGCCATTGCGATCACGACTGAACGGACAGCTGGCTTTGGTGATGTCATGCTGTTCCTGGGTCAACACGCGCAACACATCGATATTCCAGAGGGTGCCATTACCGCTCAGCGATTCCGCTGCGCCGGCCAACATCACTGAGGCCCGGCCGCTGCGGATAACCTCAAACGCGTCGCCAATGGCGATACTGCCGGTAGCGCAGGCCGCTGCAGGTGAATTCTGGTACCCCCTCAAAAGCCAACGCTGGCTGCAGATTGCCGTCGCAATGTTGGGCATCGAGTGGAAAGCACCGAACAGTCGCCCCAATCCTGAACGCAAATAATCCTCATTATTAAGTAATATTTCGTCCTGCCCACCCCATCCGCTGCCGATAATAACGCCGCAGTCCAGCGAAGGGTAAAAATGAGCCGGCCCAACCGAGGCCGAGGAAAACGCCATTTCGACCGCCTCCGTCGCCGCTGCCAACGCTAACCGGGCAAAACGCGGCAACCGGCGGCGAATGGAGTGCGAGATCCCATCCAGAGGGGGATCCTGGCCCATCAATGCAAAAAAACGCGAGCGTATTCCCGCCGCCGATTTATCGTGATAACGATACGCCAGACGATATTCCATGATGGCCTGCCAGTTTTGCTGCACATTCATGCCCAGGGCAGTCACTGCGCCATAGCCGGTGACCACCACCCGTTTCGGGTGTATTTCCTTATCCATGCTTCTCCCCTTTTTCTTTATCATCGCCCGATGCAACGCCGCCCAGCGCCAGCCAAAGCTGCATGGTGGCGTTCAAATAACGGTACTGCAGCTCCGACAACGCATTTTCACCGGACAGCAGCGCGTCCTGAGCATCCAGCAGTGTCTGCAGCGACACGGCACCAGACCGATACTGATGCTGCGCTAAAAGCACACCTTGCCGGCTCATCGCCAGCAGCTTTTGCTGATTGCCGATTTGCCGCTGCGCATCCAGACGCTGCTCCATGGCATTATCCACATCTGCCAGGGCACGATAGGCGGCATCACGAAACTGGATCTCCGCCTGCTGTGCCTGCAGCAACGCTTTTTCACTGGTCAGCCGCATCTTGCGCCACTCGATAAACGGCAGCGTCAACACGCCGCCCACCGTCCCCGTCGGGTCGCTGAACCATTGCCTGAATACCTGGCTACCGGCATCGAGAGCGGCAGACAGACTCAGTGCCGGATAGAAACTCAGCCTGGCCAGTTCCGCTCCCGCCAAGGCTGCCCGCAATCGACGCTCTGCCGCCTGCACGTCAGGCCGCTGTGCAATCACCGCCACCGGCTGACGTTGAACAATCGCCACGCTTTCGATTGCCAGCGACTGGCGCTCCCAACGCCGCATCAACGGCGATTGGCCAAACAGCAGCGCCAGCGAATTGCGCGCTTCCTCCCGCTGCCGGCGTAGGTCGATCAGTTGATTTCCCCGCTCCAGTACCCTTTGCCCGGCCTGCAGCAGCTCAAACTGCCCTATGTCACCCGCGGCATGGCGCGCCTTCACCAACTGCAAGGTGCCTTGGGCGATCGTTAACGCAGCCTGTTGATTGCTGTTTTGACGGTTTAGATTGGCTATCTGCCAATACAAACGGGCGCTGGTGCCGATCAGTACCAGCGCAGTGTTTTGCCGATCCAGTTCAGAGGCATTGGCCAGCCATTCAGCCTGTTCGCGAGCCCGCGCCAGTTTCCCCCATAAATCCAGTTCATAGCTCAGGGACAAGGTGCCCCGGTAACTCTCCTGCCGCAAGGTGTTGCGTAACGTCTTGCTGTTGCTGCCACTCAGACTCGCCGTAACGTCCGGCGTCAGGTTGCCGCTCACCAGCCCGGCATCCAACAGAGCCATGCGCAATTGCAGCCCGGCCAGCGCCAGATCCTGATTGCTTGCCAGCACGCTGCCAATCAGCGCCGACAACTGGGGATCGTTAAAATTATCCCACCATGTCGCCTCTCCACGCACTGCGCCGGCACCGTTGTCGTCAACACGCCATTGTTGCGGTAGCGTAATCTGTGATTGTGCTACCGTACCCGACGAGCGCTGGCCACAGCCACCATTCAGCAGCATAACCAGTGCCAAAATTAAAAATCTGTTCATTCGCGTGCCAGCGCCTCTACAGGCTGCAAGCGCGCTGCGGTACGCGCAGGGAAGAAGCCAAACCCAACGCCGATCAACGCTGAAAAACCGCAGGCGAGCAGCAATGGCGGCCAGGTAAATACCATCACCATCTGGGGTGCCAGCCAGGCGAGCGCCAGGCCGACCAATGCAGAACAGGCAATGCCCAGCACGCCACCCAGGCTGCAAATCACGACAGCTTCAACCAGAAACTGGCGCTGGATGTCCTTTTCCCTGGCACCGACCGCCAGTCTGATGCCTATTTCATGGGTTCGTTCGGTAACCGATACCAGCATAATGTTCATCACGCCTACGCCCCCCACCAGCAGTGAAATGCCGGCAATAGCGGTAATCAACCAGGTCATGGAGTCAGAAGCACTCTGTATGGTCTTTGTCATCTGGTCGTCGGTAAGCGTGAAGAAATCCCGTCGGCCGTGTTCCAACATCAGACGCTGCGTCATGTCGCGCTGAGCATGTGTCAAGGACGCCCCTTCTCTCACCCGCAGCACGATCGATTCCAGCGGCGTATCACCCGCAATACGCCCTTTCAGGGAGGTATAAGGCAGCCAGGCAAGCGGCTGGGCGCCGGCATAGTTGGCGCCCTTACGCTCAGCCACGCCGATCACCCGATGGGGGATACCCGCCAGCTGAACGACCTCGCCTGAGGGATCCTGTCGGGAGGAAAACAGCGCCTGTCTGAGCTGTGTATCAATAACCGTCACCGGCTCGCGCTCGTCCAGATCCTGCGGGGTAAAGATGCTGCCGGAAATCAGACGAATACCTTGCGTACGGAAATAACCGCTGCCGACGCCCATCACGGGAAGCTGCACCTGTTTCCCCTCCCGGACGGCCAACACCTGGACGCTGGCAACCGGAGATACACTGTCAACATAAGGCAATGCCGACAACAGCGTGACATCCCGCAGGCTCAGTGAGCGCTCGAAATCCGGCCGGGGTTTCTCCCATCCCAAGCCAGGCCGGATTTCCAGGGTACTGGTGCCAAGCCGGCTGATTTCATCAAGAATATTTCGCCTGGCCCCCTCACCGATGGCGATCGAGGAAACTACCGCAGCGATACCGATGATAATACCCAGCATCGACAGTAGCGCCCGCACCCGATGCCCCAGCAAGGAACGCCACGCCATACGGAATGCCCCGCTCAATGCCGGCCCCAAATGTGCCCTGCCAAGCGGTGCAAGCAGAACCGGTGGCGATTTACCGGCCAAGACCGGCCACACGCCCTTTCGATGATCGCCGACGATCTCACCGTCGCCAATCTCAATGATCCGTTGCGCCTGTTCGGCAATCTGACGATCGTGCGTTACCACGACAATGGTATGACCGGCGGCGTGCAACTCATGCAGGATACCCATCAATTCCTGGCCGCTGGCGCTGTCCAAAGCGCCGGTGGGCTCATCCGCTAGGATGATCTCCGCGCCGTTCATCAGTGCGCGGGCAATGCTCACCCGCTGTTGCTGCCCGCCGGAAAGCTGGGCCGGGCGATGTTCAGTTCGCGCAGACAGCCCCAGGCGGGCCAGCAGATGCCGCGCCCGTCGCCGACGCTCAGCGGCCGGCATGGCGGTATACAATGCAGGGATCGCCACGTTTTCGCTGGCCGTCAGATAGGGCACCAGATGGTAACGCTGGAAAATAAAGCCGACATGGCGGCTGCGTAATTGCGCCAACCGATCGCCGTCGACTTGCTGAATCTCCACATCGTTGATATGCACCGAACCCTGAGTGGGCTTGTCCAGGCAGCCGATAATGTTCATCAGCGTCGATTTTCCGGAACCTGAGGCACCGACGATCGCCACCATTTCGCCGCGCTCGATGCGCAGCGAAACCTGATTCAATACCCTTATCCTTTGCTCGCCGGCAATAAAATCACGGGAAACATTCTCCAGAACAATGACTGCGGCCGCGTTAGTGCTCATGGTTATCCCCCGCATCTGCCTGCGGTGCCGGCAGCACCCACTCCCCTTCGCTCAGGCCCTGCACCACTTCGGCGTAGCGACGATCGTGAATACCGATGTGCACCCGGCGTGCCAGAACCTGTTTCCCCTGTCGTACCTGCACCAAATACCGATCGTTTCCCTGCGGTTCGCCAAGCGCCGCCATCGGCACACGCACGACGCCCGTTGCACGGTCGGTAATAATAAACACCTGCGCGGTCATGGCGGTACGTAGCCGACGCTCAGCGTTGGCGATGGCAAAAACGCCGTTGTAATACACTGCCGATGCCTGTTGGCCCAGGTTTCTGCCCATAGGATCCGCCTCCAGCGCTTCGGCCGGCGCCTGTTGTATAACCCCCATGGCGCTGTCAAAGCGTCTCTGGGGATCGGCCGCAACATAGAACCACAGCGGTTGCCCGGTACGCACTTTAAGGATGTCGGTTTCCGATATCCGCGTATGCACCATCATGGTATCTACGTTGGCCAGTACCAAAATGGTCGGCGCACTCTGCGAGGACACGATGGTTTGCCCTGCCTGGATAACGATGCCCAGCACTTCTCCGTCAATCGGTGCCAGGATGCGAGTGAAGGCCAGGTTGGCCTTGGCGGTTTCCAGCGCCATTTCCGCCTGGATGATTTGCGCCTCATTCACCTTGAGTTGGGCCAGTTGAGCATCCCGCTGCGCCCTGGCCTTTTCCAAATCGCTGGGCACCCCGGCGCGATCGCGCTGCAGCGCGGTCTGGCGTGTCAGTTCCAGCCGATACTGCGTCAGTTGCGCCTCGCTCGCCAGTTTCTGCGCCTGCGCGCTTTGCAGCTCAGCTTGTGATTTACGCAATTCGTTATGCTGCAAGGTCGGATCTATTTCAGCCAGCAGTTGCCCCTGAACAACACGATCGCCTTGTTTGACATACAGTTTTTTCAACTGCCCGTTAACCTGTGCACCAACGTTGACCTGCTGAGCCGGTTTCAGAATGCCGGTGGCCAGTACGTTTTTCTCTATATCGCCGCGATCGATGCGCACCGCAGTCGGCAGCTCGACCACGGCCGGCCGGCTGAACAACGTCAAACCTCCGGCAATCAGCACCAGAATGGCTAGCGCAAGAACCAGGCGCACAAGCGTTTTTTTCCTCGGCATCTTACTCAACCGCCGCATGATGCTTCAACGCCGCCTCAGCCAAAGTAACGGTTTCCAACCGACCGTCCGCCATGTGTAAAACCCGATCAAACAAAGGGAGCAGCCGCCGATTATGGGTCACGGTGATCAGCGTCTTGCCCTGCTGCCGGCAATGCGCCAGCAGGGCAGCCACCACCAGGCCGGCGGTATCTTCGTCCAGATTCGCCGTCGGTTCATCCAGCACCAGTACCGGGTTATTGCTGTACATCGCCCGCGCCAGCAACAGACGCTGCCGCTGTCCCAGCGACAGACCGGCATGGCTCTCGCGCACCAGCGCATTCACGCCTCCCGGCAGCTTCGCTACCGCCGCAGCCAAACCCAGCCCGCGCAGCACCTGCTCTACTCGTACCAACTGGCCCGGCACCGATGGCGCAAACAACGTAATGTTCTGCAGCACCGAGGCGTTGAATAAAATATCCTCCTGGCTCTGCAGGAAAAACAGTCCCTGCGCCGCACTGCCCTCTATCGGCTGACCATCCAGCTCCAACCTGCCCTGCTGCGGTGTCAGCAAGCAGGAGATAACTTTCAACAAAGTGCTCTTGCCGGCACCGGAACCGCCGGTAATGGCGACACACTCCCCCCGCGTCAACGCCAACGACATATCGCGCAGAACCGGCTGGCCGGCATCATAGGCGAAGGTTAGCGAGCTGTAGCGCAGCCGGGCGTTAAAATCCTTTGCCTGGCAGGTACTGCGTCCTTCGCTGGTGGGGATCGCCGGGAACAGATCGCGCGCACGCTCATCGATCACATGCAGTTGATTTTTGTGCAGGACGGAAAAAAATATCTTACTGGTATAGGAAGTGAAAATCTCACGGATAAAGCTGTAGGCAAAAAACGCCCCCAGGCTAAGCGCACCGCTTTTCAGCAGCGGCAGTGCCAACAGCATGAAAAGCACCATCTCCAGGCTGCCGATCAGTTGGTAAATACTGCCTTTCACCTGTTCATAGACCTTTTGCTGCTGCAGACAGGTAAACAGTGAAAGGGCGTGAGCGGCGAACCCTTCTTGCCGCTGGCCGGCAAGCCCGGCGGATTTGATGGTTGAAAACCCCTGGATGGTCTCCAGAATAAAGTCATTTTGTGCAGCGCCTTTCCCCTGTAACTGCTGGGTATAGTGACGATCGCGGTAAACGGCCCAGATGCTGACCATGCCCATTAGCAACATGCCGGCCACCGGCACCAGTGCCAACATCGGGCTCAGATAACACATCACAGCCAGCGCGATCGCGCCGATAATCCAGTCGGTGCGCAGACTGTTATCCAACTCTATCTTTTGCCCAGCGGCCATTTGCCAACTGATAAAACGGCTGAAAATTTCACCCGGGGCGCGTTTATTAAAGAAATTCAATGAATTATCAAGTAAACGGGAGAAGCCGGCCGCACTGTGCAACAGCACGAAATTCTTGATGAAGCGCTCGATAACCATACGGGCCGCCAGCGCGAGAACGGTAGAAACCAGGAACGCCAACAGATAATAGAAATAAGGGAAGTTCGTTTCTCCCGCAGTGGAAAAAACCTGATTAACCGCGTTGCCCACCATCACCGGCATGATGAATAACGTCAGCGAGATAAAGAACGTCATTGCCGCCAGGCGATAAATGCCGGCAATAGCGGCGGTATCTTTCATGCTCAGACTGGAAAATGCGTGCCAACGCCCGCTCCGCTTGACGTTGGTAGTGGCAACCGGCGCGCTATCGCGATCCAACACCAGCGCGTATCCGCTGATTTCCGCTTTCAAGGCATTGAACGGCAAAAGTTGCTGGCCCAGCGCCGGATTCATTACGCAAACATAGTCACCCTGCCGATAAGCCAGCAGCACATAGTGACCGGCACCGTAATGCAGGATCGCCGGTAAAGGCAATGCCGCCAGATCCTGATGCTCAAACGCGACCGGATAGGTGGGCACGGCCAACTCCGACAGGATTTCGCACAACGCCGCCAGCGAAGTTCCGTGCTGAGAAGCCGGATAACGATCCCGCAACTCCGTTAGCGGCGCGCTGATCCCTTGGGTTTCCGCCAACATAGCGATGCAGGCCAATCCGCACTCGTTGATTTCACTCTGAAAGACCGGCGTTGGAATAATATTTCCCATGCTTTTTCTACATCCCTGACTTATTCATTAATAAAAAACAATGAATGTGAATGCCATAACAACCAGTCGTCCGCGTGGCGAACCATTGCGCGTTCAACTATCCCTGGCAAAACCTGACTGACATTTTCCGCAGAGACCGATTCATCGATATGAATGTGGACCCCGTGGTCGTAATAAAGCGAATAAAACACCACCTGCGCCCGCAACGCATGCGACAGGCGGACAATGCCACTGTGCAACTTCGCCGGACGATTGAACAAACGGCACGCCTGTTTGGCTGACGGATCCTTATTGCTGTTCAGGGTGTAATCCGGTGTGATATCCGGGAACAGAATGATATTGCGCTCGTGATCCGCCGCCTCCAGCATGGCCTGCGTCAGTTTGCCGGCAATCAGCCGCCGATCGTCGTGAATCGAGCAATAGTCGAGGTGCTGTTGCCATTGATGCGCCGGTGCCTGCCGCACATACTCTTGCGCATCCCCCGACACAATTACCGTGGCCCGCCCCGGATAGACGCCTGCGCCGACCAGCGTGGCAAGCACGTCGGAAACCGTATGCATAGGTGCCAACAGTACTGGTTCGCCGGCACGATGCAGTGGCTCCACCACCCGGTTGAGCTGTGCGGAGCATTGGGCGAGCTGGCCCAAAAGTTGGGCGTTATGCGCATAAACCGCGGCCAGATCCAGTAACCGTCGTCGTTGCATCAACCAGGTAAAATCCTGTGGGTTGCGGCTTCCCAGCAAGCTGTAGCGATTCGCTGCGGCCACTGCGCTCCGGTTGCGCAAACCGCGCGGCAATAGCCAACGGCAGTGCAGCCGACGCCGAAAACCTAACCAGAGACGGTAGTCGATATGTTGCAGCAGGAAGCACGACAGCCTGTCGCCCAGCCCGGTAATGGCCAGGGTAAAGCGGGCCATACCGTCGAGAGCGTTCTTCCACGCCAGATACACCCAGACCGAAAACAGGCGCATCAGGGCTCCAGTGGCTTGTCGTGCTGCAACAGGGACAGCAGTTGCTTGTTAAAAGCCGGGAACTCACGATCCTGCACCGCCAGCCACTTCCTGTTGACGATAAAGCTGGGGGTGGCGTTAACCTGGTAATAGCGACTCACCGAGGTCAGGTACGCCAACAGCGCCTTTACCTGTTCTGAATCATGGGCTTTATCATATTCAGCCTGATCGATGCCATTGGCCTTCAGCCAGTGCTTGAGCTGGTTTTTATCAGCCAGATTATTGTTTTCTTCGATGATTGCCTGATAGGCGGCGGAACGGTGACGCGCCTCAATCCCCATGACCGTCAGAGTGGCAAACAAGGGGGCAAATGCCGCCAGACCGGCTTGCTCCTCATTATTAATATGCAACTGTATCAGCTTAGCACCGGCGGGTAGTTTTTTTCCCAACCCGGCAATATTCGCCTCGTTCATCTCGTAATAATGGCAACCATAAGAAAAGATTTCGACAATGACATTGTCGTCCTTCAGTGGGCTACCGGCTACTTTTTCAGGCGAGATAAAGCTCAGAACTTTCTCTTCAGATTGAGGGATGACGTAATGATAAAAATATACCGAGGTACAAAAACAAGCCGCAACGATAATAAAAAATGTATAGCTGATAAATAATAATGGGCGTTTATACATGAGCGCATCCTGCGAACGGACCAACATTCTCACCTGTCAGACGAACACGATTACCGGGGAGTTAATGTCGGGAGGGACGACAAGGGTGTAGGGGAGATGAAGTTCCATCGGATTCAAGACGGGGTGGCGACAAGCACCGCCCCGCTTGATAACTGTTAACCTAAAAACGGGTGTTTAGCCCATCTCAGTTAGGGGTCACAGTTAATGGAGTGCAGCTGCCGACAGGTGCTGAACGGTAGGTTTTTTTCACATGACCGAATTTATCTGCACAGACTGTGACCAGATTACAGGCTTTGCTGCTGCCAGTGCCAACCCACTCAAAATTATTAGAGCAAGCAAAAGTACCACCGATAATTTTTCCTGCTTCAGACAGATTGATCTTTTTCATTACAATATCCTTATATACATTAAAATTAAAATCACAGTACGTACTCTGAATTAAAAAACAGAGCAACTCTAAAAGCGGAAGTTATGACAGTAAATATTAACAACAATGAGAACGTATAAAAATAATAGCCATCTAAAAAAAATAGATCAATACAATTATTTACATTAAGCCATGACGTTAGTTAATCCAGTCATTCGAAAAGGTAAGATTATTCCATTAAATACTCAATTAAAATTAAGAATTAAAATATAACCCAGTAAATACTCGCCTTATGCGAAAGGAAATATCTCAGTTGTATCGTTTCAAAAGTCAGAAAAAATCAGATCTGACCAGTTGCCACCTTGGTGCCAACGGATGAAAAGATTGCTTCCTGACCAACTGGATTTACACTAAAGGGCTTAACCGGCCTTTGCACTACAGGACGCTGATGCTAGCCACACATGAATACGCCAATGACCTGCTGCTCTTTGTCCTGATTGTTGACTGCGGCTCATTCAGCAAAGCCGCCGAAACCGCCGGCGTGACCAGCTCAGTGGTCAGCAAACGCATCGGGCGTTTGGAAAAGTCCCTAGGTGCGCGCTTGCTGTACCGCACCACCCGAAGTCTGACACTCACGGAAAGCGGCCAGGCACTCTACCTGCAGGCCAAAGACATCAGCGTCAAAGTGCAGGATGCGCTATACGCCGTCAGTGAAAAAAGTGAAGAGCTCACCGGCACCATCCGCATGTCGGTGCCGACCATTTCGGGCGAACTGTTGCTAAGCGAGAGCGTGGCGGAGTTCTGTGCGCGGCACCCAGGCCTGAAGGTGGAAATGCGGTTGGAAAACCGCTTTGTCGATTTGGTCGAGGAAGGCGTGGATCTGGCAATCCGTACCGGTACTCTGCCGAACTCCAGTCTGATAGCCCGGCCGATCCTCGATTCTCGCTGGGTGCTCGTCTGCTCGCCAGGTTATCTTGAGCGACATTCGAAGCCAGATACCGCGGCAGCGTTACTCAATCATAATTGCCTGACCTATACCTACCAGGAAAGCGGTACCGATAACTGGCTAATGAAACAGCCGGGTAGCGGCAAGATCTATGAACTGCAGGTCAAGGGCAACCTGTCCGCCAATAACGCCCGTGCAATCCGCAAATCGGTCATCGGCGGCCATGGTGCCGCGCTGCATGGTGTACGAAGATTTGCAGGAGGGTAAGCTGACGGAAATTTTGGCCGGCCACTGCGGCAAGGTATTGGGGGTTTACGCCGTCTACCCTTATACCCGCAATTTACCCTTGAAAACCCGACGGCTGATCGAACATATCATCGGCTCCTACCAAAATATTAGTCATTATTTTTGAACCCGGTCACATTATTTTGACGGGCCACGACAGCGATTAAGTCATATTCGGAAATAATCCATGGTCTGTTTTCACCTAATGAGTTTCCTCATCTTCCCCATCGGCGAAAAAAAACAATCAATTGATTTAAATAGATAAAAAAATAAAACCTCTTATGAGAAGCAAGTATTAAACAGCTATATCGATAAAAACCATAAAAAAGCAGCGTGGTATAGCGTCGCCTATTATGCCTAGAATGCCTCACTCTGGTTATTCACCTTTTCGCTACATTTATAATCGGTATCGGCGCCCACTGCGCCCCGATCTCCGGCGACCATTATAGAGAGCAAAAAATGATTATTTCCGCTTCAACCGATTACCGGGCCGCAGCGCAGGCCAAGCTTCCGCCTTTTCTGTTCCATTATATTGACGGCGGAGCCTACGCGGAACATACGTTGCGGCGCAATACCGAGGATCTGGCCAACATCGCCCTGCGCCAGCGCGTGCTGCGCAATATGTCGGATCTCAGTCTGGAAACCAGCCTGTTCGGCGAAAAGCTGGCGATGCCGGTAATACTAGGGCCCGTCGGGTTAACCGGTATGTATGCCCGGCGCGGTGAGGTACAGGCCGCCCGCGCTGCGGCGCGGAAGGGCATTCCTTTTACCCTTTCCACCGTCTCGGTTTGCCCGATCGAAGAAGTGGCACCGGCGATCGATCGGCCGATGTGGTTCCAGCTATACGTGTTGAAAGACCGGGGTTTTATGCGCAACGCACTGGAGCGCGCCAAAGCGGCCGGCGTGAAAACGCTGGTGTTCACCGTCGACATGCCGGTGCCAGGCGCGCGCTACCGTGACGCTCATTCCGGCATGAGCGGCCCTAACGCCGCCCTGCGCCGTATGCTGCAGGCATTTACTCATCCGCAATGGGCCTGGGATGTCGGTCTGCGCGGCAAACCGCACGATCTGGGTAACGTATCGGCCTATCGCGGCCAGCCCACCAGCCTGGAGGATTACATCGGCTGGTTGGGGACGAACGTCGATCCCTCCATCTCCTGGAAGGATTTGGAATGGATCCGCGAATTCTGGGAGGGGCCGATGATCATCAAAGGCATTCTCGATCCGGAGGATGCCAAGGATGCGGTGCGTTTCGGCGCCGACGGCATTATCGTTTCCAACCACGGCGGCCGCCAGTTGGACGGCGTGCTGTCGACCGCCCGCGCCCTGCCGGCGATCGCCGATGCGGTGAAAGGGGAGATTACCCTGCTGGCCGATTCCGGGATCCGCAGCGGCCTGGACGTCGTGCGCATGATAGCTCTCGGTGCCGACAGCGTGCTGCTGGGACGTGCCTTCGTCTATGCGCTGGCCGCCGCCGACGGTGCCGGCGTCAGTAATCTTCTGGAACTGATCGACAAGGAAATGCGCGTCGCCATGACGCTCACCGGCGCGAAAACCATTGCGGAGATCGGTGCCGGATCGCTGGTAGCCGGGCGCTGAATCACGGTGGTTGCCTCCCTTAGGCTCGATCGGCACCAAAGCTCATCTTGTGAATGAAAGCTACGCATGATCAAGACGTCACCGGCTTCATGGCGTAGCGATGCAAATCCTTATGCAGGCTGACCATATACAGCACGATCACCGCAGAGAACGGCAGGCCGCACAGCACTACGGCGGTCTGCATCGCGCTGAAACTGCCTGCATACAGCAGGCCGATGCACACTACTGTGGTCACCGCGGCCCAAAAAATACGCAGCCAGGCCGGTGCGTCATCCTGCGCAGAACCGCCCTGGCAGGACAGGTTGGCGATCATCAACGTGCCGGAATCGACCGGCGTCAGGAACAACACAAAGCTGAGCACTACGGTGAATCCGGCGGTGAGTTGGGTATAGGGCAGGTATTCGAACAGCTTGAACACCGCCATCGGTGGATCGCTCACCGCCACCTGGCCGAGGGTCGCCTGCCCGCTTTCCAGCACCAGACTGATGGCAGTGTTACCGAAGATCGACAGCCACGCCAAAGTGAAGCCCAGCGGGATCAGCAGCACGCCGAAGATCAGTTCTCGGATGGTGCGCCCTTTCGAGATGCGCGCGATAAACAGACCGACAAAGGGTGCCCAAGCCACCCACCAGGCCCAATAGAACAGTGTCCATGCTCCCTGCCACTGGCGTGCCTTGCCATATAAATACATGTCGAAGCTTCTGCTGACGATCGAGGTCAGGTAGTCCCCGACGTTCTGCAACAGGCCGTTGACCAGGTTCAACGTCGGGCCGGCCAGAAACACGAACAGCAGCAGCAGACACAGGAAGCCGACGTTGATATTGGACAGCATCGCGATACCCTTCTCTACGCCGGTCACCGCAGCCAGCGTGGCCACCACCATCATCACCACGATCAAAGCCAACAGCACGCCGGTGCTTTGCGGAATATCGAACAGGTAAAACAACCCGGAGTTAATCAGCAAGGCACCGATCCCCAGATTGGTCACCATCGAAATCACCGTGACCAAAATGCCGAAGCTGTCCACCAGATGGCCGATGCCGCCATGAATACGTTCGCCGAAGATCGGATACAGCGCCGAGCGCAATGCCAGCGGCTGGCCGCGACAGTAGGCAAAATACGCCAGCGCGGTGGCGATCAGCGCATACAGCGCCCAGCCGTGCAGCCCCCAATGCAGGAAAGTAAGCGCCATCGCCTGACGCGCGGCCTGCACGCTGCCGCCGCTGCCTTCCGGCGGTGACAGGAAATGGTCCAACGGCTCGTAGGCACCGTAATAAACCAGCGCAATGCCGATGCCCGACGAGAACAACATCGCCACCCAGGAGGGATAACTGAACTGCGGCGGCTCTTCGTCCGACCCAAGGCGGATATGGCCGAAGCGCGACAGCGCCAGCCAAAAAACAAACGCCATACAGGCGACCATCAATAACATGTAGTACCAGCCGAATACGTCGGCTACCCAGCTTTGGGCCTGGTTAAGCCACTGTTTGCTGCCGGCCGGGAACAGCACGATCAAAACGCCCAGCAGCAAGATCACCGCCGCCGAGCTGAAAAATACCGGTGCATTTAACCTAATCGGTTGTTCACCATGCGAGGGGAGACTTTTCACTGTCATTGGCAGGATTCCATGATGCAAAAGACAGACGATTTAAATGCAACCTTTAGTTAACATTGTATCGCCATTTATTTGACATTTTTGCAGCATATAGAGTATTGATTGACCGTTCAATCAATCAAATTAAAACTGTGATTTACCTATCAGTCGGGGAAAAAATGGACCGCAAAGACATTCCGGAGCAACGTAAGGAGCAGCTGATTAACGCGGCCTTCGAGGCCATTAACGTCGTCGGCCTTGCCGGTATCACTCTGTCGCAGGTGGCAAAAGAAGCCGGGCTGTCGACCGGTATCGTCAGCCACTACTTTGGCGATAAAGAAGGGTTGCTGAGCGCCACCATGCGCAAGATCTTGCGCGATCTGCGCGACGCGGTCGCCGAATGCCGCAGTCAGGCGGCCGACGATAGCCAATCACAGCTATTTGCCATTATTCAGGGCAACTTTCACCCCAGCCAGACCAATGCGATCTCGATGCGTGCCTGGCTCGATTTCTGGGCGGCCAGCATGCACCAGCCGGCACTGCGCCGCTTGCAGCGAGCCAACGATCGCCGACTCTATTCCAATATCTGCAGCCAGTTCCACCGTGAGTTACCGCAACAGCAGGCTCGCGATGCCGCACGCGGACTGGCTGCGATGATCGATGGATTGTGGCTGCGCGGCAGCCTGTCCGGCGGTGAGGCGGACCTCCAGCAGGACTGCCGTATCGCCTGTGACTATGTGGTACGAATCCTGAGTGCTACTCAACCGGCGGCAAATCCTTCGGCAAAAACGCCGCGCAAATAGCTGCTGAACTCCGTCACCGCACGCGATACCTGCGGCGCATAGGGCCGCACCACATAAAGGCTGTCGGCAAAAGCGCCAATCGGGCGCCAGGCCGGCAGCACCTCAATCAGCCGCCCGTCCGCCAGCGCCTGCTGCGCGCTGAAATCCGGCAGCAGGGCAATGCCCAGCCCTTCCGCCGCCGCATCGCGTATCGATTCACTGTTGTTGGTGGCAAAGGGGCCGCTGACCGGCACGCGGATCTTGTCCGTCTTTCCCTCCGGCGAGTGCCTGGCGACAAAGCTCCAGCCCGGCTGCTCGCTCCCCCGCGGATAGTAAAGGCACCGATGCCGTTGCAGATCGGCGGGAGATGCCGGCATGCCGTGCCGTTTAACATAGTCTGCCGATGCCACCGCCAAGGTTTCGGTCGGGCACAGCCGCCAGGCGACATGGGTATCAGGCAGGTTATCGCTATGGCGGATCGCCAGATCGAACCCCTCGGTGGCTAAGGATACCAACCGGTCCGACACCTCGAGCTGTACCCGCACCTCAGGATTAGCGCGCAGAAAGCCGGTGATCCGAGGTACCAACTGCTGGCGGGCAAACGCCACCGGTGCCGTCACCCGCACCGAACCGCGTAACGGCCCGGTGGAATCGCAGATGCCGGAGAAACTCTGTTTAATCTGCGCGAAAGGCTGACGCAATTCCTCCACCAACCTCAGCCCGGCATCGGTTAGCCGGACACTGCGGGTTGTACGCTGCACCAGCGGTACCCCGGCCAGCATTTCGATCTCTTTGATTTTCTGACTCATGGCCGCTTTACTCACGTCCAGCCGCTCCGCCGCACGGGTAAAACTGCCCTGTTCGGCCAGCACGGTGAGCCAGTGCAAATGGGTCCACAAGGTTTCAATTTTTGGGTTTTTCATCGTCAACTGTTCATTTATATAAACAATGAGTTCAAGTATAGCGCTTCTTCCCGCACCGTGGCTTGTCTAAGATGGTGTCTCGGAAGCGATAAAAAAACGCTGCCCTGCACACCTGAAAATTCCATTAACCCACTGACAGGATTATACAAATGCCATTACTTATCTTCGAAGTCATTGAGGGCCGCAGCGAAGCCGAACTGAAAACCCTGCTCGATGCCGCCCACCGTGCCGTGCTCAGTGCCTTTGAAGTGCCGCAGCGCGATCGCTACCAGATTGTTCATGAAAACAGAGCTCACCATATGGTGATCGAAGACACCGGCCTTAACCTGATGCGCACCCGCGATCTGGTGGTGGTACGAGTGATCACCAGCCCGCGCGCCGAAGAGCAGAAACAGCGGTTTTACGCCGATCTCAGCCGCGAGCTGAAAGAAAGTTGTGGAATTGAAAGCAGTGATCTGATGGTGTCTATCACCACCAACAGCAAGGGCGACTGGAGTTTTGGCAACGGCGTGGCGCAGTATTTGACCGGTGAATTGTAATGCCCGCGGCTAACGTCCAGTTCGCTCGTAACGGACGTTAGCCGGCAAGATTATGACTCCTCGCTGTACTGGTTTTGCCACATCGCAGCGTAACGGCCATCGCTTTGCAGCAGTTCCTCGTGGCGCCCACGTTCGACGATTTCCCCCGCCTCCAGCACGATGATTTCGTCGGCGTCCACCACCGTCGACAAACGGTGGGCAATCACCAGCGTGGTATGGTCGCGGCTCACCTCGCGCAGATGCGCCTGGATCTCGCGTTCGGTTTGGGTATCCAATGCGCTGGTGGCTTCGTCGAACACCAGGATCGCCGGGTTTTTCAGGATGGTACGGGCGATCGCCACCCGCTGCTTCTCCCCCCCGGACAGCTTGAGCCCACGCTCGCCCACCCGGGTTTCATAGCCGTCAGGCAGGCCGACGATAAACTCGTGGATATGCGCCAGTTTCGCCGCCCGTTCGATCTCTTCGTTGCTGGATCCGGTTTTGCCGTAGCCGATGTTGTAGCGCAGGGTATCGTTAAACAGCACGGTATCTTGCGGCACAATGCCGATCGCCGCGCGCAGGCTAGCCTGTTTCAGATTGCGGATATCCTGGCCGTCAATAAGTACCGCCCCCCCGTTCACGTCATAGAAGCGAAACAGCAGCCGGGACAACGTAGATTTGCCGGCACCGGAAGCGCCGACCACCGCTACGGTGTTACCGGCCGGAATGGTGAAACTGACGTCGTTCAAAATCGGCCGACGTGCATCATAGCCAAAGCTGACCGCCTCAAAGCGCACTTCGCCACGAGACAACCGAAGGGCCGCGGCGTCTGGACTATCGACGATTTCCTGCTCTTCCTGCAGCAAATCGAACAGGTTCTCCATGTCGATCAGCGCTTGTCTGACTTCGGCATAAATAAAACCGAAGAAATTCAGCGGTTGATACAGCTGAAGCAAATAAGCATTCACCAGCACAAAGTCACCGACCGTCATCCGCCCCTGCACAATGCCCTGCGCCGCCATCGCCATCATCACTATCAACCCGATGGAGATAATGGCGGTTTGCCCGAGGTTGATGGCGGTAAAACTGAACTGATTTTTAATGGCGGCATATTCGTACAGCCGGCGCGACATATTGAAACGCTCGGCCTCGAACTCTTCATTGCCGAAGTACTTTACGGTTTCATAGTTCAGCAGGCTGTCGATGGACTTACTATTGGCATCGGCATTGGCCTTGTTGAGCTCACGCCGGAAACGGGTGCGCCAACTGACCGCGATCACGGTAAACAGAATATAACTGCCGACGGTGGCCAGGATCGCCAGCGCGAACCAACCGTTCAGCATATGCCACATGATCACCGCGACCAGGGTGAGTTCGAACAAGATAGGGAAAATAGAGAACAGCAACCGTGAAAGCACCGTCGCCACCGCTTGGGTGCCGCGTTCGATCGACAACGACAGCCCGCCAGTCTGACGTTCCAGGTGAAAGCGCAGACTCAGCGCATGCAATTGCCTGAACACCCGCAGCCCCAGCAGGCGGGTGGCATTCTGGCTGAGATGAATGAACATCACGTTGCGCAGTTCTTCAAACAGCGTGGCGCCGACCCGCGCAACGCCGTAGGCGACGATCAGCCCCAGCGGAATGGCCAGCATTTTCGCAGTATCCGCGCTCAGTGCGTCGACCATTGCCTTATACGCCAGCGGCACCAGCGAAGTACTCACCTTGGCGACCACCATGAAAATGCAGGCGATGACCAGATACCACCGCAGTTTGGGGTTGTTTTTCGGCCATAGGTAAGGCAGCAGGAAGGTTAATAAACGGGAGCGATCCATAAGGTAATATTTATCTTCTCAGTCAAAGTGGCGACGTCGGCTAGTGATCCATTTTGGCACGTATGACGGCGAAACCCTTATGAAATCCGCTATCGCCGCCTTTTTTGATCGCTGGAGCAAGCCTCCATAGCTCAGCAACTTTGCCGCTTTCCTTCCCCCATTTATTCTTAAAGTGCGATCTTTCAGGCTCGCCGTTAAAATTTGTTGTTGAGAAGTTACCGTCAAGTTAATATCCGAAAAAATTATTATAAAATGAATTATTGGCTATCGAACAATAATCAAAAGTATCTTTATTTCATCATCTTGCATTCAGTATCTGCCCTACCTTCGCCTAACCAGGCTTTAACACCCGTTGCGAGAAATTCACCATGAGCACTGCATTACCCAGCGAAAATTTGCTTTCGGACAATAATGGAACCGGTTTCAGAAGAAGGGATGTGTTGTTCGGCATGGCTTCCGTCCTTGTCGCCACCTCCCTGCTTGGCTATCCATTTCTGACTCAGGCTGAACAGCAAACCGCAGCAGCCAACCCGCTTGTCTTTGCACGTTTCTTCACTCTGTCCCGGACTATTACCGAACATCAGGACATCGATCAGGGCATGTCGGCGCGAATATTCACCGCCTTGAGCGACAGCATCCCCAATTTCTCTGCTCAGATTAAGCAGCTAAGCGCCTTGTTGCAGCCGGAGCAAAGTGCCAAACAACTGCAAACGCTGGCAATCCAGGCCGGCTTGCAGGATCTGCTTACCGCCATTATCAGCGCCTGGTATACCGGCACCGTCGGGCATGGCCAGCAAGCTGTGCTGATCGCCTACAAGGATGCGCTGATGTACCGCCCCGCCAGCGATGCGCTGATCGTACCGACCTATTGCGGCAACGGCCCGCTGTGGTGGACCGCCGCTCCGCCGATGACCATGACACCCGTTCGCTGAGATTATCCTGATGAAAAAACCTGAATTTACCGCCAATGGCGACGCATCGGCCGACATCGTGATCGTCGGCTCCGGCATTGTCGGCGGCATCATGGCCGACCAACTGGTCAGCCTCGGCTATTCCGTCCTGGTGTTGGAGGCTGGCCTGCGCATCGATCGTGCCCAAGCGGTGGAAAACTGGCGCAACATGCCGTTCGATAACCGGGCGGGCTCAGATTTCCAGGGGCTGTATCCGCAATCTGAATACGCCACCGCACCACTCTACTTCCCGGAAAACAACTACGTAGCCCTGAGTGGCCCCAGCGCCGGCAGCTTCAAACAGGGCTATCTGCGCACCGTCGGCGGTACCACCTGGCACTGGGCAGCATCTTGCTGGCGCCATTTGCCGAGCGATTTCCAGATGAAGACCCTGTACGGCGTCGGCCGCGACTGGCCAATTTCGTATAACGATCTCGAACCCTACTACTGCCGTGCGGAAGAGGAAATCGGTGTCGCAGGCCCCAACGATCCGGCGCAGCAATCGCCGGTGGAGCGCAGCAAACCTTATCCGATGGACATGGTGCCCTGGGCCTATGGCGACACCCGCTTCGCTGAAGTGGTCAACCCGCACGGCTACCGATCGGTGCCAATCCCGCAGGGACGCAGCATCCGCCCGTGGAAAGGCCGCCCGACCTGCTGCGGCAACAACAACTGCCAGCCGATTTGCCCCATTGGCGCCATGTATAACGGCATCCATCATGTCGAACGCGCGGAAATGAAAGGCGCAGTGGTGCTGGCAGAGTCGGTAGTCTACAAAATTGATACCGACGACCAGAATCGCGTTACCGCCGTGCACTGGTTGGATAATCAAAAACGCTCGCATAAAGCCAGCGCCAACGCCTTCGCGCTGGCCTGTAACGGTATCGAAACGCCGCGCTTGCTGCTGCTTGCCGCCAATAAACAGAACCCCAACGGCATCGCCAACTCTTCCGATCAGGTTGGGCGCAATATGATGGATCACTCCGGCTTTCACTGCACCTTCCTGGCAAAGGAGCCACTGTGGCTCGGCCGTGGCCCGGCGCAGAGCAGCTGCCTGGTGGGACCGCGCGACGGCGAGTTCCGTAAGGACTATTCTGCCAACAAGATGATACTTAATAATATCAATCAGATAGTTCCCGCAACGCAAAAAGCGCTGGAGCAGGGCCTGGTAGGTAAAGTGCTGGATGAAGAGATCCGCCGGCGCGCGGCCTATGGCGTTGATTTATCGATTAGTCTGGAACCGTTACCAGACCCGAACAACCGCCTGACGCTGAGCGCCAACCGCAAGGACGCTCACGGTCTGCCGTGTCCCGATATTCATTACGACGTCGGCGATTACGTGCGCAAGGGCGCCGAAGCCGCGCATAAACAATTGGAGCATATTGGACGCCTATTCGACGCCGATGAGTTCAAAATCACCACCAGCCTGAACGCCAATAATCACATCATGGGCGGCACCATTATGGGCAGCGATCCGCATGACTCGGTGGTGGACGGCAACTGCCGCACCCACGACCATGCCAACCTCTGGCTGCCGGGTGGCGGTGCCATTCCTTCAGCCAGCGTAGTTAACAGCACGCTAACCATGGCGGCGTTGGGCATCAAGGCCGCCGACGACATCGCCCAATCGCTGGCGGTAAAATCATGAAGATACAACTTGGATTTGCCCTGTTGCTGGGGCTGAGCGGCGCCGCCCTGGCGACCGACGATGGCGCTGCGTTACTTAAACAGGGTGAGCAGCTTGCCGTAGCTTCGGACTGCCAGGCTTGCCACACCCAACCGGGCGGCGGCAAGCCCTTTGCCGGCGGTTACGGCATCAACTCGCCGATGGGCGTAATTTACTCCACCAATATCACCCCTTCGGCGCATGACGGCATAGGTGGCTACACGGAACAACAGTTCGTTCGTGCACTACGCGATGGGGTACGCGCCGATGGCAACTATCTCTACCCGGCAATGCCCTATACCTCCTACAGCAAATTGAGTGATGCGGACATCCACGCGCTCTACACCTACTTTATGCAGGGGGTGAAGCCGGTAGAGCAGAAGAATACGCCAACCACACTGCCCTTCCCGTTCAATATGCGCTTCAGTATGGCCGGCTGGAACTTGCTGTTTCTGGATAAGGACCGCTTTCAACCCAATGCCGAGAAAAGCGAACAGTGGAACCGCGGCGCCTATCTGGTCAACGGCCCTGAGCATTGCGATACCTGCCATACACCACGCAACCTGCTGATGGCGGAAAGCGCCGATAAACCGCTGGCGGGAGGCATGGTAGGCAGTTGGTATGCACCGAACATTACGTCGGACGCCGTCAGCGGCATCGGCGGTTGGAGCAATGAAGAACTGGTGCAATATCTCAAAACCGGGCGGGTAGCCGGGAAAAATCAAGCCGCTGGCGGCATGGCAGAGGCGGTGGAAAACAGCCTGCAATATCTGCCTGAATCGGATCTGATGGCCATTGCCGTCTACCTGAAAAGTACCGTACCGATCCGCGATGCTCAGGATAAGCAGGCGGCGGACCGCTTTGGCCAACCGCTGAACGTCGAACCGACGCTACGCGGTCTGCATCCGTCCAATGCCAATAATACCGTCAGCGACGGTGCGGCCTTATTCAGCGGCAACTGCGCCAGTTGCCATCAACCGGACGGCAGCGGCAGCAAAAACCAGGCCTATCCTTCGCTGTTCAACAATACTGCCACCGGTTCCGGCAACCCGGCCAACCTGATCTCCGCCATTGTGTTCGGCGTGCAGCGCAAAGCAGGCAACGAGGACGTGCTGATGCCGAACTTTGGCCCGCAATCCTACGTCAATCCGTTAACCGATCGGCAAATCGCCGCCATCAGCAATTATGTGCTGAAAAACTACGGCAACCCGGCGGTGACGGTAAGCGAGGAGGACGTGGCGATGCTGCGCACCGGCGGCCCGGTACCGCTTTTGGCGAAGCTGCAGCCTTATATGGCTCCGGCCATCGGAGTTGCGGTGGTGATGCTGTTGGCGTTGATCTGGCTATGTGGAAGGAAGCGGAAATAGCCCGTGATAGGGGCCCGCTCCCTGACGGAACGGGCCGTTATCTCCACGCTCAACAGGCGGGCGAAGCGCCTTGCGGCGGCAGATAACGCTGCGGATCGAGCGCGGTGGCGCGATAGCGGATCTGGAAATGCAGGAACACGGAGTCGGTGCCGGTACTGCCCATGGTACCAATCTTTTGCCCTGCCTTTACATCCTGGCCGTTGCGGACCAGCGTGGTATCGTTATGCGCATAGGCGGTGATGAAGTCTTCGCCGTGCTTAATCATGATCAGGTTGCCGTAGCCGCGCAGTTGATTGCCGACGTACACCACCTTGCCCTTGGCGGAAGCGAAGATCGGCTGGCCGCGTGTACCGGCGATATCGATGCCCTTATTGCCGCCGTCTGCGGTGGAATATTTCTGCGCTATCTTGCCGCTGGCCGGCCAGCGCCAGCAGCGTGAAGCGCCAGGCGGCGGTGTCGATTTAGCCAACACCGCGCCGGACGAGGTATTTTTACGCCGGTTTGATGCCGTTTTGGTCGGGGCGCTGCCGCTCAGCCGCAGTTTTTGCCCGACTTCCAGCCCGTAGGGCGGACGTATCTTGTTGATTCGGGCCAGTTCGCTGACTTCGCTGTCAGTGATCCAGGCGATGTAATACAGCGTATCGCCACGTTTGACGGTATAGGATTTGCCGCTGTAACTGCCCTTCGGCAGTTTGTCGTAGTCGCGGTTATAGCTGTTTTTGCCCGAACAACCGGCCAACAGCAGGCTCAATGCCAGACATACCGCGGCGCGGCGCCACCACGCAAGTTTGCTTCCTGTGCTCAAATCCTGTCCTCAATCATATTTCCGGGGCGCTGATACGCGTCAGGCGTCAATAGTAACATTTGCACCGGGGCAGTCAAAAAGCGCCAAAAGGACTATGCTAAACAAGCAGGGATTATCGAGTACCACACGACAAATGGAGAACTGTCATGTTAAATTTTGACCATAAAAATCTGCCCCTCCTGAGTGAAGAACGCCTCAAAAAGCAACGCACTGTCCTGCTGATTATTGCCTTCCTGCTCTCGGTGGGCGGCATTTCGTGCCTGATTAACCCGCTGGCATCCGGCACAGTGCTGAGCATTCTGATCGGCGTATTATTGTTGCTGAGCGGCGCGGCGTTGGTGACGGGCATGGTAGCCAATCGGGCACAAAACACCTGGCCGATGGTGGGCGGCATATTACTGGGCGTGGCATATCTGATTATCGGCTACCTGTTCATCACCAGTCCATTAGCCGGCATTCTGACGCTGGCGATATACCTCGCCATCTTGTTTGCGCTCGGCGGTATTGTGCGGCTGGTTGCCGGTTATAAGCTGCGTGAAGTCAGCGGCAGTTGGCTGCAGTTCGTCATTGGCTTTTTGGATCTGGCGATTGCCTGGATGCTGTTTAGCGCCGATCCGATGACATCGGTCATACTGGTGACCACCCTTATCGGTATTGAAATGTTGTTCAGCGCTTTTAGCCTATTTAGGGTCGCCAGACAGCTAAAATGCGGTTAAACGCATACATATAGAGGACCGCACAATTATGTCGATGTCTCGGTGGCAAGTGCCCTACCATGAGTAAGGTTACATGCAATGCAGGCTCAGCCATTCCCTCAGATGAAAGATTGAAATGAGATGATTACGCTATGGAATTCAAGGACTATTATGCCATTTTAGGGGTTAAGCCATCGGACGATCTCAAGGCTATCAAAACGGCCTATCGTCGTCTGGCGCGAAAATATCACCCCGACGTCAGCACCGAATCGAATGCCGAAGCGCAGTTCAAGGAAGTCGCGGAAGCCTATGAGGTGTTAAAAGACGATGAACGCCGCGCCGAATACGATCAATTGGTGCAACACCGCAACGACCCCAATTATGGCCGCCAGGCACAGCACGGCAACGCCAATAACGCTGAAGATTTTTCCGATATCTTTTCCTCCATGTTTGGCGAACGTGCGCGTTCGCAACACCGCCGCCAAAGCCGCGCTATGCGCGGGCAAGACATCGAGATGGAAGTGGCGGTTTTCCTTGAGGAAACGCTGGCCGAACAAACCCGGACCATTCGCTATAGCCTGCCGGTTTATAACGCTTTCGGCATAGTGGATCAGGAAATACCCAAAACCCTTAATGTGAAGATCCCCGTCGGCGTGGGCGATGGCGAACGCATTCGCCTGAAAGGCCAGGGTGCGCCTGGCACTGACGGCGGCGCGAATGGCGACCTCTATCTGATCATCCGCATCGCGCCACACCCGCTGTTCGACATCGTCGGCCATAATCTGGAGATCGTCCTGCCGGTAGCCCCATGGGAAGCGGCGCTCGGCGCCAAGGTACCGGTTCCGACCCTGAAAGACGCTATTCTGCTGACTATCCCAGCCGGTAGCCAGACCGGCCAGCGGCTGCGTATCAAGGGGAAAGGCCTGGTCGGCAAGAAAGAAACCGGGGATTTATATGCGGTGATCAAGGTCGTGATGCCACCGAAGCCGGACGAAAAAAATGCGGCGCTGTGGCAACAATTGGCGGAGGCTCAACCCGCTTTTGACCCACGCAAAGAGTGGAGTAAGCAAAATGGCTAACGTAAAAGTAACTTTAACCATTACCGAATTTTGCCTGCATACCGGCGTTTCAGAGGACGAATTAACGGAAATCGTCGGACTTGGGGTGATTGAACCACGTAACCCGTCGGCTGCGGACTGGGTATTTGACGATCAGGCGTTGACCATTTTTCACCGCGCTCAACAATTGCATCGCGAATTGGCTCTGGACTGGCCCGGTATCGCGGTCACCTTGACGCTACTGGAAGAAATTGAGCATCTGCGTAAAGAAAACAGTCAATTGCACCAGAGGCTGGCGCGGTTCGTCACCAAATCCTGATGTCTTGCTTGAATACGGCCCGTTGCGTCAGCAACGGGCTACAACGACCACTGGGTCAGTGTTTATCAGACACCGTAAATCGACAGTCGGGCTTTTTACCGTCAAGGTCATATTTTGATTTTTGGGTTAGCTAATACAAGGGTAATATTACGCAATCTTCCGCCCTGCCCCTCTCAAAAACGCCGACATCTCTCCCAAAGAAGGTAAGCCGATGAAAATAGGTGCTCAGCGAGGTTTGAAAGCGTGCATATATAAACACTGTTTTTAAAAACATGTCATTAAAAACATGTCATTAAAAACAGTATTGACACTCCGTTAAAACCCCGTAGATTAGTAACCAGCAGCAGCGAAATGGTAGCTGACTGTTATTAGCTAAAGTGTTAATCAAGTAGATTTAGTTTTATTTTGCGATAAAGGCCACGAAGTGTTTTTTGTATGGGCATCGATGCTGAGAAAAAGTGACAACCTCGCTTGATGACGCTTTAAGGCCACGTAGTCAGTATCTACAATCGCAGGGTGTGGACCAAAACGCGATGATGTAACGCCATGATTTAATTGTTTTTTGTTTGCGATTAATTTTCGAGATAGTGCAGGAGAATAGTGCAACAAAATCGCAACTGAAGTGAGGCTACGCATCAAGAGTCTATATCGCGAGGGGAGATGTACTTGTTTAAGATGCCATACCTTGGAATATTCATTCAGGTTGGCGGATAATGTGAACCGGTAAATATAGGGGAGGTTTTAGTTAGTATTAGCACCCAATATTATCTGTGATAAACGTGTACATTTAAAGCAGTACCTTAGCAGTAAGAAATTATTAAGTTCATTAATGTTAAATCTGAAGTCAGCAGTACCATAAAAGCCCTGGCTGCAACGGTCAGGGCTTTTATCTTTCATATATCCACTACATTTCGATGAAAAACGCCTTCCCCAGCCAATCACGATAAAATCATCATACCGCGTTTGGGAGATATTGGTCTGCCAATGACATTAATAAAATTAATCCTTGCTTAATAAATCAAACCAAGCCTACTATGGCGTCATCGGTTTGGAACACAGACCTTATGAAAGCAGTTTTAGTAAAGCAGTCCTCAGTTCAAGCGTTATCTCTAGATACCCCTTCTTCATGAGCCTCCTCCTAAGTGCCCCATAAGTAAAATTCTGCAAAACAGGCCATGTTCGCCACGATGAGTGGCTCAAAAATGAAAAAGGATGTATCTATGTCTACTAAAATGACTGGTTTAGTAAAATGGTTTAACGCAGATAAAGGCTTCGGTTTTATCACTCCGCAAGATGGCAGCAAAGATGTATTCGTACATTTCTCCGCTATCCAGAGCAGCGATTTTAAAACCTTAGACGAAGGTCAGAAAGTGGAGTTCTCTGTTGAGAGCGGCGCTAAAGGCCCGTCTGCTGTAAACGTTATCGCGCTTTAATCGCCGATAACCTCGCTAAAACTTGCAATAGCGATGAAGGCAACGGCCTGAGCAGTTAAGTATTAGTGATCAAAAACCCGCTTATGGTGGGTTTTTGCGTTTCTTAATCAGCATCCATACATCATCAGGGAAATAGTAACATACCCAATATTTTCTGTGATAAACGTGTACATTTAAAATCAGTACCTAAGCAGTAATAAATTATTAAGTTCATTAATGTTAAATCTGAAGCAGTAGTACCATAAAAGCCTTGGCTGTAACAGCCTGGTATTTTATATTCAAGCTTCAATCAAAAATCATTTTCATTAGAGAATAAAATCACTCAGTGATTTACATCCTATGAGAAAAAAGATTAAACCCTATAATTATTAATCAGGTAGTCATTTCTTGTATAAACTATATTATTCAAAATAAATACACATACCAAAGGGATATTTACCGATAAAAATTAACAGCATTTGTAAGAAAAAAAACCATTAAAACCAACTAGATTCAGCCAAAAACGCTATATAAGTCGTTATTTTCTTAAATTACTTCGTTATAACTCAACCACCGCGCTTCCAATCTTTACCATACGACTGCTAACAGACATAATAATCCAGCTTCTTATCCCACTCTCTGGAATAATAAATTGCCGTAATTATTTCAGAGAGAACCCATATACCATTGATATTAATGGCCTACGAGGGATTTTAGTTTTTCAAAATTAAAACCTGGAGAATAATGTAATGTCCCGTTATGGATTGAGCACAGCTATAGCCATTTTTCTTGCAACCTCTTTTTCAGCTAAATGTTATCAGGCCTACGGTGCCACACAAGCCAAGGCTCCCGAAGAGATTGTTCAACAATCGGACACTCTCCCCACATGGTGGAAGCAGGCCGTTTTTTATCAGGTATATCCGCGCTCGTTCAAAGACACCAATGGAGATGGTATCGGTGATATTAACGGTATCATTGAGAAGTTAGACTATCTAAAAACATTGGGGATTGATGCCATCTGGATAAATCCGCATTACGACTCGCCGAATGTAGATAACGGTTACGACATTCGTGATTACCGCAATATCATGAAAGAATACGGCACAATGGAAGATTTCGATCGTCTGATTGCCGAAATGAAAAAACGCAACATGCGTTTGATGATTGACGTCGTTATCAACCATACCAGTGATCAACACCCTTGGTTTGTTCAGAGTAAAAGCAGTAAGGACAGCCCTTACCGCAACTATTATTTCTGGCGTGATGGCAAAGACGGCCAGGCTCCCAATAATTACCCCTCCTTCTTTGGCGGCTCAGCTTGGCAAAAAGATGACAAGACCAACCAATACTACCTTCACTATTTTTCCAGGCAACAGCCAGATCTCAATTGGGATAACCCAAAAGTTCGCCAGGAACTGTATGACATGCTGCGCTTCTGGCTAGATAAAGGGGTTTCTGGTCTGCGTTTCGATACCGTTGCCACCTATTCGAAAATTCCGGGTTTCCCGGACCTTCCTCAGCAGCGGGTAGCGAACTTTGCGGAAGAATACACTAAGGGCCCTAACATTCATCGTTACGTCAATGAAATGAATAGAGAGGTTTTGTCTCATTACGACGTTGCTACCGCAGGGGAAATTTTTGGCGTCCCTCTGGAGCAATCGATTAATTTCGTCGATAGCCGACGCAATGAACTCAATATTGCCTTTACGTTTGATCTGCTCAGGCTCGATCGTTACGTTGATGAAAGATGGCGCCGAAAAGACTGGAACCTCGCGCAATTCCGCCAAACGATCGACAAGGTTGACCACACCGCCGGTAAATATGGCTGGAATGCCTTCTTCCTGGATAACCACGACTATCCCCGAGCTTTATCTCACTTTGGTGATGATCGCCCGCAATGGCGTGTAGCCTCAGCTAAAGCGCTTGCAACCCTGATCCTGACCCAACGGGCCACTCCTTTCATTTACCAAGGCTCAGAGCTGGGTATGACCAACTATCCATTTAAAAAAATGGATGATTTTGAGGATATTGAAGTGAAAGGTTTTTGGCATGACTACGTTAAGACAGGCAAGGTGACGGCCGATGAGTTCTTGCACAACGTGCGCCAGACCAGTCGAGATAACAACCGGACGCCATTCCAATGGGATGCCGGCAAAAATGCAGGCTTCACGGCCGGAACGCCATGGTTCAAGATCAACCCTAACTACACGGCAATCAATGCAGCAAGCCAGGTCAACGATCCGAACTCGATATTTAATTATTACCGTCAATTGATCAAGATTCGTCATGATATACCTACCCTGACCTATGGAACCTACAGGGATCTGGATCCTGAAAATGAATCTGTCTACGCCTACACCCGAACTCTTGGCACGGAAAAATATCTCGTGATCATTAATTTTAAAGAAAAAACAATTCGCTATTCGCTGCCCAAAAACCTTTCTATTGATACGGCCATTATAGAAAGCAGCAGCCAACACACAACAAGAAAAAATGACACCATGATCGTTCTAACACCATGGCATGCCGGGATTTATAAAGTTAACTGATACCATAAAATAACAGGGTGACATTTATTTGTTACCCTGCCTTACTTTTATAATTAATGAGTATCACGATATAAACCCCACCGTATTTCTTACGCCATTCGTAAAGGTAGCATCGGAGATAGCCAGCTTCCGGTACCGGTGTACCCAGCCCGGCCTGCTTCAGGGCAAAGGCAATCTGTTCTTCGGTGAGTTGCGCCTTTTTCATCGGCACAACTTCAGTTCGGGGAAGTATTTGTCATGCCGGGATTCTGTTTCTGAATGGAGCAGGATTTTGGGTCAGGGCCAGGTTTGGATGGGTAATTCCTTGTGATACCTTTGTAGGTATCTGAACACTCAACCGATTATTAGTGTTTTCTGATTTATTAAGAGAAGATACTAATAGGAAGGATTGGAGCGGGTGAAGGGAATCGAACCCTCGTATGCAGCTTGGGAAGCTGCCGTTCTACCATTGAACTACACCCGCATCGGTGTGCGACTGGCATTATAACCGGTTATCCACGTCGGGCAAGCGGAGATAGCGCGTAACTGCCGATGTTTTAAGCAGTTAGCCGCATCGGCCCCCTTTTCCCTCCAACAAGCGAAAAAAAACCGGCGCAGTCGCCCACACCGGTTGATGTTCACTTCACAAAAGATTATTTCTGCGGGCGCATCGCCGGGAACAGAATCACATCGCGAATAGTATGGCTGTTGGTGAACAGCATGACCATGCGATCGATACCGATCCCCAAACCTGCCGTCGGCGGCAGGCCGTGCTCGAGCGCAGTGACGTAGTCTTCGTCATAGAACATCGCTTCGTCATCGCCTGCGTCTTTCGCATTCACCTGGTCAGCAAAGCGCTGCGCCTGATCTTCCGCGTCGTTCAGCTCGGAGAAGCCATTACCGATTTCACGGCCGCCAATGAAGAACTCGAAACGGTCGGTGATTTCCGGGTTCTCATCATTACGGCGCGCCAGCGGGGACACTTCCGCCGGGTATTCGGTGATGAAGGTCGGCTGAATCAGATGGCTTTCCGCCACTTCTTCGAAAATCTCGGTCACAACGCGACCCAGGCCCCAGCTCTTCTCAATCTTGATACCGAGAGATTCAGCGATAGCCACCGCCTTGCTCATATCGGCCAAATCGGCCAAATCGGTTTCCGGACGGTATTTTTTGATCGCCTCGGTCATGGTCAGCTTTTCGAACGGCTTGCCGAAGTCGAACACTTCATCACCGTACTGCACCTGAGTTTTGCCCAGCACGTCCTGAGTCAGGGTGCGGAACAGCGATTCGGTCAGCTCGATGAGGTCTTTGTAATCCGCGTAGGCCATATAGAGTTCCATCATGGTGAACTCTGGATTATGACGCGGAGAAACGCCTTCGTTACGGAAGTTACGGTTGATTTCGAATACCCGCTCGAAGCCGCCTACGACCAGACGCTTCAGGTACAGCTCCGGGGCAATACGCAGGTACATATCGATGTCCAGCGCATTGTGATGAGTAACAAACGGACGCGCAGAAGCGCCGCCCGGGATCACCTGCATCATTGGGGTTTCGACTTCCATGAAGCCGCGTTCCACCATGAAGTTGCGGATCCCCGCCATCACCTGAGAGCGCACCTTGAAGGTGTTGCGCGATTCATCGTTGGCGATCAGGTCCAGATAACGCTGGCGATAACGGGTTTCCTGATCGGCCAGACCGTGGAACTTGTCCGGCAACGGGCGCAGGGCCTTGGTCAGCAGGCGCAGTTCGGTACAGTGAATAGACAGCTCGCCGGTCTTGGTTTTGAACAGCTTGCCGCGAGCGCCAAGGATATCGCCCAGGTCCCACTTCTTGAACTGCTCGTTATAAATGCCTTCCGCCAGATCGTCGCGCGCAACGTACAGCTGGATACGGCCACCGACGTCCTGCAGCGTCACGAATGACGCTTTACCCATAATACGGCGGGTCATCATGCGGCCGGCAACGGTAACTTCTACGCCCAACGCTTCCAGCTCTTCGTTATCTTTTTCGCCGTACGCAGCGTGCAGTTTATCGGACGTGGTGTCGCGACGAAAATCATTCGGGAACGCAATGCCGTTCTCGCGCAGCCCGGCCAGTTTCTCACGGCGTGACTGCAACTCATTATTGAGTTCCAACGCCTGATCGGCGCCCTGTGGTTGTTGCTCAGACATTTCTGTTCCTCATAACCCGGCTTTCAAACTTGCCTCAATGAATTTATCCAGGTCGCCATCTAATACGGCCTGCGTGTTACGCGTTTCAACGTTGGTGCGCAAATCCTTGATGCGGGAATCATCCAGCACGTAAGAACGGATTTGGCTGCCCCAGCCGATGTCGGACTTGTTGTCTTCCATCTGCTGTTTATCAGCATTTTTCTTTTGCATCTCAAACTCGTACAGCTTGGCTCGCAGCTGTTTAAACGCTTGATCCTTGTTCTTATGCTGAGAACGGTCGTTCTGGCACTGCACCACAATGTTGGTCGGCAAGTGGGTAATACGTACCGCCGACTCGGTTTTGTT
Organism: Serratia sp. C2(1); assembly: GCF_036352655.1. Taxonomy (NCBI): domain Bacteria; kingdom Pseudomonadati; phylum Pseudomonadota; class Gammaproteobacteria; order Enterobacterales; family Yersiniaceae; genus Serratia; species Serratia sp. C2(1). The sequence goes on along the minus strand of NZ_JAZFBA010000004.1, from coordinate 180,451 downwards.
TACGTGCTGACCGCCCGCACCGGAGGCGCGGTAAACGTCAATACGCAGATCTGCCGGGTTGATGTCGATATCGATATCGTCATCCACTTCCGGATAGATAAACACCGAGCTAAACGAGGTATGACGGCGGCCGCCGGAGTCGAACGGGCTCTTGCGCACCAGGCGATGCACGCCGGTTTCAGTGCGCAACCAGCCGAACGCATAGTCGCCGATAATCTTGATGGTGGCGGATTTCAGCCCCGCGACGTCGCCGTCGGACTCTTCGATCACTTCCGTTTTGAAGCCCTTGGATTCAGCCCAGCGCAGGTACATGCGCAACAGCATGCTGGCCCAGTCCTGTGCTTCGGTGCCGCCGGAGCCTGCCTGGATGTCCAGATAGCAATCCGCGCTGTCATATTCACCGGAGAACATGCGGCGGAACTCTAATTGTTCCAGCTTGGCAGACAGTTGATCGAGTTCGGCTACGGCTTCGTTAAAGGTTTCTTCATCGTCGGCTTCAACCGCCAGCTCCAGCAAGCCGGTGACGTCTTCGCCGCCCTGTTCCAGCTGATCGATGGTTTCCACGATGGCTTCAAGCGCCGCACGCTCTTTACCCAGCGCCTGTGCGCGCTCGGGGTCGTTCCACACGTCAGGCTGTTCCAGCTCGGCGTTGACTTCTTCTAGGCGTTCTTTCTTGGCATCATAGTCAAAGATACCCCCTAAGAACGGCAGTCCGCTCGGACAGGTCCTGAATTCGGTTTTTTACCGGATTAATTTCAAACATGGTTTTTAGCGTTCTTTTTCGTTGATGTCGTCGATGGCGAAATGCCATTAGAACCGGCAATTCTATCGGATCCGGGCGTCAGTTTATAGCGAGTTGGTCAGTTTTTGTGGGGGGAGGGATGTGTATCCGAATCGGGCGCGGCATCACCGCACCCGTTCAGGAAAAATCAACGCGGCCAGAGGTGCTGAATCAATAACTGTACGTTGCGATTACCGCGGAACTCATTGACGTCGAGCTTATAAGCCAACTCAACTTCACGTACGCTGCTGTCGGGCCACAGGGTGGTGTCCACATTGAAGGCGATGCCGTCGAGCAGTGGGCCGCCAGTGAGGGGTTCCACCATCAACTTCAGGTGTTTCTCGCCCACCAGTCGCTGTTGCAGGATGCGGAACTTACCGTCGAAAGTCGGTTCAGGGAACGCTTGTCCCCACGGCCCGCCCTCGCGCAACAGCTCCGCCGTTTCCAGCGAAAGCTCTTGCATCGCCAGTTCTCCGTCGGACCAAATCACCCCTTCCAGCATCGCCGGATCGAGCCATTCCCCCACCAAATCGCCAAAACGCTGACGGAATTCGTCGAATTTGGCCTCTTCCAGCGACAACCCGGCCGCCATTGCGTGGCCGCCGAACTTCATCATCAAGCCCGGATTCAGCGTATCCAACCGCTCCAGCGCATCACGCATGTGCAAGCCGGCCACCGAACGCCCGGAGCCTTTCAGAATGCCCTCGCCCGCCGGCGCAAATGCAATCACCGGGCGGTGGAAACGTTCTTTGATGCGCGAAGCCAAAATGCCCACCACGCCCTGATGCCATTCAGGGTGATACATCGCCAGCCCATACGGCAAAGCGGTGCTGCTGCGTTCGAGCTGCTCGCACAGCTGCAGGGCTTCAACCTGCATACCCTGCTCAATTTCACGCCGTGTCAGGTTAAGCGCATCGAGATCGTTAGCCAACATGCGCGCCTGCGCAATGTCATCGCTGAGCAACAGCGCCACGCCAATCGACATGTCGTCCAGCCGCCCGGCGGCATTGAGCCGCGGCCCCAGCGCAAAGCCAAGATCGTTGGCCGCCAGCTGACGTGCATCGCGATTGGCCACTTCCAACAATGCACGAATGCCTGGCCGACATTTGCCGGCGCGAATGCGATTCAGACCCTGGTACACCATAATGCGGTTGTTGGCGTCGAGCGGCACCACATCGGCAACCGTACCCAGTGCCACCAGATCCAACAGTTCAGCCAGATTCGGCATCGCCAACGCACGTTGTTCAAACCAGCCACTGTCACGCAGCCGGGCACGCAACGCCAGCATCAGATAGAAAGCCACGCCAACGCCGGCCAGGGATTTTGACGGGAACTCGCAGCCGCGCAGGTTCGGGTTGACGATCGCCTCCGCCGCCGGCAAGGTTTCCCCCGGCAGGTGGTGGTCGGTAACCAGTACCTGCATGCCCTTGGCGTGCGCCACGTCAACGCCCGCGTGAGAAGAGATGCCGTTATCCACGGTCAGAATCAATTCCGCACCGCGCGCCGCCGCCTGCTCGACCACTTCCGGACTCAGGCCATAGCCGTCCTCGAAACGGTTCGGCACCAGATAATCGACCGCACTGCCACCCATGCTGCGCAGCGCCAGCACCGTCAACGCGGTACTGGTGGCACCGTCGGCGTCAAAATCCCCCACCACCATGATACGGCGATGTTCGGCCAGCGCCTGTTGCAGAATGCCCACAGCGGTATCGATGCCATCCAACTGCTGCCAGGGCAGCAAACCTTTGACGCTGCGCTCCAGTTCCCTCTCGGCCTTAACGCCGCGCAGCGCGTATAAACGGCGCAGCAGCGGATGCAGGCTGGCGGGCAGATGGCTGTCGTCCGTCGCCGCTCGGCGGCGTAATTGCGTTTTGATGCTCACCGGCGATTAACCACCGGTTTGGGTTGCGGTCTGATGCGCATCCAGCATGGCGGCCATCTCTTTCGGCCCCTGATAACCCGGGATCATCATACCGTTTTGCAGAATGATGGCCGGAGTGCCCTGAATGCCGAACTGCACGCCGAGCGCATAGTGTTTGCTGATGTCGGTTTTACAGGTCGCCGGGGACACCGCATCGCCTTTCAACGCGGAATCGAATGCCTTGGCTTTATCGGCGGTACACCAGATTGACTGCATGTCTTTCTCGGCCTGGGAATTCAACCCCTGGCGCGGGAACGCCAGATAGCGGACGGTAATGCCCAGATCGTTATACTCTTTCATCTGCTGGTGCAGCTTGTGGCAATAGCCGCAGGTGATGTCGGTAAACACGGTGATCACGTGTTTTTCTTTTGGCGCCTTGTAGACGATCATCTGATCTTTCAGCGCTTCGAGTTTGGTGTTCAGCAGTTGGTTGGTGACGTTCACCGGCTCTTTGCCGCTGACGTCGTACAGCGGGCCTTGCAGAATGTGTTTGCCGTCTTCGGTGACATACAGCGCGCCGTTATCGGTCAGCACGGTTTTCAGGCCGCTAACCGGTGAGGGCTGTACTTCCGCCTGCTGAATGCCCAGGCTACCGAGCGCTTTTTTGATTGCTGCATCGTCGGCCTGGGCCGTACCGGTCACCGAAGCCACCAGCAGAGAGAGCAGCATTAAACCTTTTTTCATTCTTCCAATCCTTTTGAACCCGGCGTGTCAGGCACGCGGGTGATGCTGTTGATGTAGCTGTTTAAGTCGTTCGGTCGCTACATGCGTGTAAATTTGTGTGGTAGAGAGGTCGCTGTGCCCCAATAACATCTGTACGACACGGAGATCGGCCCCATGGTTCAGCAAATGGGTGGCAAACGCGTGGCGCAACACGTGCGGTGACAGCCTCTCGCTATCAATACCCGCTAGGATCGCATAGTGTTTGATGCGATGCCAGAACGTCTGTCGGGTCATCTGCTGGCAGCGGTTGCTTGGAAACAGCACATCCAGCGCCTGCCCATCGACCATCCACGGGCGGCCGTGCTCCAGATAATTTTCGATCCAGTACACCGCCTCCTCGCCCAGCGGCACCAGCCGTTCCTTGTTGCCTTTACCGATCACCCGCACCACGCCCTGGCGCAGACTGACGTCGCTAATGGTCAACCCGACCAGTTCGGATACTCGCAGGCCGGTGGCGTACAGCACCTCCAGCATCGCCTTGTCTCGCAGTTCCAGCGGCTGATCGACGCACGGTGCCTGCAACAAGGCATCGACCTGCGCTTCGCTCAAATCTTTTGGCAGCCGCTGCGGCAACTTCGGCGAGGCGAGCAGCGCGGTGGGATCGTCTTCCCGCAGCTTTTCACGGTACAGATACTGGAACAGGCGGCGCATGGCGCTCAGCAAACGCGCAGAGCTGGTCGCTTTGTAGCCCCCCTCCACCCGTTCGGCGAGAAACGCCTGCAGATCCAGCGCCTGCGCCTGTAACAGCGAGGTATTTTGATGGTTCAGCCAGGCGTTCAGCGCCTGCAGATCCAGCCGGTAAGAGGCCAGCGTATTTTCTGCCAGATTGCGTTCGAGCCACAGCGCATCCAGGAATTGCTCAATCAGCGCACTCTCTTGCTGTTGCACGCGGTCCTCTCTTTGTTAGCTTTCCACCTGCGCCATTATGCCTTAAGCCGACGCAAATCTGGTACACTCGATGCCATTCCACGAACGGTAACATAACGGTTTAAAAATGAAGATTGGTCTGTTTTACGGCTCCAGCACCTGCTACACCGAGATGGCGGCAGAAAAAATCCGTGAGATTCTGGGCGAAGACCTGGTCGACCTGCACAACCTGAAAGACGTCTCCCCGCAACTGATGGAAGAATATTCCATCCTGATCCTCGGCATTCCTACCTGGGATTTCGGCGAATTGCAGGAAGACTGGGAAGCGATTTGGCCGCAACTGGCGACGCTGGATCTGAAGGGGAAAATTGTCGCCATGTACGGCATGGGCGATCAGCTCGGCTACGGCGAATGGTTCCTCGATGCGCTCGGCATGTTGCACGATCACATCGCCCCGCTCGGCGTACAGTTTATCGGCTTCTGGCCCATTGAAGGCTTTGAATTCACCAGCCCGAAACCGCTGAGTGCCGATGGCAAACACTTCGTCGGTCTGGCGCTGGATGAAGTGAACCAATACGACATGAGCGAAGACCGTCTGCAACAATGGTGCGAACAGATCCTGTTGGAGATGGAACCGCTGCTGTAATGCCAATGGGCGCGATTGCCGCGCCCAACGCCTCTGCTTATTTCCACAACCGGAAGCGGTTTTCGCCGTCACCGGTCGGCGTTTCGCCGCTCAACCGCGCCGGGTCGGCCACCTGATACCAGTCCAGCTTGCGCGTCAACAGCATTATCCCCGCCAGAATGGCGAACAACAGCCCTGCCCCCAGCACCAGCGCATTGTCTTCGGACTGCAACAACAGGTACAACACGCCATAAAGCATCAGCAGGCTGCCGGCGAACATCGCCCCGCGCCGCTTGCCGCGCAGCACCGCGCTGAGATAAAAGGCGATCAGGCCGCTGCAGGCCACGCTGGCCAACAGGTAGGCGGTGGCGAAACCGAAATGTTCGGAGAACGCCAGCAGGATCAGGTAGAACAGCACCAGCGCGGCACCGACCAGCAGATACTGGATCGGATGTACCCGCAAGCCTGTCAGGGTTTCGAACAGGAAGAACGCCATAAATGTCAGTCCGATAAACAGCACCGCATATTTCACCGCACGTTCGGTCAGTTGATAGTGATCTACAGGTTCAATCAGGCTGGCGCTGAAGGCCGGCAGCTTGTCTTCGTCAATGATCCCATCGTCATAATGAAACGCACTGTTAATGTTATTGGCGAACCAGGTGCTGCGCCAGCGGGCGCTAAAGCCTTTCTCCGTCACCTTGCGCTCATCCGGCAGGAAGTTACCGAGGAAATTAGGGTGCGGCCAGTTGCTTTGCAGCGTCAATTCGCTGCTGCGGCCAAGCGGCACCAGGGACAAGCTGCTGGTGCCCGCCAACGTCAGGGTAAAATCGGCATCCAGTCCCTCTTTTTGCAACGCGGCAAGCTGTAGCGGCGCATGAATGCCTTGCGGCAGTGCATCCACTCGCGTACCCGGTTCAAAGGTGGTTGGCGGCTGGGCGCTGGCAAGCGGCGAAATACTCTTGATGCCACGCGAATCGCTGAGCGCAACCAGCAGGTAAGGCTGCTCAAGGGTCACGTTGCTGCGCTGCAAATCAGCCAAATCCGGCTGACCGAATTTCACCTGGAACTTTAACGGCCCCTGATATACCTGGGTTTGATAGATACCCAGCTTGCGCACCTCTACGTTCGGCTTGCCGCTAACCTGTAAACTCTCCGGCAGCAGATAACGATAATGCCTCACTCTCTGCACTACCGGTTGCCCCTTGTCGTCCTTCTTCTCTTCCCGCTCGATATAAGGGATGACAATCAACGGCCCCAAAATGCGCTGCGCCCGGCTGGTGCTTTCGCTTACCTGCCCAACCACGCTCTGGCGATAGCCGCTGCGCTCCTCAATCACGTTCATCAATTGCGTCACCGGGATAATCATTAAAATCATCAATCCCAGCAGAGTGGTTATTTTCCAAAACAGTACCGATTTCATCATCGCTGCGCGCTCCTTGTAGGTAGTGGCGCCACAATAAAACCGGCAAGTGAAAACAGGATGTGGTGATGTGAAGGGACTGTGAAGTCAGAGCGATAAAGTGAAAACGGCTACCACACCGCACGGTTGGCGGTTGTACAACTGAATGCCGCCCCGGTGCAATCGCGCCACTTCCTGCACAAAGTTCAGGCCCAGTCCGCTGCTTTTGGGTTTATCGGCCCGCGCCAGCGAATAGAAACGCTCAAACACTTTGTCCAGCGCGTAATGCGGGATACCGCTGCCGTTGTCGCTGACGGTGATGAGGTAATGACTCTCCCGGCGTTCGCCGCACACGCTGACGGCACCGCCCGGCGGGGTGAAATCCAGCGCGTTGTCGAGCAGATTGGTCAAGGCCTGGCTAATCAGCAGTCCATCGCCGGTCAGCGTGATCGCTTCCAGCTCATCCACCTGCAACACAACGCCGCGCTGCGCCGCCTGAGCCTCTTTGCCCGCCACCGCCTGGCGCACCAACGTCGCCACTGCCAGCGATGCCAATTCAAGGCCGGGCCGGCTCTCGAGGCGCGCCTGCACCAGCAGCTTGTCCACCAGTTGCTGAATACGGGCGCTTTGTTGTTCGATATTGGTCAAAAATCGCCGTGCCGTCGCCGGTGGCGGCAGTTCCTGCAGCAGCTCGGCCGCACCGCGGATCGCCGCCAGCGGGCTTTTCAGTTCGTGGGTCAAGGTATGCACGTACTGTTCGATATAAGCTTTACCTTCCAACTTCATCCGCATGCTTTCCAACGCTTGCGCCAATTGCGTCAGCTCGTGACTGCCCATTGTTGGCAACGGCACGCTTTCACCCTGCGAGACGCCGTCGGCATAGCGCACCAGCCGGCCAATCGAGCGGTTGATCCACCAGACAAAGCCCAGCCCGATCAGCAATGCAATACCCAGCAGCAACGCACCCGCCCACAGGATCCGCCGCTCGCTGCGCTTGATCACTGGCACCATGGCGCTGTTCGGTTTGCCTGCGCTGAGCACGCCAATAATCTTGCCCTGTTCCAGCACCGGCGCGGCGACGTACATCACCGAGCTGTTTTCATCCTGCGGATTGCTGCGCGTACTGCGCGCGCCATATTGACCGCGCAGCGTCAGATAAACGTCATTCCAGCGTGAGTAGTTCTGCCCGACCGCCTGGCCCGCGGAGTCAAAAATAACCGTACCGCGCGCATCGGTGAGATACACGTGATATTCGCTGCGATCCTTGCGGATACCGGCAATATTGGCACCAATCGGCCGTTGATTAAGCTGGGTGAATGCTTGTGCGAGCTGCCCGTGCGCCACGTCGTCGCGCTGCATGTCCAGACGCGCTATTTGCGCCAGCAGATTGGCGGTGTCGACCAGCATGCCTTCGGTCGCACGCCGCACGCCGGGTTTCACTTCTTGTACGAAAATGCTCAGCACGAAATAGCCCGCCACCGCCACAATCAGGAAATACCCCAGCAACAGGCGCAGGCCGATTCTCATGACTGGCGGCTCACGCTGTACCCCATACCGCGATGGGTGTGAATAGGCGGTTCAGCGGGATCGATCGCACGCAGCTTGGCGCGCAGCGTTTTGATGTGAGTGTCGACGGTACGATCCAGGCTCTCTTCCGCCTGCGCCCAAACGCTGTCCATCAGTTGCTGGCGTGAAAACACCCGGCCGGGTGCCAGCAGCAGCGTTTTCAACAGCAGAAATTCGTAGCGGGTCAGCGGCAGCGGCCGCTGATGGTAATAAATGGTCGCCGCAGGTTCATCCAGGCCAAAAGGACCAAAGGTGTACAGTGCGGGCTGTTGCAGACGCTGCTGTTTTTGCAGGCGCCGCAGAATGGTACGCACGCGGGCGCTGACTTCGCGAGGAGAAAAAGGTTTGGCAACGTAATCGTCGGCACCGATCTCCAGCCCTATCAGGCGATCGACTTCGTCGCTGCGGGCGGTGAGAAACAGAATGGGCAAATCCGCCGACTGCGACAACAAACGGCGGCACAGTTCAAAACCGTTGATGTCCGGCAAGCCGACATCGAGGATAACCAGCGCGGGCGCTCCTTGCGCCAACGCCTGCAATGCCGGCTCGCCGCGTTCGAACCAGCGTACCTGAAAGCCTTCGCTCTCCAGGGTATAAATCAGCGTATCGGCAATGCTGGGCTCATCTTCCACCAGCCAAAGCGTCGGCTTCATCAGGGTTCCTCGTCATCATCGGCCGACGGGTACTGCAACAGCTGGCGCAGATGCCGCCATTCGGCTCGGCCCATACTGTCGGAGGCCAGCCACAGTCGGCGGCGCTTTTTGCCCTGCGTCGGCTGTAGCGTCAGCAGAATGCCGTAACGCGGCATCCAGGGTTGTTTTACCAGCAGCCATTCCTGCCCGTGCCAGCCCATACGTTTATTCGTCAGCAGGCGCAATTCACCCTGCCGTGACGCAATACGCTTTTGGCTGCGAATGCATTCAAACACCACCAGCGTCAGCAGCACCAGCCAGATCGGGCCGTAGCCTTCCGGCCAGGGCGCAATCAGGATCAGCAGGATCAGGACGCCATGGGTCAGCAGCGAGAGTAACTGGGTGCGCCAGGAAATGCGGACATTACATCGCCACTGGGCCACGGTCTTTATTTCGCGTTTGGATCAGTGTCACCATTCTCTGCAGTTCACTGTCTTGCGGAGCGCCATGATTCATCAGCCAGTTGAACAGATCGGGATCGTCGTTCTCAAGCAGCCGGATAAACAGGGCTTTGTCTATGTCATTCAACTGGTCGTACTCATACTCGAAGAACGGCATGATTGAGATGTCCAGTTCGCGCATACCACGGCGGCAGGCCCAGTGAATACGTGCTCTATTATTAATATCCATGTTGTTATGACTAACCTCTTTTCGGCGTGGCAAAAGCCATCGCAGGGTTCAACCGACACACTGTATGGCAACGCCTGCGCGATATAATTCCATCGGCCAAAGATCTGTCTGCAAGGGGTACCTTTGGCCGTAAGCCCATAGAGTAACAATTTGACATACTCGCCGGGAAGGACGTTCTCTGCGTAAAGTGGAATAAAGCGCTAAATGTCAAAAAAAGCGCTGCCGGGGATGCAAGCGTGAATAACAGTTTGCAAAGCCCGCCGCCTCTTTTACCATGGGGCCAACACACCTTCAGGTAAGCTAAACGTTAAGCAGGATCTTACTATGGCGTATAAAATTCCATTTCCACCCCGTCAGCCTTCCGCCTCCTCGCATTTGCCCCTGACCCTAATCTCTCTGGAAGATTGGGCGCTGGTGACGCTGAGCGGCCCGGACACGGTAAAATACCTCCAGGGCCAGGTGACTGCCGACATCGAAGCGCTGGCGAACGATCGTCACGTGCTGTGCGGCCACTGCGACGCCAAGGGCAAAATGTGGAGCAACCTGCGTCTGTTCCACCGCGGAGAAGGCTTCGCCTATCTGGAACGCCGCAGCGTGTTGGACAGCCAACTGGCGGAAATCAAGAAATACGCGGTGTTTTCCAAACTCACCATTGCCGCCGATAACGAAGCGGTGCTGTTGGGCGTAGCCGGTTTTCAGGCGCGCGCAGCGTTGGCGGGGGTATTCAACAACCTGCCGGATGCCGAGCATCAGGTGGTACAAGAGGGTGAAACCACCCTGCTGCATTTCTCCCTGCCGGCGGAACGTTTTCTGCTGGTGACCACTGCCGCCGTGGCCGAACAATTAGTCGGCAAGCTGAACGAGCAGGCAGAGCTGAACGACAGCCAACAATGGCTGACGCTGGATATCGAAGCCGGTTATCCGGTGATTGACGCAGCCAACAGCGCGCAGTTGATTCCGCAGGCCACCAACCTGCAGGCGCTGGAGGGCATCAGCTTCAGTAAAGGCTGCTATACCGGCCAGGAGATGGTAGCTCGAGCCAAGTTCCGCGGTGCCAACAAGCGTGCGCTGTACTGGCTGGAAGGCAAAGCCGGGCGGGTGCCGCTGGCCGCTGAGGATCTCGAACTGCAGTTAGGCGACAACTGGCGCCGGACCGGCACGGTGCTGGCCGCCGGCAAACTGGCCGATGGCCGGCTTTGGGTGCAGGCGGTGTTGAACAACGATTTGGATGCTGACAGCAAGCTGCGGGTACGTGACGATGCAGCCAGTCAGTTGACGATCAAACCCTTGCCGTATTCGCTGGACGTATAAGGATCATGTGTAGGGCGCAACTTGTTGCGCCCTACACTCCTCACTCTTCGTCCAACTCTCCGTCACGCTGAACCAGATAGATCAGGACTAAAAGAAGGGTTACAAAGAAACGAAAGGCATCAGGCACGCCGTTCCACTGTTTCGACATCCACATACCGAACCACTCTCCGCCAATCGACATAAACCCAACCTGCCACGTCAGGAACCCGAGCGTCAGGCCGGCTACCGCCAGCTTTTTACGGCCGTTAAACGCTTGCGACGGCAGTTTCAGGCCCCGCAACAAACGCAGGCCGCCGATCCAACACAGCAAGGCGGTCAGGCTTTCCAGCAAAATAATGACAATATAACCTGCGTGATGCAGCCAGGGAGTTTGTATCGAGCGGTAAGCGATGGTCGCATCGGGGAAAATCGTGTCCATCATAAAAACATGGCGCACAAAAGCGAAGTTAGAGCCGTAATCCGTCATATTGCCAAAGGCAACCAGGGTAGCAAACAGCGCCATAGCGCATACCAGCAGCGTTTTAGATAACCTAACGATCATAGTGATGATTCCTGAAAAAGTAATAAGTGCACCGAAGGTGCAAGCGTGCGGGCTCAGGAATGGGAAAGGGGCTTGCTGGATACCCGTAAGAAACAAGCGCTCCCTTTTTAGCCTAAAAGAAACGCGTGTTCAATATGGCATTAACACATGCGGGGTCGATACTTAAACGTACAGATAAATCGCCATAAAGTGGCACAGGCTGCCGCCGAGCACGAAACCGTGCCAGATAGCATGGCCGAAGCGGAACCGTTTGGACGCGTAAAAAATCACCCCCAGGGTATAAACCACGCCGCCTACCGCCAGCAAGGTTACGCCGCCGATCGCCAGGCGAGTCGCCAACTGATAAATCACGATCAATGACAGCCAGCCCATCGTCAGATAGGTCACCAACGACAACGCCTCGAAGCGATGAGCGAACGCCAGTTTGAACAATACCCCCAGCAGCGCCAGCCCCCAGATAACCGCCATCAGCCCTTTGGCCAGCGGTGAGTTCAGACCGACCAGCAGAAACGGCGTATAGGTGCCGGCAATCAAGAGGTAAATGGCGCAGTGGTCAAACTTTTTCAGCCAGTGCTTGGCTTTCTGATGCGGAATGGCGTGGTACAGAGTGGAGGCAAGATACAGCAGGATCATGCTGCCGCCATAAAGCGTGTAGCTGGCGATGGCCGTCATATCCGCACCGGTATCCACCGCCTGCACCAGCAGCAACACCAGCCCGACAATACCGAACACCAACCCGATACCGTGGCTGATGCTATTGGCTATTTCTTCCGCCCACGGATACGCCGTAGCGGTATTTTTATCGTTCTCGGCTTTCATCACTACGCCCGTATTTCCCATAAATCACAAACCCTCAAACGGCCAATATTGTTCGAAATTACCGCAACCCAGCTTAACTGAGAACAATTCCAGTGTACACGTGTACGCTAAAATAAAACTGTGAACACGTGTAACGCCACAAACATCGAAATCCCCTGCCCGCTGGTCTACAATCGACGGGCTTCACCCATCTACCTTGAGGTTTACACCATGTCATCCGCTGTACCCGCGTTAGATTTCGGCTCCATGACCCAGGTCGTCCAGTTCCTGATGGAAATCGACAAGTTGAAAAGCGTGCAACGCCGCACCAAGGTTCTCGGCATCCAGCGCCAGGAAAACTCCGCCGAGCACAGTTGGCACTTTGCCATTGCCGCTCTCAGCTTGGCTGAGTACGCCGGTGAAGGCGTGGATATCCAGCGGGTGATCCAGATGGCGCTGCTGCATGACATCGTGGAAATCGATGCCGGTGACGTGCTGGTTTACGATCTGGCGGCGCGTGCGGCAATCCACGATCAAGAAGTGGCGGCGGCACGTAGGCTGTTTGGCATGCTGCCTGCGGCACAACGCGAGTATTTCACCGCTTTATGGCAGGAGTATGAAGATGGCGAAAGCGCCGATGCGCGCTTTGCGCTGGTGCTGGACCGCACCATGCCGATGCTGATGAATCTGCATAACGAAGGCCAAAGCTGGGTCGAGAACGGCATCAGCCTCGAACAGGTGCTGTCGCGCAACGCGATGATCGCTGAAGTCCACCCGGAGCTGTGGAAACACCTGCTGCAACACCTGCAGGACGCACAGCGCAAAGGCTGGTTGAAGTAATCCCGCAGTCGCAGCAAGCCGGGTGAACCTCTCACCCGGCCTTCCTTTCACAAGGGTTTATGCGCCGTTTCCTTCGCGGCAATCACCGCCCACAGCGTGATCAGTAACGCCGCCACCACATAGGCCGAGATCGCCAGCGTGCTGTCGTAGGACTTGAACAACGTAGCGATAATCAGCGGCGCAAAGCCGCCGCCGAGAATGCCGGCCAGCGTGTAGGCCAGCGACGATCCGGCATAACGTACTCGAGTCGGGAATTGTTCGGTGATGAATGCCGCCTGCGGGCCGTACATCGCCGCATGGATCAGCAAACCGACCACCACCGCCAGGCAGATCAGCACCGGCTGGCTGCTGTCCAGCAACACAAAGAACACGAACGCCCACACCATCGCGGCCAGCGCCCCACCGATATACACCGGCCGACGGCCAAAGCGATCGGACAGCGCGCCGAACATCGGCACGGTAATGGCGTTGCCAATCGCCCCCAGCATGGTGGCGGTCAGCGCCAGCGGACGCGGCAGATTCAGCACCGTAGTGACGTAGGTCAGGGTAAATACCACCACCAGCGCATACAGCACGTCGGAACCGATGCGCGAGCCGCCGGCGATCAGCAAAGGACGCCTGTGTTGAGTAAATACTTCGCGGATCGGAGCCTGAGTCACATCCCTGGACGCCTCCAGTTTCAGGAAGGCCGGCGTTTCCCCCACGCCGCGGCGCAGCCACAAGCCAAATACCACCAGCACCAGACTGAGCAGGAAAGGAATGCGCCAGCCCCATTGCTGGAAATCGTCCGCCGACATCGCCACCGTCACCAGCGTGATCAAACCTGTGCCGATCAGCGTGCCGCAGGAAGGGCCAACCTGAGCAAACGAAGCATTACGCCCCCGCTGATGCGGTTTACCGTGCTCCATCGACAACAGTACCGCGCCCGCCCATTCGCCCCCGAGCGCGATGCCCTGAATAAAGCGCAACGTCACCAACAGCAGCGGGCTCCAGATGCCCCAGGTGGCGTAGCCAGGCAGCAGCCCCATCAGTGCGGTGGTGACCCCCATAATCACCAGCGTGGTGACCAGCACAAACCGCCGGCCCAATACGTCGCCGAGATGGCCAAAAACGATGCCGCCGATCGGCCGCGAGACATAGCCGACCGCATAGGTGGAAAACGCCAGAATGGTGCCCACCAGCGGATCGAACGACGGGAAGAACACGTGGTTGAAAATCAGCGCCGCCATGATGTTATAAACGGTGAAGTCATACCATTCCAATGCGGTGCCAATCGAACTGGCGGCCGCCAATCTGCCGGTTTTTGGCGGATGGGCAGCAGAAGCGGCGGCAGTCGAGTCCGCGATCGGCGTTTCAGTGGTTGATGTGCTCATGATGCCAGCTCCTGCTTGGTCAGTTGCCAGCCAAGGACATAGTGCTGGGTCGCCTCAGCCGATGTTTTCAACTGGCGACAGGCCAGTTCATTTAGCCGCTGACCGGCTGCGGCGCTGCTGCTTTCAATCAGCAGCATCGGCAGCAGGCGACGGTTTTCCCGCGATTCTTTCGGCAACGGCGAGCTGAGTTCAACGTCGGGCGCAAGCAGGCTGCTGCGGACAAAGCCGGGTTGTTCCGCCAGCATGCTTCCCAGATGCGTAATAGCGTCCTTCAGTCTCTCAGGCTCCGCCGGTTCAAGGGTGATGATGGCCAAATGACTACCGCAGCCCTGGCCGGTTACCGCCTCCACCGCACACACCCGACGCATCGGATCGCGCATTTTATCGAGGCTTGCCACCGACCAGGGGGTTTGTTGGGTAAAGGCGGCGCGGTAGGCCGCGGAAGTAAAACTGGCCAGGGATTCGGTTTTGTATAACCCAAGGTATTTACGCCCGCCCTGCAACGCCTGGTAACGTGTGCCCGACAAAAAACCGGGAACGCGTACCCGCTCTTCCACATGCTCACGGTCGTACCACTGATTGAAATCCGCCTCATCCTGCGCGGCGACATCTGTTGCGACAAACAGCATTCCGTTCGGGGAACCGGTCATGGGTACTCTCCTGTTAGCTCAAAGTATGGCGGGGCCACGCCCCACCGGTAAATTACGCACCGGCAAGACAGCGCTCGACCGCCAGCGCCCAGCCCAGCAACGTTTCATCACTCATGGGCAACCCGGCCAGCATCAGGCCAACCGGCGCTCCGCCAGGCCGTTGACAAGGCAGCGACAGCGCACAACCGTCGAGGAAATTGATCACCGAGGGGTTGCGCAGCGCGGCACCATTGATACGGAAATAGGCATCTTCATCCGCTTCAAGCCCGGCAATCGTCGGCGCGACCAGCGGGACGGTCGGCATCAGCAGCGCGTCAAAGCTTTGCACTGCGGCGGTAACCCGCCGTTGCCAATCGGTCCGCTGCTGCTGCAGCTGCTGCAAATCCCCCTCCCCCAACGACTGACCGCGGCGAATGCGCGACAGCACCCGTGGGTCATATTCCTCGGCATGTTCGGCGATCAGCGCCTGATGCCAACGCCAGGACTCCAGCGCGGTAAAACCGCCGGCGGCGTTGATGGTCGCCAGTTCGGCAAATTCCGCGCAGGGAATGAGTTCAATCTGCGCGCCGGCCTCCATCAGCCGCTGCAGGCTGAGGTGAAACGCCACAGCGACCTCTTCCTCCAGGCCGTCCAGCACCAGGGTTTGCGGCACCGCAAAGCGCGCCTGACTCAGGTTTTTTAACTGCGGCTGCAACGGCAGCTCGGCTATCGCCGTATCCAGCGCGATGCAACCGGCAACGTCGTGAGCAATCACGCCAATCGAATCCAGCGACGGTGACAGCGGCAGCAGGCCGCCATCGCTAATGCGCCGGGCGGTAGGCTTAAAACCGGTCAGCCCGCAGAAGGCCGCCGGGATCCGCACCGATCCGCCGGTGTCACTGCCAATCGAACCAAAACACATACCCTCGGCCACCGCGACCGCAGCCCCGGAGGACGAACCGCCGGGAATTCGACGCGCGGCCCGATCCCAAGGGTTGGCGGGCGTGCCGTAGTGAAGGTTGATGCCAAGCCCGGAATAGGCGAACTCGGTCATGTTGGTTTTACCGATAACCACCGCACCCGCCTGCAACAAGCGTTCCACCACGGCGGCATGTTTTGCGGCGGCCTGTGCGGCGGCCAGCACCCGTGAGCCGGCGGCGGTGGCTTCACCGGCCACGTCGAACAGGTCTTTGACCGACACCGGCACGCCGTCCAGCGCTGACAAAGGTTTCTCCTCCGCACGCCGGCGATCGGCCGCCAGTGCCTGCCGTTGCGCCCACTGCGCATAAACGCGGGTAAAGGCGCGCATTCCCTCGCCCTGCTCATCGGCAATGTGCGCCAGCGCGGCGGCGGTCAGCTGCACGGCAGTCAATTCACCGCTGGCCAGCCCGGCGGCGGCTTGCCCTAACGTCAATTTTTTCATTACGCCACCACCGGCAGTTCAACGCTGTGATAGCCATGAGTGATAGAGCGCCCCAGTACCTCGTCCGCCAGCTCCATGCGGAACTCTGCCGCCGGCCGGATGCCGCCAATCGCAGCCACCGTCCCGCAGGTCATGGCCAGCCCATCACGCGGCTGCGGCAGCGTCAGCCCGCCTTCCGGCAACTGCCGGCCGCCCAGATAGCGCTCCAGCAGATCGCCCGGGGTGCGCAGGCTGGCGAGGCTTCCCTGCTGATAAAGCCGGAATTCCCCGTCTTCCTTGATCCACGAACGCAGGATCAGTGAATCCCAGTGCGCGATCACCTCTCGCAGCGGCCAGGCAGTGCGCGCAACCGGCTTAACGCAGATCTGTTTGGATAGCGCTACACTGTGCGCTTCCAGTTGACGATCGGTATGGTCGGACGCCAGCGAAACGAACAGCTCGCCGCGATGGGCAAAGATCAGCGGTTCCGCTTCCCCGGAAGTGGCGTTGCCGAGCACTTCGATGCGTTCGCTCTGGCTTAGCTGGTTAACCGCCACGCGGTAAAACAGCGGAATTGCACTGGGTTGGGGCACGCCCAGTTCAGCCAACTCCCGAATATGGTGCAAAATCGCCTCGCGATCGCGGCCGGTCCAACCGGCGATCACCAGATGATCAATCTCGGCATCCAGCGCCCCCGCGCCGCAGGATTCGGGTAAAGTGAAGGTCAATCTCATGGCGTTGTGCCTCTTTGGTTAAAATACTGTGAAATTTCACTATATCTTTAGTAACCAAATAAGCGATTTCCGTGCCATGTTTTTGTGTACTATGTCTAAAAACTTTCTTGTGCAGGAGCAGAACGTGATGACCGTTGACGCAGAGAGCCAGGCACTCCCGACGGCAGAGGAAGCCGGGCTGTCACTGAATGAACTGGCCTATCGGCGCTTCAAGCAGGCGCTGGTGACGTTGAGCTATAAACCAGGCGAATATCTCAATACCGCACAGGTTATGAGCGAACTGGATATGGGCAGAACGCCGATCAATCAGGCGATCCACCGTTTGGCCAATGAAGGGTTGCTGCAGGTGATCCCGCGCAAAGGAGTGATGGTATCGCCGTTGTCGATGGATGACGCACTGGAGCTGATCGAAGTGCGGCTCGCCAATGAAATGCTGTGTATGCGGCTGGCGAGCAAAAGGATCACCGAGCCACAGATCGCTGCGCTGACCGCGCTAAACCAGCAAATCGAAGCCGCCAGCCAGAGCCGCGACCGGGTACGGATGATGACGCTCGATCACACGTTTCATCAGGAACTGGCGCTGATCGCCGGCAATAACATGCTGGCGGACATATTGAGCGTACTGCACGCCAGGGCGCAGCGTTTCTGGGCCAGCACGTTGTCGCGGGAAGGGCATATGCGGGAGGTGATCGAGGAGCATCGGGCGATTATCGCCGCACTGGCCGCCCAAGACAGCGACGCGGCGGCCAATGCCGCAGAGGCGCATATTCTGTCGTTCCGCAGCGCGCTCCTGCACGAGGGCTGACAAAACGCTCACCGCCCGCCGGCAGCCTCGATAAAACTGCCGGTCACGTAAGACGCGGCATCGGACAGCAGAAAGGCGATGGCTTCCGCCACCTCTTCCGGATAGCCGCCACGCTGCATCGGCAACCCGTTTTTTACCCGGTCGACACGCCCCGGCTCACCGCCGCTGGCGTGCATTTCAGTATAAATAAACCCCGGTCGTACGCCGTTGACCCGGATGCCCTGCGCCGCCACCTCGAGCGCAAGCCCGGTAGTCAGCGTGTCGACCGCGCCCTTTGAGGCGGCATAGTCGACATATTCGCCCGGTGCTCCCAAACGGGCGGCGGCGGACGACACATTGACGATCGCACCGCCCTGCCCGCCATGGCGCTTGGCCATGCGCTTCACCGCCTCGCGGCAGCAGAGAAAATAGCCGGTCACGTTGGTGGTTAACACCTTGTTGATACGCTCTGCGGTCAGCTGCTCAATACCGGTCTGCTGAAACAGAATGCCGGCATTGTTGACCAATGCGTCGAGCGAACCAAGGGTTGCGTCCAGTTTGGCGAACATCGCCACCACCTGGTTTTCGTCAGCGATATCCGCCCGCAATGCCAGCGCCCGGCCACCCAGCGCCGCAATCTCAGCGACAACTTGCTGCGCCGCAGGCTCATCTTTCAGATAGTTAACGCCCACCGCGTACCCCTGGCGTGCCAGCAGCAGCGCCGTGGCACGCCCAATGCCCCGGCTGGCGCCGGTGACCAATACAACTCTCGACATGCTGTTCCTTTTTACGGTTGGGAAATCAGAAACTGTAACTGGCGCTCAGGAAGGCAACCCCAGCCACTTTTTTCTCGACGATCGGGCTTTTGGCCGCATCGCCCAACAGAGTATAGATACCCACACCGGCCTGGAAGGCGATTTCTGGCGTCCATTGGTAATTCAGCGCGCTATTGAGTGCCACCTGGTTGAAGCCACTCCCCGGCCGATAGGCGGCGAAAGTGGTTTGCTGCGCCTGACGCTGCGTTACGCCGAAATAGCCGCGCTGATAACCGCTGTTGGCCCAGGTGGTGCTCAGATCGGTCGACAGGGTCAACGCATCGCTCAGTGGATAAACCGCCGCCACGCCCAGATCGACGTAGGCGGTATGCCCCAGATCTTCCCCCCCATAACGACGTGCCTTGGTCGCCTGCATACCTTTTATATAGGTATGGAAAGCATCAAATTTATAACTCAGCTCTATGCCCGCCTCAAAAGCGCCATCGAGGTCACCCATGCCTTTTAGCCGCTTATTGCGGCCGCTCAACGTTTTCACCTCCTCATCCCGCCCGGCGTCATAACCGGCCAATAAGGCGATGCCAAACGGCCCTGACAAGGGTAACTGCCAGCGCGCCCCTTCGCTCAGGCCCAGACTGAAATCACCCCAGGCGGATTTGGCGTAGCCAGCCTCAATATCGTACAACGGCTCGGCGCTATAGCTGGAAGCCCCCTGATACACCGGCGCCACCGCCATGCCGCCGCTGAGTTTCAATGAAGCTTCCCCGCCGTCCTGCGTAAAACCCTGCAGGGGAAATAGCATCAATAATGTCGCTGCGGAATAACCCAGAGTATTCTTCACCGTCTCTACCTTATTATTTAATGGAAATCTTATAGCGCCGCCAGGCGCCGTAATTGTTTTTTAATACGGGGTTTGAAGCTGCTAAAAATATCCGACGCCACCGTATGCGAGCTAAGCTTCGCCACTGGTTGGCGCGTGGCTCGATTATTTTCGCCCCAAGCACCAGCGTGAAAAATCAGTAGAATCAGAGTGACAAATAAAATCACGCACGGGCGGATAACTCCCCCGGGGAGGGTTAAATGTAAAGAGTTGTCGGCATGCATTTTTTATCCAGAGGTGATTGTCGTGCAGAAGAGCCTACCCGAAATCCAGGGTCATTCCCTTAACGTGAAATTAACGCCAGATTAAGGTTTGCTTAAGAAGGGGTGAGCGAACAGCCACACGGCGTTGTCTTCCTCCGAAGGTTGTAGTTATATAGCCGCCAGCGCAGTGACATAAACCGGGTATCAAGTGAACATATTGCTTGTGGAAGACGATCTGCAATTGGGTAAAGCCCTTTGCCGCGCCTTGGAACTGGCAGGCTTCGACCTGTGCTGGGTACGGCTGCTCCATGATGCACAAGATAAATTATCGCAACGCAGCTTCGATTTAATGCTGCTGGATCTGACGCTGCCCGACGGCGACGGATTGACGAGACTGGTCGAATGGCGCGCCAGCGGACAGAATATTCCCATCATTATTCTGACCGCCCGCGATCGCATAGAAAGCCTGGTCAATAGTCTGGATTCCGGCGCAGACGATTTTCTGGCCAAACCTTTTGCGCTGCCGGAACTGATTTCACGCGTGAAGGCGGTGAACCGACGTATGGCCGGGTTTGCCTCCCAGACCTGGAGTCTCGGCAATCTGTATCTGGACCCGATGAACCATCAGGTGACATTGGAAGACGAATTGTTGCTGCTGTCGAAAAAAGAGTACCGATTGCTGCATGAACTGATGCGCTGCGCCGGCACGGTGGTGCGCAAGGCCGCGCTGGAACAGCGGCTGTTCGGCAATGGCGACTGTGTGGAGAGTAATTCCCTGGAGGTGCATATGCATAACCTGCGACGCAAGATCGGCAAGGAAAGGATTATTACCGTACGTGGCATCGGGTATTTATTGAAGAAAGAGACACAGGGATGATCAGTTTTAAATCATTTTTTATGCGTACCATTGTTTTTCAGGTACTGGCGATATTATTGCTATGGGGTGGCGTGATTGGCTGGGCCAAGTATCTCTATTTTCCCGACATGGAAAAGTATTTGGATAACCAGCAGCGTATCGTCGCACTAGGCCTCGCCAATATTCTCGAAAGGACCCAAACGACCGATCCTAATTACCCTGCGATCATCAAAGATATCGAAAAAATGTATATCGACTCGATCAATAACGGCATGCTGGACGAAATAGACTATCACCCATTATTTGTAGTTTACGATCATAATAACCACGTGATCTACGCTTCGCCACCGCAGGAAAAACCGCTGATCCTGCCCCCGTCGGTGCTGTCCGGCACCATCAGCTATGCCAACGAGAAGTGGCATATCTCCGGTAGCTGGAGCGATAAACGGCAATTTCGGGTGATCATCGGTGAATCCTTTGAAGACCGCACCACCATTTTTGGCAACCCGGCGGAAAGCACCGCAATCCCCCTGTTGGTGGTCCTGGCTGCCATTATTGTTACGCTGCTGATCACCGCTTATTTCAGCCTGCGGCCGCTGCGGCAAATCGCCAGAATGATTTCCGATCGCAAGCCCGGCAATTTATCGCCGATCAACGTCCGTGAGCAATACCAGGAAATTCGGCCGATAGTTTTGGAAATCAATAAGTTGATGACGCGCATCGATGCCGCCAATCAACGTGAAAAACGCTTTATGGCCGATGCCGCGCACGAACTGCGCACTCCGATCGCCGCCGTGCTGGCGCAATTGCATTTGCTGACCCAGGTAGCGGACAAGACCGAGCGACAGGAGATTATTGAAGATATGCAGCAGGGGCTGGATCGCGCTGCATCGTTGTCGCGCCAGCTGATAGACCTGGCCAAGCTGGAATCGGAAAACTTTCCGCTGAAGATGGAAGCGGTGGATATCTACGCTGAAATCAGCAAGTGCATTGCGCAGCACGTGCCCTATGCGCTGGAGAAAAACGTCGAACTTTCGCTGGATGGCAGTGAAAGTGTGGTGATTGAGACTGACCGCCACTCGCTGATTGCCATATTCACCAACCTGCTGGATAACGCCATCAAATACGCGCCGACTGGCGGTCGCATCGAAGCCAACATCCGTTCGCTGTCGCCGATGGGTTGCTACGTTAGCCTGCGCGACAACGGGCCGGGGGTGAATAAAGAACACTGCAAACGCTTGTTTGAACGCTTTTACCGCGTACCCGGCACGCAACAGATCGGCAGCGGTCTGGGGCTGGCGATAGCCAAAAACCTGGCCGATAAAATCGGCGCGCAGCTGCGGATCACCGAAGGGCTTGACGATCGCGGTATCGGATTTGTGATCGATCTGCCGGAAAATTACCCGCCCCCGCAGGGAAAGGCATAAATCGACGGCTGTCCCCTTCTTCTCCCGCAGCAACAAAGGGATCTGGCCCATTTTGGGGCGGGTACGGTACTGTGGCTCGAGCCGGCCATCGGGGTGGCGGCGCTGGCCAGTTTTTTCCTGGCGACCAAGCTGGCCGCCAGGGCTAACGCCTAACGCGAAATGCGGATCACCGAACGAACATCGCTCTTCTTGTTCAAATCCCAGACGGCGGCAATCTCGGACAAGCCATGCTCCTGCGTTTCGACGGCGATCTGGCCTGCCGCCGCCAAGGCCAGGATCTCGTGGGCATATCTCCGCATTTCCGCCACCGGCGGGAAGTTACCGGTACCGCTGCCCATAATCTGCAGCTGATTACTGCGCAGCACCGCCGCCGGCAGCCGGATATCCGGCCCGGCCATTGAGCCGACGTTAACCAGCCGAATGCCGCGCCCTCCGGCATAGGAAGAGAGATCGTGGTTGTTCAAGGTGGCGAGCAGCGCTTCGGTGGCCGCCCCCCAGATATAATCGATAATCACGTCATAACCTGCCGGGCCGGCTGCGTCGGCAAAGGCCTGCACCAGTTCCGCGCCTTCCAGCCCGAGATCTACCGTGCCATCAACGCCCAGCGCATCCAACACGCTCTGCCGACGACCGGCCGCCACGATGCGCCCTGCCCCCGCCTGACGCGCAGCGGCCACCGCCAGCTTGCCCGACGTACCCGTGGCGCCAATAATCAGCACCGTTTCACCCGGCTGCACCTCGGCGCGCCAATGAAGCGGCAGCCAGGCGGCGAAAGCCGGGTTAATCAGCGCCGCTGCGGTGGCGTCATCCACGCCTTCCGGCACCGGCACTGTCCATGACGCGACGGTTCTTTCCGCCAGTGCGCCATGCGGCTGGCGGAACGAGGCGAAATAAACCCGTTGGCCGTCCGGTGTATAACCCACGCCATCAGTGCCGGGCACAATCGGCAAGGTCCTGGGGCTGGAGTAGTGGGTTCCCGCTACCATCGCGCGGTCAAGCTGCTTAATGCCCGCCAACGTCACCTCAATCAACACCTCGCCCGCCTGAGCCTGCGGCTCTTCGACTGACCCGAAAACCGGTGGCTGCCCTAACGTTTTTACGATTGCCGCTTTCATAACGATTCCTTATGCCATTGAGTTTGCCCATTAAGCAGTGAAGCGCAATCACTGCGGCCCGGCAATAAAAAAGGGACACCGCATCATGCGGTGTCCCTTGCCAACAAACTTTACCGAATGTGTTATTCGTATTCGCTCATTGGCACACAGGAGCAGAACAGGTTACGGTCGCCGTACACGTCATCCAGGCGCTTCACGCTCGGCCAGTATTTGTTCTCACGCACACCGGCGACAGGGAACACCGCCAGCTCGCGGCTGTAGGCATGCTGCCAATCGCTGACCAGCTCCGCCTGAATGTGCGGTGCGTTCACCAGCGGATTGTCTTCCAGCGGCCATTCGCCTTTCGCCACCCGATCTATCTCGCCGCGGATGGCCAGCATCGCGTCGATAAAGCGATCCAGCTCTACCTTGCTTTCCGATTCGGTGGGTTCGACCATCAGCGTGCCCGCGACCGGGAACGACATGGTCGGCGCATGGAAACCGTAGTCAATCAGGCGTTTGGCGATGTCCATTTCGCTGATGCCGGTCTCTTCTTTCAGCGGACGAATATCGAGAATACATTCATGCGCCACGCGATGGTCGCGGCCGGTATACAGCACCGGGTAGGCATCTTTCAGGCGGGTCGCGATGTAATTGGCGTTGAGGATCGCCACCTGGCTCGCCAGTTTTAACCCTTCCGCGCCCATCATGCGGATGTACATCCAACTGATTGGCAAAATTGAAGCGCTGCCGAACGGCGCGGCGGACACCGCACCTTGCTGAGTGGTGACGCCGTCGATCTGCACCACGCTGTGGCCCGGCACGAAGGGTGCCAGATGCGCTTTCACGCCGATCGGGCCCATGCCCGGACCGCCACCGCCGTGCGGGATGCAGAAGGTTTTGTGCAGGTTAAGGTGCGAGACGTCCGCGCCGATGTAACCTGGCGTGGTGATGCCGACCTGAGCATTCATGTTGGCACCGTCGAGATACACCTGGCCGCCGAACTGATGAACGATCTGGCACACTTCACGGATGGTTTCTTCGTACACGCCGTGGGTAGACGGGTAGGTCACCATAATGCAGGACAGCGCTTCGCCCGCCTGTTCTGCCTTGACGCGCAGATCGTGCAGATCGATGTTGCCGTTCTTGTCACAGGCCACTACCACGACGCTCATGCCGGCCATCTGGGCGGAAGCCGGGTTGGTGCCGTGCGCGGAACTTGGGATCAGGCAAATATGACGGCCCGCTTCGTTACGGCTTTCGTGGTAACGGCGGATAGCCAGCAGGCCGGCGTACTCGCCCTGCGCGCCGGAGTTCGGCTGCATGCAAACCGCATCGTAGCCGGTCAGTTGCACCAGCCACTGCGACAACTGGCCGATCATCTGCTGATAGCCTGCCGCCTGCTCTGGCGGGCAGAATGGGTGCAGTTCGGAGAATTCGGGCCAGGTGATCGGGATCATTTCCGCCGCCGCATTCAACTTCATGGTGCAAGAGCCGAGCGGGATCATCGCCTGGTTGAGCGCCAGATCTTTGCGCTCCAGACGGTGCATATAACGCATCATCTCGGTTTCGCTGTGGTAGCGGTTGAATACCGGATGGGTCAGGATCGGATCCTTGCGCAACATTGCCGCCGGGATCGACTGGCCGTTTTTGCTCACCGCCGCGTCCAGCGCGTCGATGTCCAGCCCGTGCGCGTCACCCGCCAACAGGGCGAACAGCGTCTGCACGTCTTCACGCGAAGTGGCTTCGTCCAGCGTGATGCCGACCGCGCCGTGGATGTCGGTACGCAGGTTGATGCCGAAGCCCAGCGCGCGTTCCAGCACCGCGGCCTTGTCTTTGACTTCCACCGTCAGGGTATCGAACCAGGTTTTATGACGCAGCGCCAGGCCGGCCTGCTGCAGCCCGGCGGCCAGAATGTCGGTCAGGCGATGGATACGCCCGGCAATGCGCTGCAGGCCCTGCGGGCCGTGGTACACCGCGTACAGGCTGGCGATGTTGGCCAGCAGCACCTGCGAGGTACAAATATTCGAGTTGGCTTTTTCGCGGCGGATATGTTGCTCACGGGTTTGCATCGCCATACGCAGCGCGGTATTGCCGGCAGCGTCGCGGGAAACGCCGATAATGCGGCCCGGCATTGAGCGTTTGAATTCGTCGCGGCAAGCGAAGAAGGCGGCGTGCGGGCCGCCGTAACCCATCGGCACGCCAAAGCGCTGCGCGGAACCGAAGACCACGTCTGCGCCCTGTTTGCCCGGTGCGGTCAACAGCACCAGCGCCATAATGTCGGCCGCCACGCTGGTGACGATTTTGCGGGTTTTCAGCTCGGCCAGCAACGCACCGTAGTCGTGCAGTTCGCCGGTGGTGCCCACCTGTTGCAACAGCACACCGAACACGCCCTGCAGCTCCAGCACCTTCTCGGCTTGATCCACGATCACTTCAAAGCCGAAGGTTTCGGCGCGGGTACGCACCACGTCCAGCGTTTGCGGATGCACGTCGTCAGCCACGAAGAAGCGGTTGGCGTCTTTCAGCTTGCTGGCGCGCTTGGCCAGCGCCATCGCTTCGGCGGCGGCGGTGGCTTCGTCCAGCAGCGAGGCGGACGCCAGATCCAGTCCGGTCAGATCCAGAGTCAGGGTCTGGAAATTCAGCAGCGCCTCAAGGCGGCCCTGCGACACTTCCGGCTGATAAGGGGTATAAGCGGTGTACCAGCCCGGATTTTCCAGCATGTTGCGCAGGATCACCGGCGGCGTCAGCACCGCGCTGTAGCCCATACCGATATAGGATTTGTAGCGCTGATTCTGCGAGGCAATCGCCTTCAGTTCGGCCAGCGCCTGATGTTCAGTCGCCGCATCGCCCACCGGCGGCGGCCCCGGCAGTTGAATGTCTGCCGGCACAATCTGTTGGATCAGCGCGCTGAGCGAGCGTGCGCCCACCGCTTCCAGCAACTGCTGCTGTTGTTGCGCAGAAGAGCCGATGTGGCGTTCGATGAACGCTTCGCTGTGTTCAAGTTGGCTGAGTGTCTGAGTCATTGCTACAAATTCCTGAATGCTGACGGGGTACGGGATATAGCCTGTTCTATAACTAAAACGCCCTACCCTCGAAGCTTGGGTAAAGGCGTTACCTACTCAATGGATTTCAAGTTGCCGCCTGGCAGCGGCTTGCTTATCCCCAGGTGCTTACTTAAGTCAGTCACCGGGGTAAGCCAGTGCAGATAACAAAACCGCAGCTTGAAAAACGAAGAGTAGGTTGGTTACTCGTCGATAGAAGCCTGGTACGCACCGGCATCCAACAGCTTACCGAGTTCGGCAGCGTCGGAAGCCTTGATGCGGAACAGCCAGCCATCGCCATAAGGCTCGCTGTTCACCAGCTCAGGTGAAGCTTCCAGCGCCTCGTTAACCGCAACGATTTCGCCGCTGATTGGCGCATAGATATCGGAAGCGGCCTTCACCGATTCCGCCACGGCGCAGTCGTCGCCGGCGGTCACTGCCGCGCCAACGTCTGGCAGATCGACAAACACCATGTCGCCCAGCAGTTCCTGCGCGTGCTCGGTGATGCCTACCACGTATTCGCCGTTGCCTTCGTCACGCACCCACTCGTGGGATGCCGCGTATTTCAATTCTGTTGGCACATTGCTCATCGCCAGTTACTCCTTCGAAGAAATAAAAAATCAATAAACAAAAATTTAATTAGTCAGTGGCTTACCGGCACGGACAAAACCGGGTTTGGTGACCTTGACCGGCATTTCGCGATTGCGGATTTGCACGATAGCCCGCTCGCCGATACCGGCGGGCACGCGCGCCAGGGCAATACTGAAGCCCAGGGTCGGCGAGAAGGAGCCGCTGGTGATCACCCCTTCATGCGACTGGCCTGCCGCGTCGGTGAAGCGCACCGGCAGCTCATTACGTAATACGCCTTTTTCCGTCATGATCAAGCCGACCAGTTGTTCGGTGCCCTGTTCCCGCAGCTGTTCCAGCGCGTCACGGCCGATGAACTGGCGATCTTCCGGCTGCCAGGCGATGGTCCAGCCCATGTTGGCAGCCAGCGGCGAAACGCCTTCGTCCATCTCTTGGCCATACAGGTTCATGCCCGCTTCCAGGCGCAGAGTGTCGCGCGCGCCCAAACCGGCCGGTTTAACGCCCGCCGCCAGCAGTTGCTGCCAGAAATCCGCCGCCTGCTCTTTCGGCAGGGCGATTTCATAACCCGCTTCGCCGGTATAACCGGTGGTGGCAATGAACAGATCCCCGGTCTGCACGCCGAAGAAGGGCTTCATGCCTTCGACCGCACTTTTTTGTTCCGGGGTAAACAGGGTGGCGGCGCGTTCTTTGGCCTGTGGGCCTTGCACCGCAATCAACGCCAGATCGTCGCGCACTGTCAGTTCAATGCCATAAGGTGCAGCGTGTTCTTCGATCCAGGCCAGGTCTTTGTCGCGCGTGGCGGAGTTCACCACCAGGCGGAAATAGTCTTCAGTAAGGAAGTAAACGATAAGATCGTCGATCACGCCACCGGACGCATTCAACATGCCGGTATACAGCGCTTTGCCAGGTTGAGTGAGTTTGGCGACGTCATTCGCCAGCAGGTAGCGCAGGAACTCGCGGGTGCGGGCACCGTGCAGATCCACAATGGTCATATGGGAGACGTCGAACATACCGGCATCCTGACGCACGGCGTGGTGCTCATCGATCTGGGAGCCGTAATGCAGCGGCATCATCCAGCCATGAAAATCTACCATGCGCGCACCGCACGCCACGTGCTGGTCGTACAGTGGGGTTTGCTTTGCCATCTTTTCCCTCATTCCACTCAGTAGCTGAAGTTAGGGTGCTGCCACGCAATACGTCAGATTATGGCTCGCGGGCCGGGTTGCGTGGCGCACTGACTGCCCAACGGCAACGCTGCGCCGAAACGTACGGAAACTGCGGCTGACCGTCGTGACGCAAACGATACCTTTGTTCTGACGTTATCACCGAACGCCCCCATTAACCATAAGTTAAAATAGGTTTGGCGGTTCCCGTCGTCATTAAAAAGTCGGGCTAGTGTGCAGAGTTTTTAACTGGAAAAATGCGCTTTAAGGCACAAAAACAACAATTGGAGCACCAAAAATCCGAAGTTATATAACAAACCAACGGCCTGTCGCGGAATTTCGACTTTTGATAACCGAGCATTAAATTAGAAAAAGTAATGCGAAAAACCAGCTGAAATTAGATTATTTCAAATGAAGGGTTATATAAGGAAAAACTATGGGTGATCCCATGTTTGAGCATGGCCGAAACTTGACGTTCACTTGAACGCCGTGAGTTTTCCTGATGACGATGAATGCGCTCCGACCCAAGCCCTCTCTGTCGCATCGGGAATATTGGATTATTTCAGTAAAAGAACCTGCTTACCCATTCCGGTAAAGGTAAATATTTTTCACGTTTACTGTGTTTTTTTCAGAAGATTAATATTTCTATCCCTTACCCATTTCCTGTTTTTTTGATTAACAAACCTATATCAATTGGTTTTATAAACTAAAAAAAGAAAATTAATCGAATTTTTAAGCTAAAAAACAGCAACTTGTTAGAAAAAAAGAACCGTGCTTCAATTAACGCTCAGTTTGTAATGTTAATGTTATCTTAACAATTATAGGGTGGGCGTTAGATGGAACCCAGACGTACCAAGGTTTTAATCATTGATTCGACAACGGAAAAACATTTTCCCCAACCAGATATTGAACAAGAAATACTGGCCGGGCATGATGTTCACTTGGCACATATCAGCAATATCAATGAAATACCCGCCGACATCCTGCCTGAGATAGAGTTCATGATCATCTGGGCATGCATCCCGTCCATCCAGTTCAATCAGGCTTTTTTAAGCAATTTAGGCCGCTGCCGCGCTATCGTTAAAGCCGCTGTCGGTTACGATAATGTGGATATCGACGCCGCCAGGCAGCTCGACATCGCCGTGTACAATATTCCCGACTACGGCACAGAAGAAGTGGCCGATCACACTTTGGCGCTGATGCTCGGCGTAGCCCGTAAACTCAACGACATCAATCTGCATGTCAGACAAGGTGGTTGGGACTGGGCCAGCGTCAAAAAGTTGTACCGCTTGCGTGATAAGACCCTGGGGATCATCGGTTTTGGCCGCATCGGCGGTGCCGTGGCAAAAAGAGCGGCGGCTTTTGGTTTGAACATCCGGTTTTACGATCCCTTTGTCGCCAGCGGGATTGATAAAACGCATGGCGTAACACGCTGTGAATCCCTTGAAGAGCTGCTCGCTTCGTCGGATATCGTTTCTGTCAACGCTTCCCTAAACCGCACGTCCCACCATCTCCTTTCCGGGCCGCAGTTTCAGCAAATGAAAGAAGGCGTATTGCTGGTCAATACGGCACGCGGGGGCATTGTGGACTCACAGGCTTTGTTGGCAGCGCTGAAATCCGGCAAGGTTGCCGCGGCCGGGCTGGACGTCCTGGAGAATGAACCCGATATCCCCGCAGGTTTCAGAACTCTGGATAACGTTATTCTTACCGCACATTCGGCTTTTTACACTGAAGAATCATTCCTGGAAATGAGAACCAAGTCGGCCGAGCTGCTTTTGGGCATTATGGCCGGGGCTAACGTACGCAACCGCGTGAATGGAAACGGTATTTTACAACCCTCGTGATCAATAAGAGCATGGAGAATAACAATGTCTGCCGAGCAAAATATTGTCGTTAAACAGGTTGAAGAAGAAACGCGTTTTTCAGAAAAATTGACACCATATTTAAAAGAACTCAGCAAAACCAGCCAGGCAATAAAGGATATGTATGAATTCAATCCTGAATATGAAACATTGCCGGCCAATCTTGACGTTGACCTGCTGAACGAGAAAACATCCACGCCCGTTTTTGGTACGGTAAAAAAATATGATGGCCAATTGCTGGTCTTGCTCTCTTACACCTGCGCCGCCAACTGTCGCTATTGTGAACGGCAGGATCGCGTGGGAGTCGGCCTGGATGTGGAAGGTCGGTTAAAAATGTCTCAGATTGACGATATCGTTGACTATATCGCCAACGATAAAAGCATCTACGAGGTCATCGCCAGCGGTGGCGATCCGCTGACCAACCCCAAAGGTCTGCAATATCTGTTTAATCGACTGAAAGCGATCGACCATGTAAAAGTGGTCAGGATCCATACCCGCTATCCGCTGCAAAACCCCGGCAAGGTGCGGATGGAATTGATGGAAGAGCTGGCGCAGGCTAAACCGACCGTATATTTGAGCCTGCACATCGACCATCCGGATGAGCTGCAACCTGAAGTCATCGAGATGATCCGGGCTTTCAAAAAGATGGGCTATGTGTTGCTGACGCAAACCGTCTTCCTGAAAACAATCAATGACGATAAGGACACGCTGAAAACCCTCTTTTTGCGTTTATTCGAGTTGGGCGTTCGCCCTTATTACATTTATCACGGTCAGGAAGTCACCTCTACCCGGCGTTTTGTCATGCGCCTCGAAGATGAGATGGCGATCATGACGCAGCTGCGCAATGAACTGTCCGGCCTCGCCTTCCCCCAGCACGTTATCGATATTCCCAGCGCTTCCGGCAAAGTGGTGGTGCCGAGCGATCACTGGCAAACGGATACCGCTACCGTCACGGACTTTTACGGCAAAACGGTCAGAACGGCCGACTGGTCGCCCATTACCAACTAAAACAACAGGGAAAGAGGTTGTCGCATGAAAACATTTATCATATTACAGAACATTGTCACCTTCCGGGCTGACTGGAATAAGCTGATCGACAGGGAAAAATACGCAGTCTGCCTGCTAACGGGGAAACAGGGCTGGGGTAATTTGCCCGCGGATCAAAAACCTTGTTTCGACGATATTCAAATCTGCGATCCCTTCACGACAGAAGAGCTGGAGCAAGCCTGTCGCGATCTCTTTACCCGTCGCAATATCACCGATATGGCGGAGGTGAGAATTATCACCAACGACGAGTATTTTCTGGGACATGCAGCACGCCTGCGGGAAATATTCGGTATTCAGGGCGCAACGTTCGCGCAAACGGAACCCTTTATCAACAAGCTGCGCATGAAGGCTGTCATGGCTGCCGGCGATATAGAGATCCCTCGGGTGGCGCCTTTTTCTCCGCAGGCCTATCAGACCTCTCCTGAACGTTATCTTCAGCAGGTTGAACTTGCCTTGTCTTACCCGATATTCGCCAAACAAATTGATTCGGCCGGCAGTGAACGAATCGCCAAAATTCCTGACCGCCCGGCGCTGCGGCAATGGTGTGAAGCCAATAAAGACGTTGAAAACTATGAGTTGGACCAATTTATTGAAGGCACGCTGTTCCATATCGACAGCCTGGTTTATCAAGGAAAGATCGCCGATATTTATATCTGCCAATACAGCCACCCCAACGCCGAGTTTATTGACGGCAAACCCGTGGGCAGCTTACCGCTGGACAAGGAAAACCCGCTGTATTCACGCTTCGAAGCCTATAACTCCCGCGTATTCGATGCGCTGGGTTACGTGCCTGACGGCGCGACTCATCTGGAAGCCTTCCTGACCAAAGATGGCCGTATCGTGTTTCTGGAAATCGCCGCCCGTGCGCCCGGCGGCTGGATCCCGCAAATGCATGCCCTGTGCTCTGGCCGCAATATCGAAGAGCAGCATTTTTTGGCGCAAATGGGTTTGCTGGAGCAGGCGAGCGAGCGGCCTGTCGGTTACGCCGCCTGGGTGTGGTATCCGCACCGGGAAGGCGCGCGTGCCGATATAGAAAAAAACATCAGCGTCGGCAGCGCATATAAAACGGCATGGGAGGTTCCGCAAGGCACGCTGCTGACCAGACCGCAGAGCGTACGCGACCGCATTGGCGGGATCCTGTTGTGGAATGATTCGCTGGCGTCTTTAACCGCGGACTTCCAATGGCTGGTCAATGACTATCTGCCTTATCACGATGCCGTGGCGGCAGATAGCGGGGAGAATAAATGAATACCGCCGGCATGTTGCGATTATGGTTTCCCAGTGCGATCAGCATCAGTCTGCTGAATCTGGAACTCCCCATTATCTCGCTTATTCTTTCGGCCTACAGTCTCAAGGCATCCGGCGATTACGCCATTGCCCTGAGTACTTTCATGTTTGCCAATGCGTTTGTTTTTCCTCTGTGCGCGGTGGTCATCAAAATGAAAAAGAGTGCGGAGACACTGATGTTTTCCGCACTGCTCGCCGCCGCGGTCTTTTTGATATTCAATCTGGGCGTTTGGGGTTTTAGGCAACATATCAGCCCGCATATCGCTTTTATTACCCACGTGTTTTCGCTTTCTCTGCTGGCCGTAGGCGTCCGACGTTATCTGCAAGGATGTTGCATCCTGGAGGGGAAAACCGCCCTGATGAGCCGCGCCTCATTCGTACGCGTGCTGGTTTCGGTGCTCGGCTGTTATGCACTGACCCGATTTCAGGTCCCTGTGGATATGGCGGCGATCCTTGCGCTGGTGGCCGGCGCCTATACGGAGGCCATTTTGCTGCTGCTGTTGGTCCTGCGTCAGGGCATTCGGTTACACGAAGGGGGCGGTAGGGACTATCGGCAAATCATCGCGCCTTACTTTTCTGCCTTTTTGATGACCGCTTCATCGCTCATGAGCAACATCATTGTCGTCATCTGTCTGAGCCGGGTTATCGGCGGGAGTGAAGTGCTGCAATACTGGCCGTTAACCTTTGGCCTGATCTGCATTTCCATCGGCGCGGTGTTGGATATCGAGAGCATCCTCTTAAAAATATTGGGGCATCAGCCGCAGAAAAAACAGCAGTTCGGCTTCCTGGCGCTGCTGTGTCTGGCAGCGCCCATATTATTCGTGGCGTTGTGCCTTATTCTTGATCGATTCGACCTGTTGCCGGCCGGGAGCAGAACGATTTACATGAATGCGGAGTTTTTCATCGCCATCGTCGGTGTGTCGATGCTGTGGATTTTACGGGGTTATATTCGCGCCAACCTGATGAACGACAATCGGCTGAGGATCATCAATGCCAGCATTCTGGTAGCGATGATGACCCCTTTGGCCGTATTTTACGCCGTTGAAATACCCAACTATGGCGTCATGCTGTCGCTGTCGATTTTTTCCGCGCTGATTATACTGGAGCTGTTGTGCTATGCGCTTTACGGCATGACGCAAGCCCTGCAACGGCGACAGATCGCCGCAGAGTAACGCCCCTTGGTTCATTCTATGATGACAAGGCTCCGAAAGGAGCCTTGATGATGACAAAGTGCGGTTTTGTTTCATGCTGGGCGCAATATGCCGCGCCCCTGCGAAAGATACAGGCGAAGGCTTTCTGCTGAGTTTACAGCCTTAAGCCAGCCACTCCGGCAAATCGTTCAGGCCCATTGCCTGGCGCACCAGTTTCGGCTTCACGCCCGGCAGGCTGTCGGCCAGACGCAGACCGACATCGCGCAGCAGTTTCTTCGCCGGGTGATTGCCGTCAAACAACTCACGGAACCCTTGCATACTCGCCAGCATCACGGCAGCGCCCTGTTTGCGGCGGCGCTCATAGCGACGCAGGTACAAATGTTGGCCAATGTCCTTGCCCTGGCGTTGCAGACGGCGCAGCTCGGCGATCAGCTCGGCGGCGTCCATAAAGCCCAGGTTCACCCCTTGGCCGGCCAACGGATGCACGGTATGCGCCGCATCCCCCACTAACGCCAGACGGTGCGCGGCAAAGCTGCGCGCGTAACGTCCGGTCAAGGGGAAGGTTTGCCGTTCGCTTTCAAGCCGACAGGCACCGAGGCGCAGATCGAACGTCATCGCCAGCTCACGGTTAAACTGCTCCGGCTCCAACTGCTTCAGGCGCTCCGCGTCTTCCGGCGCTACCGACCAAACGATCGAGCACAGATGCGGATCGCTGAACGGCAGAAACGCCAGAATGCCATCGCCATAAAATACCTGCCGCGCCGTCGCCAGATGCGGTTCTTCGGTGCGGATGGTGGCCACCAGCGCGTGATGACGGTAATCCCAGAAGGTCAGCGGAATATCGGCATGCTGACGCAGCCAGGAATGCGCGCCGTCGGCGCCCACCACCAGCCGTGCAGTCAGCATGCGGCCATCTTCAAGCGTGATAAAGGCATCGTTCTCGCCCCAGGCCACCTGTTTTAGCGCCGCCGGGGTGATCAGCGTGACATCGCTCAGGTTTTCCGCACGCTTCCACAGCGCCTGCTGGATCACCGAATTCTCAATGATATGGCCGAGGTGACTGAAGCCGCATTCATCGCCGCGAAAGGCGATCTTGCCGAAGCTGTCGCGATCCCACACTTCCATCGCGTTGTAGGCGCTGGCGCGCAGGGCGAGGATTTCGTCCCACACGCCAATATGCTGCAGCAGGCGCTCGCTGGCGGCGTTGATGGCGGATACGCGCAGCGCCGGTTGTTCCTGCAGCGGCGCCATCTCCGGTTGCCGGTGCTCAAGCACCGCCACGCGCAGACCGCTGCCTTGCAGGCCACAGGCCAGTGCCAACCCCACCATACCGCCGCCGGCGATAACCACGTCAAATGATTGCATGCTGCTTAATTTCCTTAAATGACTCGCTGCGCAGCGATTGCGCGGCGTTCCGGGCGCAGCACGCTGCGCCCCTGCTTATACCTCAGCCTAGCGATCCACCCAGCCCAACGTGCGTTTGGCAAAGGTATCGCGCACCGCCGGCAGCTGTTCCATCGCCATCAGGCCCAAATTACGGCCAACCACTAAAGGGCCATAACGATTGGCGAACAACCGGATCAGACCTTCGGTCACGCCGACCGTCGCCTGCTGATCTTTCTGCCGCCGCTGCTGATAGCGGCTCAGCAGCGCATAGCCGCCGGGATCTTCGCCCGCCTGCTCCGCCTCTGCCAGCGTTTCCGCCAGTGACATCACATCGCGCAGCCCCAGATTGAACCCCTGACCGGCTATCGGATGCAGCGTCTGCGCGGCATTGCCCACCAGCGCCAGCCGGTGGCTTATATGCTGGCTTGCAGTCAGCAGACTGAGCGGATAGCTGTGCCGTTTGCCGGCCTTGACGATCCGACCCAGCCGCCAGCCAAACGCCTGTTGCAGCTCACGGATAAAACGGGCGTCGTCCCAGTCATCGACCTCGGCGCGATCCTCGCGCGCATGGCACCACACCAGCGAACTGCGGCCCTGAGACATCGGCAACAGCGCCAATGGCCCATAGCGAGTGAAACGTTCGAAGGCACGCCCTTGCGGATCTTCTGAGGTGGTAACGTTGGCTATGGTGGCAAACTGCGGATATTCACTTTGTTGCCACTGCACATTGCAGGCCTGTGCCAGCGCCGAACGCGAACCGTCCGCTGCCACCAACAGGTGTCCGTTGATGCGCCGTCCGTTATCCAACAGCACTTCGGCGCGATCCGCAGTACGCAGCACGTCGACCACCCGGGCCGGGCAGTGCAGCGTGACGCCCGGCGCTTTGGCCAGCAACGCGAACAGCCGTTGGCCGGCGTCATGCAGCTCAATAACCTGACCAAGCGCGTCGACCTGATAATCTTGCGCATACAGGTTAACAAAGCCGGCGTGGCCGCGATCGCTGACGTGCACATGGGTAATGGCCGTCGCACAATCGCGTAGCGCCGGCCAGACGCCGATACGCGTCAGTTGCTGGCAGGTGCCCTGCGCCAAGGCAATGGCGCGGGCGTCAAACCCCGGATGGCTGCGATCGTCCGGCCGTGTAGCTTCGATCAGATCAACCGCCATCCTGCCCTGGGTAAGCGACGAGATGGCCAGCGCCAACGTCGCCCCAGCCATGCCGCCGCCAACGATAATTACGCTCATTCGTTTACCTTGCCGCCGCCATCAGCGCTTCAATGGCATCGGCGTCTTTCACCACCCCGGCGGTCAGGTTTTCATTGCCGTCGGCGGTGATCACAATGTCGTCTTCAATGCGAATGCCGATACCGCGATATTGTTCCGGCACGTCGGCGTCCGGTGCAATGTACAAACCCGGTTCGACGGTCAGCACCATGCCCGGCTCCAGTTCGCGATCGCGAGCCGGCGTGACGTAATTGCCGACGTCGTGCACGTCCAGCCCCAGCCAGTGGCCCAGCCCGTGCATGTAGAACTGGCGGTGCGCCTGTTCTGCAATCAGTTGCTCCACGTCGCCTTTCAGGACGCCCAGCTCCACCAACCCGGTAATCATGATGCGCACGACTTCGTCGTTCGCCTCACGGATGCTGGCACCGGGTTTTAACAGCGCCAGAGCCCGCAGCAGCGATTTCAGCACGATGTCGTACAGGGCACGTTGCGGTTTGCTGAATTTACCGTTCACCGGGAAGGTACGGGTGATGTCGCCGGCATAGCCTCTATACTCGCAACCTGCGTCGATCAGCACCAGATCGCCATCGCGCAACTCGCTTTCGTTTTCTGTGTAGTGCAGGATGCAGGCGTTTTCGCCGCCACCGACGATGGTATTGTAGGACGGGTAACGGGCGCCAAGGCGGGTAAACTCATGCAGGATTTCCGCCTCAAGCTGATACTCGAACATCCCGGGGCGACATTTTTCCATCGCGCGGGTATGAGCCAGCGCGCTGATCTCACCGGCACGACGCATCACTGCCAGTTCTTCCGCGGATTTGATCAGGCGCATCTCGTGCAGCCAAGGACGCCAGTCGATGACGGTCGCCGGCGCTTGCAGGTTCTGACGGAAGCCTTTGCGCAGCTTGTCCAGCGCCGAGAACAGGATCTGATCGGCATAGGCGTATTCGCCCTGCGCGTGATAAACCACATCCAGGCCATTGAGCAGCAGGTGCAATTGGTCATTTATTTCATCGAACGGCAGCGCGCGATCCACTCCGAGCTTCGCCGGTGCGGCATCCTGGCCCAGGCGACGACCAAACCAGATTTCCGCCGTCAGATCGCGCACCCGGTTGAACAATACGCTGTGGTTATGCGTTTCGTCGCTCTTCACCAGAATCAACACAGCTTCCGGCTCGTTGAAACCGGTCAAATACCAGAAATCGCTGTTCTGACGGTAGGGATATTCAGTATCTGCACTGCGCGTCGCTTCCGGCGCAGAGAAAATAATTGCCGCGCTGGCCGGAGCCATTTTCGCCAACAGCGCCTGACGGCGGTTGTTGAATTCCTGCTGAGTCATCACCTTCTCCTGAAATCAATCTGCCTGTGCTCACGGCCTTTACGGGCGTGGTATCGGGGTTTAGTGCAAGGTCGGTTTGGCATTCTCCGGCGCCGTCGGCTTGTGGCGGGTAAATTCGGTATGGCACAAAATAGCCGCCACCCGCACATACTCCACCACTTCTTCCAGAGAGTGTTCCAGCTCTTCCTGATCTTCGTCTTCGTCGTAACCCAGTTGGGCGATATTGCGCAGATCGTCGATCGCCTCACCCACTTCGTCTTTCACCTGAGCCAGCTTCGGTTGCATCATCCCCAGCCCGAGCAGGAAATGGTTCACCCACCCGGCCAGCGCGTCGGCGCGTTCGAAGACGGTTACCGTTTCGCCTTCCGGCATCATCAGTTGAAACATGAAGTCGTCGTCTTCCAGCGTTTCACGCGTAATTTCATAAAGTTGCTGGAGCGGCAGACTCAATGCCTGCGGAAAGGCCACGCCTTCGTTAGTCAGATCGTAGACCAGCGTTTGCCAGCCGGCGTCGCGGCTGCCACCGCACAACAGGCCGCTGATCAAGCCGTGCATTTCTGCTGCAGTCAACGCCACCGCTTGCTGGTTGAGAGCAACGGTCAAAGATTGGTAACTTGGAAATGTATTCTGTATAGACATGCGCATTCGTCATCGTTGGCAGGATAAGTTCGTGTTATGCTACCACCAAGGTCCATCGCTGTACCAGATAAGCGCGACACCTCAGTGGCTAGTTATAATCGTGATGCGCCAGAGATCACACAGTGCCGGCAGGGAGCAAAATGACGCTAAATACGCATTTTGAAACCCTTTTTTGACTGGTAATGTCTGTCGCGGTAGATTACAACCAGGTACTGAAAAAGGGGTTGTATCTTGGTACCGAGGTATATATAGTGGCGCCCGCTTTGGTGGCCCGGTAAGGGTAACTGGGGCTGGCGCGAAATTTAGGCAGGAAGGTGGCATGTCTGCACAACCGGTAGATATTCAAATTTTTGGCCGCTCGTTAAGAGTCAATTGCCCGCCAGAACAACAAGATGCGTTGAACATGGCGGCGGACGATCTTAACCAACGGTTGCAAGATCTTAAAGTTCGCACTAGAGTCTCAAATACTGAGCAACTGGTTTTTATCGCGGCATTGAACGTATGTCACGAACTTGCTCAAGAACGGTTGAAAACCCGTGATTATGCGTCCAATATGGAACAACGCATTCGTATGCTGCAACAGACCATTGAACAGGCTTTGCTTGAACAGGGTCGCATCTCTGAACGTCAGGATGCACAATTCGAATAACTTAAATTGCTGAAATCCAAGGTTTCGGCAATGAGTAAAAAATTTCTCTGAGATGTTCGCCAGCGGGCCAGTCCCCTGAGCCGATATTTAGTACCAACAGAATGTGATGATCCGCGATCGGTGTGCATGCTCGGCCCGCCGAGAAGCCTTAAGATTGCGACAGCACGTTCACCTTGAACCATGGGTTCAAGGGTTACAGCCTGCGACGGCATCTCGGAGATTCCCCTTCCTCAGCGGTATGTGTGCTGACTATGTCTTTTCAATCCCAATATGCCCAACAGCGGCAAAATATCCGCAATCAAATCCGTCAGCGCCGTCGCGCCTTAACACCAGAACAACAACATGATTTTGCCTTGCAGATGGCTGAGCGTATCGCTGCCCACCCGCGTATTCTGGCGGCGCAAACCGTTGCGGTCTTCCTGTCGTTTGACGGCGAATTGGATACCGGTCCTCTGATCGAACGGCTATGGCGGCAGGGCTTGCGGGTTTATCTGCCGGTTCTGCACCCGTTCAGCGCCGGCAATCTGCTGTTCCTGCGCTATGCCCCGGATACGCCATTGGTGAGCAACCGCTTCAATATTCTTGAGCCACGGCTCGACGTGCGCAACGTATTACCCGTCGATGAACTCGATGTGGTGCTGACGCCATTGGTCGCTTTCGACAGCGCAGGCCAGCGTTTGGGGATGGGCGGCGGTTTCTACGATCGCACTCTGCAGAATTGGCAGCATGCCGGCCCCTACCCTATAGGGTTGGCGCATGACTGTCAGCAGGTGGACAAGATCCCAACGGAGCATTGGGATATCCCATTACCGGAGATTGTCACCCCATCGCAAAATTGGGCATGGCAAATACCGGAATAGAAAAAGGCCGGATAAATCCGGCCTTTTCGTTAACGCGCGGACACTCAGAACAGCAAGCGGGCGCGAATGGTGCCGGCAATTGCCTTCATGCGCTGCAGTGCGGCATCGGCACGTTCGGTTTCCGCTTCGATATCGATAACCACGTAGCCGATTTCCGGACCGGTTTGCAGGTACTGCGCGGCGATGTTCACCCCTTCTTCAGCGAAGATCTGGTTAATCTGCGTCAGTATGCCAGGGCGATTCTCGTGAATGTGCAACAGGCGGCTGGCATTAGGGCCATGCGCCGGCAGCGACACTTCCGGGAAGTTAACCGCCGACAGGGTCGAACCGTTGTCGGAGTATTTCGCCAGCTTACCCGCCACTTCGTCACCGATGTTCTCCTGCGCTTCCTGAGTGGAGCCGCCGATGTGCGGAGTCAGGATCACGTTGTCGAACTCGCACAGCGGTGAGTTGAACGGCTCGCTGTTGGTCGCAGGCTCTTCCGGGAAGACGTCGATCGCCGCGCCGGCCAAATGTTTGCTGGCCAGCACGTTGCACAGCGCAGGGATATCCACCACGGTGCCGCGCGAGGCGTTGATCAGAATCGAACCCGGCTTCATCAGCGCCAGCTCTTCTGCACCCATCATGTTCTTGGTCGACGGGGTTTCAGGTACGTGCAGCGTCACCACGTCGCTCATATTGAGCAAATCGGACAGGTGCCGAACCTGCTGGGCATTCCCCAACGGCAGCTTGTTCTCGATATCGTAGAAAAACACTTTCATGCCCAGGCCTTCGGCCAGGATACCCAACTGGGTGCCGATATGGCCGTAGCCGATAATCCCCAGCTTCTTGCCGCGCGCTTCGAACGAGCCGACGGCCAGTTTCTGCCACTCGCCACGGTGTGCCTTGGCGTTGGCGGACGGAATGCCGCGCAGCATCAGCAACAGCTCGCCCAGAACCATTTCGGCCACGGATCGGGTATTGGAGAAAGGCGCGTTAAACACCGGAATGCCGCGTTTGGTCGCCGCTTTCAGATCAACCTGGTTAGTGCCGATACAGAAACAACCCACCGCCACCAGTTTTTCTGCGGCAGCGAAAACCTCTTCGGACAGATGCGTACGCGATCGAATGCCGACGAAGTGAGCATCGCGGATGGATGCCTTAAGCGCTTCGGTGTCTAACGCACCTTTATGATATTCAATGTTGGTATACCCGGCGGCAAGCAGATTATCTACCGTGCTCTGATGAACCCCTTCCACCAACAGGAATTTAATCCTGTCTTTCTCCAATGATACTTTTGCCATTTACCCGACCCTATATTCAGACTTCAGAAGCGGCTGTCATAAAACAGCACCTCTCCAACATAACAAAAATAACGCGGGCGGCAATACAAACGATTGCCTGCCCGTCAGTACAAGGCTCAGCGTTACTGGTGGTTTCTGGTAGAAAATGCCAAAGGGAAAGAAATAGACAGAAGCTTTGTGGAGCCAAGACTCACAATGTGACATATGTCACCAAATTTGGCGCTTTTAATAAAAGATATTTTAGCCAGTGAATTATGCGGTCCGGTGGGATCCAAGACCGCATTCAAGATGAAGGCGCACTACACGCGCCTCCGCAGGCAGCGGATTTATTCAACCACCTTCACGCCGTCAGGCGTACCGACCAGCGCCACATCCGCGCCACGGTTGGCGAACAGACCTACGGTCACCACCCCGGCGATGCCGTTGATTTTGTTTTCCAGCGCAATGGCGTCGACGATGCTCAGGTTATGCACATCCAGGATCACGTTGCCGTTGTCCGTCAGCACGTTCTGGCGGTATTCCGGCAGGCCGCCCAACTTCACCAACTCACGCGCCACGTAAGATCGCGCCATCGGGATCACCTCCACCGGCAGTGGGAATTTGCCCAGCACCTCTACCTGCTTGGTAGCGTCGACGATGCAGATAAACTTGCGTGCGATGGCGGCAATGATTTTTTCACGCGTCAGCGCTGCACCGCCGCCTTTGATCATCTGCATCTGGCGGTTGATCTCATCCGCGCCGTCGACGTAAATATCCAGCGAATCCACCTCGTTGCTGTCGAACACATGAATGCCCAGGCTTTTCAGCTTGGCGGTAGAGGCGTCGGAGCTGGACACCGCTCCTTCGATCTGGTGCTTGATAGAGCCAAGCGCGTCAATAAAGTGGGCGGCGGTCGAGCCGGTGCCTACCCCAACGATGGTACCCGGGGTAACGTAATCCAGCGCTGCCCAGCCAACCGCTTTTTTCAGTTCATCCTGCGTCATGATATGTCCATTGCCTCTGTACGAAAACCTGTGCGTATTATAGGGTAAATCGCTATTTTTCACTCCGGCAGGATCACACTTCTTCACCCTAAGCCGCATTTTTAGGCGCGCCGCAGCAAGATAGCCCCGTGATTTTTCCACCTGTAAAACACCAGAAATGTGGCATAGTGCCAGTATCAATCTAATTTAAGGGATATCTTTCCGATGAAACGCCCAGACTATCGAACGCTGCAAGCGCTGGACGCGGTGATCCGTGAGCGCGGCTTCGAACGCGCCGCACAGAAACTTTGCATCACCCAATCGGCGGTATCCCAGCGCATTAAACAGTTGGAAAACCTGTTCGGCCAACCGCTGCTGGTGCGCACCGTGCCGCCGCGCCCGACCGAGCAGGGCCAGAAATTGCTGGCCCTGTTGCACCAGGTGGAACTGCTGGAAGAAGAGTGGTTGGGTAACGACACCGGCGCCGATACGCCGCTGCTGCTGTCGCTGGCGGTCAACGCCGACAGTCTGGCTACCTGGCTGCTGCCGGCACTGAAACCGGTGCTGACCGATTCCCCTATCCGCCTGAACCTGCAGGTGGAAGACGAAACACGTACCCAGGAAAGGCTGCGCCGCGGTGAAGTGGTAGGTGCGGTGAGTATCCAGCCGCAACCGCTGCCAAGCTGTCTGGTGGATCAACTGGGCGCACTGGATTATCTGTTCGTCGCCTCGAAAGGCTTTGCCGAGCGCTATTTCCCGAACGGCGTCACACGTTCTGCGCTGCTGAAAGCGCCTGCGGTGGCGTTCGATCATCTCGACGATATGCACCAGGCTTTCCTGCAACAGAACTTTGATCTGTCGCCGGGCAGCGTGCCCTGCCACATCGTGAACTCGTCGGAAGCCTTCGTGCAACTGGCACGCCAGGGCACCACCTGCTGTATGATCCCGCACCTGCAAATTGAGAAAGAGCTGGAGTCGGGCGAGCTGATCGATCTGACGCCGGGCCTGTTCCAACGCCGCATGCTGTTCTGGC
This sequence comes from Serratia sp. C2(1), assembly GCF_036352655.1. Classification (NCBI taxonomy): domain Bacteria; kingdom Pseudomonadati; phylum Pseudomonadota; class Gammaproteobacteria; order Enterobacterales; family Yersiniaceae; genus Serratia; species Serratia sp. C2(1). The sequence continues at coordinate 138,088 of NZ_JAZFBA010000004.1, read as the reverse complement.
ACCGCTTCGCGCCGGAGAGCCGCATGATGCGCAAAGTGACCGACGCCCTGCTGGAGCATGGCCGCCAGGTTTTGCGCCAGGATTAAATGGAAAAGGTTCGCCGTGGCGAACCTTTTTTACTGCAACAAGCCTGCCGTTACTGAGCGGCGTTGCGCTGCAACTCGAACACCACGTCCACCTGATCGTCAAAGTGAATGCTTTGCTGTTCGTAGGTTTGCGCCGCATCGGTTTCCGCCGCCGCACCCGCCGATTTATACATGCGCGCTACCGGCATCGGTTGGTAGTTGGCTACATGGTAACGGATGCTGAAGACCGGCCCCAGCTTGGCGTTAAAGCCTTTCGCCAACGAAGCGGCCTGCTGGGTGGCGTTCTCAATGGCTTTCTGGCGCGCCTGCTCACGGTAAACATCCGGCTTCGCCACGCCCAGTTCAACGGCACGGATCTCGTTCAGGCCGGATTTCAATGCGCCGTCCAGCAGCTCGTTCAGTTTATCCAGTTGGCGTAAGGTCACCTGCACCTGACGTACCGCACGGTAGCCTTTCAATACCGACTCGCCGGTTTTCAGGTAATCATATTCCGGCTGGGTGCGCAGGTTGGCGGCGCTGATGTCTTTCTTCTCGATATTGTTTTTCTGCAGGAAATCGAAATATTGCGCCACGCGCTCATCGACCTGCTTCTTCGCCTGCCCGGCGTCTTTGGAAGAAACGCTGACTTCGATCGCCAGCGTGGCGATATCTGGGGTAGCGTCCACGCTCGAAGTGCCCGAGGTGACCACATGCGGCCCTTCCGGCAACTCCGCCGCCTGCAGCGCCAGAGGTAACGTCCCTAATCCAACCATTGCGGCCATAGCCAATGCTTTAAGCTTCACAGTGTCTCCTTGATGACAGGCTGTAACTGATTACCGGCCTGACAGCCGGTTCCTTGGCATAAAACGTAGCATATCGCGCGGGTTTTTAAATTCGGATTAGTGACAAATTCTTATAAATTTGCCCCCTGCCAGGCCAGTTGCCCTGCGATGGCCCACATCACCAGCCCCACCAGCGTATTGATAATGCGCTGCGCCAGTTGAGTTTTCAGCCACGGCGCCAGCCAGGAAGCCAACAGCGCCAGCCCGAAAAACCAGACGACGGAGGCGCTCACCGCACCCAGCGCAAACCAGGAGCGCACATCTGGCGTCAGTTGGCCGCCCAGACTGCCCAAAACCACAAAGGTATCCAGGTAAACATGCGGGTTCAGCCAGGTCACCGCCAGCATGGTGACCACCAGGCGCCAGCGGCTCTGTTTCAGCTCCTCGGCCGTCGCCAGGGCCAACTGCCGGGTGAAAGCGGTGCGAAATGCGCCCCAGCCGTACCACAGCAGGAACGCCACGCCACCCCAGGTGACAATCGCCAGCAGCAGCGGCGAACGGCTCAGCAAGGCGCTGCCGCCGAAAACGCCGCCACAGATCAGCACGATATCGCTCAATGCGCACAGCGACGCGATCATCAGATGATACTGGCGGCGGATCCCCTGATTCATCACAAAAACGTTTTGCGGACCGAGCGGCAGGATCATCGCGGCACCCAGGGCGAACCCCTGTATAAAGACAGCTAGCATGGTGTTCCTCACAGAGAAAAAAGCGCCGTTCGGGGGGCGCGTGTCGTTCAACACGCGCATCATACGAGGAAGGAATTATTAGGTGAAATTGATATTTCTAATCAGCCATCAGGGATACTAATACTCAGGCCGGGATAATCGCTGTTGCCGCAGACGATAAAAACACGGCAAGAACGCCTATTACTGGCAATAAAAAAACGGGGCCAAAAGGCCCCGATTTGCTTATTCCGCTTTGGCGGCGGCTTGCTCGGTGCGATAGAGATGCACGTCCATCTGCGGGAATGGAATACCGATGTTGTTGGCATCCAGCGCGCGCTTGAAGTTTTCCATCAGATCGAAGTACACATTCCAGTACTCCGCGTTGGTGGTCCAGGAACGGGTCACGAAGTTCAGCGAAGACGGCGCCATTTCGTTCAAGCGCACGGTTACACCCTTGGCATGCATGATGCGCTTATCAGCCGCGATCACATCGCCCAGCACCTTTTTCACTACGTCGATGTCGGCGTTATAGGCCACGCCCACCACGATATCCACGCGGCGATTCGGCTCGCGGGAGTAGTTGATGATGTTGCCGGCAATGATTTTGCCGTTCGGCACCACGATGGTTTTGTTGTCTGCGGTACGCAGAGTGGTAGAGAAAATTTGCACCTGATCGACAGTACCGGCCACACCGCCCAGATCGACATACTCACCCACGCGCAGCGGACGGAAGATCACCAGCAGCACGCCGGCGGCAAAGTTGGACAGCGAGCCTTGCAGCGCCAAACCAACGGCCAAACCGGCGGCACCCAGTACGGCGATCACCGAAGTGGTCTGCACGCCAATGCGCCCCAGCACTGCGATAAAGGTAAACGCCAGCACGCCGTAACGCACGATCGCCGCCAGGAAATCCGCTACCGTGGCGTCAATGCCGCGCAGCTTCATCACGCGGTTTAATGCGTTGCCTATCACGCGGGCAATGATCGAACCGATGATCAGGATAACGATAGCGGCAACGATGTTCACCGCGTACTGGATCAGCAGATCCTGGTTCTTCACCAGCCAGTTACCGGCGCCGTTGATGCCGTCTACTACATTCAAATCTTTCATTCGTGTTGTCCTAACTCTGCCCCTAAAGGGATAAACTCGCAAAAATACACTGACATCAATCGTCAGTTGGAAACCACCGCCTTAGGTTAACCAACATTCGCCCAGCATCCAACCGCAAGCACTAAAAATAGCCGAAACAGCAACGTGTTTAAGGCCATTTCCTCTATGATAAACAAAGCGCTACCCCATTAAGCTACTAAGGAATCCCGCCCCTCATGTACATTCCGTCGTCGATTAAACATTACTGGCAAGTCCGGCCGAGGCTGCTGCTTTCGGTGGGAGCCGGCATCCTGTGCTATCTGCTGCTACCGGCTCAGCTCTCTGAACTGCAACGCCTGATGATTGGCTGGAACGTGCTGGCCTGGCTCTACCTGCTGTTTCTCTGGCGTTTGATGCTGGTGAGCACGCCGCAGCACATCCGCCAGATTGCCCGTTCGCAGGATGAAAGCGCCAGCATGGTGTTGGCGCTGGTCAGCATCGGCTGCCTGGTGAGCATCCTGTCGATTATGTTTGAGCTGGGCACCACCAGGCAGGTCAGTGACTCGCTGAAAACGCTGCATCTGACGCTGACCGGCACCACGTTGGTGGTGTCCTGGCTGCTGCTGCCAACCGCCTTTACCATGCATTACGCCCATCAGTTTTACCGCAAGGGGGCGCAGCAGGATCCGCTGCCGCTGATGTTCCCCGGCAATCTTGCCGAACCAACCTATCTGGACTTCGCCTACTTCTCATTCACCATCGCAGTGGCGTCGCAAACCGCCGATGTGGCGGTCGGCGCGGCGGAGGTACGCAAAATCACCCTGCTGCAATCGGTCATCTCTTTCGTGTTCAATATGGTGATTCTGGGGTTGTCGATTAACGTCGGCGCCGGTCTGTTGAGCTAAAAACGAAAAAGGCTCCCCGAGGGGAGCCTTTATGGCAAAACAGCTAACCGAGATTACAGAACGTCTACTGCGTTCAGATCTTTGAAAGCCTGTTCCAGACGAGTAATCATGGAAGTCTGGGCTGCGCGCAGCCATACGCGCGGATCGTAGTATTTCTTGTTCGGCTGGTCGGCGCCTTTCGGGTTGCCCAACTGGCCCTGCAGGTAAGCTTCGTTCGCTTTGTAGTACTGCAGGATACCGTCCCAGGTTGCCCATTGGGTGTCGGTATCGATGTTCATTTTGATCACGCCGTAGCCTACGGACTCTTTGATCTCTGCGTCGGTAGAACCGGAACCGCCGTGGAACACGAAGTTCAGGCTGTTGTGCGGCAAGTTGAATTTCTTGGACACGTAGTCCTGAGAATCACGCAGGATGGTCGGAGTCAGTTTAACGTTGCCTGGCTTGTACACGCCGTGCACGTTACCGAAGGACGCCGCGATGGTGAAGCGTGGGCTGATGGCGTTCAGTTTTTCGTACGCGTAAGCCACGTCTTCCGGTTGGGTGTACAGAGCGGATGCGTCCATATGGCTGTTGTCCACGCCATCTTCTTCACCGCCGGTGCAGCCCAGTTCGATTTCCAGAGTCATACCCAGCTTCGCCATGCGAGTCAGGTATTTGCTGCAAATCTCGATGTTTTCTTCCAGAGACTCTTCAGACAGGTCGATCATGTGGGAAGAGAACAGTGGCTTGCCGGTAGCGGCGAAGTGCTTCTCGCCCGCGTCCAACAGGCCGTCCAGCCATGGCAGCAGTTTCTTCGCACAGTGGTCGGTGTGCAGAATGACCGGCACGCCATAATGCTCAGCCAACTGGTGAACATGATGTGCACCAGAAATCGCGCCCAGAATCGCTGCGCCCTGCGGAACGTCAGTCTTCACGCCTTTGCCGGCGATAAACGCGGCACCGCCGTTGGAAAACTGAACGATAACCGGAGCACGTACCTTCGCGGCTGTTTCCAGCACGGCGTTGATGGAGTCGGTCCCCACGCAGTTCACTGCTGGCAGCGCAAAGTTGTTCTCTTTAGCTACTGCGAATACTTTCTGAACGTCATCGCCAGTGATGACACCCGGTTTTACGAAATCAAAAATTTTAGACATGTTACTTTGTCCTGTTTCGTCGGCCGTAGATGGATGTAAATCGATTTTTTCATGCCGCGCCGCCTTGGCCGCGCGGTATAAAACAAACGGGCGGCTTTCGCCTCCCGTTGTCTGAATTACTGCTTAGCACGCTCTTCCAGCATCACTACCGCCGGCAATGATTTACCTTCCACGAACTCCAGGAAGGCGCCGCCGCCGGTTGAGATGTAGGAAATCTTGTCAGCAATGCCGAACATGTCGATTGCTGCCAGAGTGTCGCCGCCGCCTGCAATAGAGAAGGCTTCGCTGTCTGCGATAGCGTTCGCGACAATTTCGGTGCCCCGACGGAAGTTAGGGAACTCGAAGACGCCAACCGGGCCATTCCACAGAATGGTTTTGGCATTTTTCAACAGCGCTGCCATTGCATAGGCAGTTTCGTCGCCGAAGTCCATAATCTCTTCGTTATCAGCGATGTCTGAAACGTTTTTCACCGTTGCCACGGCAGTTTCAGAGAACTCTGTGCCCACGCGAGAATCGGTTGGTACTGGAATGCCGTACTGATCGCGCAGACCTTTTGCCGCGGCAACGAAGTCTGGCTCGTACAATGATTTGCCCACGTTGTTTTCGATAGCAACGAAGGTGTTTGCAATGCCGCCGCCGACAATCACGGTATCCGCGATTTTCACCAGTGACTGCAGAACGTCGAACTTGGTAGACACTTTAGAGCCGCCAACGATAGCGACCATTGGGCGAGCCGGGTTACCCAGCGCTTTGCCCAGGGCTTCCAGCTCGGCAGACAGCAGCGGGCCTGCACAGGCAACAGGGGCAAACTTGCCCACGCCGTGAGTCGAAGCCTGCGCGCGGTGCGCGGTGCCGAAAGCGTCCATCACGTATACGTCGCACAGCGCCGCGTACTTCTTGGACAGGGTTTCGTCGTCTTTCTTCTCGCCCTTGTTGAAACGGACGTTTTCCAGCACGACCAGCTCACCTTCTGCAACGTCAACGCCTTCCAGGTAGTCTTTAGCCAGACGTACCGGGCTTTTCAGGTGTTCTTTCAGATAGTTTACAACGGGCAGCAGGGAGAATTCTTCGTTGTATTCGCCTTCGACAGGGCGGCCCAGGTGGGACGTTACCATCACGCGAGCACCTTGTTTCAGCGCAGCTTCAATCGTCGGCAGGGAAGCACGGATACGTGCATCGGAAGTCACTTTACCGTCTTTCACTGGTACGTTCAGATCGGAGCGGATCAGAACGCGTTTACCTGCCAGATCCAGATCGGACATGTTAATTACAGACATGGTGAACCCTCTTGGTTAACTCTCTTTAAAGTTGCCTAAGCGACGCACCGGCAAGCTGCCGATGCCGCCGTACTAGAAACCGCTTGCGGCCATTGCCCGTGTTGTATCCAACATCCGATTGGCAAAGCCCCATTCATTATCGCACCAGACCAAAGTCTTGATCAGGTGCTGCCCACTGACCCGGGTCTGCGTACCGTCGACGATAGCGCTATGCGGATCATGGTTAAAATCAATCGAGACTAATGGTAGTTCCGTATAGTCGACTATACCACGAAAAGATCCCTGTGCGGCCTTTTGCAACAACTGGTTGACCTCTGTCACTTTCACCGCCGAACTGACGCTGACGCTGAGATCGATAGCCGTCACGTTGATGGTCGGCACGCGCACGGAAATCGCTTCGAAACGATCGCAAAACTGCGGAAAAATGCGGGTAATGCCGGCGGCCAACTTGGTGTCGACCGGAATAATCGACTGGCTCGCCGCGCGGGTACGCCGCAAATCCTGGTGATAGGCATCTATCACCGGCTGATCGTTCATCGACGAGTGAATGGTGGTCACCGTGCCGGATTCAATGCTGAAGGCATCGTCCAGCAGTTTGATCACCGGAATAATGCAGTTGGTGGTGCATGACGCGTTGGACACGATACGGTGTTCCGCCAGCAGCGTCTGATGATTGACGCCAAACACGATAGTGGCGTCCAGATCGTTGCCGCCCGGATGGGCGAACAGGACCTTTTTCGCCCCCGCCGCCAGATGGGCCTCGCCATCCGCCCGGCTGCCGAACACGCCGCTGCAATCCAGCACGACGTCGACGCCCAGCTCGCCCCAGGGAAGCCGTTCTACCGCCGGCTGATGCAGCAAACGGATAGTGTCATCCCCGACGGTCAGCATGTCGCATTCCTGGCGGACATCCCAGGCAAAGCGGCCATGGCTGGAGTCGTATTTCAACAGGTGGGCTATACCTTCGGCGTTCGCCAGTTCGTTGATCGCCACCACGGAAATTTCCGCTCTACGTCCCGATTCATACAGTGCGCGTAAAACGCTGCGGCCGATGCGGCCAAAACCGTTTATCGCTATGCGGATGGTCATGCTGCTCCTGAAAAAGGGCCTTCTTCCGCCGGGCGCGTTCACCGGCATCGAGAGGGCACGGGCTGGTTATCTGACTAACCTGCATAGAGTAGTGTATCGCACCGCCTGCTGTGAATCGTCGCGTAACATTATTCCTGCCTGCCGGCGCTAATTCACCGGCGTCACTCGGGCATTTCTGCGAGATACCGCTACAACTGAAACGCTTCAGCCGAGCATAAACCAAAGTTTTGCCAAAAGGAACAGGTGCAGCAAGCCGGTGGGCAACGCGGGAAGGTTTTGCGAGAATAAGATGATCTAGCGCACACTTTTGACTTAAGGCAGCGCCAAAGGCGCACGGCGGGATGCTGAATTTATAGCCAAACGGCCGCCCCCGTAGGTAACAGGGTACGGCCTTGCCGATATTATTCTTTGGGGAAAATCCACAGATGCTCCGCCGGCAAAGATAGCCGGCACAACGCCTGCCCGCGCACCTCGCTGCCATAGGCACGCACCACAAAATCCTCGGCCACCGTGCGGAACAGATATTCCCAGCGATCGCCAAGGTACATGCTGGTCAACAACGGCAGCTCAAGTTGATTACCCTGAGGATCGTCCCCCAGCCGCACGCGCTCGACGCGGATCACCGCCGTCCCCGCTTCGCCGGCTTTTACCCCCGCGCCCGCCATGCCCCACAGCGCCCAGTCTTTACCCTCGATACGCGCTTTGCCGTCACTCACCTCCGTGACCTTGCCGTACAGGCGGTTATTGCTGCCCATAAACTCGGCGGTAAACAACGTGGAAGGTGAACCGTACATTTCCTGCGGCGTGCCCTGCTGTTCGATTTTCCCGTTGTTGAGCAGCAAAATACGGTCGGAAATCGCCATCGCCTCATTCTGATCGTGGGTCACCATCAGCGCCGACAGGCCAAGCTTGATAATCAACTCGCGCAGGAATACCCGCGCCTCTTCGCGCAGCTTGGCATCCAGGTTGGACAATGGCTCATCGAGCAGGATCACCGGCGGGTTGTACACTAACGCCCGGCCAATCGCCACACGCTGCTGCTGGCCGCCGGAAAGCTGGTGCGGATGGCGTTTGCCCAGCAGCCCCAACCCAAGCTGATCGAGCACGCCCTGCACCCGCTGGGTGATTTCCGTCGAGGCGACTTTGCGTAATTTCAACGGGTAGGCAACGTTCTCGAACACGGTTTTATGCGGCCATAACGCGTAAGACTGGAACACCAGCCCGAGGTTGCGCTCTTCGGCCGGGATCTCACTGCGAGCGGTGCCATCGTAAACCCTATTGCTACCGATGGTAATGCGACCCTGCGTCGGTTTTTCCAGCCCGGCTACAGCACGCAACAACGTGGTTTTCCCACTGCCCGACGGGCCCAGCAGCGAAACCACTTCGCCCCGTTTCAACTGCATCGAAACGCCTTTCAGCACCGGGTTGTCGCCGTAGGTCAAATGCAGGTTCTCTACCGAAAGTTCAATCATGTAATTTCACTCCAAAGCGCAGCGCGATACCCAGACCTAACACCACCAACAGGATGTTGATAAAGGAGAGCGCCGCAACGATATCAATGGCACCCGCCGCCCACAGCGAAACCAGCATCGATCCTATGGTTTCCGTCCCCGGAGAAAGCAGATACACCCCGGTGGAATACTCGCGTTCAAAAATCAGGAACATCAACAGCCACGAGCCAATCAGGCCGTAGCGCGACAGCGGAATGGTGACGTGTCGGGTGATCTGGCCACGGGTCGCACCGGCGCTGCGCGCGGCCTCCTCCAGTTCAGGACCGACCTGCAACAGCGTGGAGGAAATCAGCCGCAGCCCATAGGCCATCCATACCACGGTATAGGCCAGCCAAACGCTGAAGATGGTGCTGCGCAAGGAACGCAACCAGACGATCAGGTTCTCCCGCAGCCACTCGGCCACCGGCAATGCCGACAACCAGCCCTCTTTCAGCGACTTATCCAGCCACATCGGCAGGAACAGGAACACCCACAGGAAAGCCAGACCGGCCAGCAGGCCCGGCACCGCTCGCGGCACCAGCACGCTGTAGTCGAGGAAACGGGTCGCGCCGTCGGGCTTGCGGTGCATGGCGATACCGATAAACAGGTAGCAAACTACCGCCAATGCGCCGCCGATCACGCCAATCGCCATCGAGTTGACAATCGCCCGCAGCAGGTTGGGCTGCTGCCAGATGGTGCGGAAGGTATTGAGCGACAGCTCGTCCCAGATGGATACGCCCACGCCCCAGTTGGAGATAAAAGCACGCAATACCACGCCCACCAGGGGTACGCCGATGGTGACCGTCAGCCAGAACACCACCACGGCACCGGCGACCCAGCGCCATTTACCCAGCGGCAGCGCACGGGCCTGCGAAGCCTTGCCTTTGACGGTAACGAAACGGTTGGCGGTGCGCATCAGACGGCGTTGCAGCATCACCAACGGAATGGTGATGCAGATCAACACCACCGCCACTGCCGCCATCAGATGGTAAGACGGCGTACCCAGCTTATTGGTCAGTTGATACAGGTAGGTTGCCAGCACCAGGTTGCCTTCCGGATCCCCCAGCACCAGCATCAGGCCGAACACCTCCAGCCCAAGGAAGAACAGCAGCACGCCGGCATAGAGAATGGATGGCCGCACCATCGGCAAACTGACGGCGGTCATCACTTGCAAAGGCGAAGCCCCCGCCGTGCGCGCCGCCTCTTCCACGTCGGAACCCACGCTGCGCAGCGCCGAAGAAATGTATAAATAGGCGTGGGGAACGTGCGTCAGCCCGGCGATGACTACGATGCTGGACATCGAGTAGATATTCCACGGCACGAAGCCCAGCAGCGCTTCCGCCCACAGCGAGAAAAAACCCACCGGGCCGGCGGCCACCACGTAGCCAAACCCCAACACCATCGGGGAAACAAAGATCGGCACCAGGATCAGCGGCTCAATGAAGCGGCGGCCGGGCAAATCGGTTCTGACCATCAAAAAGGCCAGAATGCCCCCCAACGGAATGGCGATCACCACCAACCCGAAAGCCAGAATAAAACCGCTTTTCAGCGCCTTGTAAAAGTCGGGGTCGGTAAAAATGAACTGAAACGCCTCAAGGCTGAACACCTTGGAGGGGGAGAAAAAGGGGGCGGAGAGGAAACTTTGAATCACGATAAACGACAGCGGCACATAGATAACCAATGCGGTTATCAACACCACCAAACCGCGCGGCAGGCTTTGCCACTTTCTGCGCCATGCTTCCATAAAAATATCCCAATGGTTGTAAACGACGACGACCAAAGGGCGCGCGTCCGGATCCGGTTATTATTTTGCCGCGGCGGTACGCCACTGCTTAATGTAATCCAGGCGTTTGGCCGGCTGCAGATACTCCAACAGGCTCTCGTCCACCGGGATAGGTTTCAGCGCATTGCCGAGCATTTTAGTCATGCCTTCAATGTCGTTCTTGCCTTCGATGTCATTGCGGATGGAAGGTATGTCCGCCTGATTGGCCAGTATGCTCTGGCCCTTTTCCGACAGTACGTAGTTAAGCCACAGTCTCGCTGCATTGGCGTTGACAGCCTCTTTGCTGATAAAGGAGACGCGCGACAGTACCAGCGTGTAATCCTTCGGATAAGAGATGCCGAGCGAAGGGTCGGTTTTTGCGCGAGCCTCGGCGTAAGAGCCCAGAATGTTGAAACCGATCAGGTTTTCACCGGATGACACCCTTTCCATCATGGTGCCGGTGGAGGATTGCACCGCCAGGCCGCCTTTGGCGACGTCAGCCAGAGTAGCGAAATAGTTCGGATCGGCCTTGGAATCCTGTACCGACAACATGAAACCCAGCCCTGACTTTTCGATGTCATAGGTGGTGACTTTCTTTTTGAACTTGTCGGTCTGGCCGGCGATCAGTTTTGCCAGCGCGGCGTGTGAATCCGGTACGTCACCCTGCGGGATCAGCCGTTTGTTATAGATGAATACCACCGGCTCGTAGGTGGTGCCGTAAGCCTTCTCTTTCCAGACCGCCCATTTCGGCAGTTGGCCCTGCTCCGGCGAGGCGTACTCTTGCGCGTAGTCGGTCGCCAGTTTCAGCGCGGTGTCCATCGACGAGCTCCAAATCACGTCGCCGCTGGTGCCGCCCGCCGCCTGTTCGCTGATATAGCGGTTGTATAATTCGGTGCTGTTCATGTCGTTGTATTCGACTTTAACGCCCGGATACAGCGCTTCGAATCCCTGAATCAACGGGCCGGCAGCTTTAATATCGGTGGTGGAATAGATGACGACCTTGCCTTCTTTCTTCGCGCCATCGACTATTTTTTGATAGTCAGCCGGGTAGCCTGCCGGGAAGTCGGCATAAGCAGGCGCTGCCCCCAGCACCGCGATCGCAACCACAGACGCACTGATTCTTGTCAACATGATCAACCTCTTGCTACATTTAAGAAACTAAAAATTAACATATAGTTAATCCTGGTTCTTAAGCAACGCCGTTAATTTTTTATCTTCGCGTTTTGTGAGGTTGGGCGATTTTTAGGCAATAAAAAGCCCGGCAACGTTGCCGGGCTTGGGTAACACGCCACTATGTGACTTACTTCAGCAGCGCCTGTGCTTTGGCCACCACGTTGTCCACGGTGAAACCGAACGCTTTGAACAGCTGGTCTGCCGGGGCCGATTCGCCGAAGCTGGTCATGCCCACGATGGCGCCGTTCAGGCCCACGTACTTGTACCAGTAATCCGCGATACCCGCTTCCACCGCCACGCGCGCCGTCACTGCCGCCGGCAGCACCGATTCACGGTAGGCCGCATCCTGCTTGTCGAACGCGTCGGTCGACGGCATCGACACCACGCGCACTTTGGTGCCCGCGGCACTCAGCTGGTCCGCCGCTTCCACCGTGATGCCCACTTCCGAACCGGTGGCAATCAGGATGACTTCCGGCGTACCCGCGCAGTCTTTCAGCACGTAGCCGCCACGGTACACGTTCGCCAGTTGTTCGGCGGTGCGTGGCTGCTGCGTCAGGTTCTGACGCGAGAAAATCAGCGTGGTCGGGCCGTCGTTGCGCTCGATGCCGTACTGCCAGGCAATCGCCGACTCCACCTGGTCGCACGGGCGCCAGGTGCTCATGTTCGGGGTCACGCGCAGGCTGGCGATTTGCTCGACCGGCTGGTGCGTCGGGCCGTCTTCGCCCAGACCGATGGAGTCGTGGGTGTAAACGAACACATTGCGGATTTTCATCAGCGCCGCCATGCGCACCGCGTTGCGGGCGTATTCCACGAACATCAGGAAGGTCGCGGAGTACGGCAGGAAACCGCCGTGCAGCGCGATGCCGTTGGTGATGGCGGTCATGCCGAACTCGCGCACGCCGTAGTGGATGTAGTTGCCCGCCAGGTCTTCATTGAGCGGTTTGGAGCCGGACCACATCGTCAGGTTGCTTGGCGCCAGGTCGGCCGAGCCGCCGAGGAATTCCGGCAGCACCTTGCCGAAGGCTTCCAGCGCGTTTTGCGACGCCTTGCGGCTGGCGATGTTGGCCGGGTTGGCCTGCAGCTGCTCGACGAATTTCTGCGCGTCGGCTTTCCAGTTGGCCGGCAGTTCGCCGTTCACGCGGCGGGTGAATTCGGCAGCCAGGTCCGGGAAGGCTTTGGCGTAGGCGGCGAACTTGTCGTTCCAGGCAGACTCTTTGGCCTGGCCGGCTTCCCTGGCGTCCCACTGGGCATAGATGTCCTGCGGGATTTCGAAGGCGGCGTATTTCCAGCCCAGGGCTTCGCGGGTGGCGGCCACTTCGGCGGCGCCCAGCGCAGCGCCGTGCACGTCGTGGGTACCGGCCTTGTTCGGGGAGCCGAAACCAATCACGGTTTTGCACATCAGCAGGGACGGCTTGTCGGTGACCTTGCGGGCTTCTTCAATCGCCGCCTTGATGGCGTCCGGGTTGTGGCCGTCGACGTGGCGCACCACGTGCCAGCCGTAGGCTTCGAAACGCTCGGCGGTGTCGTCGGTGAACCAGCCTTCCACGTGGCCGTCGATGGAGATGCCGTTGTCATCGTAGAACGCGGTCAGTTTGCCGAGCTTGAGGGTCCCGGCCAGCGAACAGACTTCGTGGGAGATGCCTTCCATCATGCAGCCGTCGCCCATAAAGGCGTAGGTGTGGTGGTCGACGATGTCATGGCCCGGGCGGTTGAACTGCGCGCCCAGGGTGCGTTCGGCAATGGCGAAACCGACGGCGTTGGCGATGCCCTGGCCCAGCGGGCCGGTGGTGGTTTCGACGCCCGGGGTGTAGCCGTACTCCGGGTGGCCCGGGGTTTTGGAGTGCAGCTGGCGGAAGTTTTCCAGCTCGCTCATCGGCAGGTCGTAGCCGGTGAGGTGCAGCAGGCTGTAAATCAACATGGAGCCGTGGCCATTGGACAGCACGAAGCGGTCGCGGTCAGCCCAGTGCGGGTTGGTCGGGTTGTGGTTCATGTAGTCGCGCCACAGGACTTCGGCGATGTCCGCCATGCCCATAGGTGCGCCCGGATGGCCGGAATTTGCTTTTTGTACGGCGTCCATGCTGAGTGCGCGGATGGCGTTGGCAAGCTCTTTACGAGAGGACATGTTTTACTCCAGGTCGGATTAAAAAATCAGTCAAGTTTTCTATTTTCTCAGACTCAGCATTAAAACGGCAATCCCTAATGCCAAATGAGAGCGAGTTCACAACTTATTAGCACGATCGGACGGTTTTTCGGAATAACACTATTCTCCCGATTGCTGACGTACACTAGTCTCGTGCGACAAGATTTTCCCTAAACTACAATCGCACTATCCCTTGTTACTATCACAGGAAGATGGCCTTATGAAAATTCGTACTTCTTTGATTGCATTAAGCATTGCCACTTTGGTAAGCGGCTGTCAAAACCTGAATACCGATACGCTGATGCAGTCTGGGGCGCAGGCGTTTCAGGCGGCAACGCTGAGCAATGACGACGTAAAAACCCTGAGTGTTAAATCCTGCGCAGAGATGGACAGCAAGGCACAAATCGCGCCAGCCGACAGCACCTACGCCAAACGTCTGAACAAAATCGCGGCGGCGCTGGGAGACAATATCAATGGCACGCCGGCCAACTACAAGGTTTACGTTACCAAAGACGTGAACGCCTGGGCGATGGCCAACGGCTGTATCCGCGTTTACAGCGGGCTGATGGACATGATGACCGACAACGAAGTGGAAGGCGTGCTGGGCCATGAAATGGGCCACGTGGCGCTGGGCCATACCCGCAAGGCGATGCAAGTCGCTTACGGTACCGTGGCGCTGCGCACTGCGGCATCCTCAACCGGCGGCATCATAGGTTCGCTGTCGCAATCGCAACTGGCGGATGTGGGCGAAAAACTGGTTAACGCCCAGTTCTCGCAGAAACAGGAAAGCGAAGCGGACGATTATTCGTTCGACCTGCTGAAAAAACGCGGTATCGATCCTAACGGCCTGGTGACCAGCTTTGAAAAACTGGCGAAAATGGAAGCCGGTCGTCAGAGCAGCATGTTCGACGATCACCCGGCCTCCGAAGAGCGTGCGCAGCATATTCGCGATCGCATCGCCGCAGGCAAGTAAACCTCAACGCCCGGCCTCAGCCGGGCGTTTTTTTATCTCTTAATACAAGGATTTTTGCGGTGGTCCGGCGAAGGTCAGCGGCCCGATACTGTTCATGTCCACCTCCACCACCGACGGCCCCGGGTAGTTAATCGCTTCCGCCAGCACGCCCTTGAACTGCGCCGCACTGTCCACCTTCCAGGCCTTCAGCCCCATCGCCTCGGCGACCAGCGTAAACGCCGGGGTATGCAGTTCGTTGTAATACTGACGGCCGGCAAAGTATTTATCCTGAATACCGCGCATCACGCCATACCCGCCGTCGTTCATGATAAGCAGCGTGATATTGGCCTGCTCCTGCGCCATGGTCGCCAATTCCCCCAGCCCCAGCGCCAGCCCGCCGTCGCCCACCAGCCCAATGACTTTGCGCTGCGGGTTAGCGATCGCGGTGCCGATCGCCATCGGCAGGCCCATGCCGATCGCCCCGGCCAACGAGTGAATGTTGCATAGCGGCGAAATGGCGCGGAACAAACGGCTGCCCCATACGCTGCCGGACACGGTGATATCGCGGACCAACAGCCCATCCTGCGGTAACGCGGCGGCAATGGCGTCGTTCAGTTTGGCGTATTCTCCCGACTGCTCGCGCAGCGCGCTTTCCGCCTGCCGCACCGCAGAGGCGATCTCGGCATCCCAGTCGGCATTTACCTTCTCCGCCGGATTCAACCGGGCGGCCAGCGCGTTAAGCAATGCGGCGCAGTCGCCGTTGATTTGCTCATCGGCCAGATAGTTGCGGTTGCCCGCCGCCGGATCGATATCAATCTGCACCAATGGGCGCGGCAGCGGCAACGTCCAGGTGCGGGTTTCATTGCTGCGCAGGCGCGAGCCGGCCACCAGCGTCAGATCGCACTGCGCCAGGATCGCCTCAATGCTTGGTGAATTATGAAACGCCCGCAGGCTGCGCGGATGGCTATCCGGCAGAATGCCGCGCCCGTGGGTGCTGGAGATCACCGCCACCCCGGCGTCGGCCAGCTTGCGCACCGCATCGCCGCAGGCCAGCGCCCCGCCCCCCAGCCACAGCAGCGGCCGTTTGGCGTCTTTCACTCGCCGATACAGGCGTTCTACCGCATCGTCATCCGCCGGCGGCAGCGGCGCGGGCGCTAACGGCCGGCTCAACACCGAGCTGGATACCAGGCTGCTTTGAATATCGATCGGGATCTCTACCGCCACCGGCCCGCAAGGCAGGGTCTGCGCATCCAGGATCGCCCGCTGGATCACCGCCACCGCCTGCTCCGGGGAGTTAACCCGGTAGGCGCGCTTGGAGCAGGCACGCAGGAAACCGAGCTGATCGCGAGTTTCATGAATAAACCCGGCATCGGCGTCCAGCCAGGCTTTTTCCACCTGGCCGGTAATGTGCAGCAGCGGCGTGTTGGCGTTTAACGCCTCGATCATCGCGCCGACCGCATTGCCGGCGCCCGCGCCGGTGCTGGTCAGCGCCACGCCCAGGCCGGAAAAGCGCCCGTGAGCGTCGGCCATAGTGACTGCCCCCGCTTCGCCACGTGCCGGTACGAAGCGGATTTTTTCGCGCTGCCCCACCGCATCGGCAATTGGCAGATTGTGGATAGAAATGATGCCGTACATCGCCGACACCCCGTATTGCTCCAGCGTTCGGGCTATCGCTTCACCAACCGTTATTTTATCGCTCATCATCAGCCTTCTTATTGTGTTCGTTGTAGGGTTCCCGACAGATTTTTTCCTGACCTGTTTCTCAGTCGCTCCAGCGGTTCACCTGATGGTTCAGCGCCAGGTACAAGCTTTTCTGCTGCATGTAGGCTTTGATGCCGTTCAGACCCTTTTCGCGGCCCAGACCGCTCTCTTTGAAACCGCCGAAAGGCGTTGAAATAGAAAATGTTTTGTAGGTATTGATCCACACCGTGCCGGTTTCCAATCGCTCCGCCAGCGCCATTGCCCGTGGGAAGTCGCGGCTCCAAATGCCGGCCGCCAAGCCGTACACCGAGTCATTGGCCTGTTCGATCAACTGCCGTTCATCATCGAACGGCAGCGCCACCAGCACCGGGCCAAAAATTTCTTCCTGACAAGTTCGGGCACTGTTGCTTAACCCTTCGATAATCGTCGGCAGGTAATAGCTGCCGCCTGCCAGCAGCGGATCGGTCGGTGCTTCGCCGCCGATCACGACCCGCCCGCCCTCTTGCTGCGCCAGCGCCACATAGTCCGCCACGCTCTGGCGATGTTTGTCGTTAATCAACGGGCCGAGGTGCACCCCCGGCGTCAGCGGGTTGCCCACTCGCAGCCCGGCCGCCAGTTCGCTCAGGCGCGCCAACAGCGGCCGGTACAGCGAACGCTGTACAAACAGCCGCGAACCGGCGATGCAGGCCTGGCCGGCAGAGCTGAAAATGCCGTAGCAGATCCCGCGCGCCGCCTGTTCCAGATCGGCGTCTTCCAGCACAATCGTCGGCGACTTGCCGCCCAGTTCCAGCGAAGTAGGGATCAGTTTTTCGGCGGCAACATGCGCCAGATGGCGGCCGGTACTGGTGCCGCCGGTAAAGGAAATCTTTTTCACCAACGGGTGACGCGCCAGCGCTTCGCCAATCACCGATCCTTTGCCCGGCAGCACGCTGAGCAACCCGGCGGGCAGCCCGGCCTGTTCAAACAACTCCGCCAGTTTTAGCGCCATCAGCGGCGTGGCTTCGGCCGGTTTGAGGATCACCGCATTGCCTGCCGCCAACGCCGGGGCCACCTTTTGCATTTCACTGGCAATGGGCGAGTTCCACGGCGTGATGGCGGCAATAACGCCCATCGGCTGATACTGGCTCAGGGTCATCACTTCGGCGCTGCGCTGGGTGGGCAGTTCGCCCTCCAGCACTTCGCAGGCGGCAGCGAAATAGCGGGCAGTGGCTGCCGCGCTGGCCACCAGACCACGGGTTTCCGCCAATGGCTTGCCGTTGTCGCGGGTTTGCAACTGCGCCAACTGTTCCTGTTGCGCCAGAATCAGGTTGCTGACGCGATAGAGGATCGAGGCGCGTTGGTGCGGCACCAGCCCGCGCCACTCGGGGGCGCGCCAGGCGCGCTCCGCCGCTTCCACCGCCTCATTCACGTCGTCGACGCTGGCGGCATTCAGCCGCGCATTGATGCTGCCGTCGGCCGGGAATACCGAGGCCATCTCATCGCCCCGGCCTTCGCACCAGCGCCCGGCCACAAAAATCTTTAACTTTTCCATGCTCCGCTCCTGCCGTTCAGGCAATAAAGCCACCGTCGATCAGACGGCGACAGGCTTGTACCGCGCTCAGCGCCGCCAGGGTTGATGTCTTGGGATTGCTCGCCAGCGGGTTGCCGCTCAGCTCTATATGGAACTCACCGAAGCTGCCGCACACCTGCAGCCGGTGAGTATTGCGCCGGGTATGCGGATCGACCTGCAATCGCACCCGCGTAGCATCCATGCCCAGCCCGTTCAGCGCGATGGTCGCCGCCACGTTGGCGTTAGCCGGAAACAGCCGCGCCGCTTCACGTGCCGACCCTTCAAAGAACACCCGCGCCTCGCTGACCGTATCGAGGTCGATCAGTTTTTCTGCCAGGCTGCCGCGCCAACTGGCGGGGCTTTTACTGGCCTGGTAGGTGACGCTGTCCAGCCCGCCCTCGCGCGCCGACGCCAACCCGTCCATGCCCGCCACCGCACCGGACAGCACGATCACCCGTCCCTGATATTGCCGCCCGGCCTGTTGCAATCTGAGCTGCAGCGCCGCATCCGCCAACGCACCGGTGGAGATCACCGCCAACGACCAGCCGCGTTTCACCACCGCCTCGCCAAACTCCGCTACCGCCTGCTGGCTGGCGCACTCCAGCACCAGATCCGGCTGCCCGGTACAGTGATCCGGGTGCGTCAAAGCCTGCACTTTGCCGCCGAAGGCGCTATTGATAGCCGCATGATGAGCCGCACGCGCCACAATCCAGCCAACGTCGACGCCCTCCGGCAGGCGGGAAAGCACCTCCTTCGCCATCGCGCCGTAACCAATCATCATGATGTTCTTCATTTCTCCGCTCCCAACAGTTACAGATGGCGGTTAAAGCCGCCGGAGACGTCGAGCGCCGCACCTGTGGTAAAGGACGCTAACGGCGAGGCAAGGAACAGCAATGCCCGCGCCGGCTCCTGCGGCTTACCGAGGCGTTTCATCGGAATGCCGCGCCGTTCGGCGATCGCCGCCGTCCACTGTTCCCAACTTTGATCCTGGTCGCTGCGCTCCTCGAAACGCCGCCGCCACTGGCCGGATTCGACCATGCCCAGCAGAATCGAATTAACGCGAATGCCTTTCGCCACCAGCTCTTTCGACAGCGTCAGCGTCAGGTTTAGCAGTGCGGCGCGCGCCGCCGAGGTGGCGATCATGTGTTCTTCCGGTTGCAACGCCAGCAGCGAATTCACGCAGGTGATTGAGGCAATGTCCGAGCGCTCCAGAGCCGGTAAAAACGCCTGCACCGGGTTAATCACGCCAAACAGTTTCAGCTCCGCCTCATGCAGCCAGGCGGCGCGCGGCGTTTGGTCAAAATGGGCGACAAATCCCTGGCCGGCGTTATTGATCAACAGATCCACACCGCCGAAATGCGCCGTCACCCGTTCGGCGAACTGCGCCACCTGCCGCTCATCGAGCACGTCGCAGCACAGCGCCAGCACTTGCGCCTGCGGGAATTCATTGCGCAGGCTGGCTTCGGCGCCGGCCAGTTTGTCCGCATTGCGGCCGCAAAACGCCACCTTCGCCCCTTCCGCCAACAGCAGACGCAAGGTTTCGAAGCCAATGCCCGACGAGCCGCCGGTGACGACCGCGACCCGATCCTCAAGCTGAAAATTCATGGTTGAATTGCTCCCGTAAAATCCTGCAGATAACGGTTAAACAGCGCCGGCGCCTGGAGATAGCTGGCATGCCCCGCGCCGTCAATCAGGCGCAGAGGCGCGTCATGCCGTTGCGCCAGCCTCGCAGCCGCCTCGGGGGGCGTGATACGGTCTTGATCACCGCACCACACTTCCAGCGGGCCGCGATAGCGCGCCAAATAGCGGTCGATATCCTCGTTGACCAGCATCCAGGCGGCGCTGAGAAAACCCTCGGGATCGAGCTGCTGCATGCCGTTGCGCACCCAGGCGATATCCTGATCCGACGCCTTTTCACTCAGCAGCGCGGCCGCCCGCTGTTCGCCGTAGCCCAGCGGCCCCAGCGTTTCAATCATCTGTTTGCGCTGGCCGTAAACCTGGCGCCGTTTTTCCTCCGTCGCCGTGGCGTAGCCCTGCGCGGGGTCCGCCAGCACCAGCCCGCACAACCCGTCCGGATAGCCTGCGGCATAGGCGCCGGCGATCAACGCGCCAAGCGAGTGGCCGATAATCAGCGGTTGCTCCAGCCCCAGTTCGCTCACCAGCGCCGCCAGCGCGGCGGCATAGGCGGCGGCGTCCGGCTCGGTGGCGGCCAGCGGCAGGCTGCCGCCGTAGCCCGGAGCATCCCAGGCCAGCAGACGGTGACTGTCGGTCAGCCCAGCGTCGTTAAACTGCTTGATCCACGAAGCTGAACCGGAGCTGATGCCGTGCAGCAACACCACCGGTCGGCCGTGCCCCGCTTCGCGCCAACTGAGGGTGTACCCCCCGCAGCGCCGCTGCTGACGTTGCGCCAGGCCGTTCATCAGTTACGCTTCACTTTGGATAACGGGTGATCGGCCGGGTAGGTCGGCGTTTCCGGTTTGGCCGTGCCGAGCATCACGCACATCAGCGCCTCTTCCTCGCCGTGATTGAACAACCCACGGTAGACGCCGGCCGGCACCGAGATCAGATCGCGCTCCTTCAGCTTGGTTTCGTAATATTCCGTGCCATCCTGGATCATCAGCGTGATGCTGCCTTTCAGCATAAAGAACACTTCTTCCACGTCGTCATGCAGGTGCAGCGGGCCTTCGCATTTCGATGGCAATACCATGGTGGAGAAGGTGAAGTTTCCCGCCGGAATGGTGTTGGTGTCGTTAACCACGCCGGTTGCGCCGGTGCCGATGTAGCGCATCTGCGCGCGACGGTATTTCGGGTCGTAGTCGGCCTGGAACTTCAACGCGTTCCAGTCATATTTGCGGCCTTCAAAGCGGGCGATTCGCGATTCCACCCAATGCTCTATCGACTGATCCTGCGGCTTGACGCCGGCTTGTTTCTCAACCTGGGACATGTTGTTACTCCTCTGTAACCATAGATAAATCAGTATTTTTTCAGCAACGGCAGCAAGATGATGCTACCGATAAAGGCCATCACCACCAGGAACAGCAGGCCGTTATCCATGTTGCCGGTGGCGGCGATCAGCGCCCCCATCAGCACCGGCGCCAGCGCGCCGGCAAAATTGCCCAATCCGTTAAAAATACCGCCTGCGGTGGCGCTGACCTTGCTGCTGGTCGCTTTCGCCAGCAGCGCAAAGATGTTCGGCGCACCGGCGCCCCACATAAAGGTGCTGAAGGCCATGGCGGCAATCACGCTGTAGGTGCCTTGCAAATGCAGCACCACGCCCAGGCCCAGCCCGGCGCCGCACAGCGAGACAAAGCAGGCCAGCGCGCGACGATCCAGCTTGTCCGACAGCCAGGCGCCGACCACTTCGCCGAGCAGCATGGCGATAAACGGCAGCGATGACAGGTAACCGGCGTGTTCCAGATGTATGCCTTTCCCCTTGATCAGGTAGCTGGGCAGCCAGCCGTTCATGCCCCACAGGTAGGTCAGGAAGGCGATGTTAAACAGGCAAATCATCCAGAAATGCGGATTGCGCAACAGTTCCCGGCGCTGCCGTTTACGTTCCGCCGCCACAGGTTGCGCATCGGTTTTGGCTACCGGACGCGCCACGTTCAGGTGACGCATGCCAAACAGCACCAATAGCATCACCGGCAGCGTCAGAAACGCCATAAAGAAGAAGGTGGTCTGCCAATCGAAGGTATTGAGGATATACAGCGTCACCGGGAAACCGAGCGCTGCCCCCAGCGGCGTGCCAAGCAGCCACAACATGGTGGCGCGCGCCTGCAAGCGCTGCGGGAATGCCTGGCGGATAATGGCGTACGCCATCGGCAGCAATGGCCCTTCCGCGATGCCGAGCAGGATGCGCAGCGTCATCATGGTGTGATAAGAACGGGACAGCCCCATCAACACCATCAGCACACCCCACACCACCATCATGCCGATCAGCACCTTAACCGGATTCAGCCGGTCGCCAATGCCGCTCAACAGCATGGAAGATATGCCGTAAGAGAACAAAAACGCGCTCATCAGCAAGCCGAGCCGCGCCGGATCAAAACTGATACCCAGCGCCTGCTGGAACTCGCTGTCGGAAAACAGCGCCGCAATGCTGATCTTGTCGAAAAACGCCAGCAGCACGCAGGCGAACAGCGCGATCGGCACCGACCAGCGCACCCGTTGCTGCGGATTTTCGGCAACGGCGTCCCCCACCCGTCCGACGCGGGCGTCAATGTCTTGCGTAGTCATGAAACGCTCCCGAGATTCGGGCGTTATTTCAACGCCATCAGAGAAAATTCCGCGTCCGCCAACTGCTGCGGCTCCAGCACCCGCCCGCCGGCCAGCCAGCGTTTGCCCAGCTTGATGGTGCGCGCATCGTTAAACGCCACCATCTGCACCAATTGCCGGTCGGCGTTGAGCGTAAAGAACACCTGCGACTGCGGCGTACGACGCACCACGTGATGAACTCCGCCGATCGGCACGCCGAGGATCTGAATATTGGTGTCGTATTGATCCGACCACAGCCAGGCCACATCGTTGTAAGGGGCGGCGAAGGCATCGAGCATCGCGCAAGCGGTGCTGATCGCCTGGTTCTGCGCATAGGCCCAGGATTGCAGGCACAGGCCAAGCGTCGGGTGGCGCGCCACATCGCCGGCGGCGAAGATCGCCGGGTGACTGGTGCGCCCCTGGCCGTCGATCACGATGCCGGCGTCAACCTTCAGCCCGGCGCTGTGCGCCAGCTCGAGGTTAAGCTCGACGCCGATACCGACCACCACCAGATCGAAAGCCTGAGGATCGCTGCTTTCACTGCCGATCCACGCAGCGCCGTCGCGATCTTCCAGAGAGATTTCGCCGCAGCCGCAGCGTACCGTTACGCCCTGCTGCTGATGCAGCTCAAGCAACGCCTGTGAAACATCCGCGCCTACGCTGCGCATGCATAACGCGGGCTGGCGCTCAAACACCGTCACCTCGGCACCGAGCCGCCGGGCGGAAGCGGCGATCTCCAGCCCAATCCAGCCGCCGCCGACGATCGCCAACTGGCGACACCCTTGCAACGCCTGGCGCAGTTTTGCCGCATCGTCCCAGGAGCGCAGCGTCATCACCCGCGGATGGCTGGCCCAGCGGGCGTCCGGCAGGCGTGGCCGACCGCCGGTGGCGATCAACAGTTGATCAAACTGCAACTGCCGCCCGTCGCTGAGCGTGACGATTTGCTGCTGCCCATCAATGGCTTCGGCACGCAACGGGCGACACCAGTCGATGTTCAACCCCGCGACCACCTGTTCGCTGAATAGCCTGCTGAGCGGCGCATTGCCGTCCAGCAACGCCGCCTTGGAAAGCGGCGGGCGTTCGTAAAAATCATAGGGTTCGTCGCTGATCACCGTCAGCCGGCCCGCGTAACCCCGATCGCGCAGCGTTTTCGCCGCCCAACCGCCGGCCTGCCCGCCGCCGATAATCACGATGCCCGCCTGCACTGGCCGGCTCATAACGCCTCCGGTTTTTTCTGCTGGCGACGCGTGTCGTGGTCGATACCGCCTTCCACCGCCCACTCGGTGAACGACACCAGTGAGTGCTCCAATTCGCGCGGTTGCCAGTTTTCGGTCAGATAATCGTCGTTGGTGTAGTACTCGAATGCGCCGCCGGTCGGGCTGTTGACATACCAGAAATAGGCCGAGGAAATCGGGTGGCGGCCGGGGCCGATGAAGGTGCTCCACTTCTCTTTGTTCATGGCGATACCGCCGCCGATCACTTCGTGGATGTCGCGTACGGTAAAGGCCACATGATTGAGGCCACGCGGGCGATTGGGCAGTTTCAGCAGGAACAGGTTGTGATGGCCGCCGCGCGCCTGGGTCCGCAGGAACACCGCGCGATCGATATAGCGATCCGACACCTGAAAACCCAGCACGTCACAGTAAAATTTTTCGGTAGCGACAAGATCCTCGACGAAGAACACCACGTGACCGATGTTGATCGGTTGCGCCTGCGCATACACCGGGCTGGGCTGATCGATGCGGCGCACGTCGCCCCATTGGTTGATCGGCGATACCGGCAAATCGACATCGCGCTGTTGGCTGACGCTAAAGCGCAGCGTCATGCCGTTCGGATCGCGGCACTCCAGTTCTTCCCCCACCTGGCGGAAACCCGGCATCTGCGCCAGCAAGGGGGCCAGAGCCGCCAATTCGCTTGGGCTGTCGACGCCCCAGGTCATGCGGCGCAGGGTAGATCCGCCCTCGAACGCCGCCGGCAATGTTTCGCTCTGCAACGGATGCAGCACCACGCGCGCACCGCTCAGGGTAGTGAATTCGCGCCGGCGTTCTCCCCAATGCTGCTGCGCGGCCTGCAGGCCGAAGTCCTGCATGAATTTTTCGCAAGTTGGCAGATCTTCGACGCCAAATTCCAGCTTTTCGATTCCGGTTACGCTCATTATTGTGCCTCACGTTCTCACTGAATGCGTTTTTCAGGCATGATCGAACCCCGGCCCCCGATCGGTGTGGGCCTTATCCCTGCCTGAGTAAAAGAGTCGGTGCCGTCAGTTAACCGACGTTTGCCTGCGGCGGTGCGCCCAGGAAGCCGGAGATTTTCTCCGCTGCGTCCCGCACTTCCCTGCGTAGCCGCTCGCGATCCGCTTTCGGGATCTCATCGAACGGCACCATAATGCTGACCACGGCCTCAACCCGCTGCTCGCGGTTGAAGATCGGATAGACGATCGAAGAGATGCCGTGACGGAAAAACGACTCGCCGATCACATAGCCACGCGCCTTGTCCTGCTGGACCATCTGCCACAAGGTTTCACGATCCGCCGGGGTGCCCAGCCCGCTGCCCGGCAATTGTTCTTGCGGGTACAGCAGCTCGAACTCTTCGCGGGTGACGCTGGTCAGCAGCATGCGGCCGAGCGAAGTCTGGTGTACCGGCAGGCGAGTGCCGACGCTGACCTGATTGATTTGCGAACCGGCGGCGCTGACGCGGGCGATGTAGATCACGTCGCGCTCATCGCGGATCGCCAGATGGCTGCTGCACTGGCTGCGATCGCGCAATTGTTCGATCACCGGTTGGCCGGCCTGCGCCACGTCCAGCGAGGCGATATATTCAAAACCGAGCCGCAGCACCTTGATGCCCAGCGCAAAGGTGTTGGTGCGCGGGTTACGCTCCAGAAAACCCAGATGCTCCAGCGTTTGCACCACGCGGTAGGCGGTCGCCTTCGGCATATCGACCAGGCGATGTAATTCTGCAAAGGTCATTTCCTTGTGCTGCTCGCCAAACGCCAGCAGCAGCTGTAACCCGCGATCCAGCCCCGGGATCAGATACTTACACGCTTGATCGTCTGCCATGTGCTGCTCCTGGCTAAAATGTAGATTAGTTAAAGACAAAGCCGCCGTTGACCGGCAACAGTTGACCGGTCACGAAATTCGCCAACGGCGACAGCAGATAAAGCACCGTACCGTTCACGTCGTCGGGATGTTGCGCCCCGGCCAGCGCCCGGCCCTGTTCGTACAGTTGGTGGCGCTCTGCGGGGACATATTCGGTCGCTTCTACCCGCGTCAGACCCGGTGCGATAGCGTTGACGCAAATTCCCTGCGGGCCCAGCTCACGCGCCATCGAGCGGGTCATAGAGATAATCGCCCCTTTGCTGGCCACGTAGGCCATCAAGCGCGGTGCGCCCCACAGCGCGGTATCCGAAGCCACATTGACGATCTTGGCATGCGGGTTTTGCGCCAACAGCGGTACCGCTGCCTGGCTCACCAGCCAGGTACCGCGCACGTTAACCTGCATGACCCGATCCCACAGATCGATATCGTATTCCATCATGGTTTTACCGCCGACGCCGGTTGCCAGCGCCGCGTTGTTCACCAGCCCGTCGATCGTACCGCCTTCGGCAATGGCGCTGAACGTGGCGGCGATCGAAGCAGGCGACGCCAGATCGATAACCTGCGTTTCCACCTCGGCCCCCTGTTCACGCAGGTTGGCAGCGCTGTCCGCCAATTCATCCGCCAGAATATCGCACATCACCACCCGGCCGCCCGCCTGGGCGACGGCCCCGGCAAAGCTGCGGCCCAGACCGCGTGCCGCGCCGGTCACTACAATGCGTTTTCCCGTCAACAGGCCGTTCACTGCGCGACCTCCTGTTCGGCGAGGATCGCCAGCTGTTTTTGCGCCTCTTTCTGCATCATGCGGCGCAGGCGGGAAAGGCCGACGTCATGCTGATACAGATATTCACGGCCACGCGCGTTTGGCGCCATGTTCTCCAGCACGATGCGATCTTGTTCCAGTACGTCCCAATGCAGTGCTTCCAGACGGTTGCGATACATAAAGCGCCAGATGTCGCGCTGCCAGTCTTTGACCTTGCGGATACGCCAGAAGAACACCCGGCAATGATCTTTATCTTCCGGCACCACCATGCCGATGATCCAGAAGTGGCCACCCGGCCCAAAACGTTTTTTGTACGGGATCGACAGCCGCATCCAGTAGGCGCCGCTGCTGCCGAACTCTACCCAGTCAAAGTTAACGCCGATCTGGCCGTTCTTCTTGAAGATGAACCCGGTATCGGTCGGTTCCAGCGCCATATCCGCCTTGCGATCCCCTTCCGCCATCGAATGCGAAGAGGAGTGCAGGTAGGTGCCGTGCATCGGATCCATGACGTTTTCCAATGCATACTGATAGTTGCAGTCCCAGCTGGCGGTGCACAGGAAGTTGCTGTAGGAAACATCATCCGCCAGTTCTTCCGGGAAGGTCAGCTCCGACGGCGCTTCGTCGGCGGTGATGCCGAAATAAAGGAACACGGCGCCGTAGGCCTCTTTGGCCGGGTAAGAACGCAGGCATTTTTGCCCCACCAGCGGGCAGCGATCGACCGCAGGCACGTCTTTAACCGTACCGTCGCCGCCGACCTCCACGCCGTGATACCAGCAGGCGATGCGATCACCCAGATTCCAGCCCATCGAAAGACGCGCGCCGCGATGCGGACAACGATCTTCCAGTGCGTGGATCGCGCCTTCACCGTCGCGCCACACCACAATCTGCTGCTCAAGACGCGTAATGCCGACCGGATTATTGCCCACTTCCCAACTGGCCAGCACCGGGTACCACATGCCGCGCAGCCCCTGATCGAGATAGTCCTGCAAAGTCTGTGCGGAGGATGTTGTGTTTGCTGTCATTGCCTTCTCCCGGGCTGCTCAGTAACCGTTAACGTGAAGGAATTCGCGGAAAGTCGCCTCATTCCACGGCTGGCCGCTGCGATCAAACAGGCGGCGCTGGTTCAGCGCACTGACGATCTGCTCAAGCGCTTCCGCACCTTGCTCGAAGATCTCTTCCAACGCCGCGACCAGCGCGGTTTCGAAACCGTCCGGTACCCGGCTGCGGTTCTGCCAGATGACATTCTGGAACTGGCCCGGTTGGTGGATCTGACCGTTGCCGCCGACGCGTGCCGGGATCATCTGTTGGGTGTCCGGCAGCCAGGGATTGAAATCGGTGATGTGCTGCATGATTACTCCTCCGTGATAAAGGTGATTTGTATTTGATTGTCTATCACCCGGGTGGGATAGGTTTGCAGATCGCGGCCGCCTGGCTCACGCAGGCACTGACCGGTACGCACATCGAACAGCGCTTCGTGCAACGGACACTCGATCTTGCCGTCATCGACAAACCCTTGGCTGAGCAAGGCATAGGCATGTGGGCAAACGTCTTCCAGCGCGTAATAGTTGCCGTCGATCAGATATACCCCGACTTCTTTCCCTTCCACGTTGGCGGAGAAAGGAAAATCTTCTTTCACCTGAGACACTTCACAGACGTTCTTCCAGCTCATTGCTTCTGTCCTCTATCTGATTGTTTCATATATGAAACTCAGTTTCTTATTTAATACACTCACTATAAGTCTGGCGAAACTTTCGTCAAGGGAGCAAAGCGGCAAATGTTAATGAAAGGTTGTTTGAAAGTAACAAGTGTGGGAGGGATCACGAAAAAATGCACCGATATGAAAAACCGATATCAGGCGTGCGTTTCATAGTGAGTTTATATATTAGAAGGGGTGAATGGGGTCTGTCGTTTTGGTTGGCACGAGCAAGCCCCTAAAACAAAACGCCCCCGACCATCACGATCGGGGGCGTTTCATTATCGCTATTTAAACCTCACCCAGCGCGGCAGCTAACGGGGATTATTGACCCCTCAGCGGCCTTTCTTTTTGCGGCCGGGTTGGGCAAAGCGCTTGCGGGCAGCCGCATTGCCGGCGGGTTTCTCGGCGCTTTTCGGCGCACCGCCGGCCGGTTTTTTCACCGCAGGTTTGGCTTTCTTCGCCGGTTTCGCTTCTGAGGAAGAATCCTCAATCGATTTAAACAGTTCGACCAGTTCGTCGTCGGTTAAATCGCGCCATTCACCCGGCGGCAGCCCGGCCATGCTCACATTCATAATGCGAGTACGTTCCAGTTTCGTGACCTCATAACCGAAATGCTCGCACATACGGCGGATCTGGCGGTTAAGCCCCTGGACCAGCACGATGCGAAAAACAAACGGCGCTTCTTTCTTTACCTTGCACTTTTTAGTCACCGTACCCAGCATCGGCACGCCGGCCCCCAGCCCACGGATAAAATCGTCGGTCACCGGTTTGTTGACCGTAACCCGATATTCTTTCTCGTGATCGTTGCCGGCGCGCAGGATCTTGTTGACCAGATCGCCGTGGTTGGTCAGGAAAATCAGGCCCTGCGAATCCTTATCCAAACGGCCGATCGGGAAGATGCGGGTGCTGTGGTTTACGAAATCGACAATATTGTCTTTCTCGCCCTCT
The DNA here is from genome assembly GCF_036352655.1 of Serratia sp. C2(1). NCBI lineage: Bacteria > Pseudomonadati > Pseudomonadota > Gammaproteobacteria > Enterobacterales > Yersiniaceae > Serratia > Serratia sp. C2(1). The sequence continues at coordinate 109,497 of NZ_JAZFBA010000004.1, read as the reverse complement.
TCCGTGGTGCTGACAATCCCCACCGGTTTGTTAAGCGCAATGAAGATCAGGTTGTCTTCGTTGCGGGGTTCAATCAGTTGGCCATTGACCTTGACCACGTCCCCTGGAAACACTCGATCGCCAAGCGCAACGCGCTTGCCATTGATAAAAACGTTGCCTTGTTCGATATAACGATCGGCATCGCGGCGGGAGCAGATGCCGCTCTCGCTGATATATTTGTTAAGACGTATAGATGGTTTGCTGAGCATGGTTTCTCCGTAACCCCGGAATACACCCTATCGTTAAGGCGAACAGAAACCCGCTGTGTATGCCTTACTACGGTGCGATTAAGCGCGGCAGGCCAAAGTCAGCCCGCCGCTCAATAACATTATCGTCGTTTTAGGCGTGTTTCTTGGCCGCTTGCAGATACAGCATTTCCAGACCCAGCGTCGCCGCGGCCAGCGCGGTGATTTCGGATTGGTCATAGGCTGGCGCCACTTCTACCACGTCCATGCCGACGATGTTCAGCGACTGCATGCCGCGTACCAGTTTCAGCGCGCGATCGGAGGTCAGGCCGCCGATCACCGGGGTGCCGGTACCCGGCGCGAACGCCGGATCCAGGCAGTCGATGTCGAAGGTCAGGTAAACCGGCATATCGCCGACGATCTGTTTGATCTGCGTCAGCAGGTCGTCCACGCTGCGATCGTTAACCTGTGCGGCATCCAACACGGTGAAGCCGTTGTCGTGGTCGAACTCGGTACGAATGCCGATCTGCACCGAGCGGTTCGGATCAATCAGACCTTCGTTCGGCGCATGGAAGAACATGGTGCCGTGGTCGTATTTGCTGCCGTTGGCGTAGGTATCGGTGTGAGCATCAAAATGCACCAGCGCCAGTTTGCCGAAATGTTTGGCGTGCGCGCGCAGCAGCGGCAGCGTGACGAAGTGATCGCCGCCGAATGAAAGCATGCGTTTGCCGGCCTTCAGCAATTTCTCCGCGTGCGCCTGCAGCTTGTCGCTCATGTCCTGAGCGTCGCCGAAGTTGAACACGATGTCGCCGCAGTCAACCACGTTCAGACGATCGCGCAGATCAAAGCTCCACGGCCAGCGGTTGCCTTCCCACGCCAGATTGGTGGAAACCTGACGGATCGCCGCAGGGCCATGACGGCCACCGGCGCGGCCGGAGGTTGCCATGTCGAATGGAATGCCGGTGATGACCCACTCTGCATCGCTGTCATAAGGCATGAAATTCAGCGGAAAGCGCAGGAAACCAAAGGCGTTGGACACTAAGGAATTATCGGACTGATGGCCTAACGTGCTCATTGTAAACCCTCATATTTCAACGTGTCGCCGGCGGTAAAATCACACGGGCGTTGGCAAAAAAAAATCCCTCCCGCGTCGTTAGCCCGACGAGAAAGGGATTGATACGATGTCTGTTTCGGTACTGCTGATACGGCAGATTATCGCCGTATTTGGTTCGCGCTTCAAGCCCGCGCATCACTCCAACCACTCGTCGGTATCAGTATAGAAGAGTGGCGTGAAAGTACGGTGAACCACACCTTCACGCTCCCTTACTTACTCGTCTTCCAGATAGGTATAACCATACAAACCGGCTTCGAACTCTTCTACGAACTGCGCCTGCAGTTCATCGTCCAGATCGGTTTCTTTCACCTGATCGCGGAATTTGGCCAGCAGCGCGATCGGATCGAGCTGCACGTATTCCAGCATGTCGGCAACGGTGTCGCCTTCGTCGGACAACTCGGTTTCTACCGTACCGTCCGGGAAGACGAACACGTCAACCGAGGCGGTATCACCGAACAGGTTGTGCATGTTGCCGAGGATTTCCTGGTAGGCGCCAACCATAAAGAAGCCCAGCGCCGGCGGGTTTTCCGGATCGTACGGCGGCATTGGCATGGTGGTCGCCACGCCGTCGCCGTCGATGTAGTGATCGATAGTACCGTCGGAGTCACAGGTGATGTCCAGCAGCACCGCGCGGCCTTCCGGCGGCTTATCCAATCCTTCCAGCGGCAGCACCGGGAACAGCTGATCGATACCCCAGGCGTCCGGCATGGACTGGAACAGCGAGAAGTTGACGTAGAACTTGTCCGCCATACGCTCTTGCAGTTCGTCGATGATCGGACGGTGCGCACGGTTGCTTGGATCAAGCTGCTGCTGGATCTTGTTGCAGATGTTCAGATACAGCTGCTCGGCCCAGGCGCGCTTGGTCAGATCCAGCATGCCGTGAGCGTACTGGGTGTGAACGTCGTGCAGGTCCATTTGGCTGTCGTGCAGCCATTCGCGCAACGAGCGGCGGTTCTCCGGCTCGTTCATCTCCTGCCAGGTTTCCCACATGCTTTCCAGCGCACGCGGCGCATCTTCCGCCGGCGGCAGAGGCTCGCTGAATTCGTTGCGTTCAACGCCGATCACGTTGGACACCAACACCGTATGGTGCGCGGTGACCGCACGGCCGGATTCGGTAATCACCGTCGGATGAGGCAGGCCGTGCTCATTACAAGCGTCGCCGATGCCCCAAATCACGTTGTTGGCGTATTCGTTCAGGCCGTAATTCACCGAACAGTCGGACTGCGAACGGGTGCCTTCATAATCCACGCCCAAACCACCGCCCACGTCGAAGCACTGGATGTTAACGCCCAGCTTGTGCAATTCAACGTAGAAACGCGCCGATTCACGCACGCCGGTGGCGATGTCGCGAATATTGGCCAGTTGCGAGCCCAGATGGAAATGCAGCAGTTGCAGGCTGTCGAGGCGCCCCGCTTCGCGCAGGGTTTCTACCAACTTCAGGACCTGAATGGCCGCCAGACCGAACTTGGACTTCTCGCCGCCGCTCGACTGCCATTTGCCGGAGCCCTGAGACGCCAAACGCGCACGCACGCCCAGACGCGGCACCACGTTCAGGCGCTCGGCTTCTTCCAGCACCATGTTGATCTCGGACATCTTCTCGATCACCAGGTACACCTTGTGCCCCAGTTTTTCGCCGATCAGCGCCAGACGAATATATTCGCGGTCTTTATAGCCGTTACAAACGATGACCGAACGGGTCATGCCGGCATGTGCCAGCACCGCCATCAATTCGGCTTTGGAGCCGGCTTCCAGCCCCAGCGGTTCGCCTGAGTTGACCAGGGATTCGATCACGCGACGATGCTGGTTTACCTTGATCGGGTAAACCAGGAAATAGCCGCCTTCATAGCCGAATGACTCGCGCGCACGTTTGAATGCCGCGTTAATCGAACGCAGGCGATGCTGAAGGATCTGCGGGAAGCAGAACAGCGCCGGCAGACGCTGGCCGTCTTTGCGACGTTCTTTCACCAGTTCAGCCAGATCGACACGCGCCTGCGGGACGTCCGGATCCGGGCACACGCTGATGTGGCCCAGTTCATTGACGTCATAATAATTGTTGCCCCAGTAGGCGACGTTATAAGTGCGCAGCATCTTGCTGGCATCACGGTCATTCATGGCAACCTCCTGCATGGAGCGTAAAGATATAGGTTCGCCCGCGGCTGGCGGACGGTGAATCAACAGATCATCAGACATTACTCGCCTCACATCCCGTACTGACGATACAGTCAGCCACTATCGCAGCTACAACCCGCGAGAACAACCCAACAAACCGCCCTTGCGGCAGCGAATAAAACTGCCGTTCGCGGTCAGCGATCGGTTTATACCCAAAAGAATTCATGTTGCAGCTAGGCGGCAAGCGCGTAAATCCCCGGGAGCTCAGGTCCGCTGAGTGACTGGGGTGAGCGCGCGCAGGCAACAACGCTGCAGCGTGAAAGCTGAAGGGGATATCACTCATATAATTGTAAGACACCCTGTTCAAACCTCGTGAATCGGGTCAAGAAACATCCCACAGGAAGGCTGCAGGCTACCCTTGTTCAGTTCTTCAGACGACCGTTAACCGGCCCGAGAATCCTGAGTAGCGCCCAAGTGTTTATCACACCTGGAAGGTGGAGTAGAGACAAGACGGGAAATAGCAGAAGAATGTGCGCCAGAACGGCACTGCTGTTGAGAACCAACAACCGGTAGACAACGGATCATTAATCCAACCACCTCCACGCACGTCGCCCGGAATGAACGACTGAGCCTCTATTAATAGTGTAAGAACGTGACCGTTCTATGAAGCGGCGACGCCAAGCGTCGGCGTCTGCGGCTGACCATCAAAGCCATGAGCGGGAGCTTGCACATTTTGCTCTACGCTGTGCACCAAATGAGCCGCGCGCGCAGTTTATACCGATAACCTGGGGAAAATGCAAAATGAAAATTCGCCGGAAACTGTTTCAAGCGATGAAAATGGCGCCGGTGGCTTTGCGCAAAAGAGCGAAACGACAAAAAAATACTGGCAATCCGGCTAAAGCCTGACCTAAAATAGACGTCCAGATGTTAATCCATCTATACTGATTATTATGCCCTATGAATTTCAAGTCGCGGCTTGAAAGGCGACGGGCATGACTGAGAAACTGCTTAACGGCTTTGCCTGAGGGGCGTTGCAGGATGCATCTCGCGCCATCAGCGGAAGACCCTTCGCTTTGATGCCGGATCTCCAGCGCTGTGCAGTAATTTCTAACCCGTCTTATGCAAGGTAAAGAATACAATGGCTAAACACCTATTCACGTCAGAATCCGTCTCCGAAGGACATCCCGATAAAATCGCCGACCAGATCTCCGATGCCGTCCTTGACGCCATCCTGGAACAAGATCCGAAAGCGCGTGTAGCCTGCGAAACCTACGTGAAAACCGGCATGGTGCTGGTCGGCGGTGAAATCACCACCAGCGCTTGGGTAGATATCGAAGAAATCACCCGTAAAACCGTGCGTGAAATCGGCTATGTTCATTCGGATATGGGTTTTGACGCCAACTCTTGTGCCGTACTGAGCGCCATCGGCAAGCAATCCCCGGATATCAATCAGGGCGTTGACCGTACCGATCCGCTGGAACAGGGTGCCGGCGACCAGGGCCTGATGTTTGGCTATGCCACCAATGAAACCGAAGTATTGATGCCTGCACCTGTGACCTACGCACACCGTCTGGTGCAGCGCCAGGCCGAAGTCCGTAAAAACGGTACCCTGCCGTGGTTGCGTCCGGATGCAAAAAGCCAGGTCACTTTCCAGTATGACGACGGCAAAATCGTCGGCATCGACGCAGTGGTGTTGTCCACCCAGCATGCCGAAGATATCTCTCTGAAAGATCTGCAAGAAGCGGTAATGGAAGAGATCATCAAGCCGGTTCTGCCTACCGAATGGCTGAGCGCCGGCACCAAATACCACATCAACCCGACCGGCCGTTTCGTTATCGGTGGCCCAATGGGCGACTGCGGCCTGACCGGGCGTAAAATCATCGTGGATACCTACGGCGGTATGGCCCGTCACGGCGGCGGCGCGTTCTCCGGTAAGGACCCGTCCAAGGTTGACCGTTCAGCGGCGTACGCGGCGCGTTACGTGGCGAAGAACATCGTTGCTGCCGGCCTGGCCGACCGCTGCGAGATCCAGGTTTCCTACGCCATCGGCGTGGCAGAGCCAACCTCCATCATGGTGGAAACCTTCGGTACCGAGAAAGTGCCTACCGAACAGTTGACCCTGCTGGTGCGCGAGTTCTTCGATCTGCGCCCATACGGCCTGATCCAGATGATGGACCTGCTGCAACCGATCTACCGCGAAACCGCCGCCTACGGCCACTTCGGTCGTGAGCACTTCCCTTGGGAAGCGACCGACAAGGCAGAATTGCTGCGCGATGCCGCCGGCCTGAAATAAGCCTGCGCATCGACATGAAAAACGGCGAGCCTTGGCTCGCCGTTTTTGTTTTATCGGGTGGGTGCTCATGGATCAACGCGCAAACACCCCATGGGCGGGAGCAAAGCTCCCGCCGTTGAGTGGCCTTACCGTTTGGATTCGTAAGCCAAAATGGCCGCAACCTCCGTGTTGCCCGATCTGATACGCAGCTCACAAATCTTGCTGCGTGTTATCCATACCAATGATATTACCGTGGCACAAATAACGACCAGTTTTACTACACTCCGTTTGTCCGGCATCATGCCTCCTTCTCCTTGCCTCACGGCGGGTAAGAAGCTAACCTAACGTTGTCTGGCGTTAGAGTTGGCCTCGGGTTGATAAATATCGACTCGGGGCTTTTCTCTTTCTGTCCCTTGCTCAGGCTCAGGACGAAAGATCCTGAGCACCCGCACGCAGTATATTGATCTCCGTCTCAGTTCCACCGCCTCTTTCCGTTCTGAATTCCGTTTCTGCGCATTGATGCGCAACGCCTTGCAACAGCCTGAAAGCAGAAAAAAACCCAGCAATGCCATAATGCCGGTCACTTAAGCCTGACTGGCATTTTTTTATCCAATCTCTGTGCGTTCCGTGCAGGAGGAATGGCCGTAAATGCCCCGAATTTCTCTGCTACCACAATGAACGGCAATTGAAGGGGCCGAAGGTGCGGCCCCTTCACCCGCGCCCTCGCTTAACATCGTCTGTCCGCTGCGCGAATACCCCCGCTGCACCCGCGTTGCCGGGCGGGTCGGCTACGACAAACCTCCCTGTTAGTTTCGCTTCCACCGGGCAACGTGTCCCTTCCGTTTGATATTGCATTATGAAAGACAGTGAAAATAGTGAGATGAGCAGGGTGTTGGGCGCCCTTGAAGACGCCGAACGCAGGAGCGGCGCATAGGCGAAACCGCCATGGACGGCGGTTTCAGGCGAGACAGGCAGGGACGCCTGTCGTAGCCGGCCGTGATGCGCTGTAACGGAGGGAGGGGCGTTGGCGCAGCCAACCGTCTGACAGGGCAAAGGCGCGGGTTGCAAGGGGCCGCGGCTTACGGCCCCTTGCTCGGTCGAGGCGCGAGAATCTCATGGTACATCTCACCTTTATCGACCGAAAACTTCACAACACCTTCAGAAAAACGCTAACTGACCGGCATTACCGCAATGCTGAGCCTTTGATGGCAGAAACGGGCGTTGCAATGACGGTTACGAAGTTTGTTTACGCAGCAGGTAAACGAAATACGGCGCCCCGATAAAGGTCGCCAGCAGCCCGGCGGGGATTTGATACGGGAACATCACCATCCGGCCGCACCAGTCGGCGAACACCATCAGCAGGCCGCCCAACAGTGCGGCAATCACCATCTGCGGTAACGCGCGGCGGAAGCCCAGCATGCGCGCCATATGCGGCGCCATCAGGCCGATAAAGCTCAGCGGCCCCACGGTCAAGGTCGCCATGGCGGTCAGCGTGGCGGCCAGCAGCAGAATCACCACCCGCACCGGCGTCAGCGCAATACCCACCGAGCGGGCGGTCGCGCTGCCCAGCGGCAGAATGGTCAGCCAACGGCGGCACAGCGGCGCCAGCACTATCAGCGTTGCCGCAATGGCTGCGGTACGGATCGCCTGCTCCGACGTCACCGAATAGGTCGAACCGGAAATCCAGGTCAGCAGCCCGCCCATGCGCGGATCGCCGCTGGCCAGCAGCAGGAAAATGGTGGTGGTAAACGCCGTGCTGAGCGCGATGCCGGCCAACAGCATACGTTCGGTAGAAAAACCGCCGCGACCGGCGGCGACCATAATCACCAGCAACGTCGCCGCCGCCCCCAGGCTGCCTGCAGGCAGCAACCAGCCGAAGGCATCGCCCGGTACGATAAACAGCATCACCACCACGCCAAAGGCCGCGCCGGAGCTGATCCCGAGCACTTCCGGGCTGGACATCGGGTTGCCGGTCAGCTTTTGGATTAAGGTGCCGGCCACCGCCAGCATCATGCCCGCCGCCAAGGCGGACAACACGCGCGGCCAACGCCACGGCATCAATGACTCCAGTTCTGCACCGTAGCTCCAGTGCCAGCCAGCGGCGTTCTGCCCGAACATCAGCGCCACGGCAATACCAACCAGCAGCACAGCCCCCGCCAGCGTCACCCAGCTCAACAGGTGGCCGCGTTCGGCCGGTACCTTGTCGCCCAGGTTCATCGGCGGCGGCGTGGCGGCGCTACGCAGGCGCGGCAACAGCCACAGCAACAGCGGAGCGCCAAACAGCGCGGTCGCCGCTCCGGTCGGGATCTCACGCCAAACCTGCGTCAGCCAAATCATCACCTGATCGGTCAGCCACAGCAGCAAAGCGCCCAGCAACGGCGCCAGCATCATGCGGTGAGCCAGCCGACGCGCCCCCAGCATTTTCGCCATTAAGGGGGCAAACAGACCGATAAAACCGATCACGCCCACCGCATTCACCAGCATCGCGCTGAAGATAATCGCCACCGCCAGCGCGCAAAAACGCGCCATCGACAACCCCAGCCCCAAATTGCGCGCCACGCCGTCGTCCAACCCCAGCAACGTCAACGGGCGCAACAGCAGCAGCGCCAACAACCCGGCCACCGCCAGGCGCGGCAGGATAAATTGCGCAGTGCTCCAGTCCTGCTGGTTCAACGCCCCGGTGCTCCACAAGAACAATCCCTGCAGCTGATCGTAATTAAACAGCGCCAACAGGCTGTTGACCGCACCGCAGTACAGCCCCAGCACCAGACCGGCCAGAATCAGCGTCACCGGCGACATGCGTTTGCCCCAGGCCACGCCGAACACCAGCCCGCCGACCAGGATCGCCCCGGCCATTGCCGCCAGTTGGCGGGTCATCTCACCGCCCGGCAGCATCCACAAGGTGGCGATGGTCAAGCCGAGCTGCGCCCCGGCGGATACCCCCAGCGTCGCCGGCTCCGCCAACGGATTGCGCAACACCTGCTGGAACAGCACGCCGACCAGCCCCAGACCGGCGCCGGCCAACAGGGAGACCGACAGCCGTGGCAGCAGGCTGTAATGGAACAGCATCTGACGTACATCGTCGTGATTCGGCGCGCTCAGCGCCTGCGCCCACAACGCCCAAGGCAACTGTTGCAACAGGTTGCAGATCGTCAAGCCGCCCGCCGTCGCCAGCAATACCAAGATCAACGTCAGCGGTAATACCCGGATGCGCGCGCTCATGAATAGCTCTCCTGCGTCTGCTCCAGCAGATGGCAAAAACGCATCGCCGACAGCGTCGCGCCGTAGAACCAGACCGCCGGCACCTGCCGCAGTTGGTTCTGACGCACAAAGGGCAAAGCCTGCCACAGCGGTGTCGAGCTGACTTTTTCCATCATCGCCTGATTGCCGTGGTCGAGATAAATCGCCCGCGCATTTTTCACCGTAATCAAACGTTCAATGCCCACGACCGCCGTGCCCCAGAAGTTGGTTTCCCCTTCCCAGGCATTGTGGATGCCAAGCTGATCCATCACCTCCTGGAACAGGCTTTTCTGGCCGATAATCAGCACATGCCGCGTATCCAGCAAGGAGAACAACAACAGCGGCTGTCTGGTGTAAGAATGCAGACGCTGGCGTGCATCCTGAATAAACCGGTCGAACTGCATCAGATGCTGTTCAGCGCGCGCCTCAAGCCCCAGCCGCTGTGCCAGTTGCTGCAACGAACTCCGCCCCACCGTCAGGGGTTTTCCGCTGCCGTCGTTGAAGCCAAAACTCATCGTCGGCGCTATGGGAGCCAGTTTTTGCGGCGTTGGCCCGTAGCCCTTTGACAGCAGCATCAGCGAAGGCTGCAATTGCTGCAGCAACTCCAGGTTCGGTTCGGTGCGTTGGCCCACGTCGACCACCGACGCCGGCATTTTCGGCTCTTCCACCCACAGGTTGTAGTTATGGATATCCGCCACCGCCAGCGGCGTAACGCCCAGCGCCAGCAGCAGCTCAATCGGCAGCCATTCCAGCGCCACGATGCGCGTGAGATCGGGCGGTGTCACCGCCGCGCGCCCCGGGAGAGAAAACAGCAGCGGCGACAGCGCCATGGCGGTCAGCAGGCGGCGACGTACGGGATCGTGTTGAAAATCGGAGGAAGCGGACATCAGTAGACAAAACTCACCGGTGCACCGCCGCTCGGATGCGCCAGCGTGCCCATTGGAATACCATAAATTTGCTCCAGCACCGGGCCTTGCATCAGCTCCAGCGGGGCACCCTGCGCAATCATCTCGCCGCCGCGCAACGCCACCAAATGGTCGCAGTAGCGCGCCGCCATGTTGATGTCGTGCAGCACCGCGATCACCGTCAGGCCACGTTCATGGCTCAGACGTTGAATCAGCGCCAACACCTCAACCTGGTGCGCAATGTCCAGCGCGGAGGTCGGCTCGTCCAACAGCAGGCAACGGCTGTCCTGCGCCACCATCATCGCCAGCCAGGCGCGTTGGCGCTCGCCGCCGGACAGGCTGTCCACCAGGCGGTTGGCGAAGGGCTTCAGGCCAACCAGCGCTATCGCTTCTTCCACCTGTTCGCGGTCGTGCACGCCAAAGCGGCCCAGCGCGCCGTGCCACGGATAGCGGCCGATCGCCACCAGCTCGCGTACCGTCATGCCTTCTGCGGCAGGCAGTTGCTGGGGCAGATAGGCGACCTGACGCGCGAAGGCTTTGCTGTCCCATTGCGCCAGCGGGCGTCGGTTAAGCTGCGCGCTGCCGGCAGTCGGGTTCTGGTGGCGGCCAAGGATTTTCAGCAAGGTGGATTTGCCGGAACCATTGTGGCCAATCAACCCGCAGACTTTGCCCTGAGGAAAGGTCAGCGACAGCGGTTGCAACAGCACACGGCCGGGAACGGCAAAACTGACGTTGTCTAACGCGAAGGTGGCGTCGTGATCGAGGTGTTTATCCTGCATAGGCCCTATTCTGTTCGGAGCGGCGAGCCGCCGCCCCGATTATCCGGTTAGAAGCGGAAGGTTGCGGTGGCGACCACCTGACGTTCTGCGCCCCAATAGCAGGCGTAGTCGCGATAGCAGCTTGAAACGTAAGTCTTGTCAAACAGGTTGTTGATATTGACGCCAACGGATGAGCCCGGCAGGCCAAAACGCGCCAGATCGTATTTGATGGTCGCATCCACCAGCGTGTAATCCGGTACTTTAAAGGTGCTGTTGTCACTGTTAAAGGATGAGCTGGACCCCACATAGCGCACGCCGGAGCCCAACGTCAGGCCGCTGACGGCCGTTTCGTGGAAGCTGTAGTCCGCCCACAGCGAGGCCATATGTTTAGGGATCTCGGTGGTTGGCTTGCCCTGATAAGTGTTGTCCTTGGTGTATTTCGCGTCGGTGTAGGTGTAGGAAGCGATCAGGTTGACGTTGGCGTTCAACGCCGCCTTGGCCTCCAGCTCTACGCCGCGCGAGCGGATCTCGCCGCTCTGAACGCTGAACTGCGCGTTATCCGGGTCCGGCGTCAGGTTGTTGTTTTTGGTCAACTGGTACAGCGCCCCGGTCAGGACGACAGGACGATCCTTCGGCACGTATTTCACGCCGGCCTCATACTGCTTGCCAATCGACGGGATAAACGTCTGCCCGTTCGCGGAGGTGTCCAGCGTCGGTTCAAATGACTCGCTGTAGCTGAAATACGGCGTGATACCGTTATCGAACAGATAGTTCAGACCGCCGCGCCAGGTGAACTGGCCGTCCGAGCGTTCGTTGGTGTAATTATCGATGCGGTTATTGGCCGAGGTTTTGGCCCAGTCATAACGGCCGCCCAGCGTCAGCAACCATTGGTTCCACTCGCCCTGCTCCTGCACGTACAAACCCGTCTGTTCCTGACGGTTCAGGTAGTTATACGGGAAAGTCACGTTGGTGCCGTCGTTGCCGTATTGCGGATCGGTCATGCTCAGGCTGCTCGCAGAACCGAAGCCGGAGTTGATGTCATTGCGCATGCGCGAGTAGTCGACGCCAAACAGCAGGGTGTGGTCGACATCGCCGGTTTTCAACCGGGCCTGCGCCTGCGTATCCACCGAGAAGCTGTTCAGATGCTCCTTCGACTGTACATAGGCGCGGTTCAGCGTGGTCGGCGCCGTCGCGCTAACGCCGCTGCCATAGATGCTCTTCATGTCGCTTTCCAGCTGCATGTAACGCAGGTTCTGGCGCACCGCCCAGGTGTCGTTGAACGCATGTTCGAAGCTATAGCCGATCATGCGCTGCTTGCGCGCAAAGTAATTGCTCGCTTCACCGTCGTTGAAACTGGTTGGCAGCTTGCTGCCATCCGGCAGCGGAATTAGCGTGCCCTGCTTCGGCAACCAGCCGTAGAAGCCGGTGTAGGGATCGTTTTGGATATTGGCCAACAGCGTCAAGTTGGTCCTGTCATCCGGCCGCCAACTGAATGACGGCGCAATCGCATAGCGCTTCTCTTTCGCCATGTTCTGCTGCGCATCGCTGTCTTTCGCCAGGCCGGTCAAACGGTAGGAATAGACGCCGTTATCATCCAGCGCATCGCTGAAGTCAAAGCCGGTCTGGAACAGATTGTCGGTGCCCATTTTGAACTGAATTTCGTGCAGCGGTTCGGTGGTTGGCCGCTTGCTGACCATCGCCACCAGCCCACCCGGGCTGCTCTTGCCGTACAGCACCGATACCGGGCCGCGCAGCAGCTCCGCTCGCTCGAGGAAATAAGGATCGACCGAAGCTTCGCTATAGTTGTCGCCCTGCAGGCGCAGGCCGTCCAGATACTGGTTGGTATTCACCGCCGGGAAACCGCGAATGGCCACCGAATCATAGGTGGTGGAGCTGCCGCGGCTCGCATAAACCCCTGGCGCATAAGCCAGCGCGCCTTTCACCGTATCCGGCTGGCGCATGTCCATCTCTTCACGCGTGACCACGGAAACCGACTGCGGATTCTTTTCAATCGGCGTATCGGTTTTGGTACCGGTGGCGCTGTGCTTGGCCACGTAGGTGCCGACCGGCCCCCAGGCACTTTCCTGTTGCGGCTGGCTGCTGCCCACCACGGTAAGGGTGTCTTCCCTGGCTGGCGAATTGGCTTCGGCAGAAAATGCCGGCATCGCCAGCGTACCCAGCGCGGTAGCGATAGTGATCGCTAACCCACTAACGGGAGAACGGCCCTTCATGGCCCGTGATGAAGTTGGACGCTTGGTCGGCATAGGTGTTTTCTCTGATGAATTATTTGATAACGAATGTAAACGATAATAATTATTATAAGCGACGCATTTTATGCAGAAGCCAAATTAAACTGCAAGTCGAATTCAGCCAGTAAATAGGTGGGGATTCAGCATTTAGCCGCATTAACCGAATGGAAATAAAGCGCGCAAAATAAAAAAGCCCGCAACTGACGTTACGGGCCTGCAACAAAAAACCTTTCTGCCACGGGGATTAGCCGCTCGCCAATTTACTGCCCTTGGCCGAACATGTCCTTGATCCAGCCGGCAACGCCGTCACCGTCTTTTTGCTCACCCGCCTGTTGCTGCTGTTGTTGCTGCTGCTGCTGAGCAGCCTGGCTCGCCTGGCACAACCCTTGCGGATTATCAGTCCACACCGGGATGCTACGCCCACCGCCGCCACAGACAAAGTTACCGCCGGCGTCGATGCCAATCTGGTTGATGCCTTCCGGCGGCTGCAACATCAGCGGCAGCGGCGTCTGGTTTTCCAGGTAGCGGCGATAAAGCGTCAGCGCACCGTTGGCACCGGTCAGCTTGGCCGGGCCGTTGTTATCACGGCCAACCCAGGCGATAGCCACTTCTTTACCGTCGATACCGGCAAACCAGCTGTCGCGCAGATCGTTGGTGGTACCGGTTTTCGCCGCCAGGTTGTAGTTGGGGAACTTCACCGACAGAGAACGGGAGGTTCCGCGCGCTACGCCCTGTTGCATCGCGTACAACGTCAGGTAAGCGGCCTGAGCCGGTACCATGCGTTCCGCCTGCGGGAAGCTCTGGTACAGCACCGAACCGTCTTCCGCGATCACCGAACGCACCGCAGACAGCGGCGCACGGTTACCGCCGCTGGCGATGGTTTGGTATTCCTGCGCCACTTCCATCGGCGTCAGGCCAATCGCCCCCAGCAACATCGAAGGCACCGGATTGATTTCCGCTTTCGGAATACCCAGGCGCTGCAAGGTGGCGCTGATTTGATCCAGCCCGACCGCCATGCCCAGATTCACCGTCGGCACGTTGAGCGAGAAGGCCAGGCCATCCACCAGCATCACCTGTCCGCGGAATTTGCGATCGTAGTTGTTCGGTTGCCACAGGCTGCCATTCGGTTGTTTCAGCGACAGCGGCTGGTCCGCCAGCCAGGTATTCAGGCGGTATTTGTCCGGTTCGGAAAGCGCGGTCAAGTAGGTTGGCGGCTTGGCCAGCGATCCCACCAGGCGGCGCGCCTGCATCGCACGGTTAAAACCGGCGAACTGCGGATTGGCACCGCCGACCATGGCGCGCACCTCACCGCTGAAGCGATCGACAATCACCATCGCCGCTTCCAGATCTTTTACGTGGCGGGCGGCACGCAGCGCCGGAATGCCGTCTTCGACCGCTTTTTCCGCCGCATCCTGAGAAACCGGATCCAGCGTAGTGAAGATTTTCACTCCGGACAGGTCGTTCACCTTGTCGCCCAGCTTGGCCTGCAGTTCCTGACGCACCATCTGCATAAACGCCGGCTGCGGCGTGATCACCCCACCTTTCGGCTGCACGCCCAGTGGCCGTGCGCTGAGCATGTTGTACAGCTCGGCGTCAATCACTCCCTGGTTTTGCAACAGCTTGAGCACCAGGTTACGGCGCTCCAGCGCCAGCGTCGGGTTGCGCCACGGGTTATACAGCGACGCCCCTTTCACCATCCCCACCAGCAACGCTTGTTGATCCAGGCTCAGTTCATCCACCGGACGGCCGAAGTAATACAGGCTGGCCAACGGGAAACCGCGGATCTGGTCACTGCCGCTCTGGCCGAGGTACACCTCGTTCAGATACAGCTCAAGAATACGGTCCTTGCTGTAACGGTAATCTACCAACAGCGCCATATAGGCTTCGTTGGCCTTGCGCCACAGCGAGCGTTCGTTGGTCAGGAACAGGTTCTTCACCAACTGCTGCGTCAGGGTACTGCCGCCCTGCACCGCGCGCCCGGCGGTCAGGTTCGCCAGCACCGCACGGCCGATGGAGTACGGGCTGATGCCGTCATGCTCGTAGAAATGACGGTCTTCGGTGGCAATCAGCGTATCCACCAGCAGGTCCGGGAAACCGGCGCGCGGCACGAACAGACGCTGCTCGCCGTTCGGTGACTGCAACATGGTGATCAGGCGCGGATCGAGACGGAAGAACCCGAAGTTACGCTGGTTCTCCATGTTCTCGATTTTCGCCAAACGGTTGTTCTGGAAATCCAGGCGGGCGTGGATCTGCCCCTCTTTACCATCCGGGAAGTCAAACGGGCGGCGCAGCATCTCGATGCTGTTG
Organism: Serratia sp. C2(1); assembly: GCF_036352655.1. NCBI lineage: Bacteria > Pseudomonadati > Pseudomonadota > Gammaproteobacteria > Enterobacterales > Yersiniaceae > Serratia > Serratia sp. C2(1). The sequence continues at coordinate 94,319 of NZ_JAZFBA010000004.1, read as the reverse complement.
GCCTGCACGGTAAATTCGCCCGGACGGGTCATACGGCTAACCTGACGGTATTGCATGCCCTCCAGCAGATCGACCATTTCCTTTTTGCTGTACGGCATGCCCGGTTCCAGGTTGACCATGCGGCCATAGACCGCTGCCGGCAACTGCCAGACCTTGCCGTCAATGCGGCTGCGGATCTGCGAATCCAGGTACACGCCGTAGATCGCCAACAGAACCGCGACCACCAGAATCAGTTTGATAAGCAGGCCAAGCCAACGGCGTTTTTTACGCGGCGGAGTCGCTTTTACCTTACGCGGCACGCTTTCCTCCTCGTCTTCATATTCATCATCTTGCTGCTCGTCTTCCTCGTAATCATCATAATCGTCGTCTCGGCGACGGCGCGGCGGCTTGCCCGACGCGGTGCGTTTCGGTTGTTTCCCTTTGCGCCCGATGGGCTCGCGGTCATCCCCAGCCATTGCTGTCATTCTCCAGACTTGGCGGCACTGCCGGCCATTATTAGTCGCTTAATCTGTCCCGACGCCAGGCCGCTGAACAGAAGAAACATCTGAATTCTCCCCCTAAATAATTGGCGTTGCATCACAACAAAACCAAGGGTTTTGTTGAACAGCGCCTGCGCTGGCCCCAACGGGGCGAGGCTGTGCCGAGTAACGCGGCAAGAGAGCTTATCCCGATGAGCTTACTCCAGTAAGTGATTCGGGTAAGCGACAAATCTGCCGGGAGCAGATTTGAACGCTGCTTGCAGCGGCCCCGTCAGGGGTGAGGCCCCTGGATGGGCCGAATAGCACAGCCAACACCGATGCGGCGTCAAGTATGACGGGGGTTACTGATATTTTTTCGTGCGCCGCGTGGGGGCGGTATTCGCCGGATCATCCGGCCACACGTGCTTCGGGTAGCGCCCTTTCATCTCTTTCTGCACTTCCCGGTAGGCACCTTGCCAAAACGCAGCCAGATCGCCGGTGATTTGCAGCGGCCGGTGTGCCGGTGAGAGTAACTCAAGCACCACCGGGATGCGACCCTCGGCCAGCATTGGGCTGCGCTGTTCACCGAACACTTCCTGTAAACGCACCGCCAGCGCCGGCAGTTTGCCGGCATCATAGCGAATCGGCAAACGGCTGCCGGTCGGCACAGTGTAATGAGTGGGCAACGCATTATCCAGCCGCTGCTTTTGCTGCCAGTCCAGCAGGCGCGCAAGGGCTTCGGCGATGTTGACCTGCTTCAGCCCGCGCATATCGCGTACGCCGCTCAGGGAAGGCAGCAACCATTGCTCCAGCCGATCCAGCAGCGACGCGTCATCGACCGGCGGCCAGGCGGCTTCCGGCAACCAATTTTGCGCACACTGCAAACGCAGACGCAGCTGTTCGGCGGCGGTATCCCAGTTGAGCACCGCGATCCCCTGAGCGCGAACCCAATTGAGCAACGCCAGTTGCAACTCTTCGTCGGCCGGTTTGGCCAACGGCTGCGCCCGCAGCGTCAGGCGGCCAATCTGCTGGCGTTTCCAGGCGCGCAACGTGCCCTTTTCTTCATCCCACTCCACCGCGGTCTGCTGGGAAACGATCGCCGGCAGTTGCGCCGCCAGCGTCTCAATCTCCACCGGCAGCGCCAGCAGAATGCGCGCATCGGGACTGTTGTGGCCCTGCAGCAGGCTTGGCGCGATCAGCCACGCCGCGCGCGACAGCGCCTCATCCTGATTCATCGCCGCCCCCATACCATTGGCCAGCAGGTAACGGCCGTCCTGACCCCGCCGCTGGGCGATGCGATCGGTAAACGCCAACGCCAGCAGGCGCGGAGCCATCTCGACGTCAATCTGCCCGCTGCGCAGCGGCAAACGCCGCGCTAACTGGGCGGCGCGACGCTGCCAATTCGGCTGCGGACGGCTCAGCCAGTAGCCGATATCCATCTGTCCGTTGCGCGGAGGCTCTTCCAGCAACGCCGCCAGCGCAGCAGCGGTCGCCAATCCATCCGCTCCCTGCTCGGTGCCGTAGGTCAGCATCGCCGCCAGCCGGGGTTCACAGCCCAGCATAGCCATCTGTCGGCCCCGAGCGGTTAATTTATCGGCGTCGTCGGTGGCACCGAGACGCTGCAGCAGCCTTTTTGCCGCCGCCAGCGCCGTTTCCGACGGCCGATCGAGCCAGGTCAGTTGCCCAACGTCATGGCAGCCCCACTGCAACAGCTCCAGCCAGAAACCGGCGAGATCGCTTTGCAGGATTTCCGGTTCGGCGTGTTCCGCTGCGCGTTCAGCCTGCTCTTTGGCAAACAGGTGCCAGCAAATACCCGGCTCCAAGCGCCCGGCACGGCCGGCGCGCTGGATCATCGACGCCTGGCTGATGCGCTGCGTCACCAGCCGCGTCAGGCCGTTACGCACGTCATAACGCGCCACGCGCTCCAGCCCGCTGTCCACCACCAGCCGAATACCTCCGATGGTCAGGCTGGTTTCTGCGATGTTGGTCGCCAGCACCACCTTACGTCGCCCGGCCGGCGACGGCTGAATCGCTTTTTGCTGCTGCGCCAGCGGCAAGGCGCCATACAGCGGGCACAGATCGGTATCGGCCGCCACGTCACCGTTCAGCCGCTCCAGCACCCGATTGATTTCCGCCACGCCGGGCAGGAACAGCAGCAGCGAGCCGCCCTGTTCGGACAGCAGACGTTTCACTGCCGCCGCCACACCGTCTTCCAGCCGTTGATGACTGGCCAATGGCTGATATTGGCGTTCGACCGGGAAGCTGCGTCCTTCGGACACCACCACCGGCGCTTGCGGCAGCAACTGTGTCATACGGGCGTTATCCAGCGTCGCCGACATAATAAGCAGTTTGAGATCGTCTCGCAGCCCCTGTTGCACGTCCAGCAATAGCGCCAATGCCAGATCGGCCTGCAGGCTGCGTTCATGGAATTCATCGAGGATCACCAGCGAGACGCCCTGCAGCTCGGCGTCCTGCTGCAGCATACGGGTGAGAATGCCTTCGGTTACCACCTCCAGCCGGGTATGCGGCCCGCTCTTGCTTTCGGCGCGCATGCGGTAACCCACGGTCTGGCCCGGCTCTTCTCCCAACTGTTGCGCCAACCGATACGCCACGTTTTTCGCCGCCAACCGGCGCGGCTCCAGCATGATGATGCGGCCCGGCAACCCGGCTTTCGCCAGGATCTGCAACGGCAACCAGGTCGATTTACCGGCGCCGGTGGGCGCGTGCAGCAACACCTGCGGGGCGGATTGCAGCGCAGTGAGCAATTCATCAAGAACCGCACTGACGGGCAGTGAAGACACAGAACTCTCCGTGGTGGTTAACATTGGGCGGCGCACATTGTAGCATTAGACTCTGCGTTTCATTCACTTGCCGGGTATCTATGTCCAGTTCGCGCCGCCTGTTTTTCGCCCTGACCTTGCCTGATGCGCTACAGCAACAGGTGATCCGCTGGCGCGCCGAAGCCTTCACGCCCGAAGCCGGTCGGCCGGTCGCCGCGGCTAACCTGCATCTGACGCTGGCGTTTCTCGGTGACGTCAGCGCGCAAAAGGAAACGGCGCTGAAAAAGTTGGCCGGCCGCATTAGCCAACCCGGGTTCAGCATGGTGCTGGACGATCTTGGCCACTGGCCGCGCCCTGGCGTAGTGTGGCTTGGCACGCGCCGCGCACCGCGAGGGGTCTTGCAGCTTGCCGAATTGTTGCGATCGCAAGCGGCCCGCAGCGGTTGCTACCAAAGCCCGATGCCGTTTCATCCGCATATCACCCTGCTGCGCTCTGCGACGCAACCGGTAGCCGTTCCACCCGCAACGCCCGGCTGGACCTTCAGCGCTGACGCCTTCGCCCTGTACCAGTCGGTATTTGAGAACGGCCGCACGCGTTATCACCCGCTTGAACAATGGCCTTTAGCCCATCAGGATACCCCATGATTTTCACCCCACCGCTGCGTTGCGCCACGCTGATTAAACGTTACAAACGTTTTCTGGCCGACGTGATCACCCCAGAAGGCGAAACCTTCACCCTGCACTGCGCCAACACCGGGGCCATGACCGGCTGCGCCACCCCAGGCGACACCGTTTGGTATTCCACTTCGGATAACGCCAAGCGCAAATATGCCCATAGCTGGGAGCTGACGCACACCCAACAAGGGGATTGGATCTGCGTCAACACCCTGCGCGCCAACGGATTGGTGCGCGAAGCCATTGAACGGAATTTAATCAATGAATTATCCGGTTACAGTAAAATCAGCGGCGAAGTAAAATATGGCAGTGAAAACAGCCGTATCGATTTGTTATTACAGGCAGAAAACAGGGTTAACTGCTATATTGAAGTTAAGTCAGTCACATTACTGCAACAACAACGTGGTTACTTCCCTGATGCGGTAACGCTCAGAGGACAAAAGCACTTGCGTGAGTTGCTCTGTGTGGTTGAAAGCGGGCAACGGGCGGTTTTGTTTTTTGCCGTGTTACATAGCGGAATCGGACAGGTCGCACCGGCACATCATATAGATGAGCGTTATGCGGCACTGTTGGCACAGGTTCGGCAGTTGGGAGTAGAAGTTGTTTGTTATGGGGCTAAATTATCACCTGACGGTATATCTCTCTGCGATAAGTTACCGTTTTTTATCGATTAGCGGCACCGGGCACCCATAATTCAACAACCGGTCATCGCGTCGCCAAATACGCCTTCCTTCACACCATTGTCAAGCAGGCGACAGGAATAATTGCCAACCTACCTCCCATCTGTTATTTATAGCGGCCTGTTTTTCCCCCGCATTGGGGATTCGATAGTGCGTGTGTATGTAGGAGAAGCAACATGCAAGAAGGGCAAACCCGTAAAACCTCGTCCTTGAGCATTCTCGCCATCGCTGGGGTGGAGCCGTACCAAGAGAAGCCGGGCGAAGAGTACATGAACGTCGCCCAGTTGAAGCATTTCAAGCTTATTCTTGAAGCGTGGCGCAACCAGCTCAGGGACGAAGTGGACCGTACTGTATCGCATATGCAAGACGAAGCGGCCAACTTCCCGGATCCGGTAGATCGTGCCGCACAGGAAGAAGAGTTCAGCCTTGAACTGCGTAACCGCGACCGTGAACGCAAACTGATCAAAAAGATCGAGAAAACGCTGAAGAAAGTAGAAGACGAAGATTTCGGCTACTGCGAATCCTGCGGCGTGGAGATTGGCATTCGTCGCCTTGAAGCGCGTCCGACTGCCGATTTGTGCATCGACTGCAAGACCCTGGCAGAAATCCGCGAAAAGCAGATGGCCGGCTAATACAGTTACTCTAAATGATTGGAGCTGCATCACGGCGGCAAGAATGTGCATCCCGATGAGCTTACAGAAGTCAAGTGATTTGGGTAAGCAGGCGTAGCCAACACAGAGGCAGTTTCAAGCATAACGAGTATGTTACCGCTGTGGCGCACGCTCCAACGTGCGCCGCACAGAGAAAAGGGAAGATTTCCCCTCTGATATGCAAGAACGTCATTATGTGGGGCGCTTTGCCCCATCGCCTTCCGGAGATCTGCATTTCGGCTCGCTGATTGCCGCTCTGGGAAGCTACCTCCAGGCTCGTGCCCAACGCGGGCAGTGGCTGGTTCGCATTGAAGATATTGATCCCCCGCGCGAAGTCGCCGGTGCGGCCGTCCGTATCTTATCCGCACTGGAACGTTATGGTCTCCTCTGGGACGGCCAGGTCATCTATCAGTCCCAACGTCACGAAGCCTACCGCGCAACCCTGGATCAGCTGCAACAACAGGGGCTTAGCTATTTCTGCAATTGCACCCGCAGTCGTATCCAGCAAATTGGCGGTCTGTATGACGGCCACTGCCGTGATTTGCATCTTGGCCCACAGAGCGCCGCGATCCGTTTACGTCAATCCGCACCGGTTTACGCCTTTCACGATCGCCTTCAGGGCGAGTTGCAGGCCGAGCCGGCTCTGGCGCGGGAAGATTTTATCATTCGCCGACGCGATGGGTTGTTTGCCTATAATTTGGCAGTGGTGGTTGACGATCATTTCCAGGGCGTGACCGAAATCGTGCGCGGCGCCGATCTGATTGAACCGACGGTGCGCCAGATTGCGCTGTATCATCAGTTGCAGGCGCCGGTCCCCGCCTATGTGCATCTGCCGCTGGCGCGGGGTGCAAACGGCATCAAGTTGTCGAAACAAAATCATGCGCCCGCGCTGCCCGAAGGCGATCCGCGCCCGGTGTTGATCGCCGCGCTGAAATTTCTGCGTCAACCGCTGCCGGAAAGCTGGCAAGATCTTGACCTGTCGTTATTATTGAGCTGGGCTATAGCACACTGGACGTTAGAAAATGTGCCGCGCCAGGTGGATGAAAACACATCGGCATTCTCAAAGGAGCCATGGTGAGCTATGATTAGCCGCTATTTTTTGTTAGCTCCATTTTTATCAGTCACTATCGAGGTGTACCATTTTTACCCGAGTAGCCAATTTCTGCCGTAAGGTACTAATCCGCGATGACAAGCTGCCCCGCGATGATGCGCCGGCCAGCGATAAAAACGTAGTCCGCGAAGAAAGCGTGGCCGCTGAACAGCCTGCCGCGCCGCAACAACATCGACGCGCCGAAAGCGGCAGAGAAACCCCTGCCCGCCGGCCGGCGCCGCGTAAGCGCCCTCCTTTTCCCGCTGCAGAGGGTACCGGCCCCATGACCGTGATCCCACGAGATCAGCATTCAATCTCACGCAAAGACATCAGCGAGAATGCGCTGAAGGTCTTGTACCGCCTGAACAAATCCGGCTACGAAGCCTATCTGGTCGGTGGCGGCGTGCGTGACCTGTTGCTCGGCAAAAAGCCGAAAGATTTCGACATCACCACCAACGCCACGCCGGATCAGGTGCGCAAGCTGTTCCGCAACTGTCGCCTGGTCGGCCGCCGGTTCCGTCTGGCGCACGTGATGTTCGGGCCGGAGATTATTGAGGTTGCCACCTTCCGCGGCCACCACGAGCAGCAAACGCCGGAATCCGACAAAAACTCGTCCCAGCAGGCCCAAAACGGCATGCTGCTGCGCGATAACATCTTCGGTTCGATCGAAGAAGATGCTCAGCGCCGCGACTTCACCATCAACAGCCTGTATTACGGCGTGGCGGACTTCACCCTGCGTGATTACGTCGACGGCATGCGTGACCTGCAACAGGGCGTGATTCGCCTGATCGGCGATCCGGAAACCCGCTACCGCGAAGATCCGGTGCGCATGCTGCGTGCGGTGCGCTTCGCCGCCAAGCTGGATATGAGCATCAGTGACGAAACCGCCGAGCCTATCCCGCGCCTGGCTTCGTTGCTGCATGAGATCCCGCCGGCGCGTTTGTTTGAGGAATCGCTCAAGCTCCTGCAGGCAGGTTACGGTTATCCAACCTATTTGAAGCTGTGCGAATACCAGCTGTTCCAGCCGCTGTTCCCACAGATAGCACGCCACTTTACGCCTACCCACGATACGCCGATGGAGCGTATTTTGGTGCAGGTGCTGAAGAACACCGATTATCGTCTGCAGAACGACATGCGCGTCAATCCGGCGTTCCTGTTTGCTGCTATGCTTTGGTATCCGCTGCTGGAACATGCGCAGAAACTGGCGCAGGAGAGCGGGCTGGCGTATTACGACGCCTTCGCGCTGGCGATGAATGACGTATTGGACGAACAGTGTCGTTCACTGGCGATCCCGAAACGCATCACCACGCTGGTTCGTGATATCTGGCAATTGCAGTTGCGTCTGTCTCGCCGTCAGGGCAAGCGTGCGCACAAGCTGATGGAACACCCGAAATTCCGCGCCGCTTACGATCTGCTGGCGCTGCGCGCCGAAGTGGAAGAAAACCAGGAAATGCTGCGTCTGACCGAATGGTGGGGCGAATTCCAGGAAGCCACGCCGGCGCGTCAGAAAACCATGTTGAGCACTTTGGGTGACGACCCCGCGCCACGCCGCGCGCGTCAGCGTCGCCCTCGCCGCCGGACGCCGCGTAAAGAAGGAGCATAATGATCCGCGTTTATATCGCGCTGGGGAGTAACCTGGCGCAACCGCTGCAACAGGTGAAAGCCGCACTGGAGGCGCTGGAGCATCTTCCGCGCACCCGGTTGATCCTCTGTTCGTCGTTTTACCGCACCAAGCCGCTGGGGCCGCAGAACCAGCCGGATTTTCTCAATGCGGTGGTGGCGCTGGATACCTTGCTGCCCGCCGAACAACTGCTCGATCATACCCAAGCGATAGAACGCAATCAGGGCCGCGTGCGCAAAGATGAGCGCTGGGGCCCGCGCACCCTCGATCTGGACATCATGCTGTATGGCGAACAGGTTATTCATACCGATCGCCTGACAGTGCCGCATTACGGCCTGAAAGAACGCGAGTTCATGCTCTACCCGCTGGCGGAAATCGCCCCCGAGTTGGTGTTCCCGGACGGTGAGTCGCTGGCCAGTTGCCTGAAACGCGTGCCGGAGAACGGCATGGAACTGTGGCATCAGCCCAAGCAAAAAGCCTGAATCGGGCGCAGCATGCGCGCCCTACAACATCACTTTGGCAATAAATCCGCCTTCTGCCCGATTGGCAAAGCCGATCTTCAGCCCGTGCAAGCCAGCGATGCGCTGCACAATAGACAGCCCCAGCCCGCTGCCGGTTTGCTCCTGACCCGGCGGACGATAGAAACGCTCCCCCAACCGCGCCAGATGTTCCGTAGTGACTCCCGGCCCATTGTCTTCAACCGTCAGCAAGCGCTCTGTAAGCCTCACAGTGACGGTGCCGCCCGCAGGCGTGTAACGCACCGCATTGTCCACCAAATTACGCACCAGCAGCGACAGCAACAGCGCTTGCCCCTGTAACGGCGCCGGTATGCCCTGCTGTTCGTAACGCAGTGCGACGCCGGCGGCATAAGCGTGGCGATCCTGCTCCGCCAGGGTCACCGGCACCAGCCGGCTCCAGTCGACCGGCTCCACATCGGCCAGATCCGACAGTGAATCCAGCCGCGACAGCGTCAGCAACTGATCGACCAGGCGGGTGGCGCGATCGATACTCACCGTCAGATTGTCGAGCGCATGCTTGCGCATCGGCTCGTCGTCACCGGCCAATTGCACCACTTCCGTCTGCACACGCAGCGCCGCCAATGGACTGCGCAACTCATGGGCGGCGTCTGAGGTAAAACGCCGCTCACGCACCAGCAGCGCGTTGATGCGCGTAAACAACGCGTTCAGTGCATCCACCAGCGGCCTGACTTCGGTCGGTACCTGACGCGCATCCAACGGCGTAGCGTCGTCCGGTGCGCGTTTGCGCAGCCCGGCGGCCACCGCGCGCAATGGCCGCAGTTCACGCCCCACCATCAGCGCGATCAACAGCATCAAAATCGGCAACGTCACCAGCCACGGCACCAGTTGCCCGGTTACCATGCCCAGCGCCATATCCCGCCGGTAATCCCACTCCTGCCCGACCACGATACGATAGCGGCCGTCCGGGCTGGTCAGCCACAGCAGCCGCCAGCTGTCGTCGTCGCCCCGCCGTTCGCCATCGGTAAAGCCTTCGCGCTCGCCGTCAAAGCGGAAATCCGCGCCGTTTTCACCGTCATTGAGCAACATCTTGCCATTACGGTCGAAGATGGCGAACGCCAACGCGTCGTCATCCTGCTTGCCCCGCTTGCCGTGATGCACCAGCTTCTTGGTTTTCGGCAGGCTACGCACGCTTTCGTCGGCCAGCAGATCGCCCAGATTGGCGGTCGCCAGGCGCTTGGCGAATAGCATCTGCTGGGTATCAAACACTTCATTGATGTTGTTGCGCGTCATCATCCACGCCACCAGGCTGGCGGCACACCAGGTCACCAGCGCCAGCAGGCTGAAAATCAGGATCAGCCGCAACCGCAAGCTGAGATGTTTCACGATGCCTCCCCCAACGTATAGCCCACGCCGTGAATGGTGCGGATAAAACCGTTACCCAACTTGCGCCGCAGGTGATGGATATGCACTTCCACGGCATTGCTGCTGACTTCGTCATCCCAGTTGTACAGTTTTTCCTGGATCAGCGGCCGCGCCAGCACCCGCCCCTTGTTGTGCAAAAACAGCTCCAGTACCGCCAGTTCACGCGGCGTCAAGGTTACCGGCTCGCCGTTGAAGCTCACGCTGCGCGTGGCGGAGTCAAACACCAGGTTGCCATGCACCAGTTGCGGCATCAGTTGGCCATGGCGACGGCGGATCAACGCCTGCAGGCGTGCCGCGACTTCCGCCAGGGCAAAAGGTTTGCACAGGTAATCATCGGCGCCGCTCTGCAAGCCGCTGACGCGCTGTTCCAGCGCATCGCGCGCGGTAAGGATCAACACCGGCACGTCATGGCCGGCCTGGCGCCACTGGCGCAGCAAATCCAGCCCATCCAGGCCCGGTAGGCTGAGATCGAGGATCACCGCATCGTAAGGCGCGCTTTCCAGCGCATTTTTACCGACCAGCCCGTCGGTAAACCAGTCCAGATTAAAGCCGAGTTTGGTCAACCCGGCCTTGATGCCGTCACCGATTAACTTGTCATCTTCTATCAGCAGAATTCGCATGCTCGTCCCTTTTTCGCTATTACATCACAAGGTTCTTAAGAACCCCTTAAGCTGCATGATCTGCGCTACCCACCCCGTTAGGGTTACAGTAGAATGACAGCACTTTTTTGCAGCCAGGGCCCTGCGCGTATCGCGCGGCTCTATTCAGGAGACGTAGTGATGAAACCCACCACCGTGACCCATTTGCGCCAGTGGAAACAGGAGCAACGCAAGTTTGCTTCACTGACCGCCTACGATGCCAGCTTTGCCAAACTGTTTGAAGAGCAAGGCGTTAAAGTGCTGCTGGTGGGCGATTCGCTGGGCATGACGCTGCAGGGCCACGACTCCACGCTGCCGGTCACCGTCGCCGACATCGCTTACCACACCCGGGCCGTACGCCGCGGTGCCCCGGCCTGCCTGCTGCTGGCTGACATGCCTTTCATGAGTTACGCCACCCCGGAGCGGGCCTTCGCCAACGCCGCCGAGCTGATGCAGGCCGGTGCCAATATGGTGAAACTCGAAGGCGGCAGTTGGCTGTGCGAAACGGTGAAAATGCTCACCGAGCGCGCCGTACCGGTGTGTGGCCATCTCGGCCTGACGCCGCAGTCGGTGAACGTCTTCGGGGGCTACAAGGTGCAAGGCCGTGACGAGCTCGCCGCCAAACAACTGCTGGAAGATGCGCAAAATCTGGAGCTGGCCGGCATGCAACTGCTGGTGCTGGAGTGCGTACCGACCGAACTGGCACGCAAGATCACCGAAGCGCTGTCCATTCCGGTGATCGGCATTGGCGCCGGCAACGTGACCGACGGCCAGATCCTGGTGATGCACGACGCATTTGGCATTACCGGCGGCCATACGCCGAAATTCGCTAAAAATTTCCTGGCGCAAAGCGGCGATATCCGCCTGGCGGTACAACAGTATATGCAGGAAGTGGAGCAAGGCGCTTACCCCGCTGAAGAACACTCTTTTAATTAAGCGATCGTTCCAGGAGCTATCAATGATAATTATCGAAACCCTGCCTTTGCTGCGTCAACAGATCCGCCGCTGGCGCCAGGACGGTAAACGCATCGCGCTGGTGCCGACCATGGGCAACCTGCACGAAGGCCATATGACGCTGGTTGATGAAGCCCGGGCGCGTGCCGATATCGTGGTGGTCAGCATTTTCGTGAATCCGATGCAGTTCGAACGCCCTGACGATCTGGCGCGCTACCCGCGCACCTTGCAGGAGGACAGCGAAAAGCTGACCCGCCGCAACGTCGATCTGGTGTTCGCACCTGCGCCGGCCGATGTCTACCCGCAGGGGCTGGGACAGCATACCTATGTCGACGTGCCGGGCATTTCCACCATGCTGGAAGGCGCCAGCCGCCCCGGTCATTTCCGCGGCGTCTCCACCATCGTCAGCAAACTGTTCAATCTGGTGCAGCCGGATCTGGCCTGTTTTGGCGAGAAGGATTATCAACAGCTGGCGCTGATCCGCAAGATGGTGGCGGACATGGGGTACGACATCGACATCGTCGGCGTGCCGACCGTGCGCGCTAAAGATGGCCTGGCGCTCAGCTCGCGCAACGGCTATCTGACCGCAGAAGAGCGCAAAATCGCGCCTCAACTCAGCAAGATCATGAACGCATTGGCAGAACAACTCAGCAACGGCGAACGCCACGTCGACGATCTGCTGGAACAAACCGCCGCGCACCTGCGCGCCGCCGGTTTCACCCCGGACGAACTGTTTATCCGTGACGCCGACAGCCTGCAACCGCTGGGGGTCGAAAGCCAACGCGCAGTGGTGCTGATGGCCGCCTGGCTGGGCAAGGCGCGACTGATCGACAACCAGCAGGTTGATCTGACACTATAAGTTACTTTTTGTGCAATCGTCACCGTTGTAGCCCACCCGAAAGTAGACAAGGATGGCGTTATCGGTGACGATAAACACCGGATGGATGTTCAACCCCAATCGCCTGTATAGACTCCAAGTATGACGAATACAGGCGGATATTCAGTTAGGTAAAGTTATGATACGTACTATGCTGCAAGGCAAGCTGCATCGGGTGAAAGTGACTCAGGCCGACTTGCACTATGAAGGCTCCTGCGCCATCGATCAGGATTTCCTGGAGGCCGCAGGCATTCTGGAATATGAAGCTATAGATATTTATAACGTTGATAACGGTCAGCGTTTCTCGACCTATGCCATCGCCGCCGAACGCGGTTCGCACATCATTTCGGTCAACGGTGCGGCGGCGCGCTGCGCCTGCGTCGGCGACAAACTGATCATCTGCTCCTACGTGCAGATGAGCGATGCCGATGCCCGCCAGCACCACCCGAAAGTCGCCTACTTCGAAGGTGACAACACCCTGCAACGCAAAGCGAAAGCCGTGCCGGTTCAGGTCGCCTGAAAGTAAAAACGGGCGCACTCGGCGCCCGTTTCACTCGATACGCTAAATAGTTCGAGTTGCATCGCGGCGGCAAGGGAGCGAGGCCCGATGAGCTTACTGAAGTAAGTGATTCGGGTGAGCAAGCGTAGCCAACAAAGATGCAGCTTGAAATATGACGAGTATTATTGCACCACCACAGTTCCCGGCTTGTTGGCTATTCTGTCTGCCATGGTCTGAATGGAATCGGTGCGCAAAATATACAACCGCTTCAGTGTATACGGATTATCCCCCGGCTTTACCTTACCCTGCACCGTGGTCACCGCCATATGGAAACCGGCGTCTTTCGCCGCCTGTATTGCCCGCTGGTTGTAGCCTCCGAACGGATAGGATACGTACAATACATGCGGATTAAACTGCGACAGCGCGCGGCGCGAGCGCTCAAAATCGAATTCGATATTATGCAGTGAACGGCTCAGCAGAATAGGCTGGCGGTTGCCGTCAGTACGGTGCAGGAAATGCGTGTGTGACTGTACGTCGAACACATCCTGGATCTGCTTGAGTTCTGAAATGCTCATAAACTGCAGCGAATCCGGGTTCCATTTCTGCGGATGCCGTTTGATGCGTGAAGAAATAATGAACGCCGTTGCGCGGAAACCGTAGTCCTTCAACACCGGGTAAGCATAGCGATACACCGACTTCAATCCGTCATCAAAAGTCAGTACCACCGCCTTGCCCGGCAGGTTGATCTGGTTCTTCAGGTAGGCTTCCAACTGGTACAGGGAAATGGTGTCATAACCCGCCTGTTTCAGATAGGTCATCTGGTTGCTGAACGCCACGTCCGAAGTGGTGGTCGAGGTATGGCGGAAACGCTTGTTCTCTTCGTTTTTCAGCAAATGGTGATAGGTCAGCACCGGAACACCGGTATCAATCTCGCAGTCCAGTTCGCTGATATAACCCAGACGATCGCCAATATTGATCTCATACCAGGTGTTGTTCAGCCGATCCTTCAGTTTGCCGATGATCGGGTAACGCAGGTTCTCTTCCAGCACGCCAAACACTTCGCTGGCGTTATCCGCTGCGGTATAGACGTTGATCGCCTTCTGAGTGATCAGATTCTGATTGGTCAGCGGTTTATTCAGTTCGCCGAGATCGTCTTGCACCTTGCGCGATTTTTTGAGATTGCGCACATCGTCTTTATCGATAAAACCAATGCCGTGGCCAAACTTGAATTCGTAATACTCCGCATCCGCCGGGAACACCTGAATCAGCTGCCCCTGCTTCACTTCACCGACCGGGATCACATGTTCGCCAATCAGCGAATAAACTTCGCTGTCGCGTTGCGCTTCCATATATTCAGATTTAACAGCGCTGTCTTCCGACAATAAATTTGCCAGCGTCGCCGGAGAGGCGAGTGACATCAGGATGCCGAGTAGCCCAGCCGCTATCTTGTGTGTAGACCGCATGGTTATGTTCTGCTTACGAGTGCGAATACCCGTCGCCTTTCAAGCCGCAGCGTTGTTACCTGCACTCAGTTATGTGGCCCGTCCATGGGCCACCCCCCTTCGGGGCCGCTGCTAGCAGCGTTCAAATCTGCTCCCAGCAGATTTGTCACCCCAGTTACTTACTAAAGTAAGCGCCTGAGGATGAGCGAGTTGGCCGCCTAGCTGCAACTTGAAATTCATAGGGTATATAACAAAATGGAGAAAGTGTGGAGCGCCAGCATAGCACGATTTGAACATCGGGGAGAAAGAGGTTATGTGGGCAATTCTATTGATTTATGTGATGCAAGCTTCAAATAAATCAAAACGCCCCCGAACGGCTGTTCGGGGGCGTCAGCGCCTCAGGTGCGCAGGCCGCGGCCACGCTCTATCAGGTACCAGGACAGCAGATAGAACACCAGGATAAACGCCACCAGCACCGCCATGGTCAGCACCAGCGGCACATCACTGATGCCGAGGAAACCGTAGCGAAAACCGCTGATCATATAGACGATCGGGTTCAGCTTGGACACCGCCTGCCAGAACGGTGGCAGCAGCGTCAGCGAATAGAAAACCCCACCGAGATAGGTCAGCGGCGTCAGCACGAAAGTCGGGATCAGGCTGATGTCGTCAAAGGTGGTGGCGAACACCGCGTTGATCAGGCCCGCCAGCGAGAACAGGATTGCCGTCAGCAGCAGCGTGACCACAATCACCCACCAGGCATGCACCTGCAGCGGCACAAAGAACAGCGAGATCACCGTCACCAGCACACCGACGCAAATACCGCGCGCCACACCACCGCCGACGTAACCGGCGATCACCACATGGGTCGGCACCGGCGCCACCAGCAGCTCTTCGATATTGCGCTGGAACTTGGCGCTGAAGAACGACGATGCGACGTTGGCGTACGAGTTGGTGATCACCGCCATCATAATCAGGCCGGGCACGATAAACTGCATGTAATCAAAACCGTGCATATCACCAATCCGCGAACCAATCAGGTTGCCGAAGATGATGAAATACAGCGTCATGGTGATCACCGGCGGCACCAGGGTCTGGATCCAGATACGGGCAAAACGGTTAATCTCTTTGGCCCAGATACTCTGTAAAGCCACCCAATACAAACGCGTCATGCTTTTTCTCCATTACCGTTAACCAGGGTGACAAACAGCTCTTCCAGCCGGTTAGCCTTATTCCGCATGCTCAATACCTGGACCCCCTGCGCGCTGAGTTGAGCAAACAAGCCGTTCAAGCCCTGCTCGCGCATCACTTCCACTTCCAGCGTTGAAGTATCCGTCAGGCGGTTGCGATAGCCATCCAGCTTCGGCAAGGGGCTTTTGGCCGCCAGATCGAGGATAAAGGTTTCGGACTTCAGCTTGGCCAACAACCCTTTCATTGAGGTGTTTTCCACCAGTTCACCGTTCTGGATGATGCCGATATTGCGGCACAGCATTTCCGCCTCTTCCAGATAGTGGGTCGTGAGGATGATGGTGGTGCCCTGGGCGTTCAGCTCTTTCAGGAAGCCCCACATGGAGCGGCGCAGTTCGATATCCACCCCAGCGGTCGGTTCATCGAGGATCAGCAGCTTTGGCTGGTGCATCAAGGCACGGGCGATCATCAAACGGCGTTTCATGCCGCCGGACAACATGCGGGCGCGTTCATCGCGCTTGCCCCACAGATCCAATTGGGTCAGGTATTTTTCCGCACGCGCCAACGCCTCGCGCCGGGTCACGCCGTAGTAACCCGCCTGATTGACCACAATCTGCATGACGGTTTCGAACGGGTTAAAGTTGAATTCTTGCGGCACCAACCCGAGCTGACGCTTGGCGTTAACGATATCTTTATCGATGTCGTAGCCGAACACCCGCACGCTGCCGGTCGTTTTGTTCACCAGCGAGCTGATAATGCCTATGGTGGTAGATTTACCGGCACCGTTCGGCCCCAACAGGGCATAAAAATCCCCCGCTTCGACGTTAAGATCGATCCCGCGCAAGGCCTTGACGCCACCCGCGTAGGTCTTGGTCAACTGCGCTAATTCCAGTGCATAATTCATAAGTTAGAGAGTACCTTGTAGCGATGAGTATGCTGCCGCGTATTGTAATAGAGATGATCTTATCATCGGCAGCGATTTCACTGAGGCGAATCCGTGCGGAAAAAGCGTAACGGTTCCGATATCCAAATTGTGACGCTTGTCCTATATTAGCCCAACGCAATCTGTTTGTTACAGGTCAAAAAACCCTCCATGAAAGAAATCGAAACGCTTATCGCCAACAACAAAGCCTGGTCGGCCAATATCAACCAGGAAGATCCCGACTTTTTTGAACGTTTATCCCAGGCGCAAAAGCCCCGCTTTTTATGGATAGGTTGCTCAGACAGCCGCGTCCCCGCAGAAAGACTGACCGGGTTGGAACCTGGCGAACTCTTTGTCCATCGCAATGTGGCAAACCTGGTGGTTCACACCGATCTTAACTGTCTGTCGGTGGTGCAGTATGCGGTGGATGTGCTGGAAGTTGAACATATCATCATCTGCGGCCATCTGGGTTGCGGCGGTGTTCAAGCTGCGGTCGAGAACCCGGAGCTGGGGCTGATCAACAACTGGCTGCTGCATATCCGCGATCTGTGGTACAAGCACAGTTCACTGCTGGGTGAACTGGATCCGGAACACCGTCTCGACGTACTGTGTGAAATCAACGTGATCGAGCAAGTCTACAACCTGGGCCACTCCACCATCATGCAGTCGGCCTGGAAACGCGGCCAGAAGGTGACGATCCACGGGTGGGTGTACGGGATTCAGGACGGACGCCTGCGCGATCTGGAAGTGGCTGCCACCAGCCGCGAGAGCCTGGAAATGGGGTATCGCAAGGCAATGGCCAAACTGCAGCAGGACAAAGCATAAAAGCTTGGACGTTTATCCTGCTTTAGGTGTGGGCGCGGGCAAAGCCGCGCCCCCGCCGATTACTCGTCCAGCAGCACCACTTTGCCGACGTACGGCAAATGACGATAACGCTGAGCGTAGTCAATACCATAACCCACCACGAACTCGTCCGGGATGGAGAAACCGACGAACTCCACCGGCACGTCCACCTCGCGGCGTTCAGGCTTGTCCAGCAAGGTACAGATCGCCAGAGATTTCGGCCCGCGCAACGCCAAGATTTCGCGCACTTTATTCAGCGTGTTGCCGGAATCAATGATGTCTTCCACGATCAGCACGTCCTTGCCGCGGATATCCTCATCGAGATCCTTGAGGATTTTCACGTCGCGGGTGGTGGACATGCCGCTGCCGTAGCTTGAGGCGGTCATAAAGTCGACTTCGTGCGGCACTTCAATCGTGCGGCACAAATCGGCCATGAACATGAAGGAACCGCGCAGCAGCCCGACCAACACCATATCACTGCCGCTCTCGCGATAATGTTCGGTGATTTGACGGCCAAGTTCGGCGATACGGGTCTTAACTTCCTGCTCGGAAATCATTACGTCTACAGTGTGTTTCATAGGTTTCAGGTCAGTTGCCGGAAGAAGGGCGCAGAGTTTAGCATAGCCTGAAGCCGGTGGCGACGCGAGCGCGCCGCCACTTCTGCTCTAGTCGCTTACGGTAAAGCCCAGCATCATGCCGGTATCCTCATGCTCCAACAGGTGACAATGCGCCATATAGGCATGTTCACTGTTAGCCGGATGATCAAAACGCACCAGCACTTCGCTGCGCCCCCCCTCGACGCGCACCGTGTCTTTCCAGCCACTGCGATGAGCCGCCGGCGGCTTGCCGTTCTCCGACAGGATGCGGAACTGGGTGCCATGAATATGGAACGGGTGCAGCATCATGTCGCCTTCGCCGGAAAGGGTCCATTTCTCGTACTTGCCGCGTTTGGCCTCGAACGCCGGTTTGGTCATATCAAAGGCCTTGCCGTTGATCTTATTGCCGTGGCTGAAGTCGAAAGGCTTGGCATCATGATCCGTGCCTTTCATGTTGCCGTGATCCATACCTTTCATGCTGCCATGATCCATTTCCGGCATATTGCCGTGATCCATGCCGGCCATGTCGCCATCGTTATTGCTCATACCGCCATGATCCATGCTCATCCCGGCCATCGCCTGATGACCATAGCGATCCATCAATGCCTGCATGCCCAGCTTGTCCAACTGCGGGTCCATCATCAGTTGCAGCCAACGCTCCTGAAGCCCGGCCAGCGGTGGCAGTGCCGGCAGTTTCACCAGGCTGTCCGGCATCGTTTTGATGCCCTGCGCCAGCGAAGGCTGAATGCGCAACACCGGCAGCGGTTGGTCGAACGGTGCCAGCGTCATGCCCATCTGTTTGACCGGCAGCGTGACGATGTCGAACGGTTTGCCGTCCGAGGCATCCACCAGCACTTCAAAGCGCTCGCCCATCAGCATCGGCAATTCGGTCAGCTTCACCGGTTCGCCCAGAAAACCGCCGTCACTGGCGATAACGTATAACGGGCGGTTATCGCTGGCCGCCAGGCTTAGCGACCGCGCATTACAGCCGTTGAGAAAACGCAGCCGTAACCAGCCGCGCGGCGCGACGTGCTGCGGATATTGGGTGCCGTTGGTAAACATACGGTCGCCGAACCAGCCAACCGCAGCACTCATCACATCCAGTTGGTATTCAATTTGCGCGTCTTTATCCAACCGTTTGTCCTGCAGGATCACCGGAATATCATCCTGCCCCCAGGTCTTGGGTAGCGGCAGTTTACCGCTCTCGTCGTCTTCCAGCAGCACCAGCCCCGCCAACCCCATCATCACCTGATGGCCGGTTTTGCCGTGGGTATGCGGATGGAACCAACAGGTGGCCGCGGGCTGTTCGACAGTGAAACTCACTCTGCGCGTGCTGCCCGGCTGAATCAGCGCCTGCGGGCCACCATCGACATCGCCGGGAATTTCCAAACCGTGCCAATGGACGGTGCTGGCTTCCGGCAAGCCGTTTTTGATATCGACCGTCACCGGTTTGCCGCGCTGCAGTCGCACCGCAGGCCCCAGCAGCGCCCCATTGATGCCCCAGGTTTGGGTGGTTTTGCCCGGCAGCCAGTTCATTTCACCGGTTTGCAGCGCCAGCGCGATTCTTCCCTGCGCGTCCGGCGTCAACAGTGGCGGGATGGGTAAGGTCGGCAACTCAGCCGCCCACACGCCTCGGCTCCACAGCGGTAAGGTGCTTGCTGCGCCCAGCGCAGCGGTCAGTTTGATAAAATCACGGCGTAACATCGCTGACTCCCTTTTCTCAGTGATATGTATCCTATGGCTTTCAAGTTCCTGCTCGTTCATCCCCAGGTACGGTAGGGGCCCTAATACGGGCGGCTTGAAAGATGACGGGTATGACTTACATGCCAGACAGCCTAAACCCTCCCCTTAGCGGAAGGTCAAGCCTTTGCTGCCGGTTATGTTATCCGCAGGTAATAAAATTTGGTGCCTTTACAGGCAAGTGTGATAACGTCTGCTGACAACAAACAGGTCTATTTTCATGATGAAAAAAACAACGTTATTGGTGCTGTTGCTCGCCATGCTGGGGTTCTCCAACGCCAGTCTGGCGCTGAATGAGTCTGAGGCGGAAGATCTGGCCGATCTGACGGCGGTATTTGTTTACCTGAAAAACGATTGCGGCTACAACGACTTGCCCAACGCGCAAATCAAACGCGCCATCGTTTACTTCGCCCAGCAAAACCGTTGGGATTTGAGCAACTATAATAGCTACAACATGAAGGCATTGGGTGAAGACAGTTATCGCGATCTCAGTGGCATCGCCATCCCTACCCCCAACAAATGCAAATCTCTGGCACGCGACTCACTGAGTCTGCTGGCGTACGCCAACTAATCCCTCCCGCCTTCCGCTACCTCTGTTTGAAATTCAGCCGTGCATCATCAGGCAGAGTTAGCTATGATGTTGCGCCAATTTTTCATGGCCGTTATTACGGAGTTCCCGCACATGACCCAGAAAGAAATTTGGTATGAAACGCTGCATGCCGGCTTCGGCCAGTACTTCTCGGTAGAGAATGTGCTATACCGCGAGAAGACCGAGCATCAGGATTTGGTGATTTTTGAAAACCCGGTGCTGGGGCGCGTGATGGCGCTCGACGGCGTGGTGCAAACCACCGAGCGCGATGAGTTCATCTATCACGAAATGATGACCCACGTTCCGTTGCTGGCACATGGCCAGGCGAAGAAGGTATTGATTATCGGCGGCGGCGACGGCGGCATGCTGCGCGAAGTCAGCCGCCATCGGGGCGTAGAGCAGATCACCATGGTCGAGATCGACGCCGGGGTGGTGGAATTCTGCCGCCAGTACCTGCCGAACCATAATGCCGGTTCCTACGATGACCCGCGCTTCAAGCTGGTGATCGACGACGGCGTCAACTTCGTCAATCAGACCGATGAAAAATTCGATGTGATTATCTCTGACTGCACCGATCCCATCGGCCCCGGCGAAAGCCTGTTCACTTCGGCATTCTACGAAGGCTGCGCACGCTGCCTGAACGAGGGCGGCATTTTTGTCGCGCAGAACGGCGTCTGTTTCCTGCAACAAGACGAAGCGGTCAACAGCCACACCAAATTAAGCCAGTATTTCAACGACGTCAGCTTCTATCAGGCGGCGATCCCAACCTATTACGGCGGCATCATGACCTTCGCCTGGGCGAGCCAAAACCCGGCGCCGCGTCAGCTCGATTTATCCGCCCTGCAACATCGCTTTAATCAAAGCGGCCTAAACTGCCGTTATTACAACCCGGCGATCCACGCGGGCAGCTTTGCCCTGCCACAGTATTTGCTCAACGCACTGAACGTTACACGTTAAGCGAGAAGATAAGGAGGTGAACCAAATTGCAAAAGCTAAAACTGCACGGCTTCAACAACCTGACCAAGAGCCTGAGTTTTTGTATTTACGATATTTGTTACGCCAAAACCGCGGATGACCGCGATGGCTATATCGCCTACATTGACGAGCAATACAATGCCAACCGCCTGACCGAGATCCTGAGTGAGACCTGCTCGATCATTGGCGCCAATATTCTGAACGTCGCACGTCAGGACTATGAGCCTCAGGGTGCCAGCGTCACCATTCTGGTCAGCGAAGAGCCGGTCGACCCGAAAGATGTGGATACGTCGGAGCAGCCTGGCCCCCTGTCGAAGACGGTGGTTGCGCACCTGGACAAGAGCCACATCTGCGTTCATACCTATCCGGAAAGCCACCCAGAAGGCGGGCTGTGCACCTTCCGCGCCGATATTGAAGTGTCGACCTGTGGCGTAATTTCACCGCTGAAAGCGCTGAATTACCTGATCCACCAGTTGGAATCTGACATCGTCACCATGGATTACCGTGTGCGTGGCTTTACACGCGACGTAAATGGCGTGAAGCATTACATCGATCATGAGATCAACTCGATCCAGAACTTTATGTCTGATGACATGAAGGCGCTGTATCATATGATGGACGTCAACGTTTACCAGGAGAACATCTTCCATACCAAGATGCTGCTGAAGGATTTCGATCTGAAGCACTACCTGTTTAACGCCAAGCCGGAAGCCCTGAGCGAGGCCGAGCGTAAAGAGATTACCGATCTGCTGTGGAAGGAGATGCAGGAAATCTATTACGGCCGCAATATTCCGCACGTTTGATAGCCTCCGCTTAGCCCTGTGAATTAAATCAGGGCTATTCCTTCAAACGATTGCCACTTCCGTTACGATTTATCTACCCGCAATAGCGCAAATCCGTCCCAGCCTTTTTCACCCACCGTCTGCAATGCTGTCCCGGTCAGCTCTGGATATTTTTTCACGGCTTCCAACGTCTGACAGATCCCTTCGGCATGTATATCACGCTCCTCACTTATAATCGCGCCACCACGTATCACATTGTCCATGATAATAACGCTGCCGGTCCGGCTTAGCCGAATGGCCCACTGAAGATATATCAGCGCATTCTGTTTGTCGGCATCGATAAAAATCAAGTCGAACGGAGCGTGTTGCTGTAACTCCGGCAGCAAAGCCGCCGCTTCTCCCACCTGGATTGTCACCTTATCCGCCAATCCGGCTCGTGCCACATTTTCACGGGCAATCGCAGCATTGGTCGCTTCTTTCTCCAGCGAAATCAAACTGCCGTCAGGCGGTAACGCCCGTGCCATGAACTGAGTGCTAAACCCCCCCAAGGTTCCAATTTCCAACACTCGCTGTGCGGCGCTGATTTGTACCATCAACATCAGGAACTGCCCTTGCAGCGGTGAAACATCATGTGGCGGCAACCCCTGGGCAGCATTCGCCGCCAGTGTTTGCGTCAAATTGCGATCCTCTTTCAGCAACTGCCGCTTGAGATAATCATCTACTTGCTGCCATGCTTTCTGCATTCTGTCTCTCCCGTTGGTGCGCCGGTAACAGTATAACGCAAAGATAAAAACTAGCCGTTCAGCCCCAAATGGTCGCGCAAAGTGCGCCCTGTATAATGTCGGCGAAACAACCCACGTCGCCGCAATTCTGGCACCACCAGGTTGATGAAGTCTGTCATTCCCCCCGGTAACCAAGGTGCCATAACGTTGAATCCGTCGGTCGCACCAGTCAGGAACCACTGTTCCATTTCATCTGCGATTTGCTGCGGCGTGCCAATCAACTGCCAATGTCCCCGGGCTCCTGCCACATGACGGTACAGTTGTCGGATAGAGTATTTTTCCCGTTCTGCCAATGAGAGCAATAACTCGCGCCGGCTCTGGCTGGCATTACTGATAGGAATCGTCGGTAACGGTCCATCAAGATCGTAGCCGGTAAGATCAACCCCTCCCAATTGAACCTGCAATAATGCTAACCCAACCCGATCGTCAATCAACGCCTGGAGGTGCTCAAACTTATCCTGCGCTTCTTGTTGGCTACGACCAACAAAAGGGAAAACGCCTGTCATGATCAACGGTAAATGGGCTCGACCGACCTGTTGTGCTCTTTGTTTTACATCCTGATAAAACTCTCTGGCCGTTTGCACTTCGTGCTGAGCAGAAAATATGACTTCGCTGGTACGCGCCGCCAGGTTGCGTCCTGCTTCGGATGATCCAGCCTGTACTATTACAGGAGCCCCACCGGGACAAGGCGGCACGTTTAGGGGGCCCTTGACCTGGAAAAAATCACCTTGATGATTCAGTACATGCATTTTGTTTACGTCAAAAAACACACCGCTTTGCTTGTCATAACAGAAGGCGTCACTGTCCCAGCTGCGCCACAACCCCGCCACAACGTCGACAAACTCTTCGGCACGCTGGTAACGAGTGTCATGTTCAGGATGACTGTTCAAGCCAAAATTGTCAGCTTCAAACGGGTTCTGTGACGTCACCAGATTCCAACCGGCGCGCCCCTGGCTAAGATGGCCCAATGACGCGAACTGTCGGGCCAAATTATAAGGATGGTTATAGGTGGTGGTTGCTGAAGCAATCAAGCCGATACGTTCAGTGAGTGCGCTCAGTGCGGAAAGCAATGTCAGTGGCTCAAACTGCCCCACATAACGATGCGCCCCACGACTCAACTCGCCCCAGTCATTCCCTTTTACGGCCAGGCTATCGGCAAGAAAGAGGAAATCAAAAGCTGCACTTTCAGCCATACGGGCAAATTCTGCGCAGTGCTGAAAGTTGATACCCGCATTAGCCTGAACATCGGGGTGTCGCCAGGCTGCAATGTGGTAACCCGTGGGATACCAAAAAGCCCCCAACTTCATCATTCTATTTTGCTCAACCATCCTGATTCTCCTCTAACATCATTCCGGATGGCAATGCCGCCCTTGCCAGATAAGCTTGCAGTTGTTCAACTTCATCATCACTGAACAGGCCACAGATGCCGAGCAGAAACGTCCCAGCGGGGGTGGTTAACATCAGGTATTTTTTGTGGCGCCTTAGGCTAATCGCTTCGCAGCGCGCATCAATCAGCAACGCATTGATCGCCATACCCCGATGCAATGCGAAGTTGATGGCCGATGGTCGATCCAACAGGCTGAGGAAATTTAGCCGCCAGCCTCCCTTTTCACAGGCACGATCTATTGCCTGACGCACACGTTGCTGCCACGACAGGGGTATCGATCTGTCGCTCCCGTGAATATTCTGAGCCAGGCGTTTCAACAATGGGGGTGGGGGTTGCCGATATAGCTGAAACCCCGCCAAGAGTTTGTCCACCTGTGGCAACAACTGCGCTTCAGCAAGCTCATCATAAAGTATTTGTGGATCGATGGTGGCAGCCATAAACAGGCAATGGCCGTCATACAGATCGCGTAACATGCACTCGGGACGTGTCGCCAGCTCCATAAAGAAAACTTTCAGCATCATGCCAATATCCGGCACACATAAAGGCATCCCAGACAACTCCCGTTTCACCGCATGAGGTTCCAGCTCGGCCCAATCAATCAAGTGGCCGTGGTCAACAGCAAATTGCCCGATATGTAACTCCACGCCGCCATCTTCCAGGCCTTGTTCAAAAATAAAACGCGCAACACCGCACCATTCGCCGGTCTCGGGATGCAGATAGAAGCGGGCCATGAAGGGGAGAGAGAACCCGCTAAGGAAGAGTTGCGTGGCAAAGTTGCAGAATGCAGGCAAATCCCGCACGACAATATCCAGATCCTTGGCAAAACGCTCGCTGCACTCCGGGTACAGCAGTTCGTGGCCAAATCCTTTCATCAGCATGGCCTGAGTTTCATTACTGCCAAACTGCAAGGCACGGCAAGCCTCTAGCCAGCTATTGCGTTCACACCGATGCGCGGCCAGGATATCTTCCAAAGGCGGCGTCAATGGCCGAGTGCTGACGCGGTGATAGTAACTCGCCACCAACGGCAGTATTTTGTGCCGCACCGCAGCCTCAAGACATGCCTGCCATTGCTCTTGTGAAAGCCTTTTGCCAAGCTCCACTCCTCGCGAGCGATCAAACAAAAAAATCGCTAATAGATCATCGTTTTCCATTAAGTCCCCCGTCATCTGAACAAGATGTCATGCATTGTCGCAAACGCGCCAATCGCGCTGGCAATAAGGGGATACTCAGCCGTAATAGGGTCGTCATCTCCTCGCCACCTTGCCAACAGAGATGGTTCTTGCCTTTGACACCTCTCGCCTCCAACGCCGAGCCCATTTCAGGAGCCAGAAACAAATAAGGCAACGCACTGCTGGCCGCCAATATGGGCTGGCCCTCAAATAACGCCAAGGCTTGCTGCTTGTGGTGGGCAATTTGCACCCGCAGCTCTGCGGTAGAATCACCTAAAGCCAGAATGTTAGCGGCGATACGCAGTGACAACGAAGCATTGAGCAATGGCGGCAGCGTCTGGCGAACCTTGCCCTGTAACTCGCTGGAGCAAAGGCACAGACCCACGCGCAATCCACCAAGCCCCCATCCCTTCGACACCCCGCGCAGAATGATCAGATTCGGCATCTCACCCAACAAAGTCACCGCACTGTAGGCCGGCGAACAATAATTAGCGTTAGACTCGTCGATCAATAACAGCATGCCGTGTTGTGCCAACACCTGACACAAACCTCTAAGTTTGACGAGATCGCCATAATCATCAACCAGTAACCCCGGCCGCTCAAGAAACAACATATCGGCGCCAACAGCGCACATACCGGCATAAATTTCCTGTTCACTTCCTGCCAACAGCCGGTAGGATTCCCGTCCGTTCTGCCGAAGCCACCAGGGAAAATCCGGATAAACATCCCCGATGATGGCCACGCGCTGCCTTTTCGAAAGATGTGTCAATGCCGCCAACAACGAGATCACTCCCGCGCCACAGGACAAAGAGAAATGGTCATGCGCGAGTGAAAAATAATGTTTTACCGCCGGACGCAGCGTGGTTTCCCCCCAGGGATCGGTGACGGCATAGCGGTATATTTCGGGTAAACCCGTCTTAGCTTCTGTTTGCAGTATCTGCTGGATTACCGTGCTGATGTCAGGCCGAATAAATAACCTTTCATCCTGAGTCCAGGAGAGGTTGAGCCGTGTTGGCGTATCATCCAGCGTGACTATGTCCTGATAGGAATCTATCGCTCTGGTAATCATTGGCACTCCCACACAGCGTAAGGCACTGACATTTCTTGTGCTTGCAGTGATCCATGTTCATAGCGATAGGACGGAGGGGCGATAAAACGCTCCTGTTGCGCAATCACTAACAGGTTACCAATACGCTCCGCCCCTAAAGCGGGAAACAATGATGCTCGTGGAACGACCCAAGCTGCGTCACCCAATGCAGCCGCCAAACGCCGCTGCAGCGCGTCTTCATGTTCTTGCGCGACATAAAACCAGCGAGTGCGTCCCGCCCCGCCCATCACCGCGCCGAACTCGTCGCTAATCCGCGCTATCGACTGCGCAATATCGGGATCGTTGTGTGTCGGTACCAAACCATGGTCGGCATAGGCAATCACATCACACCCCTGATTCACCAAACGCTCAGCCAAAGGCTCTAATCCACGGAGGAATGTCTCTACGCCATCGTCATAACCGTGCAGATGGATATACTGATCAATATCGATAAAACACCATAGCAAGGTCGGGGCTGCGCCGTTTAGCCTCTGCCCGACAGCCTGTTCCAAACGGGCGATCATCTGTGCGGGCCGCGCCAGTGGTAAGCCGGTATAAAAAGGACAGGGATCAATATGTGCGACACCAGAAAGCAATGCGCGCGTCCAGCTACCCTGTATGGGTAGCAGATCACCCGCAATCGCCTGTGGGGTATAGCCATAGAGGTAACAGTCGGTAAACAGATTTTCTGTGGGGGGCGTAATTGCATCGCCCTGATAATCACAGATGTTGATGAATGTTTGCCGAGCAGGATCGGGCCGAAACACCACGCCGGGAACGCCATGCTGACTTATGCCCTGCCCGGTCAGGCTACTCAACCAACAGGTTGCCGAGGTGGAAGGAAATATTGCACGCCATTGTTCCTGATAGGCGTAACGCCAGCAGCGCTGTGCCAGGTCAGCGTAAATGCCGTCGACAGCAAAGATCACCTGATGACGCGGGCGTGCTTGTCGTTGTTGATGCGCCATGCGCTCTGCGATGCGCGATCGGAACTGGCGTAAACTGTCCACACCGTCTTCAACTTGTAGCCTCATACCCACTGAGTCTCCTCTGGCTGCTTTACCTGCTCTTTTAACGTTTGCAGCATCTGCGCCGCCCAACGATGAGCCACATTTAGGGCCGCACTGTTGGTTCCAGGGCGAGCGGCTGCGTTCTGAAAGAAACAGACGCCTTCTGCCGGCGCACCAAGAAATGTCAGACGAGTTTCTACACTAAGATCACATGCACGTGGGTGAAATTCGGCCGTCAGCATCAGTCCCCCCGGTACAAAACTTTCTCCTCCCGGGACACGGTTTTCCCATAGCCGAATCAGCCCTTCACGCAACATCATCGGATACAGCGGACGCTGCTGATGGCGGGCA
Organism: Serratia sp. C2(1); assembly: GCF_036352655.1. NCBI lineage: Bacteria > Pseudomonadati > Pseudomonadota > Gammaproteobacteria > Enterobacterales > Yersiniaceae > Serratia > Serratia sp. C2(1). Next base: position 66,637 of record NZ_JAZFBA010000004.1, on the reverse strand, counting down.
TCGAACGGGTGCAAACGTGCGCAAGCCAGATGGTCTATCTTCAGCCTCTGACCCCGTCCGCGTAATTTGAAACCTCTTTGCGAACACGCAGAGCTGATGCGCATGCCGGCCGGTGCCAAGACAACGCGCCCCTGACGAATCAAGGCCGCCATTTTCTGCATCGCCTCAACCCCAGCGCCATTCGACAAGCGGTTGTAATAAGACATCCACAATGTCGAAAATTCGCGTTGAGACGTTGGCGTTAACCCGCCAAAATCCGTAACAGCAGAGAAAACCGCGCGTAAATCACGCCAAACACCGTCGCAAGCCGCCTTCAATGGATTAAGTCGATTCCCCTGGCTGGCAGCGGCCACATCTCGTTCTAACCAACGCAGTACCTGGCGTCGACGTTGAGACATACTGCGCGTTGGCTGGTCGGTGAAAGGCTCAAAAATTCGCGACCAGTCAAACCTATGCGCAGCCAGATGGATCGAGTGCCCCCATTTCACTTGCCGACGCTGCAAAGAGAAAAGCGCGGGAAGGATCCGTTCTGGTGCCAACTCCTGATCGGTGAGAGTGCGATAAAAAGCCGTGGCCTGGCCAATAAATGCGTTATTACTGTCGTTACCGTTTGCATAAAACGCTTGGAAATCCGCCACCGCCTGGTCAAATAACCGCTGTACCGGCTGCAGTAAAAGATGGATATCCCGCTCACCGTCATGAGGTGCAGGAGACAAAAAGGCCCGGTAGGCCGGTGTCGCCGCTTCAATCAGCCATTGGCTCCACGCCTCACCTAACAACGTGCGGTAATAGACCAAAGCCATTTCCAGTACCACCAGCGGAAATATGTCACGCCGAAAATCAAGTTGTCGCTGAAGAGAACCATCAGGCAAGGTAACCCTGCGTCCGTGATTCTGACGCAGTTGTTCAACAGCAACTTCGCTGAAAAATTCAGCGCGGTGCAAATGTTCCGGCATGACCTTGGCATTAACCGGGCGTGTTGAGTACATTTTGCCACTTGGGCTAAGTGCCACTATCTGAGCTGGCTCGTCGCCACTTTGCAGATAATGCAGAACCCCATCCCCGCCAGAGATAAACCGGCCACCGCGCCCTTCTGTCAGGTACAAACAGACGTCAATCGCCGTTAGCCCCATACCCAGCAGCCCGATTCGGCTCCCGGCCCTCACCTTTTGCAGTGGGAAACATTGTTCAAGTGGATAGGAATAAGGAATATAGCGCCGGTTGCGTCTATAGCGTGCTTCATCCGTCCCGCGCTTTGGCCGACAAGGAGTGTGACCGGTAATGAATAAGATATGGTCGGCCTGCAAACATGCTCGTCCACTGGCAAACCACAGTTTGAAAGCAGCAGCGTGCTTACGTACTCCTGTCACTTCATCATGATGGGCGATAACTTCCACCCCAGGTAATTTATTCAGCAACGCTGCGTAAAGATTAAAATGGTCACGCAGCGCCACACCATGCAGATATCGGTGCGGTACGTCATGCCCGGCAAGATTAAAGCGTTCATCGCCCGTTTGTTTAAAACGTTGTTGGCACCATTGATGAAAGGTCATTCTCAGTGGTAAAGGTAACAACACCGAAGTGGCCAGGACGGATTCATCAGCCGCAAAAGCAATTTGGTCAACACAGCGATTGAGATAACTACAAACAGGCTGTTCATCGCTATGTGCAACGCCTGCGCCAATCCGGCCATGTGACTCAAACACATGAATACTCAATGATCCGGGAAACGGTTCTTTCTGGAGCAAGGCCAATAGGCGCTCGAGAGCATAAACCGATCGTGGGCCCCCACCCACGATCGCCACCACATATTTATTCAACGGGTCTCTCCTGCCAGCGATCGTCAGCTTTGCGTTTTTTTATGCCAATGCAGCCCTTGGATCGTCATCGAGTCGTTATCATTGGCAACGTCGAGCAGAGACTGGGCCCAAAGACGCAGACGCTTGCGGTTATCCCCTTTTTTAAAGTTGAGCATGAAATCCATATCTTTAAAATCTTTGAATTTCTCGCCAAAAAAAGCCGGAAACGAAGAGTAATGCACAGTAATGGCATCCATTCCGCTCTGTTGGGCTATATCGAGAAATTCCGGTTTCATGTAGCCGGCAATACTGATACGACCATGATTCAAGGTCTGACGCAGCGATTTCAACATACCTATCAAAGCCGGATGATTGTGGCGATCGTAACCACTGCCACGGCTGGCACCAATGGTCAGGCTGCTGAGGTCATTCATACCCACAAGAAAATGCTCAATACCAAGTTTTTCGATATCCTGTGCGTGCCAAAACGCCGCCGGGGTTTCCATCATGCAGGAAATTTTATTAGGAAACGCAAAGCGGCGGGCATAGTCCATACCGAACTCTATTTCAGCCATTTCGCAAACATACGGAAAAATGATATGCAGATTGGGGTGTTTCTTCGCCAATTGTGTTACCACATCGAATTCAATTTCGAAGGTATTGGTTAACTCCATGGCTCTTCGCATACCACGTAAACCTATAGTAGGAAATTCTTCCAGTACATATTCGTCATATCCTTCCAGCATATTGATTTCATTTGCGGGTGCATCAATAAAACGGTACCAGACATCTTTATCGGGAAATATTTTTAGCACGTTTTCAATATAGTCAATCATCAGTTGGCGCCCATCAGGCGCCGTAAGATACTTCCCTGCACGGCGGAAAATATATTCACCACGTAACAGCCCGATCGCTGAGACTTCATGATAAATGCGCGGGTCAACCCACTCTCCACTTAGGGAAACTTCAATTTCCATGATATTCGCCTCGTCAAGGTTAGGGATCTTTAGCAAACAAAAAGGTGCCATCAACAGGTTGAGCGGCTAAATAGTTTTCCACCCCGCCACACAATGCCCGGAAGACCTGTTCAGGAGCCTGACGACCATTGACCCGGGTCCAACTTTGTTCGCAAGCATGGCGGGATAAGATGCGATAGACCTTATTCATATGTTCCAGGAAGCGCTCATCACTGCATTCCAACTGGTTGCCACATTCATAAGGGGCATGGGTATCGCCATTCTCACGTCTCCATTTGATAATCGTGTCGGGTTCTACATCCAGAAACAGCGTAAGATCAGGAGGCGGAAATACGCCGGTCAAGTGCGTTAGCCAGGTTTCGCTCAGTCCCAGAGCCATCTCAGTCGCAATGTGTTTTTGCCAACCACCATCAAGCAATACGATTTCATCGGCACGCGGCGGAGTATGGCAAAGCTGGATAGCGAAAAGGTTGAACAGAAAAAGAGCCCTGCTCTCATCACGCATTTCAGGCAAAATTTCATACATTAACGTACGGTAGCTGCAGCCAAAATACCGAGCTTCAGGGTATTGCTCGACTTGCAGGGCATCCCGTTTGGCAAGCGTGCGCACCGGCAGCCCCGTGGTTTCTTCCAACCAAGGGATTAGCCATTTCAACTGCGTTGATTTTCCTGCCCCATCACAGCCAAGAAGATTGATCAGCATGAAAAAACCTGTATAAAGCGATGAAATCCCCTACCGAAATACTGCAGGGCCCGTTGCATTATTCTTCGGTGCGCAATATTTCCTCAGATTGCTCATCAAGGCTTTTCCCTCGCGAATCCTTGAGCATTTTCTGGAATTTATGGCGCAAGGCCAGCGGCACCATTCGCTCGACATAAAATCCCAATTGTTCATCCAACTGGTATTCAACCGGATCCTTCGCAGCCAGTTCCGATAGCCCGCGAGCCATTTGCTCAGGGAACCCCGGATAGCTCGATTGCAAGGTATAAATCACGCTGTAATACAAATTACGTCCCAGCGAGAAACACGGATAACGCGCCTCATAATTATCGAGGGAATATTTAGGGAAACAACCATCGATAATGCGCTTCGGGCACATCCACAGAGGCATCACCAGCGTCATATCGCCAATCTTGCGCGCCGGTGAAGATGCGGGCTTTAAGCCGGTTGAGACTCGGTAGAGGTTTTCGCACAACACATCTTCCAGATTGAGACCGGTACTGATGAAACGGGTGCCCAGTTCACGCGCGTAACCGGTCAACGACAGACGAATCAACAACGTCCCCAAAAACTCGAAGTCGTCACCCTGGAAAGTGCGTTCAAAACGATCTATCAAACTTTCACCGTCGGCAGGGATACCGAGCAGGGATTTAACCTCATCTTCCTTGATAATTTTCAAATCCAACTGATAGTTACGGCACAATTCCTCTGCTCGCGGCACGCCTTTATCCCAATCAGGGATACCCATAATGATCACGGGGTGCACATTGACGTAATCGCGTATAAGGCTCAACCCATGCAACAGCGAATTACTGTCGCCACCACCGCTGACACCCACGACCAGATCGGCCCCCTGAGGCAAATGCTGTTTGATGGTTTCAGCGACACGCGCGGCAATAATGTCGCGGCATTCTTCTGGTGAAAGTTTTTTCAGGTAGGATTGTGCACTCGCATCGGCATTTTTCAGATCCTGATAAATATACTCCGTTGATTCCGAATCCTGATCTGCACTTTTGACTACCTGGAATTTTTCTGGCGAGAACTTGAACGGGTTCACATTGCGATTAAAGTAGAGAAAAAGCTGGTCGGCATCAAATTCCGCCATGGTTTTTTCCAACCCAGAACACAAAGACACAGCTTCTTCACCGTCGCGGCGCTGATAAATAGATACCGCAGACCAAGGCACGTTGTTTCTGCCTAACACATCAATCAGGCGCTCATCTGGGCGGCTGGAAAGCAACTGTCGGCCATGCGCCGTCACTACGGAAATTTCAGGTCCAACAGAATTTAACGTCGACTTTGCAGACATAACTTCACCTTAGGATTCATCCTGATTTTTATATATATGAGATGCACCATTCACTGAGATAAGGCCACATGCACTATGTGGCCCAAAAATAGATTATTGCGCGCCTGTTTCGCAGCTTGCACCGCAAATGGTTTCGATACCATGACGTGAGGCGGGAATGAATGCACGTTCAGCGCGCATTGATTCCAGTTCACTGACTGAGATATCAGAATATTTTACGTCAGCGCCATTACTGATGAGATTAACGGCTTCGTTCTTCAGATTAAAATTACTGCTCGGGTTTTGTTTAAGTGCGTTATTCATAATTACGTCCTCAATAATAATTGATATTCGGAAGTATATTACATGTGCAAAACTCAAATAAAACGAACATGCAACCAAGCCAGTTTTGAAGCACTTGCCATTTTTGTCAAATTAGCCAATTTCAATGTACTCCTGCACGATAAAACCTCCACCAAGGAATTAATGTTTTGTTCTACAAAGAAAAAACAGAACCACAGCGCGAGTAAAAAAGATAAAAATCATTAATTTCAAAAAGATAACAACAACACAAAAAAACCATGACGTAAACATGGTCAACTCATTGAATGCAAAGCCATTAGAACGTTTGCCCACACCGACCACTTATAACCAAATGGATTTATTAAATCAAAAACAAGCAGATAAAATTATAAAAATGATTAGAAAAACGTTATGATCAAAGAAAGAATAGTTTCAAAGTTAAATTATTTTACTATTTTCATATCTTTGTAATTCGTTAAAAAAAACAAATAACCATATAAATCAAAGCAATAAAAAACAACAAAAGACACAACACTGTGTTTTTCATTAACTTTAACACTTAAGCAATCGGCAACAATCTAGCAACTTTTCATTGACACGAACTGACGCTGTGCTAAGACTTTATTCGTTGCCAATTTTCGCTATGACAGATTGCGCAGCATTCCGGAAAACGTTAATCACTTTTAATGGAGAAATTAACATGAAAGCGAAAAAACTGAAGAAAGTACGTCGTATCAGCGTTGTTCTGTAATATTTAACAACGCTCAATGGTGCAGACTGTTGCACCATTGAGCGTTATCATCCATGCAGCACTGAACTTAAACTCTGACTCTATTAAGGTATTTCCAATGATTTCTTTACCTGACTACGTTCATATTAAAGAAAATGGGAAGGATCGTACTCTTCAGTTGTCAGTTTTTTTACAAACGCATGAAATCACTTTCGACGATGATGAAAAATATCGCAATGCATTAGAGAAAATTAAAGAATTAGCAAAGGGGAATATCCTCCCGTCTCAGGCCCTCAGCCAAGAGGATACTCAGTTCTATGAGTATCTGCTCGAAAACCATCTGGCGTATGAATCTCAGGTACAAGATCCCGCGATCAGTGAACAAGGCTGTTCTGGCGTTGCGTTCTACAACCGGTTGTACAACCTGGTCAATAACCAATGGGCGCTTGAGCGAGGTGAAACAACGCTGGCGCAAGCTATGCTTGAACCGGAAAAATACCGCATACTTCTGCTCGGTTGGACACTGGAGTATTTCCACGTAACCCGGTTAGCGGTTTCATCATTGGTAGGCATTCTTGCCGATCAACTACCAGCAGCCTTGCAGACCTTGGCTCAGGAGTTTGTGAAGGAAGAACTGTTCCACGAACGCATTATGGCCAAGGCGTTCAACGATACTCCCTGGCGAGAAGAGCAACTGTATGCCTCAACCCCGTTGCCTTCAACATTGGCTTATATGGATCTTCTGAAAGACATGGCGCTCCGCAGGCCGCATTCATTTTTTGCCAGCCTGTTTTTCTATGAAGGTGACGACGACGACCTGATGGAATTCTCCGAACGTATTCCAGACACGCCGGAGTTTCACAAAATCCGCGATAGCCACCTCAGCCATGCGCGCATTAATGTGCAGGGAGAACATGCAGATTTCACCAAGCGCTATTTCGAGCTGATCCCTCTATTATCAAATCAGCAACAACAAGAAATTATTGACGATATGGCCTACCTCAATTTCCTTTATTACGACCTGCAAGATGAAATCGTTGCCTGCTATCAACACGAAAACGATTTGGAGAGCCGCCTATGTGCCAATCAATGATGTTTAAACTGGTCAGCTTGGGTGTCGCTATGAGTGGTGAACCTTTGATTGATCTGCGCAACTTTTGGAAAAAAATGACGCTGCAGGAAGGGATCAATGATGAATTGAGCCATGCACAACGCGCATTGGTCATTCGCGGCCGAATTCTGATGCTGGAAGGACAGGAGCGGTTTTTTTCTTTTCTACAATCTTGTAGTAAACATTTACCCGCCACGCAGTCAACAAAGGAGTTGGACAAGCTTCTCAGTGCTACCCCGTTGCCCATCTATTTGGAGGATCAAACATTTATCCGACATTTTTACCGGATGGATCCTGCTCTATGAATCTACTTTTACTGATTACCGCTCTCAAAGCCATCTCTGAGAAAATTATCTATTTCGTCCTGCCGCTGTGGGCTTTCCAATTGACGCAGTCGAACGACCTGATGAGCCATGTACGGCTATTCGAATACCTTCCTTTTCTGGTTCTGGGCTTTGTCATCGGTACTCTGGTCGACCGTATAGGCAGCCGAAAAGGGTTTATCGGGGGTACTGTCGGGCAAATAGCGGTAGTCATACTACTGGCGTGGAACGGCGTCCATTCGCAACATCTATTATTCTTGTTGGTATTCATGCTCATGGGCATGACTTACTTTGCCAACAACGCCTTGATCGTCCAGTCAAAAGTGGCTTTACCGGAAAACCGATTAATCACCTATAACAAGTACAATAATATGGTGACGAATGTTTTTGACAGCGCGGGCCCCGCCATTATCGGCGGAATTCTGTTGCTTCTCACTTATACCCAGACACTAAGTCTTTCCTATATGTTGTTGTTTATTGCGCTACTGTTGAGTTTATTCAGCTTTCGACGCACGCCCCCCGCGGAAAGTAAGCCCTTTATTCCCGATATCATTTATGGGTTCAAGGCGTTGTACCGGCTACGTAACTTATGGATACTTTCCTGGTGGACATCCTTTGCCAATGCCATTGTCGTCGTTTCTGAAATCGCCGTGATGTATTACGCCAAGTCCCAGCTCAATCTTTCCGATTTTCAAGTCGGCCTGTTGTTTGCCGCAGGTGGCATCGGAGCAATCATCGGCTCCTGGTGCTCCGATCGCGTTGAGAAACGCTTCGGCGTAATCCAGGTGCTGGTCTATTCCATCCCCCTCGTCGGGCTTACCTACATACTGATCAGTATTCATATCAATACTGTAACGCTGGGGATACTGCTGTTTTGTGAATCTTTTCTGTTCTCCATCTATATCGTCTGCGTTCGCACTTATCGATTGGTGATAGCTCCAGCGAAGGACCTGGGGAAAATCAATGGGATAACCGGCAGTATTTTCAAAATGTTCATTCCCTTTTCTCTGGCCGCTTATGGCGCCTGGGGTAGCTCCATCTCCACCAACGAAGTGCTGCGCATCATGGGCGGACTGTTCCTGATAGGTTCCATCATACTGTCTGCATCCAATATGCTGAAAATGAAAGAAAAACTTTCCGACAATTACTGAAATTGAGAGCAGCATATGTTAACCGCCCAACGAGTGGCATGGGTGCTGCAACACAGCAGCACATCGCGCCTTATGCACCCCATTGAAGCTTTGGGAAAATTTGACCGCTTTCAAGCTTCACTAGGGATTGAGCAAGCGGCGCAATGGGTTGCGACGGCCGCCCGGCAACGTGGTTTGATGCCGGTGGACACGCTGCATTTTCCTGCTGATGGTAAGCAACAGTGGTGGGAGTTTACTGCACCACTAGCCTGGACACCGCTACGGGCTTGGCTGCGGGTGTCTGAAGCCGATAACCTATTGATTGATCATCAACAACAGGCTTTTGCCATTGCCACCTATTCTTGCGCCGTCACCAGGCAACACTTCTCACTGGTTACCCCCGAGGAAACTCAATGGCAGGGTAAAATTCTCGTTATCCCCAGCGTTCAGTTTTCCCAACAAAATTGGCCGGATCTCTTGGCTCAGAGGGGGGCTGCCGGTTTTATCACTGATGCCCCCGCCCGCCACGATCCACAAACAAAACAGACTTTCCGCGGCCGTATTGAGTTACCGGCGGATAGCCCACTGTTTGCCTTTAGCGCCACCCCTGAGGAGCTGACGCGTCTCATTGCCGCTGCTCGCCAGCACGGCAAGGCACAAGTGGAAATATGCCTGGATCATACGGCCACCATGCCCGTAGTTACGGCCTGTATGCCAGGTTGCGACACCACACAGGAGATCTGGCTGACAGCCCATCTTTGCCATTCACGCGCAGGCGCCAACGACAACGCTTCGGGGATTAGCGCTCTATTGGAAACTGCGACACTCATGGCTCAACTGCAAAAAGAGAGAACCTTCCCCCCTTTGCGTTATAGCCTCCGATTCGTTTGGGGGCCCGAATTTTTGGGCGTTGCTGCATTACAACACCATTATCGTCATCATCCCGCACCACTGGCGGTGATCAATCTCGATATGGTCGGAGAAAATCAAACTTTATGCGGCTCGCCACTGTGTATAGAACACCCGCTGCAGCGCCTGTCTTCACCTCTGGGCTCGTTAGCAGAACAGTTTGCCGCTGAAGTGTTCCGCCAAACGGCAGATTCCGGCGGACAATGGCTGAGCCTGCCCTTTCACGGATTTTCCGACCATGCGCTGTTTATGAATCACAACGACCATCGACGCAACAGTCCGGCAATCCAAATTTGTCATATCGGCGATCGTTTCAACCACAGCGCTGGCGATACCCTGGACAAAGTATCATCAGTTGAAATGAAACGTACTCTGGCAATCGTCGTACCTCTGCTGCAAGCACTGCAGCAGCAACCACCGGAATATTTTGCTCAAAAACCGCATGTATCAGACCAAACAGCGGATGGTCTGTACGGTCATTGGTCAGGCCCATTGAATCTGCGCAGATTGATTCAAACTCTGCCCCCCACAGTACGGCATCCACTAGAGAATCATCTGGCACGTGATAAGCGTTATCTTGCTGCTTTCCATCATTGCGTTTTAAATGCGGATGGGCGCGCCTGGCCGCAAATTGTTGAGGCCACCCGCAGAGAACTGGGGTTTATTTTGCCAACAGAGGTGGAGGAGAGTTTCCGAGACGCCCTGTTTTCCTCCCCTTGGTTCAAGGCTGACAGCCCCCACACGGGTATCGTAGAGGAGAAATAACGGATGGAAGAAGATGAAATCATGTTCGAACGTTACATGACGCTGTTGAACATAGCAGTACCAATACAGTACCGCTCCGGTGCCATACGCTGTACACGTGAAATCCGCGAGGCTGTAGCTCTTCTCGCCGCAATAAAATATCCCGAGACGGAACCCTCAAATGGCTTCGACCCGTTGAAAATAGTTGATTGCTACAAGGCTTGCCATGGGTGAACTACTGCACACATTATCCTTGGCCGAGTTGGGCCAGCGCTTACGTCATGGGCGTCTGAGTTCAGTGACATTAGCCGACTATTTTCTGGAACGCATAACGCGTTTTAATCCACATGTGAAAGCTTTCATCAGCGTAGATTCGGCGCGGGCGCATCGGGATGCACTACGCGCCGACGTCGAACTGGCTCACGGACAGGATAGAGGCCCACTGCATGGGATCCCTTATGCATTGAAGGATATATTTGACGTAGCCGATGCAATGACGACTTGCCACTCAAAAATCATGCAATACCACCTCCCTTCTCACAGTTGCACAGTAGAAAGGAAACTGGCCTCTGGCGGTGGTATCTATCTCGGTAAACTGGCAACGCATGAATTTGCCCTTGGCGGTCCCAGCGTTGAACTGCCTTTTCCTCCCGCATGTAATCCCTGGAATCCCGCGTTCTTTACTGGGGCTTCCTCATCAGGTGCAGGTGCCGCTATCGCCGCAGGGTTGGTTCCAATAGCCATAGGTTCAGACACCAGCGGTTCCATCCGTGGCCCAGCTTGCTTATGTGGGGTGGTCGGCTTCAAACCAACCTTTGGCCTGGTATCCCGACACGGGGTATTTCCCCTTTCATGGTCACTCGATCATTGTGGCCCAATTACGCGCTTTGCCGCAGACAGCTCACCAGTCATGCAAGTCATCGCAGGTCATGATCCGCAGGATCCTAGCAGCTGTGTCAGTACAGTGAATTTTCTTGCCCCTCCCGCAATCAACTGGCGTAATCAGCGCATCGCCTGGCCACGTCACTTACTGACAGATAACCCGAATACTCACCCAGAACTACTCGCGGCTATGGATGAGAGTATTGAGGTGTTGCGCAATGCAGGAGCAATTGTTGAAGAAATTCAATTTAAGGATTTTAACTTATTCAACGCGTGCGGAAGGATCATCATGGCTGCCGAATCCTTCGCCATTCACCAACAGAATCTACGCGACAGACCTGGTGATTTCGGGCGCTTCACCTATCAACGCGTTCTGCCGGGTGCTACGGTCTCAGCAGCGGAATTATTGGATGCTCAACGCTTGCGCAATGAACTCACAGGTTGGCTAAACTCCAACGTATTCCCTCAATATCAGTTGTTGGTATTTCCCAGCACACTGCGCCCCGCACCTGCCTTCAGTGAATTTAGCGCCGACTGGCCACCACCGGCCAACGTAATGCCAACGCAAACCATTCCATTCAACGTAACTGGCAATCCTGCGTTAAATCTACCTATTGGCCTGGCTTCCAATGGATTACCTCTGGGAATGCAGCTGGTTGGGCCACTTTTTGGTGACCAAACCTTGCTTGCGGCCGGCAGCGCACTGGAAATTTTACTCTCAATGCCAATTCTGGATGAAAGTCGTCTGACTAACGATGCGATGAATTTTCAATCGACATAAAGTGAAAACCTGCCCTGGCATTGTGTCAAACCCTGTGCCAGCACCTCATCGTATGGGCCAGTCTCCAACAAGAAGCGTACAAGACTAAGAAAATACTGCACATAGGGCACACCACTCCAAACAAACAGTGGGGGTTTAAGCAATAACCAATCCGCCTCTTTTCGGGTATGACCATAAATAGGATTATGTTTCACCGCACGATTAAAAGCGGCCTTAACCCCCAATTCCGGTGCCAGCAGCGGAAAAAGGGCAAACACCGACTGTTTGATGGCCTCAAGTGCCCAAGCACGGGAGCTGACTTCTGGAGCAAGCCGTGAGCATAATCGCCACTCTTCGCGAAAGGCAGGTAATTCCGTATCCCAAAACGGCAAGCCATAATCGCCCGTTGGATGTTTTGAAGCCAAATGATTCCGGCAATGTCCCAGTTCATGACTAAGTTCAAGAGCCTCATAAGGAGTCAAATGACGTAAGTCACTGGCTCGGAGACTCAGCGAAGCGCTGCGTGCCCCCCCTTCCCACTGCAAATCAGCAAAGCTATCGTCGCCCAATTGCACCTCCACAGGCATGCCATCAATACTGACCCTCGCCTCATGCTTAGCGCAACTGATACAGGTAATCGCCAGTAGCTCACAAACAATAGCCAGTGATGTTGCAGCGGTAAGTTGCGGGTGGAGAAACTCATGACGGATGAAATGAGGTTGGGCAGGGTCGAAGTGCAGATCGCTCCAGTCCAACCCAGCAGCGATATGATTCGTCAGCAAAATAATATCTTGCTCCAGTCCCAACCGGTCAACCCGAACACCGAAGTCGGAAAATCGGCGCGCACTTTCAGCGAACATCCAATCAAAACATGACGGAATAGGATTTTCTGGCGCTAAAGCATAGGTATTTATTGCATCGAAGTATTGGTCATCCAGCGGATCCTCTCGCACATTGGCCATGATATAAAGCCAAGAAAGGCGCTGAGGCAAGGCAATTTTTTTTGCTGTTGCCTGCAATACTGCGTCATCCACCGCCGCATTAAAAAGTTGTGCCACCTGAGCTCTATTGATATCCATAATGCTCCAAGCTAAATGCCAAACACTAAAAGAAGGCAATGATCGCCACGTCATTCATTGCAGACGGAAAAACTCACCGCCGGGTACTCTTTCTAGATCTTAGCATCGCTGCTTAAAAATACATGACGGCTACTTGAAAATAGGAGCTCAACAGACACGCCCGCAAACAAAGGCGCTAGATGACAGGATAAAAAGGTAACGCCACTGAGCGCTTGTCTTTAAGTATGGCGGATAAACTCAGTATTTGAGCATAAAAGAACGGTAGGCTTTCAGCACCGCCAGGAAGTCTTCGACACCGCAGAACGAGAGGCTTTCTTCATCATAATAATTCATCCCCTCCTCCATCTCGTCGCCTTCAAACGCCAATAGATTGGCGCGGATCATCACCTCTTCACCGTCCATCAGCAACGTATACTCGTGGCCTTCCAACTGCCATTGACGCTCGCTGCCTTTGACTTCCGCCGCCCCGGCTTCGATCCGGTCCAGCAGATTGAAGTCGCCTTTGACTTCCTCATTGATCCAGTGGCCGATAGCTTCATGCCCCATCGAGAATCTGACCACCACCTGACCGGTCACGTCACGCAGAAATTCGTAATCCATAGCATGCCCTCCTGAGCCTTTTTCTTAGTGTAAACATTAATTCATGGCTAACTCAGCGAGCGCTCGCAAAGTTGGCAACTGAGCAAAATAAAACGGGAGGCCAAGGCCTCCCGTTGAACAGTTGCGCAATATTACCCATCATTCTTCGAATTGCAACGGCGTTGGCCGCCTTTATTCACCCCGGTCATTTGGTCGACCAAACTTCCGGAGATTCATTCAGTTGCCGCCTTGCCGCAACCCGAATTATTTAGGGTAACGCGGCTTAAACGGCGGTTTGGAAGATCACGCCGTCGGCTTTTTCAGTGTACTGGCCCAGTTGGTCAAAGTTCAGGTAGCGATAGGTATCCGCCGCCGTTTTATCGACCTGTGCCATGTACGTTTGATACTCGTCCGGCGTTGGCAAACGGCCCAGCAGCGAAGCAACCGCCGCCAGCTCTGCGGAAGCCAGATAAACGTTGGCGCCGGTGCCCAGACGGTTCGGGAAGTTACGGGTAGAGGTGGAAACTACCGTCGCGCCGTCCGCCACCCGCGCCTGGTTACCCATGCACAGTGAACACCCCGGGATCTCGATACGCGCACCGCTCTTGCCGAACACGCTGTAATAGCCCTCTTCGGTCAGTTGAGCCGCATCCATCTTGGTCGGCGGCGCAACCCACAGGCGGGTCGGCAACTGGCCCTTGTGCTGGTCCAGCAACTTACCGGCAGCGCGGAAGTGGCCGATGTTGGTCATGCAGGAACCGATGAACACTTCATCGATCTTGCTGTTGGCCACGTCGGACAGCAGGCGCGCGTCGTCAGGATCGTTCGGCGCACACAGGATTGGCTGAGTGATCTCTGCCAGATCGATCTCGATCACCGCCGCATATTCCGCATCCGCATCGCCTTCCAGCAATTGCGGATCCGCCAGCCATTTTTGCATGCCTTGGATGCGGCGCTCCAGCGTACGGCGATCGCCGTAACCTTCGGAGATCATCCATTTCAACAACACGATGTTGGAGTTCAGGTACTCTTCGATCGGTGCCTTATCCAGCTTGATGGTGCAACCGGCGGCGGAGCGTTCGGCAGAGGCGTCGGTCAGTTCAAACGCCTGCTCCACTTTCAACTCAGGTAAGCCTTCGATTTCCAGAATGCGGCCGGAGAAGATGTTCTTCTTGCCCTTCTTCTCTACGGTCAGCAGGCCCTGCTGGATCGCGTAGTAAGGGATGGCGTGCACCAGATCACGCAGTGTGATGCCCGGCTGCATTTTGCCTTTGAAGCGCACCAGCACCGACTCGGGCATATCCAGCGGCATAACGCCGGTCGCTGCGGCAAACGCCACCAGACCGGAACCGGCCGGGAAGGAAATGCCGATCGGGAAACGGGTGTGGGAGTCCCCGCCGGTGCCGACGGTATCCGGCAACAGCATACGGTTCAGCCAAGAGTGAATAACGCCGTCGCCCGGACGCAGCGATACGCCGCCACGGTTCATGATAAAGTCAGGCAGCGTGTGGTGAGTGGTCACATCAACCGGTTTCGGGTACGCGGCGGTGTGACAGAACGACTGCATGACCAGATCGGCGGAGAAGCCCAGGCATGCAAGGTCCTTCAGTTCGTCACGGGTCATCGGGCCGGTGGTGTCCTGAGAACCTACGGAGGCCATCTTCGGCTCGCAGTATTCGCCCGGACGCACGCCGGCAACGCCACAGGCGCGGCCCACCATTTTCTGCGCCAGCGAGAAGCCCTTGTTGCTGGAGGCAACTTCTTTGGCGATACGGAACACATCGCTGTGCGGCAGACCCAGGGCTTCACGCGCCTTGGTCGTCAGGCCACGACCGATAATCAGCGGGATACGGCCGCCGGCGCGCACTTCATCCAGCAATACGTCGGTTTTCAGTTCGAAGTTGGCGATCAGTTCGCCGGTTTCGTGGTTACGTACTTCGCCTTTGTACGGGTAAACGTCGATCACGTCGCCCATGTTCAGATCAGAAACGTCCACTTCAATCGGCAAGGCACCGGCATCTTCCATGGTATTGAAGAAGATAGGCGCGATTTTACTGCCCAGCACCACACCGCCACCGCGCTTGTTCGGCACATACGGGATGTCGTCGCCCATAAACCACAGCACCGAGTTGGTGGCGGACTTACGGGAAGAACCGGTACCGACCACGTCACCGACGTAGGCCAACGGGAAACCTTTCTTGTTCAGCAGCTCAATCTGCTTAATCGGGCCAACGCTGCCCGGTTGATCCGGCACTATGCCTTCACGTTCGTTTTTCAGCATCGCCAGGGCGTGCAATGGGATGTCCGGGCGTGACCAGGCATCCGGCGCCGGCGACAGATCGTCGGTGTTGGTTTCACCGGTGACTTTGAATACGGTAACGGTGATTTTTTCCGCCAGTTTCGGGCGTGACAGATACCACTCGGCATCGGCCCAGGACTGCATAATCTGTTTGGCGTACGGGTTACCCGCCTTGGCTTTCTCTTCCACGTCGTAGAAGTTGTCGAACATCAGCAGCGTATGGGAAAGCGCTTTGGCGGCAATAGCGGCCAGTTTTTCGTTATCCAGCGCGTCGATCAGCGGATGAATGTTATAACCGCCCTGCATGGTGCCCAACAGTTCTACGGCTTTCTCGGGGGTAATCAGGGGAGAGGTCGCTTCACCTTTGGCGATGGCCGCCAGGAAACCTGCTTTGACGTAGGCGGCTTCGTCGACGCCTGGTGGAACACGATTAATCAGCAGGTCTAACAGAAATTCTTCTTCGCCTTTTGGCGGATTCTTCAATAATTCGACCAGCGCTGCCATTTGGGTGGCGTCTAGCGGCTTGGGGGCAATGCCCTCAGCAGCGCGCTCGGCTACGTGCTTACGGTATTCTTCTAGCACGACGTTCTCCTCGCTCTCATTGTCATTTATTGTGCCTGGCGTTTATACCCGTCGTCTTTCAAGCCGCAGTGTTGTTACCTGCGCTCGTTCACCCCAGTTACTTACCTGAGTAAGCGCCTGGGGATGAACGAGCTGGGCGCCTGACTGCAACTTGAAAGCCTTAGGGTAACTCTTCAAACCGGGTTTAGCGCACGGTGTTGGTGCCATTGATCCTGACGGGGCACTGCTGTCGATGTCCTGGCCTGTAAGGTACAGTGCCCGGTTCCGCTCAGCCAGCATATCAGGATTTGAAACGGTTGTTAATTCGTTCACATAAAAGCAACATTAAATCTTTGCTGAATCGTTGAGTACAGAGTAATCGGCTGTAACCCAGGCTAGCCGGCTTCGCGGGCCCGGCTGCGGGAAACGGAAATCCAGCTTTGAGAGCACAACACGATACCCTTGCATTTGCAATGGTTATTGAGTGCGAAGATCGAAATTTGCAAACAGGCAATGGACTTTTACTGCCCCCACCCATAAAAAAACGGCCCCTTTTCAGGAGCCGTTCGTTAACCGGTCAAACCAGCAGAATTACTTCTTCTTGGCTTTCGGGTTTGGCAGATCGGTGATGCTGCCTTCGAAGATCTCTGCCGCCAAGCCTACGGATTCGTGCAGGGTTGGGTGAGCATGGATGGTCAGCGCGATGTCTTCCGCATCACAACCCATCTCGATAGCCAGACCGATCTCGCCCAGCAGCTCGCCGCCGTTGGTGCCGACAATCGCGCCACCGATGATACGGTGAGTTTCTTTGTCGAAGATCAGTTTGGTCATGCCGTCTGCGCAATCGGAAGCGATAGCACGGCCGGAAGCTGCCCACGGGAAGGTGGACGTTTCGTAGCTGATGCCTTTCTCTTTCGCTTCTTTCTCGGTCAGACCCACCCATGCAACTTCCGGCTCGGTGTAAGCGATTGATGGGATCACTTTCGGGTCGAAGTAGTGCTTCATGCCGGCGATAACTTCAGCGGCAACGTGGCCTTCATGCACGCCTTTGTGCGCCAGCATCGGTTGACCGACGATGTCGCCGATAGCGAAGATGTGCGGCACGTTGGTGCGCAGCTGTTTGTCGACGCGGATAAAGCCACGCTCGTCAACTTCCACACCGGCTTTGCCCGCTTCCAGCAGTTTGCCGTTCGGCACACGGCCGATAGCTACCAGCACCGCGTCGTAACGCTGTGGTTCTGCAGGCGCTTTTTTGCCTTCCATAGTGACGTAGATGCCGTCTTCTTTGGCTTCTACCGCAGTCACTTTGGTTTCCAGCATCAGGTTGAACTGCTTGCTGATGCGTTTGGTGAAGACTTTCACCACGTCTTTGTCGGCAGCCGGGATCACCTGGTCAAACATCTCGACCACGTCGATCTGTGAACCCAACGCATGGTATACGGTACCCATTTCCAGGCCGATGATACCGCCGCCCATCACCAGCAGACGCTCAGGGACGGTTTTCAGTTCCAGCGCGTCGGTAGAGTCCCACACGCGCGGGTCTTCATGAGGAATGAATGGCAGTTGGATCGGACGGGAGCCTGCGGCGATGATGGCGTTGTCGAAGTTGATGGTAGTAGGACCATTTTCGCCTTCAACGACCAGGGTGTTAGCGCCGGTGAACTTGCCCAGACCGTTAACGACTTTAACTTTACGGCCTTTAGCCATGCCAGCCAGACCGCCGGTCAGCTGATTGATGACTTTTTCTTTCCAGACGCGCACTTTGTCGATGTCGGTTTTCGGCTCACCGAAAACGATGCCGTGCTCGGCCAGCGCTTTGGCTTCTTCGATCACTTTGGCAACGTGCAGCAGTGCTTTGGAAGGGATACATCCCACGTTCAGGCAAACCCCGCCCAGCGTGGAATAACGTTCAACCAGAACGGTTTCAAGACCTAAGTCAGCGCAACGAAAGGCAGCAGAGTAACCTGCCGGGCCCGCCCCAAGTACCACGACCTGAGTTTTAATTTCAGTACTCATCATGACCTCTTAATTGATTGTCCGGCGGGTCAGACGTCATTTTTATTGCTAATCGATCTCATAACGCCCTTCATCCACCGGGACGCTTACACCGCGAGCAGTTTACAGAATTGTTAATAATCTGCAAAGCGCGTTCGAAGTGACCCGTGTCTCAACAATTTTGTCGAGTCATGCAAAACCCAACAAAACTGCTACTGAAGCGATAGGGGCGCAGCATAACTGCGCCCCTTTTCTATTACATCACCAGACGGCGGATGTCAGACAGCATATTGTTGATGATGGTGATGAAACGCGCACCATCTGCACCATCAATAACACGGTGGTCGAAGGAGAGCGACATTGGCATCATCAGGCGCGGCACGAACTCTTTACCGTTCCAGACTGGCTCCATAGCGGACTTGGAGACGCCCAGGATAGCCACTTCCGGTGCGTTGACGATAGGCGCGAAGTGAGTCGTCCCGATACCGCCCAGGCTGGAGATGGTGAAACACCCACCCTGCATTTCGCCTGCGGTCAGCTTGCCGTCACGCGCTTTTTTGGAGATGGCCATCAGTTCGCGGGACAGTTCGGTGATGCTTTTCTTGTTCACATCCTTGAACACCGGAACCACCAGGCCATTTGGCGTATCGACCGCCACACCGACGTTGATGTATTTTTTCAGCGTCAGCTTCTGGCCATCTTCGGACAGCGAGCTGTTGAAGCGCGGCATCTGCTCCAGAGCGGCGGCGACGGCTTTCATGATGAACACCACAGGGGTGAACTTCACGTCCAGCTTACGTTTGGCCGCTTCATCGTTCTGTTGCTTGCGGAACGCTTCCAGATCGGTGATATCGGTTTTGTCGAAGTGAGTCACGTGCGGGATCATCACCCAGTTGCGGCTCAGGTTGGCACCCGAAATCTTCTGGATGCGGCCCAGTTCGACTTCTTCGATCTCACCGAACTTGCTGAAGTCCACTTTCGGCCATGGCAGCATGCCTGGCAGACCGCCACCGGCAGCAGCAGCCGGGGCCGCTTCCGCACGTTTGACCGCGTCTTTCACGTAAGTCTGGACGTCTTCGCGCAGGATGCGGCCTTTACGACCGGTGCCTTTCACTTTCGCCAGGTTTACGCCGAATTCACGCGCCAGACGACGGATAACCGGGGTTGCATGCACATAAGCGTCGTTCTCTGCGAACTCGCCTTTGCTTTCCGCTTTGGCAGCCGGAGCGGCCGCAGCGGCTTCCTGCTTGGCCGGAGCCGGTGCAGCTTCTGCTTTCTGGGCCGGAGCGGCGGCAGGTGCGGCACCTTCAACTTCGAACACCATGATCAGGGAACCGGTTTTCACTTTGTCGCCGGCGCTGATTTTGATTTCTTTCACGGTACCTGCGAACGGGGCCGGCACTTCCATAGAAGCCTTGTCACCTTCAACGGTGATCAGCGACTGCTCAGCGGCAACTTTGTCACCCACTTTCACCATCACTTCGGTCACTTCTACTTCGTCGCCGCCGATGTCCGGCACGGCAACGTCTTTGGCAGCGGCAGCAGCCGGTGCAGCCGGAGCCGCAGGGGCTTCAACCGCAGCCGGAGCGGCAGCAGAAGCTGCGCCCGCCACTTCGAAGACCATGATCAGGGAACCGGTTTTCACTTTGTCGCCGGCGCCGATTTTGATCTCTTTCACGGTGCCCGCGAAGGGTGCAGGGACTTCCATTGAAGCCTTGTCGCCTTCCACGGTGATCAGGGACTGCTCGGCTTCCACCTTGTCGCCCACTTTCACCAGGATCTCGGTCACTTCAACTTCGTCGGCACCGATGTCCGGTACCGCAACGTCTTTGGCAGCAGCGGCAGCCGGTGCTGCAGCAGGCGCCGCGGCCGGTTTTTCTTCCGCTTTGGCGGCTGGTGCGGCAGCCGCCGCACCTTCCGCTTCAAAGATCATCAGCAGTTTGCCGGTTTCGGTTTTATCACCGACGGAAACCTTGATCTCTTTCACCACGCCCGCTTGCGGGGACGGGACTTCCATGGAAGCTTTGTCACCTTCAACGGTGATCAGCGATTGTTCAGCTTCGACTTTATCGCCCACTTTCACCAGAATTTCGGTGATTTCCACTTCGTCTGCACCGATGTCCGGCACCTTGATTTCGATAGACATTCTTCTGTACCTCTTATGCCAGACGCGGGTTGACTTTTTCTGGGTTGATGTCGAATTTCTTAATCGCATCAGCTACCACAGAAGCTTCGATTTCACCGCGTTTAGCCAGTTCACCCAGAGCAGCAACCACAACGTAAGAAGCATCGACTTCAAAGTGGTGGCGCAGGTTTTCGCGACTGTCTGAACGACCGAAGCCGTCAGTACCCAGAACGCGATAATCGCTGGCTGGAACGTAAGTACGAACCTGTTCTGCGAACAGCTTCATGTAGTCGGTAGACGCCACCGCAGGCGCATCGTTCATCACCTGAGCGATGTAAGGCACGCGTGGGGTTTCGGTTGGGTGCAGCATGTTCCAACGCTCACAGTCCTGGCCATCGCGCGCCAGTTCGGTGAAGGACGTCACGCTGTAGATGTCAGAACCCACGCCGTAGTCTTTCGCCAGGATCTGCGCAGCTTCGCGCACGTGACGCAGGATGGAACCTGAACCCAGCAACTGCACTTTACCTTTGCTGCCTTCCAGAGTGTCCAGCTTGTAGATACCTTTACGGATACCTTCTTCTGCACCCTGCGGCATGGCCGGCATGTGGTAGTTTTCGTTCAGCGTGGTGATGTAGTAGTAGACGTTTTCCTGCGCGTCGCCGTACATGCGGACCAGGCCGTCATGCATGATTACAGCCACTTCGTATGCGTAAGCCGGATCGTAAGAGATACAGTTAGGGATAGTCAGAGACTGAATGTGGCTGTGGCCGTCTTCGTGCTGCAGACCTTCGCCGTTCAGGGTAGTACGGCCTGAAGTCCCGCCGATCAGGAAGCCGCGCGCCTGTTGGTCGCCCGCTGCCCAGCACAGGTCACCGATACGCTGGAAACCGAACATCGAATAGTAGATGTAGAACGGAATCATCGGCAGATCGTTGGTGCTGTAGGAGGTCGCTGCGGCCAGCCATGAAGAAGCTGCGCCCAGTTCGTTGATGCCTTCCTGCAGAATCTGGCCTTTCTCGTCTTCTTTGTAGTAAGCAACCTGCTCACGGTCCTGCGGAGTGTACTGCTGGCCGTTCGGGCTGTAGATACCGATCTGACGGAACAGACCTTCCATACCGAAGGTACGGGCTTCGTCGGCGATGATTGGAACCAGGCGATCTTTGATCGACTTGTTCTTCAGCATCACGTTCAGGGCACGTACGAAAGCGATAGTGGTGGAGATTTCTTTGTTCTGCTCTTCCAGCAGTGAGCTGAAGTCTTCCAGAGCCGGCATTTCCAGCTTCTGGGTGAAGGCCGGCAGACGAGTCGGCACATAACCTTTCAGCGCCTGACGGCGTTCGTGCAGGTATTTGTACTCTTCAGACTCTTTCTCGAAGGTGATGTACGGCAGTTTTTCGATGTCAGCATCGGCAACCGGCACGTTGAAACGATCGCGGAAGTGGTGAACCCCTTCCATGTTCATTTTCTTCACCTGGTGAGCAATGTTTTTACCTTCCGCGGTTTCACCCATGCCGTAACCTTTGATGGTATGGGCCAGGATAACGGTTGGTTTGCCTTGGGTGTCCTGCGCTTTTTTCAGTGCAGCGAAGACTTTCTTCGGATCGTGACCACCACGGTTCAGCGCCCAGATTTCGTCGTCGGTCATGTCTTTGACCAGAGCGGCGGTTTCCGGGAAGCGGCCGAAGAAGTGCTCGCGCACGTAAGCGCCGTCTTTGGATTTGAAGGTCTGGTAGTCGCCGTCCAGGGTTTCGTTCATCAGCTGGATCAGTTTGCCGCTGGTGTCTTTACGCAGCAGTTCATCCCAGCGTCCGCCCCAAATCACTTTCAGAACCTGCCAGCCTGCACCGGCGAAGATGCCTTCCAGCTCGTTGATGATCTTGCCGTTGCCGGTGACCGGGCCGTCCAGACGCTGCAGGTTACAGTTGATGACGAAGACCAGGTTGTCCAGTTTCTCGCGGGTAGCGATGGTGATCGCGCCCTTGGATTCAGGTTCGTCCATCTCGCCGTCGCCCAGGAAGGCGTAAACGGTTTGAGCAGAGGTGTTCTTCAGGCCACGGTGCTCCAGATATTTCAGGAACTTCGCTTGATAGATGGCGCTGATTGGGCCCAGGCCCATGGAAACGGTCGGGAACTGCCAGAATTCCGGCATCAGTTTCGGATGCGGGTAAGAAGACAGGCCTTTGCCGTGAACTTCCTGACGGAAGTTGTTCATTTGGTCTTCGGTCAGGCGGCCTTCAAGGAAGGCTCGTGCGTAAACGCCCGGAGAGATGTGGCCCTGGAAGTAAACCAGATCGCCGCCGTCTTGCTCGTTGCGCGCACGGAAGAAGTGGTTGAAGCAGACTTCATAGAAGGTCGCGGAAGACTGGAAGGAAGCCATGTGGCCGCCCAGGTCCAGATCTTTCTTGGAAGCACGCAGAACGGTCATTACCGCGTTCCAGCGGATTGCTGAACGGATACGACGTTCCAGATCCAGGTTGCCTGGGTAAGCAGGTTCGTCTTCCACCGCGATGGTGTTGACGTAGTTGTTGGCGGCAGCACCGGCTGCAACGCTAACACCGCCTTTACGGGCTTCACCCAATACCTGATCAATCAGAAACTGAGCTCGCTCAACACCCTCTTCACGGATGACCGATTCGATCGCCTGCAGCCAGTCGCGGGTTTCGATCGGATCCACGTCATTGTTTAAACGTTCTGACATGGTGGTATTCCTTATCTGTCTAATGGTTTGTTTGGAGCCTGTCTTCCTGTGTTCTGAAGCAAAACACACGAAGACAGGCCCATCAGTTTAGTTGCCGCTTAAATGCTTAAATAAGCATTCCGAACGTAAACCCCGCAGGCTGGTGTACCCTGAAGAGAACCGTTCTTAATCCTTGCGTTGCTGGAGACGCCGCAGCGATCTCTCGCGCCGGGTATGTTCCCGACTGAGATCCAGCAATATTTCCTCGATAAACGCCAAATGGCGGTGCGAAGCTTCGCGGGCCCTTTCCGGCTCGCGTGCCACAATCGCCTCAAAAATCCCGGCGCGGTGGCTGCTCACTTTTGCCAACATCTCACGGCGCGAGTAGAGCAATTCAAAGTTCTGACGCACGTTCTGTTCCAGCATCGGCCCCATACAGCGTAACAGGTGCAGTAACACAACGTTGTGGGCAGCTTCGGTCACGGCGATTTGGTATTGCATGACCGCGTCGGCTTCGGCATCAAGATCGCCGCTGTCCTGAGCCTGCTGAATCACGATATGGCAATCGCGGATGCGTGCCAGATCTTCGTCGGTCCCGCGCAACGCCGCATAATAGGCAGCGATGCCTTCGAGGGCATGACGAGTTTCCAACAGATCGAATTGTGATTCAGGATGGTCGGCCAGCAGTTCAGCCAGCGGATCGCTGAAGCTCTGCCACAGATTAGTTTGTACAAAGGTGCCGCCGCCCTGACGGCGCAGGAGCAGCCCTTTAGCTTCCAGGCGCTGGATGGCCTCTCTCAGAGAAGGACGGGAAACATCAAATTGTTTCGCCAGTTCGCGCTCCGGTGGCAACTTTTCGCCTGGACGCAACGTTCCCTCGAGGATCAGGTGTTCGAGCTGCTGCTCGATAACGTCTGACAACTTGGGTTGGCGGATTTTGCTGTAGGCCATGGGTGAATTCTTCTCTGCGAATGGCGCGGAGTCAATTGGTAATACCAATTTCAAAAACGTGACCGTAAAGTAACAAAGTATTCACCTCCTGTCCATATGAGCCTCGTTCGAAATCATGATTCCCCGCACATTTTAACACCTCGATATCCGGTTAACACTTCGCTATCCGGCCTGCTGCAAACCGGTAACTCACCGTTGGTAATACCATTTACGAGGTAGGTTTCTGATTTAACGTTTTAAAGGCTGCGCCTCGTCAGGAAGACTGAAGCATCAAAAGCAGAATTTTATTGCATGTTTATTAAGCTTTAACGAATAGCTATTTGCGGCGTATATCCGGCATAAAACTGATTACTATTTCACTACCACCAAGGATTCATATCTAAGTTATTTCTGCGCATTATGTGATTTGCTGCTTGTTTCGTGCATTGAATCCCCCCTGTCGTCACACAACCCGCATTTTGTTTCCTAAACTGCTGAAATCTTAATCACTCACAGAATAAAGCAGGTGCAAACTGGCGCGCATAACATTATTCTTTGCCAAACGGTAGCGGCTCCGTGGAATTAACAGCTATAACGCCGTAAATAAAACAAAACACACATCGTAACCACTGCTTTACAGCATGTGAGTATTTTGCAACGACAGAGGGTTTCATTGATGGATGGTCAACAGCAAGGCGACCAGCTGAAGCGCGGCCTGAAAAACCGCCATATTCAGCTTATAGCCCTAGGTGGCGCAATTGGTACCGGGCTGTTTCTCGGTATCGCTCAAACAATAAAAATGGCCGGTCCGTCGGTCATTCTCGGCTATGCCATTGGCGGCTTCATCGCGTTTCTGATTATGCGCCAACTGGGTGAAATGGTGGTGGAAGAGCCGGTTGCCGGTTCCTTCAGCCACTTCGCCTATAAATACTGGGGCAACTTCGCCGGCTTCGCTTCCGGCTGGAACTACTGGGTGCTGTACGTGCTGGTGGCGATGGCGGAACTGACCGCGGTCGGCATCTATGTTCAGTACTGGTGGCCGGAAATCCCGACCTGGGTATCCGCCGCGGTATTCTTCCTGGCAATTAACGCCATCAACCTGGCCAATGTGAAGGTGTATGGCGAGATGGAGTTCTGGTTCGCCATTATCAAAGTCGTGGCGATTATCGGCATGATCGTGTTCGGCGCCTACCTGCTGTTCAGCGGCATGGGCGGTCCGGAAGCCACCGTAACCAATCTGTGGGCACAGGGCGGGTTCTTCCCGAACGGTATCATGGGGCTGGTGATGGCGATGGCGGTGATCATGTTCTCGTTCGGCGGTCTGGAGCTGGTGGGCATCACCGCCGCCGAAGCCGATAACCCGCAAAAAAGCATCCCTAAAGCCACCAACCAGGTGATCTACCGTATTCTGATTTTCTATATCGGCTCACTGACCATTCTGCTGTCGCTGTACCCGTGGGGCAAAGTGGTTGAAGGCGGCAGCCCGTTCGTACTGATCTTCCACGCGCTGAACAGCGATGTGGTGGCAACGGTGCTGAACATTGTGGTGCTGACCGCAGCGCTGTCGGTCTATAACAGCTGCGTATACTGCAACAGCCGCATGCTGTACGGCCTGGCGCAACAGGGCAACGGCCCGAAAAGCCTGCTGAAAGTCGACGGCCGCGGCGTGCCGGTGATCGCCATCGGCGTGTCCGCCATTGCCACCGCCTTCTGCGTACTGATCAACTACCTGATCCCGGGGCGCGCCTTCGAGCTGCTGATGGCGCTGGTGGTATCGGCGCTGGTGATCAACTGGGCGATGATCAGCCTGGCGCACCTGAAGTTCCGCGCGGCCAAGAACCGTGAAGGCGTAGAGCCGAAGTTCAAGGCATTCTGGTATCCGTTCAGCAACTACCTGTGCCTGGCGTTTATGGCCGGTATTCTGGTGATCATGTATCTGACGCCGGGTATTCAAATCTCGGTGCTGCTGATCCCGGTATGGGTGGCGGTTCTGGCCATCGGCTACGTCATCAAACAGCGCAGCCAGCGCACGGCGAGTACCGTCGGCCGTTGATAAACCGCCGTAAAATCAACCTGGCCCGCAAATGCGGGCCATTTTATTGCCCTCCCATTTTGCCAACTGGCTCACAGTTTCTTCGCCACGCTCGGTTTGTCCATCTCTACAACCAATAGTTTCTGATAGCTCGCCCCCTGCCGGGACAATAATCGTTGCCACTCAGTCAGATCCTGCCGCCACGGAGAAAATGTCCATGAAGAGCAATGCCCTATCGATAAAAGAAAAGATTGGCTATGGCATGGGAGATGCCGGCTGCAACATGATTGGCGGAGCGATTATGTTGTTTCTCAACTATTTCTATACCGACATCTTCGGATTGACTCCGGCGCTGGTCGGCATTCTGCTGCTCTCGGTTCGGGTGCTGGATGCGGTAACCGATCCGATTATGGGTGCCATCGCCGATCGTACCCAAAGCCGCTGGGGGCGCTTTCGTCCCTGGTTGCTGTGGGTATCCCTGCCCTATGTATTATTCAGCGTGTTGATGTTTACCACGCCGGAATGGAGCTACAACAGCAAGGTCGTCTATGCCTTCGCCACTTACTTCCTGATGTCGCTGACCTACACCGCCATTAACATTCCCTACTGTTCATTAGGCGGCGTAATCACCGCCGATCCGCAAGAGCGGGTATCCTGCCAGTCATACCGTTTTATTCTGGTCGGCATTGCGACGCTCATCCTCTCGCTAACCCTGCTGCCGATGGCCGACTGGTTTGGCGGCGCCGACAAGGCGCGCGGCTATCAGATGGCGATGGGCGTACTGGCGCTGATCGCCCTGTTCATGTTTCTGTTCTGCTTTGCCACGGTCAAAGAACGCATACGCCCGGCGGTGCCGACCCACGACGCGCTCAAATCCGATCTGAAAGACGTGTGGAAAAATGACCAATGGGTGCGCATTCTGCTGCTGACCTTCTGCAACGTTTGCCCCGGTTTTATCCGCATGGCGGCCACCATGTATTACGTGACCTACGTCATGCAGCAGTCAACCTCATTCGCCAGCCTGTTTATCGCGCTGGGCGTAGTCGGCATGATGATCGGCAGCGCATTGGCGAAACCGCTGACCGACCGCTTCTGCAAACTGAAAGTGTTCTTTTGGACCAATATCGTGCTGGCGGCGTTTTCCTGCGGTTTTTACTTCCTCAACCCTCAGTTGACCTCATTAATCGTGGTCGCCTACTTCCTGCTGAATATCTTGCACCAAATCCCTTCACCGCTGCACTGGTCGTTAATGGCTGATGTGGACGACTATGGCGAGTGGAAAACCGGCAAACGCATCACCGGCATCAGCTTCTCCGGCAATCTGTTCTTCCTGAAAGTCGGGCTGGCGGTAGCCGGCGCCATGGTCGGCTTCCTGATGTCGTATTCCGGCTATCAGGCCGATGCGGCCAGCCAAAGCGCCAGTGCACTGAATAGTATCGTATTGTTGTTCACCGTGATCCCGGGCATTGGTTATCTGATCACCGCCGGCGTAGTGCGCCTGCTGAAGGTCGATCGCCAACTGATGCAGCAGATTCAGATCGATCTGGAAAAGCGCCGGGTCAATTACCAGGAACTGGCCGATTACCGTGAGCAGCAGCTAGAAACCAAACACCCGTAAGGAGCCCGTAATGCGAGACTACCCTAATCCCTTTATCGAACAGCGGGCCGATCCCTTTGTGTTGCGCCACAGCGATGGCTATTACTATTTCACCGCCTCGGTGCCGGAATACGATCGCCTGGAGCTTCGCCGGGCGCGCAGCCTCGACGAACTGCCGCAGGCTACGGCAAAGGTAGTATGGAGAAAGCCGCAGCAAGGGCCAATGAGCGCGCTGATCTGGGCGCCGGAGCTGCACTTTATCGACGGCAAGTGGTATTTGTATTTTGCCGCCGCCCACAGCCCCGACATTGCAGATGGCCTGTTCCAGCACCGTATGTTTGCGCTGGAATGCAGCGCGGATAATCCGTTAACCGGGGAGTGGACAGAAAAAGGCAGGGTATACAGCCATATCGACAGTTTCTCTCTCGACGCTACCCATTTTGAGCACCGCGGCAAACACTATTATTTATGGGCGCAAAAGGATCCGGCCATCAGCGGCAACTCCAATCTTTACCTGGCGGAGATGGAAAATCCGTGGACGCTAAAGGGCAAACCGGTGCTGCTCAGCAAGCCGGAACTCCCTTGGGAAATCGTGGGTTTCGAGGTGAATGAAGGACCTGCCGTGATTACTCATGGCCAACGGATATTTATCAGCTACTCCGCCAGCGCCACCGATGAAAATTACTGCATCGGGCTGCTCTGGGCCGATATCGACAGTGACATCACCGACGCAACCCAATGGCACAAAGCCAGCCAGCCGATATTCCGCACCAGCGCCAAAAACCGCCAATTCGGCCCCGGACACAACAGCTTTACCCTCGACGAGCAGGGCCGGGATCTGTTGGTTTACCATGCGCGCAATTACACGGAAATCGAGGGCGATCCGCTCTATGACCCCAATCGACATACGCGGATTAAACCGATAGTCTGGGATGAAGAAGGCATGCCGGTATTGGGTGAACCACCGGCGGATAATCGCGAGTAGAATAAAGGGGCTCAGCACGCTGAGCCCCTTCTTGATCAAGGCTGATTTCGCAGCTTCTTCACCTGCTCGGCAGTGATGTCGCCCGGCAACCCGCCCCAGGTGACCCGCAGATAGTTCACCAATTCGGCCACCTGCGCATCATCCAGCCGCGCACCAAAGGCCGGCATGCTCTGCATGCTTTCGCCGTTGGGGAACTGCTGCGCCGGCAAACCGTCCAGCACCGAGACAATCAGGTTTTTAGCGTCCGGCTGGCGCAGCGTCGCGTTATCGCGCATCGCGACCGCCACATGCGGTTTACCCTCGCCTTCACGCGCATGACAACCGGAACACTGATCCAGATAGCTGATGCGCCCGGCATCGCTGCCCTGCCCCACTTTTACCGGCACCGCGGTCGGCGGTTGCTCACCCATCAGATAAGTAGCCAACGCCTGATGGTCTTCCGGCGTCAAATGGCGGGTGCTGAGATCCACCACCATATGCATTTCGCTGAAAGCGCTGCCCTGCGGCGCAATGCCGGTTGCCAGGAAGCGGTTCAGGTCGTCCGGCGTCCAACCGCGTTGCGCCAACCCCTGCGGGGTAATGTCCGGCGCCATAAAACGCCCCAGTTCGCCACCCTGCATCGGTTTCCCGAGATCCATCTGGCCCAGCATGCCGCGTGGCGTATGGCACTCCCCGCAATGGCCCAGCGTATCCGCCAGATAGCGGCCACGTTGCCACTGTGCCGAAGTCCCCTGCGAACTGGCCGGCAAAGGATCCTGATTGCGGAACAACAGGTTCCAGCCAATCAGCGCCATACGTTGGTTAAACGGGAACGGCATGGCGTTTTCCGGGATGGCGACATCCACCGCCGGGCGCGTCATCAAATAGGCGTAAATATCATCGGCATCCTGGCGCGAAATCCCTTTATACGAAGTATAAGGCATCGCCGGGTACAGATGGCGCCCGCCCGGTGCCACGCCCTGAGTCAAGGCCAGGAAGAAATCATCTTTGGTCCAGCGGCCAATGCCGTGGTCGGCCGACGGCGTCAGGTTGCTGCCATAAATAGTGCCGAACGGCGTATCCAACGGATAGCCGCCCGCCAAAGGCGCGCCGCCGCTGGCGGTATGGCAAGCTGCGCAGTCGGCGGCCTGGGCCAGGTAGCGCCCCCGGACGATTTGTTCGGCGCTGGCGGTCACCTGCTGCACCGGACCGTCGTAGCGGCGGTTTTCCCGCCACCACAGCAGGGCGATAACGATAATCGCCACCAGCAGAATCAACAGTGCGAGACGTTTTTTCATCGCGCCGTCTCCTTCACCAGACCCGGCGTCTTCAGCACCACGTCGCGCACCGCTTCGTAGTAGCGCACATAGCCGGTACAGCGGCAGATATGGTTGTCCAGCGCCTGCTCGATGGCGCTTTCCAGCCGATCGCGCGCAATGGGTTCACGCTTGAGCTTTTCCACAAAAAGGGTGGCGGCGTTGACGAAGCCCGGCGTGCAGTAGCCGCACTGGAAGCTGTAATGTTCGAGAAAGGCCTGCTGGATCGGCGAAAGCTCGACCACCTCGCCGTGTTCATCCACCCTGGCGTGCCCTTCGACGGTACGCACTTTCTTGCCGCTGAAAAAATGCGCGCCGGTGATGCAGGTGCGCACTTCCTCACTGGTGCCGCTCGGGTGATCGACAATCGCCACGCAGGCGTGACAAATGCCCTGCCCGCAGCCCAGGCGCGAACCGGTCAGATCGAGATATTCATGCAGGAAGTCGATCATCATCAGCCCTTCCGGCACCTCGATCGGGCCATACTGTTTATCGTTGACGGTCAGGGAGATCGGCTGGGTTTTAATGCTCATTGTAATACCTCACGAATATTTTCTGCACGAACGGGCAAATCACGGAAACGGTGGCCTGTGGCATGGGCGATGGCATTAACCAACGCGGCGACCACCGGGATCATCACCACTTCGGCCATGCCTTTTGGCGGATCGGTTTCCGACAGTGCGGGCAGGATATCGCCGGTCTGCTTCCAGACCGCCACATCGCTGGCGCGCGGCAGGTGGTAACGGTTAAAGTTCCAGGTGCCGTTACCCGGCCCGTCTTCGTACAAGGGTAAATATTCGTGCAACGCATGGCCGATGCCCATCGCCAGCCCACCCTGGAGCTGACCGGAAACCAGTTCCGGCACAATCAGGTTGCCGCACTCCATGATCGAATGATGGTTAAGCAGTTCCACCTGGCCGGTGGCGATATCCACCGCCACTTCCGCCAACGTGCCGACGGCGCTGTAATAGGTCACCGCCGCGTTATTGCGCTGGGTCGGCGGATAATATGCCTGGGTGCGAGGCAGCGTTTTAAACTCGCCGTTGGCATTGCGCACCGCCAACCCGTCGATCGGCAGGCGCTCACCATTACCGCTCAGCGTGAAATCCGCCTCCGCCCACTGCCAGCGATTAAACACGTGCACCGCTGCACCAGTGATACCGCCCATCTGGTAGGCTTTTTTCGCCAACATCTCCAGGCTCAACACCTCCATGCCGGCGGCAGTCAGCCCGCCTTCTACCCAGCGCGCGTCCTCTCTGCGCACCACCAGCGGCGCCGCCTGACCACCGCCGATACCCGCCTGCCACAGCGCCATCGCCGCCGGCCACAGACCGTGGTTGAAGATCAGCCGGGCCGCTTCGCGCGTGCTGTGGGAAAAGTAATACGCCGAGTTGCTGGCGCTGGACGGCGAACAGTAGCTTGGCGTCCAGGCGGGGTCGGTTTGCAACTGATCCTGCTCGGCCTGCGACATGATGTAAGGATCGCCGCTGGTGACCATCGGCAGCACTGACCAGTCGGTTACCGAGAAGTGCGCCTCATCCGCCGGCTTGCCAAGCCACTGCGCGCACAGCACCGATTGCGAGGTCGACATGCCGGTGCCCATCTCTGCGCCGCTGTGGTGCAAGGTAATGCGCCCCTCTTCGCTCACTTCGACGCGAGCAAAGGAGGTTTCCGCACCGGTACCGAAGTCTTTTTGCACGCAGCCAAAGCCAACGCCGTAGCGTTTGCCCGGGTTCTTGCTCTCGAACTCCGCCTTACGCTGGGCACGTTGCAGCCACATCTCGTGCTTCGCCGCCTTCTCCAGCACTTCATCAGCACGAATAGCGCCGGCAGGAATAGCGCCCTGGGTATTTTTCATACCGGACTTCAGTACGTTGCGCAAACGGAACTCGATAGGGTCGATCTTCAACTCTGCCGCCAGTTCATCCACCATCATCTCAGTGGCGGCCATGCTTTGCAGCGTGCCGTAGCCGCGTGCCGAACCGGCGTCGATGGCACGCGAAGCCAGCCCCACCGCCGACAAATCGCTTTTCGGGAAGTAGTAAATCGACTGTGCCGCCGTCGCCGCCACCATCACCACCGACGGCGTAAAGTTGCTGCGGCCACCACCGTCTGCCGTCATCTCACCGTGGAACGATTGCAGTACGCCGGTTTGGCGGTTGACCGCAATGCGGTAATTCATGTCGAAGGCGTGGCGCTTCAGCGCCGTCTGGAACTGCTCGAAGCGATCATTGGCCAGCCGTACCGGGCGCCCGTCGCCATACAGCGCCGCCACTGCGCCGTAATAGGGGAAGTTATAATGGTCTTTCGAACCGTAACCGACGGTGTAGCAAGGGTGCAAAATCAGCTGTTTCACCGCAGGATTGCGTTTGGCCAGCATACGCGGCATTTCGTCGGCCACTTCTTGCGGTGACTGGGTCGGCACGACCAGATGCAGGGTTTGCGTCGCTTCATCGAACCAGCCGTTGGCGTTGTCCGGCTCCAGAGCCGAAGTGTCGACAGACTGCGTGGTGTAGCGCCGCGGCAGCACCAGCCAATCATCCGGCGGCGTTTGCAGCTCTGCCGCGATCACCCCGGCATAATGCATGCCTTCTTGATCCAGCTTGCCGCCTTCGCGACCTTCCGGCCAGACCGGCAGGTGTTTTTTCATCGATACCGGGAAAATCGGCGTGTCTTTCAGGCTGGAGAAACGATCGTCATCGAACGGCTGGTCGCCGCCCACCCGCACATAGCGGAAGGTGCCCCAGGGATCGCGCTCCAGCGGGCCGGTCTCGGCACCGTATTTAAGGGTATCTTCACGGAACTTCAGCTTGTCCTTGGCAAAGCGGAAGCGGGCAAAATCGTGATAAATCAGGATCGCCACCGCTTGCCCCAGGTAGGCCGGCGTCTTGCCTACGGGCAGCAGCATGTCGTCGCCATAAAACGCCGGGAAAGCCAGGCCGTCACGCGCCAAATCTTCCGCCGTCACCAGACGATCCGGCTGCAGGTCATCGCCCAGCAACGAGAGATCGAGGCCCGCAAACAGCCTGTCGGCCTTGGTCACGCGCAGAATAAAGGCGTGCGCCTGCTTTTGTGGCCAGTGCGGCATATCGACCGCGCGGATATCGCGGGCGAACACCTTCTGTCCCATCACCTTGGCACGGCCGTCGATGCGGAAACGCACGCGTTTCTCATGGGCGTCCCAGTTAGGCGACTGAAGAATCTTTTGTTCAAACAGCGCGGCGTAGGCTCGGCTGTAGAGGGGCGCGAGGTAGACGGATACCCCCGCGATCACGGCGCTTTTGATAAAGCGACGCCGTGACGGGTTAAAATTGCTCATAAAAAGTCCTTCACATCTTTATTGTTGTTTTGTGTTCGCGGTGTTGTTGCGCAAACGCTGACGACCTTGCCGTAGACGTCATAAGCATATGCTTATAACCAAAATTATGTGATGATTAACATCCTGTTTTCAACAAAAACACATATCAAAAACACGCATTGGCGGTAAGGTAATCAATAGTTGCGCAAATTCGGGCTGAGCAGATGACGACAGGCATAGTGATCGCCGCCGCCGGGCATGGAGAACGTTTCTCGCGGGCCGGTGGCGAAGGCAACAAATTAAACGCTGAGTTTGCGGATGAGACGGGCTGCCGGCGCCCGTTGTTTGAACATACCTTGCGTCAGGCGCTGGCCTCCGGTTTGCCGGTGTGGGTCGTCACCCGGCCGGATAACCGGTGGGTACAGCAGGTTTGCGCCGCGTATCGGGTGCCGGTCACGCTGCTCGCCAGCGCAGGTCTCGGGGATTCCATTGCCGCCGGCGTTGGCGCTACGCCGCACTGGCAGGGCTGGTTGATCCATCTGGCGGATATGCCGTTCGTCACACCCGACATCTTCCGTCTGGTCG
Organism: Serratia sp. C2(1); assembly: GCF_036352655.1. NCBI lineage: Bacteria > Pseudomonadati > Pseudomonadota > Gammaproteobacteria > Enterobacterales > Yersiniaceae > Serratia > Serratia sp. C2(1). Next base: position 32,923 of record NZ_JAZFBA010000004.1, on the reverse strand, counting down.
CCGATGCGCTGCAGCAGCATGCGATAGCTCGCCCCTGCTTCGGCCAACGGCCGGGCCACCCGGTCGGCTTTTCCGCTCCATTGCGCAAGAGGCTTTGCCTGTTGCGCGGGGATAATGGCGCGCGCGAGCTGCTGCAAGGGGAAGCGGTTTATCTGCTGCCTCTTGATCGGGCAAGCGTCGTGCAGGATATTGATCTTCCGTCACAGCTACCGGCCAGCGAGTAAACTCATCTATGCAGCATCTTGATATCACCGTGATCAGCCAGGCGATAAGCTGGCTGAAACAGCAGCCGGTGTGGCTGTGTACCGTACTGAATACTTACGGCTCCTCGCCGCGATCGCCCGGGGCGCTGTTGGCGGCGACCCAGAGCGGGGATTACTGCGGTTCGCTGTCCGGCGGCTGCGTGGAAGAGGATTTTCTGCGGCGCGTGGCGGCCGGGGAATATCAGGCGGCCAGCCAGGTGATCCGTTACGGTGAAGGCGGCCTGGAACCGAACGTGGCCTTGCCCTGCGGCGGCGTGCTGGACGTGCTGATTGAATGCCTGCCCGCGGGTGAGGGCAGCATAGGCTATCTGACAAAAATCGCCGGCGCGCTGGACGGACACCACGCGTTGGTCAAACGTCTGGTCTTACCCGATGCCTGCCACAGCCTGGAACTGTCCGACTTCGCCAGCGCTACCCAGGTGGAGCGCAATGGGCAACACATCACGTTGAATATCGCCGCTGCACCGCGCTTGCTGATTGCCGGGTTGTCGAGCGTGGCGTTGTATTGCGCCGATTTCGCCAGTTCGTTGGGGTTCGACGTGCTGGTGTGTGAAAACCGCCCGGAGGCGCTGGATAATTTCGCGTCCCAGCTCAGGCCCGGCGTGACGCTGCTGCGCCAGTTCCCGGCCAAGTTTATTGAGGACGGCGGATGCCACGCCAATACCGCCATTGTGGCGCTGACTCACGACCCGCGAATGGACGATCTGACGCTGATGGAGGCCATACACACGCCGGCATTTTACATCGGCGCCATGGGCTCGCTGCGCAACAGCGCACGCCGCCGCCAGCGCCTGCAGCAGATTGCCGAATTCAGCCCACAAGAGCTGGAACGCATTCATGCGCCAATCGGGCTACCGCTCGGCAGTAAAACGCCGGCGGAAATCGCCCTGGCGGTAATGGCCGATATCGTGCAACAGAAAAATCGCACGGCGGGGCCTATCAGCCCAGAGGGATTACGGGTACCAGGTGCTGAAGCTCCAGATGCAGCTCCTCCCGCTCATTGAGCGAATAGCTGAACATCGTCAGGTCAGGCCCTTCCTGGCGGGCCAGGCCGAGCTCCGGCAATATCTGAGTGTATATCTGTACCACGTGGTCGTTCAGTGCCACCGGCTTGCCGGAATAACAAAAGCGGCAAAAATCGCCGTGGATGTCCGGCAGCGGCTCCAGTTCGGGATCGGCATTGACAGAACTGCCCGCCTCTACGCCGAGCGAATAGTCCACCCTGACCCGTTCCCCATCCGGCCTGAAATGGGTTAGCGCATAGATCAACGAAGGGCGGCCACCAAGCAGCTTATAGAAATTCTCTTTGATTCCGCTGCGCAGATGCAGATGCGACTTATCCAGATGCTCAATGTCCAGGTGATAGGCGTAACTTTTCCCTCTGAGGAGATACTGACCTTTATAGACGGTGACGCGATCGACCTTAATATCGCCAGGCTGACCGGCGGACAGCGAACGCACCAGGTGGCTGAAGTCCTGCTTACGGGCATGGCGGTAGACGCTGGGGGATTCGGCGAAGTGTTTTTTGAAACAGCGGGAAAAGGTTTGTTGGTTATCAAATTGATATTCTACGGAAATATCAAGAATGCTCTTTCGCGTGAAACGCAAAGCGAAAGCGGCCAGATACAAACGTCGTGCGCGAATATACGACGCCAGCGACAGGCCGGTCTGCTTCTTGAAAAGCCGCTGCAGATACCATTTCGAGTAGCCTGATTTGGCGGACACGATATCCAATGACAGCGGATTAGTCAGATTGTCTTCAATCCAGACCAGCAGATCCCTGATGTGATTTTCCTGCGTTCTCATTTTTACCGAACCTTCTGTTACAAATATGCCTTTGTGCACGTTTTACTGCTTTGCGCGTAGGGTATACAGGTTAAAACAAGGCGTCCAGCGGGCTACAGGACTTTACACAGGGTGGGATTCAGTCTGAAAGTTGCCGCCTCTATCAGGCGGCAACCGTTTTGAAGGGTTATTTCACGCAGCGCGAACACTGGCCGGCCTGGATCTTCTGGAAGAAGTCATTGCCTTTGTCATCCACCAAAATAAACGCCGGGAAATCTTCTACTTCGATTTTCCAGATCGCTTCCATCCCCAGTTCCGGGTATTCCACGCAGGTCAGGCTCTTGATGCTTTGCTGCGCCAGTACCGCTGCCGGGCCGCCGATGCTGCCAAGATAGAAACCGCCGTGTTTGTTACAGGCATCCGTCACCTGCTGGCTACGGTTACCCTTCGCCAGCATGATCATGCTGCCGCCGTGGGATTGCAGCAAATCAACGTAAGAATCCATGCGCCCGGCGGTGGTCGGCCCCAACGAACCCGAGGCGTAACCGTCCGGCGTTTTGGCCGGACCGGCGTAGTAAATCGGGTGATCCTTAACGTATTGCGGCAAACCTTCGCCGCGATCCAACCGCTCTTTCAGCTTGGCGTGCGCGATGTCGCGACCAACGATGATAGTGCCGCTCAGCGACAGGCGGGTCGATACCGGGTACTGCGACAGCTGTTTGAGGATATCGGCCATAGGGCGGTTGAGGTCGACCTTGATCGCCTCGCCCTCTCCGGCCTGGCGCAGCTCCTGCGGGATAAATTTGCCCGGATTGTGCTCCAGCTTCTCGAGCCAGATGCCGTCGCGGTTGATTTTGCCCTTGATGTTGCGGTCAGCGGAACAGGAAACGCCCATACCAACCGGGCAGGATGCGCCATGGCGCGGCAAACGCACCACGCGGATATCGTGCGCAAAGTATTTACCGCCAAATTGCGCGCCCAGCCCCAGATTTTGCGCTTCTTTCAGCAGCTCTTCTTCCAGCGCCACATCACGGAACGCCTGGCCGTGTTCGTTGCCTTCGGTCGGCAGACCGTCGTAGTACTTGGTCGATGCCAGCTTGACGGTTTTCAACGTGGCTTCAGCCGAGGTGCCGCCAATGACAAATGCCACGTGGTAAGGCGGGCAGGCCGCGGTGCCCAGCGTGCGCATTTTATCGACCAGGTAATCTTTCAGCTTGCCCGGCGACAGCAGCGCCTTGGTTTCTTGATACAGATAGGTTTTGTTGGCCGAACCGCCGCCTTTGGCGACGCACAGGAACTTGTATTCTTCACCGTCCACGCTGTAGAGATCGATCTGCGCCGGCAGGTTGCTGCCGGTGTTGACCTCTTTGTACATGTCCAGCGCGGCGTTTTGCGAATAGCGCAGGTTGTCTTCGATAAAGGTGTTGTACACCCCGCGCGACAGCGCTTCTTCATCGCCACCGCCGGTCCAGACGCGCTGGCCCTTTTTCCCCATGATGATCGCGGTGCCGGTATCCTGGCAGGTTGGCAAAATACCCTTGGCGGCGATTTCTGAGTTACGCAGAAATTGCAGCGCAACGTACTTATCGTTTTCACTGGCGTCCGGATCGTCAAGGATATCGGCAACCTGCTGTTGGTGCGCCGGGCGCAGCATGAACGAAGCGTCATGGAAGGCATGCTGTGCGAGCAGGGTTAACGCTTCAGGGGCAACTTTCAGGATTTCCTGGCCTTCAAACTCACTCACAGAAACGTGATCGCGGCTCAGCAGATAGTATTCGGTATCGTCTTTCTTCAGCGGGAACGGATCTTGATAATGGAACGGTTTATTCGACATTGATCTCTCACTTGCAACATCAGCTGCGTTAAATTCACACTTACTCAGCATGCCCGGGGCAGGCTGCGGCAAAAAACCTCCCACACCTTACGTATTTTTAATCAGTCGGTTATTGCGCTGAATCGCATAATAACCTCTATATCAGCAAGGTATTACTTCAGGGGGTTTTTTCCAACCTCATACGGTGAGCGCTGCGGGTACAGACTCAGCATGCACGCTTTATTATCCCGCAGTTAACACATTGATTACAATCCATCGGAGACGATCGGGTTATCAATGCGGTGAAAAACCTGCCGGGAGTGAACGAAGAATTAGTTTTCCGCCTTGTTGCCAGCCGGTGCGCCTTTGCTTAAGCTAGCGGCAATGAACAAAGTAAGAATCCCCATTGCGCTGCAACAGGCGGTAATGCGCTGTCTGCGGGAAAAGCTTCAGCTGGCCCGCCAGCATTTTTCCGTCGATTTTCCTGAACCCAAAGTCGTTTACCAGCAGCGCGGTACCACTGCGGGCACTGCCTGGCTGCAAGCCTGGGAAATCAGGCTGAATCCAGTGCTGTTAATGGAAAATCAGCAGCCGTTTATCGATGAAGTGGTGCCGCATGAGCTGGCGCACCTGCTGGTGTTCCGCCAGTTTGGCCGCGTACCGCCGCATGGCCGCGAATGGCGCCACATGATGGAAAACGTCTTGCGGGTGCCCGCCAGCCGTACCCACCAGTTTGAAATCGCCTCGGTGCAAAGCAAAACCTTCCCCTACCTGTGCGGTTGTCAGCAGCACCAGCTCACCGTGCGCCGTCATAATCGGGTGCTGCGCGGTGAAAGCGAATACCGCTGCCGCCAGTGCGGCGAAAGACTGAGATTTATCGCTAACGAAACCTCTTAACTAAACGATTTATACGTTAAAACAAGTAAATATCGCCATTTGCCACTACCCTAAACTTCCGTTACCCTGCCTGCTTTTCCAATTTCGAGCTGTTTTGGAATATGCTTCGCAAAATTCTGTTTATGGTGGTTTTCATTGCAGGTGCCGCGCACGCCCACGGCATCAATAATTTTTCTCAGGCCAAGACAGCGGCGGCCAAAATCAATCGGGATGCGCCCGGCTCTTTTTATTGCGGATGCCGGATCGACTGGCAGGGTAAAAAAGGTATTCCCGATCTCAACAGCTGCGGCTATCAGGCGCGTAAAAACGCCCAGCGCGCGCAGCGCATTGAATGGGAACACGTGGTGCCGGCCTGGCAGTTCGGCCACCAATTGCAATGCTGGCAGCAGGGCGGCCGCAAAAACTGCAATAAAGACGCGACCTACCGCCAAATCGAAACCGATCTGCACAACCTGCAACCGGCTATCGGGGAAGTGAACGGCGATCGCAATAACTTTATGTACAGCCAGTGGAAAGGCGGCGAAGGCCAGTACGGCCAATGCCCGATGAAAGTGGATTTCAAAAATAAGCAGGCTGAGCCGCCGGCCCGCGCCCGTGGCGCTATCGCACGCACCTATTTCTATATGCGCGACCGTTACCAACTGCGGCTTTCACGCCAGCAAACCCAGTTGTTCGAGGTGTGGAACCGCCAATATCCGGTCAACCAATGGGAATGCCTGCGCGAAGCACGCATCGCCAAGGTTCAGGGCAACCATAACGCCTATATTCAACAGGCTTGCCAGCAACGAAAAGGCTAAATCCCCTTCGTACTTAAAACTGCAGCGGTGTTGGCTGCTTACGGTTACGTGGCCCATCCGTGGGCCACGCCCCTTAAGGGGCCGCTGCAAGCAGCGTTCAAATCTGCTCCCGGCAGATTTGTCTCCCGAATCACTTACTTAAGTAAGCTCATCGGGATGCACTCACTTGCCGCCTTGCTGCAGCTTCAATTACTTTGGGTATATACTCTTTTTTTTAAAGCTGCAGCACTGATGACTGCACATTAGTCAGGATCGAATATTCACATGCGTATACCCCGCATTTATCACCCGCAGCCCTTGATCGACAATGCGGAAATCGCGTTGAGCGAAGACGCCGCCAACCACGTCGGGCGCGTGCTGCGCATGAGCGCCGGCCAAGCGTTGCAACTGTTCGACGGCAGCAACCGGGTGTTTAACGCCGAGATCGTTCGGGTTGATAAGAAAAGCGTGCAGGTGCAACTCAGCGCCGGCCAGTTGGAAGACCGCGAGTCGCCGCTCAATCTGCACCTGGGCCAGGTGATTTCCCGCGGGGAGAAGATGGAGTTCACCATTCAGAAATCCATCGAACTGGGCGTTAACGTCATCACCCCGCTATTTTCCGAACGCTGCGGCGTCAAGCTGGATGGCGAGCGTTTGGCGAAAAAAATTCAGCAATGGCAAAAAATCGCCGTCGCCGCCTGCGAACAATGCGGCCGCAACCGCATCCCGGAAATTCGCGAGGCCATGCAGCTGGAAGCCTGGTGCGCCGAGCAGGACGGCAGTCTGAAGCTTAACCTGCACCCGCGCGCCAACCACAGCATCAATACCCTGCCGCTGCCGGTGGACCATGTCCGCTTGCTGATTGGGCCGGAAGGCGGGTTATCCGCCGACGAAATTGCGATGACCACAGGCTACGGATTTACTGATATCCTGCTGGGGCCACGCGTTCTGCGTACAGAAACTACAGCGCTCACCGCAATTACCGCTTTGCAGGTACGTTTCGGCGATCTGGGTTAAAGGAGAGAAAATGATTAAGCTCGGCATCGTGATGGACCCTATCGCCTCCATCAATATCAAGAAAGACACCAGCTTCGCCATGCTGCTCGAAGCGCAGCGCCGTGGCTGGGAACTGCACTACATGGAGATGAACGATCTCTATCTGCACGCCGGTGATGGACGCGCCCGCACCCGTTTGCTGAGCGTGAAAGAAGATAAAGAGAGCTGGTTCAGCTTCGGAGCCGAACAAGATCTGGCGCTGCAGGATCTGGACGTGATTCTGATGCGCAAGGATCCGCCATTCGATACCGAATACATCTACGCGACCTACATTCTGGAGCGCGCAGAGGTGAAAGGCACGCTGGTGGTCAACAAGCCTCAGAGCCTGCGTGACTGCAACGAGAAGCTGTTCACCGCCTGGTTCCCGGAGCTGACGCCGGACACTCTGGTCAGCCGTAGCGCAGCCCACATCCGCAAATTCCACCAGCAGCACGGCGACATTATCCTCAAACCGCTGGACGGCATGGGCGGCGCGTCCATCTTCCGCGTGAAGCAGGACGATCCTAACCTGTCGGTGATTATCGAAACCCTGACCGAACATGGTAGCCGTTTCTGCATGGCGCAGAACTTCCTGCCGGCGATCAAGGAAGGCGATAAGCGCATTCTGGTGGTTGACGGAGAACCGGTGCCGTACTGCCTGGCGCGTATCCCGGCGCAGGGTGAAACCCGTGGTAATCTGGCGGCCGGTGGCCGTGGTGAACCGCGCCCTCTGAGCGAAAGCGACTGGAAAATTGCCCGCGCAGTGGCCCCGACGCTGAAAGAGAAAGGCCTGATCTTCGTTGGCCTGGACGTAATTGGCGATCGTCTGACCGAGATCAACGTCACCAGCCCAACCTGTGCACGCGAAATCGAAGCGGCTTTCCCGGTTTCCATCACCGGCATGCTGATGGACGCGATCGAAAAGCGTCTGGCAGCTAAGTAACCCGCCATGCGGGCGGCGCTGTCGCCCGCAGTCCTGACCTTTCAGACCGGCACGGGCTTACCCTGGCGCTTACTTAAGTAAGTAACTGGGATGAGCGCATGCAGCCAACAACGCTGCGGCTTGAAAGCCGACGGGTATAGCCGCATACTGGCGGCTGTTTAACTTCTCACCACTCAATTACCTTAAATAACGCCATGAATTTACAGCACCATTTTCTTATCGCCATGCCATCTCTTCAGGATCCTCGCTTCAAACGCTCGGTGATTTACGTCTGTGAGCACAATGAAGACGGCGCCATGGGCCTGGTGATCAACAAACCGGTGGAACAGTTCACGGTGGAAACGGTGTTGAGCAAGCTGAAGATCATGCCGCCCGCTCGCAATCCGGCCATCAGCCTGGATAAACCGGTATTCGCCGGCGGCCCATTGGCGGACGATCGCGGGTTTATCCTGCACACGCCACGCAGTGGCTTCGGCTCCAGCATCCAGATTTCACCGGATACCATGATCACCACCTCGAAAGACGTGCTGGAAACGCTCGGCACCCCGGAGCAGCCGGATGACGTACTGGTTGCGCTCGGCTATGCCGGCTGGGAAAAAGGCCAACTGGAACAGGAAGTGTTGGAAAACGCCTGGCTGACCATCGAAGCCGACACCGACATTCTGTTCCATACGCCGATCGCCAGCCGCTGGCGCGAAGCCGCCAACCGTCTTGGCATCGATATCCGCAGCATTGCCAACCAAGCAGGACACGCCTGATGACCAACCGCACCATTATCGCCTTCGACTTCGGCACCAAAAGCATCGGCGCGGCCATAGGTCAGGAACTCACCGGCAGCGCCCGCGCGTTGGCGGCATTCAAGGCGCAGGACGGCTCTCCGGACTGGCAAAAGATCGAAAAACTGCTGAAAGAGTGGCAGCCGGATCTGGTGGTGGTCGGCCTGCCGTTGAATATGGATGGCACCGAGCAGTTGGTGACCGAGCAGGCACGCAAGTTCGCCAACCGCCTGCATGGCCGCTTCGGCGTGCAGGTCGCGCTGCATGACGAACGCCTCAGCACCGTCGAAGCCCGCGCCAATTTGTTCGATCGCGGCGGTTTCCGCGCGCTGGACAAAGGCAGCGTGGACTCCGCCTCCGCGGTGGTCATCCTGGAAAGCTGGTTCGAACGGCACTTGGGCTGACCGGCCCGTCACGCCCCTTCTTCTCCCCCAAGCAACCCGGCTTTGATTCGCTGCTGCAATCCCTGCTCAAAGGTCTGCATGCCGGACTGTGCGCCGGTTTGCAGCACGCTGGCGAGCTGATGGGTTTTGCCTTCGCGGATCATGCTGCTGACCGCCGCAGTCGCCGTCAGTACCTCGAAGATCGCCACCCGCCCGCCGCCGGGCCTGCTCAGCAACTTTTGCGCAATCACCGCCTGCAGGCTGGCGGCCAGCTGTGAGCGCACATAAGGCTTTTCTTCCGCCGGGAAAACATCGACCAAACGATCCACCGCCTGCGGCGCGCTGCGGGTATGCAGCGTCGCCAGCACCAGGTGGCCGGTTTCCGCCGCAGTGAGCGCCAAACGAATGGTGGTGGTATCGCGCAATTCCCCCAACAGAATCACATCCGGATCTTCACGCAGCGCGGCGCGTAGCGCTTCATCAAAGCTGTGGCTGTCGCGGCCCAGCTCACGCTGTTGGATCAGCGACTTCCGGCTGCGGTGCATAAACTCGATCGGGTCTTCCAGCGTGATGATATGCCGCCGTTGATGCTGATTGATGTCGTCAATCATCGCCGCCAACGTGGTGGATTTACCGCTGCCGGTCGCGCCGGTGACCAGTATCAGGCCGTCCTCACGCTGCAGCAGCGCGGGGACAATGCCCGGTGCCGCTAACGCCGCCAGCGTCGGGCAGCGGCCGGCAATCAACCGCAACGCAATGGATACCCCCAGATTCTGCAAAAAGAAATTGGCGCGCAGCCGAATATCACCCTCCAGCGTCAACGCCAGATCGAGCTGGCCCTGTTGCTGCAAATGCTGCCGCTGCGGCGGTTGCAGCAGCGTGCCGCACAGCTGGTGCATTCGCTCCTGGGTCAGTATTTCTGCCCCTTCCAGCGGTTGCAGTTCACCATCAATGCGCAACATGGGTTGGTGACCCGCACAAAGGTGCAGATCGGAAGCATTATGCTTTACACTAAGGGCCACGAATTCATCGATATCCATATCAATCTCCTGGGTCAATAATGAGCACTATCCAACAGAATCTGCAGGATGTCAGAAGCCGCATCGCGGCAGCCGCTCAAGGTTGCGCACGCGCTCCAGAAGAAATCACTCTGCTTGCAGTCAGCAAAACCAAACCTGTGGCGGCGATCGCAGAAGCCATCGCCGCCGGCCAGCGTGCTTTTGGCGAGAATTACGTACAGGAAGGCGTGGATAAAGTTCAGCATTTCGCCACGCTGCCGGAAGGCGCAACGCTGGATTGGCACTTTATCGGCCCGCTGCAATCCAATAAAAGCCGGCTGGTGGCGGAGCACTTCGCCTGGTGCCACACGGTGGATCGGCTGCGTATCGCCCAACGGCTCAGCGATCAACGCCCGGCGGGCATGCCGCCGCTTAACGTTCTGATCCAAATTAATATCAGCGATGAACAGAGTAAATCTGGCATTGTACTGGCTGAATTACCGGCGCTGGCAGAGGCGGTAGCCGCGTTGCCGAACCTTAGGCTGCGTGGGCTGATGGCGATTCCGGCTCCGGAAGAAAACTACCAGCGCCAGTTGGCGGTCTTCGGCCAGATGAGCGACGCCTTCCTGGCCCTGCAACAGCATTATCCGCAGGTGGATACCCTGTCGATGGGCATGACGGATGATATGGCGGCGGCGATTGCCGCAGGCAGCACCCTGGTGCGTATCGGCACCGCAATTTTTGGCGCTCGTGATTATTCACCGGCCTGACATATAACGAGGAATTTTGATGCAACACCGTAAGATTACCTTTATTGGCGCCGGCAACATGGCGCGCGCGATTATCGCCGGCCTGGTGGCGGGCGGATACCCGGCTAAACTCATCAGCGTCTGTGCGCCTTCGGCTAAAAACCGCGATGCGCTGGCGGCGGACTACGGCATCATCAGCAGCAGCGACAACCTGGCCTGCGCGCGCGAGGCCGAGGTCGTGGTGCTGGCGGTAAAGCCGCAGATGATGGCCGACGTCTGCCAGCCGCTGCAGCAGATCGACTTCTCCGGCAAGCTGGTGCTGTCGATCGCCGCCGGCATTCAGGTCAGCCGTTTTTACCAACTGTTGAGCGACAAGCTGAGCATCGTGCGCATTATGCCCAATACCCCGTCTCTGGTTGGCAAAGGCATGAGCGGCCTGTACGCGCCGCCGCAGGTCAGCCAGCAGGATCGCGACTACACCGGCGATTTGATGGCCTCCGTCGGCAAGGTTTGCTGGGTGGATGACGAAAACGGCATCAACGGCGTCATCGCCGCCGCAGGCAGCGCACCGGCCTACTTCTTCCTGTTTATGGAAGCCATGCAGCAAGAAGCCGAGCGCATGGGCTTCGACAGCCAAACCGCGCGCGAGCTGGTACAACAAGCCGCTTCCGGCGCCGCCGCGCTGGTGGAAGCCAACCCGGAGACGCCATTATCGACCCTGCGCGAGCAGGTCACCTCCAAAGGCGGCACCACCGCCGAAGCGCTGCGGGTCTTCAACGAGCAACAACTGCCGGAGACCGTGGCCAAAGCCATGCGCGCGGCGGTTTCCCGTGCGCAGGAAATGGAAAAATCATTTTAAATAACCGAGAGTTAAGGAGAAGGACCCTTTCATGCTAACGCTGACTTTTTTGGTCAAAACCGTTATTGATCTTTACGTCATGGTACTGCTGCTGCGCATTTGGATGCAGTGGACGCGTACCGATTTTTATAACCCGTTCGCCCAGTTCGTGGTGAAGATCACCCAGCCGGTGGTCGGCCCGCTGCGTCGCATCATCCCGTCGCTGGGGCCTGTCGACAGCGCTTCGCTGTTGCTGGCGTTCCTGCTGATGACCATCAAGTATCCGCTGCTGCTGCTGATCCAGGGCGGCGCGATGTCACTCAGCCCGTATAACCTGCTGTTTGGCCTGATTTCGCTGGTCAAGTCGGCCGGTTATCTGATCTTCTGGGTGATGATTATCCGCGCCCTGATGAGCTGGATCAGCCAGGGCCGCAGCCCGATTGACTATGTGATGTATCAGTTGACGGAACCCCTGATGGCCCCGATCCGCCGCATTCTTCCGGCCATGGGCGGTATCGATTTTTCAGCGATGGTGGTGATCCTGATCCTGTATCTGATCAACTACCTGGGTATGGATCTGTTCGGTGAGATCTGGTTCCTGCTGTGAGTGCAGTCACCCCCGTGCTGGACGGGCTGGCAATCAGGCTATATATTCAGCCGAAAGCCAGCCGCGACCAGATTATCGGTTTGCATGGCGACGAACTGAAAGTCGCCATTACCGCTCCGCCGGTTGACGGCCAGGCCAACGCCCATCTGATCAAGTTTATCGCCAAGCAGTTTAAAGTGGCGAAAAGCAACGTCACCATCGAGAAAGGCGAACTGGGGCGGCACAAACAGTTACGCATCGTTAATCCGCAACAGATCCCCGCCGTGGTCGCGGCGCTTATCGAATAATTTTCAAGGTAGTCATCATGCAAAAAGTCGTTCTTGCCACCGGTAACCCGGGAAAAGTGCGTGAACTCGCCGACCTGCTGGCCGATTTCGGTCTGAACGTGGTCGCACAAACCGAGCTGGGCGTGGATTCCGCCGAGGAAACCGGCCTGACGTTTATCGAAAACGCCATCCTGAAAGCCCGTCACGCGGCGCAAATCACCGGCCTGCCGGCGATCGCCGATGACTCCGGCCTGGCGGTGGACGCCCTGGGCGGCGCTCCTGGCATCTACTCTGCGCGCTACGCCGGCGTAGACGCTTCTGACCAACAAAATCTCGACAAGCTGCTGGTGGCGCTGAAAGACGTGCCGCAAGGCAGCCGCGGCGCGCAGTTCCACTGCGTGTTGGTGTACATGCGCCATGCAGAAGACCCTACGCCGCTGGTGTTCCACGGTAGCTGGGCGGGTGAAATCGCTTTTGAATCCGCCGGTGCCGGTGGTTTCGGTTACGATCCCGTCTTCTACGTCCCGGAGTTGGGCCGCACCGCCGCCGAACTGAGCCGCGACGAGAAGAGCGCGGTGTCACACCGCGGCAAGGCGCTGAAGCTGATGCTGGAAGCCATGCGCAATGCTTAAGCTGCCCCCGCTGAGTTTGTACATTCACATCCCGTGGTGCGTGCAGAAATGCCCGTACTGCGACTTCAACTCGCACGCGTTGAAGGGTGAAGTGCCGCATCAGGAATACGTCGATCACCTGCTGGCCGATCTGGATGCCGATCTGCCGCTGGCCGGCGGCCGGGAAATCAGCACCATTTTTATCGGTGGCGGTACCCCCAGCCTGCTGAGCGCCGAGGCGATGCAATCGCTGCTCGACGGCGTGCGGGCGCGTATTCGCGTCGCCGATGACGCGGAGATCACCATGGAGGCCAACCCCGGCACCGTGGAAGCCGATCGCTTCAGCGGCTACCAGCGCGCCGGTGTGAACCGCATCTCGATCGGCGTGCAGAGCTTCAGCGCGGAGAAGTTAACCCGTCTGGGGCGCATTCACGGCCCGGAAGAGGCCAAGCGCGCGGCACACCTGGCCACCGGTCTCGGCTTACGCAGTTTTAACCTCGATCTGATGCACGGTTTACCGGACCAGTCGCTGGAAGAGGCGCTGGACGATCTGCGCCAGGCGATCGCTCTGAATCCGCCGCACCTGTCGTGGTATCAGCTGACCATCGAGCCGAACACCCTGTTCAGCTCGCGGCCACCTGTGCTGCCGGACGACGATGCGCTGTGGGACATCTTCGAACGCGGCCACCAACTGCTGAGCGCCGCCGGCTACCGGCAGTATGAAACCTCGGCCTACGCCAAGCCGGGCTACCAGTGCCGGCACAACCTCAACTACTGGCGCTTCGGCGACTATCTTGGGATTGGCTGCGGCGCGCACGGCAAGCTGACCTTCAGCGACGGCCGCATTCTGCGCACCGCGAAAACCAAGCATCCGCGCGGTTTTATGCAGGGCAAGTACATGGACAAGCAGCATGAGGTGACGACGGCAGATCGGCCGTTCGAGTTCTTTATGAACCGCTTCCGCCTGCTGGAGGCCGCGCCGCGCGCCGATTTCGCTCACTACACCGGGCTGGACGAAAGCGTTATTCGCCCACAGCTGGATGAAGCGCTGGCAAAAGGCTATCTGGAGGAAACGGCGGAATACTGGCAGATCACTGAAAAAGGCAAGCTGTTCCTTAACTCGCTGCTGGAGCTGTTCCTGGCGGATGAATAAAAAAAAGCGCTGAATTATCAGCGCTTTTTTATTGATTTAACGGACCTGTGTCTCAGGCCGCCTGATGGGGGCGATGTGTCACATCGCCACGCCCCTTTAGCAAACCCTCAACGGAAATATCTTCATCCAACGCATCCCAATGGATCCCACAAGCACTCAACTCATAGCAAACGCGTTGTTCATCCGTTGCATTCAGCAACCGGGGGAACCATGTTAGCGGAACACCAATAATTCTGGCATCGCTCAGTTCCACCCACATTGTCACCTCATCAAAGCTGACAGCTTTACCTGAAATACTCATTCCAGGCCTCCAAAAACAGCGACTGGTGATCTTCAATAATTCCAGTTAACTCTTTTAATACTCTGGAATTAAACCCATCATTGCGTGCCAGTTGCACAACCGGCGTCAACCAGAACTTGGCTTCCGTCCCCCGCGTCTCTGACATGAATATGAGCAGGCTCTAAGGATCGCCTTCATTTGAGTAAAAGAAAAACTTATACCCTTTAAAACGAAATATCACTGGCATCAATGCAAAATCCTTTTGGCAATTGATTATAGTTTAGCCAGTTTGTCAGATAGTCGTCAGCAGGTCAAAAAACGCTCCGATAGTGATAAAGCTAATGTTACTTCAACGCGTTAAGCAGGTCTTTACGCTGGGTTTCCAGGCCGGTAACGCGGTTGCAGACGTCGTGACCAAAGTTCTGGAAATCCTGCTCCTGGTTGTTCCATTCGTTCTGAATCGCCTTCTGCAGGCCACCCAGGTTGCCCATAATCGCCTGCAACGGGTTACCGCCGCTGCTGGCGGCCTGCTTGACGCCCATCTCGTTCAGGCTGTCTTGCAACACGCCGCCCATGCTTTGCTGCACCAGGTTGCGGCCATCCTGCTCAACTTGGTCAATCGCCTTGTGGTGGAAGGCCAGGCCGTCGCTGCGGTGTTCGATAATGCGGTTCATCTGCTGCTTAAGTTGGTCGTTCAGCGTGGTCAGGCGGTTGCGCACATTGCTGTCGCTACCCAATTCCTTCACGATCACCTTGTCCAGCGCCACCCGCGCTTTTTCCAGATGCTGCTGCGCGCCCTTGTCGATCCACGGCAGTTCTTTGCGCAATGCACTCTGGTAACTGAACGCTTTCTGACGCTGGCTGTCGTTGAGGCTCAGCGCCTGGCCGTTACGGGTGACATCGCCATCCGCCGAAATCTGCAAATTGCCGCTGGCGCCAGTCACCTGCACGTTCTGCGGGCTGATGATCACGTCGTCCTGAGGTTTAACGCTGCACTGATATTCGGCATGCGCCTGTGAAGCGGTCAACAGCAGTAAGGCTAACCCGGTTTTCTTTAACATATTTTCTCCTGACTCCCTTCCGTGGTGGGATTAAAAAATCGAACGGCTAATCCGTTGAGACAACAGTTCCAGCGCCGCAGTTCCCGCCAGGGAGTTACCGGATGCATCCAGCTCCGGCGACCAGACGGCGATCGACAGCTCATCGGGCACGATAGCGACAATGCCGCCGCCCACGCCAGATTTGCCCGGCATGCCCACCCGGTAGGCAAACTCCCCCGCGCCGTCGTACATACCGCTGGTCATCATCAGCGCATTGATCTGGCGGGCTTGCAGCGGGCTTATCACTTCACGCCCGCTGAGATCGCGCCCGTGATTGGCCAGATAGGCAAAACTGCGCGCCAGCTCCACGCAGCTCATGCGCAGCGCGCAGTAGTGGAAATAGGTTTGCAGAACGGTGAGCACGTCGTTTTCGAAATTGCCGAACGACTTCATCAAATAGGCTATCGCCGCATTGCGATCGGAGTGTTCGAACTCGGAGCGCGCCACGCGGGAATCATAAGCCAGATCGTCTTCGCCGGTCAGCTGCCGCACCACTTCCAGCATCCGCTGTTTAGGGGCGCTGAGCCGGGTTTGCAGCATGTCGCACACCACCAGCGCGCCGGGGTTGATAAACGGATTGCGCGGCTTGCCCTGTTCCATTTCCAACTGCAACAGCGAGTTGAACGGCAGACCGGAAGGCTCTTTGCCGACCCGCTGCCAAATCTCGTGTTCCTGGTAGCGCGTCAGCGCCAGCGTCAGGCTCAGCACCTTGGAAATGGACTGAATAGAGAAACGTTCCGTGGCGTCTCCGGCCTGGAACATTTCGCCGTCGACGGTGCAAACGGCGATCGCCAAGCGGTCGGCGGCCACTTCCGCCAGCGCCGGTATATAGTCCGCCACCTTACCTTTGCCAATCAGCGGGCGCACCTGTTGCAGGATGTCATCCAGCAACGCGTTATCCAATGTCGTTACCACCTAGGTCACACTCCGGATTGCCCTTCATCTTTCAAGCCGCAGCGTTATTTATTGGCTGCGTTTGCTCACCCCGGTCACTTACCTGAGTAAGCTTCCGGGGATTCTCATACTTGCCGCTTAGCCGCAACTTGAAATCTATTGGGCATAAAACAAAGGTGCCGTTAAGGCACCTGAGAATGCTGAAAAAGTCCTCTGTAGTTAAAAGCAGTGCTGTGAGTGCCAATAAAAACAAAGAATCAGATTTTCTGTTTTACCCCAACCCACCGAAAACCACGTTTTTCGGCGGGTTGTCCACAGTCTAAGGTGCCGTTAGGGCACCTTAAATCAATGAACAACGCGGCGCGATGCCGCGCTCATCAGGCTGGCAAAATCAATCCCACCAAATATCGAACAGATCGCTGACCTTAACGTCAGACAGCTTGCGCGCTTCCAGCCATTTTTTGACCAGTTCGCGCTGCTCGTCGGTGCAATGCCCGATGGTTTGCAGGCAGATTAGCCCTTCCCACTGCAGGTAGCCGCTGCCGTCAAACGCCAGGCCATTCGGCTCAATCACTTCGTCGATGAAAGCGTCCAGCGTGCTGTCGATATCCTCAACCGCGGTGCCTTCGGCAAAGCGCCATGCTACGGAGAAACCCAGCTCCTGAAACTCTTCAATGTGTAACTTTTTACGTAAACGACGACTGCGGTTCTTAGCCATTATTCTTTCCTCTCAAACATCAAATCCCAAACGCCATGTCCCAGACGCTGGCCGCGTAATTCAAATTTTGTCAGCGGGCGTGAATCCGGACGCGGCACGTAATCATTATCGCTGGAAAGATTACGGTAGCCTGAGATCCCGTTCATAACCTCTAACATATGTTCTGCATAAGGTTGCCAGTCGGTGGCCATATGGAACACGCCGCCGACTTTCAGTTTGCGTCGCACCAGTTCAACAAACGGCGTCTGTACGATGCGGCGTTTGTTGTGGCGCGCTTTGTGCCACGGATCGGGGAAAAACAGCTGCACCATGTCCAGCGATCCGTCCGGGATCATATTCTCCAGCACTTCAACCGCGTCGTGACACATCACGCGCAGGTTGCTCAATTCCGCTTCTGTGGCGTCAGCCAGACAAGCGCCCACGCCCGGCGAATGCACCTCAATCCCCAGGAAATTCTGCTGTGGATTGTTGCTCGCCATGGTCACCAGCGAGGCGCCCATGCCAAAACCGATCTCCAGCACGGTCGGCGCTTCGCGTCCGAACAGTGCGGCGATATCGACAGGTTCAGCCTGATACTCCACGCCCATCACCGGCCAATAGTTGTCCAGCGCGTGCTGCTGGCCTTTGGTCAACCGCCCCTGGCGGCGGACAAAACTGCGGATACGGCGCATCGCGCGGCCGTTCTCATCAAATTCCGGGGAGATGACGTCATTAATCATAGTGCTTTCTGTCTGTTTGGCTGCCAATTAGGGAAACGCGCATTATGCAAAGATACCTTGGTTTAGCAAGTGTTCATCTTGATACCTGCGGTGCGACGTCGGAAAGTTCCGGTTTACAGCAACATGACTCTATGCTGCAATCTCGCTTCATTTTCTGCCGGATATCGAATCTGCTTATGATGCAAGCACAACAGTTCGCACAGGTGGTGCTTGACTGGTACCAGCGTTACGGCCGTAAAACCCTGCCGTGGCAGCTTGATAAGACCGCCTATCAAGTATGGCTCTCCGAGGTCATGTTGCAACAAACTCAGGTTGCCACCGTTATTCCTTACTTTCAGCGTTTTATGGCGCGCTTTCCCAACGTACGCGCCTTGGCAGAAGCGCCGCTGGACGAAGTGCTGCACCTGTGGACCGGCCTGGGCTACTACGCCCGCGCACGCAACCTGCACAAGGCTGCACAAACCATTGTCGCACAGCACGGCGGCGAGTTCCCGACAACCTTTGACGAAATCGCCGCTTTGCCCGGCATCGGCCGTTCAACAGCCGGTGCGGTGCTGTCGCTGGCGCTCGGCCAACACTATCCGATCCTCGACGGCAACGTGAAGCGCGTGCTGGCCCGCTGCTATGCAGTTGAGGGCTGGCCGGGCAAAAAAGACGTAGAGAACCGCCTGTGGCGGATCAGTGAAGACGTCACCCCGGCCAAGGGCGTCGGCCAGTTCAATCAGGCGATGATGGACCTGGGCGCGATGGTCTGCACCCGCTCCAAACCCAAATGCGAGCTGTGCCCCCTTAACACCGGCTGCATCGCTTACGCTAACCACAGCTGGGCAAAATACCCCGGCAAAAAACCGAAGCAGACGCTGCCGGAAAAAACCGCCTACTTCTTATTGCTGCAGAGCGGCGAGCGGGCCTGGCTGGAACAGCGCCCGGCCGTAGGGCTGTGGGGCGGGCTGTTTTGCTTCCCGCAGTTCAGCGAACGCGAAGAGATGGAACTCTGGCTGCAACAGCGCGGTCTGAAAGGCAATCGCCTGGAGCAGTTGACCGCATTTCGTCACACATTCAGCCATTTCCATCTCGATATTGTGCCAATGTGGCTGGAAATGAAGGATGCCGGCGGCAGTATGGATGAGGGGGTCGGTCTCTGGTATAACCTGGCGCAACCGCCCGCCGTCGGGCTGGCAGCGCCGGTTGACCGCCTGTTGCAACAGTTGGCAAAACACTCCCCGCTCCAACAAAATTTATATGGCGATAACGCCATTGATGAGGAATTAGCATGAGCAGAACCATTTTTTGTACCTTCTTGCAGCGCGATGCCGAAGGGCAGGACTTCCAGCTTTACCCGGGTGACGTAGGCAAACGCATCTATAACGAGATCTCGAAAGAGGCCTGGGCCGAATGGATGAAAAAGCAGACCATGCTAATCAACGAGAAAAAGCTGAACATGATGAACGTGGATGACCGCAAACTGCTGGAAGCCGAAATGGTCAAATTCCTGTTCGAAGGGCACGACGTGCACATCGAAGGCTACACGCCACCGAGCGAATAATGCTGTTGGGGCCAGGCGCTGGCCCTTCCAATACTTCTCGTATACGGCTTTAAGATGAAGAAAATTATAGCTTTGCTAGTGATAGCGCCCCTGCTTATTTCCTGTTCCGGCAAAAAAAGCACCGAAGTCAACGAAGCCTGGGTCAAAGACACCAACGGTTTCGAGATCCTGATGGGCCAGTTTGCCCACAACATCGAGAATATCTGGGGTCTGAACGAAGTTCTGATCGCCGGGCCAAAAGATTACGTTAAATATACCGATCAGTATCAAACCCGTAGCCACATCAACTTTGATTCTGGTGCGATCACCATTGAAACCATCGCCACTACCGATCCTGCCGCTCACCTGCGCCAGGCGATCATCAGCACCCTGCTGATGGGCGACGATCCGGGTTCAATCGATCTCTATTCCGACGTCAACGATATCCAGATCAGTAAAGAGCCGTTCCTGTACGGCCAGGTGCTGGATAACAAAGGCGCACCGATCCGCTGGGAATGGCGTGCGGCGCATTTTGCCGACTATCTGCTGCAAACCAAGCTGCAAAAACGCACTTCCGGCCTGCACGTGATTTACTCGGTCACCATTCAGTTGGTGCCAAACCACCTGGATCAACGTGCGCACAAGTACCTGCCGATGGTACGCAAGGCGTCGGAGAAATACGGTGTGGAAGAGTCGCTGATCCTGGCGATCATGCAGACCGAATCCAGCTTTAACCCGTATGCGGTCAGCGGTTCGGATGCGCTTGGCCTGATGCAGGTTGTGCAGCATACCGCCGGTAAAGACGTGTTCCAGATGCGCGGGAAATGGGGTACGCCAAGCCGCAGTTACCTGTTCGATCCGGAGAACAACATCGACACCGGCACCGCTTATCTGGCGATCCTGCAAAACAACTACCTGGGCGGCATTCAGAACCCGACCTCGCGCCGCTATGCGGTGATCACCGCCTATAACGGCGGCGCAGGCAGCGTGTTGCGTGTGTTCTCCAGCGACAGAACCCGCGCGGTGAGTATCATCAACGGCATGCAGCCGGGTGACATTTACCAGACGCTGACCACCAAGCACCCGGCCAGCGAGTCACGCCGTTATCTGGTGAAGGTGAACAACGCGCAGAAGAGTTATCGCAGAAGGTAATGCGCTCCAGGCGGAAAATAATCAGGGCCGGCATAAAAACCGGCCCTTTTTTCGGCTTATCGCTGCAGATGCGGCGTTTAAATCACGTACAGATCGAGGTATTCATGCACCGGCATCTGCTCTAAACGCCGCCGATCCAAAGAGATAGCCAAAATCCGCTGCTGCTGCCGGAGCGGGAACTGGCGCCCCAGGTTAGTGGTGAATTTTTCAATCAGCAAAGGGATACCGTCCTGGCGACGGCGGGCGTGCCCGATCGGGTATTGCACCTCGACCTCCTCGAAGCGGCTGCCGTCGCTAAATTCCAACGTAATGGCGTTAGCGATAGAACGCTTCTCGGGATCGTGGTAGTCGGCGGTAAAAGCGGGGTCTTCCACACAGCCGATCTTGGCGCGCAAGCTGTCGATGCGTTGATCCTGCGCCACCTTGTCTTCGTAATCTGCTGCAGTCAGGCGCCCGAACAGCAGCGCGATGGCCACCATATACTGAATGCAGTGATCGCGATCCGCCGGGTTATCAAGCGGCCCCTGCTTATCGATAATGCGGATGCAGGCTTCATGAGTGCGAATGCTCACTTTGCCGATATCCGCTGCGCTTTTGCCCGCCGCCAACATCCGTTGATGCAGCGTCATTGCGGCTTCTACCGCCGTCTGAGCATGGAACTCCGCCGGGAAAGCGATCTTGAACAGCACGTTTTCCATCACGTAAGAGCCATAGGGGCGCTGAAAGCGCAGCGGTTCACCGTTGAACAGCACGTCGCAAAATCCCCAGGTCTTGGCGCTGAGCGCCGAGGGATAGCCCATCTCCCCCGTTTGCGCCATCAGCGCCAGTCGCACTGCCCGTGAGGTGGCGTCGCCGGCCGCCCAGGACTTACGCGTGCCGGTATTGGGCGAATGGCGGTAGGTACGCAGCGCCTGGCCATCCACCCAGGCCAGCGAGACGGCGTTGAGGATTTCGTCGCGGGACAACCCCAACATCGCTGCCACCACCGCCGTGGAAGCGACTTTCACCAGCAAAACATGATCCAGGCCGACGCGGTTAAAGGAGTTCTCGAGCGCAATGCAGCCCTGAATTTCATGAGCCTTGATCATGCCGCCAAGCACTTGCCCGATCGTCAGAGGCGCTTTCCCACCGGCCACCGCATTGCGCGACAGCCAGTCCGCCACCGCCAGGATCCCGCCCAGATTATCCGAAGGGTGCCCCCACTCAGCCGCCAGCCAGGTATCGTTAAAATCGAGCCAGCGGATCATGGTGCCAATATTGAAGGCCGCCTGCACCGGATCGAGCTGAAACTGCGTCCCCGGCACGCGTGCGCCGTGGGGCACCTGGGTGCCCGGCACTATTGGCCCGAGCAGCTTCCTGCAGGCCGGATATTGCAGCGCTTCCAGGCCGCAACCCAGCGTATCGAGAAAGCAATAGTGCGCGGTTTCATATGCCAGTGCAGATGTAACCTCAAAATTCATAACATAATCAACAATATCGACCATTTCACGATCGAAATCCGGACGGATGTTGAGCACGGAGGCGGACATAAGGCTATCTTCCTGTTTTATGATTATTGGCAAATGCGGCGCCATGCGGCCGCCGGTTTATTGACGCTGATCGACGGGCACAAAAGCGCGCTCCTGCGGGCCGATATAGGCCGCCGCAGGCCGGATAATCTTGTTGTCGAGGCGCTGCTCAATAATATGCGCCGACCAACCGGTAACACGGGCGATGACAAACAGCGGCGTGAACATTTCAGCAGGCACGCCCATCATGTTGTAAGAGACCGCCGAGAACCAATCGAGGTTAGGGAACATTTTTTTGGTTTCCCACAGCACGCTCTCCAATCGGTCGGCGATATTGAACAGCTTCGGCTGCCCCGCTTCTTCCACCAGTTGATGCGCAATGCGTTTGATGACCTGATGACGGGGATCGGCGAGGGTATACACCGGGTGGCCAAAACCGATGATCACCTCTTTGTTCTCGATGCGTTTGCGGATGTCGGTCTCCGCCTCTTCCGGCGTTTCATAACGCTGCTGGATTTCCAGAGAGACTTCATTGGCGCCGCCGTGTTTAGGGCCGCGCAGCGCGCCAATCGCGCCGGCAATCGCCGAATAAATGTCCGAACCGGTACCGGCAATCACCCGGCCGGTAAAGGTAGAAGCGTTGAATTCATGTTCGGCGTAGAGCACCAGCGAGGCGTGCATCGCCTTTTCCCAGCTTTCCGTGGGCTTGGCGCCATGCAGCAAATGGAGGAAATGGCCGCCAATCGAGTCGTCATCCGTTTCCGTCTCAATGCGTTTGCCGTTGTGGCTATAGTGATACCAGTACAGCAGCATGGAACCGAGCGAGGCCAGGAGTTTGTCGGCGATATCGCGGGCGCCCGGGGTGCCATGTGCGTCTTTCTCCGGCAAAACGCAGCCCAATGCGGAGACGCCGGTACGCATGACGTCCATGGGATGCGAGGCGGCGGGCAGCGCTTCCAACACCGTTTTGACGTTCATCGGCACGTCGCGCAGCGCTTTGAGTTTGACCTTATAAGCGTCCAGCTCGTGCCGGGTGGGCAATTTGCCGTGGATCAGCAAATAGGCCACCTCTTCAAACTCACAATAATGCGCCAGCTCGAGAATGTCATAACCGCGGTAGTGCAAATCGTTGCCGTTTCTGCCGACGGTACACAGCGCGGTATTGCCGGCGACCACGCCAGATAAGGCAACGGATTTTTTCGGTTTATTGCCTGAGGGTGTCTGTTGGGGGCTTGTATCTGTCATGTCAGCCTCTCTGTGATATTGGCGAAGAAAACCTTATTCGCCGCGTTCGCGGGCAAACAAGGCATCCAATTTCTCTTCGAACTGGTAGTAACCAATGCTCTCGTAAAGCTCGTGACGAGTTTGCATTTGGTCGATGACGTTTTTTTGCGTGCCTTCCCGGCGCAGAACCCGATAAACATTTTCCGCCGCTCGATTCATGGCGCGGAATGCAGATAAAGGATAGAGCGCCATCGCAACATGCGCGCTTTTCAATTCTTCAGTAGTAAACAGCGGCGTCGCGCCGAACTCGGTGATATTGGCCAAAATGGGCACCGCCACCGCGCCGGCGAATCGACGGTAGATCTCCAGCTCGGTCACCGCCTCGGGAAACAGCATATCCGCCCCGGCTTCGATGTAGGCCCGGGCGCGATCGAGCGCTGCCTCAATCCCTTCCACGGCCAGCGCATCGGTGCGCGCCATGATGGCAAAATTGGGATCGGTGCGGGCATCCACCGCCGCCTTGATGCGATCGACCATCTCCGCCGTAGACACAATGGCCTTATTTGGCCGGTGCCCGCAACGCTTGGCGCCAACCTGATCTTCGATATGCAGCGCCGCCGCTCCGGCTTTGCCGATAGCCTTCACGGTGCGCGCCACGTTGAAGGCCGAAGCGCCGAATCCAATGTCCGCGTCCACCAGCAGCGGCAACGGGCAAACGTCGGTTATCCGCCGCACATCGGTCAGCACATCATCAAGCGTGGAAATGCCTAAATCGGGCAGCCCCAGCGAGCCAGCCGCCACGCCGCCGCCGGAAAGATAGATGGCTTGAAAACCGGCGCGTTGCGCCAGCAGCGCATGATTTGCATTGATGGTCCCGACAATTTGCAACGGGCTTTCTTTACTTAATGCGGCACGAAAGGCCTGGCCCGGAGAGGGGGATGTCATAGGCTTATCCTCTTGCAGACAGCTGTTATTTTCAGGTATCGGCAATAAAGCAAGGGACGTACCAACCCTGGCTTAAAATCGGACCCATGAAAAAACAATGTTAATCAAAAAGATAAGCAAACCTCATCGCTGAGCCAGGCCGACATTTCAAAAAATGCGCCCCGGTTAACGTTTCATGAAACGTTTCACACTCCTGGCTTGAAACATGCGTGAAACACGCCTACAACCATAGGTATGTTCCCGCATGCATGTTGAACCTATGGCTTACTCCTCAGCTCTGCCGGACGGCGCCGGCGACAAGCCCGCCATCTGGATCGTCTCCGTCACGCGCCTGTTTGACTTGCTGCGGGATATCAGCCTGGAATTCGACAGCCTGGCAAGCATCACCCCCATTCAGTTGGGCTTTGAAAAAGCCGTGCAGCATATCCGCCAAAAATTACTCACCGAGCGCTGCGACGTCATCATTGCCGCAGGCTCCAACGGCGCCTATTTGAAAAGCCGCCTTTCCGTGCCGGTGGTGCTGATCAAACCGGGCGGCTTTGACATCGTGCAGGCATTGGCCAAGGCGCGCCGCATGGCCTCGTCAGTAGGCATCATTACCTATAAAAAAACGCTGCCGGAGCTGCTGGAATTTCAGCACGCGTTTGATTTACAACTGGAACAGCGCAGCTACGTCACTAAAGAAGAAGCGCGCGAGCAACTCAATGAATTAAAAGCGAAAGGCGTTCAGGCGGTGGTCGGCGCCGGGCTGATTACCGATCTGGCTCAGGAAGCGGCGCTTGCAGGCGTGCTCATCTATTCGACCGCCACGGTGCGCCAGGCTTTTCATGAAGCGCTGAGCAGGACGCGTTCCCTGCAAGGCGCGGCCCAACCGCGCAAGCCCCCCTCCGGCCGCGAAACCCTGCGCGCGCGTTATGGGATAAACCACCTGCGCGGCGATTCACCGATAATGGAGAACGTTCGCCGCACGATCGCGCTTTATGGCCGCTCATCCGCCGCAGTGCTTATCCAGGGGGAAACCGGCACCGGCAAAGAGTTGGCCGCCCAGGCCATTCATCAGGAATGCTTTTCCCGCCGTGCGGCGGCTCCGTTCGTTGCTATCAACTGCGGCGCCATTGCCGAATCGCTGCTGGAGGCGGAGTTATTCGGTTATGAAGAGGGGGCGTTTACCGGCTCCCGCCGCGGTGGGCGCGCCGGCCTGTTTGAAACGGCCGATGGGGGCACGCTGTTTCTCGACGAGATCGGTGAAATGCCGCTGCCTCTGCAGAGCCGCTTGCTGCGCGTGCTGGAAGAAAAAGAAATCACCCGGGTGGGCGGGCAGCGCCCTATCCCGGTGAAGGTGCGCATTATCAGCGCCACCCACTGCAGCCTGGAAAACGCGGTGAGCCGCAGCGAGTTTCGCCCCGATCTGTTTTATCGGCTCAATACGCTGCGCCTGAGCCTGCCCGCGCTGCGTGAGCGAGAACAGGACGTGATGGAACTGGCCCAGTGGTATCTGAAACAGGCGCTGGCAGAGCTGAGCGTGCCATTTACCGCCGCCTGGATGCAGGGTATTTTTTCCTGCCTACAACGGTTGCAGGGCTATAGCTGGCCCGGGAATATTCGCGAATTGCGTAACATGATGCAGCGGCTGGCACTGTTTTTAAGCGCCGAACCCTCGGAGGCATTGAGTGAACAGAAGCTCTGTGGCTGGCTGCCGGAGCTGGTGTGCGTCGGGTTATCGCCCGAGCCGCCTGCGCCCGTCATATCAGACGTTCAGGCTGCTCTGGCGCAATTTAATGGCGATCGCGCCGCGACCGCGCAGTACCTCGGTATCAGCCGCACCACCCTGTGGCGGCGCCTGCGCGAAGCAGGCCGCTCTTAATTGCGGCAAAGCAGCCCGAGGCGCGTTTACTGCTTGATCATATAGCCGAAAATGCGCTTCCAGCCGTGATCCTTTTTCTCGATATACACGCCCTGCAGCTCCGGTGAGAAGCCCGGCAGACGGTTGATGCCATCTTCCAGCGCCAGGAAGTAACGCTGCACCGCTCCGCCCCACACTTCCCCCGGCACTACGCACAGCACGCCCGGCGGGTACGGCAACGCGCCTTCCGCCGCGATGCGCCCTTCGGCCTGGCCGATCGGCACCAGCTCGACGTTGTCGCGGATAAACTCCACGTTGGCGTCCTGCGGGTTCATCACCACCTGCGGGAAATGGTTCTGGCGGAACATCTCTTTTTGCAGTTGCTTAACGTCGAAGCTGACGTACAGATCGTGCATTTCCTGGCACAGCTGGCGGAGGGTATAGCCGCGGTAGCGCTGCTCGTTCTTGCGGTACACCGTCGGCAACACTTCGCTCAGCGGCGCGTCTTCTTCCACGTAACGTTCGAACCGCACCAGCATATCGACCAGGTGCTCCATCTTGGCCGGGTTTTCCGCCGGGGTCAGCAGGAACAGGATCGAGTTAAGATCGCACTTCTCCGGCACTATGCCGTTCTCGCGCAGGAAGTTGGCCAGAATGGTGGCCGGCACGCCGAACTCGGTGTATTGGCCGGTGGCTGCGTCGATTCCCGGCGTGGTCAGCAGCAGCTTGCACGGATCAACCAGATACTGGTCCTGCGCATAACCTTCGAAACCGTGCCATGCCTCGCCCGGCACAAAGTTGAAGAAACGGGCGTCGTTGGCGATCAGGTCAGTATCGTAATCCTGCCAGTCCTTGCCCGCGACCTGCAGCGGAATAAACGGCCGCAGCTGGGAACAGCGTTCCAGCAACTGCTTGCGCGTCTCGATGCCGAGCTTCACGCAGTCCATCCACATGCGGCGGCCGGCGGCGCCTGCATGCATCTTGGCGTTAACGTCCAGCGCGGCGAACAGCGGGTAGAACGGGCTGGTCGAGGCGTGCAACATGAAAGCATTGTTAAGGTGCTTGTGGTTACAGTGACGCTTCTGGCCCTTGATGTGATCGTCTTTCTTGTGGATCTGCGAGGTCTGCGAGAAACCGGCCTGCTGTTTATGCACCGACTGGGTAACGAAAATGCCCGGATCGAGTTCATCCAGCTCCAGCAGCAGCGGCGAGCACTCTTTCAGCATCGGGATAAAGCCTTCGTAACCCACCCAGGCGGAGTCAAACAGGATGTAATCGCACAGGTGGCCGATGGTGTCGATCACCTGGCGCGCATTATAGATAGTGCCATCGTAAGTGCCGAGCTGAATGATCGCCAGGCGGAACGGCCGCGCCACATTGGCCTTCTCCGGCGCCACCTCACGGATTTGCTCACGCAGATAGCGTTCGTCAAAACACCGCGAATCGATGCCGCCGATAAAACCAAACGGGTTGCGCGCGGTCTCCAGATACACCGGCGTCGCCCCGGCCTGGATCAGCGCGCCGTGGTGGTTGGATTTATGGTTATTGCGATCGAACAGCACCAAATCGCCGCGGGTCAGCAGCGCATTGGTCACCACTTTGTTGGCCGCCGATGTGCCGTTGAGCACGAAATAGGTTTTATCGGCGTTGAAGACCCGCGCCGCATGCTTTTGCGCATCCTTGGCCGAGCCTTCGTGGATCAGCAGGTCACCCAACTTGACGTCGGCGTTGCACATGTCGGAACGGAAAAGCGTTTCGCCGTAGAACTCGAAAAACTTCCGGCCGGCCGGGTGCTTGCGGAAAAACTCCCCGCCCTGATGCCCCGGGCAGGCAAAAGTGGAATTTTCCATTTCCACATAGGTCTTCAGCGTTTTGAAAAACGGCGGCAGCAGCGCCTGCTCGTAGGCGTCCGCAGCGGCTTCCAGTTGCGCCATATAGAACGCCTTGCTGGCGCCGGCCAGGGCAAAAACGCCGGTAATAAACGGCAGGTAGTCCGGGGAGAGGTGTTCATCCCCTTCAACAGCAACAAACGTTGGGATCTCGAATCCGGTGGCTTTCAACTGCGCCAAAATACCGGCGTTAACGTCATCAACCGACACCACCACCGCAGCCACGTCGGTATAGTCCGTCTGTTCGATGCGGACAATCTGGCGCAACGTTTCAATGGTGGCGACCAGGCCGGCGCTTGTTGCTATTTTCAATTCTTTCATCATGCTAACTCTCAAACGGTTAAGGATGAGGTGGTGCCACGGGGCACGGCGATGAGATAACAAAGGTTATCCCGGCAAAGTGATGCCCGGCGTTGCCGCATAAAGCGCAACCGTGACCGGCTCATGATCGCGAGATCATCAGGCAGCTATCGGGGACTGGTATCGGCAGCGTCCGATAGACATCAGTAAAATCAGAGCCGCAGCTCTATTTTTAATAATGCCTAACAGCGAGCATCAGAAGATGCCTTACCGCATGGTCGGCAGGGCGTTCTTGGCGTACTGTGTTCGGGAAAGGTAACGGCGGCGTGATGGCATCTTCAGATGTCTGGTGCGCAGTGGCGCTTGAGTAACAAAACCAGTCATGCCAGTAATCCTCTGACTTAAATGAGCGGAAACACCGTTAGGGGACGTAGAGTGCCAAAATTTGCGCAATGATTGCATGTTTTTTTATGAGGTTCAAGTAACAATCATGTTATTCCCCTTCTAACCAGAATTATCGCAACCTATTGTTATTTATCAAATAAAAATAAAACCCTGCAAAATCAAAATGGTATAAATACACATATTTTCTGCATATCTATTGCCGCAGGCCGAAGCGGACGCCAGGCAGCGCCCTACCCTTTTGAGTGAAAAAAGAGCAACCGATCGGGTTTGTGACAGAAAGCGATTGACGATATCCGGCCAATAGGGTTAAATGCGCCCCGTTGCCCGGATAGCTCAGTCGGTAGAGCAGGGGATTGAAAATCCCCGTGTCCTTGGTTCGATTCCGAGTCCGGGCACCATATTTAGAAGAACCCGCCTATGGCGGGTTTTTTGCTTTTCAGGATATGGACTCTCCATCGAACAAGTTCGATTATTCGGCCTGAAGGCCTCACCCTGCGGGCCAACGCTGAAGCGTTGTTCAATCCGGCACAAGCGCCGGTTGTCCGAGTCCGGGCACCATATTTAGAAGAACCCGCCTATGGCGGGTTTTTTGCTTTTCAGGATATGGACTCTCCATCGAACAAGTTCGATTATTCGGCCTGAAGGCCTCACCCTGCGGGCCAACGTTGAAGCGTTGTTAAACCTGGCGCAAGCGCCGGTTGTCCGAGTCCGGTCGCCCTATTTAGAAGAACCCGCCTATGGCGGTTTTTTTGCTTTCTGGGGTATGGACTCTTCCTGCGGACCAATGCTGAAGCGTTGTTCAGCTACCCACAGCGCTGCGACCTGAGAGGGGAAGAGGGTCATAAAGCATTGATAGTCGTAGGAAAAATCCCCCTTGTGATAACCGTTACGCGAAACGACAGTCGCTCCCCAGCCGCCGGAAGTCATTGGGTAAATAACGGCTTTACAGCTGACATTGCCTGTTTCGTTGGTGAACCACTCGGTATCAATGAGGTCCTCCGCACCCGGCTGGCTCCGTTGTATTCGGTGCCAAAATGCGCGCAGACGGTCTATGAGTTGGAGTTCTGGCTGATAAGGCCATTGTGAAAGTACAGACATGGTGTTTCTCCTGAAAAAAAGGGAAACACCGATCCCAGGGGAAAGGTATTTCCCTGGGGGAACTGATTGCTGAAAGCGCAATCAGACGATGGTTAAAGGTGTGGATTCAACAAATACTGCTTTGCTCCATATCTACCCTGGCTTCTATGTCATTGCTGTAAGCATCGTCATAACCACTTTGCCAACCACACTGCCACAGTTCCGGGTCGAGTTGGTTGCCCAGCCTAATCGCTTGCCGCAACCCCATTCGCAGGAGCCGCTGATTCACCTGGTCATAAAATTGACGGTGTCCCAATGCATGTGCTGCCCAGAACACTGTTTGATCGATAGCCAGTTTATCCTCAGAATTCCGCATACTCTGGATATTCCGAGCCGCCTGTTCGAGATCGACAAAAATGCGTTGCAAAAGCAATGCATCTTCTTCCAGTCTGGCCAAGCCAACTCCGACACTCGCGTAGGGAAGCAGCTGTTCAGTCTGGTGTTTCACAAATGAAACAACGACACAGAGAAAGTTCGTTCTGTTCATAGTGTCAGTCCTGATAGAAAGACGAATAACACCAGCCCTGACGGGATGTGTTTTCCGTCAGGATAATTGCAGAGATTGGGAATGTACCCGGAAGTGAAATGCTGAAGGAACCTTCATCACCGTTAAGTGATCTCCGTTCTCAAAGGCTAAACGGAGTTACCGCCACATGGGCTTCCTCTTTCAGGCTACGAGGCTATTTGTAGTCACCCGAAGGCGTTTCTCACAGACCACTGAAACTTTGGTTGGCACTCACCCGAAGGCGCTTCTCACAGAGTGCTGAAGCATTAGCTGGTTGTCCGAAGACAACAAGTAAGCCTGTTCATTTTCGAATCAAAATGGCACTATGTCAACCACATAAATATATAGTTGTTCTTTTCCACAGCATTAAAACCCTGTATGCCCGAACATTACCAAGTAAATGAATACAGCATATTCCCAGAGGTGGGCATGGGCTCATTTGTAACAACACAAACGCAGCAAGCATTTAAAAACCTAAATATTAGCAAGCACATTGTCCAGGATCCTTTACTATCTGACTGCATTGGGATGGGAAGAGCAAATTATGGAGATTACAGTAGGGTTCAGGGATTTAATTGTGGGAAAGATTTTGGTTATGCACTACTCACCTACTTCACATCAAGGGCACTGAACATCCCAAGAATGCCTTTCTGTGAAGACCATATTTACAATGGTTTTCATTTACGTAATGAAGATGAGATTCTATTCTACTTAAACGAAGAAAGAGTCAACAAGATTTTCAGAGAAATCATTGAGAGAAAGATCCGCACGAATTCAATACCTACGTTCCACTCGGCACTGCAGCACTGACCAACCCAGCGTTCGGCGCGGATATTTACTGGCGCGGACGCGTATGGGTTGATCAGTTATATTTCGGGCTAAAAGGTATGGAAAGCTATGGCCATCGTGCCGACGCCTTAGCCATGGCGCAGGCTTTCTTCAATCATGCCGACGGATTGCTGACCGATGGGCCAATCCGCGAAAACTACAATCCACTGACCGGCATGCAGCAAGGAGCGCCAAATTTCTCATGGAGCGCGGCACACCTTTATATGCTGTATAACGATTTTTTCACCCAGTGACCTTTAAGGCGGGCAATGCCAGGCCTTTTATCTGGCATTGCTAACTATTATAATTGAAGAGTCAGTGTTAATATAGGATAGATAGCTTAAATAGGTAATATTAACCAACATAGTTAAAATCTTATGAAAATCGACTCACAATAGTTTTTCTGCATCTTCTCTTGGTAAGACAGCAGGTTTATATTTATCAACATAAGCACCAACAACCTTAACTCTTGCATTTGTGAGTAGTTTACCATCCCGCCATATTTTTTGTAGAAAAGTGAATGACACTCGTGTTCTATTTACCAATTGTGTCTCTATAGTAACAACATCACCAAGAAACACTGGGGATTTGTAAGAGATCTCAAAAGAACAAACCATTAGCCCGTATTTTTTATCAATAATCAATTCATTTAGATCAACACCAAAAATATTAAACCAACCTTCCCGACCAGCTTCAAGATAAAACATATAATTTGGGTGATGAACTATTCTTCCCATATCTACATCTCTAAAAACCACCCTAACATCTAACTTATGTGTGCACAACATTAAATTTTCATTCATTTAACCACCCTCATAATGACTTTCAGCCCATGCCACACCACCCATTAACCTCACTGGCATTACAATAATTCTTTAAAATTTTAAGGGTACGCTCACATATCGATAAGCCATCCATCACTAGCATAACAAAATTAAAAACTTGAACACTACTCCCATCAAGGTAATACACCATCACCTTGCAATAACTACAGATATAACTTTCAATTCAGAACAAAACACGAAACCTTTAATCAAAAGTATCATATAAGCGTCTAAGTATTACTATTCATACCTAACCCCCTAGCTATCTCCCTATAATGATTCAATCTTAAATCAAAATACTTTATCAAATGCATTGGAATGTGAACATAGACAGCAGATTGAAATGAGTGCATCACTTCCATGCTCGCAACTCTGCTAGCAATAATATCAACTTTAACATATGAGTTTAAATCATCCATAAGATTAATGGTTACCTCAGCAAACAACCACTTAACTAAATGGGTTAAGAATATCTCCCCACATGATATGAATCTAAATCAATGTAACCGTAATAGTACTTTTTTCAGTACCCATTCACTAAGTAAAAGAGTACTGAACGGGCACTACTCATGAAAATTACGACGGTACTTTCATTGATTGTTTTTCTTCCAACAGCTTGCCGACGACCGCCGGGTCCGCCAAGGTTGATGTGTCACCGAGGTTGCTGGTGTCACCCGCAGCGATTTTGCGCAGGATGCGGCGCATGATCTTGCCGGAGCGCGTTTTGGGCAGCGAATCTGTCCAGTGCAACACGTCTGGCGTGGCGATCGGTCCTATTTCCTTGCGTACCCAGTTACGAACTTCGGTATAGAGTTCGGGAGAGGGCTCTTCGCCATGATTCAGCGTGATATAGGCGTAAATTGCCTGGCCTTTAATATTATGCGGAATGCCGACTACCGCCGCTTCGGCGATTTTCGGGTGCGAGACCAACGCAGACTCGATTTCTGCGGTGCCCAGACGGTGCCCGGAAACGTTCAGCACGTCATCGACACGGCCGGTGATCCAGTAATATCCATCTTCATCACGGCGGGCGCCGTCACCGCTGAAATACATGCCTTTAAAGGTGGAGAAGTAAGTCTGCTCAAAACGATCATGGTCACCGAACAACGTACGCGCCTGGCCTGGCCAGGAATCGGTGATCACCAAATTGCCTTCGCAGGCACCTTCCTGAGGTGTACCTAGGTTATCGACCAACGCAGGCTGCACGCCGAAGAACGGCCGTGTGGCAGAGCCG